>NZ_JAQZSM010000001.1 GCF_028745735.1 Roseinatronobacter alkalisoli
CCAAATTCGAAGCCGAAGCCTATATCCTGACCAAGGAAGAAGGCGGCCGCCACACGCCGTTCTTTGCGAACTACCGTCCGCAATTCTACTTCCGCACGACGGATGTGACCGGCATGGTGCAGCTTCCCGAAGGTACGGAAATGGTGATGCCGGGCGACAACCTGAAATTCGTGGTTGAACTGATCGCGCCCATCGCCATGGAAGAAAAACTGCGCTTCGCCATCCGCGAAGGCGGCCGTACCGTCGGCGCCGGCGTCGTCGCGAAAATCATCGAGTAATCGAAACGCAGGCAGGGTGCGCGGGTGACCGCGCCCCTCCCAGCCGAGGACAAGACAATGCAAGGTCAGAATATCCGCATCCGGCTTAAGGCATTCGATTACCGTGTTCTGGATGCCAGCACACAGGAAATCGTCAATACTGCCAAGCGTACGGGCGCAACGGTTCGCGGGCCCATCCCGCTGCCGAACAAGATCGAAAAATTCACGGTTCTCCGTGGTCCGCATATCGACAAGAAATCGCGCGACCAATGGGAAATCCGTACTCATAAACGTTTGCTCGACATCGTCGATCCGACCCCGCAGACCGTTGACGCGCTGATGAAGCTCGATCTCGCTGCCGGGGTGGATGTCGAGATCAAAGTGTAAGGAGCCAGGACAATGCGCTCTGGAGTTATCGCAAAAAAACTGGGGATGACCCGGTTGTTCATGGAGGACGGGCGGCAAATTCCCGTCACAGTCCTTCAACTCGACGGTTTGCAGGTCGTGTCGCAACGCACTGCTGACAAGGATGGCTACACGGCTGTTCAGCTTGGTGCTGGCGCCGCGAAAGCCAAGCGTGTGTCCGCGCCGATGCGTGGCCATTACGCCAAAGCCAATGTTGCGCCCAAGCGCAAACTGGCTGAGTTCCGTGTCAGCCCTGAGAATCTGATCGAAATCGGTGAGGAAATCACCGCCGATCATTATTTCGAAGGTCAGTTCGTTGACATCGCGGGCACATCGATTGGTAAAGGTTTTGCAGGTGCGATGAAGCGCCACAACTTTGGCGGTCTGCGGGCCAGCCACGGTGTGTCGATCAGCCACCGTTCGCACGGCTCCACCGGTCAGTGTCAGGACCCTGGCAAGGTGTTCAAAGGCAAGAAAATGGCCGGGCATATGGGTGCTGCGCGCGTAACCACGCAGAACCTGCAGGTTGTCAAAACCGACAGTGACCGCGGCCTGATCATGGTCAAGGGTGCTGTGCCGGGTTCAAAAGGTGGCTGGGTGACGATCAAGGATGCGGTGAAGAAGCCCTTCCCTGAGAACGCGATTCTGCCCGCCGCGCTGAGATCGGCTGCCGATGCTGCACGCAAGGCCGCTGAAGAAGCCAGCGCCGCCGCCGCCGCCGAGGAAGAAGCCGCACGTCAGGCCGCACTGGAAGCAGAAGCCGCAGAGCAGGAAACCGCTTTGCAAGAGGCCGAAGCTTCGATCGATGCCGATAAGAAGGAAGGCGAGTGAGATGAAACTCGACGTTGTCAATCTGCAGGCAGGCACTGCCGGTGAGGTCGAGCTCAATGAGGCCATCTTTGGCCTTGAGCCGCGCGCCGACATCCTGCACCGTGTGGTGCGCTGGCAGCGGGCGAAAGCCCAGGCTGGTACCCACAAGGTAAAGACCCGTTCGGAAACCAGCTATTCCACCAAGAAGATCTATCGCCAGAAGGGCACCGGCGGCGCACGCCACGGTGACCGTAATGCGCCGATCTTCCGCAAGGGTGGTGTGTACAAAGGCCCGACCCCGCGCAGCCATGCGTTCGACCTGCCGAAGAAAATCCGTGCACTTGGTCTGAAGCTGGCATTGTCGGCGAAGGCTGGTAGCGGCAAGCTGGTGGTTCTGGACACGACCGAAATGGCCGATGCCAGGACCGCGGTTCTGGCCAAGGCTGTCAAGGATATGGGCTGGAAAAAGGCCCTGATCATCGATGGCGCAGAGGTGAATGAGAATTTTGCCCGTGCCGCCCGCAACCTTGAGGGTGTTGATGTCCTGCCGTCGATCGGTGCGAATGTTTATGACATTCTGCGGCGTGATACGCTTGTCATCACCCGTGCGGGCCTTGAAGCACTGGAGGCTCGACTGGCATGAGCGTGAAAGCAACCCAATACGACGTGATCCGCAAGCCGGTCATCACTGAAAAAGCGACCATGGCATCGGAAGCGAATGCCGTGGTGTTCGAAGTGGCCATTGATGCCAGCAAACCCCAGATCAAGGATGCCGTTGAGGCCATCTTTGGTGTGAAGGTCAAGGCGGTCAACACCACGATCACCAAAGGTAAGACCAAGCGTTTCCGCGGCATCGCGGGTCGGCGCAAGGACGTCAAGAAAGCATATGTTACCCTCGAAGAGGGAAATGCTATCGACGTTTCGACTGGCCTTTGATAAAGGACTGAACGACTCAGCGGCCCCGGCGCAATCGGGGCCGCTGGTTATTTGGCGCTAAGCTTGCGCCAGACTGACTGAAACCGGACCTTTTTGGTCCAGAGCTGACGGAAGACAGAAAGCATGGCACTCAAGTCGTATAAGCCGACGACGCCGGGCCAGCGTGGGCTGGTTCTGATCGACCGTTCGGAGCTTTGGAAAGGTCGCCCTGTCAAATCCCTTACTGAGGGTCTGACGAAATCGGGCGGTCGGAACAACACCGGACGGATCACTGCACGCCGCATTGGCGGTGGCGCAAAGCGTCTTTATCGTATCGTGGATTTCAAGCGTAACAAGCTTGACGTTCCGGCTGTTGTTGAACGGATTGAATACGATCCCAACCGCACTGCCTTTATTGCGCTGATCAAATATGACGATGGCGAGCAGGCATATATCCTGGCACCGCAACGTCTGGCGATTGGTGACAAGGTGATCGCATCCGCGAAGGCCGACATCAAGCCGGGCAACGCAATGCCGTTTTCGGGCATGCCCATTGGTACGATCGTTCACAACATCGAAATGAAGCCGGGCAAGGGCGGCCAGATCGCACGCGCTGCGGGCACCTATGCACAGTTCGTCGGCCGTGATGGCGGCTACGCGCAGATCCGTCTGTCGTCGGGTGAGCTGCGTCTGGTGCGTCAGGAATGCTTTGCCACGGTTGGTGCCGTGTCGAACCCTGACAATTCGAACCAGAATTTCGGCAAGGCCGGTCGCACCCGTCATCAGGGCAAGCGTCCGTCGGTGCGTGGTGTTGCCATGAACCCGATCGATCACCCGCATGGTGGTGGTGAAGGGCGCACTTCAGGGGGCCGCACGCCGGTTACGCCCTGGGGTAAGGACACCAAGGGTCGCAAGACGCGCTCCAACAAGCAGACCGACAAGTATATTCTGCGGTCACGTCACGCGAAGAAGAAGGGTCGCTAATCCATGGCACGTTCAGTTTGGAAGGGCCCTTTCGTCGATGCTTACGTCTTGAAAAAGGCCGAGAAGTCGCGCGAATCGGGTCGCAATGAAGTTATCAAGATCTGGTCCCGCCGTTCCACCATTCTGCCCCAGTTCGTCGGGCTGACTTTTGGTGTATATAACGGCAAGAAGCACATTCCCGTGAATGTGACCGAGGACATGATCGGCCAGAAGTTCGGTGAATATTCACCGACCCGTACCTATTACGGGCATGCGGCCGACAAAAAAGCGAAACGGAAGTAAGCCATGGGTAAAGAGAAAAATCCGCGCCGCGTGGCCGAAAACGAGGCCATGGCCAAGGCGCGCATGCTGCGCACCTCGCCGCAGAAGCTGAACCTTGTTGCGGCAATGATCCGCGGTAAGGCGGTTGACAAGGCACTGAGCGATCTGACCTTCTCCAAGAAGCGTATCGCTGCTGACGTCAAGAAATGTCTTCAGTCGGCGATTGCCAACGCTGAAAACAATCACGGTCTGGACGTCGATGAACTCGTCGTTGCGGAAGCCTGGGTCGGCAAGAACCTTGTGATGAAACGCGGTCGCCCGCGCGCACGGGGCCGCTTTGGCAAGATCATGAAGCCGTTTTCAGAGCTGACCATCACGGTTCGCCAGGTCGAGGAGCAAGCATAATGGGTCAGAAGGTTAATCCGATCGGTATGCGCCTTCAGGTGAACCGCACCTGGGACAGCCGTTGGTTCGCTGAAAGCAAGGATTACGGCGATCTGTTGCTGGAGGATCTCCGGATCCGTGATTTCATCAAGGATGAATGCAAGGCAGCAGGCATCAGCCGCGTGATTATTGAACGTCCGCATAAGAAATGCCGCGTGACGATTCACACTGCACGTCCCGGCGTCATTATCGGCAAAAAAGGCGCCGATATTGAAACGCTGCGCAAGAAGCTTGCCAATCTGACATCGTCAGATCTGCATCTGAACATCGTTGAAATCCGCAAGCCGGAACTGGATGCACAATTGGTGGCAGAAAGCATCTGCCAGCAGCTGGAGCGTCGTGTCAGCTTCCGCCGTGCGATGAAACGGTCCGTGCAGAACGCAATGCGCATGGGTGCCCTGGGTATCCGTGTGAACCTGGCGGGTCGTCTTGGCGGTGCCGAGATTGCGCGGACGGAGTGGTACCGCGAAGGGCGCGTGCCGCTGCATACGCTGCGTGCAGATATTGACCACGCGCATTCCGAAGCCCACACGGCTTATGGCATCATCGGTGTGAAGGTCTGGATCTTCAAGGGTGAGATCATGGAACATGATCCGCAGGCCCGTGACCGCCGGCATCAGGAACTTCAGGACAGCGGCGGCGCACAGCGCCCGCGTCGCTGATCCGACTGAAGGAGAGACACCATGTTGCAACCGAAACGGACCAAGTTCCGCAAACAGCACAAGGGCCGCATCAAAGGCGACGCAAAGGGCGGGTTTGACCTGAACTTTGGCAGCTATGGCCTGAAAGCTGTTGAGCCAGAACGCATTACCGCGCGCCAGATCGAAGCAGCGCGGCGTGCCATGACGCGCCACATGAAACGTCAGGGCCGTGTCTGGATCCGGATTTTCCCCGATGTCCCCGTCACCTCAAAGCCAACCGAAGTACGGATGGGTAAAGGTAAAGGGTCGGTGGATTTCTGGGCAGCGAAGGTCAAACCTGGCCGCGTGATGTTCGAAATCGACGGCGTGAACGACGCCATCGCCCGTGAAGCACTGCGTCTGGCGGCAATGAAGCTGCCGATCAAGACGCGCGTTGTGGTTCGCGAGGACTGGTAATACTGCTCGGGCGGGGTAAAACCCGCCCGTTCTCTTAAAATATTCAGTTTTTTAACTTACTCCGAAGCATCAGCCTCTTCGACAGCCATCAATAGCGCTTCCGCTAAATCCTGCACTTTGATTTGACCTTCACATTTTGTTCCAGTGGGATCGCTGCACAGCTTTGCTTCTTGGATGATGACAGTACCACAGTAAACTTTTCCGCTGCCGGTGGCTACACATGTCAGCGCTTGAGATTCAGATGTGAAAGTAAACAAGCAGCAACAAGATACTCCGAAAACAAAACTGGTTTTTATGCTCATTGATGATCTCCATAATCACTAAGTTAGGTATAATAGCTTAACACGAAACGCGGATTTTCGGATAACTATTCATGTTATTTCCGACATCCCTTCTGCCGGGCTATTGCATTGAGCTAGCTATACGCCTATACGGCACGCTCATCCACCTCCGCCGGGAATCAGGGTGACCCTGTCACAGGGGGCTCTCCGGTGATTGTTGACTGAAGGAAATGGCCATGAAAGCCGAAGAACTACGTTCGAAAACGCCGGACCAGCTGCGTGACGAACTGGTATCGCTGAAGAAGGAAGCGTTTAACCTGCGCTTCCAGAAGGCAACGAACCAGTTGGAAAACACTGCACGTGTCCGCAAGGTCCGTCGTGACGCTGCGCGCGTTTCGACCATCCTCAACGAAAAAGCCCGCGAAGCGGCGGCGAATTAAGGAGCTGGCACATGCCCAAACGCATACTGCAAGGCAAAGTGACAAGCGACAAGAACGATCAGACCGTAACGGTTCTGGTAGAGCGCCGCTTCACGCACCCTGTCATGAAGAAAACGGTTCGTAGCACGAAGAAATACCGTGCCCACGACCCGCTGAACCAGTTCAAGATTGGTGATACGGTTCGCATCAGCGAATGTGCGCCAATTTCGAAAACCAAGCGCTGGGAGGTTGTGACCGAAGCTTCGGCATAAGGTCACGCTTTTCCGGACTTATCGAAACCCTGGGCAAGATGCCCAAAGGTCGGGAGCAACCAAATGATCCAGATGCAGACCAATCTGGATGTAGCTGACAACTCCGGCGCACGCCGGGTGCAGTGCATCAAGGTTCTGGGCGGTTCCAAACGACGCTATGCGTCGGTCGGCGACATCATCGTGGTGTCCGTCAAGGAAGCCATCCCGCGGGGCCGCGTGAAAAAAGGCGACGTGCGTAAAGCTGTCGTCGTGCGCACCGCAAAAGAAGTCCGTCGCGAAGACGGCACCGCAATCCGTTTTGACCGCAACGCTGCTGTCATTCTGAACAACAACAACGAACCGGTCGGCACCCGTATTTTCGGGCCGGTGGTGCGTGAGTTGCGCGCGAAGAACTTCATGAAGATCATCTCGCTCGCGCCGGAGGTGTTGTGATGGCTGCGAAACTGAAAAAAGGCGACAAGGTCGTCATTCTTACTGGCAAGGACAAGGGTAAGACCGGCGAAATCAGCCGTATCATGCCTCAGGACAACAAAGCCGTGGTTGACGGGCTGAACATTTCGATCCGTCACACCAAGCAAAGCCAGAACAGCCAGGGCGGCCGTGTGCCACAAGCTATGCCGATTGATCTGTCCAATCTGGCGCTGGTTGATGGGAACGGCAAGGCCACACGCGTTGGCTTCCGTATGGAAGACGACAAGAAAGTGCGCTTCGCCAAAACAACCGGGGAGGCGATCTGATGCTTGACGCAGCCACCTATACCCCCCGCCTGAAGTCGGTCTACAAGGACCAGATTCGCGCGGCGCTGAAAGAAGAATTCGGCTATAAGAACGACATGCAGATCCCCAAGCTCGATAAGATCGTGCTGAATATGGGCATCGGCGAAGCCGTCAAGGACAGCAAGAAAATCAAATCGGCGCAGGCTGATCTGACCGCGATTGCTGGCCAGAAGGCTGTCATCACCAAAGCGCGCAATTCGATCGCGGGGTTCCGTGTTCGTGAAGAAATGCCGCTGGGCGTGAAGGTCACCCTGCGTGGTGCGCGCATGTATGAATTCCTTGACCGCCTGATCACCATCGCCCTGCCGCGCGTGCGCGACTTCCGCGGTGTGAAAGGCACGTCATTTGACGGTCGTGGCAACTATGCCATGGGCATCAAGGAACATATCGTGTTTCCGGAAATCAACTTCGATCAGATCGACGAAGTCTGGGGCATGGATGTGATCATCTGCACCACCGCGAAAACCGACGCGGAAGCAAAGGCGCTGTTGAAAGCTTTCAACATGCCCTTCAATAGCTGACGCGAGAGGGAGAGATCAAATGGCTAAAAAAGCAATGGTCGAGCGCGAAAAGAAGCGTCAGAAGCTGGTGGCGAAATATGCCACCAAGCGTGCTGAGCTTAAAGCAATCGCTGCCGACGCCGAACGCCCGATGGAAGAGCGCTTCAAGGCGAACCTGAAACTGGCAAAGCTGCCGCGGAATTCGTCAGAGACCCGCCTGCACAACCGCTGCCAGCTGACAGGCCGTCCGAAGGCTTACTATCGTAAATTGAAACTGTCGCGGATCGCGCTGCGTGATCTGGCCTCCAAGGGTCAGATTCCGGGCATGGTCAAGTCGAGCTGGTAAGGAGATCGCAAGATGTCGATGAACGATCCTCTCGGCGATATGCTGACGCGCATTCGCAACGCACAGATGCGTGGCAAGTCTACCGTGCGCACCCCTGCGTCCAAGCTGCGTGCCTGGGTTCTGGATGTGCTGAAGGAAGAAGGCTACATCCGTGGTTATGAGAATGTGACTGCAGCTTCCGGGCATGCTGAACTGGAAATTTCGCTGAAATATGCAGATGGCCAGCCGGTTATCCGTGAGTTGAAGCGCATTTCCAAGCCCGGTCGCCGCGTCTATTCCGGTGTGCAGGAAATCCCGCAAGTCCGTAACGGTCTGGGTATTTCTGTCGTTTCGACGCCCAAAGGTGTCATGTCCGATGCAGCAGCACGGGCCGCCAATGTTGGTGGCGAAGTGCTCTGCCGCGTGTTCTGAGGAGGGCTGAAATGTCTCGTATTGGCAAAAAGCCTGTTGAACTGCCTTCGGGTGTGTCAGCGCAGGTGTCGGGCCAGACTATTGAAGTCAAGGGGCCGAAAGGTTCCCGCAGCTTCACCGCTGGCGATGATGTGGATATCATCCTTGATGGCAATGTTGTCACTGTCAAACCGCGTGGTTTGTCCAAACGCGCACGTCAGCAATGGGGGATGACCCGTTCGATGGTTGCGAACCTTGCGCAAGGTGTGACCGGTGGTTTCAAGAAGGAACTGGAACTGGTCGGTGTTGGTTACCGTGCCGCGATGCAGGGCAAGGATCTGAAACTTTCGCTGGGTTATAGCCACGAAGTGATCTTCGAGGTTCCGGCAGGTGTGACTGTTTCCACACCGAAGCAGACCGAAGTCATCATTGAAGGCATTGACCAGCAACTGGTTGGTGAAACTGCAGCAAATATCCGCAAGTGGCGTTCACCTGAACCCTATAAGGGCAAAGGTATCCGCTACAAGGATGAGTATATCTTCCGTAAGGAAGGCAAGAAGAAGTAAGGGCGCGAAAGATGGCGAACACAAAGCATAAGCTGTTCCAAAAACGCCGCCTGCGCGTTCGGAACAAACTGAAGAAACTGGCCAACGGGCGTGCGCGCCTGTCCGTGCACCGTTCAAACAAGAACATCAGCGTTCAGCTGATCGACGATGTGAACGGCGTCACGCTGGCTTCGGCCTCGACGCTGGAAAAAGATTTTGGTGTCGTGGGTGTCAACAACAAGGACGCTGCTGCCAAGGTTGGCGCCGCGATTGCCGAACGTGCGAAAGCCGTCGGCATCGAGGAATGCTATTTCGACCGCGGCGGTTTCATCTTTCACGGTAAAGTCAAGGCCCTGGCCGACGCTGCACGTGAAGGCGGCCTGAAGTTCTGAGGAGACGATTATGGCAGAAAGAGATAACCGCCGGGACCGTCGCGAACGCGATGAAACCCCGGAATTCGCCGATCGTCTGGTCGCGATCAACCGCGTGTCGAAAACCGTAAAGGGCGGCAAACGCTTCGGCTTTGCTGCACTTGTCGTGGTTGGTGACCAGCGTGGTCGTGTGGGCTTCGGCAAAGGCAAGGCCAAAGAGGTGCCCGAAGCAATTCGCAAGGCTACCGAACAAGCCAAGCGTCAGATGATCCGCGTGCCGCTGCGCGATGGTCGCACCCTGCATCATGACATCGAAGGACGTCATGGCGCTGGCAAGGTGATCATGCGTCAGGCAGTTCCGGGGACCGGTATCATTGCCGGTGGTCCGATGCGCGCCGTGTTCGAGATGCTGGGCCTTCAGGATGTTGTGGCAAAGTCGCAAGGCAGCCAGAACCCCTATAACATGGTTCGGGCAACATTCGATGCGCTGCGCAATTCTGCAAGCCCGCGTCAGGTGGCACAGCGTCGCGGCAAGAAAGTGGCCGAGATCCTGCGCAAGCCCGAAGCTGAAACCGCAGACGCGTAAGGGGAGCAATGGACATGTCGAAAACCATCGTGGTCAAACAGATCGGGTCACCGATCCGTCGCCCCGCTGTACAGCGTGCAACCCTGAAAGGGTTGGGCCTGAACAAGATGCATCGCGTGCGTGAACTTGAAGATACACCATCCGTTCGCGGCATGGTTGCCAAGATCCCGCATCTGGTCGAGATCATCGAAGAACGCGGATAAGGGGCTTCACGCCCTGTTGAAAGAATTAAAACCGCCCCGCATGTGAATGCGGGGCGGTTTCATTTTCTGGCACACGCGCGTTGTCAGTCCCGAGAAGGTGGCCATGGCCGTTCGCTGTCAGCGGCAATCCATGCCTGAACCCAGCCGGGCAGGGGCGGGCTTTCGTTGCGATGGCCCAGATGCTCGACCACCTTTGCAGGTGGGACTATCCCTTGCGCGCTGGTAAATGCGGACCGGATGAGGATGTGATTTGCGCAGACCTCCCCCTTCCACATGCTTTGTTCAACATAGATGAACCGCGCGTCCCAACCCATGCACCGGCTGCGCAGCTCGAACCGTTCAAATGCACGGATACGCTGACGATAGCGCGTGCTGTTCCCCGCAACGGTAATGCCCCAGCGATTGCGCCGCAGCACGTCTGTCAGGCCCGTGCGCATGGCCATCGGGATGCGCCCCAGATCATACAATGTCAGCGTGCGGCCATTGTTCAGTTCCGCCCATGGATCCAGATCCCACGGCCAGCAGCGGTGATATGACACATGCGTTTCCAGCAAGCCCAGTTTAGGGGCGTTGCGGTATTTCAGTGCTTCTTTGGCAAAACGCAGGAAGGGGTACATTTCTGGCGCTCCTTTTGGTGCAAAGCCTGACCTGCGGTTCCAGGCGGGTCAAGGCGCGCCGTGGCGTCACATCGCGTGAATGCGCGAGAGGATGGCGTCACCAAAACGCACGACGCGCCCATCATCCATCCCTTTGATCCGCGTCAGCGCGGCCAGCGTCGCGGGCTTGTTCTCGGCGATGGCGCGCAGCGTCCCGGGCGACAGTGTCAGCAATTTCTGCGTGCCGTCCGCACCGCGTTCCAGTTCGCGTACAAGATCGGCGATGTCGTCATAGACAGCGCCCGCATCGCGCCCGGCTAATTTGCGGCGGGCCGGGTGGTGGGGCGCGGGCGTGTCACCGGTGATGACTTGCAGGAAGGCGGCACCATAGCGTTCCAGCTTCGTGGCACCTACTCCGGTAATCTGGGCCATGGCATCCATGCTGTCAGGGCGACGTTCCGTCATTTCGATCAGCGTGCGATCCGTGAAAATGACATAAGCGGGCACACGGGCTGCTTCCGCCAGCGCGCGACGTTTTGCCTTCAGCGCCGACAGCAAGGGCGCATCTTCTTCGGATACCAGCATCTTCGGCGCCGGACCATCGCGCGCGGTGCTTATGCTGTCTTCGCGCAGGTGAATTTCGGCGTCGCCGCGCAAAATGGGGCGTGCCGCTTCGGTCATGCGCAGCGCGCCGTGGCGTTCGGGGTCCGGGCGCACCAGATCCCGGCCCATCATCTGGCGGAACACTGCTTGCCATTTCGCACGGCTAAGGTCTTTGCCAACCGCGAAGGTCGGCAACTGGTCATGCCCGCGATCGCGCACCTTCGGGGTTGCCGTGCCGGTCAGAATATCGACCAGATGCCCGACCCCGAAGTTTTCACCAGTGCGCAGAATGGCGGACAGCGCCTTGCGCACCGGGGTGGTCGCGTCAAACAGCCTGGCAGGGGTGGTACACAGGTCACAATTACCGCAAGGCGATGACACTTCGCCAAAATAGGACAGCAGCACCTGACGGCGACATGCGGTCGCTTCGGCCAGTCCCAGCAGGGCGTTCAGGCGCGCATGGTCTGCGGATTTGCGTTCTACGGGGGCCGGGCTTTCGTCAATCTGGGCGCGGCGCAGCCGGATGTCATCCTGTCCGAACAGGGTCATTGTATCAGCGGGTGCCCCGTCGCGCCCGGCCCGGCCGATTTCCTGATAGTAGGATTCGATTGATTTGGGCAGATCGGCATGGGCAACCCAGCGGATATCAGGCTTGTCCACGCCCATGCCAAAGGCGATTGTGGCAACCACGATCAGGTCATCATCGCGCTGGAACAGTTCTTCGACCATGCGGCGGGTATGCGCGTCCATTCCGCCATGATAGGCGCGCGCGTTATGGCCCGCATCTGACAAGGCCTGCGCAATGGACTCGGTCCGCGCGCGGGTCGCACAATAGACGATACCGGATTGGCCGCGCCGGGCCTGCGCATAGGCAAGTATCTGGTCGCGCGGGCGGTTCTTGACCATGAAATTCAGCCGGATATTTGGCCTGTCAAACCCGCGCAGAAAGATTTTCGGACTGCCCGCGCCAAACAGCCGCTTGATAATCTCGGCGCGGGTTTCGGCATCTGCTGTGGCTGTAAACGCCGCAAGGGGCACGTCCAGTGTACGGCGCAATTCGCCGATACGCAGGTAATCGGGGCGGAAATCATGGCCCCATTGACTGACGCAATGCGCTTCATCCACCGCAATCAGGCTGCATCCGGCCCGGCGCAACATGTCGATTGTCCCGGCCGATGCCAGTCGTTCGGGTGCGATATACAGCAGTTTCAGCGCCCCCTGCGCAAGGGCAGAATAGACTGCATCGGTTTCTGCTTCGGTATTGCCGGATGTCAGCGCGCCCGCAGCAACACCAACTTCCTGCAGACCGCGCACCTGATCGCGCATCAACGCGATCAGTGGGGAAATAACCAATGTCAGCCCGTCGCGACACAGCGCAGGCAACTGAAAGCACAGCGACTTGCCGCCGCCTGTAGGCATTATCGCCAGCGTGTCCTGCCCCTGGCGCACGGCCTCGACGATTTCGGCCTGACCGGGGCGAAAATCCGGAAAGCCGAAAACGCGCGCAAGCAGGGTTTCAGGTGTGTCGCTGATATCTGTCTGCATGTTACGTCAGACGAACATGCCTATATTGTTGATCAGAATGATACGCAGGCCATAGATGATCAGCAATGCAATCAGCGGTGCAAGGTCGATGCCGCCCAGATCGGGCATGAACTGGCGGATACGGCTGTAGGCGGGTTCCAGAAGCCGGTTCAGCCCATCCCAGATAGAGCCAACGACAGGTGAATTCAGACTCAGAACCTGAAAATTTATCAGCCAACTCAGGATAATATGCGCAAGGATGATGAATTGTGCCACGTTCAGAACAAGCAGAATAATCTGGATCAGGGACAGCATTTTTTGCCTCGTGCTTGGGTTTACGGGGAAACTAGGGGTTGGGCGCAGGAAGGGCAACCATTTACGACAATGCTGGCTGGACAAATCCCCGCCTTTGGCTAGGTAGTCAGGCGCTGATTATCGGAAAGGGTTTCCATGCTTGTGATCTTGTCCCCTGCGAAAAAGCTGGATTGGTCCGTCACCGGGCAACCGCGCCCATTGACCAGACCACTGTTTCAGGACAAGGCCGCCGAACTGGCGCAGCTTGCGCACGGGCTTGGCGCGGATGGTCTGAAGAAGCTGATGCATATTAGCGACAAACTGGCCGAACTGAACATGGATCGTCTGGCAGTGTTTTCTGCCGATCCCGCACCGGAGCAAACGCGCGCCGCCATTTATGGTTTCGCGGGTGACACCTATACCGGGCTGGATGCGCGTTCGCTGGACGCGGATGCGCTGGACTGGGCGTATGGGCATTTGCGTATCCTTTCGGGATTATACGGCCTGTTGCGCCCGTTCGATGCGTTGCAACCCTATCGTCTGGAAATGGGCAGCCGCCTTGCCGGGGCGCATGGGAAAAACCTGTATGACTATTGGGACAGCCGGATTTCGGACGCACTGAATGCCGCAGCCGAAGCGGCCCGGACGCGGATATTGGTGAACTGCGCATCGCAGGAATATTTTGGTGCCGTCGATCTGGCGCATCTCGACTTGCGCGTGATCACACCTGTGTTCATGGAAACCCGCGATGGGGACGACCCGAAGGTTGTCAGTTTCTATGCCAAGAAAGCGCGGGGTGCGATGGCGCGCTATATTCTTGAAAACCGGCTGCAAGACCCGGCTGATTTGAGTGATTTCACCACTGCGGGCTATGCGTTCGATCCGGAAGCGTCAGGGCCGGACAGGCCGGTTTTCATACGCGCCATATGATGCGGGTTCATATCCGGGCTGTGGCGCTGGATGGCGTCGATCAGGGCCGACTTGCGCAAGGGTTTGGTAAGTGCCTCGCTCATGCCCGCAGCAAGCATTTTTTCTGTTTCTTCGCTTAGCGCATGCGCGGTCAGGGCAATAATCGGCACAGCCTGCCCTTCGGGCATGGCGCGTATGTGGCGCGTCGCTTCTCGCCCGTCCATTTCAGGCATGGATACATCCATAAAGATAATGTCGGGCTGCATGGATGTGAATTTTTCGACCGCCTCGCGCCCGTTCACAGCGTATTGCAGTTCCAGATCCAGCCCTTTCAGCATTTTGCCGAAAACCAGCCGGTTGGTTGCATTATCTTCGGCGTATAGCACCTTTAGCTGCCGGACATGCGGCGCAAGGCGCATTTGCGGTTGGTTGGCGGGGGCGCTTTCCTTGCCCGGCGGCGCGGCTTCTGTGAAAATCCCGCAGATGGCCAGCGCGACGTCCCGCCATAAAAGCGGCTTGGGCAGTGGATGAAGCGGAACACCGGTTGCGGAAAATTCAGTATGTTCCCCCATGGCCGAGCACAACATGATCATGGGGCATCCGGGGGCGTTTTCGTGAATGGCGCGGACAATATGCATAGGATCATCGGATGTCAGGTCCTGGTCGATAAGCGCAAGATCAACTTTGTGCTGCGCCAGCAAGCGGATTGCGGGCTGGGATTGCGTGGTTGTCAGGATCCTGACTCGCGCAGACTGAAAATGTCGTTCCAGAATTGCGCGGCTGATCAGATGATCGCTGATCAGCAGGATCTGGTTCAACTGCGATGGTAATGGGGGCGGGAAGCTATGGCTTGCCTCTGTCGCGATTTCCAGATTCAGTGAACACCCGAAACAAGAACCGACACCCGGTTCGGATTCAAGCCAGATATTCCCCCCCATCATTTCGACGATGCGTCTTGAAATCGCAAGGCCAAGCCCCGACCCCTCGAACCGTCGGTTTGATGCGTCTTCGACCTGTTGAAATTCGGAAAAGACATGTTCGCGGTCTTCTGGCGAAATACCGATGCCGGTATCCTCAACCGTTATGTGGATAAGCTGGTGCTCTGCGGATTTACTGACACCCAGGGCGCGCACCAGCACATAACCGGTTTCGGTGAACTTGACGGCATTTCCAATCAGATTTGTCAGCACCTGCCGCACACGGCCCGGATCGGCGTGAAACTGGCGCGGCAGAAAGATGTCATAGTCCAGAATAAGTTCTATCAGTTTGCCGCGCGCCGCAGGTGCCAGCAATGTCAGAACTTCATGTATGGTTTTTTCCAGATCGAATATTTCCGGATGCAATTCCATCTTGCCAGCATCCATTTTGGAGAAATCCAAAATGTCATTGATGATGGTGACCAGCGCCTGCCCGCTGTTGCGTATGGTTTCGGCATAGATGCGCTGTTCATTGTCAAGCCGGGTTTCCGCCAGAAGCTCGGCCATGCCGACGACGCCGTTCATTGGTGTGCGTATTTCATGGCTCATATTCGCAAGAAACGCGGATTTGGCCTGCGCCGCGGTTTCGGCCTGCGCCTGTGCCGCGATCAGTTCCGCCTGATAGCGCAAGCTGCGCGTGATATTGCGCACAAGGCTGACAAAATCGCCATTGGGCACGCGCCGGTCCATCAGCCGCACACTGATTCCATTGGTAAAATGCATTTCAAGCGGTGTGATTTGGGGTTTTCCCCAGCGTGCCAGCATGGATTGCACCCATTCCCCGGATTCCGCGCCTTGCAGATCGACCAGCCCTTCATAGGCGCAGATTTCAAGAATGCGGTTATATCCGATACCTTGCGTGACTTCTGCAAACCCGTCAAAGACGCTCAGATAAGCCTGATTTGCCAGAACCAGCTTCTGCGCGTTGTCAAAAACGGCGAAGCCATCGGCGATGGTTTCGATGGCTTCGCGCAACCGCATATCGGCCAGATCCGCAACGGAATGTGCAATCTGCAATTCCTGAGAAGCCTGTGTATTTTTCCCTGCGAGTTCTTCAGCAATGCTGCGCATATCCTGCAATTCGGCACGCTGTTCAATAATCTGGTCAGACAGGTTGAACGCATGGGCTTTCAGGCGGTCATTGGCAGCGCGCAATTCCATCCGGGCGTGTTCCAGCAGACGTTCCGCGCGCAAACGCGCACGACGTTCCCGTATGACCTGATCTGAAAGACGAGTGGCCATTCTATTGCTACAAACCAACCTGACTGATGCTTGTGCAATACTATCGGGTTCATCGGTGAATATGGGCTTAACGCTGTCGGCTTTCACCCGCGATGGCGCAATATGTCCGGACTGGACAACAATGGTCATTTGCCTGAAACATATGCAGACCATCGTGAAAGTGCCCCTATGACCGACCCCCTTGTCCGCCTGCGCCACGATCTGCACCGCCATCCGGACCTGTCAGGGAACGAGGGGCCGACAGCGCGCCGGATTACTGCCTTTTTGCACGAATGCGGCCCCGCCCGGATCGTGGATGGTCTGGGCGGGCATGGTGTGGCCGCAATCTTTGAGGGGCCAGAGGACGGACTGACCGTCATGTTCCGCGCCGAACTGGATGCGCTGCCGATACAGGAACGCGGCGATATTTTCCACCGTTCGGGCAGGGAGGGCGTGGCGCATCTATGCGGGCATGACGGGCATATGGCGATACTGGCGGGGCTGGCACGCAATCTGGCGGATGATCCACCGCGCGCAGGCCGCGTTATCTTGTTGTTTCAACCCGCCGAGGAAACCGGCGAGGGCGCGCGCGCGGTGCTGGCCAACCCGCGCTTTACCCCTTTGCGCCCGGATTGGGCGTTCGCACTGCATAACATGCCGGGGCTGGCGCTGGGGCATCTGGCCGTGGCGGCGGGGCCTGCGGCATGTGCATCGGTGGGGCTGCGGCTGCGGCTAAACGGGCGCGAAGCCCATGCTGCCCAGCCGGAAACGGGCCAATCGCCTGCGCCGGTCCTGCAGCAGTTGCTGGCATGGGTTCAGCAGTTTCAGCCGGGGCAGGATGGGCGGCTTGCGACTCTGTGCCATCTGAACATGGGACAACCAGCGTTCGGAATTGCCCCTGCACAGGCGGAACTCTGGATAACCCTGCGCACAATCACCGACCCTGCGCTGGACGCCTTTGAGCGGGAATTGCGCGGGCTGACCGAAACGCTTGCCCGCCAATACCGGCTGGATGTGCGGATCAGTCGCCATGACCATTTCAACGCCAGTATAAACGACCCCGCCGCCGCCGCCATTGTGGCGCGTGCCGCAGCAAAACTGGACATGCCACCGGGGGATTTCACCTTGCCCATGCGCGCATCAGAGGATTTCGGGGCGTTCAGCGCCACAGCGCGCACGGCATTGTTCTTTCTGGGTGCAGGGCTGGATGTTCCTAGCCTGCACAACCCGGATTACGATTTTCCGGATGCATTGATCGCGCCTGCCGTGCGATTGTTCCGCACTATTCTGGATGAATGCCAGCAGGTATAGGCTGGGCGCGCGGCGTCAGATTTCGCGTGGGGCTGCGGCGCGGCGCAGCCGGTCATTGATGGCCAGCCCCAGCCCGTGTTCCGGCACAGGGGCCACGGCAATCGGTCGGCCTGTGGCGTCGGCCTTGTGCAGGATCGCGAAAAGCTGCGATGCGGCCTCGGCCAGATCGCCCTTGGCGGACAGGGTGAAATCCGCACCTGCGCAATCCGGGCCGAACCCTATCCAGACTTCAGAACCTTCGGGCGCGCGCGCGTTCAGGCGCACGGACGCGCGCGGGGCGTAATGTGATGCCAGCTGTCCGGGGGCCGTGATGCTGGTTACCTGCGCTGGTACAGGCATATAGCCCAGCACATCGGCCATCATTTCGGGACTGATGCCACCCGCGCGCAGCACGACGGTGCGGTCTGTGTCATCCGTGCCGATGATGGTGGATTCCACGCCGACCGGGCATGCCCCGCCATCCAGAACTGCCGCAATGCGCCCCGACAGACCTGCCATGACATGCGCGGCGGTTGTCGGGCTGATCTGGCCGGACGGGTTCGCCGAAGGTGCGGCTACCGGCCCGCCGAATGCCGCCAGCAATGCCTGCGCTGCGGGATGCGCGGGCATACGCAGCGCAACCGTATTCAGGCCCGCCGTCACCGCAGGGGCCAGCCCGTGCCCGTCCCGCAACGGCGCAACCAGCGTCAGGGCACCGGGCCAGAAATGCTGCGCCAGCGCACGCGCGGTTGTGTCCGGCCGCGCCAGTGCCAGTGCCATGTCCAGATCGGCAACATGGACAATCAGCGGGTTATGCGCAGGCCGCCCCTTGGCCGCAAAAATGGCGCTGACCGCTGCGGGATTGCGCGCATCGCCTGCCAGCCCATAAACGGTTTCCGTGGGAATAGCGACCAGTCCGCCGCCGCGCAGAATGGTGCCGGCGCGGGAAATGCCTGCGGGCGTCGCATCCAGTATTTCGGTCTGATCGCATTGCGAAGTCATGTTGTGACGTGGCGTCCTTGTTTGGGAATCCGCTGCGGCGGGCTAGAACAGCGTTCATAGGGTGCATGGCGTGCCTTGCCAAGCGCCGCCGCACCCGCAACAGGATACAGCACCTTGTCAGGAGGCCCCATGCCCTATCGTGCCCCGCTTCAGGATTTCGATTTTCTACTGGACCATATCGTTGCCTTTGATCAGGTGCGCCGGACCGATCGCTTTGCCGAAGCCAGCCCGGAAACGACGACTGCCATTCTGACCGAAGCCGCGCGCCTGTGCGAAGAAGTCATGTCGCCGCTGCAACGCGCGGGTGACCTGAACCCCGCCCGGCTGGAAAACGGCATCGTGCGCACTGCGCCCGGCTATGCGGACGGGTTCCGTGCCATTGCCGAAGGCGGCTGGCTGGGTATTGCTGCAGACCCCGAATATGGCGGCATGGGCCTGCCGCAGACATTGGCTGTGGTGCTCAATGACATGATGTCCTCGGCCTGTTTGTCGCTGGAACTGTGCCCGCTGATGTCGCAGGGCCAGATAGAGGCGCTGGAACACCATGCTGATGACTGGATGAAGGCGCTGTACCTGCCGAAGCTGATTTCAGGCGAATGGACCGGCACAATGAACCTGACCGAACCGCAGGCAGGCAGTGATGTCGGCGCGCTGCGCAGCAAGGCAGAGCCGCAGCCGGATGGCAGTTTCCGCATTTCCGGGCAGAAAATCTACATCAGCTGGGGCGATCATGACATGGCTGAAAATGTCTGCCATCTGGTCCTTGCCCGACTGCCGGGCGCGCCGGAAGGCACAAAAGGGATCAGCCTGTTCATGGTGCCGAAAATCATCCCGGATGCCGATGGTAGCCTTGGTGCGCGCAACAGCTTGCGGGTGGTGTCACTGGAACACAAGATGGGCCTGCATGGGTCGCCCACGGCGGTGATGGAATATGACAATGCCATTGGCTGGATGGTGGGCGCCCCCAACAAGGGGATGGCTGCGATGTTCACCATGATGAACAATGCCCGCGTAGGCGTGGGCGTGCAGGGGATTGGTGCTGCCGAAGGTGCATTCCAGCACGCGCTTGCTTATGCGCGCGAACGCAGGCAGGGTCGCACGCCGCAGAACGCGGCAGGGGCCATCATTGAACATGCGGATGTCCGGCGCATGTTGTCGATGATGAAAGCCGAGATATTTGCCGCCCGCGCCATTGCGCTGGCCAACAGTGTTGCAATTGATATGGCGCGCGCCACCGGGGCTGATGAATGGGCGGCGCGTGCGGCGCTTCTGACCCCCATCACCAAGGCGCAGGGCACCGATACCGGGATCGAGGTTGCAAGCACCGGCATCCAGGTTCATGGTGGCATGGGGTTCATAGAGGAAACAGGCGCTGCGCAATATCTGCGCGATGTGCGGGTGACCGCGATCTATGAAGGAACGAACGGGATTCAGGCCATGGACCTTGTCGGGCGCAAGATGATGGATGGCGGTGAAGCGGCCTTCCGGCTGTTGCAGGAAGTCGAGGATTTCGCCGAATCCGCGCGCGCATCTTTCCCTGATCTGGCCGATGATGTCTGGCAGGCCGCCGAAAGCCTGCGCGAAACAACCGAATGGCTGGTTGCACAGGATATGACAGACCGTGCGGCAGGGGGCGCGGCGTATTTGCGGGCTTTTGCGCGTGTTCTTGGTGCGCATTTCCACCTGAAAGCTGCCATCGAAGGGGACAATGCCCGCCAGATGCTGGCGCGGGTGTTCATCCAGCGTATTCTGCCGGAACATGCGGGTTTGCTGATGCAGGCGCGGGCGGGCGCGAAGGTGCTTTATGCCTTGTCCGATGACGATCTGGCCGCTTGATGGGGCATATGAGCAGATCAGGCTTGCGCTACCCGTTTCCAACGCCACCCCCTGCGGGGCAGGTGACTTGCGTTGCGGACAGGGTGTTCTGGCTGCGGCTGGCCCTGCCGATGGCGCTTGATCATGTGAATGCCTTTGTGTTGGATGACGGCGATGGCTGGACCCTGTTCGACACCGGCTTTGATGACACGGCCACGCGCGATACCTGGGCCAGCCTGCTGGCCGGGCCATTGCAGGGCAAGCCCGTCCGGCGGGTTATCGCAAGCCATCATCACCCTGACCATATTGGCCTTGCGGGCTGGTTTCAGGCGCAGGGCGCAAACCTGTGGACCAGCCGCACCGCATGGCTGATGGCGCGGATGATGGTGCTGGATGAGCAGCACCGCCCGAACCCGGAAACACTGGAATTCTGGAAGCGTTCGGGCATGGAACCGGGCGTTCTGGCGCAGCGTGCGCAGGAACGGCCGTTCAATTTCTGTGATCGCGTTGCGCCGCTGCCATTGGGGTATCACCGGGTGGCAGACGGGGACGTGCTGCATGCTGGCGGGCGGGACTGGGTGGTGCGTCTGGGGCAGGGGCATGCCCCGGACCAGATTACCCTGTGGTCGCAAAGCTGCAATCTGGTTCTGGGCGCGGACCAGTTGCTACCATCTATTTCAGCCAATCTGGGGGTCTATGCGACCGAACCGGATGCTGACCCGGTTGCCGAATGGCTGGCGAGTTGCGTGCGGTTTAAGGAATTTGCGCGCGACGACCAACTGGTTCTGCCGGGGCATAAGCTGCCTTTTACCGGTTTGCCATTGCGGTTGAATCAGATGATTGAAAACCACATTGGCGCGCTGAATCGCCTGCATCAGCATCTGTCCGAACCGCGCAAGGCGGGTGCGTGCTTCGGACCCCTGTTCAAGCGCGAGATTACGGGCGCGGTCTATGGGTTGGCGCTGGTCGAAGCTGTTGCGCATCTGAACCACCTTACCGCTACGGGGCGGGCGCGGCGCTGGATGGGCGAAGATGGTGTCTGGTTGTGGCAGGCGGTCTGAAATACGGGTATCAATCGGTGTTGAAGCGGGGGTGACAGATCGCCTGCGATATTATATCGAAAACCGGAATCCAACGAACAGGAGCACCCGATGGCCGAACATGAGCATGGTAAAATGGATATCCGGGAACAGGAAAAGACCTTCGCGGGCTTTATCCGGTATTCAGTCTGGGTCGCCGCGATTTCCATCGCGGCGCTGATCTTCCTTGCCCTGGCAAATGCCTGACGGCAGCGTGCCCGGTAATTGCGGGTTCCGTATTTGTAAATGAGGTTGTGGATGCCGGTAAATGTTATGCCCTTGGGCCGACGTCAGGGCGCAATTCCTGCTGCGTTTCTGGTATTCGCGTTCCTGTTTTTGACCGCCTGCGGGGGCCAGCAAATCTGGGCCAGCGATGAAGCTGTCGCTGCAGCGCGCCATGTGCATGGCGGTGCGCCGGAACTGACCCTTGTGACCATCATGCATCATCAGTCCGGGAACGGGCATCATACGGCGCTGTTCATAAATGGTGCGGAACGGGTTTTGTTCGACCCTGCCGGAAGCTGGCATCTGGATGCCGCCCCCGAACGCAATGATGTGCATTACGGGATGACGCCTGCGGTTGGCGCGTCATTCTTTCTTAGCCATGTGCGGGAATCGCATTATGCCGTGGTCCAGCGCCTGCGGGTAACCCCGGACGTTGCTGCACAGGCGATGGCGCTTGTGCAGCAGGCCGGACCTGTTGGTTCGGCGCGATGTGCTATTTCTACATCGGGGATATTGCAGCAGCTTCCCGGACTGGAAGGGATAAGCCGCAACTGGCATCCACACCGCCTGATGCAGGATTTTGCGCAGCTTCCCGGCGTCACCACTGTTGAGTTGCACCATAACGACCCGGATGTACTGCGCAAAGCCTATGCGGTGCAGCAACCGCTGTAAGCGTTCAGCCTGCCAGCGTGCCTGGCACGATCAGGCGCGTTTCATACCGGATAAGCGGCGCAATCCTGTGCAGGCTGTTGCGCGACAGGCCAATGCATCCGGCAGTGGGGAAGCCTGGCCTGCGCCATTGATGGATGAAGATGGCCGACCCACGCCCGCATTCCGCGTGGGGCCAGTTCCAATCCGTCAGAATGACCAGATCATATAACGGGTCCGCGCGGCGCAGTGCTTCGTGACTGAACGGATAGGGCGCGCGCACAATCAGGTTATAATCTTCATGCGCGGGATCATCCGACCACAGGTCGCGCGGGCCAATGGGCGTTGCCCAGTCCGTGGGTCGCGCAATCCGGTCGGGCCGGTATAGCATGCCCACCAGCCGATGAACGCCTGTGGGTGTTGCACCATCGCCTTCGTGCTTGTCATGGCGCACGCCGCCGCGACCGATGGTGCAGGGCCACATCCGCCCCATGAAACGCAACCCCTGCCGCGTCAGAACCATATCGTAGCGCGTCACAGCAAATGCCCTGACTTTGCGGCTTTTGTGGCCAGATAGGCGCGGTTTTCATCCGTTTCGCCCACGCGCAGCGGGACACGTTCGATGACGCTCAGGCCGTGGTCATTCAGCATGTCCACCTTGCGCGGGTTATTGGTCAGCAGCCGCACCTGTTGAAAACCCATCTTGCGCAGCAATGCAGCGCCGATGCGGAAATCACGTTCGTCATCTTCAAATCCCAGCCTGTGGTTTGCCTCTACCGTGTCGAAACCCTGATCCTGCAAGGAATAGGCCCGCATTTTGTTGGCCAGCCCGATACCGCGCCCTTCCTGATTCAGATATAGCAGAACACCGGCCCCTTCGCGCCCCATCTGCGTCAGTGCCGCCTGCAATTGCGGTCCGCAATCGCATTTCAGGCTGCCCAGCACATCGCCAGTGAAACACGCCGAATGCAATCGTGCCAGAACCGGCGCGCTGCGGTCCGGCTGGCCGATTTCGATTGCATAATGTTCAACCCCGCCATCACGCGGGCGGAAAATATGCACGCGGCCCGCTTGTGCGGCGGCCATGGGCAGGCGCGCGCTGATGACGGCTGACAGCTGTGTTTCGCTTGCCAATGCGGTGTTCAATTCTGCAATCGGCAGTTCGGTCAGGCCCGCGTTTTCCACTGCTGCGATAGTGTCCAGTGTCAGGACCAGTGCGGCAGGCAGTAGCTGCGCAGATTTCGCCAGTGCAAGGGCCGCACGATGGAAATCGGCCGCGCCGTCGCGTTCGGTGCGCAACGGTCCCTTCATCGGGTGGCGCAGGTCATCTGCCGGATCCGCCAGCGCGCGTATCCAGCCTACCTGCGCGCCTGCGGGCACGACAACGCGCGCAAGATCGCCATCATAGGCGCGGGCCTTCAGCGTGTCGGCACGGTGGCGTGTCAGTGCCAGCACCAGCGCCGGCCCCAGCATCTGCAATTCTGCCAGTCGTGCGGGTGTGGCCATTTCGGCGGCCAGAATAATTGCGGCTGCAGGGCCGTCACGCAGGATGACAGGCACCCCCAACCGCAAATCCGCGCGGGCGCGGTTAATCAGTTCCACCGGTGTCAGGCCAAGTATCATGCGCTATTCCGCTTCGCTGTCGTCTTTCACATAGACCGATGTCAGGGAAATTGAAACATATTGCCCGCATCCGACACGTCCGCGTGAGTCTGTTGTAGCAAATCTTGTCCTTGGCAATACGCCCTCACATTTATGAGAGAGAAAGAACTGGAGGATATTCAATGCCCAAGCTGAACAAGGTGCTGTTGGTTGATGACGATGACGATCTGCGCGAAGCGCTGTCGGAACAACTTGTCATGACCGACGAATTCGATGTGTTCGAGGCCGCGAACGGTGCCGAGGCGATGGACAAGGTCCGCACCGGCCAGTTTGATCTGGCGATTCTGGATGTCGGTTTACCTGACACGGATGGCCGCGAATTGTGCAAACGCATGCGCAAGGCCGGTTTCAAGTCACCGGTCATCATGTTGACAGGACATGATTCGGATGCAGACACCATTCTGGGGCTGGATTCGGGCGCGAATGATTACATCACCAAGCCGTTCAAACTGCCGGTTCTGCTGGCCCGCCTGCGCGCACAATTGCGCCAGCACGAACAGTCGGAAAATGCGGTGTTCCAGCTTGGACCCTATCTGTTCAAGCCCGCGCAGAAAATGCTGATCGATGAGAATGAGCGCAAGATCCGCCTGACGGAGAAGGAAACCAATATCCTGAAATTCCTGTATCGCGCGCCCGAAGGGGTGGTTCCGCGCGATGTGCTGCTGCACGAAGTGTGGGGTTATAACGCCGGGGTCACCACGCATACGCTGGAAACCCATATCTACCGCCTGCGCCAGAAGATTGAACCTGATCCGTCCAATGCAAGCCTGCTGGTGACGGAATCGGGCGGGTATCGTCTGGCAGCCTGAACACTGAGAAACTGCCTTATTGTTGCCCATATTGGCGGCAATACTGGCATACAGAAGCGATTGTTTCTTTCTCTCCTCCCTCCCTCCCTGATGGTCCGGACATTATGTCCGGACCTTTTTCTTTGCGGTTCAGGGTTGTCGCGCGGGCCTGCACTGTGCATGAAGGGGCAATCAGCCGGAGTTTACCATGCCCTTTACCCTTGCCACCTGGAATATCAATTCTGTTCGGCTGCGCGCTGAACTGGTTCTGAAATTGCTGCGCGAAGAAGCGCCCGATATCCTGTGTCTGCAGGAATGCAAAAGCCCTGTAGACATGATTCCATTCGATCTGTTTGCGCAGGCGGGCTACGGGTATTGGGCCGCGCGCGGGCAGAAAGGGTATAACGGGGTTGCCATCCTGTCGCGCCTGCCGCTGGCGGATGCGGGGCATATCGACTGGTGCACAAAGGGCGATGCGCGGCATGTGGCAGCGCGGCTGGAAAACGGGGTCATCATTCACAACTGCTATATTCCGGCAGGCGGCGATGTGCCTGATCGCACCGTGAATGAAAAATTTGGTCACAAGCTGGATTACTTGACAGAATTGCGCGACCATTTTGGCGCAAACCGGCCCGAAAAATCGATTCTGGTGGGTGATCTGAACATCGCACCACGTGAAGATGACGTCTGGTCGCACAAGCAGCTTCTGAAAGTGGTCAGCC
This sequence comes from Roseinatronobacter alkalisoli, assembly GCF_028745735.1. Taxonomy (GTDB): domain Bacteria; phylum Pseudomonadota; class Alphaproteobacteria; order Rhodobacterales; family Rhodobacteraceae; genus Roseinatronobacter; species Roseinatronobacter alkalisoli. The sequence continues at coordinate 25,218 of NZ_JAQZSM010000001.1, forward strand.
ATACCCCGATCGAGGTGGCGCATCTGGCGGATGCGCAGGAATCCGGCGCATGGGTGGATATCACCCGCGCGGATATTCCCGAAGGGCAGCTATATTCGTGGTGGTCCTATCGCGCGCGCGACTGGGACGCTGCGGACAAGGGGCGTCGGCTGGACCACATCTGGGCCAGTCGTGACATATCGGCGGCAGGGCACGGGTCGCGCATTCTGCGGGATGCACGCGGCTGGACACAACCATCCGACCACGCGCCAGTTTTCGCGACCTTCGATCTGTAGGTCGCGCAAACCGGCAGATCGGGCATATGCCCGTCAGAAATAATCCGCGGTGAAATTCTCTAGCACGATGCGCCACCAATCGAAGGTGTCGTCCAGATTTTGCGTACTGACACCACCGAACAGGTTTACGTCCCATTCGATGACAGGATCGTCTTCAAAGTCCAGATAGGCTTTGCCGAAGCGCTTGTCCTGATTCCACAGGTTCATGTCGTCAAGTGTGATGTCACCGGGGTTTTTCCAGCCCGCCCGGAACTGAACCGTCGTGCAATCTGCCCCGTTGGTGCAACCATAGAAATTGACCGTATACATAACCCCGTCAATCCGACCCAGGATCTGCGGATCCCCGACATTGTCGGACTGGATGGTGGCGGACCCGTAGCCGCGCGCGATATTGGCTATGGCATCGACATCGCCCGCGTCGATCAGGGATTGGGCTATGGCGGCAGGGGCAAGGGCAAGACTGCCCGCAAATGCAATAAGTGTCGGGATCGCGGACATACGCATGAGATAAAATCCTTGTGATGAGTACCTAATGCGTAGCACCGCCTGTCGGTATCAGGCAAGTGGCATTTGATCGCCGTGGTGCAGGAATGCCCCTTGTGCTGCAGGGCCTTGCTGCGCCATGGTCTGGCGCATGTCAGATTTTGTTTACGCCCCGCCCCCCGACGCGCCAGTGATCCTGCATCAGGATGAGGATGTCGTTTTTGTCGATAAACCCGCGGGCCTGTTATCCGTGCCCGGCCGGGGGCCGGACAAGGCGGATTGCATGATTAGCCGTCTGGCGCGGATTTACCCTGACATCCTGTTGGTACATCGGCTGGATCTGGATACATCGGGGGTTATGGTTTTCGCGCGCACATCTGCCGCACAAGCCCATCTGGGGCAGCAGTTTGAGGGGCGCAAGACCCGCAAGTATTATATCGCGCGTGTCGCAGGTCATGTTGACGGGACCGAAGGGCATGTGGACCTGCCCTTGATTGTGGACTGGCCCAACCGTCCGTTGCAGAAAGTCTGCCACGACACCGGGCGCCCCGCCCAGACGGACTGGAAACTGATCCGCCATGAAGAGGGTGCATCGCGCTTGCGTCTGACGCCGCTGACCGGGCGCAGCCATCAGCTGCGCGTTCATATGCTGGCCATCGGGCATGTCATTCTGGGGGATACGCTATATGCGACCGGGGACGCGCTTGGATATCCGCGACTGATGCTGCATGCGCAATCCTTGCGGCTGAAACACCCGGCGACGGGGCATAGCATGACGATAGCGGCCCCGGTTCCGTTCTGAATGCCTGACGGGCACGCGATACGAAAAAGGGGCGCAATTTGCGCCCCTGATTGTATTGGATCAAGCTGACCGGCGGTGACGGTCTTTGCCGCCGGATTGCCCGGCGGGTTTGCCCGGTCCCGTGCGCTTGCCAAAGCTTTTCTGGCGCGGTTTGCGGTTTTGCCCTTCATCGCCGGCGCGTTGCTGCGGGCGGCCACCACCACGCTGCGGACCACGTTTCCGCGCTGCTGCGCGCGCCGGGCCTGCCAGATCATCGGCCCATGGTGTGCCACCGGCTACAGCCAGTTCAATCCGCATCAGTTTTTCGATGGCGCGCAGATCGCCCATTTCGGCGGGCGCGCAAAACGCGATGGCGCGACCCGTCGCACCTGCGCGGGCTGTGCGGCCAATGCGGTGAACGTAGTTTTCCGGCACTTCCGGCAGGTCATAGTTATAGACATGGCGCATGTCGGGAATATCGATGCCGCGTGCCGCAACATCGGTTGCGACCAGAACCTTGACCTTGCCTTCGCGGAAGCCCTGCAATGTGCGTTCGCGTTGCCCCTGACTTTTGTTGCCATGAATCGACCCGGTCGGAATGCCCCAGTCGTTCAGCAGCTTCATCAGTTTTTCGGCACCGTGCTTGGTGCGTGAAAACACCAGCGCCAGTTCGTCGGGATGGGTTTTCAGATACCCTTCCAGCACGCGCGCCTTGTCACCCTGAGGCACAAAATGCACGGATTGGTCGATCTTGTCGGCGGGGCGGCCCGGCGCGGATACCTGAATGCGCTCAGCGCGGTCCAGATAGGCATCTGCGATTTCGTTCATCTGCTTGTTCATCGTCGCCGAGAACATCAGCGTCTGGCGTTCCTTCGGCAACAGCGACGCGATTTTGCGCAGCGCATGGATAAAGCCCAGATCAAGCATCTGGTCAGCTTCGTCCAGAACCAGCATCTGCGTTGCGTGCAGGGTCAGCGCGCGCCGTTCCAGCAGGTCAAGCAGACGGCCCGGTGTCGCCACCAGAATATCGCAGCCCTTGGCCAGTTTCTGGATTTGCGGGTTCAGGCCCGCGCCACCGACAACGCGCTGAACCTTCAGCGGGGTCTTGCGGGCAAAGCCATCGAGTGTTGTCGCAATCTGGGTAACCAGTTCGCGCGTCGGCGCAAGGATCAGCGCGCTTGTGGTTTTGGGTGCGGGGCGTTCGCTGCCCAGCAGCGCATGCATGACAGGCAGGCCAAAGGCCAGCGTTTTGCCGGTGCCGGTCTGGGCAAGCCCCAGAATGTCGCGGCCTTGCATGATCATCGGGATCGCGCGGGCCTGAATTGGGGTTGGGGTGCCGAAGCCCTGGGCTTCAAGGCTTGTCATCAGCACGGGGCGCAGCCCGAACATGGTAAAATCAGTCAAAATCAGTCCTCTCACGGCCTGTCCGCACAGGCGTAGTGCCCCTGACAGGGCAGGGGCGGGTTTGGGGGCGCATGTCGGATGCGCCGCCCCCCACGCGTGATGTCGGGAAGCAATGGTCGGGCCTCATGCCCTGCCCACAACGGATCGAATGCTCACGCGGCAAGTTGTAGGTGCGTTGCAAATGGGGGGCATGCGCCCGAAAGTCAAGGCTTTATACCATCGGGGCGGGTCAATGCGGGTCCGGCTGGCGTGCGGAAAGGGCCAGAATACCGGCCAGCGCGCACATGGAAATGGGGAACATGGTGAAAACACCAAAGCCGAATGTGACATACATGCCAATGCAGGAAATCAGCAGCAAAACCCCGCCCACCACATTTGACGACCGCGCCATAGCGCCGCCCGCGATGGCCAGAACCGGCGCAACAAGGCTCATCACGCGGATCAGGCCCATATTTGCCACGCCGCCCGTGATATCGGCAAGTTCGGGATAGCGAATCAGCAAATCCGTGTACCCGAAGCTGAAAAAGCCGATCAGCATGCCCCAAAGTCCGCCGATAAGGCCCAGTACCAAAGCCGCGTTACGCATAATCAGGCATCCTTCTGAAAAATTGGTCATTTGGCCGTCATGCCTGTCACATATACGCAAAACTCTTGCGTTTTAACCCGCATATGGCAGGATCAGGCTGGGATGACAGACTTTCTACGACCGCCTCTGTTTTCGCAGCCGGCACTAGAAGACCTGGCTGAACGACCCGAAGGCAATTCCGCCAAGGGACAGAAATGCGGAGTGAACAGATGCCCACAGGCACAGTCAAATGGTTCAACACCACCAAAGGATTCGGTTTTATCGCACCTGACGGGGGCGGCAAGGACGTATTCGTGCATATTTCTGCGGTGGAGCGTGCGGGCCTTACCGGTCTGGCCGACAACCAGAAGATTGCATATGAACTGAGCGCCGGGCGGGACGGCCGTGAATCGGCGAGTGATCTGAAACTGCTGTAGCGGCACAGGCCCTTTCCCTTGCCGCTGCGGCGCGCAGGGGAAAGGGCGTGCGACCCGTGTTCAGACCCCAAGCGCGGCCTGAACATCCGGTTTCCAGCCCAGAAATACAGCACTTCCCGTGTCGATGACCGGGCGTTTCATCAATGTGGGATGCCCGGCCAGAAGGTCTGCGGCAGGGCGGTTTCTGTCGTCGTCGGATAATCCGCGCCAGGTGGTCGATGATTTGTTGACCAATGCATCCCCGAAAGCGTCCAGAAACCGTGCGATCGTTGCGCTGTCCAGCGGGCTTTCACGCATGTCGTGGAATTGCGCATCGGGCAGGGCCTTGCGGGCCTTGCGGCATGTGTCACAGGTTTTGATCCCATAGATTTTCAGTGTCATGTCGTTCCCTTTGGCTGGATTTCGGGCGATATAGACGCGGCGAACAACTTATCGCAACATATCAGGGTTGCGCGGCGTCGAATGTCGCGCATGTCTGGTCCAGAAATCGCCCGCGGGCTGCCGGACGTTCCATCATCAGTTCATGCAAGGCACCGTCAAACATGTCCAGTTGCCCTTGCGGCCATGTGGCCATCCGCGCATGGATGGCATCGTCTGATACAACGCGTTCGCGCGTGCCCAGCCCGCAATAGGCCGCCATTGCGGGCGATGGTGATCCGGCAAGGGCGGTCGTTTCAGCCAGTGCGGCCATCAGCCAGCGCAGCGATGGTGCCCCCAACCGCAATTCGGGGTGGGCCTGAACCTGCCGCTGCATCCATTCATAGGTGGCGCGGTCGCTGGTCAGGTCGTTGTTATCGAATGAATTTTCCCACAGCCGGAATTCTATCCCTGCGCCGGGCACTTCGCGCAGGACCAGTTTTGTCAAACCCAATGTGGGGCGCGATACCGCGATCATCCAGCGCAGGGTGTTGCTCAGGGGCAGACCCCACATTGGCGCGCTGAAGGACACGGCGCGCGCGGGAAAGCCATTCACAAGCGCCCGCAATGCGATGCAGCCACCCATCGAATGCGCCAGCACAAAGCGTTGGGCATCAGGGGCATGCAAGTCCAGAAACTGCCGGAAAACAGCAACATCGCGTTGAAAATCCGCAAAATCAGGGACGTCACCCAACAGGGGCGTGTCACGCAACCTGTCGGACAGCCCCTGCCCGCGCCAGTCAATCACTGCCGCGCCATACCCCCGACCGGCAAGGTCGGTGACGATGCGGCCATATTTTTCGATTACTTCAGTCCGGCCGGGAAAAATGGCCACCATGCCGCGCGGACCGGCGGGCCATAAGGCCAGCCGTATGCGCGTGTCGTCATCGGCCTGCGCCCACACCACCCTTTCAGGAGGGGGGGCATCAGCAATTTCTGCGTGAAAGGGGGCGGGGGTCATCAGCCTTAGCTGAGTGCTGCGCCAAGCTTCATCGCCATGCCCATATTCCCTTCGATCTTCAGTTTGCCGGACATGAAGGCCATGGTCGGGTTTACGTCCCCTTCGATAATGCCCTGGAATGTTTCCGCGCTGGCAATCATGGTCACATCGGTGTCGTCATCGCCTTCGCGCACGCCCGATTCATCAACGACAATGCTGCCCTCGCCTTCGATCCGGAATTTTGCGCTGCCCTCAAACCCGTCCCCGAGTTTGTCTGACAATGCGGCAATTGCGTGGGTCAGGATGTCGCTCATGTTTTGCTCCGATTTGTGATCGCCGGGCAGTGGAAATACTGCTGCGATGCGTTACACTGCGTACTATGACCATTCAGCGAAACATTCTCAATCCTGTCGTTGCGGCATTTGTGTTGCTTGCCCCTGCTGCGGCGGCGGACACACATGGTGGTGATGTCCCGGAATTGCTGGAACAGTTGCGCGATCCTGATCTGGAAAACTGGCAGCGCGTTGAACGGCAGGTTTTCCGCGAATGGTCGCGGTCGGGGTCTGCCAGCGCGGATTTATTGCTGCAGCGAGGGCGCGATGCGCTGGAACGCGGCGATGCGGCTGCAGCTATTGATCATTTTTCCGCCCTTATCGACCATGCCCCGGATTTCGCCGAAGGCTGGAATGCGCGCGCCACGGCCTGGTTCATGGCGAGGAACTATGGCCTTGCGCTGAATGACATACGCGAAACACTGGCACGCAATCCGCATCATTTCGCGGCCCTTATCGGGCTTGGGCGTATCATGGAAGACCTTGAACGTCATGATGATGCCCGCCGCGCATGGGAAGCGGCGGCGGCTATACATCCGCATCGCCGTGACGTAAAAGCGGCGCTGGAGCGGCTCACGCGGAAGCTGCAGGGCACCTCTCTCTGACAGGGCAGGGGTGCAAGCCGGGGGTTGGCGGATGAATATTCGCGCAAATGCGCGCGTGGTTGCCGTGCTTGGCCCGACCAATACCGGCAAGACCCATTACGCAATTGAACGTATGCTTGCCCACAGGACGGGGGTTATCGGTCTGCCGCTGCGCCTGTTGGCGCGCGAAGTCTATGACCGCATTCTTGCCCTGCGTGGCCCCGATTGCGTGGCCCTTATTACCGGCGAAGAACGTATCGTTCCCGACCGCACCCAATACTGGGTCTGCACCGTCGAGGCGATGCCGGTCGAGATTGGCGCCGATTTCGTTGCCGTGGACGAAATACAGCTCTGTGCAGACGCTGACCGCGGGCATGTGTTCACCGACCGGCTGCTGCATGCGCGGGGCCTGCATGAAACGCTGTTCATGGGGTCAGACACGATGCGATCGGCGATCGCCGCGCTGGTTCCGGGCGTACAGTTCCAGCGGCGCGAACGTCTGTCGCAACTAAGTTATACAGGGTCAAAGAAAATCAGCCGCATGCCGCCGCGCAGCGCGATTGTCGGGTTCAGTGTTGAAAATGTCTATGCCATTGCCGAACTGATTCGCAGACAGAAGGGCGGCTGCGCTGTCGTCATGGGGGCGCTGTCGCCGCGCACCCGCAACGCGCAGGTGGCGCTGTATCAGAATGGCGATGTCGATTTTCTGGTGGCGACTGATGCGATTGGCATGGGGTTGAATCTGGACATCAAGCATGTGGCCTTTTCGGCCACGCATAAATTCGATGGCCGCCGCATGCGCCCGCTGAACCCGGATGAACTGGCCCAGATTGCAGGCCGCGCCGGGCGCTACCAGACCAGCGGCAGTTTTGGTGTGACAGGCGAAGCGCGGCCCTTGGCTGATGAAGTGATCACTGCGATCGAGAATCATGAATTCCTGCCGGTGCGCAAACTGCAATGGCGCAATGCGCGGCTGGAATTCGGGACAGTGGCGCGGCTTATTGCCTCGCTTGAAGGGCAGACGCAGAATGACTGGCTGACCCGTGCCCGCGATGCTGATGACCTGACCGCGCTGAAAACCCTTGTCGCACAACCCGAAACGCTGGACCGGCTGACTGGCCCGCCGGATGTGCGCTTGCTGTGGGATGTGTGCCGCATACCGGATTTTCGTGGCATTTCAGGGGCTGAACATGCTGGTCTGCTGACGCAGGTGTTTGAATTCCTGCAAGGCGCCGGGCGCATCGATACCGACTGGCTTGCGCGCAATATCCAGCGCATTGATCGCATTGATGGGGATATTGATGCATTGTCGCGCCGGTTGGCGTATATTCGCACATGGACATATATTGCGCAGCGCAAGGGCTGGGTCGATGACGAAAAGCATTGGCGCGGGGCGACGCGCGCTGTAGAAGACCGCTTGTCGGATGCATTGCATGACCGGCTGACGCAGCGATTTGTTGACCGGCGCACCTCGGTGTTGATGCGGCGGTTGAAGCAGAAGGAGAGCCTTGTGGCTGAGGTGAACGACAAGGGCGAAGTGACCGTTGAGGGCGAACTGATCGGACGGCTGGAAGGGTTCCGCTTCCGTCAGGACAAGACCGACAGCCCGGACGAGGCAAAGACATTGCGTCAGGCGTCGCTTTCCGCGCTGGTACCGCTGTTCCATCTGCGGGCAGACAAATTCTATAATGCCCCCGATACTGAATTCGACTTCACCGAACAGGGTGGGTTGATGTGGGGCGATACGGCTGTCGGCAAGCTGGTCAAGGGCGATGACGCCATGCGCCCGCAGATCACCGCATTCGTCGATGATGAAGCGGGCCATGACGTGGCCGAAAAGGTGCGCCGCCGCCTGCAGCATTTCATGGATCGCAAGATCGCGGCGCTGTTTGAACCGCTTCTGAACATGTCGCGCGATGAAACCCTGTCGGGGCTGGCCCGCGGCGTGGCCTTTCAGCTGGTAGAGGCGATGGGCGTTATCCCGCGTGAACAGATCGCGCAGGACATCAAGGCGCTGGATCAGGATGCGCGCGGAATGTTGCGCAAGCATGGGGTGCGATTCGGCCAGTATACCGTTTTTCTGCCGTTGCTGTTGAAACCCGCGCCGACGCGGTTGCGGCTGGTGCTGAAATCGCTGGCTGAAGGGCTGGATGAATTCCCCGAAAGCCCGCCCGCCGGTCTGGTAACCATCCCGCATCTGCCGGAAATACCAACCGCGCATTACAATATGTCGGGCTATCGTCCAGCCGGTGCGCGCGCGATTCGCATCGACATGCTGGAACGGCTGGCAGATCTGCTGCGCGCCTGTGATAGCCGTGCCGGGTTTGAAGCAACGCCTGACATGCTGTCGATTACCGGCACCACGCTGGAACAGTTCGCTGACATGATGCAGGGGCTGGGCTACGCTGCCGAAAAGGGCGAGCGCGTGAAGGTGAAACCGGCTCCGGCACCCGCCAAACCTGCTGACGCGGCCGCGGATACAGTGGAACCGCCCGCAGAAGGGGATGATGACCTGTCTGCAAGCGTGACGCCCGACAGCGCCCCCGCCGACACGCCAGATGCCGAAGAAGCTGCGCAGGCAACACCCCAGCCGCAGGCCGAAGCGCCCGAAGAACAGCATGAGGTGTTCTATACCTTCACCTGGGCACCCCGCCCGCGGCGTGACGCGCGCGCCCCTGCGCGCAAACCGCAACAGGACGGGCGCAATGATCAGCGCAAATCGCAGGGACAAAAACCTAAAGGCGGCAAGCCCAAGGGCAAGAAACCCGAAAACAAGCCCCGCGATTACAGCGCCGGTCCCCGCAAATCCGACCGCATCGATCCCGACAATCCTTTTGCAGCCGCGCTTATGGGGCTGAAAACCAAGGAGTGATCGCGCGTGCCCGCTGCCATGTCCCGCGAAACGATTCGTCTGGACAAATGGCTGTGGCATGCCCGTTTTGTCAAAACCCGGTCGCTGGCCGTCAAACTGGTGTCCGGTCCGGGTTTCCGGGTGAATTCAGTGCCGGTGTCGAAACCTGCGGTGAAGGTGGGTGCAGATGACGTGCTCAGCTTTTCATTGGGTGCGCGGGTGGTGGTGGTGCGTGTGCTGGATTGTGGCACGCGCCGTGGCCCCGCACCTGAAGCGCAGTCCTTGTACGAAGATCTGTCACCACCGCCCCCACCCAAAGACCTGTCGCGCCCTGTGCCTGTTGCTGGCGGGCGGCCAGATAAGCGCGACCGTCGTCGATTTGCCGCATCTGCACCAGATCGGCTTGATTGATCGCAAGCGCTGGATTATGTCCCCTTCGACACTCTGCCCGTCATAGGCGGCAGGGGTGACGTTCAGACAGAAGGACCGGATCTGATGACATATGTGGTGATCGACAACTGCATTGCCTGCAAATACACCGATTGCGTGGAAGTATGCCCTGTCGATTGCTTCTATGAGGGCGAGAATATGCTGGTTATTCATCCGGATGAATGCATCGACTGCGGCGTATGCGAACCCGAATGCCCCGCAGATGCCATCCGGCCTGATACAGAGCCTGACATGGAAGACTGGGTTGAGTTCAACCGCAAATATTCGGAAATGTGGCCTGTCATCGTCACCAAGAAAGACCCGCTTCCCGAAGCAACGGACCGCGACGGCGAACCGGATAAGCGCACCAAGTATTTTTCCGAAAACCCCGGTGAAGGTGGATAAGGCCCGCGTGGCACTATCGCGGCGTTTTTACCTGATATTTGCGGGCATTTGATCAAGTCGCTTTGATTCGCGGCAATTTTGTGATATAGAATCAATACAAGATGAAACCGTCCCGAACCGGCAGCGCTGTCACCTGCCGTTTTTTTGTCCGCGATTTGCAGATGCTTCAGGGAATTATTTTCCTGACGTGTTTCTTTTTGTGTGACATGGGGGCCTGAAGGGAAAAGCTGAATGTCCAAATCGAAAAAGTCCGAGTTTCGCCCGAATGAATTTGTTGTCTATCCTGCCCATGGGGTCGGACAGATCATTTCTATTGAAGAACAGGAAATTGCCGGTCTGAAACTGGAACTTTTCGTCATTTCCTTTGAAAAGGAAAAGATGACATTGCGCGTGCCGACCAACAAGGCCGCCACAGTCGGCATGCGGTCGCTTTCCTCGCCTGAGATCGTGGACAAAGCGCTTGCAACCCTGAAGGGCAAGGCACGTGTCAAGCGGGCCATGTGGTCGCGCCGGGCGCAGGAATATGAACAGAAAATCAATTCCGGCGATCTTCTGGCGATTGCAGAGGTGGTGCGCGACCTGCACCGCAATGATGACCAGCGCGAACAATCCTATTCCGAGCGTCAGTTGTATGAAGCTGCGCTGGAACGTCTGACCCGCGAAGTTGCCGCTGTTGCCGGTGGTGATGAAGTGATTGCACAAAAGCAGGTCAGCGATGTTCTGGTGTCGCGCGCAGCCTGAATCGCTGCCAATGTAATGAAAGCGCCCGCATTCGCGGGCGTTTTTATTGGGCGCTGCTTTGCTGCATACCCCAGCGCAGGGCTTGCCTCGGCCCCGCGCCCTGGACTAAGAGAACCCGACAACCAGCATAATTCCGGAGTTCACAGATGGCAGGCCATTCCAAATGGGCCAATATCCAGCATCGCAAGGGCCGTCAGGATGCGGTGCGCGCGAAGCTTTTTTCCAAACTGTCCAAGGAAATTACCGTGGCCGCCAAGATGGGCGACCCGGACCCGGACAAGAACCCGCGCCTGCGTCTGGCCGTGAAAGAGGCCAAGGCCGTTTCAATGCCCAAGGACAATATCGAACGCGCGATCAAGAAGTCGCAGGGCGGCGATGCCGAGAATTACGATGAAATCCGCTATGAAGGCTATGGGCCGGGCGGGGTCGCCGTTATTGTCGAGGCAATGACCGACAACCGCAATCGCACGGCATCCAACGTGCGGTCCACATTTTCCAAGAACGGCGGCAATCTGGGGGAAACCGGATCGGTTGCATTCATGTTCGACCGCAAAGGCCAGATTGTCTATCCGGCCAGTGTCGGCGACGCGGATACTGTGTTGCTGGCGGCAATTGATGCGGGCGCAGAAGATGTCGAAAGCAACGAGGACGGGCACGTGATCTGGTGCGCTGATACCGACCTTGGTGCCGTGTCATCCGCGCTGGAAGATGCACTGGGCGAGTCTGAAAGCACCAAGCTGGTCTGGAAGCCGCAAACCACCACGGAGCTGGATCTGGACGGCGCCCGGACACTTATGAAATTGATCGATGCGTTGGAAGATGACGACGATGTTCAGAATGTGACCGCGAATTTTGAAATCTCGGACGAGGTTATGGCAGAATTGTAGGCCCTTGTTTCGCGCCCGCCCCTGGATGGGTGGGCGCGGCCTCTGCGCGTCTGGTCTGCTGGCGCAACTGCGCCTCGCGCAATGTGATGAACAGTACCGACCCCATAATGACGCCGCCGCCCAGAATGACAAACAGGTCAACGTTTTCGCCAAATGCGATCGCGCCCAGCAACACGGCCCATACCAGTTGCAGAAAAGTGACCGGTTGCGTCACCGTGATGGGCGCTGCGGCGAAGGCCAGCGTCATCGCAAAATGCCCGCCGGTGGCAAACGCTGCGACCCAGAACAGCCAGAATATCTGTGTCCATGTGGGCGGCACCCAGACCGCCCATGCAAATGGTGCCAGAAAAATAGTAACAGTGATGGATAACATCCCCACCACCACAGCAGCATTCACCTGATCCGACATGCGCTTGGCCATCAAATAGGATGCAGCGAACAGAATCGCTGTTCCGATCATGGCAATATGCCCGCTGGACACTTCGCGCAGACCGGGGCGCAGGATTACCAGCGCGCCGATGAACGCCACCAGAACCGCCAGAATGCGCCGCATGGCCAGTTTCTCGCCCAGAAACAGGGCCGCGCCCAGCGTGACATAGATGGGTGACAAGTAGTTCATTGCCGTGACTTCGGCCAATGGAATACGGGTCATGGCATAGAACCACAGGATAACCCCCAGGGCATGCAGAAATCCGCGCAAGGTGAATACGGTCATATTGCTGCGCGTGAGGGTCAGTGCGCGCAGCGATGGCAGCATCGGCAGCAGGAACACAAGCCCCAGCGCATAGCGTATAAACGCTGATTGCGCCGCAGGCATGTCATCGCCCAAGTATTTGACCAGCGCCGTGACCGCCACAAAGCAAATGCCTGTAACCAGCATCCAGAAAACGCCAAGCAGGGGGCGCGATGTGGCAGGGGTATTTATCATGTGCAGTATTTTGCACAGCCCATGAATGCAGACAAGGGAAATGGACGGGGGTCACGCTTTGGTAAGTTGCCTGACCGCGTAATCCGCCGCATCATCAAAGGGTTTCAGGATGACACTCGCCCCGCGCTTCAGCAAATCCTCGGCTTCTGCCATTTGCTGCACGGACAGGAAAACCTTGCCAGCGTAATTGGCGGATTTCAGACCATGCAACAGCGCAAGCTGCGGGTCCGTTTCTGTCAGGCTGCCACGTTCGCGCGGGACCGCTGACACCACCGCCTTGACAGCGCCCAGTTCCAGATGTGCCACGAATTCCGGATCGGTCGCGTCGCCAAACGCGGCGCTCAACCCCATCCTGCGCCAGTTTGTCAGGGCTTCGGGGTCAAAATCGATACCCAGGACCCTGAACCCCTGTTCATGCAGGCGCTGGCCAATACGGCACCCATACCTGCCAAGCCCGAAGATGACGAAATCATAATTCCGGTCCAGCGCATCGGCTGCGGTATCTTCGTTCTCGCGGTGGGCATTGCGGCGCTCGAACATGCCCAGCCAAGGCTCGCAGATTTCATACAGTTTGTGCGACCAAGTGATCATGTAGACGGACAAGGCAATTGTCACCAACCCTACCAGCGTCACAAGCCCCATTGCGCCTTGTCCGACATGGCCAATGGTAATGCCCATTGCCATGAAGATAAGCGAGAATTCCGATATCTGCGCAACGGTCAGCCCGGCCAGAAAACCCGTGCGCCTGCGGTATCCCATATACCCCATGATCGCCAGAACGATCAGCGGGTTGCCGATCAGCACAAACAGCGACAGCACAATCGCCGGACCGATCTGGTCGCCCAGCGTTGACAGGTCCAGTGACGCCCCAAGGTTGATGAAGAAAAACAGCAACAGGAAGTCGCGCAGGCTGGCAAGACGGGAACTGATTGCTTCGCGGTATTGCGTAGACGCCAGCGACACCCCTGCCAGCAGCCCGCCCAGTTCCTTGCCAAAGCCAAGCGCGTCACCTGCCGCCGCCAGACTGGCGGCCCAGCCCACGGCAAAAATGACCATCAGTTCGGGCGAGCGTGAAATCATGTTCAGCAGGGGTTCGGCCGCATATCGGATGAACAGGATGACAAACACCACCATGCCCGCCCCGCCCGCAAAGACCAGCGCGATATCTGTAATCGACCCGGCCTCGTCGCCCATGCCGACACCCAGCGCCGACAATGTGACCATTGCCAGAACAACGAAAATATCCTGAACAATCAGGAACCCCAATGCGATCTTGCCATGCAGGGCACCGATTTCCTGTTTGTCCGACAACAGCTTGACGATGATGATCGTTGACGAAAACGTTAGGGCAATTGCGATGTAGAGTGACGTGACCGCATCAAGCCCCAGCGCAAGGCAGATCAGGAAACCAAAGAACGCGGTGAATGTGACCTGCCCCAGCCCGGTGGCCACCGCGACCTTGCCCAGATTGCGCACAAGGCCAAGGTCAAGTTTCAGGCCGACCAGAAACAGCAGGACCGCAATGGAAATCTGGCTGAGGGTTTCAATGAAATCAGTGGAAGAGACCAGTCCCAACGCATCCGGCCCCGCCAGAACCCCGACTGCAATAAAGGCCACGACCAATGGCTGCCGGGCCAGCAACCCGAAAAAGCCCACGACCGACGCAAGCAGCACCAGCAGCGCTATTTCATAGAAGATAGAGGCAAAACTGGTATCCATCAGGGGGTGTCCTGTACTGCTGATATCCGTGCTGGCAAAACCGCGCGGATCTGCGCGCCACCCGGTCGGATACAGCGCCCGTGCATGGTAGCTGCATAACCGCAGGCGTTCAACATGTCACGGGATATGCGGTCGCAGTTCGTTTGAAACCATGGGGTTGCAGCATCGCAGATGGCAAGGGTTGCGCGGGTCGCACCGATCCTTGTAGCTTGCGGTTCACGCACGGCGCGCAATGGATCTTGGCGAATGGAACAAGGCGAAGACATGCAGGACCACACAGGTATTGACTGGGACGACGCATTTGCCAACCGGCCCTATATTGATCAGGCAGGCAGTTTCACTGATGCCTGGGCCACATGCGCGCGATCGTTTCGTGAAACCGCGCAGGATGCGCGCCTTGATCTGCGCTATGGCACCCCCCCGCGCGAGGCGTTTGACCTGTTCCTGCCTGCCGACACCCCGCCCAAAGGGGCAGTGGTCTTCGTGCATGGCGGCTACTGGATGGCTTTTGACAAATCCTCATGGTCGCATCTGGCGCAAGGGGCGTTGGCGCGGGGATGGGCGGTTGCGTTGCCGCAATACACGCTGGCGCCAAATGCCCGCATTGACCAGATGACCGGTCAGATTGGCCGTGCGATCACTGAAATCGCGCGGCATGTGGTCGGTCCCATCATGCTGTCGGGCCATTCAGCAGGGGGGCATCTGGTCACCCGTATGGTTTGTGACGATACGCCCTTGCCGCCAGATGTGCGCGCGCGCATGCGCCATGTGCTGTCGATTTCCGGTTTGCATGATCTGCGCCCTTTGCAGATGACCGCGATGAATACCACGCTGGGCCTGACCGACCAGACCGCGCAAAGCGAAAGCCCCGCCTTGTTGCGCCCCTTGGGCGGGGTTGCAGTGACGGTGTGGGTCGGCGGGCATGAAAGGCCGGAATTCCTGCGCCAATCCGCGCTGCTGCGCGAGGCGTGGTCGCGTTGCGGCACGCCTGTCCGGTTGGTCGTTGATGAAGGGCTGCACCATTTCAACGTCATTGACGGGTTGGAACACGCGGACAGCATGTTGACCCGCGCCTTGCTGCAACTGCCCGAGGGCTAGCGGCTGATCAGATCAGGACGAAATATCCCGTTTGCGGGCGGTTGCGGCCTTTGCTCCGCGCCTTTGGGTGTCCGCAATAGGCCGGTTTCGTTCGGCCCTGCCGGTTCCCCTGATGCGGTTCCGGTTCGAACGCCGCGGGTTGTGAAATTCCGCCAAACGGTTACGGGAACTTTACTTTTCCTGCGGCCTTGCGCAAGACTGTCGCCAAAGACCAGATAAACAGGGGGACGGGAACGAATGAAGGTATTCCAACATGCGGTATTTGCCGCAACATTGGCAGCGGGCGCTGCCACCATGGCACAGGCCGATACTGTCAGCGTGGGCATGATCACAACACTATCGGGCGGTGGTGCCGGGCTGGGCGTCGATATGCGCGACGGGTTCCAACTGGCACTGGACATGGCAGACGCGCAGAATATCCGTCTGGTGATCGAAGATGACGCGCAACGCCCCGAACTTGCTGTGCAGATTGCTGAACGCATGATTCAGTCTGAACGTGTGGACATTCTGACCGGTATCATCTGGTCCAATCTGGCAATGGCGGTGGTGCCGTCTGCGGTCGCACAGGATATCCTGTATCTGTCGCCGAATGCTGGCCCCTCGGCGCTGGCAGGGGCGAATTGTCACCCGAATTATTTCAATGTCGCGTGGCAAAATGATATGTTGCACGAAGGTGCTGGCGCATATGCCAATGAATTGCGCTATCAGAACACTTTCATCATGGCCCCGAATTACCCCGCAGGCACCGATGCGCTGAACGGGTTCAAACGCTACTATGAGGGGGAACTGGCGGGCGAGCTGTTCACCCAAGTGGGCCAGACCGATTACGCTGCCGAACTGGCGCAGATCCGTGCATCGGGTGCGGATTCCATCTTCATCTTCCTGCCCGGTGGCATGGGTATCAGCTTCATGCGCCAGTATGAACAATCTGGCCTGGATCTGCCAATTGTTTCGGCTGCGTTCACATTCAGTCAGGACATTCTGCCCGCTGTCGGGTCCGCCGCGCTGGGCGTGTTCAATGCAAGCCAATGGTCGCCTGATCTGGACAACGCGGCCAATCAGGAATTTGTTGCGGCGTTTCGCGCGGAATTCGGGCGTATCCCGTCGCTTTATGCCAGTCAGGGGTTTGATACGGCGAATCTGATCCTGTCTGCCGCGGCCAAGGCGGATGTCAGTGACCGAGCTGCATTCCGCGACGCCCTGCTGGAGGCCGATTTCGATTCAGTGCGCGGTGACTTTGCATGGGGCCCGAACCAGCACCCGATTCAACGGGTCTATATCCGCGAAGTGGTCGAGGTGGACGGCGAAATCACCAACCGTATTGTGGGAACCGCGTTTGAAGCGCATGCCGATGTGCATGGCGAAAACTGCAACATGTAAAACACGCAAACTAACCCCGGCGCCGACCGGGGTTACTTGCCCTTCCGCAAAAGGCTTTCCATGACACTCGCGCTTGTGCTCGAGCAGTTGCTGAACGGTGTGCAATTCGGGCTGATGCTGTTTCTGATGTCGGCCGGACTGACACTGGTTTTCGGCGTCATGGGGCTGATCAATCTTGCGCATGGGTCACTTTACATGATCGGCGCGTTTCTATGCGCGGCTGTGGCGGGCGCGACGGGCAATTTCTGGCTTGGGCTTCTGGCCGGAATTGCCGCCGCCGCCGCTGCGGGCGCGCTGATTGAAGTTGTGGTTATCCGCAGGCTGTATGACCGTGACCATCTGGATCAGGTGCTGGCGACATTCGCGCTTATCCTGATCCTGTCGGAAGGCGTGCGCATGATTTTCGGGCCGTTCCCGCTATATCTGAACGTGCCTGATCTTTTCCGCGGCACTGTCAGGCTGGGCATCGTCGATTATTCACTGTACCGGCTGGCGCTGATCGGGTTTGGGCTGGCCGTGGCGCTGGGCTTGTGGCTACTGATCGCGAAAACCCGACTAGGTATCCGCATTCGCGCAGGCGAATCGGACCGTGAAATGATTGCTGCGCTGGGGGTGAATATCCGCGCTCTTTATACGGTTGTTTTCGCGCTCGGGGCCGCGTTGGCGGGGCTTGCGGGTGCGTTGGTGGGCGCGATTCAATCGGTACAGGTCGGTATGGGCGAACCGGTACTGATTCTGGCGTTTGTTGTGATCGTCATTGGCGGTATCGGGTCGATCAAGGGCGCGATGGTCGGCGCATTGCTGGTGGGTGTCATCGACACGATGGGCCGGTTCCTGTTGCCCCGCGCCTTTGCGCTGTTTCTGGACACATCACAGGCGATGGGTGTGGGCGCCGCGCTGGCATCAATGCTGATCTATCTGCTGATGGCGCTGATCCTGATTTTCCGGCCCAAAGGACTGTTTCCCGCCCATGGATAGCGCGCGCAGGGAATGGCTGTTGAATAGCGCATTGGCGCTGGCATTGTTCGTGGTGCCGCTTTGGGCGTGGATAGCAGGGGAGCCGTTCATTATTACACTCGCCACCCGCGTTGCCATATTGGCAATTGCGGCGGTGGGCCTGAACATTGCGCTGGGGCTGGGGGGTATGGTGTCATTCGGGCATGCGCTGTATCTGGGTATTGGTGGCTATGTTGCGGGTATTGCCGCGCATCATGCGTTCAATGGCACGCCCGTTCTGGGATTGCCCGGCACCAACCAGATGCTGCCGGTCTGGGCGATTGCCATGCTGGTATCCGGGGGTGTTGCCGCTGTGGTGGGCGCGTTGTCGCTGCGCACATCGGGCATTTTCTTCATCATGATCACGCTTGCTTTTGCGCAGATGGGGTTCTTCTTTGCACTGTCATGGCCCGCTTATGGCGGCGAGGATGGCCTGCCCATATTCATGCGCAACCAGTTCCCGGGCATGAACACCAACCGCCCATGGGATTTGTTCCTGATCGCCTATGCTGTGTTGATGGCGGCGCTGCTGGTTTTCGCCCTACTGCGCGCGGCGCGGTTTGGCGCGGCACTAATGGCCATCCGGCAAAACCCGGACCGTGCGGCGGCGGTCGGCATTTCACCCTTCGGCATCAGGCTGACGGCGTTTATTCTGTCGGGGATGATCACGGGCCTTGCCGGCGCGATGATGGCGGATCTGACACGCTTTGTCAGTCCGGCGATGATGGCATGGACCATGTCGGGTGAGTTGATCGTCATCATCATATTGGGTGGCGTCGGGCGGTTGTTCGGCCCGGTTGCCGGTGCAGCGATCCTGGTGGGGTTCGAAGTGTTTTTCGGTGGCGTGACCGAGCACTGGAAACTGTGGCTGGGTCTTGTGTTGCTGGCGGTGGTATTGTTTGCGCGCGGCGGGCTGATCGGGCTGATTGCGGGACGGGCGCGGCATGGATGATCCGGTGCTGGAATTGCGCGGCTTGTGCCGGAATTTCGGGGCGCTGAAAGCCACCGACAATGTGTCCCTGACCCTGCGGCGCGGTGAAATTCACGCGCTTATCGGTCCCAATGGTGCAGGTAAAACCACGCTGATGGGGTTGATTTCGGGCAGGATCGCGCCGGAAGCGGGCAGTGTCTGGCTGGCGGGGCAGAACATAACCGGGCTGTCTGTCGCGCAGCGGGCGCGGCTGGGACTGGCGCGCAGCTTTCAGGTATCATCCCTGATCCCTGAATATTCGGCGCTGCGCAATGTGATGCTGGCGCTTCAGGCGAAGCAGGGCCACAGCTATCGTTTTCTGCGCCCTGTGGCATTGGACCGTGGTTTGCAAAGCGCGGCGCGCGACATGCTGGCGCGTGTGGGCCTTGTGCCGCGCGCATCGGTCGCGGCCGCATTCCTAAGCCATGGCGAGCGGCGCTTGCTGGAAATAGCCGTGGCGCTGGCATTGAACCCGCAGTGTTTCCTGCTGGATGAACCAATGGCGGGGCTTGGGGCCGAAGGCACGGCGCGGCTGGTGACATTCCTGCAGGAACTGAAACAGCAAGCGCCCATCCTGCTTGTCGAACATGACATGGATGCAGTGTTCCGGCTGGCGGACCGCATTTCGGTGTTGGTCTATGGCTGCGTTATTGCCACAGGGACGGTTGCGGAAATCCGTGCAAACCCGGCGGTGCGCGCCGCCTATCTGGGCGAGGAGCCTGCGACATGACCGCGCTTTTGCAACTTGAAGACCTGCACGTATTTTATGGCGCGTCACAGGCGCTGGATGGCGTGACCCTGCAGGTGGACGAAGGGCAGGCGGTGGCGCTGATGGGCCGCAACGGCATGGGCAAGACGACCACGATTTCCGCTGCCTGCCGCATGCTGCCCTTGCGCAAGGGGCGCGTGATCTTTGCAGGGCAGGATATCAGCAACTGGCCATCCTTCCGCGCCGCGCGTCTGGGCATCGGGCTGGTCCCTGAAGGGCGGCGGTGTTTTCCCAACCTGACCGTCCGTGAAAACCTGATTGCGGCGGCGCGTCCCGGTCGCTGGGACATGGCGCAGGTGCAGCGCCTGTTTCCCCGCCTGCGCGAACGCGCTGACCAGTATGCGGTCAGCCTGTCAGGGGGTGAACAACAGATGCTGGCCATCGGGCGCGCATTGATGACCAACCCGCGATTGTTGATTCTGGATGAAGCAACCGAAGGGCTGGCCCCGGTCATCCGTCGCGAAATCTGGGCAGCTATCACCCGGCTGCGCGGGGATGGATTGTCCATTCTGCTGGTGGATAAAACGCTGTCTGAAATCCTGCCGTTTGCGGATGCCAGTGTTATTCTTGATCGTGGGCACGTGATCTGGCAAGGGGCGCCGGACGGTTTAACTGCAGATTTGCAGCACCGCTATCTTGGGGTGTGATCCGGCGTGTTAAGGCGTTGATTATATATGTTGCATTGAAGCAGTTTCGACAGACCGAACATAATTTCTGCTTGCCACGGCACCTGCTTGCAGCTTTTCTTTACCACGGGAAAACGCTGGAACAAGCGCTCCGACAACACAGGAAGGAGAAATGCCAATGCGCGCGCCTTTGCTGCGGCTTGACGGGCTTACCAAGGCTTATCCCGGTGTTGTTGCCAATGATGACGTGTCCTTTGAAATTGGCGAAGGGCAGATGCATGCGCTTCTGGGCGAGAATGGCGCGGGCAAATCCACATTGGTCAAAATGATCTATGGCCTCGTCAAACCCGACAAGGGACGGATGCACTTGCACGGAAAACCCTTCGCCCCCGCCAAACCGTCAGAGGCCCGGCGCAATGGCGTGGCGATGGTATTTCAGCATTTTAGCCTGTTTGACGCGCTGGACGTGGCCGAGAATGTCGCGCTGGGCATGGAAAACCCGCCGCCTCTGCGTGATCTGGCGCAGCGCATCCGCGACGTGTCCGAAGAATATGGCCTGCCGCTTGATCCCGCGCGACTGGTGGGCGAATTGTCGGCAGGTGAACGCCAGCGCGTGGAAATCGTGCGCTGCCTGCTGCAGGATCCCAAGCTGCTGATCATGGATGAACCGACATCGGTTCTGACCCCGCAGGAAGTGGATATCCTGTTCCTGACCCTGCGCAAATTGTCGGCAGAAGGGACTGCCATTCTGTATATTTCGCATAAGCTGGAAGAAATCCGCGCGCTATGCGATGAAGCCACGATCCTGCGTGGCGGGCGCAAGGTGGCGACATGTGACCCGCGCGAAAAATCCGCCCGGGAACTGGCGGAATTGATGGTGGGGCAGGTTCTGACACCGCCCGAACGCCCGGCCAAGCCCAAGGGCGATGTGGTGTTGCAGGTCGATAACCTGTCGCTGGCATCGAATAATCCGTTCGGCACGTCGCTGAAGAATGTCAGCTTCACCCTGCGTAAGGGCGAAGTTCTGGGCATCGCGGGTGTGGCGGGGAATGGTCAGGATGAATTGCTGCTGATGCTGTCAGGTGAATTGCCCGCCCCGTCAGTGCGGGTGCAGCTGAAAGGCAAACCCGTCGGGCATCTGGGGCCGAACGGACGGCGTTTGCTGGGGCTTGTGGCTGCCCCCGAAGAACGTCTTGGCCATGCTGCCGCGCCTGATATGAGCCTGACCGCAAATGCGTTGTTGTCGGCGTCGCGCCGCAAGGGGCTGGCAAAACATGGCTTCATCGACTGGCGCAAAACGGAAAGTTTCGCACGCGACATCATCGCGCGGTTTGATGTGCGCACACCGGGGCCGCATGTGCTGGCACGGGCGCTGTCGGGCGGGAATCTGCAGAAATTCGTCATTGGTCGCGAAATCGAACTTGATCCCGATGTCATCATCGTGAACCAGCCGACATGGGGCGTGGATGCCGCTGCCGCAGCGACCATCCGGCAGGCGCTGCTGGATCTGGCGGGCAAGGGCGCGGGGGTACTGGTCATCAGTCAGGATCTGGATGAACTGCTGGAAATTTCAGACAGTTTCGCTGCCCTGAACGAAGGGCGGCTGACAGATACGCGCCCGGCCAAGGGACTGAGTGTGGAAGATATTGGTCTGATGATGGGGGGCGCGGGCGATATGCATGTTGCACATGAGGCAAGCGCATGATCCGGCTGGAAAAGCGCAAGGAGCCGTCAAAGTTCTGGCGCATTGCCAACCCGTTTCTGGCGGTCGTGCTGACCATGCTTGCGGGCGCGGTCATGTTCGCGATGCTGGGCAAGGATCCCGTGGTCGCCATCCGGCTTATTTTCTTTGATCCCATCTTCTCTGACACGTTCGGCAGCTACTCGCGCCCGCAACTGCTGATCAAATCAGCGCCCCTGATCCTGATTGCCGTGGGGCTGGCTGTCGGGTTCAAGGCCAATATATGGAATATCGGCGCTGAAGGGCAGTATATCATGGGCGCGCTGTTCGGCGCCGGTGTCGCGCTGGCCTTCTTTCCCGCGCCGGGGTGGTATATTTTCCCGCTGATGGTGCTGGCGGGGGCGTTTGGTGGCTTCTTGTGGGCCATGATACCGGCCATTCTGAAAACCCGCTTCAATACGAATGAAATCCTTGTGTCGCTGCTGCTGGTCTATGTTGCCGAAAAAATACTGGCCGCGATGGCTTTGGGGGTGATGCGTAACCCCGACATTGCAGGTTTTCCCGGCTCACGCGATCTGCGCCGCTATGAGGCCGCGCATAACGCAGAACTTTTCGCCAATACCGGCATTCACTGGGGTGTCGTTGCCGCGCTGATTGCTGTCATCTTTGCCTATGTCATGATGACGCGGCACATGCTGGGCTTTCATGTCCAGCTTGCCGGTCAGGCCCCAAGGGCTGCGCGGTTCGCGGGTGTGTCGCCTGCGCGGCTGGTGGTCATCTGTCTGGGGATTTCGGGCGCGCTGGCCGGGCTTGCAGGCATGTTTGAAGTATCCGGGCCGGGTGGTCAGGTGCGCATTGAGTTCGCGACGGGCTACGGGTTTACGGCGATCATCGTGGCCTTTCTGGGCCGACTGAACCCGATTGGCATTGTGCTGGCAGGGTTGTTGCTGGGGCTTACCTATATCGGCGGGGAACTGGGGCAGATGATTCTGCAATTGCCCGGTGCGGCGATCCAGGTGTTTCAGGGGATGCTGTTGTTTTTCCTGCTGGCGCTGGATTTCCAGACCAATTACCGGCTGCGGCTGTCCAAAGGGGTGCGGACATGATTCTTGGGTCAATCAATCCGGCCGTGCTGGTCGCGGCGCTGATGGTTGCTGCAACGCCCATCCTGCTGGCAGCCATTGGCGAGCTGATCGTCGAGAAGGCGGGCGTGCTGAACCTTGGCGTTGAGGGGATGATGATCATCGGTGCGGTGACGGGTTTCATCATCGCGGTGAATTCGGGCAGCCCGCTGATGGGCTTCATCGGTGCGGCGCTGGGCGGGATGGCGTTGTCATTGCTGTTTGCGTTGCTGACACAGGCATTGATGACCAATCAGGTGGCCTCCGGCCTTGCGCTGACATTGTTCGGGCTGGGGCTGTCGGCGCTGATCGGGCAGAAATACGTGGGCATCACACCGCCACGCACGCCAAAGCTGGATCTGGGCCTGCTGTCGGATATTCCGTTTCTGGGGCGTGCGGTGTTTTCGCATGACATTGTGGTATACCTGACAATTGCACTGGTCGGCGCGGTCTGGTGGTTCCTGAAATACAGCCGCGCCGGCATGATCCTGCGTGCGGTGGGTGAAAACCATGATGCGGCGCATGGTCTGGGCTATCATGTCAAGCGCGTGCGGGTGCTGGCCATCATGTTTGGCGGGGCCTGCGCAGGGCTTGGGGGGGCGTATCTGTCACTGATCCGCGTGCCGCAATGGACCGAAGGCATGACCGTGGGCGCAGGCTGGATCGCACTTGCGCTGGTCGTGTTTGCCAGCTGGCGTCCGTGGCGGGCCATGGCGGGCGCATATCTGTTTGGCGGTGTGGTCGTGTTGCAGCTGAATTTGCAGGCCGCCGGCGTGCGAATCCCGGTGGAGTACTTGTCAATGTCGCCCTACCTGATAACCATTCTTGTGCTCGTCATAATTTCGTCGGGTAAAGCACGCGGGAGTCTGAATGCACCCGGGTCGCTGAACCGGCCTTTCCATGCCTCTAGCTGAGGTCATAATTTCGCTGCCAACAGGGAGACTTCGAGAAATGAGCTTCAAAAAACTTCTGACTGCCGGTGTGCTGGGCGCGACCCTTGCCGCCCCGGTATTTGCCGACACGACCAAGGTCGGCTTCGTCTATATTGGCCCCGTGGGGGATCATGGCTGGACTTATACCCATGATCTGGCACGCATTGCGCTTGAAGAAGAATTCGGCGATGCGATTGAGACTTCCTATGTCGAGAATGTTGCCTATGGTGCCGATGCTGAACGCGTCATGACGCAAATGGCGCTGTCGGGCACAGACCTGATTTTCGCAACATCCTTTGGCTATGGGCCGGACATGAACACGGTTGCCGCACGGTTCCCGAATGTCGCCTTTGAACATGCCACCGGCTATATTCAGGAAACCGACAATGTCAGCCTGTATAACGCACGCTTCTATGAAGGGCGCGCTGTTATCGGGCATATCGCTGGCAAGATGACCCAGACCAACAAGGTGGGCTACATCGCGTCCTTCCCGATTCCCGAAGTGATCATGGGCATCAATTCGGCCTATCTGCATGCCAAGGCCGTGAACCCGGATGTCGAATTCAATGTGGTCTGGGCCTATAGCTGGTATGATCCCGCACAAGAAGCCGCCGCAGCCGAAGCGCTGATCGAACAGGGCGCGGATATCATCATGCAGCACACCGATTCGACCGCCCCTCTGACCGTGGCGCAGGATGCAGGTATCTTTGCCTTTGGTCAGGCGTCTGACATGTCGGCCTTCGCCCCGCAGTCGCACCTGACCGGCATTCTGGATGTCTGGGCACCCTATTACATCGAACGGGTGCAGGCTGTGATTGACGGCACCTGGGAAGCCGGTGATGTCTGGCACGGGATTGTCGATGGCATGGTGGGCTTTGCCCCGTTCAGCGACACCATTCCGGAAGATGTGCGTGCAGAAGCAGAAGACATGATCGCCGCCATCGCCGCAGGTGAATACCATCCCTTCACCGGCCCCATCAACAAACAGGACGGCACGCCCTGGCTGGCTGATGGCGAAGTTGCATCAGATGGCGATTTGCTGACGATGGATTTCTATGTTGAAGGGATCACTTCGGATATTCCGAACTGATCTGACAACAAATTCCTGCGCTCAGGCCCCCCGCTGCATGTCGGGGGGCCTTTTTGATTGGGTGATCGCCTCGCGCAGGTGAACCGGGTTCCGAGCGGTTTTGTTTTGGTTATTGCAAGTAGCAGATTTGACTGATAGTTACCTTTGGTAACAGTTCACAATGGTGAGGGTTTGGGTCTTGTTCATTCACGCCCGCAGCGGCTGGCATGCGTCTGTCTGCGCGCCTTCATGCGGGTGATCCTGCCATACCGGGCGCGTATGGCAAGGTGATCCGGCACACCACTTTTCTGACGAGGTTAAGATGGAAATTTCACAAAATATTGCATTGGTAACTGGTGGCGGCAGCGGTCTGGGGGCGGCAACGGCGCGCAGGCTGGCCGCAGCGGGCGCGAAGGTTGCCGTACTTGACCGCAGCATGGACGCTGCGGAACAGGTCGCAACGGAAATCGGGGGCCTGGCGGTCGCAGCAGATGTGTCGGACGCGACCAGTGTGGCCGCAGCGTTCGCGGCAACCGAAGCCGCGTTTGGTGCCGCCCCGCGCATTGTGGTGAATTGCGCAGGCATTGGCACGGCATCGCGCATTCTGCCACGTGATGGCGACCTGCCGATTGACCTGTTTGAACGCACACTGCGCGTCAATCTGCTGGGCACTTATATCGTGCTGTCGCATGCCGCCAAGGGCATGGCCGCCATGGACCCGGTTGATGACGACGGCGCGCGCGGCGTAATCGTCAACACGACATCTGTGGCATGGCAGGACGGGCAGATCGGACAGGCGGCCTACGCCGCGTCCAAGGGCGGCGTTGCGTCGCTGACCCTGCCTGCCGCGCGCGAACTGGCGCGGGTGGGCATTCGCGTCATGGCCGTCGCACCGGGCCTGTTTGAAACCGGGATGAGTGCGGGACTAACGCCCGAAATCCGCGCATCGCTGGAAGCAAGCCTGCCCTTCCCGTCGCGCCTTGGGCACCCTGACGAATTTGCCATGCTGGTGCAGCAGATCGTCGAAAACCCCATTCTGAACGGCGAAATCATTCGCCTGGACAGCGCCGTTCGTCTGGCCCCCAAATAAGGACATTGGCAATGCTCCCGTTTGCAGCGCCTGTTGATGACATTCTGTGGTCGCTTGAATTCGCCGGTGCCGCCCGCATTCCCGATTGGGATGGCACGCTGACGGCCGAAATAACCCGGCATTTTGCGGCATTCGCCCAAGGGCGCATTGCGCCGCTGGATGAGGCGGGCGACCGACAGGGGTGCCGTTTGCACAATGGCCGCGTATTTATGCCTGACGGGTTCGACGCGGTATTTCGTGATCTGGCGGATGATGGTTGGCTGGGCCTGACCGCGCCGGAAGAATTTGGCGGGCAGGGAATGGGTGCGGCTGTTCAGGCCGCAACATCGGAAATATTTTCGGGCGCGTGCCATTCCCTGCAGATGGTGACAGGGCTTGTGCCCGGTGCCATCCGTTTGCTTATGCATTTCGGCAGTGCCGATCAGCAGGCGCGGTTCATTCCGCCATTGGTGTCCGGTGACTGGCTGGCAACCATGTGCCTGACAGAACCCGGCGCGGGGTCGGACCTGTCTGCCATCCGCACGAAGGCGGAAAGCACCGCGCAGGGCTGGCGTGTCACGGGTGAAAAGATCTTCATCTCTGGCGGGGATCAGAACCTGAGCGGGAATATCCTGCATCTGGTCCTGGCGCGCACTGGCCCTGACGGAACCAGGGATCTTGGCCTGTTTGCCTGTCCTGCCGTGCTGGCGGATGGGGTGCGCAACGCCGTGAGTGTCACGCGGATTGAAGAAAAGATGGGTCTGCATGCCTCGCCCACATGCCAGATGGCGTTTGACAGCGCGCAAGGTGAACTGATCGGTGCGCCGGGACAGGGGCTGGCGGCCATGTTCACGCTGATGAACCATGCCCGTCTGGACGTTGCCTTGCAGGGGGTGGCCCATGCGGCGCGCGCGCATGCGGTTGCATCTGCCTATGCGGCAGGGCGGGTGCAGGGACGTGGTGCGGACGGGCAGGCGGTCACGCTGGATCAACATGCCGATGTGCGCCGCATGATCGACGAGGCCGATGCGCTGGCCCTGTCCGCGCGTGCGCTGACGCATTCTGCGTTGGTGGCATTGGAAACCGGCAACCAGGCGCTGGCGGATTTCCTGACCCCGGTTGCCAAGGTCTGCGGCTCCGATGCGGGAACACAGGCCGCCGAACTGGCGGTGCAGGTATTGGGGGGCTATGGCTACTTGCACGAATACCGTGTTGAACAAACCTATCGCGATGCCCGTATCTGTGCGATTTACGAAGGCGCGAATGGCATTCACGCAGCCACACTTGCGACACGCGGGTTGAGCCATGGCGGCGGTGTTCAGGCGGATGCATTTGCCGCATGGATCGGCCAGATTGCCGATACCTTGAATGGCGACATATTGCATGATGCATTGCGCGAATGGACGGACCTGCGTGGCGTGACGGCTTCTGCCCCGCGCGATATTGCGCCGCTATTCATGCAAGTAACCATAGCGCTGGCGGAACTGGGCTTCTGGTTGCGGGTGGCGGATGATGATGCGACACCAGTGCGGATATGCGCCCTTGCGAAGGGGCGCTGTTCTTTGCTGCCGGGGCAGATTGCGCATTTGGCGGCACAGGCGCGGATCATGGTGCAACTGGCGGGTGGCGGGGCCTAGGCGCGGTCAGGTGGTGCTGGCGTCCGACACCGGAAACAGGCCCTGCAAGGCGTGCATCATCGCGGTGCTTTCTGGGGTAGGCGGGGTATCAGCGCGAGTGCAAATGCCTACTGGCCCTGCCATCAGGCTGGTTCCCAGTTCCAGCGCGCATAAACTGCCCTGACGGATTTCATCTTCCACCACGCCTGCGGAAATGAACCAGACCGCATCTGACAGTTGCACCACCTTGCGCCCGAACGCCAGCGACACGCTTTCAAACGCGGCGGGTTCATGCTGCAACCCGATGCTCAGCAGGTAGGACCGCACCGCCGGGGCAATGACCGCGCCGCTTGGCGGTAACAGCAGTGGAAATTTGCCCAAGCCGTCGGCAGTTGCGCCACTTCGGGTCAGTGGGTGGTCGGGGCGCACCACCAGCACCACCTGTTCTGCATAAAGCTGCTGAAACGCCAGCCCGGTCATTTGTTCGGGGTTGGGCATGCGCCCGATCGTCAGGTCAAGCGATCCCTCGCGCAGTTGCGACAGCAGCAACCAGTTCGGCCCGGTGCTTACACGCAAGGTGCAGTTTGGCATATCCTGACGAAAGGCCAGTGCTGCGCGCGGAAATACATCTGTTGCGACGGTGGGCAGAATGCCGACCACCAGTCTGGTGACACGTTCAGGTGCGTTGCGCGCCAGGCTTTGGGCGCGTTCCAGCGCCAGCATCGCCCCGCCTGCATGTTGCTGGAACAGCTTGCCCGATGGTGTCAGAACCAAACGGCGGCCTGTGCGGTCGAACAGCGCGACGCCAAGAATGTCTTCCAACTCGCGAATGGTTTTTGACGCCGCAGGCTGCGACACATGCAAGGCGATTGCCGCAGCACTCAGGCTTTCCAGCCGAGCCGTTTCCAGAAAGCAGCGCAGATGGCGCAGGCGCAGGCGTGGGTCCATCGGGTGCCCTTTGGGTTATGGCGTTGTACTCGCAGGTGTTTAGCGTGGTTTCAGCGGTTTTGCAAAATGCCGGAAGATCATGCAGGCACCGGTATAGGCCCTGCAGGCCACGGAAAACATCGCCCCATGTTTCCACATGCCGGTTCGGTCAGGCCGTGAGCATTCGGTATGTATCGGGGCCATGGGATACCCGACCGGAAACCGGGTAGCCTTGGTCGTTGAAGGATCGTTTCGTGCCATGTGTCGCGCAATGTCGCAGAAATAGAGAATAAGTTTTATTGATATAAATCAGATGCTTGGAATTATTTATGGGGCAAATTCCGGTTGTCCCGGATAAGGGCGTTCAAAAATACTTGCTGGATATAGGTAAGTATGCAAATATATTTGCATCGTGACTATAAGAAGCACGATAAAATTGCACGCACGTCAAACTCGCAGGGAGATGACATGAAAAACATTCTTCGCATTACCGCCGCTGCGGTATTCGCCCTTGGTGCAACCGCCGCGACAGCGGATAAGCTGGTTGTCGCCACCGATACCGCCTTTGTCCCGTTTGAATTTATGCAGGACGGCGAATATGTCGGTTTCGATATCGACATGTGGACGATGATCGCCGCGGAACTCGATCTGGAATTCGACCTGCGCCCGATGGATTTCAACGGCATTATTCCGGGCCTTCAGACCGGACAGGTTGATGTTGCGCTGGCGGGTATCACCATTCGTGATGACCGTGCCGAAGTTATCGACTTCTCGGACGGGTATTATGACAGTGGGTTCCTGATCATGGTGCCTGCGGACAGTGATGTCGAAAGCTCCGCTGATCTGGCCGGGAAAACGCTGGCTGTGCGCACCGGTACGTCGGCGTCAGATTATGCGCGCGAGAATTTCACCGACACTGAACTGCGCCTGTTCCCCAATATCGACAACGCCTATCTGGAATTGCGCACTGGTCGCGTTGACGCCGCCATGCATGACACCCCCAATGTGTTGTATTACATCGCCACCGCTGGCGACGGGCAGGTCAAGGCCGTGGGCGAACAGATGATGGCACATCAATATGGCATCGGTTTTCCCAAAGGGTCGGATCTGGTGGAACCGGTCAATCAGGTGCTGGCGAATATGCGCGCAGATGGCCGCTATGACGAAATCTACATGAAATGGTTTGGCACCACACCGCCCGGCAACTGATCTTGCACATATCATGAAACTGGCGGGGCGGGACCGGCACTGGTCCTGCCGACACTGGCGCGCAAATCACGCGGGGGCGGATAATGGAAGTTAACTGGCTGATCATCTGGGATTTCATCCCGCAACTTCTGAAAGGGGCGCAGGTCACGGTTCATATTACCGTTGTCGGCCTGCTGGGCGGTGTCATCCTTGGCGCTATAGCCGGGTTGATGCGGGCCTATGGCAATTCCGTGATAAATGCGATTGCCTTTGTCTATATCGAAGTTATCCGCGGCACGCCGATTGTCGTGCAGGTGATGTTTCTGTATTTCGCGCTGCCGGTTCTGGCCTCGATCCGCATTGACCCGATGACCACTGCGGTTCTGGCGATTGTCATCAATGCAGGTGCCTATATCGCCGAAATCGTGCGCGGGGCGGTGCTGTCCATTTCCAAAGGGCTGAGCGAGGCAGGATTGGCCATCGGTCTGCCGCGCTGGAAGGTCATTCGCTATATTGTCGGGCCGCTGGCATTCCGCCGCCTGATTCCGCCCCTTGGCAACCAGTTTATTGTCAGCCTGAAGGACACGTCCTTGTTCATTGTCATCGGTGTGGGTGAGTTGACGCGCACCGGGCAGGAAATCATGGCGGCCAATTTCCGCGCGGTCGAAATATGGACAGCCGTTGCGGTGATGTATCTGATCATGACCGGTGTGCTGTCGCTGATGCTGCGGATGATCGAAAAACGCATGAGGATCCTATGACCGATGCAATCATTACATTCCGCAGCGTGTCCAAGCATTTTGGCCAGCTGAAGGTGCTGGATGAAGTTGATCTGGACATCCACAAGGGTGAAGTGGTCGTGCTGATCGGCCCTTCGGGGTCGGGGAAATCCACACTTCTGCGCTGCATCAACGGGTTGGAACAAATCACCGGCGGTGATCTGGTCGTCAACGGCATGAGCGTTCTGGGCGGCAACAAGGTTCTGCGCGAAATCCGGCAGGAAGCGGGCATGGTGTTCCAGCAGTTCAATCTGTTTCCGCAGATGACCGCCCTGCAGAATGTGGCCTTCGGTCCGCAGCAGGTGCGCGGCATGTCCGCGCGTCAGGCCCGCGAACTGGCCCGCGAATTGCTGGCCAAAGTGGGGCTGGCCGACAAGGCGGATCATGAACCCGCTGAATTGTCGGGCGGGCAACAGCAGCGCGTGGCTATTGCGCGTGCGCTGGCGATCAAGCCAAAGGTGATGCTGTTTGATGAACCGACATCGGCACTGGACCCCGAACTGAAGCAGGAGGTGCTGAATGTCATGCGCGCGCTGGCGGCCGAAGGCATGACAATGGTGGTGGTGACCCATGAAATGTGCTTTGCCAAGCAAGTCGGCACAAGGCTGATCTTCATGGAACACGGCAAGATCGCAGTTGATGGCCGCCCGGGTGACGTGATTGACACGCCGCCCAATGACCGGATGAAGGATTTCCTGCAGCATGTCTGAAGATGCGCCGTCCGAATTGCGCCGGGTGCGTATGGCCGGAGCACCGCATGATATAGGCCATGCACTGGGCCGCGCTGGCCGTGATGCGGTGCATGATGTGTTGCGGCCGCTGGATTATTGGGTGGCCGTGAATAGCCCTGCCCATGACCATGTAGTTGCGCGCATGGCCCTGCGCACGAAGGCCCTGTTTCCATGGATATTTGAAGAATTACAAGGGCTTGCTGATGGGCTTGGGTTGCCATTCGCGCAGGTCATGGCCTGGAACTGCCGTGGTGATCTGATGTCGAATGTGCCCGATGGCTGCACCACCCTTCAGTTTCCCGGTGATGTGCCTGTCATTGCCCATAACGAAGACGGGCTGCCGGATTTCCGGGGGCACGTCCTGCTGGTTGATGCCGCGCCGCTGGATGCGCCGGATTTCACGGCCTTGTGCTACCCCGGTTCAATTCCGGGCCATACATTTTCCGTCACCGGCGCGGGGCTGGTGCAGGCGGTCAATAACCTGCGCCTGCGCGACGTTCGCCCGCAGATCCCGCGCATGGTGCTTGGTCGTGCCGTGCTGGCGTGTCGCTCCGTCCGCGCGGCGATTGACCTGCTGGCGCGCGAAAACAACAGCGGCGGGTTTCATTTTACGCTGGCGCAAGCGGGGGAAGGGGTGGTCCATAGCGTTGAATTCGGGGGTGGTGGCATGGTGCATCGGCAGATCGATACACCGTCTGCACATGCCAATCACGCGCTGCATCTTGATCACGCACAGGGGCAGATCGTTACCCAATCATCGGCTGACAGGCAGCGCCGCGTGACTGACCTGATTGACGCGGGCGCGCGGAATGTGCTGGCCATGTTACGCGACACAGGCGAGCAGGGACTGCCTGTTCATCGCTGCCAGCCTGATGACCCGGATCATGAAAACACCCTTGCCACGGCTATCATTCACGTCGAAAAGGGTGGTTTAAGCTGGAAAGTCTATGACCAAAAGTCCACAGGGCCAGTCCATGCCGGATCAGACATCGCCAGATAGCGTGCCGCAGACAGTTGCGGGGCTGCGCGAGATGATGCTGCGCATCGCCAAGGGCGAAGGGGCGATTACCCTTGGCCCCAAAGCGCGAGAGGCGCTGGCCCGTATCCTGGACCTGCAGGGCGACCCGGCGTTGCTGTCAATCACCACGCTGGCCGACAAACTGGGGGTCAACCCGTCCACGCTGACGCGGCTGTCGCGCAATCTGGGGTATTCCGGTTTTGGCGCGTTCCAGCAGGTGTTGCTGAATGCGTCCATGGCGCCGCCGGGGTCGTTCTACAGCCGGCAGGCGGAAACGGCATTGCGTGGCGGGGACGGGACCGGTCTGAATGGCGTGGCCGCATTGTGTCGGGAAAGTCAGGCCAATATCGACCGGTTTCTGGATACGTGCAATCAAAGCCAGTTTCGCCATGCCACCGAACTTATTGCGGGCGCGCCGCGTGTCATGGTTTATGGGATACGGCAGTTTCACGCATTCGCCAGTTTTCTGGTCTATGGGCTGCGGATGATCCGGTCAGATGTGCATCTGCTGGATTCGAACGCGCTGGGCGTGGCCGAAGGCATTGCCTCCATGTCACCGCAGGATGTGCTGATCATTTCCAGCTGCGCCCCCTATTCGCGGCAGGTTGTCGACGTGGCGCGCGCGGCGGTGGACAAGCCGGTTTCGGTTGTGGCGATTACCGACCGCGCGGATTCACCCCTGATCATGGCGTCCAAGGCGGCATTGCTGGTCCCGCATGAAACCAGTTTCCTGTCGAATTCGCTGTCAACTTTCATTCTGGCGGCAGAATGCCTGATCAATGGTTGCGCAGCCGCCGACCCCGACACCGCCAAGGCTGCCTTGGCGGAACGGGACCGGATGATTGGCCGCCTTGGCATTGAAATGTAATCAGGTCTGTTGTCAGGCAATGACCTGCGCGATGGCATGCGCCACGACCGGCACTGTCTGGCCGTTCAGCCCCGCCATATTCGTGCGCCCGTCCGACAGCATATAGATGCCATGATCCGCACGCAGGGATTCAACCTGTTCCGCTGTCACAGGCAGCAGCGAAAACATACCCTGTTGCCGCGCGATAACGTCAAAGCGGTTGGTCCCCGTTTCGCTGCGTAGCGCATCCGCGAGGGCGCGGCGGTTTTCGGCAACGCGCGCGCGCATGCTGTCCAGTTCGCTCTGCCAGATGTGCTTCAGCGCCGGGTCGTTCAGAATCGTGCTGACAACGCGCCCGCCATGGTCGGGCGGAAAGGCGAAATTCTGGCGGTTCAGGCTGGCCAATGCGCCCGCCAGCCTGGGCTTTTGCGGTTCGGGGACAATTGCCATCGCCAGCCCCACACGTTCGCGGTACAGGCCGAAATTCTTGGAACAACTGGCCGCGACCAGCACTTCAGGCAAGCGCGCGGCCAGATGGCGCAGCCCGCCCGCATCGGCATTCAACCCTTCGCCAAAGCCCTGATAGGCCATATCGATGAAGGGAACAGCGCCGGTGCGATCCAGCACTGCGCCCATATCTGACCAATCCTGCACGCTCAGGTCTATGCCGGTGGGGTTATGGCAGCAGCCGTGCAACAGCACCACATCATCCGCTGTCGCCTGTGCCAGATCGGCGAACATGCCGTCGCGGTCCAGCATGCCGCTGCTTGCATCCTGATATCGGTAGGGCCGCGATTTCACGCCCGCTGCGGCAATCAGGGGGGCATGGTTCGGCCATGTCTGCGCACTTATCCAGATAGTGGCATCAGCACGCGCACGGCGTATCAGTTCGGCAATCTGGCGCACGGCGGTTGTGCCGCCCGGCGTGCCGACAGCGGCGACGCGCGCCTGTGGTACCGCCCCCCCCAGTAACAGCCCTTCCATCGCGTCCAGATATGCCGGGTCACCGGCCAGTGACAGGTAGGTCTTGCTTTCCTGTGTGGCGACGATATGCGACTCGGCCTGTTTCACGGCCTGCATGACAGGCGTGCGCCCCGCTTCATCACGGTAGACGCCCACGCCAAGGTCAATCTTGCCCATGCGCGGATCGGCAGCGAATGCCTGCATCAGGGCGATGATTCCATCAAGTCCGGGCTGGGGCAGGGTTTCGAACATCTTGCGGACCTTAGCTGAGGGCGGGGGACCAGTCACGCAGCAGAACACGAGTGCGGTCTTCCTGCCGGATCGGGGTGAATCCGTGTTTCTGATACTGAATCAAGGCGCGGGGATGGTCCAGCGTGCAGGTGTTTATGGTCAGCCGGGTCAGGCCCTCACGCTCCCATGCGGTCAGAATGGCAGTGCGCAACATCCATGTCCCCAGGCCGCGCCCCACGCTTCCGGGTACCAGCCCGAAATAGCATAATTCGCATTCGCCCGCTTCGCGCCAGTCCAGCAGGAAAAAGCCCTGCGGCCAGCCCTTGTCGATCAGCGAACAGAGGGCGATATCGGGTGAATTCAGCCAGTCCGCAAGCTCGGCATCTTCGCTGGCGTGAATATCTGTCCATGCATAATCCCGCCCGACCGCGTCATAAAGCGCGCGAAAATACCATACCGGCGGGTGTTCGGCTTTCAGCAACGCGCCTGACATGCCGTTCGGGGTGTGCGGCCAGCCATAGGTGGGGCGTTCCGTCATTTCCAGAAAGGTGACAGTATAAGGCACCGTGTCGCCCGCGCGGTAGGTGGTCATCCCGTTTCCACCTTCAGGTCGGGGAACATGCCCCATTCCGCCCATGACCCGTCATAAAGCGCATGATTGCGGTGTCCCAGTATTTCCAGCCCAAGGCTAAGCACCGCAGCCGTAATGCCGGACCCGCATGTGGTTATGACAGGGCGTTCCAGATCAACGCCCGCGTCATGAAATGCCGCGCGCAGGCTATCGCCGGTTTTCAGGGTGCCATCGGGTTTCAGCAGGGTTGAAAACGGCAGGTTCAGCGCGCCCGGCATATGACCTGCACGCAACCCTTCGCGGGGTTCGGGTTCATCGCCGCGAAAGCGGGCGGGGGAACGTGCGTCGACAATCTGCCAGTCCCCGAGTTTTACGGCTGCCGCCACCTGCGAGACATCCTTGACCAGATGCGCCTGCCGTTGGACGGTCATGTGCCGTTCGCGCAACAGGGGGGGCAGGTCCTCTACGGCGCGGCCCTCGGCCTGCCATTTCGGAAAACCACCGTCCAGAACAGCCACATCGGTCTTGCCCATCAGGCGAAACAGCCACCAGACGCGCGCGGCGGAAAACAGCCCTGCACCATCATAGATGACCACCTGATGACCGTCGCCAACCCCCATCGCCCGCAGACGTGACATGAACTTTTCCACAGGGGGTGCCATATGGGGCAATGCGGACCGGTGGTCGCTGATATCGTCAATATCGAAAAACCGTGCGCCGGGAATATGGCCTGCATCAAACTCCGCGCGGGCATCGCGGTTTTGCGCGGGCATATACCAGCTTGCATCCAGAATGCGCAGGTCAGGGTCATTCAGATGTGCGGCAAGCCAGTCGGTCGACACACGCGTTCTTGGATCATCGGCCATGAAATCCCCCAAGCCAGAAAGCATATGTGTAACACCTAGCGAGGGCGCGACCGCGTTGCAAGCATACAGGCGGGGCTTTTCCCCGGCTGCGGCATTGGATATGCAGATTCGCATGAATGATAGTCTGATCACAATCTATGACCGTATGGTCGAACAAGGCGCGCTGCGCCCCGATGCCGCACAGCGCGCGGCGATGCCTTGTTTTGACCCGGTGCTGGCCTATCTGCGCAAACCTGCCC
Organism: Roseinatronobacter alkalisoli; assembly: GCF_028745735.1. Taxonomy (GTDB): domain Bacteria; phylum Pseudomonadota; class Alphaproteobacteria; order Rhodobacterales; family Rhodobacteraceae; genus Roseinatronobacter; species Roseinatronobacter alkalisoli. The sequence goes on from NZ_JAQZSM010000001.1 coordinate 61,083, forward strand.
CCAAAGCGGGGTTGTTGGGGTTGCTGGGGCGGCGCAAGCCGGAACCGCCACCGGGCCTGTATTTATGGGGTGGGGTGGGGCGTGGGAAATCCATGCTGATGGACCTGTTTGTGGACCATGTCGGTGATATACCCAAAAGGCGGGTGCATTTTCACGCCTTCATGCAGGAAATTCACGAAGGGATGCATGCCGCCCGCAAGACCGGTGCGCCTGACGCGCTTGCGCCCGTGGCCGACAAGGTTGCGCAGCAGGTGCGTTTGCTGGCCTTTGACGAGATGCAGATTACCGATATCACCGATGCGATGATCGTCGGGCGCCTGTTTGAACGGTTGATGGCGGCAGGCGTGGCGATTGTCGTCACGTCGAACAGGGTGCCGGATGATCTGTACAAGAACGGGTTGAACCGCGCGCTGTTTGTCCCCTTCATCGAAATGATCAACACCCGCATGACCGTGCATGAACTGGAATCGGAAACAGATTACCGCCAGCACCGACTGGCAGGTGCGCAGGTTTATTTCAGCCCCGCTGACAGTGCCGCGCGCGCAGAGATGGCGCGGATCTGGGATGAACTGACCGGGCATGACGGGGGCCAGCCGCTGAAACTGACGGTCAAGGGGCGGGATGTCGTGATCCCGCGCGCGCATAATGGTGTCGGGCGCGCTAGTTTCTGGGAATTATGCGGCCAGCCGCTGGGGGCTGCGGATTATCTGGCGATTGTGGGCGCGCTGCGGGTGCTGATGCTGGATGACATCCCCTATCTGACGGCCGCGAACTATAATGAAGCCAAGCGATTTGTCACATTGATCGACACGCTTTATGAAGCGCAGGTGCGGTTGATTGCATCTGCTGCGGCTATGCCCGAGCAACTATATCGCGAGGGGACGGGCGCGTTTGAATTTGAACGCACTGCCAGCCGCCTGCGCGAAATGCAGGGCGCGGGTTGGGGCGCAGCCTGACCTGTCGGGGGGAACGATCCCGCCCCCCATCGAAGGGGGCAGGATCGTGGGCGCGCTTCACGCGCCCGTCCCCGCCGCAGATGTTGCGCGCAATCGCCCCACGGCCCAGCGCGCGGCGTCGGCAACTGTCGCGTCGGGGTCATTGCACAGGGCCTGCGCCGTGGGCAACAGCTGTGGCGTGTCGGAATTCCCGATGGCATAGAGCACGTTGCGCACAAAGCGGTTACGCCCGATCCGCTTGATGGGAGAGCCTGAAAACCGGTCCCGGAATGCCGCGTCATCCAGGCCCGCCAGCACGCCCAGATCCGGGGCAATCATGCCATCACGCGCCGCGTATTTCGTTTCTGCAGCGGTTTGCGCAAACTTGTTCCACGGGCATACGGCAAGGCAATCATCGCAGCCATAAATGCGGTTGCCCAGTTTCGCGCGCAGTTCCAGCGGCACAGGGCCGTGATGTTCGATTGTGAGATATGAAATGCAGCGCCGTGCATCCAGCTGGAAAGGCGCGGGAAAGGCGGCAGTGGGGCAAATGTCCAGACAGGCACGGCAGGATCCGCAATTTTCCCGCGCGGGCGTATCAGGCGGCAATTCCAGCGTTGTGAAAATCGCGCCCAGAAAAAACCAGTTGCCCAACTCGCGCGACAGCAGATTGGTATGTTTGCCCTGCCAGCCCAGCCCGGCGGCCGCAGCCAGCGGTTTTTCCATCACCGGGGCCGTGTCCACGAATACCTTGATTTCGCCGCCCTCGCGGTCAATCAGCCACCGCCCCAGCCGTTTCAGGCGTTTCTTGACCACATCATGATAATCGCGCCCCAGCGCATAGGCGGAAATCACGCCCCGGTCGCGCAGGTCCAGCAGATCAAGCGGGTTGTAATCCGGCGTATAGGTTTCTGCCAGCATCACGACGGATCGCGCCGCTGGCCATAATGCTGAGGGATTGCCGCGCCATTCCATGCGCTCGGCCATCCAGCCCATCTGGCCATGCCGCCCCTGATCCACGAATTCAGCCAGCCGTTCAGGTGCCGCCGGGATGGACGCAGGCGTTGTCACGGCACAGGCTGTAAAGCCCATTTCCTGTGCCATATGCCGGATTTCGGATTTGAGCTCTGCGGTCATATGCCCCAGATGGGCTAAATCGTCTCAGAAATCCAGATCTGTATAATGCGCGGGCGGCGGAAAGCCCGGCAACTGGTCGGCCAGCAGCGTGCGAAAGGCGGGGCGTGATTTCAATTTGGCATACCATTCATGCACCAGTGCCGAACGCTGCCAGTCCACATCATTAATGTAATCCAGACAGGACAGATGTGCGGCTGCGGTGAAATCCGCCAGCGTCATGTCATTTCCCGCCAGCCAGCGGCGCTGGCCCAGTAACCAGTCCATGTAATCCAGATGAAACTTGATCCGGGCCGATCCGGTCTTGATGGCCTGCGAATCCGGATAGCCGCGCTTCATGATCTTCTTGTTTACCCGCTCATACAGCAGATTGGCCGTCACTTCGGCATGGAATTTATCGTCAAACCATGTGCACAGGCGGCGCATTTCATAGCGTGCTTCGGGGGCTTTCGGAATCAGCTGGGGCTGGGGCACCAGATCTTCGATATATTCGCAAATGGCGTGGCTTTCGGTCAGCAGTTTCCCTTCATAACGCAGCACCGGCACCTTGCCTGCCGGATTGCGGCGCATGAATTCGGCGCTGGGTTCCCAGAAGCGTTCCTCTATCAGTTCAACGTCGATACGCTTCTCCGCCAATGTCAGGCGCAGTTTGCGGCAAAAGGGGGAAAGCGGGACGTGATACAGGCGTGCCATGAATGTGAATATGCCTTCTGTCGGGGTTTGCCCATCTGTAGCTGCCGGGGTGGCAGAAGTTCAACCGCTTATACAATCCGCGCGGCCATCCCGGTCAATGGTTGCCGCCCCGTCCACAATGGACGCCGTGCGCCTGCGCAAAAAATCGCTGGGATTGGCGGCATTGCGGGTTTTGGGCGCGGGCAGTACGGCGGCAAGGCGCGCGGCTTGCGTGGGCGTCAGGTTCGCTGCAGGAACACGGAAATAGTGCTGCGCCGCTGCTTCCACCCCGAAGATGCCTTCATCAAATTCGGCGACATTCAGGTAAATTTCAAGAATGCGGGTTTTGGGCCAGAGTAGTTCTATCAGCAGGGTGAAACCGGATTCCAGCGCCTTGCGGGTCCAGTCGCGGCCATGCCACAGAAATACGTTCTTGGCGGTCTGTTGCGACAGGGTGGATGCACCGCGCGTGCTGCCTGCGGCAATGACCTTGCGGATTTCCGCCATGTCAAACCCCCAGTGCAGGCAGAAATTCGCATCCTCTGCCGCGATGACAGACCGCGCCATGACCGGTGTAATCTGGTCCATCGGCACCCATTGGCGCTGTATTTCGCCAAGGCGACGGTATTCCTGAAAGATATAGATGCCACCAGGCGGAGGGATAAGCCGATAGAGCAGCACCCACACCACCGAAACCAGCAACACAACCGCCAGCACCCGGAACGCCCACCAGCGCAACCGGCGCAGCATTGCGGCGAAAGTCATAAGGATACCATTCGCGGCAGTGCGCCGCGGCGCTTTGGTGGATTTGCGGGGTTTTGCGGATTTGCGGGCCATGATGTCAGATATTCATGACTTGCAGGGCCGGTCAATCATCACAATGCCTAACGCGACAGCCCGGCCGCCAGCGATGGCTGGTCAAGGGATGTGAATCCATAGTGGCGCAGCCAGCGCAGGTCGGATTCAAAAAACGCGCGCAGATCGGGGATGCCGTATTTCAGCATGGCAATCCGGTCGATCCCCATACCAAAGGCGAAGCCCTGCCATTCATCGGGGTTGATCCCGCCTGCGCGCAGAACATGCGGATGCACCATGCCGGAGCCCAGAATTTCCAGCCAGTCCTTGCCTTCACCGATTTTCAACTGCCCGCCTTCCCATGAACAACGAATGTCCACTTCGGCGGATGGTTCGGTGAAGGGGAAATGGCTGGCGCGGAAGCGCAGTTCCACCTCATCCACCTCGAAGAACGCGCGGCAGAATTCTTCCAGCGTCCATTTCAGCTGCGCCATGGAAATGTCGCGGTCGATGGCCAGCCCTTCGACCTGATGGAACATCGGCGTGTGGGTCTGGTCCATGTCCATACGGTAGACGCGGCCCGGCGCGATAACGCGGATGGGCGCGCCCTGCGCCTGCATCGCGCGGATCTGCACGGGGCTGGTATGGGTGCGCAGCACATGGGGCGGGCGGTTGTCGCCAGCCGCGCGGTGCAGATAGAACGTGTCCATTTCCTGACGGGACGGGTGTTCGGGCGCGATATTCAGCGCGTCGAAATTATACCAGTCGGATTCGATCTGCGGACCTTCGGCGACGGCAAACCCCATATCGGCGAAAATGGCGGTCAGTTCGTCCATGACTTGGCTGATGGGGTGAATGGTGCCCATGGGGCGCGGGCGACCGGGCAGCGTGACGTCCAGCCATTCCGATTTCAGGCGCGCATCAAGGGCTGCATCTTCCAGTGCGGCCTTGCGCGCTTTCAACGCGGCGTCCACTTCGGTTTTCAGGGCGTTCAGTGCTGGCCCTGCAATCAGGCGTTCTTCGGCGCTCATCTGGCCCAGTTCGCGCATTTTCAGGCTGATCTCGCCCTTCTTGCCCAAAGCGGCCAGTCGCACGGTTTCCAGCGCGTCCGCATCAGGGGCCGCGCCGATCTGTTCCAGATATTTGCCGCGAAGCGTTGCGATTGCGTCCATGACATGCCCTTTTTGCGCTTTATGCGTTCCGCGCTGGGATAGTGTGCCCCGCGCGCGAATGCAAGTCAGGCCCGCACGCCTATACGGGGTTACAGTTCCAGCAAACGGGCCGCGATGGTGAAATAAATGACAACCCCCAGCACATCGGCAATCGATGTCACCAGTGGCCCGGATGCGGCTGCCGGGTCACGGTCGATTCTGGCAAAGATGAAGGGCAGGCACATTCCGATCAAGGCCCCCATCAACACGATGGTCACCATGGCCGAGGCCACGACCAGCGCAATTTCAGGACCGCCCCGCCAGACACCGATAACTGACACCGCAAAGGCCATTGTCAGACCAAGCGCCAGTGCGATCAGCGTTTCGCGCGCCAGCAAGCGCCCGAAATCGGTCGGGCGCACATCCCCGGTGGCCAATGCACGCACCATCAGCGTGGCCGATTGCGTGCCTGCATTGCCCCCGGATGCAATCAACAGCGGCAGAAAGAACAGCAGCGACAGATGCGCGGCGATCGTTTCTTCGAAATAGGCAATCCCCGCCCCGGAAAAGATGTTGCCAAAGACCAGCAGCACCAGCCAGAAGATGCGCGCGCGGTAAAGCGTGGCAATCGTGGCTTCGGCAACCGACATGTCCAGCGGTTGCACGATAGACCCTTTGTGAAAATCCTCGGTCACTTCCTCTTCGGACACGTCCATGGCGTCGTCTGCGGTCACAATGCCCACCAGACGGTCGTTTTCATCCAGTACCGGCAGGGCCAGCAGGTCATAGCGTGCAATCAGGCGGGCGGCTTCTTCCTGTTCTTCGGTCACACGCACGAAAACGGGTTCGGTATCCATGATCTCAGACACGCGCTGACGGGGGCGCGCGGTCAGGATGTCGCGCAGGCTGACAACGCCCAGCAATTCGCGCGATTCGCCAACAATAAATGCGTAGTAAATTGTTTCGGCATCAAGGGCTTGCGTGCGCAAAGCCTCTATCGCCTGACTGGAGGTCATCTCCGGTCTGACAACCGCGTAGTCGGATGTCATGACCGACCCCACGGTCCATTCCTCATAGGATGCAAGTCGCCGCAGATCTTCGCGTTCTGCCTTGGACAGGGCCGGCAGGATGGCTTCCTGCGCTTCTTCATCCAGTTGCTTGAACAGGTCGGCGCGTTCGTCATGGCTCATGGCGGTCATCAGGGCCACCAGATCGCGTTTGCGAATGCGGGTTGCAACGCTGACCTGTGATGACGGGCGCAGATAGCCGATCAGTTCGGCCTGATCATGCAGTGGCAGCAGGTGCATCACTGTCAGGTCGCTGGCCTCGTCCAGTTCTTCGATCAGAGCTGCGGTATCGGCCAGTTCCAGTGTTTCCAGAAACTGGCGGATTTCGTCGGTCCGGTCTTCTTTCAGCAGGCGCGCCACTTCGATTGCGATCAACGCAGCATCAATGCCCGCATTTTCGGCGTCCGGATCGAAGCGGTATTCCGAAAGTGGTGTTTGAATCGTCATGGCCGACCCCCTTGCCTGCGTCGCACGGCAGGGGCGGCGGGCCGGGTCAGCCCCGGATAGCAGCCCGCGCCTTGCGCGGTCGTATATCAGCCCGAAGGCTGGATTTCTGTTTCGGGCGCATGATTTGCGCCCGCCTAGAACTGCCGTCCATTTTGGTCCCGATTGGTTGCGTCAGCGAGTGTCACTGACAGGGGTGATTTACGGCCAAGCCGCTCCGTTGTCAAACCCGGACAGCATGCCATGCTGCCCGGTCAGAACTTCCTGCCCGTCAGATACTCAGGCAGATATACTTCATTTCAAGGAAATCATCGATCCCGTGGCGCGACCCTTCGCGCCCCAGCCCGGATTGCTTGACCCCGCCGAATGGCGCCAGCTCCGTTGAGATGATGCCAGTATTAACCCCCACGATCCCGTATTCCAGCGCTTCCTGCACGCGGGTAATGCGCCCCATATCGCGGGCATAGAAATAGCACGCCAGTCCGAATATCGTGTCATTGGCAAGGGCGATGGCGTCCTCCTCAGTGTCGAATCTGAACAGCGGTGCCAGCGGGCCAAAGGTTTCTTCCTTCGCCACCTTCATGGATTGGGTCACCCCGGTTGCGACAGTCGGTTGAAAGAAGGTGCCGCCCAGTTCGTGCCGCTTCCCGCCGGTCGTGATGCTGCCGCCGTTGTCCAGCACGTCACGGATATGGTCTTCGATCTTCTCAACCGCGCTTTCGTTGATCAGCGGGCCAGTGGATACACCGTCATCCATACCATCCCCGACCTTCAGTTTCGACACTGCGGCGGCCAGTTTCGCGGCAAAGGCATCATAGACACCCGCCTGCACATAGATGCGATTCGCACAGACACAGGTCTGGCCGTTATTGCGGAACTTGGACGTCATTGCCCCCTCAACCGCGCGGTCCAGATCGGCGTCATCAAACACAATGAAAGGGGCGTTGCCGCCCAGTTCCATTGAACATTTCATGACCTGATCGGCGGCCTGACGCAGCAGAATGCGCCCCACTTCGGTCGACCCAGTGAAGGTAAGTTTGCGCACGACCGGGTTTTCGCAGAATTCCTTGCCAATGTCGGACGCACGGCTGGACGGAATGACCGACAGCAGCCCCTTGGGTACCCCCGCGCGTTCCGCCAGCACCGCCATGGCCAGCGCCGAAAGCGGCGTTTCCGTCGCGGGCCGCGCGACAAACCCACAACCCACCGCCAGCGCGGGGGCGACCTTGCGTGCGATCATCGCATTGGGAAAATTCCATGGCGTGATCGACGCCGCAACCCCGATGGGCTGGCGCAGCACTGTAATGCGCTTGTCAGGTTGGTGACCGGGGATCGTTTCGCCATAGACGCGCTTGGCCTCTTCGCCGAACCATTCAACGAAACTGGCCCCATAGGCGATTTCGCCGCGCGCCTCTGACAGGGGTTTGCCCATTTCCGCGGTTAGAATAAGCGCCAGATCTTCCTGATTTTCCATCATCAGATCGAACCATTTGCGCAATACGCCTGCGCGGTCCTTGCCGGTACGTGCAGCCCATGGGTGGCGGGCCTTTTCAGCGGCGGCAATCGCGCGCGCGGCCTCTCCTCGGCCTACATCCGCAACCTGGGCGATGACATCGCCACGCGCGGGGTTGCGCACATCGAAGAGGGCACCGTCATCTGCGCTGATCCATTCACCCGCGACAAATGCGCGGGTTTCCAGAAGCGACGGATCGCGCAGCAAGTGTTCAAGTTTGGTTGTTGTGTCAGTCATGTCGCTTCCCAACTCCTTGGTGTGGCCTGTTCCGGTTATTTGCCGTTCCGGCAACATATATGCGCCCATGGTAATGATGTTTTAAACAGATTGCGACACTGTGACGGGTGTTGGTCATGGGTTCAGGGTTTTTTGCACCCGGGGCAGGGAACTTATTCAGGTGTGGGCCATATGTGTGCAAAAGATCTTGCCGGAAATGACGACAGTGCCGTTTCTGAACACGCCTATGCGGAAATGGTTGCGCGTCATGCGCCGGACGGGGTGGTTATCAGCGGCCCTGACCGGCTGGCGCTATGGGTCAATCCTGCCTTCACCACGCTGACCGGCTACGGGATTGAAGACCTGCGCGATAAAATGGCGATTGACGTGTTGCGCGGGGCCGAAACCTGCCGCCATCATGTGCAGACCATCAGTTCCGCCTGCGCACAGCGGCGCGAAACCCAGACCGAACTTCAGCTTCAGGCGCGCGACGGGCGGGTTTTCTGGGTGGATCTGAAAGTCACGCCAATATTCGACGGCGCTGGCGTGCATACGCATTTCATATTGAACATGCGCGATATTACCGCGCGCAAGAAACTCGAAGATCAGAATGATCAGATGCGCCAGGCCGAAGAATTGCGGCAGTCCGAACGCCATTTATTGGCGCTGACAAGTGAATGGCTGTATTCGGCCAAATCCTTCGATGAATTGCTGATGGTGGTGCAGCGGGCCATGCACACCCTGATCCCCGAAGCGGACGGGGCGCTGTATATCTATGGTGCGTCGCGCAGCACGCTGGATCTGGCGACCAGTTGGGGCACGATTCCGGAATTCCCGGCGCATATGTTGCCGGATGAATGCTGGGCATTGCGGCGCGGGCGGGCCTATGCCTATGGACTGAAGCCTATTCAGTTCGCCTGCGACCATGTAGCCAAACCGGGGACGCCGTTCTTTTGCCTGCCGATCATCGCGCATGGTGAAACCATTGGGTTGCTGCACATCATTTTTGACGGTTTCGAAGAAGAAGGGTTGATGCGCCACATGCGCGAAGACGTTCTGCGCAACCGCTGGGATGTTTCCCTGATCTGCGCGGAACAGATAAGCCTTGCGATTGCGAATGTCCGTTTGCGTCAGGAATTGCATGACAAATCCATGCGTGACGCGCTGACGGATCTCTGGAACCGGCGTTGGTTTGTGGAACGCGCGATGCGGGAATTCACCATGGCCGAACGCGAGGGGCGTGAAATTGGCCTGATCATGCTGGATATTGATCATTTCAAGGCATTCAACGACAAGTTTGGCCATGATGCGGGTGATCTGGTCTTGCGCGAAGCAGCAGGCATACTGACACGAACCGCAACGGAAATGATGTACCCCTGTCGCCTTGGCGGCGAAGAGTTTGTTGTCCTGTGCCCAAATATGCCCGCGCAGGACGTCGCCGCGCAGGCGGACCAGATACGCGCGGCGCTGCAGGTGCTGCGCCTGTCGCATGGCGGGGTCGGTCTGCCGGAAGTGACCGCATCGGCGGGGGTGGCCATGTTCCCGGAAAATGGCCGCACGCTGGAGGAGGTTTTGAAAGCCGCGGATCAGGCGCTGTATCTGGCCAAGGATCAAGGGCGCAACCGTACCAGCACAGCCAGCTGTAACGATCCGGGGTGATGTTGGGTTATGCCCGCCGGCCGGGCGTTGTCAAAAGATCAGGCCGGGCGTGTGAATGCGACAGAATGCAGGCAGGCCCTAGCGCCGCGCCCCGAACAGTGCGGAGCCGACACGCACATGGGTTGCCCCCATCGCGATCGCGGTTTCGAAATCATCGCTCATGCCCATGGACAGCGCGTCCAGCCCGTTACGTGCGCCGATCTGCGCAAGGGCGGTGAAATGCGTGGCGGGGTCTTCATCGACAGGGGGGATGCACATCAGGCCAATCACCGGCAGGTCCAGCGCGCGGCATTCGGCAATGAAATTGTCGGCATCATCGGGCAGTATACCCGCCTTTTGCGGTTCGGCCCCGGTGTTGACCTGTATGAACAGGGCGGGGCATTGGCCCAGTTCCTGCGCCAGCCGGGCCAGCGTGCGGGCCAGTTTCGGGCGGTCCAGTGAGTGGATGGCCTGAAACAACTCCATCGCGGTGCGGGCCTTGTTGCTTTGCAGGGGGCCAAGCAGATGCACATCCACCGGTCCGAATTCGTCGCGCCATCCGGGCCATTTATCTGCCGCTTCCTGCACACGGTTTTCCCCGAACAACCGATGCCCGGCGCGCAGCACGGGCAGAACGCGGTCATGGGGCTGTTCCTTGGACACGGCAATCAGCCGGACGCTGCCGCCCGGCCGTCCAGCGGCTGCTTCGGCCCGCGCGACGCGGGTGGTGATGTCAGTCAGGGACATGGCGCGCCTGTGCTAATTGCCAATGAATACATGTTGCCCGCGCGGGCGCGCGTCTGCTTTCTCGGCGTCGAACCCGAACCCGAATTGCGTCCCGCCATCGGTTTCCGCGGCAAAGCGGAACTTCACCCTTGCGCGGCTGATGAGTTTTGCGCGGCTGGTATTGGGGGTGTCGGGGCGGTCGGTCCAGATAACGCCCATGCGCGCGTCGCCGGAAATCTGCAGGCCGGGGTTTTCGCGCCAGTCACGGTTTTGCGCCATGGCGGGGGCGGCGAGCAGGGTGCCCGCCAGAATCAGCGATATGATAGGGAGTGCCCGCATTCAGCGCCCGCTGACACGGCGCACGTCCTGACCTGCGCCCATGAACACCCCGCCAACGCCATCCAATGCGGCGGAAGTGGTTTCGCACCCTGTCAGCATGATTGCCCCCATCAGCGCCCCGATCAGGGCGGTTTTTCTGCGTGTCATGTTGCTCACCTCAATTGGTTTTTTGCTGTTGCTGCGGATGATAACAGAAATACCCCGGTGAACTGAACCAAAAACCAATCAAAAAGAAAAGAGCGGGCAAAAGCCCGCTCTTTCCGTAACCAATGATCTGTATCAGATCAGAAGCTGAAGTTCAGACCCAGGTCTGCACGGGTACGGTTGGTCGCACCGGTGGTCGAGTTCGAACCGCTGCGGCTGATGCCGCCAACCAGTGCTGCGCCGCCGCCCAGATCGTAGCTTGCGCCGATACCGTAGTCAGTGGTTTCGAAGTTACGGTTAACGAAAGCGGTGACGGTGGTTGCGTCGAATTCGCCTTCAACCGACAGACCGTACTGGCTGCGGCTAAAGCCCGGCGCTGCGGACAGCGCGGTGCCCAGATCGCCACCAACGCGGCCAGCGATTGCTTTGACCTTGAAGTTGTCCATGGCGTATTCAGCGCCGATGATCAGGTGGTTCGCATCAAGTTTTGTGGTCACACCACCAAGAACATTTTTTGCTTCGCCCATTTCGTAACCAGCCGAAACGGTGAACCCGTCGAAGGTGTACTTCGCACCAATTGCTGCCAACTGGTCTGTATCGCGGCCGTTGACCAGGTCGTCAGTGCGACGGTTTTGGCCCAGCGATGCGTAGAAGGTGAAGCCTTCCAGGCTGTACTCATACAGAACGGCGGTGCGGCGGTTCAGGTTGGTTGCAAGGCCAACCGAGAACGTACGGTCCAGGTAGCCCATTTCGTTCAGGTCGCCGATGCCGGTCAGGCCAACAGCATACAGGTCACCAACGGCTGCGCGTGCAGCGCCAGCAACGTCACCGAATGTCAGTTTACCAAATTCGCCGCTGATATACACGGTACCACCGGTCATGGTGCTGTTGCCAGCGTTACCTACGCCGAACTGGTCGCCACGGATGCTTGCACCGAATGCCAGACCGGAATCGGTTTCACCCGACATGGAGAAGGCTACGCGGATACGGCTGGTGAATTGCAGTTTTGCGTTGTTTGTCACGCCATCATTTACGGTAAGGTTGTCATAGATGATACCCATGCGTGCCGAACCGGTCATGTTGACTTGTGCGGCGGCTGCGCCTGCTGTCATGACCAGAGCGGTCGAAGCAAGAAGAAGCTTTTTCATTTGTTTTTCCCTCGTTGTCTAAGGAGTTCCTCGCCTTACCACTCAGGCAAGGTCTGAGCCTGTTTCTGACTTTTGCCCCTGTAATTCAAGCCAAAGCGAATGCCCCCCCTGCCATGCCCGCGAAAATGGTGCAGTTTTGCCACGCCTTGGGGCCGTGGCGGGATGTCGCCCAATCTGCATCGGGGCGGCCGGGGCGCATGTAACCCCTTTGTAACATAGCGAAAAAAGCGTTGCTGACCGGCGTTTTGCGGGATGCTGCGCCGTGGCATGCCGTTTTGCATGTGCGGGCGCTGGCCGTGTTTGCGAATCGCGGCGCGCGCAGTGTTTGCGACCAAGTGCCGCGATGACCCTGTTTTGATGGCATACGGGGGCGAATGGCCGGGTTTAGCCCTTTTTCCACCGCAGGGTTGACGTTATGACAGGGGCGCGCGCATGCGTTTATATATAGGGGGCCATATGGCAGGCATCGGCCAGATTGCAGGATTCGTCGTCATCGGGGTTATGGTGGCGGCTGTGCTGCTGCGGGCGGTGATGCGCGCGCGGGTGGGCCGCGCGGCAGATGGCACCGAACGCGCGATGCGGGTGTACCGCGACCAGTTGCGCGAAGTGGAACGCGACATTGCGCGCGGCACCCTGTCGGAGAATGAGGCAGAACGCCTGCGTCTGGAAATCCAGCGCCGGGTGCTGGATCTGGACAAGGGCGGGCGCAGTGCCGGTGTGCCGTCATCCACGCGGGCGCATGCTGTGATGGTGGGGGTGATTGCGGTGCTGCTGTCGGGGGGCGCAGTGCTGTATATGCAGTATGGAGCCTTCGGCTATCCTGATCAGCCGCTGGCCGCGCGCCATGCTGAAGCCGCGGCCACGCGCGCAAACCGCCCGGCACAAGCAGAGTTCGAAGCGGAGTTTGCCGCGGTGATGCCTGATGCGCCGGAATTCGAGGACCGCGCCGAACTGGAACCGATGGTGGCGCAGTTGCGCGCGGCGCTTGTCAGCCGCCCCGATGATGCGCACGGCTTTTCCTTGTTGGCGCAGAACGAATCGCGGCTGGGCAATTTTGCGGCTGCGGCACAGGCGCAAGCGCGGGTGATTGCGATTCGCGGGGATGATGCGGGCGTGCAGGACCATGCGTTCCTGCTGGACCTGCTGGTGCTGGCCGCGGGGGGCATGGTCTCCCCGGAGGCGGAAAAGGTGATCGAGCATATCCTGCGGCGTGATCCGATGAATGGTGTCGCACTCTATTATACGGGGCGGATGTATGTGCAGACGGGGCGGCCTGATCTGACCTTCCGTGTGTGGCGCAGGCTGCATGACCAAAGCGTGGGCGATGCGCCCTGGATGTCGGAAATCCGCGCGATGTTGCCGGAACTGTCGCGAATTTCGGGCGAGCCGCGTTATCAGTTGCCACCACGCCCGGCGCCAGCATCGGCACGCGGGCCGGTGGCTGCGGATATTGATGCCGCGATGGACCTGAGTCCGGAGGAACGCGCGCAGATGATTGAGGATATGGTGGCGTCATTATCAGCGCGGCTGGCCAATGACGGGGGCAGCGCCGAGGACTGGGCGCAGCTTGTGCGCGCGCTGGCGGTACTGGAACAGCGCGATCAGGCGCTGGCCATCCTGCAGGAAGCGCGCACAGTGTTTGCCGCGCGGGCCGAAGACCTGGCACTGCTTAACCGTGTCGCGGAGGAGGCCGGATTGTCGGCGGAGGCACCATAATGGCTGTGTTCAGCGACTTTGAAGCGTTCGTGGCGGCACTCCCGGTGCGACAGGCGGTGGCGGGGCTTGATCTGGGTGAGAAAACCATTGGCGTTGCCGTGTCAGACAGGATGCTGTCGGTCGCAAGCCCGCTACAGACCATCCGGCGGCGCAAGTTCGGGCTGGATGCGCAGGCATTGCTGGAAATTGCGGCAGGGCGCGATCTGGGCGGGCTGGTGCTGGGTTTGCCGCGCAACATGGACGGGTCCGAGGGGCCGCGCTGCCAGTCGACCCGTGCGTTCGCCCGCAACCTGTCGGCGCTGACGGACTTGCCCATCGGGTTCTGGGATGAACGGCTGTCAACGGTCGCGGCAGAGCGCGCGTTGCTGGAAGCCGACACATCGCGCCGTCGCCGCGCAGAGGTGATTGACCATGTTGCGGCCGGCGTTATCCTGCAAGGCGCGCTGGACCGGTTATCGGTCTTGCGGCGGGGGGTGTGACGGGCATGTGCGGCCGCACTGGTCAGCGCCGCTTGCCGGGTTACATGGCGCCAGAAGCTGATTTTGCCAGAGGCCTATTCGTATGAGTGACGCAGTTTGGAAACGCAACGAAATTGAAAGCCCCTGCATCAAGATCTGCGTCATTCACCCGCAATCAGGTTTATGCGCAGGGTGCCTGCGGACATTGGATGAAATTTCGGCATGGACGCAGATGTCACCGCAAGAGCGTCAGGACATCATGGCAAAACTGCCTGCTCGTCAGGTGCAGATCGGCAAACGGCGCGGCGGTCGTACAGCGCGCGCGAAGGCCAACCCCGACCGGACATAAAGGGTATACTGTCGGTCACATGGCGCTGAACCGCTTCCGGGGCTGCCTGCAGCTTTTTGGAATTTGCCAGAAACACGAAAAAGCTGTGTGGTATTGTCTTGTCGCATTTTATGCGCGGAAAAACCTGTCGGCTTTTCCTGAAACAGCTTCAGCCGTTTTGGCATATCCGGACGCCATGCATCAGCCGCGCCCGGATATGCGATCTCTGGCGCGGGGCCTTAGTCGTTAACGGCGTCTTTCAGGGCTTTTGCCACGGTCACCTTGACGGCCTTGTCGGCGGGCTTGGTCATGGTTTCGCCAGTCGCCGGGTTGCGCACCTGACGCTCGGGGCGTGCGCGGCACATGATTTTGCCGATCCCCGGCAGCGTAACTGCACCGCCTGCCGCGACCTCACGCAGGACAACCGCCGAAACAGCATCAATTGCTGCGGATGCGGTTTTCTTGTCGGCGCCCATTTCTTCTGCAAGTGCTGCGACAAGCTGGGTCTTGGTCATCGGTTTGGTCGTCATCTTACTCTCCTGATAATTGAGTGCCTGGCGGGAATGGCCTTGGCACGGCAGTTTTCGCTGCGCATCTAGCCCGAGTTTACGCCCGCTGACAATCACCAATGGGCAAGAAAAAACAAACTTAGTGGCGGAAAAGCTTAAATTTGCCGGTTACAGAAAGGCAGTTTCGCTGAAACTGCGCAGTTTCCGGCTGTGAATCCGCTCCAGCGGCATATCGCGCAGCAACTCCATTGCCCGGATGCCGATGCGCAGATGGCGCGACACTTGCGTCTTATAGAAGTCGGACGCCATGCCCGGCAGCTTCAGTTCGCCGTGCAGGGGCTTGTCTGATACACACAGTAATGTCCCATAGGGCACACGAAATCGGAATCCATTCGCGGCAATCGTTGCACTTTCCATATCCAGCCCGATGGCGCGCGACTGTGACAGGCGCTGAACAGGGCCGGACTGGTCGCGCAACTCCCAGTTGCGATTGTCGATTGTTGCGACAGTGCCGGTGCGCATGATCTGCTTCAGCGCGTAGCCTTCCAGTTGTGTAATCTCTGCCACCGCGTCCTGAAGCGCGATCTGAATTTCGGCCAGCGCGGGAATGGGCACCCAGACGGGCAAATCCGCATCAAGCACATTGTCTTCGCGCAAATAGGCATGGGCCAGAACGAAATCCCCCAGGGCCTGGCTGTTGCGCAGGCCCGCGCAATGGCCGACCATCAGCCAGGCATGCGGGCGCAGCACGGCAATATGGTCCGTGGCGGTTTTTGCGTTGGACGGGCCGACCCCAATATTGACCAGCGTGATACCCGCGCTGTGCCGGCGTTTCAGGTGATAGGTCGGCATTTGCGGCAGCCGTGCAAGCGCGGGGATTTCCGCATCAGGGTCAGTGAGTTCCACATTGCCGGGGGCAATGAAGGATGTGTAGCCGCTGTCGGGGTCGCGCAGTTGCGCGCGGGCAAATGCCTCGAATTCATCGACATAGAACTGGTAGTTGGTGAACAGGATATGGTTCTGGAAATGCTCGGGCGTGGTGGCCGTATAGTGGGCAAGCCGCGCAAGCGAGTAGTCCACCCGCTGGGCTGTGAACATTGCCAGCGGGCGCGACCCGTCACGATTCAGAACGCGGTCGCCACTGACGATATCATCATTGGTGGTCGACAGGTCCGGCACGTCGAATATGTCGCGCAGCGAAAGCGCCATCTCCCCGTTTTCGGGCAGCACGATGTCACCGCGCCCCGCCATGGCGAAATGCAGCGGGATCGGGGTGTCAGAAGGGCCGATGCTGACAGGCACATTATGGTTGCGGATCAGCAAACCGATCTGCTGCTTCAGGTAATGGCGGAACAGATCAGGGCGTGTCACGGTGGTTGAATAGGTGCCCGGTTCCGCAACATGCCCAAAACTCAACCGGGAATCGATGCGGTCAAAGCGCGTCGTGACAAGCCGTATTTCGGGATAGAATGCGCGGTAGCGTGTCTCCGCCCTCAGGCTGCTGGCGGTATGATTGAACCCCTGCACCAGAAAATCCAGCGCTTCAGTATACAGATATTCAAGGAAGGCGACCGCCTGTTCCGGATCGGAGAAAAAACGGTGATCATGCTGTGGTGGTGTCAGGATAGCGGGTGATCGGGTCATGCCAGTGGTCTGCCTTCCTGCATTATGCCTGTGGTCGGTTTTCGTTACAGTGCCATTGACGTGGCCTGTGGACAAGCGGTGTCGGGTGGCAAAATCGCTCTTTCCCCGGGGCGGGCAATCGTCTAGCTTTTGGCCATGACAACAGCATATATTACCCATTCCGCCGCGCTTTTGCACCTGACGCCCGCCGGTCACCCCGAACAGGTTGACCGCATGGCCGCGATTGCAGCCGCGCTGGATACCCCCGCATTTGCAGCCCTTGTCCGCCATGATGCCCCCATGGCCAGTGACGCGCAATTGCTGCGTTGTCACCCCGAACCCTATCTGGACCGTATCCGCAAATCGATTCCGGCCGCGGGAATTTACCAGCTGGACGCGGATACGCATGTGTCCAACGGGTCGTTGAATGCCGCGTTGCGGGCTGCGGGCGGGGCCTGTCTGGGGGTTGATCTGGTGCTGCGCGGTGATGCGCGTAATGCCTTTGTCGGGATGCGCCCGCCGGGGCACCATGCCGAAACGGCCACGCCAATGGGGTTTTGCCTGTTTGGCACTGCCGCAATTGCCGCGCGCCACGCCATGGAACAGCACGGTCTGTCGCGCGTGGCTGTTGTGGATTTCGATGTTCATCACGGCAACGGCACACAAGACCTGCTATGGGACGAACCCCGCGCATTGTTCATTTCCAGCCACCAGATGCCGCTATGGCCCGGCACGGGTGCTGCGGGTGAACGTGGCGGACATGGGAATGTCATGAATGTACCACTGCCGCCGGGCACCGACGGCGCGGCATTCCGGCGTGTTTATGAAGATATGGTATTGCCGCAGCTTGACCGTTTCGCGCCTGAACTGGTGCTGATTTCGGCGGGGTTTGATGCGCATCGCGATGACCCGCTGGCCCAGCTTGATCTGGTGGAACAGGATTTTGCCTGGGTGACCGGGGCGCTGTGCGATATTGCCGCGCGCCACTGTGACGGGCGGGTGGTGTCGGTGCTGGAAGGGGGCTATGATCTGGCCGCGCTGGGCGCGTCAGTCGCGGCGCATGTGGCAGTCTTGATGGAGCAGCAGGCATGACGACAGACAAACCGGTTTCCGAAATGAGTTTTGAAGAAGCCCTGCGCGCGCTGGAAGATATCGTCACCCGGCTGGAACGCGGTGATGTCCCGCTGGAACAGTCGATCACGCTTTATGAAACCGGCGCAAAGCTGAAGAAGCAATGCGAAGAACGGCTGAACGCAGCGCAGATGCGGGTTGAAGCGATCCGCCTGTCGGAAAACGGGACGCCCGAAGGGACGGAGCCGTTTACCGCATGACCGGCTTTGCCGCCCGTCTGGCTGATGCCGCCGCACTGACAGATGTATGCTTGCAGGCCGAAATCGCGGCCCAGCCTGCCAGCACTGTGCGCGATGCGATGGCCTATGCCACGCGCGGCGGCAAGAAGCTGCGTGCATTTCTGGTGCTGGAAAGTGCGCGTCTGCACGGGCTGGCACCGGAAACGGCAGTTCATGCCGCCGCCGCGATAGAGGCGATTCACGCCTATTCGCTGGTGCATGATGATTTGCCCGCAATGGATGATGACAGCCTGCGCCGTGGTCAGCCCACAGTGCATGTGAAATGGGACGAAGCGACCGCGATTCTGGCGGGTGATGCGTTGCAGGCACTGGCGTTCGGGTTGCTGGCGCGGGACGCTGCCGCGCCGACAGCGCAGGCGCGGCTGGAATTACTGACCACTCTTGCGCATGCATCAGGGGCGGCGGGCATGGTTCTGGGGCAGGCGCTGGACATCGCGGCCGAAACCGCGCCCGTGCCCCTGACGCTGGACCAGATCACCGCCTTGCAGGCGGGCAAGACCGGTGCGCTTATCGCATGGTCGGCCTGTGCGGGGCCGCGTATGGCTGGCGCTGATACCGGGCCACTTACCGCCTATGCCCGTGCGCTGGGGCTGGCCTTTCAGATCGCCGATGATATTCTGGATGTCGAAGGCGACCCGGCCCTTGCGGGCAAACGGTTGCAAAAGGATGCTGCGGCGGGAAAGGCGACGTTCGTGTCCTTGCTGGGGCTGGACGGGGCGCGTGCGCGTGCGCGTGATCTTGTCGCGCAGGCACAAGCGGCCCTTGACCCATATGGTGCGCAGGGTGATGTGTTGCGGCAGGCCGCGCAATTCGTTATCGCACGACAAACCTGAAGGGCGTTTCTTCAGGGAATGCGCCGCGCAGGAAAAGGGATCACCATGCCGCAGACACCGCTTCTGGATAAAGTGACCTCGCCCGCTGATCTGAAAAGGATGAGCGACCGCGAATTGCGCCAGCTTGCGGATGAATTGCGCGCGGAAACCATTGCGGTTGTTTCCGAAACCGGCGGTCATCTGGGCGCTGGTCTGGGCGTGGTGGAACTGACCGTGGCGCTGCATGCCGTATTCGACACCCCCCGCGACCGGCTGATCTGGGACGTGTCGCATCAAAGCTATCCGCATAAAATTCTGACGGGGCGGCGCGACCGGATGCGGACGCTGCGCCAGAAGGATGGGCTGTCGGGCTTCACCAAGCGATCGGAATCCCCCTATGACCCGTTCGGCGCGGCCCATAGTTCGACCAGCATTTCCGCCGCATTGGGCTTTACCATGGCGCGCGAACTGGGCGGTGCGCCCGACCCGGCGCTGGGTGACGCGATTGCCGTTATCGGCGACGGGGCCATCAGCGCGGGCATGGCTTATGAAGCGCTGAACAATGCCGGCCATCTGGGGCGGCGCATGTTTGTCATTCTGAACGACAATGAAATGTCGATTGCGCCCCCCACAGGGGCGATGTCCAGCTATCTGTCACGGCTTTACGCCGACAAGCCGGTGCAGGACATCAAACATGCCGTGAAAAATGCCTTCAGCCTGCTGCCGGGGCCATTTCAGGAAGGGGCGCGCCGCGCCAAGGATCTGCTGAAACATGTCACCGTCGGCGGCACCTTGTTCGAGGAACTGGGCTTCAACTATCTTGGTCCGATCGATGGCCATGATCTGGACCAGTTGCTGTGGGTGTTGCGCACCCTGCGCGACCGCGCGGATGAACCCATGCTGATTCATGTCCTGACCAAGAAGGGCAAGGGCTATGCGCCCGCCGAAGGGGCGGCAGATCGCGGGCATGCGCGCGCCAAGTTCGACATGGTGTCTGGCAAGCAGCATAAAGCACCGTCCAATGCGCCAAGTTATACCAAGGTCTTTGCCGAAGCGCTGATTACCGAAGCCCGCCATGACGACAAGATCGTCGCGGTGACCGCCGCCATGCCCGATGGTACTGGGCTGGACCTGTTTGCGCGCCAGTTCCCCAATCGCATGTTTGATGTGGCCATTGCCGAACAGCATGGCGTGACATTCTGTGCAGGGCTGGCCGCTGGCGGAATGAAACCGTTTTGCGCCATGTACTCCACGTTTCTGCAACGCGGGTATGATCAGGTCGTGCATGACGTGGCGATTCAGCGCCTGCCGGTGCGTTTTGCAATTGACCGCGCGGGGCTGGTGGGCGCCGATGGCGCAACCCATGCGGGCAGTTTTGACGTGGCGTTTCTGGCCAATCTGCCCGGCATGGTGGTGATGGCCGCCGCGGACGAGGCCGAACTGGTGCATATGGTTGCCACCGCCGCCGCCCATGATGACGGGCCGATTGCGTTCCGTTTTCCGCGCGGCGAAGGGACCGGCGTTGAAATGCCCGAACGTGGGCAGGTGCTGGAAATCGGCAAGGGCCGCATGATCCGCAAAGGGGCGCGCGTGGCGATCCTGTCCTTTGGCACGCGCCTTGCAGAGGTGTTGCTGGCCTGCGAATCCCTGGCGGCCAGGGGGATTACCCCGACAGTTGCGGATGCGCGTTTTGCCAAGCCGCTGGACCGTGACCTGATCCTGCAATTGGCGGCAGAACATGAAGCGTTGATCACCATCGAAGAAGGGGCCATTGGCGGCTTTGGCAGCCATGTGGCGCAGCTTCTGGCAGAAGAAGGCGTGTTTGATACAGGGTTGAAATACCGGTCCATGGTACTGCCCGATACGTTCATTGATCAGGCGAACCCCCACGACATGTATGCGTCTGCGGCAATGAACGCGCCCGATATCGAAGCCAGGATTCTGTCGGTGCTGGGTGTTGCGCAGCTTGGCAAGCGGGCCTGAACAACTGTTTCGAAGCGGGTGATGCACATAGCCTCTGGTCAGAGGCTTTATTCCATACTATATCAGTCGGGAATAAATGGAGTATCGTGATGGGTTTGCAAAAGCAGTTCGTTGCACCGCATGCACCACAGCAGCGGGTCAGGAATGAAAAACATGTGGCGGCATTGACGTTGCTGCGCGTGTTGATGCGCCAGTGCCGCGCCAAGGCCCGTCTGGAACCGTTCGAGGCCTGCGCAATCCTGCAAAATGCCCCGCATGAAGGCGCGCAACCCTATGCTGATGCATTGCTGCGCGTTCTGGCACAGGGGTTGGCCCATGGTCCGGTTATTCACCGCGCCGGCGCGCAGGAATGTTCGTTTGATGAAAGCTGGCTGTTGGCGCTGATGGATGCAATTTCGCATGATGACCGCGCCAGCACGGCCTTTCTGTTGCGTGCGCGGCTGCCCTTGCATTTGCGCCGTCATGTGGGCTGGTTGACCGCGCAGATGATAGACCGCTTGCCCGGTCTGAAACCCGCCCCGGTCTGAAATCCGATTGAATCCGTAGGATTTAGAATCTTTCTAAAAAAGCTTGAAACACACCCCGGCCTCGCCTATCTTCATTGCAAGCGGGTAGCCAGCAGTGTCGCAAGCCAGTCCCGTGTTGCACAATCCATGATTTGTTAGATGACAGGAGGGTTCTCATGACCCAGACAGCACAACAATTGACCCCCAGCGCACAGGAAGCCATTTGCGAGGCGCTGAACCAATGCGTGGCGGAAACGGCCGTGACCACCATGCTTGCACAGAATTTTCACTGGAATGTCACCGGCATGGCCTTCGGCCCGCTGCATGCGATGTTCCAGAATATATATGAGGATCACTTCACCGCGCAGGATGAGCTGGCCGAACGTGTGAAAGCACTTGGCGGACACGCGGAAGGGCAGCTTGCGGGCATGCTGAAACGCTCCAAGGTGATGGAACATGACGGCCACGCCACTGCCGAAGCGATGATCGAAACCATGGCCAAGGCGCAGGATACGCTGGCGGCAACCCTTGCGGGCGCTGCCGCGATTGCCGAAGAGCATGGCGACCTGCTGACGCAGGATCTGGCCATCGGGCGTGGACAGGTGCATGAAAAATTCGCGTGGCTTCTGCGCGCGCATCTGGGCTGATGCACGCTACAGCGGTGGCTTGACGCCTTTCTTCTCGCAGCGTTTGCGAAAAGCTTCGGCCCAGTGGCGATATCTGCCAAGATCGTTTTGTTGATGCACCAGAAGGTCCAGAAAGGCCTTCTGGTGTTTTTCTTTTTTCAGTTTCTTGAACATGGATTTCTGCGCTTTGGTCATCGAACATCCGATACAATGACCTTCGCGCTTGAATTTGCACACGTCGATGCAGGGCGAGGGGATCTTGCTCATTGCTGTGTTGTCCTGACTGGCCCTGTGGCAGGGCAACTGGCTGGGCTGTTATTTGGTCAAGATTAGTTTGCGTGTCCGGGTAATGCGCAGCGTATAGACCTGTCCGTCAAGTGCGATATGCGCAGTTACGCCCCCATTGGTCAGTATCGCGGCGTCATGGCAGGGCAAATCCGTGTCCATGTGCGCGGCGACGGGGAAGTTCTGCGCGTCATGGTGCAAGGGGCCGTTGGAATGCAGGTGCTTTTCAGTCATGATGGCTGCGACGGGTCTGAACGCTGGAACAACAGAAAATCTGTCAGGGCGGCGTGTTCCGTCAGACACGTGCAAGGGGTTTCGCAGACCCGTTCAAGCAATTCCGAACGGCATGTGGCGTCAGCGCACCCGGCCTGGGGGTTTGTGGCCCTGCGCGGTGTCGGGTTTTCTGGTGCCGACAATGCAGAAAAGGTCATGTGCTTGGTCCGAAACAGATCGGCAGTGATACCGAATTCATGCGTATACCGGGCTGACCTGTTGGTTGGCTTGGTTGCTGGCCAAAACCTAGCAAAATAATCGGAATAGTCAAGCGCTACGTCCGGCTTCGGGACGCTCCGCACGGCGCCGCCCGTATATGGGCGGGCGTTCGGGCGATAATTAACCCCATGGTTATGAATTTTGCACAAGATTATAATTTATTCCGTCGCCTGTGCTATGTAAGATGGGCCCATGAAAACAGTCATACATAATGGTACTGTCCTGCATATCCGCGATGAAGGTCCGCGCGATGGCGCGCCTGTGCTGTTCGCCAATTCATTGGGAACAGATTTGCGGGTGTGGGACGCGGTTTTGCCGCTGCTGCCGGACGGGCTGCGTCTGATCCGCTATGACAAACGGGGGCATGGGCTGTCCGATGCGCCGCCCGCGCCCTATGCGATGGATGATCTGATTGCCGATGCGGCAGCGGTTCTGGATGCATTGCAGGTCACGAAAGCGGTTGTTGTCGGTCTGTCCATCGGCGGGATGATCGCACAGGGGCTGGCGCATGCGCGCCCCGATCTGGTGCGCGGCATTGTGCTGATGGATACGGCGGCGCGGATTGGCCCTGCGCAGATGTGGCAGGACCGTATCAAGGCCGTGCAGGAGCATGGCATCGCGCCCCTTGCTGATGGAGTCATGGCGCGCTGGTTCGCCCCCGCCTTTCACCGTGACAACGCGGCTGAACTGGCACTGTGGCGCAACATGCTGTGTCGTACAACGCGCGACGGGTATGCAGGCTGCTGCGCCGCCATTGCGGGCGCGGACCTGACTGACACAACCCGTGCGCTGGACCTGCCCGCGATCGCCATGGCCGGAAGCGAGGATGGCGCGACCCCGCCTGAACTGGTGCGGGCAACCGCCAGCCTTCTGGGGGCACAGTTCCATCTGATTGACGGGGCAGGGCATCTGCCCTGCGTCGAATCCCCCGCGCGCGTGGCAGACCTGATCACGGCATTCCTGAAGGAGACAGCATGACCAACCGTTTTGACACCGGAATGGCTGTGCGGCGCAGCGTTCTGGGCGATGCCCATGTGGACCGTGCAGAAGCCGCGCGCAGCGATTTGGACACACCCTTTCAGACATTGATCACCGAAGGGGCCTGGGGCACTGTCTGGGCATCAGATGCGATCAGCCGCCGCGAACGGTCCATGCTGACGCTGGCCCTGCTGGCCGCAACTGGCAATTTCGAGGAAATCCCGATGCATATCCGGGCAACCGCGCATACCGGTGCAAGCCAGCGCGATGTGATGGAAGCCTTTCAACATGTTGCGATTTATGCAGGCGTTCCGCGTGCAAATCATGCGATAAAACTGGCGAAAGCCACCTTTGCCGAGATGGAGGCGGCAGACAATGCTTGATGGACCATTGATCCCGCGCAACCGCGCGATACACCCCGACCCATATGATCCGGGCTACAAGACCAGCGTGCCCCGGTCCCCCAACCTGCCGCTTCTGTCGCTGGATTCAACCCCGTCCGAAGAAACCGGCCCAACTTTCGGCCACAGCCGTCTGGGCGCGCTGGACAACAACCTGATTCTGAACTGGACACGCGGCGCGGCACCTGCTGTCGGCGAACGTATCCTGATGCATGGGCGCGTTCTGGACGAACATGGCCGCCCGGTGCCCAACACGTTGGTTGAAATCTGGCAGGCCAATGCGGGCGGGCGTTACCGCCACAAGAAGGACGGCTATCTTGCGCCCCTTGACCCCAATTTTGGCGGCGCTGGCCGTACCTTGACCGACGAATACGGGCGGTATCAGTTCCTGACCATTCGCCCCGGTGCCTATCCATGGCCCAATCGCGCGAATGACTGGCGGCCCATGCATATTCACATCTCGGTTTTCGGCCATAGCTTCGGGCAGCGCCTGATCACCCAGATGTATTTCGAAGGTGACCCGCTGATCCCGCTTTGCCCGATTGCCGCAACCATCAAGAACCGCGCGCAGCTTGACCGTTTGGTGGCACCGCTGGACATGGCGGCCTCCAAACCGCTGGATTATCTGGCCTATAAATTCGACATTGTGCTGCGGGGCCGCCGCCAGAGCATGTTCGAAAACAAACCTGAGGGGATGTGATCATGGTGCAGAAACTTGACATGCTGCAGGAAACCCCGTCGCAGACTGCCGGTCCCTATGTCCATATAGGAATGATGCCAACCTATGCAGGCAATGCCGGAACTTTTGATGATGAAATCGGCACAAGCCCCATTTCCGACGGTGCGCAAGGCGACGTGATCGAGATTACAGGCTCGGTCTATGATGGCACGGGCTGGGCCATGCGCGATGCCCTGATCGAAAGCTGGCAACCGGATGCGCAGGGCAAATTCGCAGGGCAGGATGGTGCGGACCCCAACGTGTCGGGGTTCTGCCGGTTCGCGGCGGATGCGGAATCGGGCGAGTTCTGCCTGCGCACAGTGAAACCCGGCGCGGTCGCAACAGCCGGTGGCACCTTGCAGGCCCCCCATATCGCGCTGTGGATCGTGGCGCGTGGTATCAATATCGGCCTGCAGACCCGCATCTATTTTGAAGATGAGGATAACAGCAACGACCCCGTTCTGGCGCGTATCGAACAGCGCCCGCGCGTCGACACGCTGATCGCGAAAAAGACCGGTCCGGGGCAATACCGGTTCGATATTCGCTTGCAGGGCGCGGGTGAAACCGTGTTTCTGGACATGTGATACAGACCGCCCCCCCCGCCCGCGCTGATCTCTCAGCCGGGCAGGTAGGGGGGCACAACGCGCGCGAGAAGGACCATACCCGTCATGACAAATCCTTGCATCATCGCTGTGGCGATCACCGGCTCGGTGCCGACCAAGGCCAATAATCCCGCTGTGCCGGTCACCATTCCGGAACAGATTGAAAGCACGCAGGAAGCATTCGAAGCAGGTGCCACGATCGCGCATTGCCATGTGCGCAATGATGATGAAACCCCGTCATCGGACCCCGAAAAATTCGCGCGCCTGAAGGAGGGGCTGGAAAAACACTGCCCTGGAATGATTATCCAGCTTTCCACGGGTGGGCGTTCCGGTGCCGGGCAGGCACGCGGCGGAATGCTGCCGCTGCGCCCTGACATGGCGTCGCTTTCGGTGGGGTCGAATAACTTCCCGACGAGGGTTTATGAAAACCCGCCGGATCTGGTGGATTGGCTGGCATCCGAAATGCTGAAATACGACGTCATGCCAGAGATAGAGGCCTTTGATCTGTCGCATATCATTCAGGCCGCGAAAATGGCGGGTGACGGGCGATTGAAACAGCCGCTTTATGTTCAGTTCGTTATGGGCGTGAAAAACGCCATGATCGCGGATGAGCGTATTCTGGATATCTATATCGAAACCCTGAAACGTTTTGCCCCCGATGCGAACTGGTGCGCGGCGGGCATTGGCCCGAACCAGATTGTGGTCAATGAATGGGCCATTGCGCGCGGCGGCCATACCCGCACCGGACTGGAAGACAATGTGCGGCTGGACCGCGACCGGCTGGCCCCGTCCAATGCGGCCCTTGTGGCGCGCGCGGCCGATTTATGCGCGAAATATGACCGGCCAGTGGCGACATGGCAACAGGCGCGCGACATTCTGAACCTGCCGCTGCGGTCATGACGCCCAGCCCTTTTGACAGCGCGCTTCTGGGTCCGTTGCTGGGCGACGCAGATATGGCTGAAATCCTGTCTGAAACCCGCTTCACCGCGCATATGGTCGCGGTCGAGGGGGCCTTGGCCCGCGCCTGCGGCACTGTCGGGCTGATCCCGCAGGACAGTGCCGCGCGCATATCGGACGCGCTGTTGCAAACCCATGTCGCGCCGCGCGATCTGGGCGCAGGAACCGCCGCTGCCGGTGTGCCGGTGCCCGCGCTGGTCAAGCGTTTGCAGGCGGAACTGGGGCCGGATGGTCAGTTCCTGCATTGGGGCGCAACCAGTCAGGATATCGTTGATTGCGCACATATTCTGCAATGGCGCGATGCGCTGACGTTGTTGGCCACACGGGTTACGCAGGTGCTGGACCTGATGCAGACCGCCAGCACGGCGCATGCCCGAACCCTGATGGCGGGGCGCACGCGCAGTCAGGTGGCAACCCCCATCAGTTTCGGGTTGCGCATCGCAACATGGGCGCAGCCGCTGATCGCGCTGGAAGCGGCCTTGCCGGACCTGCGCGCGCGTTTGCTGCGTGTCCAGTTTGGTGGCGCGTCCGGTTCTGCCAGCGCTGTGGGGGGGCATGGCGCGGCGCTGTCCGCCGCATTGGCGCAGGAATTGCATCTGGCGGACGCCCCGTGCTGGCATACTGACCGTTCTGCCATCATTGCCCTTGGGGGTTGGCTGACCGCAGTGTCGGCGGCGCTGGCGAAAGCCGCGCGCGATCTGGTCATCATGGGCCGGTCCGAAATAGCCGAAGCCCGCGCAGGCCAGGGCGGCGGGTCATC
This sequence comes from Roseinatronobacter alkalisoli, assembly GCF_028745735.1. Taxonomy (GTDB): domain Bacteria; phylum Pseudomonadota; class Alphaproteobacteria; order Rhodobacterales; family Rhodobacteraceae; genus Roseinatronobacter; species Roseinatronobacter alkalisoli. The sequence goes on from NZ_JAQZSM010000001.1 coordinate 88,129, forward strand.
CACCATGCCGCAGAAATCAAACCCCGTCGGGGCGGAAGCAATCATCACGCTGGCCGACTGGACCACCTGTCTGCAGCCCGCCCTTGCCCGTGCGGCCAGCCCGCTGGAAGAACGCGATGGCGCGGCATGGGCGCTGGAATGGCTGGCCCTGCCGCAAATGGGCATGGCAACTGCGGCCGCGTTGCGCCATGCGACCGAGTTAATGGCAAGCCTGAAGGCCGATCCCGCAAGCATGTCCATGCAACTGGACGCAGGGCATGGCGCGGCCCTGGCAGAGGCCGCAAGTTTCGCACTGGCCGCCCATATGCCCCGCCCCAAAGCGCAGGAACTGGTCAAGAACGCGCTGGCACTGGCGCAGGCAGACGGAATTTCACTGCCACAAGCACTGGACCGGCTGGACGGTGCCAAGGGTCTGGCGGACTGGGCCGTAACACTGTCGGCGCAATCCCAACTTGCTGCGTCCGAGGCGATGCGCACCCGAATATTTGCGCAACGCACGTAAATTTTCCGATGCCGTTGGGTTCTGGCCTATTGCGGACGTTGACCTATGCACAAGCCCGCGCCATCGGTGGGCCGGGGACTGCCGGTCCCACGTTCTAGAAGTTCACTTTATGCAGGCGAAATACTCCGGCATCAAAGGCTTGGTATGACGCTGGCGGAACCGGCAGGCCGCGGGACGGCCCGCCGATGGCGCGGCGGCCTGCGGCCTTGATTCCGCGCCTTTGGGTGACTGCTTCAGGCCAAAAATCTTCCACCCTCGTTCGATGTGAGCTGATCATGCTATTGGTCCAACCGGCGACGATATGCCCCCGGTGACATATTGGCAAACGCCCGGAAACGCCGATTGAAATAGCTGGGGTCGTCATACCCCAGACGGTGCGCGACGGATTGCGCACTCATGCGGGTATAGGCCAGCAAGCGCGCGGCTTCGCGCATCAGATGCGCTTCGATCATGGCCTGCGGGGAAAGCCCGGTCTGGTGTTTGCACAACCGGCCCAGATTGCGCGCGGACATACCCAGCGTTGCAGCATAATCCGAGACCTGCCAATGCGCGCTGAAATGCTGCGCAATCAGTGACTGGAATCTGGCAATCCGGGGATCGGTTCTTGTCGGATGTGCGGCGGGTGATGTGGCGTGATCCCTGAATAATGCGCATAGAATCTGTCCCAGCAGGCAGCGCAAGGCGGTACTGCGAAAGCGTCGGTTTTCGGACCAGACATCAAACAACCGGCTAAAATTATCCTGAACTGCAGCGGCCGGGGCTAATATTTCTGGCCCCCGCAAAATGAATGCCAGTTCCGCACCATCCGCCAGAAATTCCGGAAAATTCTGCACAGGCAGGCTGAGGACCCACCCCTCTGTCTCGGCCGAAAAGTCAAAGCCATGAACCACTGTCGGCGGCAGACATAGCGCCACAGGGGGGGTAAGGCAGCGCTGCTGCCCTTCCAGATGAAAGGTGATCTGGCCGGAAAGCAACAGAAATATCTGCAAAAGATGTGTGTGGCGATGCGGCTTTATCTGCCAGTCCAGCCCGGCGGCGCGGTCGACTATCCGTTCCATATGCGCGATATCCGGAAATGGCGCGCGTTCACCATAAAGATGCCAGGCGGGAATTTCGGGAGGGGGGGGATTTTGCGGAATCATGTCCGGATAGTACCATAATTGGCCTGCGGAATCCATTCCACAGATGCGCTGCATCCTTAATATGACCATCAGATGAAGAAAATCAGGGAAGGAAAACCCATGCGCACGCAGGTCGCCATAATCGGGGGTGGCCCCTCGGGGTTGTTGCTGTCGCAATTGCTGAACCGCGCGGGAATTGAAACCGTGGTGCTGGAACGCCAAAGCCGCGCCCATGTGTTGTCGCGCATCCGCGCAGGTGTGCTGGAACGCTGCACGGTTGATCTGCTCAATCAGGCCGGCGCAGGCGCGCGGATGCAGCGCGAAGGGTACCCGCATGACGGCTGTTACCTGAGCAGCGATCAGAAAATGATCCGCGTTGATTTTCAGGAAGCCTGCGGCCACACGGTCATGGTCTATGGCCAGACAGAGGTAACGCGCGATCTGTATGATGCGCAGGATGCACTGGGCGCGACCCATATTCATGGTGTGGAAAACGTGGTCCTGCATGACCTGAAAGGCGCTGCGCCCAGTGTCACTTGGGACAAGGACGGCGAGTCATTCCGTCTGGAATGTGATTTCATTGCAGGCTGTGACGGGTTCCACGGTGTCAGCCGCCGGTCAATTCCGGATAATATGCGCCGTGAATATGAAAAGGTATATCCGTTCGGCTGGCTGGGTGTCCTGTCGGAAACGCCGCCCGTGCGCGATGAACTGATCTATGCAAACCACCCGCGCGGATTTGCACTGGCATCGATGCGCAACCCGATGTTGTCGCGCTACTATATTCAGGTGCCCCTGAGTGACAAGGCAGAGGACTGGTCCGACGACGCATTCTGGACGGAACTGAAAGCGCGCCTTCCGCAGGATGTTGCCGCCGATCTGGTCACCGGAGCGTCGATCGAGAAATCCATCGCACCATTGCGCAGTTTCGTGTCCGAGCCGCTGCGCTGGGGCGCGTTGTTCCTGTGCGGGGACGCGGCCCATATTGTGCCGCCGACCGGGGCCAAGGGGCTGAATCTGGCAACATCGGATGTTCATTATCTGTCACAGGGGCTTCTGGCCCATTATAACGACAATGACCCCAGTGGGCTGGACAGCTATTCGCAAAAGGCGTTGGCGCGTATCTGGAAGGCGATGCGGTTTTCATGGTCGGTCACGACGATGATGCACCGCTTCCCGGAACATTCGGAGTATGACCGGCAGATGCAGCGCGTGGAACTGGACATGTTGGCCACAGACCCGACTGCGCGCAAGCTGTTTGCGGAAAACTATACCGGCACGCCGTTGTGATATGCAGGTCAAGTCTGTCCTGCCTCAGGGGGGCAAGCCCCCTTGAGGCAGGACTTATTGGATATTTAGACCAGAATGAAAGCTGCACCAGGCAAAGCGGGCAGGCAATTCAGCCGCGCAGTTCCGGCCAGTTGCTGTCGGCCCGTAAGATATTGCCGGGAATGTCGCGTTCCCATTGGCGCTGCACGCGGGGCGAGAAGTTCAGATACAACTGCCCGTCAACAATGCGCCATGCCTGCGGGTCGATGGGGGCAGTGTAGCCTTCGGCCACGGCCCAGGCGCAGTACCCGCCATATTGCGGGGCAAAGCGCACCGGATCGGCGAGAAACGCAGCGCGGTTTTCCGGATTTGCGAAATGCCAGATGGCCCCGCCCCAGTCGGCAGCATGGGCGGCATCCCCGCGCCGGGGCTGCCCTTCGGTGAAATAGGCAACCGGGTCATAGCCACGCAGCGCCACACCGTTTTCGGTGAAGACGGATTGCGCCGACAGCGTGGCAGGCAGCAGCGGCAGTGAAAGCCCCGACAGGATCAGGTGGCGGCGGGTGATCATGGGTGCGGTCCTTTGCATTGACTTACCCTGATCTGTTCGCTGCAGTCGCCCCGGATGTTACACGCCCCCCATGACCGGGGGGGGCGTGACAGATCAGGTTTTTGGGGCCAGCCGCAGGCCCAGATCGCGCAACTGATCATTCGTGGGGTCAGATGGTGCGTGCAGTAACAGGTCTTCGGCGCGCTGGTTCATCGGGAACATGATGACCTGCCGGATGTTCTGCTCGCCTGCCAGCAGCATGACGATACGGTCAATGCCTGCCGCGCAGCCACCATGGGGGGGGGCGCCGTATTTGAACGCCTTGACCATGCCACCGAAGCGCTTGTCCACTTCGGAATTCGGGTAGCCCGCGATTTCAAACGCGCGATACATGATTTCCGGTTTGTGGTTGCGGATGGCCCCTGACAGCAATTCATAGCCGTTGCAGGCCAGATCATACTGATAGCCCAGCACCTTCAGCGGATCGCCCGACAGTGCGTCCATACCGCCCTGGGGCATGGAAAACGGGTTATGGCTGAAATCGACCTTGCCGGACTCTGCGTCAGCCTCATACATCGGGAAATCGACGATCCAGGCGAAAGCGAAGCGGTTTTCATCCAGCAGCTTCAGTTCGCGGCCGATTTCATCGCGCGCTTTCGCGGCCACGCCTTCGAACTGCGCAGGTTTGCCGCCGAGGAAGAAGGCGGCGTCACCCTCGCCAAGGTTCAGTTGCTGGCGGATGGCTTCGGTGCGCTCTGGGCCGATATTCTTGGCAAGGGGGCCTGCGGCTTCCAGTCCGTCATCTCCTGCACGCCAGAAAATATACCCCATCCCCGGCAGCCCCTGCGCTTGGGCAAAAGCGTTCATCCGGTCGCAGAACTTGCGCGACCCGCCCGTGGGCGCGGGAATGGCGCGGATTTCTGTGCCGTCATTTTCCAGCAATTTCGCAAAGATCGCAAAGCCGGAACCGCGGAAATGCTCCGACACGACCTGCATTTCAATCGGGTTGCGCAAATCCGGCTTGTCGGTGCCGTATTTCAACAACGATTCCGCATAGGGAATGCGCGGCCACTCGCCGCAGGGATCAACCTTTTTCCCATCCGCGAATTCCTCAAACACGCCCTGCAGCACTGGCCCGACAGCCGAAAACACGTCTTCCTGTTCGACAAAGCTCATTTCCACGTCAAGCTGGTAGAAATCGGTGGGCGAGCGGTCGGCGCGCGGGTCTTCGTCGCGGAAACAGGGTGCTATCTGGAAATATTTGTCAAAGCCCGACACCATGATCAGTTGCTTGAACTGCTGGGGCGCTTGCGGAAGCGCATAGAACTTGCCGGGGTGCAGGCGTGACGGCACCAGAAAATCGCGCGCGCCTTCGGGGGATGACGCAGTGATGATCGGCGTCTGGAATTCGGTGAAGCCTGTGCCCCACATCCGCTGGCGCATGGACCGCACCACGTTGGAGCGCAGCATCATGTTGCCATGCAAACCGTCGCGCCGCAGGTCAAGGAACCGGTAGGACAGGCGGGTTTCTTCCGGGTAGTCGGGTTCGCCGAAGACCGGCAGCGGCAGGTCATCTGCGGCGCCCAGAATGTCCATGCTACGGGCATAGACTTCGATCTCGCCGGTTTTCAGCTTGGTATTGACCAGCGATGCATCGCGCGCTTTGACCGTGCCTTCGATGCGGACACAGAATTCCGCACGCAGCTTTTCGATATCGGCGAATGCGGGGCTGTCGCTGTCGGCCAGAACCTGCGTGATGCCGAAATGGTCGCGCAGGTCAATGAACAACACACCGCCATGGTCACGGATGCGATGCACCCAGCCGGACAGGCGCACGGTTTCACCCACATGGGCGGCGGTCAGGTCTGCGCAGGTATGGCTGCGATAGGCGTGCATGGGCTGTTCCCTTGGTTGCAGTGGTGCAAGGCTTGTCGCGGATACACAATCTGGCGGGGCGGAAGTCAAGGGCAAGTCGGTGAATATGCCCTGATAGCGCGTCAGGTCCAGTGCATTCCCGCATGACCGGCAAGAACCGCCTGCGCCTGTGCCAGCCGGTCATTTGGCAGGTTTTGCGCGGCGCAGCAGGCAATAACCGTGTCATCGCGCATCAGGATGAAATCCAGCACCGCCCCCAGAAGCGCCTGGTCCGGCCCCTCGGCACTGGACAGCGCGGCGCGCAGGTCACCGACCGATGCGCCGCTTGCATTCAGGAAAACCGGCAGCAAGTCCTGCTCAGCGCAAAGCCATGTAAATGCATCCAGTGCAATTCGTTCGGCGGCGCTGTGGTTCATGCAAGCCATCCTGTCGGGTTGCCGGGCATTGAGGTGTTAAAGGGTTTGTTAACGAATGCACGCTAACCTGTGATTAACCATGCATAGGGTGACACGTATGTCAGGACTCATACTTATTGTCGATGATCTTTCAATTAACCGGACCATCCTGCGCGCTAAATTGCAGGCGGCGTGCTATGATTGCCTGATGGCTGATTGCGGGGAACAGGCGCTGCTGCTGGCGCAGGATGAAAACCCCGACCTGATTTTGCTGGATTATCGTTTGCCCGATATCGACGGTATAGACATTTGCCAGAGACTGCGCGGCAACCCCGCGACCCGCGACATTCCGATTCTGCTGTTCTCCGCAACAGCGGATCGTCAGCAGCGGCTAACGGCGTTGCGCATGGGCGCAGATGATTTCCTGTCCAAGCCACTGGATGAATCCTATCTTATGGGGCGGATCCGCAGCTTGCTGCGCACACAGGACCATCGGGCACGGCATGCCATGCCTGTCGCCATGCCCGCTGTTACCGGCATGGCCGAAGGCGCGGCAGCTTTTACGCTGCAATCGCGCATGATGGTCATTTGCAATGGCGGTGCGGCCTGTGACGGGTTCTGCAATGATCTGCGCGGGGTTATGCCGGAGATGACATGCACCTGCCTTAGCCTGCAACAGGCGCTGCGGCTGGACACCGGTACGGCGATGCCGGATCTGTTTCTGGTTTCCGCCGATGTCATTCTGCAAAAGGGGTTGCAGGTCATTCCGGACTTGCTGTCACGCAATCAGACCCGGCAGGCAGAATTGTGCATCATTTTACCAGAAGGGCAGGAATTGCTGGGGGCAATGGCGCTTGATCTTGGCGCAAGGGAAGTTCTACATCTGCCTCTGGATGCGGAAGAAGCCAATCTGCGCCTTGCCAAGATACTCCAGCAGAAACAGCAGCGGGATGCGCTGCAGCAGGCATTTGAAACCCAGCTTGATCAGGCGGTCCGTGACCCCCTGACGGGGTTGTTCAACCGGCGCTATCTTTGTGCGCAAATGGCCCGGATCGCTGCGGATATGCAAACGGGGGCCTTGTCGGATTGCGCGGTTCTGGTCATCGATCTGGATCATTTTAAATCGGTCAATGACCGTTTCGGGCATAACGCGGGGGATGATGTCCTGACCGAAGTTGCCCGCCGGTTACGCGCGGCCTTGCGCAGCAGCGATATTCTGGTCCGCTATGGCGGAGAGGAATTCGTGGTGGTCATGCCGGGGGCAGATGTAAGGGCGGCGCGGCGCGTGGCGCAGCGGATCTGCAGGACCGTTCATTCCCGCGGCTATGATGTCCGGGGCAGTGATGCTGCGCTGCAATTGTCGGTGTCAATCGGTGTTGCCGCAGAGCATGCGGGTTTTGCCGGGTGCGGGGATTTCGCGAAAACGATTGTCGGCAGGGCGGATGACGCATTGCGAGCGGCGAAAGCAGGCGGGCGCAACCGTGTGGTATCCGGTCAGAACGCCGCCGCGTGATGGCGCGGCACATGGATGACGGTGCCATAGGCCCGGTTGTCCTGCGGCCTGCCGGTTACGCCAGTGTCGCACCAGGCCTTGGAACTGCGGATTGTGTCACCTGCATAAGGTGAACGTTTCCGGGTACGGAACCGGCAGTCCCCGGCACATTGCCGGCGCGGGCTTCCGGCCAGCCTGATGGTTGCGCCTGACGCGATCACCCACCTGCTTGTCCGGGCGGGTATCATTCACGCTGGCGCGACCGCCACCATCCCGGCCCGCGCCGGTTCTCGATGCGCTGTTGCAACTGCGCGGCATAATCGTGTCTTTCCTGCGGTGTCATGGCGGCGACGCGCGCAACAAGGCGGCTTTGCATGCGGTTGCTTATGTTGATCAGGTGTTGCTGCGCTTCTATCAGGGCGGCGGTAAATTGCGCTTCGTCAAATTCATCCGCTTGCAGGCTTGCGATCATCTGCTGTGTCGCATGCGGGCTGCGCGGTTGCTGATGGGAATCCCGCCATGCATTGCGGCTGTCGCGACGAAAGGCGCGCTGGTCACTGAAGGGAAGCGCCGAAATTGCCGTGCGCAGGGGGGTTCCGTCCAGCCCGGCCCGTGCCGCCACACCGCCGATCAGGCCGATGAACGCAAGGTTCAGGATAAGCGAAATCGTCAGGACAATCTTGCCCCAGACGGGCATGCGCGGTTTCGGATCAGGCTGTGCCATATGTCAAAATCCCAGCAATAGCGGATCATCCAGCCCGACAAGCGGGGTGCTGATCGCATCAAGGTAAGTCAGCGCGTCGTGCAACCACAGCGGCGCGTCCAGTGCCGAAACTGGCATCGGGGCGGCAATCCCGAACCAGAAACCGGCCGCCGCCGCCGCCAGCCCGCCCGCCAGCGACGGGGCTGCCCAGCCGCTGAACCAGCCGCGTAACCGCCCCGGAAATGCCGGTCGCGGTTGCGCGGGCCTGTTCATGTCTTCAAGCGTGTTTGCCGCATCCGTCAGAATACGCGCCCGTAAATCCGGCGACAGACCGGGGGCTTGGTCGCGTGCGGCTGCGAAGAATGCGTCCAGCGGGTCGCGCCCGGTGTCGTGTTCTTTTTCAGTGCTCATCTTCATACCCCAGTCTTTCCTTGTGCCCCGACAGCAATGCGGCCAGATTGCGCTTGCCGCGCGCGGTCAGGCTTTCGACAGCTTCTGTCCCGACCAGCATAATGGCCGCGATTTCCGGGTTTGACAGCCCTTCCAGATGGCGCAGGATGACGGCCTGTCGCTGTCTTTCGGGCAGGGCGGCCAGCGCCGTTTCCAGTGCCGCCGCCCGCGTTGTCTGCATCATGCGCGTATCCGCGCCGGGTGTCCCGTCCGGCAGGTCGGGCATTTCCGAAGGGCCGGAACGACGGCGGCGCAGCCTGTCGGTGCAAAGATTCGCCGCAACCCGGAACACCCATGCCGCAGGCGGAATGCCGGTATCCTGCCAGTCGGGCGCGATGCGCCACAGTCGCAGCATGGTGTCCTGGGTGACGTCCTCTGCCTCTGTTCTGTCACCCAGCATGCGGGCTGCGAAACGCAGAATACGCGGGGCCAGCCTGTCTGTCAGGATCTGCGCGGCCTGCCGGTCACCCTGCGCGAATTGCATAAGAAGATCGGCGTCTTCGCTGGCCGCGTCCATATCGCGTGGCACCATGCTTGTCCCTGTCTGTCCCCGCTGTCACTCAGCATGCCGGGTGTTCGTGATCAGTCCTGTCCGCGCCGACCCGGACCACCCCAGCGCCCGCCCTGGCGGTGTTCGTCATGGCGCATCATACGCGCCTGCATGCGTTCCGTGAATGCGTCATATTCCTGCGCATCGACAACGCCGTCGCCATTGGCATCAATACGCCCGAACATGCGTTCCGCGAATTCCGCACTGTCCCCGCGGGGACTTGCATCGCGTGCCCTGCGTTGGCCGGTCATCGCGGTGCGGCGATCCTCGGCCAGTGCATCAAGCCCGGCGCGCAGTGCGGACTCGTTCAGCAGGCCATCGTCATTCGCGTGTTCCATCAGCTTTGTGACAATCTGGTCCTGCCGGTCGCTGCGCATGGTTTGCAGATGGGTCTGGAAATCTTCAAGCGTGATGCTGCCGCTCTGGTTGTGATCCAGTTGTTCAAAGCCGGGCATTGCCGGGCGTCCGGTGCTGCGGGCATCAGCGGTCAGGGTGCTGAAACCCAGCGCTGTCACGCCGATCATCAGCATAAGGGGGTGTGTCATGGGTCATCTCCGGTTGAATGCGGCGTTTTGTGCCGATTGATGTCCCTGAAACGGGGCATTGCCGGGTTTCCGTCGCGCAGCGCTGCATTTTCTTGCGACATGCTGTCGCAAATCCGGTATTTCTGATGCAATATTTGCAGTGTCATCCTATGTGAGGTGCAAGCGAACGAAAGGCCAGATGATGTATGCCGCCCATTCACAAGACATTGATGACAGGCCCTTGGGACCAGCCGTGTTGCGCGGTTTGCAGTGCAAGTGCCCTGCCTGCGGCGCTGCCCCGCTGTTGCGCAGCTATCTGAAGGTGCGCGATACCTGCCCCGCCTGCGGCGAGGATCTGACGCATGCACGCGCCGATGATGGCCCGGCATATCTGACCATGCTGGTCACGCTGAAATTGCTGACCCCGGCGATGGTGGCGGTGATGTTCCGTTGGGATCCGAACCCGATCCTGCTGTTTACCGCGTTTTCGTTGTTGCTGGTCCTGATGTCGCTGTTCCTGCTGCCACGCTTCAAGGGCATGATCGTGGCCATCCAATGGTCCCGCCGGATGCATGGATTTGGGGACAGGGATGACCGCAGCAGTTGACAAGACCGCCATCCGGCATGCGGCAACTGTTTTGCTGGTGCGCGCAGGCAGCGATGGCCCGCAGGTTCTGATGGGCCAGCGCGGGTCGCGCGCGGCCTTCATGCCCGATAAATTTGTCTTTCCCGGCGGCGCGGTGGATGCGTCCGACTTCGTGGTGCCGCTGGCCCGCCCGTTGGACGCTGAATGCGCCGCGCGCCTGTCACTTGATCCCCCCGGACCGCAGGCGCTGGCCGCTGCTGCCATCCGCGAGTTGTGGGAAGAAACCGGTCTGATGCTGGGCGTTGCCGGGGCGTGGCCGTCCCCGCCTGCCGATTGGCAGCGTTTCGCGGAGCATGGGCTTCTGCCCGATGCATCTGGCCTGCGCTACATCTTTCGCGCGATCACCCCACCGGGGCGACCGCGGCGATTCGATGCGCGGTTCTTTCTGGCCGATGCCGGACATGTTGTCGGCGATCTGGATGATTTTTCGGCTGCATGCGAAGAACTTTCTCATTTGCACTGGGTTCCCTTCGCCACGGCCCGCAAGCTGAACCTGCCCTTCATAACAGAGGTGGTTCTGGCAGAAGCGCAGGCCCGCATCATGGGCGAGGATATGCCCCCCTCTGTTCCCTTTTTCGACAATTCAACCGGCGTGTCGCGCTTCCACCGCATAGAGTTGTAAAATTCTGTTCTGTCTGCCCTCTGGACAAAAAGGTTCTGTTCCTGCTTCCTGAAGGGAAAGCAATGTTCCGCGAATACCTATGATCGCGGAACAGGATTGAGGAACGGAATGTCGGTTCAGCCAGATGTGCCCCTGTCGCCAGCGCCTTCGGATGAAGTGCGCAAGACCACGTGCTACATGTGCGCCTGTCGCTGCGGGATCAATGTGCATATGAAGGCAGGGCGTGTCGCCTATATCGAAGGCAACCGCGACCACCCGGTCAATCGTGGCGTACTGTGCGCGAAGGGCAGTGCAGGCATCCTGCAGCACATGTCGCCCGCGCGTCTGCGCGCGCCGCTGAAGCGTGTCGGGCCGCGCGGGTCGGGCGAATTTCAGGAAATCAGCTGGGACGAAGCGCTGCAGATCGCCACCGGCTGGCTGGCCCCCCTGCGCGAAACCGCACCCGAAAAATTCGCCTTTTTCACCGGCCGCGACCAGTCGCAATCCTTGACGGGCTGGTGGGCGCAGGCGTTCGGCACCCCCAACTGGGCCGCGCATGGCGGTTTCTGCAGCGTCAACATGGCGGCGGCGGGTATTTATACCATGGGCGGGTCATTCTGGGAATTCGGCCAGCCCGACTGGGACCGGACAAAACTGTTCCTGCTGTTCGGCGTGGCCGAAGACCATGACAGCAACCCCATCAAGATGGGTCTTGGCAAGCTGAAGGCGCGTGGCGCGCGGGTGATCGGCATCAACCCGATCCGGTCAGGGTATAACGCGATTGCCGATGACTGGGTTGGTATCACACCCGGCACGGACGGGCTGTTCATCCTGTCGCTGGTACATGAATTGCTGCGCGCAGGCAGGATCGACCTGAACTACCTGATCCGCTATACCAATGCGCCCTATCTGATAAATGCCGATGAGGGCGCACAAAAGGGGCTGTTTCTGCGCGACAAGGCCGGCAAGCCCATGGTGCGCGACCGCCGCACAGGCCGCGCCGTGGCCTGGGACATGCCGGGCATTGCCCCCGATCTGGCGCATGGGGTCGAAATCGACGGCACGACCCATCTGCCCGCCTTCCGCCACCTGAGCGAACGCTACCTGTCGCCTGACTATGCGCCGGATGCAGTGGCCGGGCGCTGCGGCATTCCCGCCGCGCGTATCCGCGCCATCGCTGCCGAAATCGCGCGCGTGGCCTTTGAAGAAGAAATCACCCTGAACCAGCCCTGGACGGATTTTCGTGGCCAGCGCCATGAAACAATGGTGGGCCGCCCTGTCGCCATGCATGCCATGCGTGGTATTTCGGCCCATTCCAACGGCTTTCAGACCGCCCGCGCGCTGCATCTGCTGCAAATCCTGATCGGCAGCGTGGAAACCCCGGGCGGTTTCCGCTTCAAGCCGCCCTATCCCAAACCGCCAGAGGCCCATCCAAGGCCCCATGCACGCCACACCCCCGGCCAACCACTGGATGGCCCGCATCTGGGCTATCCGCTGGGGCCTGAACACCTGTTGATCAACGACGACAACAGCCCCATACGCATCGACAAGGCGTTTTCATGGGATGCGCCGCTATCGGCGCATGGGCTGATGCATATGGTCATCGCCAACGCGCATGCGGGTGACCCCTATGAAATCGACACGTTGTTTTTATACATGGCGAATATGGCGTGGAATTCGTCGATGAATACCAGCGCCGTGATGGATATGCTGACGGACCAGAACGCCGATGGCAGCTATCGCATCCCCCGCATCATCTGCGCTGATGCCTATAGTTCCGAAATGGTGGCCTTCGCCGATCTGGTTCTGCCCGACACCACCTATCTGGAACGCCATGATTGCATCAGCCTGCTTGACCGCCCCATCTGCGAAGCTGATGCGATGGCGGATTCCATTCGCTGGCCCGTTGTCGCGCCTGACCGTGATGTGCGGCCTTTCCAGTCCGTGCTGTTGGATCTTGGCGTGAGGCTTGGGTTGCCGGGCATGGTTAATGAAGATGGCACCGCCAGATATAGCGACTATGCCGATTACATCACCAATCATCAACGCCGCCCCGGCGTGGGCCCACTGGCAGGCTGGCGCAATGCTGATGGCACCGGACAGGGGCGCGGGACCCCCAATCCCGACCAGATCGCGCGCTATATTGAAAACGGTGGTTTCTGGACCTGCCATGTCCCCGCCCAGGCGCAATTTTTCAAGCCGTGGAACGCGACCTATCAGGACTGGGCGGTCGCCCGCGGGCTTCAGGACAGGCCGCAACCCTATCTGTTCAACCTGTATCTGGAACCCTTGCGCAAGTTCCAGCTTGCCGCCGAAGGGTATGGCCACCGCCAGCCGCCCGATCATTTGCGCGCGCGCCTGATCCGGGCAATGGACCCGCTGCCTGTCTGGTATCCCACCTTCACAGATGCGGCGACCGACCCTGCAGAATACCCCCTTCACGCCCTGACCCAACGCCCGATGGCGCATTATCATTCATGGGGCAGCCAGAATGCTTGGCTGCGCCAGATCCATGGCACTACACCGCTCTATGTGTCGCGCGATATATGGGTGCAGCATGGGTTCACCCAGGGCGACTGGGCCACGCTGACCTCGCCCCATGGGCAGGTCACATTGCCTGTTGCGCGTATGGATGCCCTGAACCCGCACACGGTCTGGACATGGAACGCAATTGCAAAACGGCGCGGGGCCTGGGCGCTGAACCCGGCCGCACCGGAAGCCACGCAAGCCACCCTGCTGAACCATCTGATCCATGAATTGCTACCCCCGAAGGGGGATGGGCTGCGCTGGGGCAATTCGGACCCCATTACCGGGCAGGCGGCGTGGTATGACCTGCGTGTGCGGATTGAAAAAGCCCCGGCAGGGCAGGCGCACAGCCACCCGGCCCATCCGGCGCAAATATCGCCGGTCCCACCCGCACCGCGCGATATTGCGCGTCAGGTGAAGGGCCGCGCCTGATGACCAGTCTTCCTGCGAAAACCACCCGCAAGCTGGGCCTTGTCATTGACCTTGACACCTGTGTGGGCTGCCATGCCTGCGTGATTTCCTGCAAGGGCTGGAACACCGAAAACTATGGCGCGGCCTTGTCGGACATGGACGCTTATGGCGCAAACCCCGAAGGCACCTTCCTCAACCGTGTCCATACGTTTGAGGTGACACGCGACGCGGCCCCGCCCATGGTGGTGCATTTCCCCAAATCCTGCCTGCATTGCGATGATGCCCCTTGCGTGACTGTCTGCCCCACAGGGGCCAGCTATAAACGCACTGAAGACGGGATTGTGCTGGTCAATGAAACCGATTGTATCGGCTGCGGGCTTTGCGCATGGGCTTGTCCCTATGGCGCGCGGGAAATGGATGCAGCAGCAAAAGTCATGAAGAAATGCACCTTGTGCGTGGACCGCATCTATAATGAAAACCTTGCCCCCGAGGACCGCGAACCCGCCTGCGTGCGCACATGTCCGTCCGGTGCGCGCCATTTCGGCGATCTGGGTGACCCCGGCAGCGCCGTGTCACGCCTTGTGACTGAGCGGGGCGGGTTTGACCTGATGCCAGAGCAAGGCACGCAGCCGGTGAACAAATACTTGCCGCCGCGCGGACGCGACATGTTGCAGGCCCCCGATCTTGCCAGCCTGTGCGACACCACGCCTGAAACCGCCACCGGCTTTCTTGGCTGGCTTGACCGCGCGCTGGAGAAGCTCTGACATGCACCCGGCCCCGTCGCTTATTCTGTTTACGGTGCTTTCTGGACTTGGATTCGGGCTTCTGGTCTGGCTGGGGCTGGGCCTGCGCGCGCCCACCGGGTTGGCGGCATTCATTCTGTTCGGGCTGGCATATGCGCTGACAGGTGCAGGGCTGATCGCCGCTGCGTTCCATCTTGGCCACCCTGAACGCGCGCTGAAAGCATTCACCCAATGGCGTTCAAGCTGGCTTTCGCGCGAAGCGGTGCTGGCTGTGGCCACTCTGCTGGTTATGGCCCCGCATGCCGCCGCATCCGTATTCCTGGGGAACGGGGTGCCGGTTCTGGGGTGGGCGGGCGCGGTGCTGGCGCTGACCACGATATTTGCCACCGCCATGATCTATGCCCAGATCAGGGCCGTTCCGCGCTGGCACCATAGCAGCACCCCGGTCGTTTTTTTGCTGGCAGCGCTTGCGGGCGGCGCGCTGCTGGCAGGGCAGGTCACACTGGCGCTTTGGGGCATGCTGGCCCTGTCGCTGGCGATGGTTGCGCATTGGGTTGCTGGCGACCGGCAGTTTCGCGCATCGGGTTCCAGTACCGGCACTGCCACAGGGTTGGGTTCCCTTGGCCGCGTGCGCCTGCTGGAACCGCCACATTCGGGTCGGAACTACCTGCTGCGCGAGATGGTCCATGTCGTGGGGCGCAAACACGCGCATAAGCTGCGTCTGATCGCATTGGCGTTGGGCGCGCTGCTGCCCGCGCTGCTGCTTTTGCTGCCGGTCAGTTATATATCCGTCGCGGTGGCGCTTATGGCACATATCGCAGGAATGCTTGTTCAGCGCTGGCTGTTTTTCGCAGAGGCAGAGCATGTCGTGGGCCTGTATTACGGCAAACGGTAACAGGATTGGCGGTTTTCAGCGCGCAAGCTTGCGGCTAAACTCGGATAATCAGGCGAAGCAGGAATCCGAGTGTGACCAAGACAATCCTTGACCGACTTGAAGCGCAGGGTCTGCGCATGACCGACCAGCGCCGCACCATCGCGCAGGTGATCGAACAGGCATCGGACCACCCCGATGTTGAAGAACTGCATGCGCGCGCCAACGCACTCGATGCCAGAATTTCGCTGGCAACAGTGTATCGCACTGTGAAACTTCTGGAAGAGATGGGCATTCTGGACCGTCTGGAATTCGGCGATGGCCGCGCCCGGTTTGAAGACAGCCAGCGCGACCATCATGATCATCTGATCGATATGGACACGGGCGAGGTGATCGAGTTCTGCGACCCTGAAATCGAAGCCTTGCAGGAAAAGATTGCCCGTCGCCTGGGCTATCATTTGCAGGGGCACCGGTTGGAACTTCTGGGCCGCAAGATCAAGGGGTGATACGTAGCTTCTGGTGGTTCCCGGCCTGAAGGGGGGGCGTTGACCCATGCACGAAGCCCGCGCCAGCGGTGGGCCGGGGACTGCCGGTCCCACGCCCGGAGAAGTTCACTTTATGCAGGCGGAATACCCCGACATCAGCGGCTTGGATTGACGCTGGCGGAACCGGCAGGCCGCGGGACGGCCCACCGATAGCGCGGCGGCCTGCGGCCTTGATTCCGCGCTTTTGGGCGTCCCCTTCACTTCAGAACCACCGGAAAACGCGATGTTCCCGTCTGACCCGATCCTGCCATGAATGCAGAATCTTACCCCAGATAGGCGCGTAGCGCCGGGGGCGGGTTGTCCAGAAGCTCCGCTGTCGGGAAGGGGCCGCTGGCATGTCCGTCGGCCACCAGAATGGTTTTGTCCGCGATCGCCCGCGCATCGCCCACATCATGGGTCACCATCAGCAGTGTGGCATTTGTTTCCGCGCAAATATCGCTGACAAGTGTCAGCATTTCGGATTTCAGTGCCGGGCCAAGTGCAGAAAAGGGTTCGTCCAGCAACAACAGGGGTTGGGCGCGTAACAGCACCCGCGCCAGCGCCACGCGGCTTTGTTGCCCGCCCGAAAGCTGCGCAGGTTTGCGCGCGCCATATCCCGACAGGCCCACACGTGCCAACGCCTGATCAATCTGTTCACGCTCGGTCGCGGTCACCCGCAATGACGGTTTAAGACCCAGTGCGATATTCTGGAAGGCCGTCAGATGCGGAAACAGATTGTTGTCCTGAAACAGCGTCGATATGGGCCTGTCCGACGGGTTTTGCCCTGTCATGTCCTGCCCATCCCATATGACATGCCCCGCCGTAACGGGCACAAACCCCGCGATTGCCCCCAGAAAGGTTGATTTGCCCGCCCCCGAAGGCCCGATCACGGCGGCGCGCGTGCCTGCTGGCACGGACATGTCCATGGTCAGGCTGAAATCGTCCTGCCGGATGAATACTGATTCAAGCCTCAGCATTGGTGCGCCCCCATTGGTCAAACACCCAGAACAACGCAAGGCTGGTTCCCAACAGGACCAGCGCGGCACCCGCTGCATCATCTTGCCGGTAAGCGCTCATCAAACGGTAAAGCTGCATTGGAAGTGTTGCCCCTTCGCGTTCGGCAAACAGCATGATCACGCCCAGATCCCCCATCGACAAGGCCGCCGTCAACCCCGCAGCAAACCCAAGCGGGCGGCGCAGGCGGGGCAGGGTAACAATGCGCAACCGGGCCAGCCCATGCAGGCCCAGCACATCAGCCAGCCTGCCTTGTGCGGCCCTGATATCGCGCAAGGCAGGCAGGATCAGCCGCAGTGCGAAGGGCATGGCCATGCCCGCATTGACCAGCATTGTGACCAGAAGCGCGAAATCGCGCGGGTTGGCAAGCGGCTGGATCAGCAGGAACAACCCGGTCCCGATAACCAGCGGCGAGGCCGCCAGTGCCGCCAACCCCAGCCATTCCAGAAATGCGCCGCCCCGGAATGCCAGCACCGCATGGGCCAGCGCCAGCGTCATGGCCAATGTCACGCCCGTCGCGCCAAGTGCGACCACAAGCGACCGGCCTGCGGCCTGCCAAACCTCGGCCGGTAGGGCCACGACATGGGGCAGGCCGCGCAAAGTGATCATTGCCAGCGGGATCAGCAGGAACAGCGCCCCGCAGGCAATCAGTGCATTGTCCCATATCTGCAGCGCCGCACCGCCCGTGTCAAACCGTTGCACAGCGCGGTCCATGCCCCCGCCCAGGGCCTGCGGCAGTGCCACGCGCCACGCGATCAACCCCGCCACCGCGCAAAGCGCGAATTGCACCAACGCCAGAAGCGCGGCGCGGCCCATGTCATAGTCAAAGCGAAATGCCTGATAGATGGCCAGTTCCACGGTCGTTGCACGCGGCCCCCCGCCCATGGTCAGTGCCACTGAAAAGCTGGTCAGGCAGATCAGGAAAATAACCAGAAACGCACCGGGCAACAGGGCACGCAGCATCGGGGCTTCAAGCTGGCGAAATGTGTCGCGCGGGGTGAAACCAAGCGATGCCGCCAGCCGGAAACGCTCTGCCGGGATGGCGGCCCAGCCCTGAAGCAGAATGCGCGTGGCCAGCGGCAGGTTATAGAACACATGCGCCAGCACCACACCATGCAGCCCGAAAATGTTGAACCGCGCCAGCCCCACCCATTCCAGCGCCTGATTTATCAGGCCGGACCGGCCAAATACCGCCAGCAACCCCAGTACCGCAACCAGGGTCGGCAGGATGAACGGCGCCCCCATCAGCGTGATCAGCAGCCCGCGCCCCCTGAATTGCCGCCGCGCAAGCGCGCGTGCAATCGGTATGGCCAGCAGGACCGACAGGCCCGCCGACAACATGGCCTGCACCAATGTAAAGCGCACTGCCGCCCAGTCAGCGCCCCGCAGCGCGCTGAACCCTTCGGCCCGGAACGCCACGGCCCCCAATGCGCCGAAATTCAGCACCACCAGCCAGGCAGCCACCATGCCGCCTGCGATCAGGGTGAACAGGCGCGCGGTCCGGGCCGTGTCGCGGGTCACCGCGTCATGCCGTCCAGCCAATGCGCAAGCGCTGGCGTGCGGCGGTCATCGGCCATGTCTTCGGTCAGGAAAATGGCCCGTTCGGGCAGGGGCAGGTCGCGGAATACCTGTGGCCAGTCCGCGTGCGGCAGGGCCGACGGGTAGGACCAGTTCGCGGTTGCGATCATCGACTGAAAATCCTGCGACAGGATATAGGCCATGAAGTCCTGCGCCAGTTCAGGCCGTGCCGCGCCCGCCAGAATGCCCGCCGCTTCGGCAATGAAATAATGCCCTTCGTCAAAGATTGCGGCGGCCTTGCTGTCATCTTCTTCGGCAGCAATGTGATAGGCGGGGGATGTGGTGTAGCTCAGCACCATATCCGCTTCGCCATCGGTGAACATGCCATAGGCTTCGGACCAGCCAGCGGTTACGGTGACTGTTTTTTCTGCAAGGTTCTGCCAGATCCCGCGCGCATCATCGCCATACAGGTGATCGACCCACAGCATCAGCGCCAGACCCGCACCTGACGAACGGGGGTCTTGCCAGATCAGCGAAATGTCGTCGCGTTCAATCAGTTCGGCAAAACTGGCAGGCGGGTTTTCCAGCTGTGTGCGGTCATAGACAAAGGCCGCATAGGACCAGTTGAACGGGATGAAACGGTCATCTTGCCAGTCAACCGGCACCGTCAGCGGGGCCAGATCCTGCCCATGCGCTGCAAACAGGCCCGATTGCCGTGCGCGCAGCAATTCATCTGTGCCCAGCCCGATGACCGCATCAGCCTGCAGGCGTTCCCCCTCCAGCATCAGGCGGGGCAGAACGTCGCCTGTGCGGAATTCCAGCGTGCAATCGCAGCGCTCCTCAAACCCTTGCTTGATCGAGGGGCCAGGCCCCCAGCTGGACCCGAAATAATCGGGGGCAAGCACGGTCAATGTGTCGGCCTGCGCCGTACCAGTCATTGCCAGTGCTGCCACTGCCGCGAAATGGAAACGTGTCATCTGTTCAATCTCCTTCATTCACGACGGGCGGAGATTGAAACGGGGAGGTTTGCCCGCAACCTTCCCTCCGCCGGTCTTAACCGGTTCAGGTTCAACGGGTCCGCGCGTGTCGCATCTCAGCCTGCAAGCAGGCACCCCGAGGTGACACATCACTTAGGGGTTTTCGCCTGCCGCGGCAAGTGCGGTGCTTGAGCCTCGCGCGGCTTGGCGCTAAGTGTTTGCCCCAAAGGAGTGCCGCGCATGAGCTTTAACACATTCGGCCATCTGTTCCGCGTGACCACATGGGGCGAAAGCCACGGTCCCGCCCTTGGGGCCACGGTTGACGGCTGCCCCCCTGGCGTGGCGCTGGATGCAGCGATGTTGCAGCACTGGCTGGACAAGCGCAAACCCGGACAGAACCGCCATACAACCCAGCGGCGTGAACCCGATGCGGTTGAAATCCTGTCAGGGGTCTATGAAGGGCAGACCACCGGCACGCCCATTCAACTGATGATCCGCAATGTCGATCAGCGGTCGAAGGATTACGGCAATATCCTTGATACCTTCCGTCCCGGTCATGCCGACATCACCTATTTCCAGAAATACGGGCTGCGTGACCCGCGCGGTGGCGGGCGGTCGTCGGCACGCGAAACTGCGGCGCGGGTGGCGGCGGGCGGCGTGGCGCGTGCCGTGCTGGATGCGCTGGTGCCGGGGCTGTCGATTACCGGCTATATGGTGCAGATGGGCCCGCATGAAATTGATCGCGCGCGCTTTGATCTGGCCGAGATTGCGCGCAATCCCTTCTGGGTGCCCGATGCGCAGGCCGCGCAGGACTGGGCGCAGGTGCTGGACCAGATCCGCAAGGATGGCAATTCAGTCGGCGCGGTTGTCGAGGTGGTCGCCGCAGGCGCGCCTGCGGGTCTGGGTGCGCCCGTTTATGCGAAGCTGGACACGGAACTTGCCGCTGCGATGATGTCGATTAATGCGGTAAAAGGGGTGGAAATCGGCGCGGGCATGGGGGCTGCGGCGCTGACCGGCGTTGAGAATGCCGATGAAATAGAGATGGGCGCAGATGGTCCGCGCTACCGGTCGAACAAGGCGGGCGGCATTCTGGGTGGGATTTCGACAGGGCAGGACATCGTGGTGCGCTTTGCGGTGAAGCCGACATCATCCATCCATACGCCGCGCGCTTCGGTCACCCGCGCGGGCGATGCCACCGATGTCGTAACCAAGGGCCGGCATGACCCCTGCGTGGGTATTCGCGCCGTCCCGGTGGGGGAGGCAATGATGGCCTGCGTGCTGCTGGACCATCTGCTGATGCAGCGCGCCCAGACGGGGCAGGCGGGGCCGGTTGGCCGGATTGGGCCAGCGGAGTAAATTGCTGGCAGCGTAGGCGCGCGGCGGTGCCGGATGTCCGGATGCTGGCCCAGACGGGCTGATATGGCCTGATGATGCCAGCCTTAAATGCCAAAGCTGGTTAAAATTGACCTGAAGCAGTCACCCAAAGGCGCGGAATCAAGGCCGCAGGGTTTGAAGGGACCGTCGCGCCAGTGGCGCGGCGAAAGCCCGGAAAACGCACCATCGGTGGGCCGTCCCGCGGCCTGCCGATTTCGCTGATGTCACGCCAAGCCTTTGAATGCAGGATTGTGACGCCTGCATAAAGTGAATTAATCTAACGCCGGACCAGAAGACCCCGGCCCACCGATGGCGCGGGCTTGATCTAGGCCCCAACGTCCCCTTCAGGCCAGAACCCACCACCGCAATGGTGTTTCCGCCTGATATGATCCGGATATAGACGCCGTTTGCCGGGTCAGCCCGGCCGGTCAATGACCTGAGGCCTGCGCTTCGGGGGCTTCGGCCACTACATCCGCAACAAGTTGTTGCAGCCAGCGCGCCAGTTCCGGTTCCGGTGTCGGCGTGCGGCCCAGACCTGTCGGCACGTCCAGCGGGCTGCGGCCATAGATGACAGCAAAATGGGCCAATGCCATGACATAGGCCCCCAGATCATTGACATGGATGGCATCGCTGAACAGCGCATCAATGCTGTTCAGTCCGGGGGCATCGCCTGCATCGATGGCGTCATAAAGCGCGGTCATCAGCCGCGGGCCGGGGATCATGACCATTTCGGGCATGCCATCGGGCCGGTGCTGATTCACATGGTCGCGGATTTCCAGCCAGCGTTCCTGTTCGACCTGCAGCCGCGCGCGGAACGGAATATGCTTTTCGGATGTGTCATCGCCCGACCCCGGCCCGGTGTCGCGTGTAACCCAAGAGGCATAAAGCACGGTCGCCGCCCCCTGACCATCCGCGCCGTTTTCCCATGCATGGTGGGCCCATCGCAGCGCTTCGTCCGCGGAATTGTGATAGCCCATCGTGTTCAGCAGCGGCACCCGTTCGGTCAATACCAGCAAATCATAACCGGCGATGTCCGCACGGGCATCCACTGTCTGGGCCTGGGCCGCGTTGTTCCAGCGCCAGTCCATCGGGCTGCCGGGAATCGTGGACCGGTCAATAACCGCGCCCCGGCCCCCCGCCACCGCCTGCACCATGGGGCGCAGCATGTCGGGAATGGGGTCGGTCAGCGAATGGCCGGACATGACCACGCGCGTATTCAGCGGCATATCCGCCTGTGCGGGCAGTTGCACACAGGCCAGACAAAACGCAAGCAGCCCGAACAGACCCTTCTGCACGCAAGAATTCATTTGCAACACCCTGTCTTGATTCCTGCGATCATGGCAGGTTCCGGTAAACAAACCAATAATGGCGCGGTTCAGTCCGGTTTTCGCCCCTGCAGATGTTTGCGCAGCTTCGAAGGCGGCGCCTTCTTGCGGCCCTTATAGGGGTTCTTGTCGGATTGGGAGCGCATGTAAACCCTGATCGGCGTACCCGGCATGTCAAAACTGTCGCGCAGGCTATTGACCAGATAGCGCGTGTAGCTGGCGGGCAGGTCTTCGGGGTTGGAACACATCACCACGAAACCCGGCGGGCGGGTTTTGGCCTGTGTCATATAGCGCAGCTTGATGCGCCGGCCACCCGGCGCGGGGGGTGGATGTGCCTCGACCATGGCGGCGAGCCATTGGTTCAGCCGCGCGGTCGGCACGCGGCGGTTCCAGACCTCATGCGCCTGCAACACAGCCGCGTGCAACCGGTCCAACCCTTTGCCCGTCTTGGCCGAAAGCGTTACCAGCGGGGCACCTTTCAACTGCGGCAGAAGCTTTTCCAGCCCCGTGCGCAGGGCTTTCAGCTTATCCTGCTTGTCGTCTTCCAGATCCCACTTATTGACCGCGATCACAACGGCCCGCCCTTCGGTTTCCGCAAAATCGGCGATGCGCAGATCCTGTTGTTCAAACGGAATTGCGGCATCCAGCAGCACAACCACCACTTCGGCAAAGCGTACAGCGCGCAGCCCGTCCGCGACTGAGAGTTTTTCAACCTTGTCGACCACGCGCGCCTTCTTGCGCATGCCCGCCGTGTCGAAAATGCGCGTGGGCGTGCCTAACCATGTCATCGACAGTGAAATCGAATCGCGGGTGATGCCGGCCTCTGGCCCGGTCAGCAGGCGGTCCTCACCCAGAATCTTGTTGATCAGGGTTGATTTTCCGGCATTCGGGCGCCCAATGACCGCAACTTGCAAAGGGCGTTTCAGGCTGGGGGCGAAATCTTCGGCCGTGTCGCTTTCGTCATCCGATACATCCAGATCGGTTTCAGGCGCGTCTGCTTCGGCGCGTTCGGTATAGGCATCCGACAGTGGGCGCAGCATGTGATAGAGTTCATCCAGCCCTTCGCCATGTTCGGCCGACAGGCGGACAGGTTCCCCCAGCCCAAGGCTGTAGGCATCCAGAACACCGCCATCGGCAGCGCGCCCTTCGGCCTTGTTGGCGGCCAGAATGACATGGCTGGACCGTTTGCGCAGGATATCGGCGAACATTTCGTCCGTGGGGGTAATGCCGGTGCGGGCATCGACCATGAACAGGCAGATATCGGCCATATCGACCGCGCGTTCGGTCAGGCGGCGCATGCGGCCCTGAAGGCTGTCATCGGTGACTTCTTCCAGACCGGCAGTGTCAATGACGGTGAAGCGCAGGTCGCCCAGTTTGGCGGCCCCTTCGCGCAGGTCGCGCGTCACACCGGGCTGGTCATCGACCAGCGCAAGACGTTTGCCGACAAGGCGGTTGAACAGCGTCGATTTGCCGACATTCGGCCTGCCGACAATGGCGAGAGTGAAACTCATTTGCCCCTCCGGGGAAAGCGTGATGGCCCCGGACAGGGGCCATCAGGAAAACTGGGTGCCACACCGCAGGAGCATACCTGACGGCTGGCGGATTTAGCTGGTCCTAGCGATAGGCGTGCAACCGCCCGTCACTGGACAGTACATAAAGCGTTCCGCCCACAACGATGGGGCTGACTGCGGCACCGCCGCGCAATTCGATCTGACCGTTCAATGCACCAGAGGCAGGGTCGAACAGACGGATCAGCCCGTCACCGGATGCAACGATCAGCCGCCCCCCGGCCAGAACCGGACCATAATGAGTATAGATTTCGGCGCGGCGGCGTTCGCGGGTCTGGGTGTGCAGCGGCAGCGGTTGTGCCCAGATGAATTCGCCGTTGCTGCTGTTGAGCCGGATCAGGCGGTTGCGGTCCGACATCAGAAAGACCGACCCGCCGACAGGCCAGACAGGGCCATAGGCAGCTTCATCCGCAGTCCATATGCGGCTGCCGTCGCGGGTATTCAGGGCCATGACGCGCCCGGACTGGTTGCCCACAAACACCTGATCGCCCTGAACCACAGGGTCGCCCGTGACATCAGTGACCTTGGCATAGGCAACCCCTACGCGCGTTCCCGCGATCACGGTGCGCCACATGGTCTGGCCGGTGTCGCGCTGTGCCGCGATCAACTCACCCGCTGGCGTGGGGAACAGCACAAGGTTCCCCGCAATGGCGGGGGCCGCGCCGCCGACCATGCTGGCGGTAGAGGGGGTGCCTGACAGTTGCCAGTCGGTCTGGCCGGTGGCGGCATTGATGGACCATGCCGTGCTGTCAGCGGCCACGACATAAACCCTGTCCCCCGCGACAGTTGGTGCGCCGGACAGGGGTGCGTCGAATGTCTTGGTCCAGACTACATTGCCGCTGGCAAGGTCCAGCGCCGCCAGAACACCGAAAGCGGAGGTGACATAAAGCCTGCCATTGGCAACCGCCAGCCCGCCGCCGGATGCACCATCGCCGCTGCGGGTGAATGATGGCGTCAGATCGCGTGTCCAGGCAATCTGGCCCTGCGTGGTGACCGCAGTGACCTGCGCACGGCTGTCCAGGGTATAGATCAGCCCGCCACTGGCCACTGGTTCTGCGGTGATTCTGTGGCGGCGCCCTTCGCCCTGGCCGATCTGCACCGACCAGAGCGGTTGCAGACTGCCGCCAAGCGCCGGGTGGGCAATGCGTGTGCTGGGGGTGCCCAGACGGTGTGTCCAGGCGGCATTGCTGACGCTTGCGGGCAGGCTGATCGGTACGGCCCTGTTTGCCGGTGCTTCGCCTGCGCCTTCGGCAAAGGGGGCACGCAAGGGGAAGCGTTCCCCCTCAAGGATGAACCCGCGGTCGCAAGCGGCAACAAGGGTGCCAAGGGCAAGGATGCTCGCGTATGTCCAGAGTTTCACCATGCGCTCCTATTAATCTGGTCCGAAAGGCCGGGCTGTTGAATGAATGCCCGTTCGGGCAATGCCCTTATATCAGGCGGCGTATGTCAGTTTGCGGCGGGATCACCACCCAAGGCAATGATAAGTTGCGTTGCCCGACGCCTTAATGCATCCGACACGTCGGATTGTGACAGCAAGTCCGTCAGGATTTCAATGCTTCTTTCGGTATTGCCCTGTTCCAGTTGCAGCAGGGCGGTCTGTTCAAGGGCAAGGGGCCGGAAAGGCTGGCCCGGCTGCCCAAGCCCGGCAAGCAGGGATTCGCGTTCCGCCAGCGGAATTTCGCTGCCCCCGGCGATTACGTATTTCAGCGCTGCCAGTTGGCGGTATGAATCCGTAAGCGCGGTATCTTCGGATGCCGTGCGCAATGCTGCCAGTGCGGCGGCCCGGTCGCTTTCAAACAGCTCGCCCGCGCTGAGCAGGGCCAGAACCCCTTGCTGCGGGCCAGTGGCGTCGATCTGTGACAATGCCTGAATCCGGTCGGCGGATGCGTCGTTTTCAAGGGCTGTCAGAACCGCATCGCCGAAGGCCTGCGCGGATGCGCGTTCACTGGCCTTGCGCCATTCGTTCCATGCCGCGCCGCCGACGATAAGCAGCACTGCCAGCACAGCGATCCAGCCATAGCGTCGCAGATACCCGACCATGCGGTCGCGGCGCAGTTCTTCGGTGACTTCGTTGATGAAACTGTCCGGATTGCTCACGCAGCACCTCGTTGTAAAAACCAGACACTCTTACCGCGAAGCGGGGGGAATTGCCAAGCCCTGCGCGACATAGACGAAACTGGTGTTGAAATCCTGAATCCACTCTCTATGTTAATCGCGTAAACATCACTTGCGCTTTACTCGGAGGATGTTTATTCTGAACCCGCTAGTTTAGTATGTATTGCTTTACTGCCTGCCCCAGAACCGGAGTGATCAACATGCGCCTGTTTCCGCTATTCACCGCGCTGTTGGTGATGTCCGTAATCTATCTGATGGTGATGGAACGCGATGCCCTGCTGGGCTATGCAGGCGTGGTGACCGAAGACCCCGCCCCGCAAGAGGCAACGACCCCGCCCGAAGCGCGCGTTCGCGTGGTCGTACAGAATTCCCAGGCGCGCGAAATTGAAAATGCCGTTGTGCTGCGCGGGCGCACTGAAGCCGCGCGTCAGGTCGATGTGCAGGCGGAAACATCCGGTCTGGTGACATCCGAACCCTTGCGGCGTGGCGCGCAGGTCGCCGCAGGTGCCCCGCTATGCGAGGTGGCACCGGGCGTGCGCAAGGCCGCGCTGGACGAAGCCCGCGCCCGCCTGACTGAAGCAGAGATAAACTATCGCGCGGCAGCGGGTCTGTCCGAAAGCGGCTATGCACCTGAAACACGGCTGGCAAATGCGCGGGCCGCGTTGCAGGCGGCGCAGGCAGGGGTGGACCGCGCTGTGGAAGAAATGGCGCGGCTTGTCATGTACGCACCCTTCGATGGTATATTGGAAAGCGATACTGCCGAATTGGGCAGTCTGCTGCAACCCGGTGCGCTATGCGCAACACTGATCCAGTTGGACACGATCCGCCTTGTGGGGTTTGCGACCGAAACGCAGATTGACCGGCTGGTTCCGGGGGCAATGGCGCAGGCGCGGCTTGCTTCGGGGCGGCAGGTGGCGGGTACGGTCAGTTTCCTGTCGCGCGCCGCAGACCCGCAGACCCGGACATTCCGTGTTGAAGTGACCGTGCCCAATGCTGACCTGTCCATCCGCGACGGGCAAAGTGCTGACATTATGGTCATGTCCAGCCCTGAAAGCGGCCATATGCTGCCGGGTTCTGCACTGACACTGAATGATCAGGGCGAACTGGGCCTGCGTCTTGTCGATGATGACGGGTTGGTAAGTTTCGCGCCTGCAACCGTTTTGCGCGACACGGATACGGGTGTCTGGCTGACCGGTCTGCCCGACACGATCACGGCAATCATTCTGGGGCAGGAATTCACCCGTGAAAGGGCCTATGTCGATGCCGTTGCCAAAGATGCGCAAGAGGTTAATCCATGATCGGACTGGTTTCCTGGGCTGCCAGCCATGCGCGCATGGTCATGGCGCTTGTGCTGATGACCCTGTTTGCAGGCACTGCGACCTATATCAGCCTGCCAAAAGAAGGCGAGCCGGATATCGAAGTTCCGGCAGTCATTATTACCGTACCCTTTCCGGGGATTTCGGCCGTGGATGGCGAAACCATGCTGGTGCGGCCCATGGAAACCGAATTATCCGATCTGGACGGGTTGAAGACACTTAGCGCGTTTTCCGCTGACGGGTTTGCGGCTGCGGTGCTGGAATTCGAATTCGGCTGGGACAAGACCGCAACGCTGGCTGAAATACGCGATGCGATGGGCCGCGCCGAAGGCAATTTTCCCAGTGGCGCGCAGAATTACGCGATTACCGAAATCAACTTTTCCGAATTCCCGATGATAATCGTCGCAGTGTCGGGCGATGTGTCCGAACGCGCGCTTTTGCGCGCCACGCGCGATTTGCAGCGCCGCATCGAAGGGCTGGATTCGGTTCTGGAAGCGGAAATCGCAGGCGCGCGCGACGAAATGGTAGAGGTGCTGATCGACCCGTTGCGACTGGAAGCCTATAATGTGACAGCGGGCGAGCTGATCAGTGTGGTCACGCAGAACAACCAGCTTGTCGCCGCAGGGGAAGTGGAAACATCTGCCGGGGCGTTTGGTGTGACAGTTCCCGCCAGCTTCGCGGGGCCGGAAGATATTTACCGCCTGCCAGTCAAGGTGAACGGCGATTCCGTGGTCCGGCTGGGGGATCTGGCCGAAATACGCATGACATTCGCGGACCGGGCCGGCACTGCGCGCTTCAACGGCGAAACCAATCTTGCCATTCAGGTGGTCAAACGCAAAGGGTTCAACGCCATCGATACGGCTGAACAGGTGCGGGCCGCCATTGCCACCGAACGCGCCAGCTGGCCGGAAGAATTGCAGGCGGCCATTACCATAACACCGGCGCTGGATACATCCGTCGAAGTGGACGAAATGGTCCGCCAGTTGGAAGGGTCGGTGCTGACGGCGATTGCGCTGGTCATGATCGTGGTTCTGGCGGCACTTGGCGCGCGGTCTGCCATGCTTGTGGGTTTTGCCATTCCGGCGTCATTCCTGCTGTGCTTCATCCTGCTGGGGCTGATGGGCGTTGCCGTGTCCAATATTGTCATGTTCGGTCTGATTCTGGCTGTGGGGGTGCTGGTTGACGGTGCTGTGGTGGTGACCGAATATGCCGACAAACGCCTGCAGGAAGGCGATGGCCCGATGCAGGCCTATGTCAAGGCCGCGCAGCGCATGTTCTGGCCCATCACGGCATCCACCGCGACCACGCTTTGTGCCTTTCTGCCGATGCTGTTCTGGCCGGGCGTGGCGGGGGAATTCATGGGCCTGCTGCCGGTCACGCTGATTTTCGTTCTGACAGCATCGCTGATTGTCGCGCTGATCTTCCTGCCGGTTCTGGGCGGGATCAGCGGGCGCGCGGCGCGCGTGCTGGGGTATGCGACAACCGGCCTGCGCCGCCTGCCATGGGTGGCGCGCGTGCCTTTTGCTGTTGTCGCTGCCGGGGCAATGTGGCTGGGGGCAATGCTGCTGCTGAACCCCGGATACCTGCAAGGGGCGACGCAGCCCGCCGAATCCGCGTTGCAGCTATTGCCCGGCGCAATATTGATGTTGCTGGCGGCAATGGGCATTTCGGTCAGTTTCGCGGCCATCAAACCGGAACCCAAACCCCGCCGCATAGATGCGCGGCGCAGATATTCCGTTGCGGGGCATGTGATGCGGTTTTTCGTTGGAAATCCGGTCATGCCTGTTGTGCTGATGGTGGTTGTCGCAGCGTTCGTTGTCGGGACGTTCCAGTATTATGGCGAAAACAACCGCGGCGTGGAATTCTTCGTCGAAACCGAACCGGAGCGCGGAATAATTTATGTCCGCGCGCGCGGTAATTTCTCGATCACGGAAAAGGACGCGCTGGTGCGTCAGGTCGAAGAAATTACCCTTGCCGAAGACGGGATAGATGCCGTGTTCGCTTTCGCGGGTGCAGGCGGGCTGAACACCAATACTGCGGGCGCAGGCCCGCCGCGCGACGCAATCGGTCAGATCCAGTTTGAAATGACGCATTGGCAAACCCGTGTCGGCGACCCTTACATGCGTGGGGCGGCGATTCTGGAACGGCTGGAACAGAAATTCGACCAATTGCCCGGCATACAGACCGAATTTCTGGTTCAAAGCGGCGGGCCTTCGGGGCAGAAACCCGTACATCTGCGCCTGAAGGGACAGGATTTCGATGTGCTGGAAGGGGCGGTGGAAACCGTGTTGGCGCGGATGCGCGACATGCCGGGCCTGTTTGACCTGGAAGACAGCCGCCCCATTCCCGGCATCGACTGGCAGATTGATGTCGATACAGCAATGGCGGGTCGCTTCGGGGCAGATGTCGCCACGATCGGCGGCATGGTGCAACTGATCACGCGCGGTCTGTTGCTGGACACGATGCGGATCGACAGTTCAGATGAGGAAGTGGACATTCGCGTGCGCCTGCCGGACGGGGACCGTTTGCTGTCAACGCTGGAAACCCTGCGGGTGCAGACAAGTTTCGGCATGGTGCCGCTGTCGAATTTCATTTCCACGCAGGCGGTTGCACGGCGCGGGCAGATCGACCGCGTGGACCAGCAGCGCTTTTTCGATGTCAAGTCAGATGTGCGCGCCGGACTGGTGCGGCTGGTCGATGCATCAGGCGAGACCATGCGTGTGGTTCCGCGCGCGCAAACAATCCTGCGCGAAAATGAACCAGGAAGCGACGGCTACGCCACCGCTCAGGCAACCCTGGCAGAGATTGAGCAGAACCGTTGGCGGATTGTGCCGATTACCGCAACCGAACGCATTACCGCGCTGACCGAATGGCTGACTGCCGAAAGCCCGTTGCCTGACGGGGTGGACTGGCAATGGACCGGCGAGCAACAGGACCAGGAAGAAAGCACGCAGTTCCTGATGGTAGCGTTCAGCGCCGCGCTGGGCCTGATGTTTGTCATTCTGCTGACGCAGTTCAACAGTTTCTATAATTCGGTGCTGGTGTTGCTGGCTGTGGTGTTGTCCTCGGCCGGGGTGTTGATCGGCATGCTGGTGATGGATCAGACATTTTCGGTCATCATGACGGGCACAGGGATTGTCGCACTGGCCGGGATTGTGGTGAACAACAATATTGTGCTGATTGACACCTATCAGAATTATGCGGCCATCATGCCCCGGATCGAAGCGATCATCCGCACGGTTGAAGCGCGCATTCGCCCGGTATTGATGACCACGACCACGACAATGGCGGGCCTGACGCCGATGATGCTGGGTATCAGCATAGATTTTGCCAATGGTGGCTATGCCATCGATAACCCGACATCGCTGTGGTGGAAGCAGTTGGGCACAGCCGTGGTGTTCGGGCTGGGGGTCGCCACGATCCTGACGCTGATGCTGACGCCTGCGATGCTGGCGCTGCGGGTCTGGATTGAAAAAGGCGCCTATCGCGGTGCGCTGGGGCTGCGCTGGCTGCTGTCGCCGCGCGAATCTGCGGTGCGCAGGGACAACGCGCTGGAACGCAAGTTGCGGACAATCAGCGGCACAGAGGTGATCTGGCACGTGCCGCCCCCCGCGCCCCTGGAGGAGCAACTGCCATTGCAACTGGAAAACCCGGTATTGCCACCGGCATCCTTGCGCGCAGCAGAATAGCTGCGTGCCTGACAGGGGCGGCATGTATTTCAGGCAAGAAGACGGGGGTAGTCGCTGACCAGAAGCCGCCACGGGGCCTCGTCTTCATCAATGGTGGTGAAGCGGGGCAGGGGCGGGTCAAAGATATTGTCGGTTTCATCATCATTGACGGTGCTGACTTCGCCGATTAGGCAATCCGCACCTTCGGCCCAGAAGGCGTGCCAGTCACCGGGCATCAATGTCACGCTTTCGCCGGGGGCAAGTTTCAGTTTGCCGCCAGCGGGCAGGGTGCGCGCGGTTCCGTCACAGAAAACCGTAACGGGAGCAGAAGGGTCGCGCCGACCATCGGCGGCTGATGCGAAAAGTTCGACCACCAGCGTGCCACCACCACGGTTGATGATGTCTTCGGATTTCAGGGCATGGGTATGCATCGGGCTAAGCTGGTTCACACGTGAAATCAGCAGTTTTTCGGCATAGACCATGCCGCGTCCTTGTTGCAGTTCCGCCAGGGTGCCATTGCGCAGGGTAAACAGCGCAAGCCCCATCTGCGCGAAATCGCCACCACCATAGTCGGTGATGTCCCAGCCCAGCCGCCGTTCTCTGATACAGGTGTTGTCGCTGGTACGCAGCGCATCGGGCGACAGATGCGCAAAGGGCGGCAATGCAAACCGAAAGTCTGCGATGAAATCATTGGCGGATTTCAGGATGTCATTGATTGCGGATCGTTTCATGTGCCCCCCCTGTTTGCGCTAGCAGCGTGTTGTGCCACGGGTTGGCGCCCAGGGGAAGGGGGCGGGCATATCTGTTGCCCCGGGGCCATCGCCACCCACTTGCATTTCTGTGCGGTGCTGCGCATGTTGCGCGCCTTGGTCCCCATTCCGAAAGGCCTGCGTTCATGATCGCGCATTCTGACACCCCCGCTGCAACGACGACATGGCTTGTGCTTGTCGGGATCAGCCTGTGCCATATGATCAATGATGTCATGCAGTCGCTGCTGGCGGCGCTCTATCCGCTGCTGGCACAGGAATTCACGCTGAGTTTCTGGCAGATCGGTCTGATGACCTTTGCGTTTCAGGTTACTGCGTCGCTGATGCAGCCTTTGGTGGGGTTGGTGACAGACCGCCGGCCGATGCCGCAATCCCTGCCAGTGGGGATGGGGTCCACCCTGATCGGGCTGATCCTGCTGGCCAGCGCCCAAAGCTATGGGGGGTTGCTGGCGGGTGCCATGCTGATTGGTGTGGGGTCGGCAGTATTCCATCCCGAAGCCAGCCGCGTGGCAAGGCTGGCATCCGGCGGGCGGTTCGGCACAGCACAATCACTGTTTCAGGTAGGCGGGAATTTCGGGTCTGCACTGGGGCCGTTGCTGGCGGCCTTCATTGTGCTGCCGATGGGGCGGCCAAGTGTGGCGTGGTTTGCGGTTCTGGCCCTTCTGGGAATGGTTTTGCTGAACCGCGTCGGCGCATGGTACGGGGCAATAAACCGCGCCAATGCCGCGCGCGGACGTCCCAGTCGCGAAATTGGCCTGCCACGGGGGCGGGTTGTCTGGGCCGTGGTCATTCTGGCGATTCTGACATTCAGCAAGAATGCCTATACTGCCAGCATCAGCAGCTATTACACATTCTTTCTGATTGACCGTTTTGATATGGGAATCGGGGCCGCGCAACAGATGCTGTTCCTGTTTCTGGCGGCGGCGGCGGCCGGTGTCATGCTGGGCGGGCTGATCGGGGACCGGTTCGGCCCGCTGGTCGTGATCTGGGTGTCCATCCTTGGGGTGCTGCCCTTCACGCTGTTGTTGCCGCATGTCGGCCCTGTGGCAACCGGCGTGCTGTCGGTGGTGATCGGGGTGGTGATTGCATCGGCCTTTCCGGCCATTGTGGTCTATGCGCAGGAATTGCTGCCGGGGCGTGTGGGGCTGGTGGCGGGAATATTTTTCGGGCTGGCCTTCGGGTTCGGGGGGATTGCGGCAGCCTTGCTGGGTGTTCTGGCGGATTATCGTGGTATTGCATGGGTGTATCAGGTCTGCGCGTGGTTGCCTGCGCTGGGTATGATCACAGTGTTTTTGCCCCGCAGACCGATGATGCGGGTCTAGCCAGCGCTTGACCCTGCGCTGACCTTGGGCTAGTTCATGGCCAGCGCGGGCATGGTGAAATGGTATCACATGAGCCTTCCAAGCTCTTGGTGCGGGTTCGATTCCCGCTGCCCGCTCCAGCAAACACTTGCATCGGAATTGATTAGCGCTTCTCTTGGCTGAACCAGCAAGAGGAATGAGTGATGCATGCAATCCCGATGCCCCTGGACGGGCAGGTTACCGCGTTTCTGAATGACACCGCGCCTGAATCGTTGCGCCAGACAGTCCTGGACGCCCGCAAGCGCGATACCTTGGCGGGCAGCTACCCCTATCCGCGCTGGATGAAGAAATCGGACTATGAGGAAGAGCTGAAACCCCTGCAGTTTGAACTGGTCAAATTGCAGCATTGGGTTGCTGAGACCGGACAGAGGGTGATCGTCATTTTCGAAGGGCGTGACACGGCTGGGAAATCCGGTGCCATCAACCGCATGACCGAAGTGACGAATCACCGCACTGTCCGCGTGGAGGCCCTGCCACGCCCGACAGACCGGCAGTTGCGCGAATGGTATTTCCAGCGCTATGTCGCATGTCTGCCTGCTGGTGGCGAAATGGTGCTGTTTGACCGCAGCTGGTATAATCGCGCCGTGATCGAGCATGTCTTCGGGTTTTGCACCCCCGATCAGCGCGAAGGTTTTTTCCTGCAATTGCCGGAATTTGAACGCATGCTGGTGAATGACGGCATTCACCTGATCAAGATTTGGCTGAATGTCAGCCGCGCTGAACAGTTGCGCCGACTGCTGGCGCGGGAATCGGACCCGATGAAGCATTGGAAACTGTCGCGTATCGATGTTGAAGGGCTGGGCAAATGGGACAGCTACACCCATGCGATCGCTGAAACCTTTCAGCGCAGCCATACGGGCTTTGCGCCATGGACGGTCATCCGGTCCGAAGACAAGTTTCGCGCGCGGCTGGCGGTGTTGCGCCATATCCTTGGGCAACTGCCCTATGACTACAAGGACAGCGCTGCCGTGATCCCGCCTGATCCGCAGATATGCACCCCTCCCGAAGGGTGGGAGATGGAACTGTGGCAGGATGGAAGTTAGGGCATGTCGCGCAAAAGTGGGTACCGGTTTTGCGCCTCGCGGACATGCGTAATCAAGAAGTTAGAGCATGTCGCGTGAATGCGAATGAACACGGGCACGCTATAAGCGCGCGCAACAAAAAATTCACGCAACACAGGCAAGGTGCATGCTAAAGTAATTCCGGGTTTCAGACAGTCCGGTTACTGCTGCAAATCCTGCCCTTGTCCTTGCCGGAGGTTTCCATGGCTGCCCTGTTTCAAACCCGTTTATTGGCCCGCACCCTGTTGCCACAATATGGCAGGGCAGTGCTTGGCGCTGGCCGCAAGGCAGTTCTGGTTCTGGCGCTGGCGCTGCCCGTCGGGGCACACGCGCAATCCAATGGCCCGGTGCCGGAACGGTTTACCACCATGCAGGCAGATACCGATTTCCCCGGTGGTGACCTGACGCCGGTTTTCGACACGACATTGGTGCAATGCCATGCCACCTGCCTGCGCATGCCCGATTGCACGGGTTTCACGTTCAACCAGCGCAATGGGTCATGTTTTCCGAAATCGCTTATCGGCGAATCCACCCTTTATGAAGGGGCTGTGTCCGGTGTGGTTTCGCAAATCGGGGCAACGGTCCTGACCCAGGCGCCGATACTGCGGCAGGAAATGGATTTTCTGGAACGGTCGGATATAGATGCCGCGCGCGAGATGGCGGAAACCATGGCCAACAGGCATTTTGCCAATCGCATGTCCGAAGCGGCCCTTCTGGACGGGGCGCGCGCGCGTTCCGGCAGTGACGCCGTAAACTGGAGCGGGGCTGCGGTGACTGTGGCAGATAGCGGGCAGGCCTGGCTTGCCTATGCGCGCGCGCTGTCCGCGCATGCGGAAAACAGCCCGAACACCCGGTTTGAATTGAACCGCCGCGCCACGAATGCCGCCATCAACGCGGCACTGCGCCTGAATGATGGCCCCGCGCGGGCGCAGGCGCTGGTGCAGATGGCGGCGTCGATGGAAGCGGTGTTCCGTGGGGATATGGCGCTTGCCGCCATGCGGCTTGCAGACAGGCTCAGCCCCGGAATTGCGGGCGATGATCTGGCGCGGCTGCGCGAACAATATGGGTTCAGGTTCCTGTCGCATGATGTGGACGCGCTGACCGCAACACCGCGCATATGTGCCAGTTTTTCGGACGGGTTGTCACCATCGCGCGACTATGCCCCGTTTGTTCACAGCGCGGTTCAAGGGTTGGCCGTGGAAGTGGAGGGGCAGCAGCTTTGCCTGACCGGCCTGCAATATGGTGAAACCTATTCCGTGACATTCCGCGCCGGGCTGCCTGCCGCGTCGGGCGATACACTGGTGCGCGATGTCCCGCTGGATGTGTATGTCCGCGACCGCACTCCGCTGGTGCGTTTTCCGGGGCGGGGCTATGTGCTGCCGGTTTCCGGTCCGCGTGCGCTGCCGGTGGAAACCGTGAATGCCGACAGGCTGGAACTGCGCCTGCTGCGTGTGTCTGACCGCAATCTGGTTGCCGCAATCCGTCAGGGAAATTTCGCGCAGGCCCTTAGCCAATGGGAAGGGGAAAGGTTCGAGAATCTTCTGGCAGAACCTGTCTGGGACGGGGTGGCCGACCTGGAAGGGGTGCTGAACCGCACTGCCACATCGCGCCTGCCACTGGATGATGTCGGACCGCTTTCGGCGGGGGTCTATGTCCTGCGCGCCGCTGTTCCGGGGACCGACCCCTATGACGTGCCTGCGGCGATGCAGTGGTTCATGGTCTCGGATCTGGGTGTGACCAGCTATCAGGGCAGTGACGGGATGCATGTCGTTGTGCAGCGCCTTTCGGACGGAACCCCGGCAGATGGCGCGCGCGTAGCGCTTCTGGCGCAGTCCAACCGCGTGCTGGCCGAGGGGCAGAGTGACGCACAGGGCCATATCCGTTTTGCCGCCGATCTGTTGCGCGGGCGGGATACCAGCGCCCCTGCCATGATTTTGGTGGAAACCGAGGATCAGGACATGGCCGTGCTGTCGCTGACCGACCCGGAATTCGATTTGTCCGATCGCGGCGTGGAAGGGCGCGCGGCCCCCGGCGCTGTGGATGTGTTTCTGACCACTGATCGCGGGGCTTACCGCGCGGCCGAGGTTATCAATGCCACTGCATTGGTGCGCGACAATCAGACCCGCGCCATTCATGGCCTGCCTTTGATTGCGCGGCTTTTGCGACCGGATGGTGTGGAATATTCACGCATTCTGTCAACCCGCGAACATGCGGGCGGGCATGTATTCGCGATGCCCCTGGGCGGCGATGTTCCGCGCGGTGTCTGGCAGTTGGAAATTCTGTCAGACCCGGAGGCCCCCGCGCTGGCCATGCAGTCGGTTCTGGTCGAAGATTTCCTGCCCGAACGTGTGGATTTTGACCTTGATCTGTCAACCGACGGACCCATCGACATTGCTGCGCTGCCCACAGTCGCGATTTCTGCGCGCCATCTGTTCGGTCCGCCCGCCGCGGGGCTGGCATTAAGTGGCACCGTGACGCTGCGACCTGTGCCCGAGTTTGACGGCTGGCCGGGTTTTCGCTTCGGGCGTCATGACCAGCGCCTTGATCCGCAGCGCCGCAGCTTTGATCGCGGTGTGCAGACCGATGCCGCTGGCCGGATTTCCGCGCCCCTGCCGCTGGACGGAATTCGGCTGGAAAACCGCCCCTATGCCGCGACAGTAACCGCCACCCTGCTGGATGGCGCATCGCGTCCGGTGGAACGCAGTCTGACCCGTGCGCTGCGCCCTGCGGGGCCTGTGCTGGGCATTCGCCCCGGATTTGACGACACCCTGCCCGAGAATGCGCAGGCGCGCTTTGATCTGGTGCTTGTCGGTCCTGATGGTGCGGCGCTGCCGGGCAATGTGCAATGGCAGGTGGACAAGGTTGAAACCCGCTATCAGTGGTACAGTCTGGACGGGCGCTGGAACTGGGAACCAGTGACCAGCCGCAGCCGTGTTGCCGAAGGCGAAGTGATGCTTGCCGATGGCCCCGAAGGGATTGTTGTGCCGGTTGACTGGGGCAATCACGAATTGCGCGTCACCCATGAAGGCGCGGAACTGGTCAGTGCTTCTGTCGGGTTTGCGGCAGGGTGGTTTGCCGCTGACACAGCGCGCGACACGCCCGATATGCTGACGCTGGCACTCGACCAGCCCGCCTATGCGCCCGGCGATGTTGCGCGCCTGCGCATCGTGGCAGAAGAAGACGGCATGGCGCTGGTTTCGGTTCTGTCTGACCATGTGGTGGATATGCAGCTTGTTGCAGTGTCGGGCGAGACAGTGATTGACCTTCCGGTCACCGATGACTGGGGCACGGGTGCCTATGTCACGGCCAGTCTGATCCGCCCGTCTGACAGTGCCGACCAGATGCCAGCGCGCGCACTTGGGCTGGTGCATGCGCCCATCGCGCCGGGCACGCGCGCGCTGAACGCCACCCTTGATACCCCTGCGGAGGCCGCGCCACGCGGCCCGCTGAACATGGCGCTGGTGCTGGAAAATGCGCCCGATGGTCCCGTTTATGCCACTGTGGCCGCTGTCGATCTGGGGGTGCTGACATTGACCGGGTTCGACAGCCCCGACCCGCATGCGTATTTCTTCGGGCAGCGCGGGCTTGGTGTCGCTATCCGCGATATGTATGGCCGTCTGATCGATGCGCGGCAGGGCGCCATGGGGCAGGTCCGTTCCGGTGGCGACGCAAGTGCCGCCGTCCGTTCAGGCCCGGCCCCTGCGGAAGATATCCTTTCGCTGTTTTATGGGCCGGTGGCGCTGGAAAACGGCCGCGCTGACCTGAGTTTTGATCTGCCCGCTTTCAATGGCACAGTCCGCGTTATGGCGGTGGTCTGGTCCGATGATGCCGTGGGGCAGGCCAGCGCGGATGTGCTGGTGCGCGATCCCGTTGTGGTGCAGCCCAGCCTGCCGCGTTTCATGACACCGGGCGACAGCAGCCGCCTGCGGCTGGAACTGACCCATGCCAAGGGTGCCACTGGCGAAATGGCATTGCAGGTCACCGGCCACGGGCTGGGCGATGTGCCTGCAAGCGTCACGCTTGGCGCAGGGGAAACTGTTGCGCTGAACCTGCCTTTGCAACCGACCGAACCCGGCGATCATGCTTACCAGATCACGCTGACCACACCTGACGGGGATGTTCTGACCCGCGATGTGGCATTGAGCGTGCAATACACTGACCCACAGGTGGCGCGATCCTCGCGTTTCACGCTGGAACCGGGGCAGAGTTTCAGTTTCGATGCGGCCGCGCTGGACGGGTTGCGCGCGGGAACGGGCCGCGCCACATTGGTTGCGGGGGCGGGTGCTGCGCTGGATGTGGCTGGCCTGATCCAGCGGCTGAACGCCTATCCCTATGGCTGCACCGAACAGATTGCGTCCGGGATTCAGCCGCTGTTGCTGGCGGCGGGCGCAGTGGTAGAGCTTGGCCTGATGACTGAAGCCGACGTGCGGACCCGGTTGCAGGACGCGCTTGACCGCATTCTGACGCGGCAGGACCGGCGCGGCAGTTTCGGCCTGTGGGGCGGTGGCGGCGGGTCCGACCTGTGGCTGGACGCCTATGTGACCGATGTGCTGTTGCGCGCAGATGCGCAGGGCGCACAGGTTCCCGCCACAGCGCTGCGCATGGCGCTGAACAATCTGCGCAATCAGGTGGCGCAGGCCGGCAGCCTGTATGACGGGGCGGGGGGCTATGCCTATGCGTTTGAGGTGCTGGCCCGCGCTGGTGAAGCCGCGATCGGTGACCTGCGCTATTACGCCGACACTCTTGCTGACAAGTTCGACACCCCGATTGCCGCGGCACAACTGGGCGCGGCATTGGCAGCTTACGGTGAACAGGTGCGCGCGGATGGTATGTTTACGCGCGCGCTGGCGCTCACTGTTGCCGATGAAACGCAGGCCGGATGGCGTGGTGACTATGGCACGCCATTGCGCGACAGGGCGGCGGTGCTGGCGCTGGCGGTTGACGCGGGAAGCGCGGTGCCGGACCGTGTGCGCCTGGCCGCGATGCTGTCGGGGCAGACACCAACAGACCAGTTATCCCCCCAGGAAGCGGCATGGACATTGCGGGCGGCTGTGGCCCTTGATGCGCAATCCCAAGGGCTAAGCCTGAATGGCCAGCCTGCGGTGGGCAATGTTGTCCACCTGTATGACGGGCAGCCCGCGCAACTGCGCAATGACGGGGCGCAGGCGGTGGCGGTGACGCTGACAGCCTTTGGTGTGCCCGAAACGGCACCACAGGCTGGTGGCACAGGCTATACCATCTCGCGCAGCTATTTCACCACCGACGGCGACCCCGCCGGTCTGGACAGCCTGCACCCCGGTGACCGGCTGGTGACGTTGCTGGAAATCCGCCCTGACCGTGGTATCGGTGGCGGGCGTCTTATGGTCGATGATGCCCTGCCCGCCGGGTTTGAAATCGACAATGCCAATCTGTTGCGCGACGGGGATATCCGCGCGCTGGACTGGCTGAACACCCATGATTACGCCGAAATGACCGAAGCGCGGGCCGACAGGTTTCTTGCCGCTGTTGACTGGACATCCGATGAACCCCTGCGGCTGGCCTATATTGTGCGGGCCGTGTCGCCGGGTGAATTCCACCATCCCGCCGCCAAGGTCGAAGATATGTATCGCCCGACCCGCCGCGCCATCACGGGAACAGGTCGGGTGCGTATTTCCCCATGAGGGGGGGAGCGGCGCGGGGGGGTGCATTCGCGCTGATACTGGCGCTGGGCGCTGCGCTATGGCTGGCATTTGACCATTGGGTGGCCACAACGGATGTGCCGGACCTGCGCAGTGACACCGCAACGGAGGTGCTGGCCCATGACGGGCAGTTACTGCGCGCCTTCACGGTGGATGATGGCCGCTGGCGTCTGGGCGTTGCGCCCGACAGGGTGGACCCTGTTTATCTGGCGATGCTGATCGCCTATGAGGACCGGCGGTTTTACCGGCATTCCGGTGTGGACCCGCTGGCCTTGCTGCGCGGTGCTGCTCAGGTCGTGCTCAAGGGGCGCGTGGTATCGGGCGGGTCAACGCTGACAATGCAGGCCGCCCGCCTGATCGAAGATGGCCCGACCGGCACTTGGGCCGGAAAGCTGCGCCAGATCAGGCTGGCGCTGGCGCTGGAACGCCGGTTGGACAAGGGTCAGATCCTGTCGCTTTATCTGCATCGCGCGCCCATGGGCGGTAATCTGGAAGGGGTGCGCGCGGGCAGTTTCGCATGGTTCGGGCGTGACCCGGAACGCCTGACGCTTGCGCAGGCAGCCTTGCTGGTGGCCCTGCCGCAGGCCCCGGCACTGCGCAGCCCCGATCGCCACCCGGAGCGTGCGCGCGCAGCCCGCGCCCGTGTGCTGGCGCGCGCGCAGAAGGCGGGGGTCATCACCGCAGAACAGATGAACGCGGCGCTGCGTGAACCCGTCCCGACGCAGCGCAGGCCTTTTCCGGCGCATGCCCCGCATCTGGCCGACCGGCTGCGCGCTGCCGCGCCGCAGATGCGCCTGCACCGCACCAGTATTGACGCCGACGTGCAGGCCGCGCTGGAAGAACTTGCCGCGCGCGCACTGCCGCGCCTGCCGCCACAGGCCAATCTGGCGCTTCTGGTTGCCGATCACCAAAGCGGGGCCATTCGTGCGCTTGTCGGTTCGGGCGATTATACCAATGTGGCGCGACGCGGGTTTGTGGATATGACACAGGCGCTGCGGTCACCGGGGTCAACGCTGAAACCACTGGTCTATGGGCTGGCATTTTCTGACGGGCTGGCCCATCCGGAAACCGTACTGAATGACCGCCCTGCCAGTTTCGGCGGCTATGCCCCGCAGAATTTCGACCGCAGTTTTCGTGGCCCTGTCACCGCACGCGAAGCGCTGCAATTGTCGCTGAACCTGCCGGTGGTGGAGCTGACGCAGGCGCTTGGTCCGGCGCGGGTGATGGTGGGTTTGCGACAAGCAGGGGTCACGGCGGAGATTCCCGGTGATGTGGCGGGGCTGGCAATTGCGCTGGGGGGGCTGGGTGTCAGTCTGGAAGGGTTGGTGCAGCTTTACGCGGCCATCGCGCGCGGCGGCGAAGGGGTGATGCTGTCGGCAACCGCGCCCATGCCCGCGCTGCGCCAACGCATCATGACCCCGGAAGCGGCATGGCATATCGGTGATATTCTGGCCGCCGCGCCCCGCGCGCCGGTCCTGCCGGACTGGCCGCTGGCGTTCAAGACCGGCACATCCTATGGGCACCGCGATGCGATCGCGATCGGTTATGACGGCCGGTATGTTGTCGGTGTCTGGATCGGGCGCGCGGATGGCGTGC
This sequence comes from Roseinatronobacter alkalisoli, assembly GCF_028745735.1. GTDB lineage: Bacteria > Pseudomonadota > Alphaproteobacteria > Rhodobacterales > Rhodobacteraceae > Roseinatronobacter > Roseinatronobacter alkalisoli. The sequence continues at coordinate 129,220 of NZ_JAQZSM010000001.1, forward strand.
CGGTTCCGGGCATATTCGGGGGGGATGTGGCCGCGCCTGTCCTGTTCGATGTATTTGCCCGGCTTGGCCCACGGCCCGCACCCTTGCCGCCCGCACCACCGGGGGCACTGGTCGTGGCACATGCGGACCTGCCCGCGCCCTTGCGCCATTTCGGGCAGCGCGCTGGTGAAACACGCGATGCGCCGCAACTGGCGTTCCCACCTGACGGGGCGGTTCTGATATCCGCGCCTGATGGGCTGGTTGCGCGCGTTGAACGTGGGCGCGCGCCTTTCACATGGTTTGCCAATGATGCGCCCGTGCTGGTGCGCAGCCATGAACGCAGCGCGTATTTACCGCTTCAGGGGCCGGGATTTGTCAGCCTGTCGGTCGTGGATGCGGATGGACATGCAGCCCGCGCGCACATCGAACTGCGCTAGAGTGTGAATGTGCCGGGGGGATTGCAAGGCTGGTCGCGTCTGGCCTGAAGCAGTCACCCAAAGGCGCGGAATCAAGGCCGCAGGCCGCCGCGCCATTGGCGGGCCGTCCCGCGGCCTGCCGATTACGCCAGCGTCAGTTCAGTCCTTGGATGCCGGAGTATGCCGCCTGCATAAAGTGAACTTCTCCAACGAGGGATCGGCAGTCCCCGGCCCACCGATGGCGCGGGCTTGAGCCAAGCGCGAACGTCCCCTTCAGGCCAAGAACCACCTGCAAACCGGTCATTCAACCTGATCATGCCCAAGCCAAGCCACTATCCGTGGTCATGTATGGCGCGGCACAGCTTGCGGGACTCAGTCCACAAATGCCTTTTCGACAACATATTCGGCGGGTGAACTGTTGGCCCCTTCGTTCAGACCTGCATTTTCCAGAACCTTCTTGATGTCCAGATTGAATGCCAGCGAACCACAGACCATGGCGCGGTCGGTCGCGGGGTCCAGCAGTGCAATGCCCAGATCCGCGAAAACCTTGCCCGATGACAGGTTATCGGTGATGCGGCCGGTATACTTCCCGTCTTCGCGGGTTGTTGCAGGGTAATACAGCAGCTTGTCGCCAACCAGCTCGCCGATCAGCGGGTCATCGGGCAATGCTTCGATCAGATTGCGCCCATAGGTCAGTTCGGCCTGTTCGCGGCAGGTGTGCATGACAACCACCTGCTCATATTTTTCCCATGTTTCCGGGTCGCGCAGCAACGACGCAAAAGGCGCAATGCCGGTGCCGGTGGCCAGCATCCACAACCGTTTACCCGGCAGCAATGCGTCCAGAACCAGTGTCCCCACGGGTTTCGGGCGCAGGATGATCTGGTCGCCGGGCTGGATATGCTGCAGGCGCGAGGTCAGCGGCCCATCGGGAACCTTGATTGAATAGAATTCCAGTTCCTCATCCCAGGACGGAGAGGCAATGGAATAGGCGCGCAGCAGCGGCTTGCCATTGTCGCCCAGCAGACCGATCATCACAAATTCACCCGACCGGAACCGCAGGCTGAGCGGGCGCGTACACCGGAAGGCGAATAGCCGGTCCGTATAATGCGTCACGCTGGTGACGGTCTGTGCATCCGGCAAGGTCGGGGTCGCTTTTACGGCGGGTGCGATTTGATCCATCCTGCGCTCTTTCCTGTTTGCGGGCGGGTTCCCCCGCGCAGCGTCGCTTTCGTTCCGTGTCTACACCTTGATACGGGTCAACATCAATTGGTGCATATCGCCGCAGCACATAACCTGTTGCAGAAGATATTTCCATTTCATAGGATGAGAAAATGTAAATTCGGGAAACTATCCTGTTGATGCACTGAATATGGAGAAATTGGACCAATGACAAACAGTCTGGACGATCTGGACCGGCGTATTCTGCGCGAACTTCAGGACGATGCAAGCCAGTCACTGGATGAAATCGCGCGCAAGGTCGGGTCCAGCAAGACACCAGTATGGAATCGGGTCCGCAAATTGCGCGCAGCGGGTGTCATCACCCGCCAGACGGTACTTCTGGACCCCGAAGCACTGGGGCTGGAGGCATGTTTCTTCGTTCTGGTCCGCACTGCCGCCCATGAAGCGGACTGGCAGAAGCGCTTTTTACACGCGGTCCGTGCCCGCCCGGAGGTGATGGAGGCCCATCGTCTGGCCGGGGATATCGACTATATCCTGAAAGTGCGCGTGCCAAATGCCCGCGCCTATGACAAGTTCTATCAGGCCCTGATATCAGAGGTGAGCATCCATAATGTCACCGCCTTGTTGTCGATGGAAGAAATCAAGGCGACTACGATTCTGCCACTGGACGAGGGTACCGCCTGATACGGGGGCATGCCGCACCGGTCAGGATCACAAAGGGGGATTAAACATGTTCAGGTTCTTGAAGCCCGTCATTCTGGCTGTTGTGCTGGGCGCGGGCGCGCAGCTTTCCGCGCAGGAATATCCGCAATTGTTTGACGTTGTGGATGTGGCGGCGGATGACGTGCTGAACATCCGGCAAGCGCCATCTGCCAGCAGCGATGTTGTGGGAAATTTTGCTGCCGATGCCACTGGCATAGAAGTGATCATGCTGAATTCCACCCAGCGTTGGGGGCTGGTCAACATGGATGAAAGCACCGGATGGGTATTCATGCGCTACCTGAGCGGGCAGGGCCAGCCCATCGACCACTACAACATGCCGGTGGGCTTGCGCTGTTTCGGGACCGAGCCGTTCTGGTCACTGCACAGTGATGGTGGCGTCTGGCAGTATGACAGCATGGACGGCACATCTGCGGAGCTGGAGATTGAAATTGCGCAGGACAGCGGAATTGCACAGGATTTCCGCCGCATGGTGCGGCTGTCGGGACCGGATGGCGCGGGCACGGCGTTCATTTACCCCGCCATGTGCAATGATGGCATGAGCGACCGCGCCTATGGGGTGTCAATCTCGTTGATGACCGGTCCTGCCACACCATTGCTGAGCGGGTGTTGCAGCCTTAGTCAGTGACTGCCGCGCCCTGAAGTGTGGCAATCCAGCGGTTCAGCCGGGCGCGGTTATGGCCCATATCCGAATGTCCGAAACGCGCGCGGGCAAAGGCCAGCAGCGCGGCACCCTCGCCTGCGGGTTCAATCAGCACCGTGGTATAGTCCGGATAACCCATGATCGGGGTGCGGGTTACATAGGTCATATGCCCCTGCGCCACCGATCCTGCCAGCAATTGCGCCCCGTCGCCGCGCGCGATGTCGTCCAGCCGCGCGGCCAGTGATTCCGGCGATGTCTGAAAGACCGGCGGCATGGCATCGCCACCGACCATGCGGATCAGGTGGAAATTCGGCGTTTTGGGGCGTGCGACGAGTCTGGGGTCTTCGTGCCAGCGTGCGGGGTCGGACGGGGCCAGCCGGATATAGGCCGTGACCGCAACGGCCAGTAGCAGAATGACAATAAATACAAGCTTGATCATGCGCGTGCGTCCTTCAGTGCCCAGCAATAAAGGCTGATAAGTTCCATTCCGATATGGGCGGCCATGATGGCGGTTGCATCTGTGGGGTCATAGGGGGGGCTGACCTCGACCACATCGGCGCCCTTCAGGTTGATCCCGGCCAGCGCGCGCAGGATGACAGCAACCTGATTGGGGGTCATGCCGTTCCAGACGGGCGTTCCCGTGCCCGGCGCAAAACCAGGGTCCAGCGCGTCGATGTCGAAACTGATATAGGTCGGGTGATCGCCCACAATGCCCCGCACCCGCGCGGCCACTTCGGCGGGGCCAATGGCATGCAGTTCAAAAGCGTCGATCACATTCATGCCCAGATAGTCAGGGCATTCGGTGCGAATGCCGATCTGCACGGATCGCGCGGGGTCTACCAGCCCTTCCCCGACGGCCTTGTACATCATGGTGCCGTGGTCAATGCGCGCGGGGTCGTCATCCGCCCACAGGTCGGAATGTGCGTCGAACTGAATGACACTTATGGGGCCGAACCGCGCCGCATAGGCGCGCAGGATCGGCAGCGTGATGAAGTGATCACCGCCCAGCGTCAGACTGCCAGCCCCGGCGGCAAGAATGCCTGCGATATGGTCCTGCAGGGTTTGCGGAAAATCGGCGATGCGCGCAAAATCAAAGGCCAGATCGCCATGATCGGTAATCACGAATTCGGACAGCGGGTCAAACCCCCAGCCATAAGGGGGATAGCAGGGTTGCAAGGCGCTGGCGTCACGGATAGCGCGCGGGCCGAACCGCGCGCCCGCGCGGTTGGACGTGGCATGATCGAAGCATACGCCTGTGACCGCCATATCAACCCCGGCAAGGTCTTTGGTGTAGCTGCGGCGCAGAAAACTGGTCGCCCCGCTGAAACTTGCTTCATATGACAGGCCGCGCCGGTCTGGCCGGGTAAAAGCGCTGTCCACGGAGTGTCCGGGCATTTCAAGTGCCATAGATGTTTTCCTTCGTGCCGCAATGGGATAGCTTTGCACCAGTATAGCGCAAGGTAGCTCATATGCTTTATGAATCTGCCGGATATGACGCAGCGATCTGGCCCGAAAGCTATTGGCGCGCAAGCGGTCCCATGCAGCAGGCCCATGCCGGGTTGCACGGCGCAATCTGCGTTGATGTTGCCGTCATCGGCGCAGGATATGCGGGGCTGAATGCCGCGCTGGAACTGGTTGAACGCTTCGGGTTGCGCGTGGCCGTGCTGGATGCCGCGCAGCCCGGCTGGGGTGCGTCGGGGCGCAATGGCGGGTTCTGCTGCCTTGGGGGGAGCATGCTGGACGCGCGTGCCATTATGCGCCGCGCCGGACAGGACGCCGCCCGCGAATGGCAGGCATTTGAGCATGCGGCCATTGCGCGGGTGCGCGATAACCTGCAGCGCTATGATATTGACGCCCAGACAACCGAAACGGGGGAGGTGCTTCTGGCCCATTCCCCCCGCGCCTGGGCCGGAATGCAGGCCGAAGCGCTGACGGATGGGGGCGCAGCACTGTGGGACAGGCAGGATTTGCAGGCGCAGGGTCTGGCTACCGCCGCCTATTATGGCGGGCGCTATAGCCCGCATGGTTTTGGGCTGCATCCCTTTGCCTATGTCACGGGCCTTGCGCGCGCGGCGGCGGGTGCGGGTGTGCGGATATTCGGCGACAGCCGTGTGACGGGGCTGCAGCCGGACGGGGCTGGCTGGGTGCTACGCACCGCACAAGGGCAGGTCCGGGCAACGCAGGTTGTGATTGCAACGAATGGCTACACCGATGAACGCCTGCCGCGCTGGATTGTCCGGCGCACGCTGCCTGTGCTGTCAAACATCATGGTCACGCGCCCGCTGTCCTCTGCGGAACTGGCCGCGCAGGGCTGGACACGACATCTGATGGCCTATGATGCGCGAATGATGTTGCATTATTTCCGGTTGCTGCCTGATGGGCGGTTTCTGTTCGGCGCGCGCGACGGGACGTCTTTTGCACCCGATGCGGTTGCGCGTTTTACGACACGGGCCCGCACAGAATATGAGGTGATCTTTCCACATCTAGCGCAGGCGGAAACGGAATATTCCTGGAACGGGCTGGTCTGCCTGACCGGATCGCGTGCGCCCTATATCGGCCCGGTGCCGGGGGCTGGCGGGTTGTGGCTGGCGCTGGGCTGGCATGGCAATGGTGTGGCCGCCGCATCCGAAGGGGGCAGGCGGGTTGCCCGCGCCGTGATGGGGGACGCATCCGCGCCGCCAGCGCTGTTGCGTCGCCCGCCGCCCCGCTTCATGTTCCCGCGCAAACTGGGCTTGCGCATGGCCATGGCGGCGGCGGCGGTGCTGGACGGGCCAGTGCGGCCCGTCCGGTAAGCGATGCGTCAGGCTGCGGCCTGAAACAGCCCTTCGCGGTGCAGATGGTCAAGGGTCTGGTCCAGCGTCTTGCGGGCGCGGATAACCAGTTCATCAATATCGGCAGCGGAAATGACAAGCGGCGGCGCGATGATCATCCGGTCACCGACATGGCGCATGACCAGATTGTTGCCAAAGGAATATTCACGGCAGATATAGCCAACCGTGCCCGCATCGGCCGCAAAACGCGCCCGGCTGGCCTTGTCCGGCGTCAGGGCAAGGCTGGCCATCATGCCGCGCGATACGGCCTCGCCGACCAGCGGGTGGTCGGCCAGACTGCCCCAGGCCTGTGCCAGATGGGGCGCGGTATGGGTGCGCACACGGTCGATGATGTCTTCTTCCTGCAGGATGCGCAGATTTTCCAGCGCGACCGCTGCGGCCACCGGATGGCCGGAATAGGTATAACCGTGGTTGAATTCATCCTGCCCGATTGTCTGCGCGACCTCATCGCAGATGATGGACCCGCCAATGGGTTGGTAGCCCGAACTCAGCCCTTTGGCGATGGTCATGATATGCGGCCGGATTCCATAGCTTTGTGACCCGAACCAATACCCGGTGCGCCCGAATCCGGTGATCACCTCATCCGCGATCAGCAAAATCCCGTATTTGTCGACAATACGCTGGATTTCCGGCCAGTAGGTTTCGGGCGGAATAATGACCCCACCTGCGCCCTGCACAGGTTCCGCAATGAAGGCCGCCACATTTTCCGCGCCCAGTTCAATGATTTTTTCTTCCAGCTGGCGCGCGCGGGCAAGGCCGAAATCCGCAGGCGTCATGTCGCCGCCTTCGCCATACCAATAGGGCTGGTCGATATGGACAATGCCCGGAATCGGCAGGCCGCCCTGCGCATGCATTCCGGCCATGCCGCCAAGGCTGCCACCGCCCATGGTGGACCCGTGATAGCCGTTGTGGCGCGCGATGATGGTGCGGCGTTCCGGCTGGCCCTTCAGCGCCCAGTACTGGCGTACCATGCGGATGTTGGTGTCATTGGCTTCGGACCCGGACCCGGCAAAAAACACATGGTTCAGATCCCCCGGCGCCAGCTCCGCCAGCTTGGCCGCCAGTTGCAGGGCGGGCACATGGGTCGTTTGAAAAAACGTGTTGTAATAGGGCAATTCGCGCATCTGGCGGGCCGCGGCTTCGGCCAGTTCATGGCGGCCATAGCCGATATTGACGCACCACAACCCCGCCATGCCGTCGATCAGTTCTGCGCCATCGCTGTCTGTCAGCCGCACACCTTCCGCATGGGTGATTATCCGCGCGCCCTTTTTGCCCAATGCCGTATTGGCAGTGAATGGATGCATGTGATGGGCGGCATCCAGTGCCTGCAATTCAGCCGTCGGGGGGGTGTTGCGCAAAGTCATGAATATGCTCCAAAGCTCAGGATTTGTGCCAAGGATACGCAGGCAACCCCTGCCGTCAAGAGAATTTGATCAAATTTTTGACTGCTACCCGAATACCCCTGCCTGCAACCCGGCGCGAATATTGGCAACACCCTGGGCAATGTCATCGCGAAGGGCGGCTTTCAGGGCCGGTCTGTCGCCCGCTTCCAGTGCGGCAAGGGCGCGTTTATGGTGATCGGGCATGTGCAGCGTTTCACCATCTGCGCCGCGCGCGCCCGCGCCTGCAGGCCCCTGACAGACCACGCGCAACGACGGGCCAAAGCGCAACCACAATGATGCGGCCAGCGCTTCAAGCACGTCCGATCCCGCGCAGGCATAAAGCGTGAAATGAAACGCATGATTTTCCCGCAGATAGGCCGGGATGTCGCCCATGGCTATTGCGCTGTCCAGCCGGGTGTCGGTTTCACGCAGCGCCCGCAATGTCGCAACATCGCACCGGCCCGCCGCCTGTTCCGCCAGCCGCGTTTCCACAGCTTCGCGCGCATATTGCAGATCGGCCAGTGCGGCTTCGGTCAACCTTGGCACGCAGACACGCCTGTTGCCCAGCAATTGCAGCGCCCCTTCCGCAATAAGACGCCGGATCGCTTCGCGTATGGGGGTCATGCCAAGGCCAAGCCGGGCGACCAGCCCTTCAATGGTTACCGCATCCCCCGGTGCCAGTTCCCCGAACAAAACCATATCCCGCAAGGCAAGATATGCAATCTGATGGGTTGGCTGGCGTCCGGTCATGAGGCGTTCTTTCGTATATGCGGGCATTCACGCTATTGGATAATTCATTTCGCCCCAAATACTCAATAAATCGCCGGGCGTCAGCCCGGCGATTGCATCTGTCAGATTTTGCTGTCCGTTCAGAAAAATGCCTGAAGCCCCGTTTGCGCCCGCCCCAGTATCAGGGCATGCACATCATGGGTGCCTTCATAGGTATTCACGGTTTCCAGATTCATCATGTGCCGGATGACCTGATATTCTTCGGAAATACCGTTGCCGCCATGCATGTCACGGGCCATGCGGGCGATATCCAGCGCCTTGCCGCAATTATTGCGCTTGATCAGTGAAATCATTTCGGGCGCGGCCTGCGCGGCATCCATCAACCGCCCCACCTGCAATGCCGCCTGCAGGCCAAGGGTGATTTCGGTCTGCATATCGGCCAGTTTTTTCTGGAAAAGCTGGGTTTGCGCCAGTGGTTTGTCGAATTGCTTGCGGTCCAGCCCGTAGCTGCGCGCGCCGTGCCAGCAGAATTCGGCGGCCCCCATGACCCCCCATGCAATGCCATAGCGCGCGCGGTTCAGGCAGCCGAACGGCCCTTTCAGCCCTTCGACATGGGGGAGCAGCGCATCTTCGCCAACATCGACCCCATCCATGACAATTTCGCCCGTGGTCGAGGCGCGCAGGCTCAGCTTGCCGTCGATCTTGGGTGCAGACAGCCCCTTCATGCCCTTTTCCAGCACGAAGCCGCGAATGCGCCCGCCATGCGCGTCCGATTTCGCCCAGACGACAAAGACATCGGCAAAGGGGCTGTTGGAAATCCACATTTTCGTACCGGTCAGCTTATACCCCGACGCGGTTTTTTCGGCGCGGGTTTTCATGCCTGCGGGGTCGGACCCGGCATCCGGTTCGGTCAGGCCGAAACACCCGATAAGTTCCCCCGAACACAGACCGGGCAGGTATTTCTGCCGCTGCGCTTCTGACCCATAGGCATAGATGGGATAGATCACCAGTGACGACTGCACCGACATCATGGACCGGTAACCGGAATCCACGCGCTCGATCTCGCGTGCGATCAGGCCGTAGGTCACATAGGATGCGCCCAGCCCGCCATAGGCTTCGGGCAGCGTTGCCCCAAGAAGGCCGGCTTCCCCCATCAGGCGGAACAGTCCGGGGTCCGCGCGTTCTTCGCGGTAAGCGTCGATCACGCGCGGCTGTAGCGTTGATTGCGCAAATTCATGCGCAGCATTGCGCAACATGCGCTCATCCTCGGACAGTTGGCTTTCCAGTCGCAAGGGATCATCCCATGTGAACCGGCCCAGGTCGGGGGCGTCTGTTGCTTTCAATGCGGGTTTGTCCTGTGGCATGGTATATGTCCTGTGGCTTATTCCATTTGGGCATTTGATACGCCTTGATCGTGCATATATAAAGGAATGATCTTTCATATCATCATTCCAAAATGGAATAGCAAATGATCTCGCGGCGGTTTCTGCCCTCAATGCAATCCTTGCAGGCCTTTGACGCGGTGGTCCGGTCGGGCAGTTTTACGGCCGCCGCGCAGGAACTTGCGCTGACGCAATCGGCAGTGTCGCGTCAGGTGGCGGCGCTGGAGTCGCAACTGGGGCAGGTGTTGCTGCTGCGTGGCAAGGGTTCCGTGGCGCCGACCCCGGAAGGGCAGGCCTATGCCAAGGCAGCGCATTCCGCCTTGCAGCAATTGCAGCAAGCCGCCCTTGCCTTGCGCGGTGCGCAGGACACGGGGCGGTTGACGCTGGCCATATTGCCCACGTTCGGCACACGCTGGCTGATACCGCGTATTCCGCGTTTCCTGCGCATGCATCCGGAAATTACCCTGCATTTTACCACGCGAATCGGGCAGTTCGATTTGCTGGCTGAAGGGGTGGATGCGGCGGTTCATGCGGGCCAGCCCGACTGGCCGGGGGCGCGGGCGCTGCAATTGTTTGAAGATCGCGTGCAACCCATGGCGGCCCCTGCGCTGGGGATGGCGGCGGAACCGGCAGGGGGTACGACACCCGCGCAGATTGCGCGCCTGCCGCGCCTTGCGCTGGCAACGCGCCCGCAGGAATGGGACGGCTGGATGGTGGCATATGATCTTCCGCCAGCCCCCGCGCCGGACATGGTGTTCGAACATCTGGCAACGCTGGCGCAGGCCTGTGTCGCGGGGCTTGGGGTGGCGTTGCTGCCGCCGTTCCTGTTTCGCGGTGAACTGGCCACAGGTGATCTGGTGGCGCTTGGACCGGAATGGGGGAATGGGTCCGGCTATTGGCTGATGACGCCGGAACATGGCCGTCAGGGTGACGCCGTGCGTGCATTCCGGGATTGGCTGATGACCGAGATAACCCGCGATGACGGATTTTTCGCCTGACCCGCGCGAAGGCAGTTTCACCTGCTTTGCAGGTTGCGGTATGCGCGACGTGGCGGGTATGGTCGGATGACGGGTGCGCCCCTGACCCGCTTTCGCCGGATAGATGCCAATGACCAATCCCTTGCAGACCAGGGCGAAAACGCGCGTCACGCTTGCGGGCGCGGCGATCAACCTTGTCCTGTCCATACTTAAAATCATCGCGGGCTTCGCATTGGCCAGCCCTGCATTGGTGGCGGACGGGTTTCATTCGCTGGGGGATATGGCGTCAGATATCATGGTGCTATGGGCCTTGCGCCATTCTGCGCGCGCCCCTGATGCTGACCACCCCTATGGGCACGGGCGGTTTGAAACGCTGGCAACGCTGGCACTGGCGGCGGTGTTGGTTCTGACTGGGGTGGGGGTCATCTGGGATGCGGCGGGTCGGTTGGCAGGCGGCCCGGATATTGCGCCAGGCGCGCTGGCCCTGGTGGTGGTCGCTGTGTCCATCCTGATCAAGGAGGGGCTTTTTCACTATACCTTGCGGGTTGGCCGGGCGACCGGGTCTGCGCTGCTGGAAGCGAATGCCTGGCATCATCGCACGGATGCGCTGTCATCCGTCGTGGCGCTGGTGGGCATTGGGGCGGCGCAGTTCGGGTTCGGTTGGGCAGACCCGCTGGCGGCCATCATTATTGCACTGATGTTGCTGCATGCTGGCTGGGGGTTTGGCAAAACCGCCGCTGCCGAACTGGTGGACACGCAAGCCCCCGATGATCTGCGCACCACGCTGGAAGGGAATCTGAACGCGACGCCCGGTGTACAAGGGCTGCGGGATCTGCGCATGCGCAAACACGGTGCGCAGACATTGGCGGATGTGTCGGTCATGGTGGACCCGCAAATCAGCGTGACCGAAGGGCACCGCATTGCTGAAGTGGCCCGCGCCCGTGCGCTGGATGAAATCGACGCGCTGTCCGATCTGGTCATCCATGTGGAACCTGCGGGTCATTTCGAAGGGTTTGGTGCCGAAGCCGCCCCCCTGCGCGCAGAGGTGGAAGGCATGATCCTGACCCTTGCGAAGGCCCATCCCATGATTGTGACACTGGAATCCCTGCGCCTTGGGTATTTCGACGATGGTCTGCATGTCGAATTGCTGGCCGATCTGCGCCCCGATGCGGACCCTGTGCGCACCGAATCGCAACTGGCCGAAACCCTGACCGATGCGTTGCCGGAAGTGGTCGTTCTGCGCCTGCACCGTATCAGCACCGTCTTGCGCGACTAGCCCGGCCCTGCGATAACGGCACCCATGGCAAAAGCGCTTCCTCAGTTCAGCTGTACCGCCTGCGGTGCGACCCATCGTAAATGGGCGGGGCGTTGTGATGCCTGTGGCGGGTGGAATTGCATTATTGAAGAAGCCCCGATTTCCGCAGGCCCCGGCCCGCGCACCAGCAAGGGGCGGCAGATTGCGCTGTCAACGCTGGCGGATAGCGAAGCGCCCCCGCCGCGCCGCACATCCGGCATTGCGGAACTGGACCGCGTGCTGGGCGGTGGGCTGGTTGCGGCTTCGGCCATTCTGGTGGGTGGCGATCCCGGTATCGGCAAATCAACGCTGCTGTTGCAGGCGGTTGCGGCATTTGCCAATGCGGGGCTGACCTGCATGTATGTCTCGGGCGAGGAAGCGGCGGCGCAGGTGCGGCTGCGCGCAGCCCGCCTTGGGTTGTCACAAGCGCCGGTGCAACTGGGCGCGGAAACCAACCTGCGCGATATTCTGACCACAGTGGACAGTGAACGCCCCGATCTGCTGGTGATTGATTCGATTCAGACCATGTGGCTGGACAGCGTGGACAGCGCGCCGGGGTCGGTGTCGCAGGTGCGGGCCGCAGCGCATGAACTTGTCAGCTTCGCCAAGCGGCGGGGCGTATCGGTCATTATTGTCGGCCATGTCACCAAGGACGGCCAGATCGCCGGACCGCGCGTGGTCGAACATATGGTTGATTGCGTGCTTTATTTCGAAGGAGAGCGCGGCCACCAGTTCCGCATTCTGCGCGCGGTCAAGAACCGCTTCGGGCCAGCTGATGAAATCGGTGTGTTCGAAATGACGGGCAGGGGGCTGGCAGAAGTGGCGAACCCTTCGGCGCTGTTTCTGTCCGAACGCGGCACGCCTGCGCCCGGTTCTGTGGTTTTTGCGGGCATCGAGGGGACGCGCCCCATGCTGACGGAAATTCAGGCGCTGGTGGCACCGTCGCCACTGGGCACCCCCCGGCGCACGGTTGTCGGGCTGGATTCGGCACGCCTGTCCACGATTCTGGCGGTTCTGGAAGCGCGTTGTGGTATTCCATTTGCGGGTATGGATGTGTTTCTGAATGTCGCGGGCGGGATGCGCGTGCATGAACCCGCCGCTGATCTGGCGGTGGCATGTGCGCTTTTATCGGCGCGCGAAGACATAGCACTTCCCGCAGATACAGTGGTTTTTGGTGAAATCAGCCTGTCCGGGGCCTTGCGCCCGGTCAGTCAGACCGAAAACAGGTTGAAAGAAGCGCAAAAACTTGGTTTCTGCGCAGCTATTGCCCCGACGCTTGCAAAACCGTTGGGGGTGGATGAAATGACATTGCGACAGATGCCGGATCTGGCCGAAGTGGTCGGGCAGATATTTGGCGCAGGCTGAACAAAAACGTCAGGGCCGCCCATAGTGCCCGAAGGGAGACAGTCATGGAAGGCTTTACGATTATCGACGGCGGCGTTGCAGTCGTTATCATCGTTTCCGGCATTCTGGCCTATTCGCGCGGCTTCATGCGCGAAGCGATGGCGATTCTGGGCTGGGTTGCCGCAGCCGTGCTGGCCTATGTTCTGGCACCGGCAGTGCAGCCATTGGTGCGTGAAATCCCGTTTGTCGGCAATTTTCTGGGGGACAGTTGTGAACTGGCGGTGATTGCGGCGTTTGCGGTGGTTTTTGCGGTGGCGCTGCTGCTGGCATCACTGTTCACGCCATTGTTTTCATCTTTCGTGCGGAATTCGGCACTGGGGGGGCTGGATCAGGCGCTGGGCTTTTTGTTCGGTGTGGCGCGGGGGGTGCTGCTGGTGGCCATCGCGCTTCTGGTGTTTGACCGCGCTGTTCCTGCGGGTTCCGTCGAAATGGTGGAAAATTCGCGTTCTGCCGCAGTATTCGGGCAGCTTTCGGGCAATCTGAATGATGCTGTTCCGCATGATGCGCCGAACTGGCTGGTCCAGAAATACGAAGAACTGGTCGCAGTCTGCAACTAAAGGGGGCGTGGTGCCCGTTTCGGTCGGGGCAATGTCGCATCAAGGCGTGACACTGCCCCCCCGATAAGGTAGAGGGTGCGCGACATAGCAGACAGGAGCAAGTGCGCCCATGCTCAGCCATCCATTCGATGATGACAAGCTTCGCGAAGAATGCGGCGTCTTTGGTTGCATCGGGTTGGAAGACGCCGCCAATTTCATCGCTCTGGGCCTTCATGCGTTGCAGCATAGGGGCCAGGAAGCGGGCGGGATCATCACCCATCACCCCGAATCAGGCTTCCATTCCGTACACAGATTCGGCCTTGTGCGTGACAATTTCACGAAAGCCGGCGTTATCGAAGGGTTGCCCGGATCAATCGGAATCGGGCATGTGCGCTATTCCACCGCCGGGTCCAAAGGCGCCACACAGATTCGTGATGTGCAGCCCTTCTTTGGCGAATTTGCCATGGGCGGGGCGGCAATCGCGCATAACGGCAATATCACCAACGCCGAAAGTATCCGTCGCGAGCTGATCGAACGCGGATCCATTTTTCAGTCCAGTTCAGACAGTGAATGCCTGATTCACCTGATGGCGCGGTCGTTCCAGAAAACGATTCCCGAACGGATGAAAGATGCACTGCGCCGGGCCGAAGGTGCATTTTCCATCGTCGCCATGACCCGCACCAAACTGATTGGTGTGCGCGACCCGCTGGGTGTGCGCCCGCTGGTTCTGGGCCGGTTGGCGCAGGGCTGGGTTCTGGCATCGGAAACCTGTGCGCTGGATATTATCGGCGCGGAATTCATACGCGAAATCGACCCCGGAGAAATGGTTGTCATCAGCCCCAAAGGCGTCGAAAGCATGCGTCCCTTCGCGATGAAGAAATCGCGGTTCTGTATCTTTGAACATGTCTATTTCTCGCGCCCTGACAGCGCTTATGGCGGGCGTTCTGTCTATGAAACCCGTCGCCAGATTGGGGTGGAACTGGCGCGCGAAGCCCCGGTTGATGCTGATCTGGTCTGCCCTGTGCCCGATAGCGGCACGCCCGCTGCGATTGGTTTCAGTCAGGAATCGGGCATTCCCTTTGCGTTGGGGATCACGCGCAACCAGTATATGGGGCGCACCTTTATTGAGCCGTCACAGCAGATCCGGTCTATGGGCGTGCGACTGAAGCTGAATGTGAACCGCGCGCTGATCCGCGGCAAACGTATCATTCTGGTGGATGATTCGGTCGTGCGCGGTACCACCAGTCAGAAGATCAAGGAAATGATCATCGACGCAGGCGCGGCAGAAGTGCATTTCCGCATCGCCTCTCCGCCGACGGCATGGCCCTGTTTTTATGGGGTCGATACACCAGAGCGTGACAAGCTGCTGGCCGCGACCATGACCGAAGACGAAATGCGCGACCATATAGGGGTGGATAGTCTTAAATTCGTGTCCCTTGACGGGCTTTACCGTGCCGCAGGCGAAGCGGGTGGGCGTGATGGCGCCAGCCCCCAGTATTGCGACGCGTGTTTTTCAGGCGAGTATCCGGTTGCACCGCATGACATGATCGAACGCGGATTTCTGCCCAAAGCGGCAGAATGACGGAACCTGTCCAGTTCCGGCCGCATCATTTCCTGTGCGCGCTGGGGTTTCAGGGCAAGGGCTATTCCGACAGGTTCACCCGGAACATGGCTGATATAGTTGCTCAACTGCGTGCGCCTGATGGCGGGAACACGCTGATAGAGGTGACAGGGGTGGCTGACAGTATCTGCGCCCCTTGCCCCCACCGGCGCGGCCAATCCTGTGTCAAGGCTGATCAGATTGCCGCCCTCGACAACCGGCATGCGCAGGCCTTGGGGTTGCGGGCCGGGCAGCGCCTGACATGGGCTGAGGCGCAATCGCGTGTCCGCGCCCATGTCCCGCCGGGGTCATTGCGCGAGTTATGCGCAGGGTGTCAGTGGCTGGAATTTGGCTTATGCGAAGCCGGGCTTTCCGCGTTGCATAAGGACCAATAAAAAAGGCGGGCACATGGCCCGCCTTTCGTGTTTTCGTGTGATGTGGCCTTAGCCCATGCGGGATTTCAGTGCAGCCCATGCGCCTGTTGCGATCAGGGCGGCCACAGCGGATTTCACGACGCCACCAAGCTGGAAGGGCAGCGCGCCAGCCATGAAGGCACCTTCAAGGTCAAGCGGTGTGATGAACCACAGCCACAGAACGCCCGGAACAAATAGCAGCAAGGCGGGAATCAGCGCGGCAAGGAACAGGCGCATGAATCCGTGGTTCATGCCGCGTTCCACCAGCAGGCCGGTCAGCCATGCCATGGCAACAAACCCCACCAGAAAGCCGCCCGTCGGGCCAACCAGATGCACAGCACCCGCAGCACCACCTGCAAAGACCGGGAACCCGATCGCGCCCTGCGCCAGATAGGTCACCAGCGTCGCCGCCGCCAGACGGGAACCATAGGTCAGACCGATAAGCGAAATCGCCAGTGTCTGCAGCGTCATCGGTACCGGGAACATCGGTACACTGACCTGGGCCGACATGGCCACCAGAACCGAACCAAGCAGAACCATCGCCACCTTGCGTGCAATGGTGTCATTGCCGCCAAGTGCCGTTACCAATGGTGTAGTATGAGCCATGATGGACCCCTCTTGTTTGCAAACCGTTGCGCTTGGTTATGCTGAAACTTGACCGGCAAGGCAAGCGGCGCAATCGGCCTGAACGTTATTTCATGCGGCTTTGGCCTTGCCGGCGGGGTGAAAGCCCCTTGCATGGTGCTGTCAAGTGCCGTATGGCCCGTTTTGTCTTTCCACGAGCAATGGAACCGGTGCAGCTCTCGTAGGTGGGGGTGGAAAGATGGCCTGCCTTTTGAAATGCACCACATACATGATTGGAGATCGCATGCCGCTATACGAGCATGTCATGATCGCGCGTCAGGATCTGTCGAATACACAGGCCGAAGCGCTGATCGAACATTTTGGCGCCGTCCTGGCCGACAATGGCGGGAAACTCGTGGAACACGAGTATTGGGGCGTCAAGACGATGGCCTACAAGATCAACAAGAACCGCAAAGGGCATTATGCCTTCCTGCGCACCGATGCGCCTGCAACTGCCGTGCAGGAAATGGAGCGTCTGATGCGCCTGCATGATGACGTGATGCGGGTTCTGACAGTCAAGGTCGAAGCCCATGAAGAAGGGCCTTCTGCCCAGATGCAGAAACGTGACGAGCGCGAACCGCGTCGTCGTGCGTCCTGATCCAGTAGGAGTATAAGACATGGCTGCAAAACCATTTTTCCGCCGTCGCAAAGTGTGCCCCTTCTCGGGTGAGAATTCGCCCAAGATCGACTACAAGGACACACGTCTGCTTCAGCGCTATATCTCAGAGCGTGGCAAGATCGTGCCATCGCGCATTACCGCCGTTTCCGCGAAGAAACAGCGTGAACTGGCCCGCGCGATCAAGCGCGCCCGCTTCCTGGCGCTTCTGCCTTACGCCGTGAAATAAGGAGAACGGGACATGCAAGTGATCCTTCTTGAACGCGTGGCCAAGCTGGGCCAGATGGGCGACGTGGTAAACGTCAAGCCCGGTTACGCGCGTAACTATCTGCTGCCGCAAGGCAAGGCGCTGCGTGCGTCTGATGACAACATTAAATCCTTCGAGGCCCGCAAGGCGGAACTTGAAGTGCAGAACCTTGAAACCCGCAAGGAAGCACAGGCCGTGGCCGAGCGTCTGGACGGCGAAACCTATGTCGTGATCCGTCAGGCATCTGATGGTGGTGCGCTTTATGGTTCGGTCAGCCCGCGCGATGTGACCGACCTTCTGGGTGAAGCTGGCGTTACGGTTGAACGCCGCCAGATCGTGATTCCGACACCGATCAAATCGCTTGGTCTGCATGCGGCGATGATTTCGCTGCACCCCGAAGTTGAGGCACAGATTCAGCTGAACGTTGCACGTTCGGTTGAAGAAGCTGCGCTTCAGGCATCCGGGAAATCAATTCAGGAACTGGCTGCTGAAGAAGAAGCCGCTGCTGAGTTCGAAATTTCCGAGCTGTTCGATGATATCGGCGCGGCGGGCATGGATGATGATGACCCCCGTGGCGGTGGCGACGATCCGCGCGACGCCTGAACCGGTCGAAACATGATTGATGCGCCCGCTGACAGGTATCAGCGGGCGCATCTGTTTTGAAGGCAGCGCCGGATTTCCTGGCATTGGTGGGCATTCCCGGCAAAGTGTCGCGCATTCCCGCCCGCGCCGCTTGCATTTCCCGCTAAACTCCCTACATATTCGCTTTAATGCAACTGTCAGGCACGCTACGCGTCCGCTGCATCCCGGCCAGCTTTGCCGGGATTCGAGGGGTAATCCATGCAGATCGAAAACCATATTGCAGATGACCTGCTTGACATGCAGGACGAACATTCTGCGGGCATGGCACCGCAGGATATGACCGCGCAGGCGCAGGCCGCATCAAATTTCCTGAAGGCCCTGGCGCATGAAGGGCGGCTGATGATCTTGTGTCATCTGTCCTCGGGCGAGAAATCGGTGACGGAACTGGAGCACCTGTTGCAGTCCCGTCAGGCCGCGGTCAGCCAGCAATTGGCACGTTTGCGTCTGGAAGGGCTGGTGTCATGTCGCCGGGATGGCAAGACCATCTACTATTCGCTGCATGATCAGCGGGCCGCGCGCATTATCGCTGTGGTCTATGAGATGTTCTGCGCCAATCTGGACAAGTGAACACCACACACAGCAGATACGGCAGAAGGCACTGCCCACATATATGATCATTTTACAGTGCGGCCATAGCGTCTGACGCACCGCAATACTGCCTTGTCCCGACTCGCGCAGGCGTCGTTGGGGCGATGAGCAGATGGCGACCCCGGTCAGACGCCTTTTTGCTTCCTGCCTTGCACATATTGTCAGGACAGGGCATTTAATTGCGATCAAATAGCGTAAAGAGCAACGATGAGCCGGATTTGCCAGATAGATATCGATGATTGCGGCCTGCCGACCCCCACACCAGAGGTCGAGCAGGAACGCAAGGTCGCAGTTTTTGACCTGTTGGAAGACAATAGTTTCATTCTGGTCGCCCGCGATGGCAAGATCGCCCCCGCTGGCCCATTTGCCATGAAGCTTGGTATCCGTGACAGGCGGCTTGTTATCGATATCAGGAACGAAACCGGCGCGCAGGTTGGTGAATTGCAGCTTTCACTGGGTCCGTTCCGGCAGGTGGTGAAGGATTATTACCAGATATGCGGCAGCTATTTTGATGCGGTCAAGCACCTGCCGCCCAGCCAGATAGAGGCAATCGACATGGCGCGACGTGGCATTCACAATGAAGGCGCGCGTATCCTGCAAGAGCGGCTTGAAGGCAAGGCAGAGATGGACATAGACACCGCGCGCCGCCTGTTCACCCTGGTTTGTGTTTTGCATTTCGGGGGCTGAATGGCGGGTTGCTTCCCCTCTTCGATATTATTTTGCTGTGACCATAATTCTGTGCGATCACCGATTGCAGAGGGGTTGATGAAGAAGATGTACGGGCAGCGCGCCTATGTGCAGTCCGCAGGCGTCAGAAGCGACCGCGACATTGACGGGTTTTCCATTGCTGTCAGCGCCGAGGATGGCGTGGAACTGGACCGCCATCGTGTACGGTCCTTTGATGAAATGATCGAATGGGGCGATGATCTTGCCGGGTTCGACCTGATCGTTGCGCTGTCGCCCGCCAGCCAACGGCAGGCGCTGGAACTGACGCGCTTTGCCCATATCGATGTGGAATACTGGCCGATCATGGACCCGTCGGGACTGGGTGAAACACGCGAAGCGAAATTGCAGGCCTATCGCCAGACGCGCGACCAGATCAAGGAAAGGCTGCTGGCCCGGTTCGGGCCGCCAACGGAAAGGTAAGACATGAGCCACGAAATCATCAGCCGCTATTTTGAAGCGTTCAACACCGGCGATACCGAAACCATGCTGGCGCTGGTCAGTGATGATGTGGAACATTTCGTCAATCAGGGTGACATGCGCAAGGGCCGCGACCAGTTCGCCGAATTCTGCGCCCATATGGGTGTCAGTTACCGCGAGCAGTTGCGCGACATGGTTATTTTCGTGAATGATCACGGCACCCGCGCGGCTGCGGAATTCACTGTGCATGGTGAATATCTGGAAACCGACCCCGGCCTGCCGGAAGCGCGCGGGCAGCGTTATGTCCTGCCTGCCGGTACGTTCTTCGCACTGAAGGGCGACAAGATTTCCCGCATCACGACCTATTACAACCTGCAGGACTGGATTCGACAGGTCGCTGCATGAATCTGCGATTCCTGTCATTGTCAGGGGCGCAGGCTGGCCCGGTCATTGACGGGCTGGCGGCATTGCGCATCCGGGTATTCCGGGACTGGCCCTATCTGTATGACGGGGATGCGGCGTATGAACGCGCCTATCTGCTGGTCTATGCTGACAATCCGCGCGCGGTCATTGCTGCGGCGTTCGACGGTGAAACGCTGGTCGGGGCCGCTACAGGACTACCGATGGCGGATGCGGACCCGGAATTTGCAGCTGCTTTTGCCGGAAGCGGGCATGATCTGTCGCAGATATTCTATTGCGCCGAATCCGTGTTGCTGCCAGCGTATCGTGGTCAGGGTGCGGGCCACCGCTTTTTTGACCTGCGCGAAACCCATGCGCGCGCCCTTGGCCTGCGTTTCGCGGCGTTTTGCAGCGTTGTGCGCCCTGCTGACCACCCGGCGCGCCCTGCGGCATATACCCCGCTGGACGGGTTCTGGCGCAAACGCGGATATACGCCGCTGAAAGGGATTGTCGCGCAATTCCATTGGCGCGATGTCGGAGAAGATGCTGAGACTGCGAAATCGCTGCAATTCTGGATGAAACAGCTATGAAAATCGCCGCTGCCGCCTATCCGCTGGATTTTCTGCCTGATTGGGCCGCCTATGAAAAGAAGCTGACCGACTGGGTTGGGCAAGGCGCGGCTGAAGGGGCGGACCTGCTGGTTTTCCCCGAATATGGCGCGATGGAACTGGCCAGCCTCGGCGGGGCTGCAGTCGCCGCCGATCTGGAAGCGGCGCTGCATGAAGTCATGGCTCATCAGGCGGCTGTCACTGCATTGCATTGCCAGCTGGCCGCGCAGCATGGCGTGCATATCCTTGGGTCCAGTGGCCCCGCCATGGCGGATGGTCCGCGCCCGGTCAACCGGGCTGTTCTGTATGGTCCCCAAGGTGTGATCGGCCGTCAGGACAAGCAGATCATGACCCGGTTTGAACGTGAAGAATGGGATATCGCGCCGGGGCAGGGGCTGAAAGTGTTTGATACAGTCTTGGGCAAGATCGGTATCATCATCTGTTATGACAGTGAATTCCCGCTGCTGGCGCGCGCATTGGTGGAGGCAGGCGCAGAAATCCTGCTGGCACCTTCCTGCACCGAAACGCTGGCGGGATATACGCGGGTGAAGGTGGGGGCGATGGCCCGCGCGTTGGAAAACCAGTGTGTTACCGTGCATGCGCCGACTGTGGGCCCGGCACCATGGTGCCCGGCCGTGGACATGAACGCCGGGGCCGCCGCCATCTATGGCCCGCCCGATCTGGGTTTCCCGGAAACCGGGATATTGGCGCAAACCGTGCTGAACATGCCCGGCTGGGCCTGCGCGGAAATCGAACCCGCCAGCGTAGCGCGGGTGCGTCGGGAAGGCGCCGTTCTGAACCACGCCCATTGGAATGAGCAGGAAAACCGCCTTTCCGCGGCAATAGAGGTGGTGAAACCGCCATATAGCGCTTGAAAAAGGCCGGAATTGCGATCATTTAAGCGACGCGCAATTCTGCGCTGTCTTTAAGTATGGAGTCACCATGGCCAAGGAAGAACTGCTCGAATTCCCAGGCGTCGTGAAGGAGCTCCTGCCAAATGCGACGTTTCGGGTCGAGCTGGAAAACGGCCATGAGATCAACGCACATATGGCAGGCAAGATGCGCAAGAACCGCATCCGTGTTCTGGTCGGCGACAAGGTTCAGGTTGAAATGACCCCCTATGACCTGACCAAGGGTCGTATCAACTACCGTTTCAAATAAGGCATGCGCCTTATTCTTGGGTCTGCAAGTCCGCGGCGACGCGAAATTCTGGCACAGCTTGGTATTGTGCCGGACGCGATTGTTGCGGCAGATATTGATGAAACACCGCAAGCGCAGGAATTGCCGCGCAGCTATTGCGAGCGCGTGACGCGCGCCAAACTGGATGCGATTGCGTCCGACCCCGACGATATTGTTCTTTGCGCTGATACCACGGTTGCGCTGGGGCGTCGTATCCTTGGCAAACCTGACAATGCGGCCCAGGCGGCAGAATTTCTGGTAAAACTTGCCGGACGGCGGCATTCTGTCATCACATCCGTTGCCTTGCGGCGCGGGGACAGGCATTGGGCGCGCACGCAGGTCACAACGGTCAGGATGAAGCGCTTGTCTGATGACGAACTGAATGGCTATCTTGCGTCCGGCGAATGGCAGGGCAAGGCGGGCGGCTATGCCATTCAGGGGCAGGCAGGCGCGTTCATCCCGTGGATATCGGGATCATTCACAGGCGTCATGGGGTTGCCTGCGGTCGAAACGGCAACCCTGTTGCGCGCAGCGGGCTATCAGATGGATGTTACGGCATGAAGGGCAGTGTTATCGCGCTTGACCATATCCACGGCAAGGAAGCTGCCGCGCTGATGGTGGATGGCCAGCTGGATGATGTGCTGATCGCGCTTCCGGATGATGTTCTGGCCCCCGAAACCATTTTGCGCGGCAAGTTGGGACGCCCGGTAAAAGGGCTTGGCGGGGCATTTGTTGACTTGCCGGACGGGCAGCGCGGGTTTTTGCGCCAGACAAAGGGGTTACGCCCCGGTGATCCGGTTCTGGTGCAGGTGACAGGTCTTGCTGAACAGGGCAAGGCGATCCCGGTGACGACACGGCTGCTGTTCAAAAGTCGCTATGCCATTGTCACACCGGATGCGCCGGGTCTGAACATCTCGCGGCAGATTGATGATGAAGATTTGCGCGCTGCGCTGGCAGAGGTAGCAAAGGATGCAATGTCAGGCGCAGATGCGGGGCTGGGCCTTATCCTGCGGTCTGCCTGCGCCACAGTGGATGATGATGAGATAGCGCAGGATATCGCGCAGATACGCACGCTTGCGGAACACGTGCTGGCAGATCAAGCAGGTTCGCCGGAATGTCTGGTGGCAGCGCCCGGTCCGCATATTTCTGCGTGGCGCGACTGGGCCTTGCCTGACACGCTGGACGACACCGTAGGCAGCTTTCAGCGCCATAACGTGACAGAGGCCATAGACAGCCTGCGCGCCCCGCATGTGCCGTTGCCGGGTGGCGCGCATATGCAGATAGAAACCACCAGCGCTTTCGTCGCTGTGGATGTGAATACCGGCCCCGATACCAGCCCCGCCGCTGGTCTGAAGGCCAATATCGCAACTGTGCGGGAACTGCCGCGTCAATTGCGCCTGCGTGGGCTGGGGGGGCAGGTGATCATTGATTTCGCACCATGCGCCAAGAAGGACCGGCAGGTTCTTGAACAATCCTTGCGGGCGGCATTCCGGCGTGACGGGCGTGATACAGTGATGGCTGGCTGGACCCCGCTTGGCAATTATGAACTGACGCGCAAACGCGACCGGGTGGCGCTGACGGCGTGCCTGTGATGCGCTGCCCGGTCTGCAAACAAGCGACAGTTCCTGCGTTCAGGCCCTTCTGCTCGCAGCGCTGTGCGGATATCGATCTGGGGCGCTGGTTGCGTGAAGAATATTCAATTCCCGGCCCAGATGCCGATATTGACGCGGATATCGAAGAGAAACCCTAGCGCGCTTACCCACGTCAGAGTGGGGGCGTATTATACAAGCGGCATATCCCGCCATTCAAAGGCTGAACTGACGCCAGAAAACCGGCTGACCTGCGGTGTGGGTCACGTGCGGGTTTTGTGCCGCGTCTGTGGAAACCCCAATCGCAGCTTCAGACCGCAACGACCCGCGAACGGGTGTTGCAGCTGATCTGATCGCGCCTTGGCTGCAGCCGCCCCCTTCCGGCGCTGGATAAGGAACCGCGGCTGTTTGGCTGCGCGGGAACCGTTGCTGGCGCAGATGCGGCATTCCGCCTTGTGCCAGAGTTGCGCAACAATGCCGGGCATCGCGCAAATTAAATCCCGCAGGCTGCATTTGTCATAATCCCGTTACATCCGCTCCGTATTCAGCCGTTGTTTCCAACTGTCCCCCCGGGGACACAAAACAAAGGAGCGTATTGATGCGCACATCCTTCACCCTTTCCGTTGCCGCCTCTGCGCTGGCCCTGACCGCTGGCATGGCCAATGCACAGAATGTCGATCCGAGCCTGCCCACATACGAGGCCGCCTCGGGTGTGTCGGGGAACCTGACATCGATCGGGTCGGACACGCTCAACAACCTGATGACGCTGTGGTCCGAAGGTTTCCGCAGCTTCTATCCGAACGTTGCCGTTCAGGTTCAGGGCGCTGGTTCGGGCACAGCCCCGCCCGCTCTGGTCGAAGGCACTGCACAGTTCGGCCCGATGTCGCGCGCTATGCGCGGCTCGGAAATTGAAGAATTCGAAGCCCGCTACGGCTACCCGCCCATCCCGATGCGCGGCGCGATTGACGCCATTGGTGTGTTTGTTCACCGCGACAATCCAGTGACCTGCCTGTCGTTGCAGGAAGTCGATGCGATCTTCTCATCCACGCGCGCAGGCGGTGCAGATGCGCCGATCACGACATGGGGTGAAGTTGGCGCGACCGGTGAATGGGCAGACCGCCCGATTGCCACCTATGGCCGCAACTCCGCTTCGGGTACCTATGGCTACTTCAAGGATGTGGCGCTGTTCGGCGGCGATTACAGCCCCGAAGTGCGCGAGCAGCCAGGTTCCTCGACTGTGATTCAGGGCGTTGCCGCTGATATCGGCGGTATCGGCTATTCGGGTGTTGGCTACGGCACAGCAGATGTGCGCGCGCTGGAAATCCGCGGTGATGATGGCAATTGCTATTCCACCGATGATGCACCGGAAGGCACCTATCCCATCGCCCGTTTCCTGTATGTTTACATGAACGTCGATCCCAATGCCGAAATGGAACCGCTGCGCGCTGAATTCGTGCGCTACGTCTACAGCCAGCAAGGCCAGAACGACGTTGTGCGCGCTGGCTTCTTCCCTGTGACGGCTCGCATTGCAGACATGGATCTGGAAGCTTTCGGCCTGAAATAAGGTTCTGACCTGCACGGGTGGGGCGGCATTGGCTGCCCTACCCATTTTTTGTTTTCAACGTGATGGACACGCAACATGAGCGATATGGCCCCCACCACCAGCGAACGCGGCATGGCGGCAAAGCGCCGGCGCATGACCACCCGGTCCAGCGTGGTTCTTGGCGAAAAACTGGCGGGCGGCATTATTACAGTCGGCGGGTTGATGGTGATTGTTGCGGTTCTGGGGATCATGGTGTTCCTGTTTCGCGTTGTCGCCCCCTTGATGACCGGCAGCGAACTTGACGGGAATGTCCGTCACCAGCTGGACCTGCCCGGCGCGGTTGTGTGGGTCAACAGCGATGAATTCCAGACCCTTGGTGTTCTGGTTGACACAACGGGCACTGCGCTGACCTTCCATGTGCCCAGCGGCACAGAAGTTGCGCGCACGGAACTGGATTTCAACGGGGCGCAGGTGACATCGGTTGCCGGTACACTGGAACGCGACCGCGTGGCGTTCGGTTTTGACGACGGGACAGTACGCTTTTCGACTGTCGGATTTTCCAGCACCGCCACCGCACGTTCGCGTATGCCCACCGGACTGACCCGGATTGACGCGCGCGACCAGATGCTGGATGGCTTTGTTTATACGCGCGTCGGGACCGGCGATTACCGCACCAATTCCAGCGTGATTGAACTGACCTCGGTCGAACAGGTTTCAGACCAGCCGATTATCGCGATTGATTACCGTGTTGGCGGCACGGTCGAGCGGCCGACCATTGCCTTCGCAACAGTGGATGCAAGCGGTCAGGTCCGTGTCAGCCAGTCGCGTGTGCAGATCAACATGATGACCGGGCAGGAAACGGTTTCAACCACCACAACCGACTTGCCCCCACTGGGCATTGGCGCGGATGAAACGATCACAGGCATCATGATGTCAGGCACAGGTGATCGTGCGATTGTGGCAACCGATGCCGGGTTTATTTACCGCTATGACCTGCGCAACATGGATGCGCCGTCCATGGCAGAACGCCGCCGCGTTGCTGACCAGGGCGTCGGTGTGACATCGCTGAGTTTCCTGACCGCCGAGGACGCGCTTGTCGTGGGCATGGATGATGGCGGTATTGCCGTCTGGTTCCGGCTGCAAACTGGCACCAGCGCCACCACAGACGGGCGTGAAATGGTGCGCGCACGGGTGCATGCCCCAATGCCAGCCGCGGTTACCGACCTGTCTGAATCGCAGCGTTCGAAGGAATTTGTTGCCACTGACGCGGCTGGAAATGTCTGGGTGTATCATTCCACCTCTGATCAGGTGTTGTTCCGACTGGAACGCAGCGGCGATCTGACCGCCGACGCGCGGGCGATGCTGTTCCCGCGCGCTGACGGGGTGTTGCTGGTCAATGACACTGCCGAATTCGAGGCGTGGCAATACACCCAGAAACACCCCGAAGTGACCCTGAAAGTGCTGTTCGGCAAAATCTGGTACGAAGGCTATGGCCAGCCCGCATATATCTGGCAGTCCACCGCAGGGACGGATTTGTCGGAACCCAAATATTCACTGGTTCCGTTGATTTTCGGCACGTTCAAGGCCGCATTTTACGCCATGATCTTTGCGGTGCCGATCGCGCTTATGGCGGCGATCTATACGTCTGAATTCGTGGACAAGCGCGTGCGCGGCACCGTCAAGCCAATGATGGAGATGATGGAATCCCTGCCGACTGTGGTTCTGGGCTTCATCGCGGCGCTGGTGCTGGCACCCCTGGTCGAGGAATGGATCGGCGCGGTGCTGCTGGGCTTCTTCGCGCTGCCCATGGGGCTGATGATCGGCGCTTTTGCGTGGCAGACATTGCCTGCGCAGACGGCGTTGAAATACGATGGCTTTCCGAAATTCGTGCTGATGGGCCTGTCGATCCTGATCACCGCATGGGTGGCTGCGCAACTTGGCGCGTCACTGGAACGTGTGCTGTTCTACGGCGATTTCAAGCAATGGACGACAGGGCGCATCGGCACAGGAACACCCTTCATGTTCCTGATTCTGCTGCCGCTGTCGTATTTCGTGACCGCATGGGGGTTTCGCAAGCAGTTCGGGCATCATTACCGCGACCTGATCGCCGGGATGGACCGGTCACGGGCAGGGATGGTGGATGCAGGGCGCTGGCTGGCGCTGCTGCTGGTCGCGATGGTGCTGTCCATCCTTGTTGCGCTGGGCCTGACCGCTATCGGCTATGACCCGCGCGGGTCGCTCATTGACAGCTATCAGCAACGCAATGCGCTTGTTGTCGGGTTCATCATGGCCTTTGCGGTGATCCCCAACATCTACACGCTGGCCGAAGACGCGCTGAATGCCGTGCCTGGCCATCTGCGTTCGGCGTCGTTGGCCTGTGGGGCGACGCCGTGGCAAACCGCGCGCTGGGTGGTGTTGCCGACTGCGGCATCCGGTGTGTTTTCGGCGGTGATGATGGGGATGGGGCGCGCTGTGGGGGAAACCATGATTGTGGTCATGGCCGCAGGCAACACGCCCATCATGGAATGGAACATCTTTTCGGGCTTGCGCACCTTGTCGGCCAATATCGCCATCGAACTGCCCGAGGCGGTGAAAGACGGCACCAATTACCGCGTGTTGTTCCTTGCTGCGCTGACGCTGTTCATCATGACCTTCATCATCAATACCGGCGCGGAATTGATCCGCCAGCGCTTCCGCAAGCGCGCCTTCAATCTGTAATTTCGGGGCTTGGGGACAGACATGACGAGCTTGAATGAACAACAGCCACCTGCCTCCGGCGCTGCTGGCGTGGCCGCTGTCGCGGCGCGCGCGGCGGTGAAACCGCGCAATCGCAGGCGCTATTCGGCCGATCTTTCGGCGCTTGGTGAACCCGCACTCTGGGGGTTCGGGGGGGCACTCGCGTTGGGGATCATCCTGATCGCCGGGTTCCTGATGATTGTCCTTTATAATGGCGCAACAACCTTCTGGCCAAAGCCAATTGACCGCGTGGAACTGACCGATGGCAGCGTAATTGCCGGGGTTGAACGGCGCGGCGCGATTTTCCGCCCCGATCTGCCGCGCCTGACCGAAGACCAGCGTGCCGAGGTCACTGAAAATGACGGTTTTGCCTATCGGACACTGTATCAGACCGCCAATTTTGACCTTTATGGCGATGATTTCCAATGGGTTGCGGATTATGAAACCGCCAATGTCACCCAGCCTGCGGATTTCTATTATTTTGAACGCCAGGTCTGGGGCGTTTTTGTCGGGCGCATTGCCAGCATGACCATTGACGGTCAGGAAATGGACTATAACCCGGCGGTCATGCACCGCGAACAGCGCGCGGCGCGTGCGCGGTTTCAGGAAATCCGCAATCTGGAGCGCCGCGAAATCGGCGCGCTGAACTACCAGATAGAGCGTGAGCGCCTGAACCAACGCCGAGCAGTCCTGCGTATGGGCGAAGAGGCGGCGGCGGCAACAGTGACCGCATCGCAGATGCGGATTGCCGAATTGCAGGCTGAATTTCAGGATTTGCAACAAAGGGTTAATGAAATCCGCGCCATAGACCGGCGTTATACTGTTACGCTGGAAGAAGTTGGCGGTCGCCAGATCACCCCGGAGATGAGCCAGATCGTGCGCTATTTCCCGGCCAACACGCTGAATATTGCTGACAAGCTGGGCATCTATATCTCGCGCTGGTGGGAATTTGTTTCAACCGAACCGCGCGAAGCCAATACGCAGGGCGGCGTTCTGCCTGCTATCTTCGGCACAGTGGCAATGACATTGCTGATGGTCATCTTTGTCGCCCCCTTCGGTGTGATAACGGCGCTTTACCTGCGCGAATATGCCAAACAGGGGCGGATCACCTCGATTGTTCGCATATCCGTCAACAATCTGGCCGGTGTGCCCAGCATTGTTTACGGGGTCTTCGGTCTGGGCTTTTTCGCCTATACCATGGGCGGCACGATTGACCAGCTATTCTATCCCGAAAACCTGCCCAACCCGACTTTCGGCAAGGGCGGTATCCTTTGGGCCTCGTTGACGCTGGCGTTGCTGACTGTGCCGGTGGTGATTGTCGCCACGGAAGAAGCGTTGGCGGCTGTTCCGCGGTCCATGCGCGAAGGGTCGCTGGCCTGTGGCGCGTCAAAATGGCAGACCATCCGCTATGTCGTTCTGCCCAAGGCGCTGCCGGGCATCATGACCGGTATGATTCTGGCCATGGCGCGGGGCGCGGGCGAAGTGGCGCCCCTGATGCTGGTAGGGGTTGTGAAACTGGCACCTGCCCTGCCTATCGACGCGTTTTACCCCTTCATCCACCTTGATCGCAGCTTCATGCATCTGGGCTTTCATATCTTTGATGTGGGCTTCCAGTCGCGCAATTCGGAAGCCGGCAAGCCGATGGTGTTTGTCACCACGCTGCTGCTGCTGGCGCTGATTGTCACAATGAACGCAACGGCCATCATTATCCGCAATCGCCTGAAGCGCAAATACGCAACCGGCCAGTTCTGAGGTTAGAGACATGTCCGATATCATCGAATTCGAACCGACCGCCTATCATGTCAAGAATAGCCCCGAAGGCCCGGCGCTTGATATCAGCGATTTCAACTTGTGGTATGGCGAAAGCCAGGCCTTGTTTGACTGCAATCTGGAAATCCAGAAAGGACAGGTCACGGCGCTGATCGGGCCATCTGGCTGCGGTAAATCCACGCTTCTGCGCTGCCTGAACCGGATGAACGATCTTGTTGACGGGTTGCGCATCCGGGGCAGGATCACGGTTGACGGCTTCGACATCTATGCCAAGGGTGTTGATGTGATTGCGCTGCGCAAACGTATGGGCATGGTGTTTCAGAAACCCAACCCCTTTGCGATGTCGATCTATGACAACATCACTTATCCCCTGCGTGTGGATGGTGTGACGAAGAAATCCATTCTGGATGAAACAGTTGAACATGCCCTGAAACAGGCCGCATTGTGGAACGAGGCGAAGGACCGGCTGAACGACAGCGCCCTTGGCCTGTCCGGTGGTCAGCAACAGCGCCTTTGCATTGCGCGCGCGGTCGCGTCGGACCCGGAAGTGCTGCTGATGGATGAACCCTGTTCGGCACTGGACCCGATTGCCACAGCGCGCATCGAGGAGTTGATCGAAGAACTGAAAGGCACCTACACGATTGTCATGGTCACGCATTCGATGGCACAGGCGGCGCGCGTGTCGGACAATACTGCGTTCATGTATCTGGGGCGGCTGATCGAATACGGGGACACTGACACCATTTTCACCAACCCCCAGAAGTCGCGCACCAATGATTATGTGACCGGCCGTTTTGGATGATCCGGTCATGCATAGCGCGGCTATTTCGCGGCTGATAGCGGCCCTTCCTCAGCCGGTGCTTCTGATTGATATGGCGGGTTTCGTACAGCGCGCGAACCCACCCGCGCTGGAACTGTTCGGGGCGCATATTGTTGACGCGCAGATCCGCGCGCATCTGCGTCAGCCTGATGTCACGGCGATGCTGGAACGGGTGCTGGCCGGCGCTGCGGATGGCAATGCGACTTTCAACGCCAGTGCGGGCAGCCGCGAGACGGTCTGGCGCGTTATGGCACGCCATGCGGATGCACAGACAATCGTTCTGTCGCTGGGCGATATTTCGGATATCGAGGCGGCAGAGGCCCAGCGGCGCGATTTTGTGGCAAATGTCAGCCATGAACTGCGTTCGCCCCTGACAGTGCTTTCAGGCTTCATTGAGACATTGCAAGGCCCGGCGGGCGACGACCCGGTGGCCCGGTCGGAGTTTCTGGGCATCATGGCTGAACAGTCGGCGCGCATGACAGGGCTGGTAGCTGATCTGCTGTCGCTCAGCCGGGTCGAAGCGGCGGAGAAGATAAGACCACGCACGCCTGTATCCATCGACATGGTGCTTAAGGCCACGCTGGCGGCGCTGCGCCCGCAGACAGACGCGGCGCAGGTGCAGATAACCTATGCTGTGGCCGCTGACCTGCCTGACATTCCGGGCGATTATGACCAGCTTGTACAGGTTTTTCACAACCTGATCGAGAATGGCCTGAAATATGGCAGTGGTGGCGGGCGGCTTGATATTTCGGCGCAACAACTGGCGGCTATGCCCGGATTTGACGGGCCTGTACTGCGCGTCAGCATTCGCGATTTCGGGGAAGGGATCGATCCGGTCCACATCCCGCGTCTGACCGAGCGTTTCTACCGTGTCGATAAGGCCCGGTCGCGTGACAGTGGGGGGACAGGGCTTGGTCTGGCGATTGTGAAACATATCCTCAGCCGCCATCGGGGTCGGCTGAGCATCCGGTCAACCCAGGGTGAAGGCGCGGCATTCGACGCTTTGCTTCCCTGCAACTAGCGGCGCGGTATCATCAGGCCGGTCGGGGCTGCTGTTGTCGCGCGCTGCATCCGCGATGACCACCATTTGCGCAGTTGACCCGCTGCCGGGGTAGGGTGGCCCATTGCCGTTTTGTGGCCGCATGCCGCCGCGTTATGGCGATACTGCTGGCCATGTGGATACCGTCCGCGATGTTACGGGCGTGCGCTGGTTGCTGGCAATGCGTGTTCCGTGGACTTTCGCGATTCCCGCCCGCTGACGATTGACGCGAAAAGACACAGTTGTGGCGGGCTTCGCTGCGCTGCGGCGGTTTTCTCCCTTTTTGGGTTGCGCAGGATGCATCTTTTCGCATACCACCCGCGCAAATAGCATGGACCCGGTGCAAGTCCGGGTGGCTCTTCCGGCCGCTGATCCGCCGGATAACCTGAACAAACACCATGAAATGCAGATGTGCTGCCATAGCCGCTGCCGGTCAGGAATTTATGACATGATTTCACTTGATGCTTACCGCGCGCAGTGGTTTGGCAATGTGCGCGGCGATCTGATTGCCGGGCTGGTTGTCGCGCTGGCGCTTATCCCCGAAGCGATTGCCTTTTCCATCATTGCGGGGGTGGACCCGAAGGTCGGGCTTTATGCCAGCTTTTCCATTGCGGTGCTGATCGCCTTTACCGGCGGCAGGCCCGGCATGATTTCGGCAGCCACAGCGGCGACAGCCGTGCTGATGGTAACGCTGGTGCGCGATTACGGGCTGGAATACCTGCTGGCCGCCACGGTGCTGGCGGGCCTGTTGCAGATTGGTGCCGGGATTTTCAAGCTTGGCTTTGTCATGCGCTATGTGTCGAAATCGGTGATGACCGGGTTTGTGAACGCGCTGGCCATCCTGATCTTTATTGCGCAACTGCCCGAACTGGACCCGCGAGAGGTGTCCTGGATTACCTATGTTCTGGTGGCCGCAGGGCTTGGCATCATCTATGGCCTGCCCATGTTGACCAAGGCGATTCCGTCGCCCCTGGTGACAATCGTGGTGCTGACGATAGTGGCCATCGTACTGGGGCTGGACGTGCGCACAGTGGGGGATATGGGCGAATTGCCCGACACGCTGCCGGTATTCCTGATTCCGAATATTCCGCTGACCTTTGAAACGCTGATGATCATCCTGCCCTATTCCATGGCGATTGCGGTCGTGGGGTTGCTGGAAAGCCTGATGACGCAGAATATCGTCGATGACCTGACCGACACGCGTTCGGACCGCAATCAGGAATGTATTGGTCAGGGCATTTCCAACACGGCGACCGGCTTCATCGGGGGTATGGCGGGCTGTGCGATGATCGGGCAGAGCATCATCAACGTGAAATCCGGCGGGCGCGGGCGCCTGTCGTGTTTTGCCGCAGGTGTCTATTTGCTGTTCCTGATCCTTGTGCTGGGCGATCTGGTGAAACAGATCCCCATGGCAGCGCTGGTGGCGGTGATGATCATGGTGTCGATCGGGACATTTTCCTGGTCGTCGATCAAGGCGTTGAAGGTGCATCCGCGGTCCAGTTCCATTGTGATGATCGCGACCGTGGTAACCGTGGTTTACACGCATAACCTTGCGATTGGTGTGCTGGTGGGCGTGCTGCTGTCGGGCATTTTCTTCGCGGGCAAGATCGCGCAACTGTTCACGATGCGCAGCACGATTTCCAAGGATGGCAGCGAACGCACCTATATCCTTGAAGGTCAGTTGTTCTATGGCTCGGTCGAGGATTTCATGGATGCGTTCGACTTCCGCGAAGCACTGGACCGCGTTGTCATTGATGTCAGCCGTGCGCATATCTGGGATATTTCTTCCGTTCAGGCGCTGGATATGGCAATCCTTAAATTCCGCCGTGACGGGGCCGAGGTTGAAGTCATCGGCATGAATGAAGCCACCGAAACCATCGTTGACAAGCTTGCCATCCATGACAAGCCGGGCGCGATGGACAAGCTGATGTCGCATTGAGGGGGAACCGGGCATGACCGAACAACCACAGAAAATCGTGGCCCTTATCGATGGGTCCATCTATTCGGCCAGTGTTTGCGAACATGCGGCATGGATTTCGCAGCGCACCG
The DNA here is from genome assembly GCF_028745735.1 of Roseinatronobacter alkalisoli. GTDB lineage: Bacteria > Pseudomonadota > Alphaproteobacteria > Rhodobacterales > Rhodobacteraceae > Roseinatronobacter > Roseinatronobacter alkalisoli. The sequence continues at coordinate 162,297 of NZ_JAQZSM010000001.1, forward strand.
GTGCCCCGGTTGAATTGCTGCATGTGCTGGGTCGCCGTGAAGCACCGGACAAGACAGATCTGTCCGGTTCCATCAAGCTGGGCGCGCGCACAGCGCTGCTGGAAGAACTGGCGGAACTGGATGCACAGCGCGCAAAGCTGATCAGTCACAGGGGCCGCGCCATTCTGGAAGATGCGCGTGCCATTCTGGACAAGGCCGGTGTCAGCGAAATTACCACCCGCCTGCGTCAGGGTGATGTGGTTGAAACCGTCAGCGAAGTTGAAAAAGATGCCCGCGTTGTGATGGTCGGCAAACGCGGTGAGGCGGCTGATTTCGCCAAGGGCCATCTGGGGTCCAACCTTGAACGTATCATCCGCGCCAGCACCAGACCTGTTTTCGTTGCATCGCGCGCGTTCAAGCCCATCTCGAAAGTGCTGGTGGCCTATGATGGCGGTACATCGGCGATGAAGGCGGTGGACCATATTGCCCGCAGCCCGCTGTTTCAGGGGCTTGCGGTGCATGTTGTGACTGTTGGCACGGCAACAGCCGAGGCGAAGAAAGGGCTGGAGGACGCGAAAGCGCTGTTGAAGGCTGCAGGCATAGACGCGGAAACATCTGTCATTGCGGGCCAGCCTGAAACCGCGCTTGGCAAACTGGTGGACGAGGCGCAGTTTGATTTACTGGTCATGGGGGCTTACGGCCATTCGCGCATCCGCAGCCTGATCATCGGGTCCACGACCACTGAAATGATCCGCTCCTGCAAAGTGCCTGTTGTGCTGATGCGCTGATGCGCCAATGACAAAAGCCGCCCCGGACAGGGCGGCTTTCCGTCAGATGATCCTGCAATTCGCTGTTGGCATTGTCACCCGCTGGACAGATTTCCACCTGTATCCCGGTCGGCGTGGTGCCGGGACAGATCCCTGAACACCGCCATCTGGCTGGCACCGCCAAGATCGGGATGACAGCCCGCGATGTTGCAATAGCTGACATCATAGCCAGACGCTTTGGCAACCCGGTCGCCCCATTTGCGAAACTGCACCCGCGGCCATTCAAACCGATGATCGGGGTGGCGGAACCTGTGCCGGGGCACCCCCAGCAGCGTATTGAATTCTGCGTTCGGGGTTGTGACCACCACCATACGCGGCCGCATCTGTCCGAATACGGTGCGTTCAAGCTGCGACAGTTTCGACGGGTCAAGATGTTCGATCGTTTCGATCAGCACAGCGCAATCAAAGCCCGTAAGCGCGGGGTGTGCTTCGGTCATGGACCCGATGCGCAACTCGACGCTGGCCGCCGTCGGGGGCATTTTCGCCAACCTGTGTTCAAGGCGTGCCAGTGATGCCGTGCATATATCGATCCCGACAAGTTGCGTGATCGCGGGGTGCGCGGCCAGCCGGACAAACAGGTCACCATCCCCGCAACCAAGGTCAAGCACGGTGCGCGCACCTGCTTTTGCAACGACATCAAAAGCCGCTTCCAGCCGTTGTTCATGCATCCAGGTGGTCACGGATTGTCCGCCAGACAGCTATGATTGCAGCGCAATATGCCTGTCCCCTGCTTCTTGAACATGCGTTGTGATATGGTCAGAGCGTGTTGCGTGAATGGAAGCGCACGCTACACCCTCTCTGAATGACAATCAACATAGCAAGGTATCCCGACGCATTCGGCGGTGGTTCTTGCATATATCGCGCCCGGCCAGCAACGGAAAATGGCTGGAATTGTGGAATTCCGCGCGCGCTGACACCCGTAGGGGTTACTGCGTAACATTCACCCAGCGCAGCATGAAGAAATTATCGGGGCGCTGGATCAACTCGATCCCGTCGCGCGCGGCCCAGACCAGCGGTTCGGTATAGAGCGGGATATAGGCGACCCGGTCCTGAATAACGCCTGCAACTTCGTCCAGCATGTCCTGGCGCGCCTGCTGGTCCAGTTCTTGCTGGATCAGGGGCAGTAATTCGTCAATCCGCGGGTCCGAGAATTCACCGAAATTCCAGGTTCCCAGAGTTCCGTCAGGAGTTGCCGCAAGAAAGCGGATCGGGTGTTCGGCGTCAAATGTGCCCGGCGACCAGCCCAGAAGGAACATGTCGAAATTGCCGTCGCGCAATTCACCCCAGTAATTGCGCACTGGCATGGTTTCAAGCTGCGCGTTCAGGCCCACCTGTTGCAGCATTCCGGTGACAGCCTGACATACATTTTCGTCGTTGAGATAGCGGTCATTCGTGCAGCGCAGACCAAAAGTGAATCCGTCTTCATGACCGGCTTCGGCCATCAGGGCGCGCGCGGAATCCGGGTCATGCGCGGGCCGCGCTGCATGGGCTGCTGACCAGCCCGACAGACCTTCGGGCAGCAATTGGCTTGCAGGTTCTGCCAACCCGCTCATCAGGATCTGGTTGATTGCGGTCACGTCTATGGCATGGGCGGCGGCACGGCGCACCAGCGGATCAGTGAAAGGATTACTGTCCGCATCGGTCGCGCCCCACCAAAGTGCATCAGCGGTATGGTTGAAGCCAAGCATGATCACCCGGGTTTCAAGCCCCTCGAATGTGCGAATGCCTGCGGTTTCGCGCAAGCGCGCGACGTCGCGGACCGGCACCGGCGCCAGCATGTCGATCTCGCCCGACAAGAGGGCGGCCAGACCCGTCGCATCATTCTCGATCGGGTTGAAGATGGCTTCGGACAGATTGTGCGTGGCCTCGTCCCACCAGTCAGCGTTTGGGGTCAGCCGAATTTCGACCCCCGGTTCACGCGATGTCAGAATGAAGGGTCCAGTGCCATTAGTGTTGCGGGTGGTGTATTTTTCCGCGTCGCGCGCGGGCACATCGGCGCCATTCGCTTCGGTCCAGCCGCGATCCAGAATCATGAAATTGGCGATGCTGTCGGGGAATAGCGGGTTGGGGGCCGCGGTGATGAAATCGATGGTGAAATCGTCGACGACGCGCACTTCCGCGACAGGCGCAAACCATGAACGGACATCGGATTGATCGGTAATCGCGCGTTCATAGGAAAACAGTACGTCGTCTGCGGTGAATTCTTCGCCACCGTGAAATGTAACGCCCTCGCGCAGATTGAAACGCCAGCCGTGTTCCCCTTCCAGCGGCTCCCACGAGGTTGCCAGAGAAGGTTCAATCGCCATGTCGGCGTTGCGCCGCACCAGCCCTTCATAGATGTTGTTCAGAAACGAGGTGACCGGGGCCACATTGGCGGCATGGGGGTCCATCGTCTGCGGATCAGTGGTGCTGGCCCAACGGAATGTTTCTGCTTGCGCCGCGAGGCTCATTGAGGCGGCAACGAGCAAGGTAGAGCTGGCAAGCATGGCAATTCGGGTCATCGGCGGCTCCCGCAGGGTGAGTTCATGAATATCAGAACGATCATTTCAATAAATGACATCGCATACAAGAAAATTCTTGTCGCCCGGCGTCGACGGTCAATCATTGCAGGCCAGCACAGCCTCCAACGCCTGTGCATTGCTGAAAGGGCCGAGTCCCGCCGCACGCAACCGACCATTTTCAAAGGTTATGCGGAGTAGGTGATGCCAGTCTGCCGACAGCATGATTATCCCCGGCCCCGCAGCGCAATCGCGCACACCGCCTGTTATGAAATCCTCGCCGATGCGGTGATTGCTGACCCCGTCCAGCCGCGCGACCGGCACAAAGCGGTTGCCATCCGGCCGGACCAGAACAAGGCGGCGCGCCAGATGAGGCATTTCCACATAGGCAATCTCAGCGCGGCCATCGCCGGTGAAGTCTGCAATGCCAGCGGGGGCGAGCCAGCGAAACCTTGTGCCGATGAAATCACCCGCCGCGCGCAGGGTCAGTGTGTATGTGCCATCGGATGCCTGCCTTGCCGACCACGCTGTCAGCCGCGCCCAAGGCGCTGATCGCTTTCGACCGCAACAATTTCGGGAATTCCGTCGCCATCAACATCCCACAGGCGCGGGGCGATATGTTCGAACACGCGATTTTCGGGTAGCACCAGCTGCAGGGTTGTGCCCGCTTTCAGTGTCACCTCCAGCTCCGCAAACCCGCGCAAATCCCCCAACACATTATGCGGATAGCGGTTCGTGGGGTGCGAAAATTTCGCGGATAGCGGTGGAACGGGTTTGGCCATGCTAGTCGTGCTGGCCACAATGCCGATGCACAAAACCGCAACAAACCGGCGCGCGCGGATCATTGGTCCAGTGCCTGCGCGATGGCTTTCATCTGGGCCGCTACATCCATGGTGGTTTCGCTCAGCACTTCGAATTCACGATCCTCGAATACGTCCCGGTCGGGATGGGCCTTGCGTCTGGCCGCGAGTGCGGCGTCGCGTGCGTGGATCAGTTGCGCGATCTGCGGGTGGAACAGCCGGACCATCGCTGTCAGCCAGCGGTTTGTGGGCCAGCTTGGATATGCATGGTCAATGGCGAAATGCGGCAGCATGCGGATGACATCTGCGCCCGGATACCATGTTTCAGCGGTGACCCAGCGGTTGGTCGTGAACAGGCCCGTGGGCGTGCCGAAACGGTCCATCGAGAGTGCAACCAGATGCGACAGCGCCTGATCGCCTGCTGGCCAGTCGCACCCTGCCGCCTTCTGGCACAGGGGCACAACCGGGCGGAATGCCCCTGGCGCGCAGGAACAGGTGGAAATGGTCATGCTCGCCATCGCGATGGGCGTGGTAGTAGTATTGCGACTGCGTTTCTGCATCAAAGACATCGCCCTGCGGGGAATGCGTCAGGCGCACAAACTGGCCCTGACCTTTCAGCACCTCGCCCATGACGTTTAGTTTGGCCTTGCGTAACACACGGCTATCATGCCTGATGGGTCGGACGCTGGGGGCGAATTCGGATGGGATGTATTTCTGTGCTGCCTGCCATATGGGCGTCAGCGACAATACCGATGACCTGCTGTTCATGGAACCGGAATATCGCGTTCAGAACTGAACGCCGGGTCGTATAGCCGATGCACGGGGCGCGCGTGCGCCGGACCTGCGCCTCTTGTCCCACGCCGGGCAGTTCATGGTTCCGCTTTGCTTTACCCGTTCACCGGTTCAGTGCCCGACTCCGCGCGCTGCCAGACCGCTTGCGGCATGTTCGATACCCCGCTTGTGCCAGATTGAAGGAGAACACCATGCGGCTTCTGACATATCTTGCGGTCCCGGCCCTTGCCATTTTCGCCCTAACCGCTGCTGCTGATCCGGTGCAATGGGCGCGTGAATGGCCACAGACGGATTTTACCCGCACCACCATCGATTTTGCCGAGGTCATTTCTGGCGGGCCGCCCAAGGATGGTATTCCGGCGATCTGGGAGCCAGCACATATTCCTGCAGCGGAGGAAACACGGCTTGATGACCGCGAACCTGTGCTGACCTATGAACATGCGGGCGAGGCCGCGCGCGCTTATCCCATCCGCTACCTGATGTGGCATGAGATCGTGAATGACGTGGTGGGCGGGCTGCCCGTCGCCGTTACCTATTGCCCGCTGTGCAATTCCGCGATGGTGTTCGATGCCCGCGTGAATGGCATTCGCCATACCTTCGGTGTCTCTGGCAAGCTGCGTCATTCCGACATGATCATGTATGACCGCGAGACGCAAAGCTGGTGGCAGCAGGCTGTGGGCGAAGGGGTGGTCGGCGCGCATGCGCGCGAGGTGCTGACCCAGTTGCCGGGCTGGATGGAAAGTTGGGGAGAATTCCGCGACCGGAACCCCGACGGGCTGGTCATGGACGAACCCGAATGGCGCCGTGCCTATGGGTCAAACCCCTATGTGGGTTATGATACGTCTGCGCGTCCGTTTCTGTACCGGGGTGAAAACCCGCCCCATGGCATCAACCCGCTGGCCCGTGTGGTCCGGGTGGAGAACCGCGTCTGGACCTATGCGCGCCTGCGCGCTGCGGGCGAGATCCGCGAAGCCGGTGTGGTGCTGAACTGGGCACCGGGGCAGGCATCAGCGCTGGACAACCGCACCATTGCCCAAGGGCGCGATGTGGGCACAGTGCGTGTACGCGACGCGCGGGGGCGTGACCTGCCGCATGACATCCCGTTTGCCTTTGCCTTCCACGCATTCCACCCGGACGGGATATGGATGCTGGGCGAGTGAGCGCTGCTTTTGGTCAGAAGCACAGGCAGCCGTGTTATTCCTGCGCATTGCGGCCCTGTTGAACAACGGCATATGCGGCGCGCTTGTTGTTCCTTTGCTTGCGGAACAGCCGTTTTATAAATTGAAGCAAAGCGCAATCCGGTATATTTACAGAACAATGAGTTCAGAAACTGGTGAACCTTCGCGGCAAGCGCGCCCCCGGGGACGGCCCCGTGGGTTTGACGCAGCTGCGGCGCTGGAAGCCGCGATGAAAATCTTCTGGGCCGAGGGTTTTGACGGCGCATCGGTTGACTTGCTTGCCCGTGAAACGGGCATGCCGCGCGCCACGCTGTACCAGGTCTATGCGGACAAGGAAGGGTTGTTTCTGGCGGCTGTCGCGCATTACGCCGGAACGCGCACGGCGCGGGTCGGGGCGGCGCTGAGGCAAGGGGGGAACCTGCGCGATGATCTTGCGGCCTTCTTTTCGGCTGTGATCGAACTTGCCACTTCCGAACCAAAGGCGCGCGGTTGCCTTATTTCCTGTGTGCTGGCCGATGCGGCGGGCACCAATCCGCGCTTTCGCGCCGAACTTGAACGCCGATTTCTTGCACTGGAAAACCGCATCCGTGAGCGGCTTGAAGCTGCCGGTCCGGAAGCGGGCGACATTCCGGCCCGTGCCGTCATGATTGCTGCTATCGCGCGGGGTCTGATGCTGCGCGCCCGCGCCGGGGCCGGTCGCGACTTTCTGGAACAGGCCGCAGCTGAAGCGGTAAGGGTGCTGGCACCGCCCCGTCACTGACCGTCGCGGGTCGCCTGCCGTGTGAATATCTGCCAGAGGTTCTTGTAGCGGAACTTGCGCCGCATCTCATCCGTCATCTGAAGCTGCGTTTTGTGGCGCTTGCTTCCTGCGCCTTCGAGGATGCGGTTCATGAAATTGTATAGGGCTGTCACCGACAGGATGTCGAACAATCCTTCTTCGAAAAAGCCTGCATCATAAACGGCCTGCGCATCTGTCATCGACGTCGCTGATGGTTCCCGCGTCAGCTTTCGTGCGAAAGCGAGGACTGGACGCATGCGCGCCGGGATGTCGTCATGGTCCAGATGAATTTCCACATCGCCGAATACCCCTTCATCAATGCCCCCGGCGCGCGCATGGTCGCGATGCGCTGAAAAGCAGCAATGACACCCGTTTACCGAAGGGACATAGACCGCGATCAACTTGTGCTCCGCAATGGTTAATTCGCTGTCTTCGCGCAGGACCGCGTCGTGGTATTCCTGAAGTGGCAGGATACCGCGTTGGTGAAACCTGCTGAAACGTGCGTGCAGGTCAAGGTCGTGGATATCCGGGAAATGCGACAAGGGGTCCTATGGTCTGTTGGGGAATGCTCTTGCGGGTATCTTCGGATGACGCGGCAGCGCATGCAATGCTACGTGGAAAGGGTGCGTTCATGCTCAGGACTTCGCCCTGCGGGGCGCGGATGTTACTGTAACCGGCTTCAGATGCCTGTGGCATCACGCGAATGTGCAGGCGTGACGCAGTAACCGTAACCGGTACGGCCGCGAACTGTTCTATAATAGCAACGAGGAGGATGGACATGACATTTTCAAACAGCCACAGCCACACGCTCGCATCACCGCTGGTGCTGTCGCGGCGACATAGCCTGCTTTTGCTGGGGATGGGGGCGTCTGTGCTTGCCTTGCGTCCCTCAGCGCTGCTGGGCCAGACACAGCACAGCGTCACGGCCCATAACCGCGCGCCTGATGGCACGCAGATGGCTTTTGCGCCGGCAATTCTGCGGATCAGGCCGGGCGAAAGCGTGCGCTTTGGTCATGCTGATCGCGGACATAGCTTCCAGAGCTATGACGACACGCTGCCAGATGGCGCCAGATCCTTCGGTGGTGGGGTCGGTGAAACGATTGACGTTACATTTCGGGCAGAAGGGACATACGGGTATTTCTGCCGCCCGCATCAGGCCATGGGAATGATCGGCTTTGTCCTTGTTGGGGATTTCACCCGCAATCTTGCGGCTGTGCGTGCTGCGAGCGCTGCGCGCCCCGGACCAATGATCGCCCGCAGAGTTGCGGAATACATGGGCGAAATCGACAGGATAGGGCGGGCCGAAGGGCTGATCTGATTGGGGGAGCAGGCGTTGCCCGACGCGGCTGCCTTGTCGTAATTTGCCGCGCTGTGGTCCTTTGGCGTGTGCTGCGCAAAACACACGATCAGCCAGCGGCATCCGTGCGACTGATCGCGTCGCTGATGCAGGAATTTTCCTGTTGGATGAATAGTATGCCGTTCATTTCTGCATTACATTTTTGGTATGTCGAAGGCCGAAATCAGAATTTTACTTGCATGTGTCTACCTGCCTATTAAGGCGGTGTGGACAACCGTGTCCAATCATTATCCGGCGGGTGCAGGGGATCAGGTCTGACTGCCGCCGATTTCGGGAGGAAAACATGAAGATCAAGTCAATCCTGGCCGCGGCGACCGCGGCCATTGCATTTGCTGTGCCGGTACATGCCCAGGGCCTTGTGGGTATTGCCATGCCGACCAAATCCTCCGCGCGCTGGATCGCCGATGGGGATAACATGGTCAGGGAACTGGAAGCCGCTGGCTATCAGGCGGATCTGCAATATGCGGAAGACGACATTCCCAACCAGTTGTCACAGATCGAAAACATGATCACCAAAGGGGTTGAGGTTCTTGTGATCGCCGCCATTGATGGCACGACCCTGTCGAATGCGCTGGAAAACGCAGCAGCGGCCGGGGTGCGGGTGATCGCCTATGACCGGCTGATCCGGGACAGCGGAAATGTGGATTACTATGCCACATTCGATAATTTCCAGGTTGGTGTGCAGCAGGCGTCAAGCCTTGTGGGCGGTCTGGAATCGCGCTTTGGCGATGGCCCTTATAACGTGGAACTGTTTGGCGGCTCCCCCGACGACAACAATGCCTATTTCTTTTACAATGGCGCGATGAGCATCCTGCAACCGCTGATCGACGACGGCACGATTGATATCGTTTCCGGCCAGATGGGCATGGATACCGTGGGTACGCTGCGCTGGGATGGTGCCGTGGCACAGGCGCGTATGGATAACCTGCTGTCGGCACATTATACCGACAAGGATGTGCATGGCGTGCTGTCGCCCTATGACGGTCTGTCCATCGGGATTCTGTCGTCGCTGAAGGGGGTCGGCTATGGTTCCGGCGATCAGCCGATGCCGATCGTTTCGGGGCAGGATGCTGAAATCCCGTCGATCAAATCCATTCTGGCGGGTGAGCAGTATTCTACCGTGTTCAAGGACACCCGCGAACTGGCCCGTGTGACAGTGGGCATGGTCAATGCCGTGCTGGCCGGCACTGATCCAGAAATCAACGACACCGAAACCTATGATAACGGCGTCAAGGTGGTTCCGTCCTATCTGCTGGAACCTGTGTCCGTGGATGCGTCGAACTGGGAAGAGGTGCTGATCGGGTCCGGTTACTACACTGCTGACCAGATCAACTGATCCCGTTCCTTCCGGCGCCTGCCCCCGATAGCGGCGGGCAGGCGCATTTATTTTGCCAGACACGAGGCCACCATGACGGCGCTTCTTGAGATGCGCGCCATCACCAAGGAATTCCCTGGGGTGAAGGCGCTGGACCGTGTGACACTTGAAGTGAAAGCAGGCGAGATTCACGCGATCTGCGGGGAAAACGGTGCGGGAAAATCCACGCTGATGAAGGTGCTGTCAGGCGTCTATCCGGCGGGCAGCTATGATGGTGAAATCCATTTTGAAGGTGCGCTTGCCGAATTCCGCGACATCAGCGATTCCGAAGATCGTGGCATCATTATCATTCATCAGGAACTGGCACTGGTGCCGCAATTATCGATTGCTGAGAATATCTTTCTGGGAAACGAGACCGCCACCGCCGGGGTTATCGACTGGCACGAGACCAACCACCGCACAGAGGCGCTGTTGAAAAAGGTGGGGCTGCGCGAAAGTCCGGGCACACTGGTTGACCATATCGGCGTGGGCAAGCAGCAGCTGGTCGAAATCGCCAAGGCGCTGTCAAAGAACGTGAAACTTCTGATTCTGGATGAACCGACAGCGGCGCTTCAGGAAAACGATTCACGCAAATTGCTGGATCTGATGCTGGAACTGAAGGCGCAGGGCGTCACCTGCATCATCATCACCCATAAGTTGGGCGAAGTGCGCTATGTCGCCGACACAGTGACCGTCATCCGTGATGGCATGTCAGTGTCCACCAAGGATGCCAAGGTCGGCCTGTCGGAAAACGACATCGTGCGCGACATGGTGGGCCGCGACATGTCCGACCGCTACCCCGAACGGACGCGCCGCGCCGGTGAAATGCTGATGGAAATCGCGGACTGGAATGTCTGGCACCCCGAACACCGCGACCGGCAGGTGATCCACGATATATCGATGAATGTGCGCGCGGGCGAAGTGGTGGGCATTGCGGGCCTTATGGGATCGGGGCGCACCGAACTGGCGATGTCGGTTTTCGGCAAATCCTATGGGCGGCGTATCAGCGGCACGGCAAAACTGCACGGCCAGCCTGTGGATGTGTCAACTGTGGCCCGCGCGATTGCCGCCGGTCTGGCCTATGTCACCGAGGACCGCAAGTCGCTGGGTCTGGTGCTGGATGAAACCATCCGGTTCAACACCACACTTGCTGATCTGGGCAGCGTGTCAAAACATGGCGTGCTGGATTTCCGCGCCGAAACACTGGTGGCCGAGAAATACCGCGCCGCGCTGCGTACCCGCACCCCTTCGGTGTTCCAGAAGGTCGGTAACCTGTCAGGCGGTAATCAACAAAAGGTGGTGCTGGCCAAATGGCTGCACACCGCGCCCGAAGTGCTGATCCTGGATGAACCGACGCGCGGCATCGATGTGGGCGCGAAATATGAAATTTATACGATCATCAATGATCTGTCGGCACAGGGGAAGGGGGTGATCATGATCTCCTCTGAAATGCCCGAACTGCTGGGCATGTGTGACCGGATATATGTGATGAATGAAGGCAGCTTTGTGGGCGAACTGCCCGCCGCGGACGCCAGCCAGGAGCGCATCATGTCGCTCATCGTCAGTGAATAGGGAAATAGCGCAATGACGATACAAACCAAGGGAATCAAGGAATATCTGGCATCGCATATGCGCGATTTCGGGCTGCTGTTCGCATTGATTGCCATCATGGTATTTTTCCAGATCGTCACCGGCGGCACACTGATGCGGCCTGTGAACATCACCAATCTGTTCCTGCAGAACAGCTATATCATCATCATGGCGCTGGGGATGCTGATTGTCATCGTGTCGGGGAATATCGACCTGTCGGTGGGTTCCGTCATGGGGTTCATCGGTGCGTTGGCGGCGGTGCTGATCGTGAATTACAATGTGCCGATGCCTGTCGCCATGATGATCTGCCTGATCACCGGCGGGCTGATCGGCGCGGCGCAGGGCTATTTCGTGGCGATGTGGCGGATTCCGTCCTTCATCGTGACGCTGGCGGGGATGCTGGTGTTCCGCGGCCTGTCGCTGTGGCTGTTGCAGGGCCAGTCAGTCGGACCGTTCCCGCGCGAATTTCAACTGCTGTCCACGGGGTTTGTCGGTGACATCTTTCCCGCTGTGCTGGGCGAATATCTGGCAGGTGTGTTTGGCACGCGCGCTTTCAACGTGCTGTCCTTCAGCCTTGGCGTGGTTGCTGCGGCTGCCGTCATCGCCATGGGCCTGAAGAAACGCAACCGCAACGCGCGCTACGGGACCGAGGATGAACCACTAAGCCTGTTCTGGTTGCGCAATGGCATCATCGCTGCGGCCATTCTGTTCCTTATGTTCAAACTGTCCACCTTCCGTGGCTTGCCCAATGTGGTGGTCACCATGGGTGTGCTGATCCTGATCTATGCTTTCGTGACAGAACGCACGGTGATCGGGCGGCGCATCTATGCGCTTGGCGGCAATGAAAAGGCAGCGAAACTGTCAGGCATCAAGACCGAGCGGCTGACCTTTCTGGCCTTTGTCAACATGGGCGTGCTGGCAGCCCTTGCCGGGCTGATCTTTGCCGCGCGGCTGAACACCGCCACGCCCAAGGCGGGGTTCGCGCTGGAACTTGACGTAATTGCGGCGGTGTTCATCGGCGGTGCATCAATGTCGGGCGGTGTGGGCAAGATCATCGGTGCCGTAGTGGGTGCCTTCATCATGGGTGTCATGAATAACGGCATGTCGATCATGGGAATCGGTATTGATTACCAGCAGGTGATCAAGGGGCTGGTGTTGCTCGCCGCCGTGTTCTTCGACGTCTACAACAAAAGCAAACAGGCCTGAGACCTGAAGGGAAAGGAAACTCCCATGACGTTCAAACCAGCACAATGGCCCCGCAGGCTGCGGTCACAGGAATGGTATGGTGGCATCTCGCGCGATGTGATTTATCATCGCAGCTGGCTGAAAAATCAGGGCTATCCCGATGACTTGTTTGATGGGCGCCCGATCATAGGCATCCTGAACACCTTCTCGGAATTGTCGCCCTGCAACGGTATTCACATGAAAGACCTTGCAGAAAAGATAAAGGCCGGCATCTGGGAAGCAGGCGGTTTTCCGGTTGAAGTGCCGGTATTTTCCGCCTCGGAAAATACCTTTCGCCCGTCCGCAATGATGTTCCGCAATCTGGCCGCGCTGTCGATAGAGGAAACCATACGCGGCCAGCCGATGGATGGCGCGGTACTGATGGTCGGCTGCGACAAGACCACGCCATCGCTGATGATGGCGGCGGCGTCCTGCGATATTCCGTCCATCGTGGTCACCGGCGGGCCGATGCTGAACGGCTATTATCGCGGGGAACGGGTCGGGTCGGGCACCCATCTGTGGAAATTTTCCGAAGCTGTGAAAGCAGGTGAGATGACGCAGGAGGAATTCCTGGAAGCCGAAGTGTCGATGTCGCGGTCAACCGGCACCTGCAACACCATGGGCACGGCATCGACCATGGCATCCATGGCTGAAGCGCTGGGCATGGCGCTGTCGGGCAATGCCGCAATTCCCGCTGTGGACAGCCGCCGCCGGGTGATCGCGCAGCATTCGGGCCGCCGTATTGTGCAGATGGTCAAAGACGACATGAAACCATCCGACATTCTGACAAAAGATGCGTTCATGAATGCCATCCGCACCAATGCCGCCATTGGCGGGTCCACCAATGCGGTGATCCATCTGCTGGCGCTGGCGGGCCGGGTGGGGATTGATCTGACGCTGGAAGACTGGGACCGCTGGGGGCGCGATGTGCCGACCATCGTGAACCTGATGCCGTCGGGCAAATACCTGATGGAGGAATTCTTCTATGCCGGTGGCCTGCCCGTGGTGCTGAAGCGTCTGGGCGAAGGCGGGATGCTGGCCCGCGACACGCTGACGGTTTCCGGCAAGACCATCTGGGAAGAGGTCAGGGGCGCGGTCAACCACAATGATGACGTGATCCTGCCGACCGACAAGGCGTTGACACAATCGGGCGGTATTGTCGTGGTGACCGGCAATCTTGCGCCGAAAGGGGCGGTGCTGAAACCATCTGCCGCCACGCCCGCGCTGTTGCAGCACCGGGGCCGTGCTGTCGTGTTCGAAGATATCGATGATTACAAGGCGCGGATTGAAGACCCTGATCTGGATATTGACGAAACCTGCGTGATGGTGCTGAAGAATTGCGGGCCAAAGGGGTATCCCGGCATGGCCGAAGTGGGCAATATGGGCCTGCCGCCGAAGATATTGCGCAAGGGCGTGACGGATATGATCCGCATTTCGGACGCGCGCATGTCGGGCACTGCTTACGGAACCGTGGTGCTGCATACCTCGCCTGAGGCAGCTGCCGGCGGACCACTGGCCGTCGTGCGCAATGGTGACATGATCGAGCTGGACGTGGCGAACCGCCGCCTGCATCTGGATGTGTCCGACGCTGAACTGGCCACCCGTCTGGCCGGGTGGACCCCGCTGCCCGGCCAACCCGAAAGTGGTTATGCGTGGCTGCATCAGGCGCATGTGCAAGGGGCAGATACCGGCGCGGACCTGGATTTTCTGATCGGCTGCCGGGGCAACGCTGTCGGAAAGGAAAGCCATTGATTGATATTGCGTTAATGGGCATCGGCAAGATCGCACAGGATCAGCATGTTCCCGCGATTGCCGCCTCGCCCGATTTCACCCTTGCGGCGACAGTGTCGCGCCATGGTTCGGTGCCGGGTGTTGCCGCGTTCAGTGATATCGACAGCCTGCTGGCCGCGCGCGATGATATCAGCGTCATCTCGCTGTGCCTGCCGCCGGTGCCCCGTTTCGACGCGGCGGCGCGTGCCATTCGCGCGGGCCGCCATGTGATGCTGGAAAAGCCACCCGGTGCCACCCTTGCCGAATGCCACGCCTTGCACCGGCTTGCCGAAGCGCATCGCGTATGCCTGTTTGCCACCTGGCATTCGCGCGAAGCGGACAAGGTTCCGGTGGCCAAGGCATGGCTGGCCGATAAGCGCCTGCGGGCACTGCGCGTCATCTGGAAGGAAGATGTGCGCCGCTGGCATCCGGGGCAGGAATGGATATGGGAACCGGGCGGCATGGGCGTGTTTGATCCCGGCATCAATGCGCTGTCCATCGTCACGGAAATCCTGCCGCATGACATTCACCTGACATCAGCCACGCTGGATGTGCCGGAAAACCGCCAGACTCCGATTGGTGCGGAATTGACATTTTACCACCCCGAAGGGGCAGAGGTTTCAGCGGTTTTCGACTGGCGGCAGGAAGGCGATCAGACATGGACAATTGTTGCCGAAACCGACGCGGGCACCCTGACGCTGGCCGATGGCGGTGCCCGGATCAAAATTGACGGGGCCGCCCCACCCCCGGCGGATGACACACCGCTGTCGGGCGAATACCCCCGGCTTTATGCGAAAATGGCGCGGCTTCTGGCGCGTGGCGGCATCGACATGGACCTGCGCCCGATGGTGCATGTGTCTGATGCGCTGGCGCTTGGCCACCGTCGCCGCACGGCCCCCTTCACCGAATAACCAAGAGAGAACGCAATGAAACAGCCCCTTACCGGCATCCTGCCCGT
This sequence comes from Roseinatronobacter alkalisoli, assembly GCF_028745735.1. GTDB lineage: Bacteria > Pseudomonadota > Alphaproteobacteria > Rhodobacterales > Rhodobacteraceae > Roseinatronobacter > Roseinatronobacter alkalisoli. Next base: position 177,402 of record NZ_JAQZSM010000001.1, read on the forward strand.
TGCCCCCACACCCTTCTTCGATAACGGTGCGATTGACACTGAAGGCATGAAGCGCGTTCTGGATTGCATGATTGATCAGGGTGTTGATGCGATCTGCATTCTGGCCAATTATTCCGAGCAATTCCTGCTGTCGGACGAAGAACGCGCCACGCTGACCCGTGTCAGCCTAGAACATGTCGCGGGCCGCGTGCCGGTTATTGTGACGATTTCGCATTTTGCCAATGACATCACTGTGCGCCGCGCCATTGAGGCACAGGCCCAGGGTGCCGCCATGGTCATGATGATGCCGCCCTATCATGGGGTCGGCCTTGTGCCGCCGGAACATGCCGTCTTTGGTCAGTTCAAGGCGGTGTCGGACGCAATTTCCATTCCCATCATGGTGCAGGATGCGCCCTTGTCGGGCGTGACGCTTAGTGTGCCGCTGCTGGTCCGCATGGCGCAGGAGATTGAAAATGTGTCCTATTTCAAGATCGAAGTGCCCTTTGCCGCCGACAAGCTGGCGGCCCTGATCGAGGCCGGTGGCAAGGACATCATCGGCCCGTTTGATGGTGAAGAAGCCGTGACCCTGCTGGCCGATCTGGATGCGGGTTGCACCGGCACCATGACTTCGGCCTTGCAACCGGAGAAGATCGCCCCCATCCTATTGGCACACCGCGCGGGCCGTATCGACGAGGCTTTGGCGCTGTGGCGGCTTTGCCTGCCGCTTATCAACCATGAAAACCGCCAGTGCGGGTTGCGGGCCGCCAAGGTGGTGATGAAAGAAGGTGGCGTGATCGGGTCTGACTATGTCCGCGCGCCGCTGCAACCGCTTAGCCCGCGCACACGCGACAGGTTGCTACAACTGTCGCGTGAACTTGATGTTATTGCCCTGCGATGGGGCAAATAAGACAAAGGAACTCTGATGACCTTCACCCCTCATGGCAAGCATCTGATCGCAGGAAACTGGATCGGGACCGAAGATACGTTTGCCTCTCAGCCCGCGCATGGGCCGGCGCATGATTTCTCTGCGGGTACGCCCCAACTGGTGGACAAGGCCGTGCAGGCCGCGGAAGAAGCGTTCTGGACCTATGGGTATTCCAGCCGTCAGCTGCGTGCCGATTTTCTGAACGCCATCGCCGATGAGATAGAGGCGCGCGGTGCGGAAATCACCGAAATAGGCACGCAGGAAACCGGCCTGCCCGAAGCGCGCCTGAATGGCGAACGCGGGCGCACCACCGGGCAGCTGCGGTTGTTTGCTGAGCATATTCTGACGGGCGACTATCTGGACCGCCGCCATGATGCGGCCGTGCCGGACCGTCAGCCCTTGCCGCGCCCCGACCTGCGCATGATGCAGCGTCCCATCGGCCCGGTTGCGGTGTTCGGCGCATCAAACTTTCCGCTGGCGTTTTCCACAGCGGGTGGCGACACGGCGGCGGCACTGGCGGCTGGCTGTCCGGTCGTGGTCAAGGGCCATGGCGCACATCCCGGTACCGGTGAAATCATCGCTGAAGCCGTGCATGCGGCGATCGCGAAATGCGGTGTGCCTGCGGGCGTGTTCTCGCTTATTCAGGGTGGTAACCGTGCTGTGGGTCAGGCGTTGGTCCAGCATCCGCTGATCAAGGCTGTGGGTTTCACCGGGTCGTTGGCCGGGGGGCGGGCGCTGTTTGATCTTTGCGCGCAGCGGCCTGAACCGATTCCGTTTTTTGGCGAACTCGGGTCCGTCAACCCGATGTTCATGCTGCCCGCAGCCATGGCGGCGCGCGGTGCAGAACTGGGGCGCGGCTGGGCCGCATCGCTGACCATGGGCGCCGGGCAGTTCTGCACCAATCCCGGCATTGCTGTGGTGCTTGCGGGCGCGGAAGCTGATGTATTCATTGAAGCCACGCGCACCGCACTTGGTGAAACCGGTGGTCAGGTGATGCTGACTGACGGCATTGCGCAGGCGTATACATCGGGTGCTGCGGCAATGGTGGATCAGCCTGGTGTGCAGGATCTGCTGACCTCCATCTGTGACCCGAGAGAGGCAAAACCGTTTCTGTTCAAGGTGTCCGCCGCTGACTGGATTGGCAACCACACATTGGCGGAAGAAGTGTTCGGCCCGCTGGGACTGGTTGTCGTTGCGCAGGACACGGATGAGATGACGCGCGTTGCCAACAGCCTGAAGGGCCAGTTGACCGCGACCCTGCACATGGATGACAGCGATGCGGAGCTTGCGCGCCGCCTGTTGCCGGTGCTGGAACGCAAAGCAGGACGCGTTCTGGCCAATGGTTTCCCCACCGGGGTCGAAGTGGCCGATAGCATGGTCCATGGCGGTCCTTATCCGGCATCAACCAATTTTGGCGCAACATCGGTGGGCACCTTGTCCATCCGCCGGTTCCTGCGGCCGGTGTGCTACCAGAACCTGCCGCAAAGCGTGCTGCCGGACGATCTGGCGTAACTGACTGAAACATGCTGAACCGGTGGCAACGCCGGTTCAGCGGCCAATTTATCCGAAGCCAGATCAGGCCGGGATTGAAAACAGCCCCGGACGCCCCTGCGACAAGACTGTCTGTGGTGTGCCCGACAAGACTGTCTGTGGTGTGCCCGACAACACTGCCTTTTGCCGTTCAGGCGCGCAGCTTCACCTGCGCAGCCCTTCCACCGGATGTGACAGTGCGGTCATGATGCCGCGCAGTTCCGCCAGCCCCTTCAGCCGCCCGATGGCGGGGTAGCCGGGTTGCGCCTTGCGCCCCAGATCATCCAGAATGTCCTGTCCATGGTCGGGACGCATGGGAATATCGCAATCGGCGCGCCCTGCATCGCGGCGCCGGGCTTCTTCGCGCAGCACGGCGGCAATAAGGGCGACCATATCGGTGCCGCCACCCAGATGTTCGGCTTCATGGAAGCTGCCTGCAATACTGTCGGTTTCGCACAGAACATTGCGCAGATGCAGGAAATGCACACGACTGCCAAGCCTGTCCATCATACCGGGAATGTCATTATCCGGTCGCGCACCAAGTGAACCGGAACACAGTGTTATGCCGTTCGCGGGCAGGTCCACGGCCGCCATCACGGCGCTGTAATCTGCTTCTGTCGACATGATGCGGTGCAGGCCCATAAGGGTGAAGGGCGGATCATCCGGATGGCAGCACAGGCGCAGGCCAAGTGCCTGGGCCACAGGTGCCACTTCGGACAGGAAATCCACCAGATGCGCGCGCAAACGTTGCGGGGTGATGCGGCTGTATTCGGCCAGATGGGCGCGCACATCTTCAAGGGTGAAATTCTCTGCCGCGCCGGGCAGGCCAAAGACCACATTGCGCGCAAGTGCCCCGCGCGCCGTCTCGTTCATACGCGCGGCGCGCGCTGCGGCTTCGGCGGCAATTTCGGCGGGGTATTCTTCGGCCGCGCCGGGGCGGGCCAGGATGTGAATGTCAAAGGCCGCGAAATCGGTATAGTCGAAACGCATGCAGGTCGCGCCATTGGGCAGACGCCATGCCAGATCGGTGCGCGTCCAGTCCAGCACCGGCATGAAATTATAGCAAATCACCTTGATCCCGGCTGCATGCAGATTGTGCAGCGATTGCTTATAGGCGTCGATATGCGCGCGCCAGTCACCCTGCTGTTTCTTGATGTCTTCTGAAACCGGCAGGCTTTCGACGACTTCCCATGCCAGCCCCGATGCGCTGCCATCGCGCATCCGGCCAATTTCCGCCTGACGCTGTGCAATTTCCTGCGGGGTCCAGACGGCACCGGTCGGCACATGATGCAGCGCCGAAACCACGCCTTCGACCCCTGCCTGCATCATGTCATCAACCGAAACCAGATCCTTCGGCCCGAACCATCGCCATGTCTGACGCATGCCCATTCTCCTTTGCCCACGCGGTGGCATTCTCAAACTTATGATCTGTGTCATAACATCTGAAAATTATGTTGACTAGTATGGAAGCGGGATTGCATGGATTATTTCGACAGATGGATCAATGGCAATGATCACTGCGCGGTGGCATCGGTGATCAAGGGAAGGGCAATCGCGACACAACAGCCGTTTTGTACGTGTTTCAGGTAGGCCCTTCCGCCATGCGCGACAGCGATTGAACGCACGATTGCCAGCCCAAGGCCGCAGCCTGATCGCGTCTGGTCGGCGCCATGTGGCTGCGACAATCTGACGAAACGTTCGAATACCTGCTCGAAATCCGCGGTGGGAATGCCCGGCCCGTCATCTTCGACAAATAATAACACCTGCCCGCCATCAGTTTCCAGCCGCAGGTTTATTTCCCCCCCTTTGCGTGTGCCATAGCGCAAGGCATTGTCCAGCAGGTTCTCGATTGCCTCGCGCAGCAGGATTGCATTGCCGTGGACCTGCAAGTGGTGTTCCGGGGCGGTCAGATTTATGTCCGTCCCGGCGGCCAGTGCAAGCGGCGCAAATCTGCGCGCCATATCCGCGACGATCAGACCGAAATCCGTGGGGGCCATTTCGGTTGTGGCGGAATGCTCGGCGGTTTCCAGACTCAGCAACTGCTGGCTCAGGCGCGACAAATCGCCTGCTGCTTCATGCAGATCAAGGATACGGGCATGGCGTTGGTCCGCGTCTGCCGTGGACAGGGCCGCTTCGGCCTGTGCGCGGATGGCCGCGACAGGATTGCGGATCTGATGCGCGGCGTTTGCGATGAATGCGTTGCGCCGCTCCAGTTCGGTCTGCAGGCGGGCAAAAAGGGTATTCATGGTCGCGACCAGTGGCTTGACTTCGGTCGGAACCGGGCGCCGGATCGGGCCAAGTTCGGACGGGCTGCGCAGGGAAATGGCTTCGCGGAGTTCTGTCAGCGGGCGCAGGCCCCGCCCGATACTGAACCAGACGAACCCGGCGGCTGTCACAACAACCAGAATCAGGATTGCAAGCGCCTGTCGTAAAATGACAAGACTCAGCGCGCGGCGTTGCGTGGTCGTTTGCCAGACCAGAACCGTGGTCCAGCCATCAAAGAACGGGTCAGCGATGAATTCCCGCAATGCTACCGCACGCACTGCTTTGCCGTTGTAGTCGAAATCAAAGAAATGCGGTGCGCCGCTTGTCAGGTCATCGGGAATGACATTCACCGGCATATCGGTATAGCCCGCCAGAATGCGCCCGTCCGCAGCAGAGACGTTATAGAAAATAGGGTCGCCCAACACACTGACCAGCGATTCCAGCAATGCGTCGGACACCACATCACCCTGGGTGATGATGACTTCGCGCGCGACGGCATGTGCCACGACTTTCAGCGCATCGTCATAAAGGGTTTGCGACATGGTTTGCGCCTGCCAGTATCGCATCGTTCCCGACATCATGGCGACCGCGACAAGCGGCACAATGATGATCACGAAAAGCCGCAGCCGCAGCGACCCTGCGGATTGGGCAGGGCGTTGGCGCCAGTCGGGTTTCATGCCTCGCCGATCTGCATCAGGTATCCCAGCCCCCGCAATGTGCGGATTGTCAGCCCATGCCCGTCCAGCCTGCGCCGCAAACGCGAGACCAGTAATTCCACGGCATTTGCATCTATATCCGCGCCGATGCCGTAGATGCGTTCGCCAAGCTGGTCCTTGGAGAGCACGCGGCCGGGATTGTCGATAAAGGCCTCGAACAGTGCGAGTTCCCGGCGCGAGATTGTCAGCACCCCGTCTTTGGTGGAAAGGCTGCGGGCCGCGCTGTCATAGGTGATAGCGCCGATTGCTTCCTTGGTTGGGCGGGCATCTTGCGGGCGTCGTGACAATGCCCGGATGCGTGCATGGAATTCCGCCATCTCAAAGGGTTTTACAAGATAGTCATCAGCCCCCGCATCCAGCCCCGCAACGCGGTCGGATACCTGGCCTTGCGCTGTCAGTATCAGCACCGGGAAACCCTGCGCGCGCGCGCGGGCTGCGCGTAATATTTCCAGCCCGCTCATGCCCGGCAGGTTCACATCAACCACGGCCAGATCGGCCCCGTTCAGCGCAAGAAAGCTGTCTGCCTCGGTTCCGTTGTCAAGCCAGTCAACGGAATGGCCCGCATCCTGCAGCGAATGAATCAGCGCGCGTGCCAGAATGGCGTTGTCTTCGATCAGGACAATCCGCATCCCGACTCCTTCTTCCGGCTTCCTGTTTTCAGGTCTGACAGGATTCTGACAGGTTTGGTGCTTATGCGATAGCCTGCACGACAGAATGTGGAGGCAGTCTGTCAAAAGTGCGCAAAATGAACTGGGAGGTCAACATGACAGTTACAACACACACCCGGCGCGGGGCGCTGGGGGTATTCGCTGCGGCAGCAACGGCGTTTGCTTTTGCAGCACCGGCACAGGCGCAGGTGGATTTTTCGGGTCAGACCATTGAATGGATCATTCCGTTCGGAACCGGCGGGGGGTCTGATACCTGGGCGCGGTTCAATGCGCCGTTCCTGTCCCGGCACCTGCCCGGCAACCCGACTGTGGTTGTGGTGAACGAACCCGGCGGCGGGTCAACCCGCGGTACGAATCTGTTTGCGCAGCGCGCCCGCGCTGATGGTCAGACAATTCTGGGCACATCCGGTTCGACGCAATTCCCCTATCTGCTGGGCGATCCGCGCGTGCGCTATGAATATCAGGATTGGTCGGTTGTCATGGTCGGGCCTACGGGTGGTGTGGCCTATGTCTCGCCGTCTACGGGTGTCGAGAGCATTGATGATATTGCCAATTTGCAAGGGCAGCGGCTGGTCTATGCCAGCCAGGGCGCGACGTCACTTGATCTGGTGCCGATGCTTGCATTCAAGCTTCTGGGGCTGGATGTAAACTATGTCTTTGGTTTTGGCGGGCGCGGTGACGGCCGGCTGGCGTTCGAACGTGGCGAAGTCAATATCGACTATCAGACATCATCCGCGTTTATCGGGAACGTGACCCCGCTGGTTGAAGAAGGCAAGGCCGTCCCGATCATGTCCTGGGGTGTTCTGGACGAAGACGGTAACCCGCAGCGCGACCCGACATTCCCGGACCTGCCAATTCTGGAAGAGGTCTATGAAGCGATGCATGGTGAAGCCCCTTCAGGACCAATGTATGACGCCTACAAGGCGTTCAACACGGCAGGGTTTGCCGCGCAGAAAATGGTCGTTCTGCCGGAAGGCGCGTCTGATGAGCTGGTCGAAACCTATCGTCAGGCGTGGCGCGACGTGTTCGAAGACCCCGAATATCAGGAGTCGTTCGAGGCCGCTCTGGGTAGCTACGGGCAGGTAACGGACCGCGGGGCAGATGCTTTGTTCGCTGCTGGCACCAATATCGATCCCGAAGTGCGCGCCATGGTCGTCGACATGCTGTCTGACGAATATAACGTGCGCCTGGGCGACTGAGCGACACCGGACACTCACCCCTCGGGCGCAAGCGCGGCCGGGGGGCTTTCCTATTTCTGATGGCAGCCGAACCCGCGCAACCCAAGAGGCTGCGTGTACCGCGCATATCCGCAGGAGCCCCAGATGTTAGATGTTTTTCTTTCCGCATTGGCCGACATCCTGACCGTCAAGCATATCGGTTACATGATGATCGGCGTGGTTGTCGGCCTGATGATCGGTATTTTTCCGGGATTGGGCGGGATTGCAGGCCTGTCGCTGATGATCCCGTTCCTGTATGGCATGGACACCACATCGGCGCTGGCCATGCTGATCGGGCTGGTGGCTGTCATTCCCACATCAGACACATTTGCCAGCGTTCTGATGGGCATTCCCGGATCATCAGCGTCACAGGCCACGGTTCTGGACGGCTTTCCCATGGCCAAACGGGGCGAGGCGGCGCGTGCGTTGTCTGCGGCGTTTTTCGCGTCGCTGACTGGCGGGATTATCGGTGCGGTTGTTCTGACAGGCTTCGTTCTGATCGCGCGACCTGTGATCCTGGCATTCAGTTCTGCGGAATTATTCATGCTTTCGGTATTCGGCCTGTCGATGGTCGGTGTGTTGGCCGGGAAGTCGCTGGTCAAGGGGGTCGCGGCCTGCGCATTGGGGCTGATCATCGGCTCGATCGGTGGTGCGCCGGCCACAGGCGAATTCCGCATGGTGTTCGGCGTGGACTATCTGTATGATGGAATTCCCCTTGTTATCATCGGTTTGGGCCTGTTTGCCGTACCCGAAATCATTGATCTTCTGCGCAGGGACCGCTCCATCGCGGAGGGCGCGAAATTGGGTTCTGGCTGGCTTACAGGCATTCGTGATGTGGCCCGGAACTGGTGGCTGACACTGCGCTGCTCTGGCATCGGGGCCTTGATCGGGGCGATACCGGGACTGGGGGGAACCGTGGTGGACTGGATCGCCTATGGCCACGCAGTGCAGACGGTCAAGGATAACCCACATTTCGGGCGGGGTGATGTGCGCGGTGTGATCGCGCCTGAATCGGCCAATAATGCCAAGGAAGGCGGCGGTCTGCTTCCTACACTTCTGTTCGGCATTCCGGGTGGCGGGGCGATGGCGGTTTTCCTGGGCGGCATGGTGCTGCTGGGCATTCAGCCCGGACCATCCATGGTGGGCAGTAATCTGGACCTGACCTATACGATCATCTGGTCGCTGGCACTGGCGAACGTGCTGGGGGCGGGGCTGTGCATTCTGCTGGCCGTGCCGATTTCCCGGCTGACGCTGATCCCGTTCCGGCTGTTGGCACCATTCATGATTGTGGTGATCTGCTTTGCCGCGTTTCAGGCAACGCGGACACTGGATGATCTGATTGTGTTGCTGGCGACAGGGGTTCTGGGCGTTTACATGCGCCGCTTTGGCTGGCCGCGGCCCGCGCTGCTGATCGGCTTTGTGCTGGCGACGCAGGCGGAAACCTATCTGTATCAGGCCGTGCAGTTCTATGGTTGGGAATTCCTGACACGTACCGGCGTCATGATCATCATCGGCATTACCGCCGGATCGATCTGGCTGGGTCTGCGCGCGCGTGTGTCAGAGGTAAGCCCCGAAGAAGTGCTTGCACTGGAAGCGCGCGACGACGCTGCTGGCCCGGCGGCGAATATACGCGCCCGCGCGCCGCAGATCCTGTTTGCCTTGGTTGCTTTCGGGTTTTTCAGTGTCGGGCTGCATGACGCGCTTCAGCATAGTTTTCTGGGGCAGGTCTTTCCATTGATCATGGCCAGTGCGGGTATGCTGTTCACGGCGCTGGTGCTGGGGTTTCTGATCCTTGGCAAACCCAATCATGCTGTTTCAAGTGATACCGAGCATCTGGAGCGCCCGGATGCCGAACCCCAGCGTTCAACCCTTGGCGCACTCGCATGGGTGGCGTCGCTGGTCGCGCTGACGGCGGTGGTTGGTTTCGTCACCGCATTGGTGGTCTTTTTCGTGGCGTTCCTGAAGATACGGGCGCGGGCAAGCTGGCTGATGACGCTACTTCTGACCGGGGGCTGCACGGGTTTTGTGCTGACACTCGCTTCGGCGCTGAACATGCGCTTTCCGGGCGGGCTGCTGCAGGAACTGTACCGCCTGCCCTGGCCCTTCAGTTAAGGAACGATGCCCATGCAAACTGCAATCCCTTTCATCTTTATGCGCGGCGGCACATCAAGGGGACCGTATTTCCATGCCGAAGATTTGCCGACAGACCGCGAAACCCTGTCGAATGTCCTGCGTGCCGCAATCGGGTCCGGGCATCCGCTGAATATCGACGGTCTGGGCGGCGGGGCAAGCGTGACCACCAAAGTCGCGATCCTGTCACGCTCGGATTGCGACGGGGTGGATGTCGAATACTTGTTTGCGCAGGTTGACCCAATGCGTGAGGCTGTGGATTTCCGCCCCACCTGTGGCAATATCATGGCCGGTGTCGGCGCGGCGGCACTTGAGATGGGACTTGTTCCTGTGCAGCGCGGCGAGACCCGCTTGCGCATCCACGCGGTCAATACGGGTGCGCTGGTCGATACCGTGGTGCAAACCCCGGACGGGCAGGTGTGCTATGACGGCACGCAAACCATTGCCGGGGTGCCGGGCAGTGCCGCGCCTGTGACCTTGGGTTTCACAGGGATTGTGGGAACAGCGACCGGGGCCATGTTGCCCACAGGGAAGGCGCGCGATGTGATTGACGGTGTTGCGGTTACCTTGATCGACGTTGCCATGCCGATGATGATCCTGCGCGCTGCCGATATCGGATTACGCGGCGACGAATCCCGCGAGGAGATCGACGAGAATACGCAATTGCTGGCGCGCATCGAGTCGATGCGCTGCAAGGCAGGCCCGATGATGGGGTTGGGCGCGGATGTTTCCGGTGCGGTCATGCCCAAGGTCGGGCTGATTTCGGCGCCTGTGACGGGCGGGGCGTTGCGTGCGCGTTACCTGACACCTTGGACCTGTCATCCCAGCATGGCGGTTACTGGCGCGCAATGCCTGTCGGCTTGCGCTGTGCTGCCGGGGTCAGTGGCAGAAGGGTTGGCAGTGACACCTGCCACTGGCCCTGCAGAACTGCTTATTGAACATCCGATCGGGTTTTTGCCCGTTGTGCTGGATTTCGTCCGCGATTCCGATGGTGCCACGATCCATAGCGCGGGTATCGTGCGCACTGCGCGGATGCTGGCACGGGGGCATGTAATGGTCCCGAGCGCGGTCTGGGACGGCGCGCGCTGACACGCGGGTATCGGCGGGCGCTATATTTTTTCCCCGAAGCATTTTCAGCTTGTTGCCGTTGCTGCAACCCTGTCGAAACGACCGGCCCGTACGTTTGCACCGCGTCGCCCCCTATATGGGGACATCGCCGCCGTCTTCATGTGCGTGGCTGTCCAGAAAGCCAGCCTCGCGCAATTGTCGCAGGCGGATGCGATGGGCCGCTTCGATATGGGTGCGCATTGCGGCTTCGGCTGCGGTGCCATCGCGGTTTTGCAGGGCGCGCAGCAATTCTTCATGTTCCTGTGCGCCGGTCGCTATGCGGGCGGGGTCGAACAGGGTGGACCGGCCAAGGATCAGTAAAGTGCGCCCCATAGCGGCGATGGCGCGTTGGAGGTAGCGGTTCTTGGCCGTGTTGACCAGCGCAGCATGAAACAGCCGGTTCAGGCGGACAATATCTTCCGGGTTGGTGCTGGCGGTCATTTCGGCATTGATCCCGGCCAGTTCACGCAGTTCCAGTTCCGAGGCAGCGCGCGCGGCCAGACGTGCCGCAGTGCCTTCCAGCACGGCGCGCATTTCATATAGCTCCATCACTTCGGCATAGCTCAGCCGCCGCAGGGTCGCACCCTGACGGGGCAGGTGTTCCACCAACCCGTCAGCTTCCAGCCGACGGATGGCTTCGCGCACGGGCGTACGTGAAATGCCCAGCCGCGCCGCAAGATCAACTTCCCGCAGCCGCGCACCGGGAGGGAGGGTGCCATGGCGGATTTCATTGAGCAACCGGTCATAGGCGTTTTGGCCCTGCGACAAGTCGGAGGCAGACTCGGGTCGGTTGCGCATGTCATCCTGTGCGGCTACGGGTAGTTGATTGCCTATTGCATACATATGGATGCAAGCGTATGCAATAGCTAATCAGCAATGAGTCACACCATGTTTACCCGCACACGCCTGCAGACATTTGCCATAGCCCTTTCCGGGGTCGGGGTTTTTCATCTGTTGGGGTTGCCGCTGCCGTTTCTGTTCGGGCCGATGTTTGCCTGTCTGCTCGCGGCGCTTCTGGGGGTGCAGATGCAGGGGGCCGGGCAGGTCTCGGTTGGCGCGCGCACAATATTGGGGGTCGCGGTCGGCGCGTCCGTCACGCCCGCGCTGTTGGGACAGGTGCCGCTGATGGCGGTGACACTGGCGCTGATCCCGGCCTATGTGGCGGTGATTGGTCTGGTGGGGGTGCCGTTCTTTCACCGTGTCTGTGGGTTTGACCGGATCACCAGCTATTATGCCGCCATGCCCGGCGGGTTTCAGGACATGGTCATCTTCGGGCAGGAAGCGGGGGGCAATGCCCGTGCGCTGTCGTTGATTCATGCGACGCGCGTGCTGATCATCGTGACGCTGGTGCCGTTCCTTCTGACGGGGCCGTTCGGGGTCAGCCTTGATCACCCCATCGGTGCGCCGGCAAGCGAACTGCCCTTGCATGAAATGGCGATCATGGTGGCAATTGCACTGATCGGCTGGAAAGGTGGCGAACGTATCGGCCTGTTCGGTGCCTCTATTCTGGGGCCGCTGCTTCTGGCGATGGTGCTGTCACTGGGTGACGTGATCCACCACCGCCCGCCCGCCGAGGCGATTCTGGTCGCGCAGTTTTTCATCGGCATGGGAATCGGAATGTATTATCGCGGTGTGACGGTCGCGGAACTGCGCCATGACGTGGCATCGGGTGCTGCCTTCGCGGTTGTTCTGGCCGGGCTGGCGGCAGGATTTACCCTGCTTGCCCATCATATTGGTGACGCGCCGCAGGTCGAGGCGTTCCTGTCCTTCAGCCCCGGCGGACAGGCCGAAATGACCGTTCTGGCCATCGTCGCCGGGGCGGATCTGGGCTTTGTTGTTATTCACCACCTTATGCGGATGATCCTTGTCATAACTGGTGCGCCGATTATCGCGCGGCTGTGGTCGCAACGTCGGGAATGACATTCGGCCGGAATTCAGGATCACGCGCAGGGCGTTCGGGTCAGTTCTGCCAGTAAAGCCGTGTCGGGTTGGTGACCGTCAGCTTTTCAAGCAGGGTCTGGCCGGGCGCTATATCTGCAAGCAGATCGACCAGCGCGCCGTCATCGGGCATGTCTTTCCTGATGTTCGGGTGCGGCCAGTCCGTGCCCCACAAGACCTGATCAGTGAAACGCGCCACCAGATCTGCGGCAATCGGCACTGCGTCTGCATAGGGTGGGCCTTCTCGGGTGATACGTTCAGCCCCGCAGACCTTGACCCAGAACCGGTCATCGCGCAGCAGGTCCACAAGCATTTCATAGGCAGGCTGATGAATCCCTTTGGACGCATCAACACGGCCCATATGATCAATCACCATCGGCACCGGCAGCGATTTCAGCACAGGTGCCAGCGTTTCCAGACGGTCCGCATCGAAATGCACCACGGCATGCCAGCCCAGACGCGAAATGCGCTGCGCAAGGTCGCGCACAGCATCCACATCCGCATCTTTGCCCAGATGCGACACGAAATTGAATCTGATCCCGCGCACCCCGCCTGCATGCAGCCGGTCCAGTTCCGCATCCGATATGTCGCGGCGCACCATTGCCACGCCGCGGCAAGACCCGTTGGATTTTGCGATTGCGTCCAGCATGGCCGCGTTGTCGGTGCCATGGCAACTGGCCTGAACCAGAACCGTGCGGCTGATGCCCAGCCTTGAATGCAGCGCGGCCAGCGTTTCCCAAGGGGCGTCTACCGGGGTATAGGTGCGTTCGGGGGCGAATGGAAAATCCTTTGCCGGGCCGAAAACATGGCAATGCGCATCGCAGGCCCCGTCCGGCAGGCGTAGTTTCGGGACGGAAGGATTGGGATGAAACGGTAGGTTCTGTTCTGTCATGTGTCTGCTCTGGATTGGGTGAAAGGGGCCAGCCGTGCCTTTCGGACAAGCAACGCAATGACGACCATAAGGCCACCCATGCGTGCGATCAGTGTCAAAGGGTCGGTGGAACTGACTGGCGAAGGCCACAGGATCAGGCAGGATGCTGCGGCAAGCAGCCAGCGTTCAGATGCGGGCATTGGTGACTGGAACCAGCCCGCAAAAGCGATGGTCAGCCCGACAAGGCCGACCGCAGCCAGCACAACCGACAAGGCAATTTCTGTGCCAGTGCCGATCATCAGCAGGCCGGGCATGGATGCAAACAGGAACGGCACCAGCAGCTTGACAAATCCCAGCCTGACAGATTCGACAGCGGTTCGATTTGGCTCGCCGCCAGAAATGGATGCAGCAGCATATGCCGCCAACGCGACCGGTGGCGTGATCGCTGATGCAAGGCCATAGTAGAAAATGAACATATGGGCGACCACCGGTTCCAGTCCGGAGCGCGTCAACGCGGGACCGACCAGAACCGCAAGCAGCAGATAGGCCGCCGATGTTGGCAGGCCCATGCCGAGCACGAATGACACCACAGCGGTCAGCATCAGCAAGGCAAGCAGATGTCCGCCCGCGATATTCACGATCATGCCTGACATCATCAGACCCAGCCCGGTCAGGTTCAGCACACCAATCACGATGCCTGCAGACGCCACGGCGACAACAATGGGCATTGTCGTGATCAGTGTGTCCCGGCAGACGACAGCCAGTGTCACCAGCCCGACGCGCGTTTCCTTGCGCCAGGGAGAGATGACAAGCCCGACGCCAATGCACAGCACTGCCGCTTGTGTGGGCGAATACCCGTTGGCCAGAAAGAGAATGAGGGAGATCAGTGGCAAAAGCAGATAGCCACGGTAGACCACAGTTTCCTTCAATAGCTGAAATCCCGCCTGCGGATCCCGATCCAGCCCCAGACGCCCTGCTTCCAGCCAGACAGCGGTCATCAGCGCCAGAACATATAACAGGCCCGGCACCAGCGCGGCCAGCGCGATCGTGGCATAGGGCACCTGAATGATCTCTGCCATCAGAAAGGCGGCAGCCCCCATTACGGGCGGCAATATCTGGCCTGCGGAACTTGCCGCAGCCTCGATCGCGCCCGCAAGGTTCTTTGAATACCCCGCGCGTTTCATCAGCGGTATGGTAAAGGTTCCGGTCGTCACGACATTCGCAACTGCGCTGCCGTTGATCGACCCGAGCATTGTGGATGACAGCGCCGCTGTCAGCCCCGGCCCGCCGCGCATCCGCCCGGTCAGGCCGCGTGCCAGATCGACAAACACTTCGCCGGTGCCGATTTTCATCAGCAAACCGCCCATCAGCGCGAACAGGAATATATATTCGACCGCGACACCCATCGGCAGGCTGAAAATGCCCTCGGTTGACAGCATCAGCATTGATGCCAGCCGCCGCACGGAATACCCCCGATGCCCGTACTGGCCGGGTATCATGTCCCCGAGCATCGCATAGGCCAGCGCCACGGCCACCAATACCAGCAATGCCAGCCCGACACTCCGCCAGATCAGGGTAATAAGCGCCGCCATCAGACCAACAAAGACATATACATCAAACGGGGTGGCCATGCCGCCACGCATGACGATGGGCAGATAGTTCGCTTCTATATTGATGCCCGGATACAGCGCCAATGGCACCAGCGCATAGAAAAACGCCCGCGCCCAGACCGGCCCCGCCTGCAAGCCCAGCAGAAGCAAGCCACCCGCAGCGACCATGGAAAAGAACACGGATCGAAGAATCAGGGCGGTGATCAGCCCGAAATATGCACCCCACAACACCAGCGCTGTGGTGGCAATCGCCAGCCCGGTTACCAGCAGCGATACCAGCACCACCTCCGTTCTGGATCGGTCGGGCACCGCAAGGCATAGCGGGTTCAGCCAACGAAAGATCACCGCCCTGATCACATCAGTTCCCCGCGAAATAGGCCGCTGCACCTGCATGCAGGTCGATGGGTGTGTTTGGCGCGGTTTCGTGCAGGATCAGCCGCGCAAGCGGATGAATTTCCCCCAACGTATCCAGATTGTCGAACAATGCCGCCGTCATCGCCTGCACGAATTCATCCGGCGCATCAGCATGCACGAACAACACTGCGGGATCATTGATAACCAACGTGGGGTCCGTCACGCCACCATATGTATTCGCCGGAATTTCATACAGTTGGTAGAAGGGGTATTCTTCCAGCAACCCGGCAACGCTTTCAGCGTCAACCGGCAACAAAACCATATCTTCGCGCGCATCAAGATCGATCAGCGCCGCCACTGGCGCACCCGCCAGCACAACCGCTGCATCAACTGATCCGTTGACCAGCGCGTTCACCCCTTCGGCATAGGACAGGAATTGCGCATTTTCCGGGCTGAAGGCCCCGTAACTTTCAAGAAGCCGCTGCGCCAGCACCGCGGCATTGGAACCGGGCGGGCCAAGGCTGACGGGACGCCCGGCAAGGTCTTCGAAACTGGTGATCCCTGTGCGTGCCGTTGTGGCCACTTGCATGACAGCCGGATAGAGATAGGCCAATGCCGCAACAGGATGCGGGTCGCCATCGAATGCACCCGTGCCGCTGGCAGCTTCATAAAGGGTGGATGAGGATGAAAACCCAAGTTCAAGCTCACCCAGCGCGGTGCGCCGGATATTTTCGATGGACGCGCCGGTGACTTCGGCGCGTGCGGTGGTGTCGGGCATATGTTCGGTGATCAGTTCCGCCATTCCGGCGCCGATCACATAGAACAGCCCGCCGGTCCCGCCGGTCCCGATCGATATGCGTTCCTGCGCGGTCGCAGGCATGGCAAATGCCATGGCCACGGCTGCGGCAATCAGGCTTCCTGTCAGTTTCATTAGTCCCTCCCTTGGGTTTCAGTCTGCGGTCGAGTAATCCGCAACATGCTCGCGCGACAGCGCGCGAAAACTTGCATGCGCAGCGTCCACCAGTTCGCGGATCGCTGTTTCGTGGTCGGTTCCGCTGGTCGCGCCATCCGACAACCGTTCAATACGTTCGGGGTTGATCAGCGTGTAATACAGCGCGCCAAGCAGGAATTGTGACCGCCACACAATCTGGCGTCGGTCTGCGCCCGGCAAGCATTCTGCTATGGCATCAAGAAAACTGCGCGTTACCCCATCGAAAGCCGCAGCGATGATGCGTTTTGCCTCCGGGTCGCCCTCTGCTGACAGGACGGCACGCATCCGGGTGAACCGCGCGCCGCCGCCCGCCGCCCCATTCGCGGCAAATGAAAATGTCGGAAGCAGATAGGCCCGCAGGATGGCGCGCAATCGCGCAGAAAGGTCGGCAATCTGGCGGGCTTCGCCCAGAAGTTCCAGCCGCCGGGCATTCATGGGGATGGTATGAATGTCATAAATCGTCTGCAGCAGGTCCAGCTTTCCCTCATAGTGATAGGACACGCTGGACACCACGACACCTGCTTCGCGCGCGATTTCCCGCAGCGACACCGCCGCAAACCCACGTTCGGAAAACAGGCGTTCCGCAGCCTCGCGGATTGCGGTCGCGGTGTCGTTCTGGCTTTCGGATTTTTTCATTGCCGTCCTCCTGAGTATGGATTTTGCATAGATTTGGACAAGTGTCCATTAATTTTATTGCATATGATTTATTATTTTGAACACTTGTCCAAATACGATATACACGTGACCATCAAGACAGGAGATTCCGATATGTTCAAACCCCTGACAGCAGATGACGGCCATCGTTTTGAATGCTGGATGCAGCCCGCAGAAGGATCACCGCAAGGCGGGCTGGTCATTCTGCAGGAAATATTTGGTGTGACCGAACAATTGCGCGGCGTCGCCAGGGACTATGCGGCAAAAGGGTTCAACATCGCCATTCCCGCCCTGTTTGACCGCCAGCAGCGCGGCGCAATCATCCCGTTTGACAATGCCGCGCCGGGCCGGGACATGATGCTGGCCGCAAAGCCGGATGACACAATGCGCGACATCGCCGCCGCCGTGAACGCGCTTGCGCAAACAAGCAACAAGGTCGCGGTTTTGGGGTTTTGCTGGGGCGGTGGGCTGGCAATCCGTGCGGCGCAGGTGCTGGATATTGCCTGTGCTGTCCGCTTTTACGGGACACGTTTGCCGCAATATATGGACATGGCGCTGGGCAAACCCGTTCAGGGCCATTTCGGCACGCGTGACGACCATGTTCCGCCGGAAATGCTGGATCAAGCGCGCGCGGCGTTCCCGACGCTGGAAATTCACATGTATGACTGTGGGCACGCATTCGCCAATGATGCGCGCCCGGATGCCTATGACGCCGAAGCGGCGACGCTGGCGCATGCCCGCGCGCAGGCATTTCTGTCTACGCATCTGGGTTAGCGTGTGATCATGTCAGGCAGAAACGCAAAGGCTGGTTACTGGCCTGAAGCAGTCACCCAAAGGCGCGGAATCAAGGCCGCAGGCCGCCGCGCCATCGGCGGGCCGTCCCGCGGCCTGCCGATGACCTGATGTCAGTCAAGTCCTTTGAACTCAGGAGTATGCCGCCTGCATAAAGTGAACTTCTCCAACGTGGGGTCGGCAGTCCCCGGCCCACCGATGGCGCGGGCTTGATCCGAGTGCAAATGTCCCCTTCAGGCCGGAACCACCCGCCAAACAGAATGCTTCAGCCTGTTCTGATCAGACTTGCAGTCAGGGCGCGGGCGATGCCGCCCGTTCCGTTACCCGATTTCAAAAATCCCATCGATTTCAACCGCGACACCCAATGGCAGGGACGGGGCACCGACTGCCACGCGGGCGTGACGCCCTGCTTCGCCGAACACCGCAACCATCAGGTCAGACGCGCCGTTCACGACCTTTGGCTGGTCCGTGAAATCGGCGGTGCAATTGACAAAACCTGTCAGTTTGACGACGCGCTTTAGCCGCGTCAGGTCGCCGCCGCAGGCCACGCGCAGCTGTGCGATCAGCGCAAGGGCGCAGCTTTTTGCCGCCGCTGTCCCTTGGGCGATATCCATATCCGCGCCCAGCTTGCCACAGATCAGGCCATCTGCCCCAGTGCTGATCTGCCCCGACACAAAGACAAGCGCGCCGCTTTGCACGAAAGGGACATAATTTGCCGCAGGGGCGGGCGCGTCCGGCAGGGTCAGGCCAAGTTCGGACAGGCGGGTTTCGATGGGGTTTGTCATGTGTTCAGTCCTTGTCAGTTGAAGTCAGCAAAGGCGTGGTCAATCTGTACTGTGCCAGGCGTTCATAATGGGGCAGCGCTGCATCGCGGATACGGGCATATCCGGCTTCCAGCTCCGGCAGTGGTCCTTCGCGCCCGGCGAAGCCGCTGGAACGGTGAACTGCCCCATACCAGACCGGCGCCCAGACCCCGTCAAAGGGTTTTGGCCCCGGTTGCCATGTCAGCATACGGTCTGTGAACGCAATCCCAAGGGCTGCGCATAACGCTTGCAGCATTGCGTCCGGGGCCGCGCGGATATCGGCGGAATCGATGACAACAGGCGCGGCACCAGTGCTTTGCGCGACCTGATCGAATAGTTCGGCCTGTTGCACAAACCCGATATCATCTAGCCCCACAGCTGCATATTTCGCGGAAAAACTTGCCAAAACCCGACTTGGGTGCCGGATAAGAAAGGCATGGGTCACACCCGCCATCCAGTCGCGGGGCATGCCGCTGATCATATGCTGGCACATGTGTTTCTGGAAGAATACCGGCTGGCCGTCCGCGTCGGAATGGGCCAGATCATGCGCCACGCGTGCGGCGTCCTGTTCGCTTGCGGCCATGATTTCGGCGTGCATTGGGTGTGCCAGTCCCGTGGCCTGAAGATACGCCGCGTAAAACGGTTCATCCCAGACCGCGCAATCCCCGCGCGCCGCGAAGGAATACATCATTGCCGTTGACAGGTTGCGTGGCCCTGACCACATGGCAATGCGCTTCATGCACCCACCATGTCCATATACAAATCCCTTATCCGCGCGGTGACTGGCCCCAGTTGTCCATCCCCGATCCGGCGACCGTCGATTTCACTGACAGGGGTTTGCGCACCGAAGCTGCCGGTCAGAAACGCCTCTTCCGCGCTATAGGCGTCCACCAGCGAAAAGTTCCGTTCATATACGGGAATGCCATTGCCCCTGCACAGATCGATGACAGCGCGGCGGGTGATCCCGTTCATGCAATAGTCGCCCGTGCTGGTCCAGACTTCGCCCTTGCGCACGATAAAGAAGTTGCAGGCATTGGTCGTGTTCACAAACCCATGCACGTCCAGCATCAATGCTTCATCCGCGCCGGCCTTTTCGGCGGCAATACAGGCCAGAATGCAGTTCAGTTTCGAATGGCTGTTCAGTTTCGGGTCTTGTGTCATGGGCAGGCCGCGCAGATGCGGCACTGTGGCCAGCCGGATCGGGCGCGCAATTGCGGGGCGGGAATGCTCCATGATGATGGCAATCGTCGGACCGGACCGCGACAATGCCGGGTGCTGGAAAGGCCGCGTCTTGACACCGCGCGTGACCATCAACCGGGCATGCGCGTCGGTCTGCATATTGTTGGCGGCGCGCGTCTGCTCCAGCGCGTCCATGATCTGCGCAGGGGTTTGCCCGATTTCCAGATCAATTGCCTTGGCCGCTTCAAACAATCGTTCGATATGCGCATCCAGAAAGGCCCAGACGCCATTGTAAAGCCGCAACCCTTCCCACACGCCATCGCCCAGCATGAAGCCCGAATCATAGACCGAAACCAGCGCCTGCGCGCGGGGTTTCAACTGTCCGTTCACCCAGATCTGGATGTCGGCGTTGCGCGCATCTTCTGCCGCTTGATGCGTGAATGTGTCCATGTGTTTCCCTTCTCCGCGGCGCAGGCTAGCGTGTCTGTGCGCAGGCGCAAGGGGTCAGGCGCGCAGGCGGGTCTCAGACCTGCCGGAGATCGTGACATCAATAATGGAACCGACGGGCTGCGGGGTTTCGAAATCAACTTCGGTGAATTGTTCGGTGCGGCCCATGTGGGGGTTTTCCATCAGCACCCGATGGCGCTTGCCCTGCTGCGCGGTCAGATGCGTGGCGCAGGCGCGCGTGCCTGCATCGCGCAGACGTGCGGCGCGGTCCCGGATGGCTTGCCCCGCCACTTGCGGCATGCGCGCGGCAGGCGTGCCCTTGCGCGGGCTGAAGGGGAAGACATGCAGGAATGTCAGCCCGCAATCATCCACCAGTTTCAGGGAATTGGCAAACATCGCGTCGGTTTCAGTCGGAAAGCCCGCGATGATATCCGCGCCGAACACCATGTCAGGGCGCAGGCGGCGGGCCTCTTCGCAAAAGCGGATGGCGTCATCGCGCAAATGGCGGCGTTTCATGCGTTTCAGGATCATGTCATCGCCAGCCTGCAGCGACAGGTGCAGATGCGGCATCAGGCGCGCTTCCGTGGCGATGGCTTCCATCAGGGCGGGGTCTGCTTCAATCGAATCGATTGACGAAATCCGCAGGCGGGCCAGATCGGGCACCAGTTTCAGGATGCGGCGCACCAGATCGCCCAGTCGCGGGGTCGCGGGTAGATCCGCGCCCCAGCTTGTCAGGTCCACGCCAGTCAGCACCACCTCATGATAGCCTTGTCCGACCAGGCGTTTGATCTGTTCCACCACCACCCCCGCCGGGACAGAGCGCGAATTGCCCCGCCCGAACGGAATGATGCAAAATGTGCAGCGATGATCACACCCATTCTGCACCTGCACATAAGCGCGCGCGCGGGTGCCGAACCCGTCGATCAGGTGCCCGGCGGTTTCGCGCACCGACATGATGTCATCGACCTGCACCCGTTCGGTTGCGCCAATCAGGTCAGGGGTCAGTTGTGCCCATGTGGCCGCCTGCATCTTTTCGGTATTGCCGATGACACGGGTCACTTCGGGCATGGCAGCAAATGTTTCGGGTTCGGTCTGCGCGGCGCAGCCGGTCACGATGATGGGTGCATCGGGGTGTTCCCGGCGCAGACGACGGATTTCCTGTCGCGCCTTGCGCACCGCTTCGGCAGTGACCGCGCAGGTATTGACCACGACAGCACCCTGCACGCCCGCAGATTCCGCAAGGGCCTTCATCGCCTCTGTTTCATAGGCATTCAGGCGGCAGCCAAGTGTGGTGAAGACAGGCGCGCTCATCTATGGGCCGCGATGAATTCGGCTGACAGGGTTGCGTCAAACACATGCGCGACAGGACCGGAGAGCCACACGCCATCGTCGCGCCAGTCCACCAGAAGTTGCCCGCCATCGGCGTCAATGCGTACCCGTCGCCCTGTCAGCCCGCGCCGGTGCGCGGCAACAGCAGTGGCACAGGCACCGGACCCGCAGGCAAGCGTTATGCCTGTGCCGCGTTCCCACACCCGAAGGCGCAGGTGGTCGGGGGCTGTCACGCTGGCAAATTCGACATTGGTTGCCTGCGGGAACAGTGCGTGATGTTCAATATCGCGCCCCAGAGCAGCCACAGGCGCGGCGTCTGCATCCGCCACGAAGAAAACGCAATGCGGGTTGCCCATGCCCACGCCCGCAGGGTCGCCCTCTATCGGCAGATGATCGGTGTCGCAGGCATGCGCCAGGGGAATGTCCTGCCAGTCCAGCAGCGGCGCACCCATATTCACCCATATCTGCCCCTGCCGGTTTTCCGCCACCAGAATGCCGCGTGCAGTGCGGATGCGCAGCCGGTCCAGACCGCGTGCTGTCATGACCATATCTGCCACGCAGCGGGTCGCATTTCCGCAGGCCCCCGCGCGCGATCCGTCGGCATTCCAGAAATCAAGGTCCAGATCGGCGGCATCGGACTGGCGCAACTCCGCCAACTGGTCAAACCCCACGCCGCGATGGCGGTCGCCGATGGCGGCGGCCAGCGCAGTTGTCATTACCCCGTCTGCCTGATGCATCGAGTCGATGATAACAAAGTCGTTGCCAGCGCCATGCATTTTGACAAAGGCTAGGGGGGCGTTCACATCCGTCATGCGCGCGATATAAGTGGCCGACAGCGCGCTGACCAGCCGTCATTTCAACATTGCCTCGAATTCCTGTGCGAAAAGCGCATTTCGCCCTTGACCCGGTGACCGTGCTTTTCTAAGTAGCGCGACATGTGTGGGCCGGTAGCTCAGTTGGTAGAGCAGCTGACTTTTAATCAGCGGGTCACAGGTTCGAATCCTGTCCGGCTCACCATCTTTTAGTGACATCAAGTAATTGTAACATACCGCATGCTGATTCGGCTGCGCGACAGATCTTGCAAGCGTGACCGGTTCTGCCCATATCCAGTCCATTGCTGAAAGGGGTATTGTGATGACAGGTTACTTCAAGACCGCTGTGCTGATGGCGGCCATGACTGCGCTGTTTATGGGCGTGGGCTATGCGATTGGCGGTGGCGCCGGGTTGCTGATCGCGCTGGCCGTGGCCGCAGGCATGAATGCCTTTGCCTACTGGAATTCGGACAAAGCCGTTTTGCGGATGCACAATGCGCAGGAATGCAACAGCCAGATTCACCCCGATTTGCAGCGAATGGTTCACAAGCTGGCCGATGACGCGGGCATGCCGCCCCCGCGCGTCTATGTTATTGATCAGGACCAGCCCAATGCTTTTGCCACCGGGCGTAACCCTGAAAACGCTGCTGTGGCCGCGACAACCGGCCTGTTGCGGCGTATGTCACGCGAAGAAATTGCCGCCGTCATGGCGCATGAACTGGCGCATATCCGCAATTATGACACGCTGATCATGACCATCACAGCCACCTTTGCCGGTGCGATTTCCATGTTGGCGAATTTCGCGCTGTTTTTTCGCGGCGGCCGCAATCAGGGGGCAGGGGGCGCAATTGCCATGATTGCGGTGATGATTCTGGCACCGCTGGCGGCAGCGGTGGTGCAGATGGCGATTTCGCGGTCACGCGAATACGAAGCGGACCGCGCTGGTGCGGAAATCTGCGGCAACCCGCTGTGGCTGGCATCAGCGCTGGAAAAGATTCAGGGCTTTGCGTCTCGGATTGATTTTGACCGCGCCGAAAAGAACCCGCAGACCGCGCATATGTTCATCATAAACCCACTGCATGTGCATAAGCGCGACAAGCTGTTTTCCACCCACCCGAACACGGAAAACCGCATCGCAGCCCTGGTTCGGCTGGCACAGGAAAACGGCATTTCGCACCCCGCGCCGCAGTCGCGCGCTGGTAATCCCTGGGGCTGATGCATGTTGCGGCAAAGCGGGACCGGTTTTCCGCTTCCCGAACAGGCGTTGTCAAAAGGTTCGGTCGTGTCGTGCGACTGCGGATGCGGGCGATGCGCCTTGATCGATTGCATCCGACAGCAACGGGTCAGATAACAAAATTGGCGATCACCTCGTCATCGGTGATGTCGGTGAAGGTGAATCCGTACTCTTCCATCCGTTGAAAAAGCCCATGAAAGTTCTGCGGCTGCGTGGTTTCAATTCCCAACAGAACCGTTCCAAAATTGCGCGCTGTCTTTTTCAGATATTCGAAACGGGCAATGTCATCCTCTGGTCCCAATATGCCCAGAAAGTCCTTCAGCGCACCGGGGCGCTGGGGCAGGCGCAGAAGCAGGTACTTCTTGGTGCCGGCGAAACGCATGGCGCGTTCCTTGACCTCTGGCAGGCGTTCAAAGTCGAAATTGCCACCTGACGCAATGCACACGACCGTTTTACCCCTGATCTGCGGCGCGATATCCTGAAGCGCATCTATGGACAGCGCGCCTGCAGGCTCCAGAACGATGCCTTCGTGATTCAGCATTTCCAGAATGGTAAGGCAGATTCTGTTTTCAGGCACCAGAAACACATGATCCGCTTTTGCGTGGCGCAACCTGTCGAATGTATGTGCCCCGATCTGGGCGACGGCCGCCCCATCCACGAAATTATCCAGTTTTGGCAGGGTGACGGGCATTCCGGCGTTCAGCGCGGCGCTCAGGCTGGCCCCGCCAAGGGGTTCCACGTAACGCAGCGCAACCTCTGGGGCCGCATGCGCCAGATAGGCCGACATGCCAGCACCCAAGCCCCCTCCGCCAACGGGCAGGATCAGCATATCGGGCGCATGGCCCAGCTGCTCCAGTACCTCGACCGCGACACTGGCTTGCCCTTCGATGACGTCTTCATCGTCAAACGGGGACAGGAAATAGGCACCAAGATCACTGCAGAAGCGCTGCGCCGCGTCCAGCGCCTGATCAAAAATATCGCCTGTCAGCCTGATTTCAATCTGATCCCCGCCGAAGGCACGGGTTTTCATGATTTTTTGTTGGGGCGTGGTGACGGGCATGAAGATAGTCCCGCGCGCGCCGAAATGCTTGCATGCGAAGGCCACGCCCTGCGCATGGTTGCCGGCACTGGCACATACGAAATGGCGCTGTCCGGGTGCCTGGGCCAGCCGCTTGCGCATGGCGTTGAATGCGCCCCGAATCTTGTAGCTGCGCACCGGCGACAGGTCTTCGCGTTTCAGCCATATATCGGCGTTGAATCGCCGCGACAGATGCTCATTGCGCAATAATGGCGTGGGTGGGAACAGTTCCCGCAAGGCGTTGGTCGCGGTTTGTGCGGTATCCGCGAAATCACTCATGGGGGGCCAGCCATTCCTGCAGCTTCGCGCGGATTTCCGGCGGCATGGGTGCGGATTTACGGGTTGCAGGATCGAAAAACACCTCAACCAGATCATAGGTTGCATGCACCGCGCCGCTATCCGCGTGCAGCATCCGCATGTGAAAGCAACAGCTTTTCGTGCCAATCCGCGAGACAACACCGTCAATCACAATCAGATCCCCCGCCTGCAATTCCTGCACAAAGCGCGTAGTGGCCTGCGCTGCTACAGTATGCACCCCATGCTGAGAGAGCATCTCACTATAAGGCAAGCCCAGTCTGGTCCACATGTGATAGCTGGCATCGTCGAAAAATGGCGCATAATGGCGCACATTCATATGGCCGAAATGGTCATGGTGCCACGGATGGATGACCCCTTGCAGCAGGTTCAGACGGTTTTGCATGTGCCCTCCGACAGCGCGTTCTGGCCAGTGCATAGCATATCTGTGGCCCAACAGAACCCCTGTACCCTTGCAGCACTGCGCAGAAGCCAATAGACGAATGGAAAACCTGTCATCCAACCGGAGCCGTCATGTCCGCTAAACCGAATGCCCCCAAGAAAGTCGTGCTTGCCTATTCCGGCGGGCTGGATACCTCGATCATCCTGAAATGGCTGAAAACCGAATATGATTGCGAAGTGGTCACATTTACCGCCGATCTTGGTCAGGGTGAAGAACTGGACCCCGCCCGCAAAAAAGCAGAGATGCTGGGCGTCGCGCCTGAAAACATCTTTATCGAAGATCTGCGCGAAGAATTTGTCCGCGATTTCGTGTTCCCGATGTTCCGCGCCAATGCGCTCTATGAAGGGCTGTATCTGCTGGGCACATCAATTGCGCGCCCGCTGATTTCCAAGCGCCTTGTAGAAATTGCCGCCCAGACCGGTGCCGATGCCGTGGCCCATGGCGCCACCGGCAAGGGCAATGATCAGGTGCGGTTCGAACTGGCAGCCTATGCGCTGAACCCCGATATCAAGGTGATTGCACCCTGGCGGGAATGGGATCTGACCAGCCGCACCAAGCTGCTGGAATTTGCCGAGGCCAACCAGATTCCGATTGCCAAGGACAAGCGCGGCGAAGCGCCCTTCAGCGTGGATGCCAACCTGCTGCACACCTCTTCTGAGGGCAAGGTGCTGGAAAACCCCGCCGATGATGCGCCGGATTACGTTTATCAGCGTACAGTTAACCCCGAAGATGCGCCCGACACGCCCGAATTCATCGAAATCAGTTTCGAGAAGGGCGATGCAACCGCCATCAACGGTGAATCAATGTCACCCGCCACCATTTTGACCGCGCTGAACGAATATGGCCGCAAACATGGTGTCGGGCGGCTGGATTTCGTGGAGAACCGCTTCGTGGGCATGAAATCGCGCGGCATATATGAAACACCGGGCGGCACCATCCTGTTGGAAGCGCATCGCGGGATTGAACAGATCACCCTGGACAGTGGCGCGGGCCACCTGAAAGACAGTCTGATGCCGCGGTATGCGGAACTCATCTATAACGGTTTCTGGTTCTCGCCGGAACGCGAAATGCTGCAGGCTGCCATCGACAAAAGTCAGGAACATGTGACTGGCACGGTTCGGCTGAAACTTTACAAAGGGTCCGTGCGCACAGTCGGGCGCTGGTCCGAGCACAGCCTGTATTCCGAAGCGCATGTCACTTTTGAAGATGATGCCGGCGCCTATGACCAGAAGGATGCGGCAGGCTTCATCCAGTTGAATGCGTTGCGTCTGAAACTGCTTGCTGCACGCAACCGGCGGCTGAAGGGCTGATCGAACAGCGCTTCATCTTGCCTGAAATACTCGCGGCCTGAAGGCAGCCTGCCTTCAGGCCTGGCCCGGAAAACCGGCCTTCGGAAAAAGGGAACGCCATGACCAGACCTGTCGTTTTATGCATCCTTGACGGATGGGGCCTGAACCCCGACAGCACCAGCAATGCCGTTGCCCAGGCGAATACGCCGAATTTCGACCGTGTTATGCGCGACTGCCCGAACGCGACATTGATTACCCATGGCCCGGATGTGGGCCTGCCCAGCGGGCAGATGGGGAATTCCGAAGTGGGCCATACCAATATTGGCGCAGGCCGTGTGGTGGCAATGGATCTGGGGCAGATCGATCTGGCGCTGGAAGATGGCAGTTTCCTGCGCAACGAGGCGCTGCAGGCCTTCATCGACAAGATGAAAGCCAGCAAGGGTACCGCGCATCTGTTCGGTGTGGTGTCGGATGGCGGTGTGCATGGCCATATCACGCATCTGAAAGCGGCGATAAACGGGATCTGTGCGGCGGGCGTTCCGGTGGTGGTGCATGCCATTACTGACGGGCGCGATGTCGCACCGCAATCCGCCACCCCGTTCATCGACGATCTGCAAGCCAGCCTGCCGCAGAATGCCAGCATCGGCACGGTGATCGGGCGGTATTGGGCGATGGACCGCGATAATCGCTGGGACCGCGTGCAGCGCGCCCATGACGCGATCATGCGCGCCGAAGGGCTGGAAGCTGCGAGTGCTGCCGCCGCTGTGACCGAAGCCTATGCGCGCGGCGAAAACGATGAATTCATCGCGCCCACGGTTATTTCGGGCTATGTAGGCGCGCGGGCGGGGGATGGTTTGTTCTGCCTGAACTTCCGTGCTGACCGCGCGCGCGAAATCCTTGCGGCACTGGCCGCGCCGAGTTTCAGCGGCTTTGAACGGGGGGCTACCCCACAATGGTGCGCACTTCTTGGGATGGTTGAATATTCCGACGCGCATAATGCCTTCATGTCCACAGCATTCCCTAAACGCAGGATCGTGAACACGCTTGGCGCTTGGGTTGCATCCAAGGGGTTGCGCCAGTTCCGTCTGGCAGAAACCGAAAAATACCCGCATGTCACCTTCTTTCTGAATGGCGGCAAGGAAGATATGGAAACGGGTGAAGACAGGGCCATGCCCTCCAGCCCGAAGGTTGCGACGTATGATCTGCAACCGGAAATGGCTGCGGGCGAAGTGACCGATAAATTGGTTCAGGCCATCGGCGACGGCTATGACCTGATTGTCGTGAACTTCGCCAATCCGGATATGGTGGGCCATACCGGCGATCTGGGTGCCGCCATTCGCGCGGTCGAAGCGGTGGATACCGGCCTTGGCGCGGCGCTGGATGCGCTTGCGGCTGCGGGCGGGGCCATGGTGTTAACAGCGGATCATGGCAATTGCGAAATGATGACTGACCCCGAAACCGGTGGGCCACATACGGCGCATACGCTGAACCCCGTGCCGGTGGTCCTGATCGGCGGGCCTGCGGGCGCGCGGCTGCGCGCGGGGCGTCTGGCCGATATCGCGCCCACAGTGCTGGAACTGATGGGGCTGGACACCCCGCCTGAGATGACAGGCCAAAGCCTGATTGCGCAGGAATGATCCGCGCGGCCCTGATTACAGCAGGGCTGATGCTTGCATCCCTGCCCGCGTTGGGCCACCCGGCAGACCGCGCCATGGCGGCGGCGCGCGCATTGCAGGACGCGGGCGCGGAGTTGCAACAGGCCAGTTCCGGGCGCGACAGGATTGCCGCGCTCAGCCTGACAATTCAGGCCTATGAGGATGGCATGGTCGCCCTGCGCGAAGGGTTGCGCGATGTGCAGTTGCGTGAAGCGACAATGGCGAGTGTGTTTTCTGCGCGCGGCGGGGATCTGGCGCGTTTGCTGGCGGTTCTGATGGCGACGGATAGGGTTGATGCCGCCAGCGCGCTTGTACATCCTTCCGGCGCGCTGGAGGCCGCGCGCACTGCGCAATTGCTGGGTGAACTGGCCCCCGGTCTGGGTGCGGAAGTGGCTGCGCTGCGCGATGATTTGCAGGAATTGCGCGCCCTGCGCCGCGCGCGTCAATACGGGCTTCTGGCGCTGGAACAGGGGCTTGGCACCGCGCAGGAAGCCCGCATCGCACTGGCACAGGCTATAGCCGATCGTGGCCCGCTGCCAAAGCGGCTGATCGATGCGCCAGAACGCTTGCAGATACTGGCCCAGGACGCCGCAACGCTGGATGAATTCGCCGCCGAACTGGCGCTGGGCGGGGTGGCCGCGCTGGCAAATACACCGGTGGCCAGTCTTGCGGCGGCGCATGGCACGCTGGATCTGCCCGTGCGCGCAACTGTGTTGCGCCGCTTCAACCAGCCGGATGCGGCAGGAATCGCGCGCCCCGGTCTGGTTCTGGCCACCACCCCCGAAGCATTGGTGACTGCCCCATGGTCGGGTACAGTGCGCTATGCCGGACCTTTGGCGGGGCAGGGCAATACTGTCATTCTGGAACCTGCGGAAAACAAGTTGATGGTGCTGGTCGGACTGGGTGGGCTTATGGTCGAAAACGGCGAAATTTTACCCCGTGGTGCCCCTTTGGGTACCATGCCTGCCGCCGGTTCAGACGCCCCAGGGACTGGAACGCGCAATCAAACACTCTATTTTGAAATGCGTGATGACGGGAACACCATTGACCCCGAGCCCTGGTTCGCATTCACTGCACGTCAGGAACCAGAATAGGAACGACAGCATGAAACGTTACGTTGTGGCAGGTATTGGCGGTGCGCTTGCGGGTGTGGTGCTGGCCACCCAGGTTGCAGCCCCGCTGCTGGCACAGGAACGTGGCCAGACCAGTTCGGTCTATGAACAGCTTGACCTGTTCGGGGATGTGTTTGAACGCATTCGCAACCAATATGTAGATGATGTCGAAACCGCGAAGCTGATCGAAGCCGCGATCAATGGCATGCTGACGTCGCTGGACCCGCATTCGGGGTATCTGCCACCGGATGATTTCGATGACATGCGCACACAGACGCGCGGGTCATTCGGTGGCCTTGGCATTGAGGTCACACAAGAAGATGGCTTCATCAAGGTGGTCACCCCCATGGACGGCACCCCCGCCGATCAGGCGGGCGTGGAACCGGGCGACCTGATTACCCATGTCGATGGTGAAGCGCTGATGGGGCTGAACCTGTCGCAGGCCGTGGATATGATGCGCGGGCCTGTCGGGTCCGAAATCATCATCACGATTCTGCGTGACGGTGTGGCCGAACCGTTCGACCTGTCGATCATCCGCGACACCATCCGGCTGCAGGCCGTGCGTGTGCGCACGGAAGGAAGCAATGTCATCCTGCGCGTGACGACGTTCAACGAACAGACCTTTCCGAACCTGCGCGACGGGTTGCAGGACGCGATCGACGAACTCGGCGGGCTGGATGAACTGGGCGGTGTTGTGCTGGATCTGCGCAACAATCCGGGCGGTTTGCTGACACAGGCAATCCGCGTGTCCGATGCGTTTCTGGACCGCGGCGAAATCGTCTCGACTCGTGGCCGCAATGAAGGCGCTGGTGAACGGTTCAATGCCCAGTCGGGTGATCTGATCGATGGCAAGCCGATTGTGGTCCTTATTAATGCCGGTTCGGCATCGGCGTCCGAAATCGTTGCAGGTGCGTTGCAGGACCACCGCCGCGCCATCGTGGTCGGCACACGCAGTTTCGGCAAAGGGTCTGTGCAGACCGTGGTGCCCTTGCGCGGGGACGGGGCGATTCGTCTGACGACATCGCGCTACTACACACCTTCAGGGCGGTCGATTCAGGCGTTGGGCGTTTCGCCCGATATTGTTGTCGAACAGCCCCGCCGCCAGCCGATCGAAGAAGATCAGGCTGAAACACCGCGGATCCGGTCGGAAGACGACTTGCGCGGGCGGCTGGATAACAGCGACATCACCGATGATGAACGCCGCCAGCTGGAGGATGAGCGCAGGCAGGCCGAGGATGTTGCGCGCCTTCGGCTGGATGACTACCAGCTGGCCTATGCGCTGGACATCCTGCGCGGGCTGACAGCGCTGAACGGGCGGTGATACGTTTCCATGACCCCCGAACAGATTGCGCGACTGCCCTATCGTCCCTGTGTCGGGGTGATGCTGATCAATGCCGACGGGCTGATCTTTGCCGCCCAACGCATCGACAGTGCCATTCCTGCGTGGCAAATGCCGCAAGGCGGTATTGACGCGGGCGAAGACCCCGGCGCCGCCGCCTTGCGTGAACTGCATGAAGAAATCAGCGTGACCCCTGATCTGGTTACCCCGTTGGCGGAAACCCGTGACTGGCTGGCCTATGACTTGCCGCATGACATAGTGCCGCGTATCTGGAAAGGGTGCTATCGCGGGCAGAAACAGCGCTGGTTCCTGATGCGGTTCACCGGGCGCGATGAGCAGATCGACATTCAGACGGAACATCCTGAATTTTCGCAATGGCGCTGGATCACGGCGCAGGAGATGCTGGCCGCGATCGTACCCTTCAAACGCGAGATTTACGCCAGCGTCATTGATGAATTCCGCGACTGGTTGGCGTAAGCGAATGCGTGATCAGGCCGGGTTGAAGCGGATGGTTCTGGTGTGAATCGGGTGTTGGGGAGCGCCTAAAGCCCGCGCCAGCGGTGGGCCGGGGACTGCCGATCCCACGCCCGGAGAAGTTCACTTTATGCAGGCGGCATACTCCTGAGTTCAAAGGACTTGACTGACATCAGGTCATCGGCAGGCCGCGGGACGGCCCGCCGATGGCGCGGCGGCCTTCGTCCTTGATTCCGCACCGGGTTACACCTCGACCGTCCCCTTCAGGCCAGATTTGACCAGCCCGCTTTGCCATTCGCCTTGATCATGCGCTGACGTTACTCCCCCGGCCGTTTCAGGCTGAACACCTGTTCCACCACGGCATAATCCCGGTATCCGCAGCGCGCCAACGGTTTGAAGCGTGTAATGTCGAACATACCATCCTGCAGGCAGTCATCGCGCATATGCACACCAATGACTTCGCCCAGAACCATGAAATTGGCCTCTCCCGCCAGCGTGACAATTTGTGTCATCCGGCATTCCAGCGCGGCAGGGGCGTTTGCTACCCGTGCAGCATCGATCATTCGGCAGGGGGTGCGGGGAATGCCCGCCTGCTGGAATTCATCTACCTCGCGCGGCCAGGGGCCGGATGTGGTATTCATGCCATCGCGCGCGGCATGTTCCACGATATTGACACAGAACACCCCTGTTTCACGAATATTGGCCACACTGTCCTTGGTGCCATCGCGATCAGGTTTGGTGCTGGTGGATGCAAACATCACCTGTGGTGGCACATAGGCGACGGCGTTGAAAAAGGAATAGGGGGCCAGATTGTCCTGCCCGTCCCGCCCGCGCGTTGAAATCCAGCCAATGGGGCGGGGTGTCACGATGGCGTTAAAAGGGTTGTGCGGCAATCCGTGGCCGTTGCGGGGTTCATAAAACAAAACATGCCTCTTCGTGTGTTTGCACCCAGTGTAGCGTCATGCTAGGGCCGCGACCAGCGTTGAGCACGCGGGGAACGGGTGATGCAGCTATTTCAGGAAGCGCGTGCAGACTGGTGGGAGGTCGAGGCCCTTTATGACCTGTGCTTCGCACCGGGGCGCGAGGCGCTGTCATCCTACCGCCTGCGTGATGATGTGCAACCAGTGGCCGGTTTGTGTCTGTTGCTGCGCGATGACAGCGGGGTTGCGGCGGCCATCCGGTTCTGGCCTGTGTGCGTTGCGGGCAAGGATGTATTGTTGCTGGGACCAATCGCGGTTCACCCCACCCATCAGGGCGAGGGGCTGGGCGGCTGGCTGATGCGCGAAAGCCTGTCGCGCGCCGCGCAACTGGGCTGGGCGCGGGTGCTGCTGGTGGGGGATGAACCCTATTATGGGCGCTTTGGTTTCCACCGGCTGGACGGTGTTCATATGCCCCCCCCTACGAACCCGGCCCGCATTCTGGGGTTGGCGCTGGTGCCCGGCGGCTGGGATGGCGTTCGCGGCGATGTGGTCAAATACTGTGCGACCGATGCCGACGCCGCTCAGGGTAGCGATGCAACGTAGTCCAGCAGGGCAGGGCGCGCGTTTTCCAGCCCGCGGGCCTTGGTGCGGGCGATGATTTCCGAGACTTCATTCAGGTTTGCACGCCGGATCAGCGATTTTACCGGCCCGACGGACGCGGGACGCATGGACAGCGCCTGAATGCCGATTCCTGCGAATGCCAGCGCATCCAATGGGCGACCGGCATCCTCTCCACAAAATGACAGGTCGGTTCCGGCAACGTGGCACCGGTCCACAATATGCTGAAGGAAGGTCAGAAAACTCAGGTTCAGGGTATCATACCGGCGCCGCACCAGTTCATTTTCGCGGTCAGCAGCGAAGAAAAACTGTTTCAGGTCATTCCCGCCGATCGAGATGAAGTCCACTGCCTTGAAGAAACTGTCAGGCGCATAGGCCAGTGACGGTGTTTCCAGCATCGTGCCGATTTCCACCTTTTCCGGCAGGACATGACCAAGCCTGCGTTCGCGGTCAAGTTCACGCATCAAGACATCGCGCGCGCGGTCAAATTCGCTGGCCTGTGCCACCAGCGGGAACATCACACTTAGCGGGCGTCCGGCGGCGGCACGGATCAGGGCCTGCAACTGCATGCGCAGCACACCGGGCTTGTCCAGCCCGACCCGCAGCGCCCGCCAGCCCATCGCTGGGTTGGGTTCGTCCGGGCGCTTCATATAGGGCGTAACCTTATCCGACCCGATATCCAGGGTACGGAAATACACCTTCTTGCCATGCGCTGCGTCCAGAACACGGGTGTAATTCGCCACCAGTTCCGCCCGCTTCGGCATCTTGTCGCGTATCAGGAATTGCAGCTCCGTGCGGAACAGGCCCACGGCTTCAGCACCGGAACTGCGCAGGGATGGCAGGTCTGCCATCAGGCCCGCATTCATCTTTAATGTGATCCGCGTTCCGCACAGGGCCGTTGCGGGTTTGCCGCGCAGGCTGGCATAGCGTTCCTGCGCCTTGGCCTGCATGGCCATCTTGTCACGGAATGCCGAGGTGATACTGTCATCGGGGCGCAGATGCACAACACCTTCGGTGCCATCGACAAGGATGTGGTCGCCGTTCAGTGCCTCGGTGGTGATGCGCGGTACATTGATGATCAGCGGGATGGCCAGCGCACGTGCGACAATCGCGGCATGGCTGCCGACGGATCCTTCTTCCAGCACAACGCCGCGCAGGTTGCGGCCATATTCCAGCAATTCCCCCGGCCCGATATTGCGTGCAACCAGAATTGGGCGTTCGGGCATTTCCGCGCCGGTTTCATTTCCCTGACCTGTCAGAATGCGCAGCAGTCGATTCGACAGATCATCCAGATCATGCAGCCGGTCGCGCAAATAGGCATCGGGCACCGTTTCCAGCCGTGCCCGCGCTTCGGATTGTTCCTTTTCCACGGCGGCTTCTGCCGACAGGCCAAGGCGAATGTCTTCTTCCATCCGTTTCAGCCAGCCGCGGGAATGGGCAAACATGCGATATGTCTGCAGGACTTCCATATGCTCCTTGTCGCGCGAACGGGTCGCGGCAAGCATGTCATCGACTGAAACGCGCAGTGCATTGACCGCCTGTTGCAGGCGTTTCAGTTCCGCCTGTGAATCATCATTGACCAGATTGGTGATGACAACGCGCGGCTGGTGCAGCCATACATGGCCTTCCGCCTCGCCTTCCTGGGCGGGAATGCCATGCAGGACGGCCTGACGCATATGGGGTGACGGCATATCAGCCGACATGCCGACAAAGGCACCCAGTTCAGTCATTTCCGCTAAGACCATGGCAACCACTTCCAGGCCGTAAACTTCGTCCTCGGAATACAGGCGCGATTCGCGCGACTGGACCACAAGAACGCCCAGCCGCTCGCCCAGACGCTGTATTGGAACCCCCAGAAAGGACGTGAACACATCCTCTCCGGTTTCCGGCATATAGCGAAAACCCTGTTCAGCCGGGGCGTTAGCTGTGTTGATGGGGCGTGCCAGCCGCGCTGATTTGCCGACCAGCCCTTCGCCCAGCCGCAGGCGGGTATGATGCACCGATTCAGGTTTCAGCCCTTCGGTTGCGCAAAGTTCCAGCGTATCGGGGTCGCGGAACAGATAGACAGAGCACACATCCGTCCCCATGGATTCCGCGATGATGGTGGTAATGCGGTCAAGGCGCTCCTGTCCGGGGCTGCCTTGTGCCAGTGTGTCGCGCAAACGGCGCAACAGCATGCGACTGTCTGTCTTTGTTCTGTGGGGCATGGCCCCTCCAAATTGTTGCAGGCTGTTGGGTCAGCCTGCCTTGTCCAGTTCAAACGCATCATGAAGCGCCTGAACAGCCAGTTCCATATATTTCCTGTCAATCAGGACGGAAATCTTGATTTCCGATGTCGCAATGACCTTTATATTGACACCTTCATCCGCCAGAGCGCGGAACATGCGTGCGGCCACGCCGGCATGGCTGCGCATGCCGATCCCCACGACCGAAACCTTGGCCGCGTCTTCATCTATTTCCAGCGCGTCATAGCTTATCGTCCCGGCGTCGCGCGCGGTTTCCAGTGCCTTGCGCGCGCGGGCAACCTGTTCGACGGGGCAGGAAAACGTCATGTCGGTGACCGGTTTTTCGCGGCCCTTGTAATTCTGTTCTGAAATATTCTGGACAATCATGTCCACATTGACCCCTGCTTCCGACAGTGGCCCGAAAATGGCGGCGGCAATACCGGGGCGGTCCTCCACGGTGACAAGGGTAAGCTTGGCTTCTTCGCGGCTATAGGCCACGCCAGACACGACTTTCGATTCCATGATTTCATCCTCATCACAGACCAGGGTTCCTGATAGCTCATCCGTATCATCGAAGGATGACAGCACACGCAAGCGTACCTTATAGCGCATTGCCAGTTCAACGGACCGCGTTTGCAGTACCTTGGCACCAAGGCTGGCCAGTTCCAGCATTTCCTCGAAGCTGATCTTGTCCAGCTTGCGCGCCTTGGATGTGATGCGCGGGTCGGTTGTATAGATGCCATCCACATCCGTATAGATGTCGCAGCGTTCCGCGTCGAACGCCGCCGCAAAGGCCACGGCCGTGGTGTCCGAACCGCCACGTCCCAATGTGGTAATACGCCCTTCAGCGCTGACACCCTGAAAGCCTGCGATCACGGCGACCCGGAACCCTTCGGCAAATTTGGCGTCCAGATTGGCGCGCGGAATGTCCTGAAACCGCGCCGCGCCATGCTGGCTTGTGGTCTGGATGGGCACTTGCCAGCCCTGCCAGCTGCGTGCGGGCACATCCATTTCCTGCAATGTCAGCGCCATCAGGCCCGCGGTTACATTCTCGCCCGAACTGACAACGGCGTCATATTCACGCGCGTCATACATGGGCGAGGTTTCATTGACCCATCCCACCAGTTCATTGGTCTTGCCCGACATGGCCGACACAATGACAATCACGTCATAGCCGCGCTCAACCTCGGATTTGACCTTTTGCGCCGCGTTGCGGATGCGCGCCAGATCCGCGACCGAAGTGCCGCCGAATTTCATTACCAGAAGCGGCATTGGCCGACCCCTCCACACGGTTTCGCGCCACTTCATATGCGGGGGCAGGGGGGCGCGCAAGGTGGCCAGTGCCACCAGGGTAGGGCTTTGGGCAGTTTTTTACCAGTGATGCGGGGGAATTTCACCTGCCGCCATGACGTAACGTCAGATTGCACGCGCAGGTAGGCCGCCAGGTGCCGAATCCCTGAACTTTGGGCGGCGTTGCGGGGTGGGCGGTTTCGGCGTCGTTTTCCGCAATCCGGCAGTGCATGTCACCCTTCGGGCATACGGTTTTGCCTTGAATTCAGCGAAGTTGCGTATAACTACCATATAGAGGTCGCAAGGGTCGTGCGGAATGATCAAGTTCTCCCTCAGATGCGCGCAGGGGCATGGTTTTGAAAGCTGGTTTCAGTCCGGCGCGGCATTTGACAGCCTGAAAGGGCGCAATCTTGTCACCTGTCCTGTCTGTGGCGGCACCGAGGTTGAAAAGGCGTTGATGGCCCCGGCGGTGGCGCAGGGCCAGCAGTCGGCGCGTGAGCACGCGGACACACCCCCTACACCATCATCACATTCGCCCGAAATGGCGGCCAGATTGCGGGAATTGCGCGCCCATGTCGAAGCGCATTCCGAATATGTCGGCGAGGATTTCCCCACGCAGGCGCGCGCGATGTATCTGGGCGACATTCCCGACCGCCCGATCTATGGCGAGGCACACCCGTCTGAGGCAAAAGCCTTGATCGATGACGGTGTTCCGGTGCTGCCCCTGCCTTTTACCCCCAGCCGCAAGGCCAATTGATCCAAGGCTACCGCAGAACCTGTCGCATGTCCCGGGCTGCTTCATCTTGCGGAAAATACGCCACCCACCATCTGCGTTGTCAGCCGACGCTGATATGGGTGCGCACCGATGTCTAAAGTTGTATCCGTTCCCCCATGACGTTGATGACCGGCCCGGCAGCGGCGCGGGCGTCATCATGGTCGTGGGTTACCAGAATCACCGGCAGGTTGCGCTCAGTCGCCCGTTCAAACACGAACTGGCGCATGCTGGCGCGCATATTGCTGTCCAGACTGGAGAACGGCTCGTCCAGCAGCAATGCGCGCGGACCAGACAGAAGCGTGCGCATTAATGCCACGCGCGCGCGCTGCCCGCCTGACAAGGTGGCGGGGTCGCGTGCGCCCATGCCGGGCAGTCCGGCCTCTGACAGGGCGGCGTCTGTGGCGGCGCGGCGTGCGGTCACATTTCCGGGCAATCCGAATCCCAGATTACCGGCAACCGACATATGCGGAAACAGAATGTCATTCTGAAACAGAATCCCCATGCGCCGCGCATGGGTCGGCACTTGCGTTACGTCCACGCCATCCAACCAGATACGCCCGCGCATGCTGAAGGCGGGCGGTAAGGCCCCGATCAGCGCGGCAAGAACGGTGGATTTCCCGCATCCAGACGGGCCCATGATGGTCAGCACATTGCCGCCGGAAACCGTCAGGTCCAGTTTGGCCAGTACGCGACCGGCCAGCGTGATGCACAGGTTTTCAAGGCGCAGGGTCATGTAACGCGCATGCCTTGGCGGCGCCGGAAAATCAAGGTGGGCAACAGGATCGCCAGCGCGAATACCAGCATCGGCAGCGCCATCTGGACAGCGGCCCACACCCCGATCAGGCGACGATTGGCCGAACTGGCCAGCGCGACTGCTTCGGTGGTCACCGTTGTCACCCGCCCCGCGCCAATCAGCAGCGTGGGCAGGTATTGCGCAACCGATGTGGCAAACCCGACCGCGAATGCAATAAGCAAGGGCCGCGTCAGCATCGGCAGGCGCACTGCCCACAGCACCCGCCACGGCCCGGCCCCCAGCGCTTGCGCTGACAGGCCCGCGCGCGCGTCCCATGCGCGCCAGGGGTCGGCCAGCGACAGATAGACATAGGGCAGCACGAACACCAGATGCAGCGCCATGACCGCAAGGCGCGACCCGTCCAGCCCCAGCACCAGCGCGAAACTGGCAAGCCCCGGCACAAACGCGATCTGCGGTGCGATCAGCGGCAGATAGACCAGCGCGATAGCGTGGGTCTTGTTCCCGCGCGCTTCGGCTTCCAGCACCGACACGCTAAGCGCCATGGCGATGGCGGTTGCCCCCAGTGCAATCAGTGCCGTGTCGCGCGTGATCGGGCCAAGGCTGCCCATCTGGCCTGTCCAGTTGCGCAGGCTCCAGCTTTGCGGCAGCAGGTCCGGAAAGCGCCACAGGCCCGCGAAGGACCAGACCACCAGCCCCGCCAGACCCAGGGCGACGACCGCGCCGATGATCAGCGCGCCGAGGGCCGCGAGTGGACGCAGGCCGCGATCCGCCATCACCCCGCGCTCACCGCTTGCGGCCCAGTTGCGCCCCCATCGGGCAATGGCAAGTTCCGCCAAGCGCCACAATACCAGCACACCCAGCACCAGCGCCAATTGCAGCACAGCCCCCGCCGCTGCCTGAAACCGCATTGCCAGGTCGGGGCGGGTCATCCAGTCCAGGATCTGCACGGCCAATGTGGGTGGGCGTGTCGGGCCAAGGATCAGCGCCACATCGACCACTGACATGGAATAGGCCAGTACCGCATAGACCGGCAGACGGATTTGTGGGTAAACGCGCGGCAACACAGTTTTCAGCCAGCCTGTGACCCGGCCATAGCCCAATGCGCGTGCGACAAGCTGCGTGCGCAGGCTGTCGGTTTGTCCCAGCGCGGCAAGCGTCATCAACAGCAGAAACGGCACTTCCTTGACCACAAGCCCCGCGATCAGCGCCATTCCCCATGTGTCATTGACAATCAGCAGGTCGGGGGGGCGGTCCCATCCGGTCAGCATGGGCGAGGCGGCGCGCGCCAACCAGCCCGAAGGTGCAATTAGAAATGCCAGCCCGAACGCCGCCGCCGCATGGGGCAGCGCCAGCAGCGGCGCAAGCGCGCGCGTGACCCAGACGAAGCTGCGTGTGCCCTGCCACGCGGCCACGATAAGGATGGTCAATGCCAGCGACAGCGCGGTGGCTGCCACGCCCGTCACAACCGACAGGCGTATTGCAGCAGGCAGGCCGGGCCAGCTAAGGGTCGCCTGCCAATGGGCCAGCGAAACAGCATTTCCGCCCAACGCTGGCATATAGCCAAAGGCAGGGGCCACAACCCCCACGAGGCCCGCCAGAACCGGAAGGGCCAGCACCGCAATGCTGACCCATGGTACCAGCGACCAGCCGCGCGGGTGGGGCATGTTACTGGCCTGTGCCGTAGCGCGCTACCCAGTCATCGGCAATGCGCGTCATCCATGTCGGGTGCGGCTCCATCAGGCCCGTGCCCATCTGGTCGGGCGCAAGGGTGGCAATGCCCAGCTCCAGTGCATCAAAGCGCGCGCGATCCTCAGAGGCCAGCAGGTCCAGGCCCAGCACTGTCTGAAACCCTAGCACATCCGGATCCTGTGCGCGGGCCTGAATTTCAGGGTCGAGGATCAGGTTGGCCAACACCAGCGCGCCAGCCTTGTTCGCGGCATTATAGGGGATGGACAGATAGGATGAATTCGCCAGCGTCCCTTCGTCGAAAACATAGGTGCGCACACTGTCTTGCAATTCACCATCTGCAATGGCGGCGGATGCGCGCCCCGGATTGAACGCAAACGCTATGTCAATTTCCCCATCGGCCAGCAATTGCCCAAGGGCAGGTTCATTCGCGGGATAGGCGCGGCCCTGTCGCCACAGGTACGGGGTGATTTCGTCCAGAAACGCCCAAAGGGGCGCTGTCACTGCGTCATAATCGGCATCACCGGCAGGTTTCAACAGGATGGCGGGATCATCCAGCACGCCGTAAAGAGCCTGTTTCAGAAAACTGGTGCCCAGATAATCCGGTGGTTGCGGATAGGTAAACCGCCCCGGATTTTCCGCAATCCATGCACGCAAGGCATCCAGCGAGCGTGGCGGCTCCGGCAGGGTGGTGCTGTCATATTCAAACACCATCTGGAACATGGCCCAGGGGCTGCCATAGCCCTCAACAGGCAGGGTGAAATCCACCAGAATACCGGGGTTCGCATCAGTATCGACCAGCGCCCAGTTTGGCAGATCATCGGCAAACGGGCCGAAAAGCAGGCCCTGCTCCTTCATCGAGGCGAAATTAGCGCCGTTGATCCAGATCGCATCCACCGCGCCGCCTGCGTCCCGGCCCGCGCTGCGTTCGGTAATGACGCGGGTGACGGCATCGGCGGTATCGGCCAGACGGACATGTTCCAGCGTGACGCCGTGGCGGGCCTGCAGATTATCCCCGACGGACGCAATGAAGGCATTGATGCGCGCATCCCCGCCCCATGCGTGCCAGTATACTGTTTGCCCGTGGGCCTGTTCCAGCACCGCGTCCCAGTCCTTCGGGTCGACATTCTGTGCCAGCGCCGGGGTGTGCAGGGCCGAAAACAACGCGAGCGAGAACGCAAGTATATGGCTTTTCACGGATAGTCCTTTCGATATTGTGTTCGTACCCTATACGCGCGGCCTACGCGATTGTTTCACAGGAAGATATTGTTCCTTGTCACACTGGCAAGTTTATTTGAAACATTCTGGCCGCAATGCACGTATCGGTTATGTGTGTAAAACAGGTTTCTTCGTTTCCGGGCTGACATTGGGTGTGATCGGATTTGCAAGGGTCTGATATGGTGCAATGCTACGTGTTTCCGAAGTTCCACAGGAAGGCAAAATGCGATGCTGGATCGTCATATCCGCCCTTATATTGACCCGCCCTTGAACCGGATTGGCGGGCATATCGCCGGGTGGGGACTAAGTGCCAATGCCGTGACGTTTGCAGGGCTTGCTTTTGGTCTGGCGGCGGCGGGGGCCGTGGTGGCCGAAGCCTTTGTGCTGGCGATGTTGTTTATTCTGGCGTCGCGGCTGGCGGACGGACTGGACGGTGCCGTGGCCCGCGCGCGTGGTGTCACTGATTTTGGTGGCTATCTGGACATCACCTGTGATTACGCGTTCTACGCCGCGATTCCGCTGGCCTTTGTCATGCTGAATCCCGCGGCGCATGGCGTGGCGGGGACGTTCCTGTTACTGAGCTTCTATGTCAATGCGGGGTCATTTTTGGGGTTTTCCGTGTTGGCGGAACGCCGGAAGATGAGAAGTGATGCGCATGGGATGAAGTCGCTGTATTTCACCAGTGGCCTGCTGGAGGGGACAGAAACGATCGTGTTTTTTCTGGTGCTGTGTCTGCTGCCCGCATGGTTTTCGCCGCTTGCTTTCGGGTTTGGGGTGTTGTGCCTGTTCACAGCCGGCGCGCGTGTATTGCTGGCCTGGAAGGTGTTTGCCACGAAATAAGCGGGGGGCCGAGAAGACCGGAATTGCCCGGCCCTACATTGCCACCTGATACAAGAATGCCATAGGGCAACGAATGCGCGTTCTAACCCCGGTTCGGCACGCGCTGTGACAGGCCCACCGGGGCCGACATTTCCTTTGGCATGACCAGACGAGTAACCTGTTCTGCGATGGGCGGCACCGACAGCGGATGCGTTGCCCGTGAATAATCCGATTTATCAACCAGATCGCGCCAATGCCCTTCGTGATAGACTTCCAGCGCGCTATAGCCTGCCTTGTAATCCATCTTGGGGCTGCCAGGCACCCAATACCCAAGATAGACAAAGGGCAGTCCTGCAGCCCGTGCGAGTTCCAGATGATCAAGGATCATGTGCTGGCCAAGCGATTGCTTGTCCAGATCCGGATCGAAGAAGGAATAGACCAGACTCAGCCCGTCATCCAGCACATCGGTCAGGCACACAGCAGCAAGGGATTTGCTGCCGGTTTCCCCTTGGATTCTGTATTCAATGACGCGCGTGCGCACCGGGGTTTCTTCGACCATGGCGGCGAATTCGAACACATCCATATCGGCCATGCCGCCATCGGCATGGCGGCTGTCCAGATAGCGGCGGAACAGATCATATTGTTCTTCGGTGGCCCAGGCACTGGTCACTTCGCGCATCAGATGGGCATTGCGCCTGCGTGTGCGGCGCTGGCCGCGCGATGGCGTGAAATCATCCACACGGATGCGGGCGGACAAACATGCGCAGCAATCCGAACATGACGGACGGTACAGAACATTCTGCGATCTGCGGAACCCTTGCTTGGACAAGGTGTCGTTCATGGCTTCGGCCTGATCGCCCTGCAGCGCGGTAAACAGTTTCCGTTCCATGCGCCCATCCAGATAGGGACAGGGCTGTGGCGCTGTCACATAAAACTGGGGGATGGTCGGAAGGCTATGGCGCATGAGAGTAAGCTTGTTGGCAATGGGATGGCGCGCAGATTAGCAAGGCTTTGTGATTGCGCCAAGTAATCATTGGTCTGATGCCCTATTGTGGTGCGATACGGTGCAGCATTGTGGTATTCAGGACAAAATCATGCAACCCCTGACGATAAGGCGTTAGCAGGATCATGACCATGGACGCGGCCTGAAGCGGAAACACTGTCCACATGCCCGCATGCATTACACTATACCAGAATGCGGTCATGGCGTCAGGGTTGCGCCCGTCAAGGCTGCGCCATTTCAGGGCTGTTCCCATCATGCCCAGGGTCGCGCCATAGCGTGCCAGCATTACCGTTCGATAGGCAATTGAGGCGGTTGCAAACAGAACCGGCAGGAAAAACACGCTGATAAACAAGGTCATGACCAGTCCGATCAGCGTCAGCAGCGCGGTTACTACCAGATCAATCGCCCAGGCGCCAACCCGTTTCAGGGGCACATCGGCATAAAATTCCGGCTGCAGTTCTGGGTCGGGCAGGGTCATTCCACAAAATCCGCAAGTGTTGCATTCGACAGTGACATAAGCATTTGCGGATCAATTGAAAAGACATGGCGAGGCGTGCCAGCAGCGGCCCAGACAGTTCCGAAGTCCAGCAAGCGTGGATCAATCCATGTGGGTTGCGGGGTCAGATGGCCGATTGGCGCGACACCGCCGATGGCGAATCCCGTGGATGCGCGCACAAGGCTGACATCCGCGCGCCCCAGTTCCTCGCCCGCCAGCGCCGACGCTTTTTGTGCGCAGACACGGTTGCCACCGGCCGTAAGGAAAAGCCGCACAGCCCCCGATGACAGGCCGCAGAAGATGATAGATTTTACAATCTGGTCAATCGCGCAGTCGCAAGCGGCGGCGGCCTGCTCGGCGGTGCGGGTCTCGCCTGCTTCCTTGATGGTGTCGTGCAGGCCCGCATCCGACAGGGCGCGGGCCACACGTTTCAGGGATTTGCTCATACCGCTCAGTCCAGACTGTCCAGAACCTCGCCCAGGGTGCCGATCAACTGGTCGATATGTGCCTTTTCGATGATCAGGGGCGGGGACATGGCAATGATGTCGCCGGTTGTGCGGATCAGCACGCCCTTTTCATAGGCTTTCAGGAAAGCGTTGAAGGCGCGTTGTGTGGGCGCACCTGCAATCGGTTCCAGTTCCACCGCGCCGATAAGCCCCATGTTGCGAATGTCGATGACATGGCGGCGGTCCTTCAGCGAATGCACGGCATCTTCCCAATAGGGCGCAAGGTCGGCGGCGCGTTCAAACAGCGATTCTTCGCGGTAGGTTTCCAGCGTGGCCAGCCCCGCTGCAGATGCGATCGGGCTGCCGGAATAGGTATAGCCGTGGAACAACTCTATCAGGTTTTCAGGACCGGTCATGAATGCGTCGTGAATTTCAGCCGTGGTCAGCACCGCACCCATGGGAATGACACCATTGGTCAGCCCCTTGGCACAGGTGATCATGTCGGGCATCACATCGAAATGCTGCGCGGCAAAAGGGCTGCCAAGGCGGCCAAAGCCGGTGATCACTTCATCAAATATCAGCAGGATACCATGTTTGCGCGTGATTTCGCGCAGGCGCTGCAAATAGCCCTTGGGCGGGATAAGAACGCCGGTGGACCCCGCGACCGGTTCGACAATGACAGCCGCAATCGTATCGGCGCCGTGCAGGGCGACAATGCGTTCCAGTTCATCGGCTATTTCTGCGCCATGTTCGGGCTGACCCCTGGACCATTGGTTTTGCGGGATATGGGTGTGGGGCATATGGTCCACGCCCACCAGCATTGCGCCAAAATGGCGGCGGTTATTGACGATCCCGCCGACCGAAATGCCGCCGAAATTCACCCCGTGATAGCCCCGCTCGCGCCCGATAAGGCGGGTGCGGCTGGCATCGCCCCTGGCGCGGTGATAGGCCAGCGCGATTTTCAGCGCGGTTTCCACGCTTTCCGACCCGGAGTTGGTGAAGAACGCATGATCAATGCCTTCGGGCGCAAGATCCACCAGTCGGTTTGCCAGTTCAAACGCCTTGGGGTGGCCCATCTGGAAGGCTGGCGCGTAATCCAGTTCCTCAGCCTGTTTCTGGATGGCTTCGGTTATTTTCGGGCGCTTGTGGCCTGCATTGCAGCACCAAAGACCGGCTGTGCCGTCCAGCACCTGCCGCCCGTCCGATGTGGTGTAGAACATGCCATCTGCGGCCACCAGCATGCGTGGGGCCTGCTTGAACTGGCGGTTCGCGGTGAATGGCATCCAGAATGCGCGCAGGTCATTGGGCGTAGGGCGGT
This sequence comes from Roseinatronobacter alkalisoli, assembly GCF_028745735.1. Taxonomy (GTDB): domain Bacteria; phylum Pseudomonadota; class Alphaproteobacteria; order Rhodobacterales; family Rhodobacteraceae; genus Roseinatronobacter; species Roseinatronobacter alkalisoli. The sequence goes on from NZ_JAQZSM010000001.1 coordinate 222,225, forward strand.
CGAGGGCCATGAGGGTTTCTCCCGTAGATTTGATCAAATGACGCTACCAGATTTGCGCGCCATGGCAAGGGGGCTGAACCGTGGGTCAGATAAAGACCATCAGCGCAGATGCAGCAAGCAATCCGGCCATGACGCGCATGAAGATTTTCCAGTGATGCGGTGCGCGCAAAAGCGCTGTCAGCAATGCGCCTGCGCTGGTCCAGAACAGGCATACGCCAAGATTGACCGAACTGAACGCAAGACCAAGGCGCAGCCCTTCCAGCGACGGGGACAGTCCTGCCCCATATCCCGCCGATGCGGCAAAGGCTATGGCCCAAACCTTGGGGTTGATCCATTGAAACAGCACTGCCTGCAGCAATGTCATGGGCTGGCCGGTTTCCTGCGTGTCTGATGCCGGGCGGCGTGTCGCGTTGAAATAGGACCACGCCATAAACAGGATCCACCCGGCCGCCAGCAAGCGCAGAACCAGCCCCAGCACCGGATTGGCCAGCACAAGCGCACCAACCCCGAACCCGGTAACCCCCGCTGTGATACCAACACCAGCAACCACCCCAAACAGGTGCGGAACTGTGCGCCGGAACCCGAAACGCGCCCCCGAAGCTGTCAGCATGATGACATTCGGTCCGGGTGAAAACAGGCCAAGAAAGACGAAGCTGTAAAGCAGTGGATCAAGGAACATGAGGCTTTGCGTACGAGGGCGGGAAACCAGCAAACCCCGGCACGAGGGGCCGGGGTCATGATGGTCTTAGCGGGACGCGCAGGCGTTTACAACAGCCGCCCCGGCAGCCACAGCACCAGTTGCGGGAAGATGAACACCATAAGAACCGCAAGCATCTGCAGCAACACAAAGGGGATGACACCTTTGTAAATGTCGATAATTGTCACCTCCGGCGGTGCGACCCCCTTCAGGTAGAACAGCGAAAACCCTACTGGCGGTGTCAGAAAGGATGTCTGCAAAACCACAGCGAACAACACGATGAACCAGATCTGGTCGAAGCCCAGCAATACGACCACAGGCGACACCAGCGGCAGCATGATCAGCGAAATTTCCAGCCAGTCCAGAAAGAACCCGGCCAGAAACGCAATGAACAGGATTGTCAGCACCACGCCGCTTGGCCCGAATGGCAAGCTCCGTAAGGACTGGGTGATGAAATCATCCCCGCCCAGCTGGCGCATGACCACGGCAAACATCGTGGCGCCCAGAAAGATGCCGAAAATGAAGGCCGTGGTCAGCGTGGTTTTCATGCCGACATCTTTCAGCACCGCCCAACTCAGCCTGCCATTGGCTGCCGCAAGCAGCGTTGCACCGAATGCCCCCACACCAGAGGCTTCGGTCGGGGTGGCCAGACCGAAGAAAATCGATCCGAGCACCGCGAAAATCAGCAGCAGCGGCGGGATGACGGCCAGCAAAGTGTTCCAGACCAGCCGCGCGGTGACAGGGGACAAATCCTTGGGCGCGGGCGCAAGCGTCCTGAAGAACGTCGCCGCCCCCATGATATAGATGATATAGAACACCCCCAGCATAAGCCCGGGAATCAGCGCGCCCATGAACAGGTTGCCGACCGATACCGACATCTGATCCGCCATGATGATCAGCATGATGGATGGCGGAATCAGAATGCCCAGCGTGCCTGCGGAACAGACCACACCGGACGCAAAGCCCTTGTTATAGCCCTGTTGCAGCATGATCGGCATGGACAGAAGCGCCAGCAGCACAACCGACGCGCCGACAATCCCGGTTGAGGCGGCCAGCAGAATGCCGATCAGCACAACCCCCAGCGCCAGCCCGCCGCGGAACCGCCCGAAAAGCTGGATGAAGTTTTCCATCAGTTTTTCGGTCACGCCGGATCGTTCCAGCATCAGCCCCATGAAGATGAACATCGGTAGCGCCACCAGAATCCAGTTCGACATCTGGCCCCAGATGCGCTGCACAAAAATGCCGAATATCCGGTAGTCAGTCAGGAAAAACGTGTCCCATCCGAATGCTTCAAAGCCATAGATGGCGATGAAACTGAAGGCGATCGACACGCCCGCCAGTGCCCATGTCACAGGAATGCCCGTGAAGATAAGTGCGATGAAGGATGCGAGCATCGCAACCACCAGGATTTCGTTCGTTTCCATCACTTGTCCTGTCGTGAAACCGCGCCGAAAAGCAGCCGTTCTGCGGTCTGGTTGTTATTGCGTGACCCGCGCGCGCGGGAAATTGAAAAGAAATGCGGTGATGCGCAGCAGCCGAGCGAAAGCGGCCATTCCGATATACAGGAAGGCCAGCACGATCACGCTTTTTATCATCCAGCGATTTGCCAGCCCGCCCGGTGCCGATGACCGTTCGCCCCGGTTATACGACGCCTCGACAAAGGGAATGCCGTATTGGACGATGATCCAGCACAAAGGAAGTATGATGCCGACAATCGAGATCACCTCGATCCAGGCGCGGGTCGTGGGGCGGAAATTTGCGGCCAGCACATCAACGCGGACATGGGAATCATGCATCACGGCATAGCCGATTCCGAACATGAACCCTACGGCATACATGTGCCATTGTACTTCTTCGACCCAGACATAATTGACATTAAACGCATAGCGCATGGTCACATTGACCACGATGATCAGAACAAGTGCGATCCAGATCGTGTTCAGCAAATATGACAGCGATCCAAGCACCTTCTCTATGACATCGGACGGCCATGTGCGCGGAAATTCCAGCCCATGGCTGCGCGCGCCTGAATCTTCGATCTTCTCCAGATCCAGTTCGATATGGGGCTCTGTCTGGTTCATGGGTCGCCTCCTTCCGTCGGTCCGGGCGTCAACCATCTGTTTGTCTGTGCAAAACGGGACCGCGCCCTTGCAGGCACGGTCCTTTTCAGAAACGGATCAGATTATTCTTCAATCCGGGACTGCCAGTCGCGCGGCAGGTAGCCTTGCTCTTTCCATGGGCGCAGTTCAGCTTGGAAGTCCATCATCGAAGAATAGACCCTTCCGAACATTTCATCCTGCTCTGACCAGCGGCCCATCACAGTCTGAGTGGCATCATAGAAAGCAGCAATCTGCTCGTCGGAGTAGGTGCGCACATTGGTGCCGCGCTCCTCAAAGCTGGTGATGACCGCACCTTGCAACGCTTCAGCACGTGCGATGGAGTAGGCATTGCCCGCCATGCAGGTGGTTTCGATCATGGCGCGGGTCTGATCTTCCAGCCCGTTCCAGACGTCAAGATTGACATACAGGAACTGGTTGGTTGAAGGCTGGTGCCAGCCCGGCATATACAGGTAATCAGCCACCTGATAGAACCCAAGCTGTTCATCCACTGTCGGCAGCGAGAATTCGGTGCCGTCAAGGTTGCCGGTCTCCAGCGCCTGATACAGTTCCCCGCCTGGCAGCAGGGTGACTGACATGCCGAATTCCCCGAAGATTTCACCACCCACACCAGCCGCGCGGAATCGCAGGCCGCGCAGATCTTCGACGGTGTTCATTTCTGACCGGAACCAGCCAGCTGTTTCGGGGCTGATAGTGCCGCACAGAACAGGATGCACGTTATAGGCGTGGAAGGTTTCTTCCAGAAGTTCCTGACCGCCGTGATGGGTCATCCATGCCAGAAACTCGACCGATTCAAGGCCAAAGGGCGTTGCACCGAACAGGGCGGCGGCGGGCACTGTGCCCCATTCATAGCCCATCCAGCTATAGCCTGCGTCGATATTGCCTTCCGACACGTTTTCGAAGATGGACAGTGCCGGAACAACGGCACCCGGTTCCGCCACGCGCAGGTCAATATTGCCGCCGGATACGGCGCGCAACTGATCTGCCACCCATGGCATCGTGTCACCAAGCGCGGTCAGGGTGGATGCGAAGCTCATCGGCACCTGCCAGCGAACACGTTCCTGTGCTTGCACGGACCCCGCGACAAGGCTTGCACCCAGCGCAGTGGTGATCAACAGTTTATTCATTATTTCCTCCTCAGTGTTTGGACTTTACCAATCTCACTCGACACGCAACGAGTGTGTTGCGTCAAGGAAAGAGTTGCGCTTTCGTCGGACTGGGCCGATTTGTCGCTTATATTGTTGTTCTCTCTCTCCCTGACTGCAGTGGTAAGGATAGTTTACCAATATTGGCAAGGAAAAAATCAACGTCCCTGATAATTTTATTACTTTGGTTTGCTTTCTGCCCGCTTGGGAACAGTATATGCTGAGGTTCCGTCGCCCGGGATGTGATTGAATTGACCCGCGCCATGAAAGGTTCATCTTTCGTCATGACATATTGGCCAATCACGCGATTTCCGTTGCCCTATGACCGTGCCGCTGGTGCCGAAGCGCGGTCACTTTTCCCGAATCTGACACAAGACAAGCTGGATCTGGTTGATGGCGCTGCGGGGTGCAGCCCCTATCTGAAAGCGCTGATGACACGCGAACGTGACTGGATGGCGGCTGCGTTTGCCTGCGCGCCGGATGTGGCGCTGACCGATGAACTTACGGAACTGGATGATACGCCGCTTGCGGATTTGTCCGTGCGCCTGCGTCAGGCGAAGCGGCGCGTCGCGCTGCTGGCGGCCTTGGCCGATCTGGGCGGGGTCTGGTCGCTGGATCAGGTGACAGGTGCATTGACCGACCTTGCCGACCGCGCCACGCATGTCACACTGACCACGCTGATCGCCGATGAAATCCGGCGTAAAAAATTGCCCGGCGCAACGCCGGATGACGCCGCGACCGGCGCGGGAATGGTTGTGCTGGCCATGGGTAAGATGGGTGCGCGGGAACTGAACTATTCATCCGATATCGACCTGATTTGCCTGTTTGACGAAACCCGATTCGCGCCCGATGATTACCTGGATGCCCGCGCCAGTTTCATTCGCGTGGCCCGCAGATTATGCGGGCTGTTGTCCGATCATACTGCCGAAGGGTATGTATTCCGCACCGACCTGCGCCTGCGCCCGGACCCGTCGGTGACGCCCGTATGCTTGTCGATGGATGCAGCAGAACGCTATTATGAAAGTCTGGGTCGCACATGGGAACGCGCCGCCTATATCAAGGCGCGGCCCTGCGCGGGGGATCTGGCGGCGGGGCAGCGCTTTCTGGAAACGCTGCGCCCTTTCGTGTGGCGCAGGCACCTTGATTTCGCCGCCATTCAGGATGCTCATGACATGCGCCTGCGCATCAAGGCGCATAAGGGCCTGGGTGGTGCGCTGAGCCTTGAAGGGCATGATATCAAGCTGGGGCAGGGCGGTATCCGCGAGATCGAGTTTTTTACCCAGACCCGTCAGCTGATTGCCGGGGGCCGCGACCCCGACCTGCGCAGCCCCCGCACGGTTGACGGGCTGGCAGCGCTGGCCGCCAAGGGGTGGATTCCGCAGGACGTGGCCGACAAGCTGACCGCGCATTACATTGAACACCGTGAGATTGAACATCGCCTGCAAATGGTTCAGGATGCCCAGACCCAGAAAATGCCGACCACCGCCGAAGGGCTGGACCGGATCGCACATTTCGTTGGTCTGGACAGCACGGACGCATTTCGCGACCGTCTTCTGGGCAGGTTGCGCGACGTGGCAGAACTGAGCGAAGGGTTCTTCGCGCCGGATGCCAGCGCAAGCGCGGATGAACCCGAATTGTCGGACGCTCAGCAGAATATAATCGAAGGCTGGCGCAGCTATGCGGCACTGCGGTCTGAACGGGCAAAGGAATTGTTCAAGCGTGTGCGCCCCGCGCTTCTGACACGGTTGCAGGATGCCGCTGATCCCGAAGCCGCACTCGTGCAGTTCGATCATTTTCTGGGGGGGCTGCCAGCCGGTGTCCAGCTGTTCGCCCTGTTCGAGGCAAACCCCCAGCTGATTGACCTTATCGTGGATATCTGCGCGACATCACCACGGCTTGCGGCCTATCTGTCGCGCAATGCGGCGGTGTTTGATGCCGTGATCGGGGGGGGATTCTTCGCGCCATGGCCGGGATCAACGGCGCTGCAACATGATCTGACGGACCGTCTGGCCCAATTGGATGACTATGAACGCCAACTGGATGCAGCGCGGGTCTGGGCGCGGGAATGGCATTTCAGGGTCGGGGTGCATCACCTGCGCGGTCTGATCGACGCATTCGAGGCAGGCGCCGAATATGCATCCCTTGCCGAAGCGACACTTGGCGCATTATGGCCTGTGGTGCAGACAGAATTTGCGCGCAAACATGGCCCCGCGCCGGGGAAGGGGGCCGTGGTGCTGGGCATGGGGTCGCTGGGGGCGGGGCGGCTGAATGCCGCGTCTGATCTGGACCTGATCGTGATCTATGATGCCGATCCATCCGACAGTTCGGTAGGGCCGCGCCCGCTGGACACGCGCAGCTATTACGCGCGCCTGACCAAGGCGTTTCTGACGGCCATCAGCGCGCCCACAGCCGAAGGGCGCCTATATGAAGTGGACATGCGCTTGCGCCCGTCCGGGCGGCAGGGACCAGTTGCGACCAGTCTGAATGCCTTTCGCGACTACCAGCATAATGAAGCGTGGACATGGGAACATATGGCCCTGACCCGCGCGCGTCGTGTGGCAGGATCGGTTGCGCTTGGCGATGTCGTCGAAGGGTTCCGCAGGGCGCTGTTGCGGCAAAAATCCACCGGTGAAACGCTGCGCAAGGATGTGGCCGACATGCGTGCCAGATTGTCTGACGCCAAGCCCGCGCATGGGTTGTGGGATGCCAAGGCCGGGCCGGGCCGCCTGATGGATATCGAACTGGCCGCACAATTCTGCGCATTGGCTGCGGGGCATCACGGTCGGCGTGTCGAACAGCAATTGCGCGCGGGCGTCAGGGCAGGGGTCATCAGCGCAGATGCCGAGGCCGCCTTGCGGCGGGCCTATCACCTGTGCTGGACGATGCAGGCCACGGGGCGGCTGCTGACCGACCGGATTTCCGACATTGCCGATCTGGGCCGTGGCGGGCAGAAGTTCATTCTGGCATCTGTCGGGGTGGAAACGGTTGATATACTGGCGCGCGACCTGAAAGACATATGTGCGTTCTCGGAAAAAGTGATAGATTCAATTTTTGCCCCGGATGGGGAAGACAGGAAAAAACAATCGAAATGATACCAGAACATGACCCGAAGGGACTGATCCGCGAAAGCTATCGTATTGATGGCATCAGCATGGATGAATGCCGGTCCATCCTTATTGACTGGGCGCTGAGCCTGCCTTCGGGCCAGGACCATATGCAGGCGGTACAGGCTATGCTGGACCAGTATGGCCCGCTTGCCCCGGACCATCCCATGACCGGATTGCTGCGCGAAGGGATGACACCGCGCGCGCCGCGCCCGCGCAGGGGGCGCAGCAGATGACGGCCCCGATTGTCGCCGATCAGGAAGTTGATGCAATTGGCTTGCTATGCCCGCTGCCGGTACTGAAGGCGCGCAAGCGGCTTCAGGACATGGCACCGGGGCAGGTCTTGCGGGTATTGGCGTCTGATCCGGCGGCGTTTATTGATATTCCGCATTTCTGTCAGCAATCCGGCCACCACCTGCTTCATTCGGAAGATGCGGGTTCGGGAACGGTGTATTTCATTCGCTGCGGGTGATCTGCGTTTTCGCGTGAACCTGTGCTGAAGGGCGCGGGGTTTATGTCAGCTGCGACAATTCCCGCGCCAGATCGCCATATCCGGTAAAGCGTCGTTCATATGCCAGCCCCAGCCTGCGCGCGGCATCCATAGCCTTTTCATCAAGGGCGGGGTCATTGGTCTGGGCCTGATAAACCAGCTTGGTGTAATTTCCGAACATCATTGCAATCAGTTCGGGGTGGCGGTCAAACCCCATCGGTTTCCAGACAAAGGCATCAAACTGGCGCACCAGAAAATCCGTCAGGTAGAAGGCGGTAATCTCATCCTCGGCATGGGCCGCGAATGTATCGACCCCTTCAAAAAACGCATAGCAATGCGGCCCCGGCACCATCTGCACCCCCAAGGCATCGCAGCGCGCCTGCAACAGCCCGCCGGTGCCGCAATCAGCATAGACAACGAATATCGTTTCATACTGGTCGCGGTGTTCCAGCACGGCCTTTTCCACAGCATCAGGAATGCGGTCCGGCCACAGGTGCAGATTGGCGGGCAGGCACAGCAAATCCATATGTGTCCAGCCATTCACCTGTTTCAGCGCAAGAATTTCACGCGCCAATGCCCCGCAAGCCAGCAGCAGGATTGTACCGCGCCCCCGTGCGGGCAGCCCCTGTTCGGTCAGGGTCTGGTCATTCGGCTGCATCGCGTTTTTCCTGATGTTTGGCGGCATTCCATAGTGCATCCATTTCGTCCAATGTACTGTCAGCGGGCCTGCGACCTTCGGCGGCAAGGGCACGCTCAATGGACTGAAAACGGCGGGTGAATTTTGCATTTGCGGCGCGCAGCGCTTCTTCCGGGTCCAGTTTCAGGTGGCGCGCCAGATTGGCCATGACAAACATCAGGTCACCGAATTCCTCTGCGATCTCGGTTTCGGTCAGGGTGTCGCGCGCTTCCACCAATTCGCGCGATTCTTCGATGATCTTGTCCAGCACCTGATCGGTGGACGGCCAGTCAAACCCCACGCGGGCGGCGCGCTTTTGCAGCTTCACTGCCCGCATCAGGGCAGGCAGACCAAGCGCCACGTCATCCAGAACGCCACCTTGCGCGCGCGCCGCGCGTTCGGCGGCCTTCACCTGTTCCCAGTCCTGCACTTGTTGTGCAGCGCTTTTGTCCCGGCTCTCATTGCCGAACACATGCGGGTGGCGCGCAAGCATCTTGTCCGAAATGCCGCGGGTTATGTCGTCAAAGGTGAAATACCCGGCTTCTTCGGCCATCTGGGCATGATAGACCACTTGCAGCAGCAAATCCCCCAATTCCCCCTGAAGCGCGGTCCAATCGCAGTTTTCAATGGCATCGGCCACTTCATAGGCTTCTTCAATGGTGTAGGGGGCGATTGACGCGAAATCCTGCTCAATATCCCAGGGGCAGCCGGATTCAGGGTCACGCAACGCGCGCATGATCGCGCGCAGGCGTGCCAAGCTGCCATCGGGGGCAAAGATCAGGGGGTCATGGTCTGGCATGCGACACTCCGTTTTGCGGCTTGCCCTCTTCTGTTACAGCGCGGTCCGGTTCTGTCCAGCCCAAAGGTTGCGGATAGCGGCCAGCACCACCAGCAGCAGCGCAATCCATGTTACCGTGATTATCTGGGTCGTGCCCCCGGAATTGGCAACCAACACGCCAACCAAGGCCCAGATCACCGCAACGCCATATTCGGGGCTGTCCGGCCGACTGGCCAGCACCCAGATCGCCAGCGCTGTTGCACCTGCCAGCGCAATGATCGCCGCCCATTGCGGGGATACCAGCCCATAGCCACCAAGCGCCACCCCCAGCGAGACATGCGCTGCCGCAGTCAGCCAGCCCGCATACAGCCCGACCGGGGCCTGAAGAACCCAACGGTCGCGCCGTGGCGCGCGTAAAAATGCGCGGATAGCAAAAAACAGCATCCAGAAAATCAGTGCTGTCGCACCAATCGGGGAAAACCCGGCAATCCATAGCCAGAACGCCCCCGGCCCAAGGCTGAGGATCAGGGGGGCCTGTACGCGGTGCCATGCCGGATCTTGCCTGCGCGCATAGACTCCGGTGATGGCAGAAACCGCCAGCCACAGATAAATCACGCCCCAGATCGCAAAGGCATAGCCCGCAGGCTGAACCGGCGGGTCAGTCTGCGGGACGGGAAAGCGCTGTGGATCAAACCCGCTGAACGGGTCCGTCACATAGGGGGACAGAACAAAGGCAGCAGTTGCGATCAGGGTCAGCGTGGGCAGAAACTGTTTCATAATGAAAGACCTAGCCTGTGCATGACGGGTTCCAAGGGGGGGTGATGAAAAACGCCGCCCCTTTTGGGGCGGCGTCTGGTTACTAGGTATGAAAAATCTTAGCGACTTTCGATCTCGGCATAGTCGCGGCGGGGGGCGCCGGTATAGCGCTGGCGCGGACGGCCGATCTTCTGCTCGGGATCGCTGATCATTTCCTTCCACTGTGAAATCCAGCCAACTGTGCGCGACAGCGCGAAGATCGGCGTGAACATGGATGTGGGGAAACCCATCGCTTCCAGAATGATGCCCGAATAGAAATCGACATTCGGATACAGCTTCTTGCTGACGAAATACTCATCCTCCAGCGCGATGCGTTCCAGTTCCTTGGCAACTTTCAGTGTTTCGTTGTCTTCAATGCCCAGCAGCCCCAGCACTTCGTCTGCGGATTGCTTCATCACCTTCGCGCGCGGGTCGAAATTCTTGTAGACGCGGTGTCCGAAACCCATCAGGCGGAAGGGGTCATCCTTGTCCTTGGCGCGGGCGATGAATTCGGGGATGCGGTCAACCGTGCCGATTTCACGCAGCATTTCAAGGCAAGCCTGATTCGCGCCACCATGTGCCGGCCCCCAAAGACAGGCAATGCCCGCCGCGATGGATGCGAATGGGTTCGCGCCCGAACTGGATGCCAGCCGTACGGTGGATGTGGATGCGTTTTGTTCATGATCGGCATGCAGCATCATGATCCGGTCCATCGCACGCGACAGGATCGGGTCAACAACGTATTCCTCAGCGGGAACGGCGAAGCACATATGCAGGAAGTTCCCCGCATAATCGAGGCTGTTTTTCGGGTAAACGAAGGGTTGCCCAACCGAATACTTATATGCCATGGCCGCGATGGTCGGCATTTTGGCGATCATACGAATTGCGGCAACTTCGCGCTGCCATGGGTCGTTGATATCAGTGGAATCATGGTAGAAAGCAGACATTGCGCCCACAACCCCAACCATGATCGCCATTGGATGCGCATCGCGGCGGAAGCCGCGGAAGAAATACTGCATCTGTTCATGAATCATGGTGTGGTGGGTTACGCGGCTTTCGAAATCCTCCAGCGCGGCGGCGGATGGCAATTCCCCGTAAAGCAACAGGAAGCAGCATTCCAGAAAATGCGATTTTTCCGCCAGTTGTTCGATCGGATAGCCGCGATACAGCAATTCGCCCTCGTCACCATCGATATAGGTGATGGTCGATGAACATGCCGCAGTGGAGGTAAAGCCGGGATCATAGGTGAACACATCCGCCTCAGCATAAAGCTTGCGGATATCCAGCACGTCAGGGCCAACCGACGGCTTCATGATCGGAAGTTCGATTTCCTTGTCGCCGATGGTCAGTTTTGCAGTTTCGGTACTATTCGCCATTGCGCATCCTTTCCCTGTGGCCTGCGGGTAAGGCACCACGCAGACAATCCCTGACCGCAGCCTTCGGGGCGCGACGCCCCAAAGGCTCAGGTCAATACATCCTGAATGCGGGCAAGCGATTCCTCGCGGCCCAGCACGATCATCATATCGAAAACACTCGGACTGCTGGTTCGCCCAGCCAGCGCGGCGCGAAGGGGCTGCGCAAGCTTGCCCAGACCCAGACCGTGTGCCTCTGCGGTTTCCTTGACAATGTCTTCAAGTATATTCCGTTTCCACGTAGCAGTTTGCAAACGCGGCGTCAATTCCTTCAGTATACCACGGGATACATCATCAAGGGATTGCGCTGCTTTCTCATCCGGTTCAATCGGGCGTTCTGATAAGATAAAATGTGCTTTTTCAAGTATTTGCGTGAACCCCTTGGCTTTCTCCTTCACGTATGGAATGGCTGCGGCCAGGCCGGTAATCTGCGCCTGCGTCAGTTCGGGCGCATCGGTTGCCTGCAGGAATGCACGAAGTTCTTGCAGCAGTGCAGCATTGTCGGCCACGGTCATATGTTGTGCGGTCAGGTGGTCCAGTTTTTTGAAATCCAGCCGTGCCGGGGATTTGCCGATTCCCCCCAGATCGAACCATTCTTTTGCCTGATCATCAGTAAAGAATTCATTATCACCATGCCCCCAGCCCAGCCGTGTCAGGTAGTTGCGCATGGCGGCGGCAGGGTAGCCCATGCGTTGGTATTCCTCGACGCCCAATGCGCCGTGACGCTTGGACAGTTTCTTGCCATCCGGGCCGTGAATCAACGGGATATGCGCCCAGACCGGCACATCCCAGCCCATCGCGTGATAAACCAGCATTTGCCGGGCGGCGTTGTTCAGATGGTCATCACCGCGAATGATATGGGTCACGCCCATGTCGTGATCGTCCACCACCACAGCCAGCATGTAGGTGGGCGTCCCGTCCGAGCGCAGCACGATCATGTCATCCAACTGGTCATTGCGGATGCGCACATTGCCCTGAACCTGATCGGCAATCACGGTTTCCGCGCCGCGCGGCGCCTTGACGCGAATGACAAAGGGCGCGTCAGGATGGGTGGCAGGCTCAGCATCACGCCATGGCGAGTGAAACAGCGTCGAGCGCCCTTCGGCGCGCGCGGCCTCGCGATAGGCCTCAATTTCCTCCTGGGTTGCGAAGCATTTATAGGCATGCCCGCTGGCCAGCATCTGATGCGCGACTGCCGCGTGACGCTCCGCGCGCGCGGCCTGTCTGACGGGTTCGCCGTCCCAGTCCAGACCCAGCCATGTTAACCCGGTCAAAATTGCGGCTGTCGCTTCAGGGGTGGAGCGGGCGTGGTCGGTATCTTCGATACGTAACAGGAATTTGCCGCCGCGCCCACGGGCATACAACCAGTTGAACAACGCCGTGCGCGCCCCCCCGATATGCAGAAAACCCGTAGGCGAAGGGGCGAAGCGGGTGACAACAGGCGCATCGGACATCGGGTTTTTACCTTTTGGTAACGAAGTTATGGCAGCATCACCCGTGGTTCTAGGCAAGGACAGGAGCAGAAACAAGGGTGCATATGTTGACCTTTCCTGCGATCCGGCCCGCATTGTCGCTTGCAGTGCTGACAAGGGGGATTGCGGTTCAGCGGGGGCATCTGTTCCTGTTCGTGCCGGTGTGCCTTGCTTTGGGCATCGGGGCATATTTTTCATTGCCCCGCGATCCGGCGTGGACCGAATGGGTGGCGCTGGCTTTGGGAACGGGCGTGCTGCTTGCTGTGCTTTGGGTCACCCCGGAAGATGTCGCGCCATTGGTGCTTGCTGTGGCGCTTGTGGGCACGGGTCTGCTGGTGGCGGGGTTGCGCGTGTATCTGGTATCGGCGCCGGTGCTGACATATCGCTATTACGGCGCAATTGAAGGGCGGATTGTCAAAATCGACCGCTCCGCCAGTGATGCGCTGCGCCTGACGCTGGATCAGGTCGTTCTGGAACGGCTGGATGGCGCGGCAACGCCCGACAGGGTGCGGGTCAGTCTGCATGGGCAACAGGGGTTCATTGATCCGGTGCCGGGGCTGCGGGTCATGCTGACGGGGCATCTTGCACCGCCACCCGCCCCGTCAGAGCCGGGCGGGTTTGATTTCCGCCGCCTTGCGTGGTTTGAACGGCTGGGCGCGGTCGGATATACGCGCAGCCCGGTGCTGGCACGTGCGCCCCCGCAACACGGGGCCGCAGGGCTGCGTATTCACCGGCTGCGCATGCAGATATCTTCGGCCGTGCAGGACAGGCTTCCGGGCGATGCGGGCGGGTTTGCGGGTGCCATTCTGACGGGCGACAGGTCCGGTATCAGCCAGGCACGAATGGAAGAATTGCGACGGTCCAATCTGGCGCATCTGCTGGCCATATCCGGCCTGCATATGGGCCTGCTGACCGGGTTTGTTTTCGGGCTGTTGCGGCTGTTGATGGCGCTGGTCCCATGGTTTGCCCTGCGTGCGCCAACGCGCAAGATCGCTGCGTTGGGCGCATTGGGGGCGGGCGTTTTCTACCTTCTTCTTTCGGGCGGGAATGTCGCGACAGAACGGGCTTTTATCATGGTCGCGGTCATGTTTGGCGCTGTGTTGCTGGATCGTCGCGCAATATCCCTGCGGTCGGTTGCGATGGCGGCCATCCTGATTCTTGTGCTGCGCCCCGAAGCTCTGGTGCAGGCGGGGTTCCAGATGAGCTTTGCGGCAACTGTGGCGCTGGTGGCGGTTTTCCGGGCGCTAAGTGCGGAACGCGCGTGGCGCAGGTCAATCCCGCGCTGGCTGTGGCCGATTGTCAGTGTCATCATCTGTTCCATGGTCGCGGGTATTGCGACCGCCCCTGTCGCTGCGGCCAGTTTCAACCGGCTGGCGGAATATGGATTGATTGCCAATCTGGCGGCAGTGCCGCTGATGGGGCTGGTGATCATGCCTGCCGCAGTTCTGGCGGCGGTTCTGGCCCCGTTCGGGCTGGAATGGGTCGGACTTCGGGTGATGGAACCTGCAATCGGGTGGATATTGCGTGTGGCCGAAACCGTCAGCGGGTTTGACGGTGCGGTCATGCCGGTTGTGCAGCCTGCCCCTTGGGTCTTGCCGCTTCTGGCGCTGGGCGGTGTCTGGATGGTTGTCTGGCGCGGTGGCGGTGCGTGGCTCGGGGCAACGGTTACCGCACTGGCCGTTCTGGGCTGGGCCCAGGCAAGCGGTCGCCCGCATCTGCTGATTACCGCTGACGGGGTGGTGCTGGGTCTTATGGGCGATCAGGGGCGTATGATCAGCCGCGGCAGAGCGGGGTCCTTCGCTGCAGAAAGCTGGTTGCAGGCGGATGGGGATGGCGCGAGTCAGGCCGACGCGTTTGCCCGCACGGGTGTGAAGGACACGCGCAGCCCTGTGGTGCATTTGCGCCGCAACGGGCTGGATGTGGTGCATCTTCTGGGGCAACGCGGATTGGATTATCTGCCTGCTCTATGCCTTGAAGGGCGGTTTGTGGTGACATCTGCCCAGCCGGAAGCGGTGCAGGGTGCGTGCCACATCATTACACCACGCGACCTGCGCGCCAGTGGGGCCATTGCAATGACCCTGCGCGATAATGGTGTTCTGGTTATGCGCACAGTCGCCGATACCAGCGGCCAGCGACCATGGACGCATCAATAGGCTGGCAAAGCGAAGAAAGGCTTCGGCAGCGCAATGACGCTGCCGAAGTTCAGTTACACAGAGTTCAGGCGTTTGCTTCGCGGATTTTTTCGGCTGCGTCCTTGTCATAGGCGACGCCCTTCGCCGCAAACAACTCGTCCAGTTCGCCCGACAGGGTCATTTCGGTGATGATGTCGCAGCCCCCCACAAATTCACCCTTCACATACAGCTGCGGGATGGTGGGCCAGTCGGAATAATCCTTGATGCCCTGGCGAATTGCATCATCGGCAAGGACATTCACATCGGCATATTCAACGCCTATGAAGTTCAGAACGCCGGCCACGCGGCTGGAAAACCCGCATTGTGGCATGGTCTTGGTGCCTTTCATGTAAAGCACCACGTCATTGCTTTCGACGGTTTGTTTGATGATGTCTTGCGCGCTCATGGTGTGGTGATCCTTTTCAGATGTCAGTCGGGGGCTTTGGTTGTCAGGGCCAGCGCGTGCAATTCGCCATGATTGCCATCCATCTTGCCCTTTAGTGCGGCGTAGACGGCGCGCTGTTGCTGCACACGGTTCAGGCCCCGGAAACTTTCGTCAATGACTTCGGCAGCGTAATGATTGCCGTCACCGGCAAGGTCTGTGATCGTGACTTGTGCATCGGGAAAACCTTCTTTCAGAAGGGTTTCCAGTTCTTCAGCAGTGATGGCCATTTCGCGCCCCCAGTTGTCTTTGGATGAAGGTAATCCCCGCCTTGGGGGGAATCAAGCGTCACCAATCGCGCGGCCAAAGGCCGTTTTGTAAATTGCGTTCAGCTCTGTCAGTGGCGCGCTGTCCTTGCCGAAGGCCACAGTGTCGCCGCCGAACCGGCCCATATGGGCAAGGCTCACCCCGGCCTGACCGGCCGCAACCATCAGCGCTTCTGCCTGATCGAAGCTGCACGCGACCAGGTAGCGGGCCTGATCCTCTCCGAAAAGGGTTGCAATATCATCGGTGTCCAGCGTCAGCCCCAACCCGGCGGCAGTTGCCATTTCAAATGCGGCAAGGGCAAGCCCGCCATCTGACAGGTCGGTTGCCGCTTTCAGCAACTGGCGGTTATCGCGCAGGAATTCGCCGTTGCGGCGTTCCATGTCCAGATCGACATGGGGCGCATCGCCGGTTTCCAGCCCGAAAGCTTCGGCCAGAAGCGCGGACTGGCCCAGATGGCCCTGCGTTTCCCCGATGACCAGCGCCAGATCACCATCTTGCGGGTGCCCGGCGATCAGATTGTCCACATGCTCGATCAAGCCCACTGCGCCAATGGTGGGTGTGGGCAGGATGGGTTGTCCGTCGGTTTCATTATAAAGCGACACATTGCCGGACACGATGGGCATATCCAGCGCTGCGCAGGCCGCCCCAATGCCCTTGATGGCCCCCACGAACTGGCCCATGATTTCGGGTTTTTCCGGGTTGCCGAAATTCAGGTTATCGGTTGTGGCCAGCGGCACCGCGCCCACGGCGGACAGGTTGCGATAGGCTTCGGCAACGGCCTGCTTGCCCCCTTCAAAAGGGTTGGCGCGGACATAGCGCGGGGTCACGTCACTGGTAAACGCTAAGGCCTTGTCGGTGCCATGCACGCGCACCACACCCGCGCCAAGGCCGGGCGCGCGCACCGTGTCGGCCATGACCATGGTGTCATATTGTTCCCATACCCATGCCTTATGCGCGTAAGAAGGCGATCCGATCAGCGCGCGCAACCCGTCCATTGGGGAAATCGTGGGAATGTCGCCCAACGGTGCCGGTGCGGGCGTTTCAATCCATGGCCGGTCATATTCCGGCGCACTGGAGGCTAGTTTCGACAGCGGCAGATCCGCCTTGGTTTCATTGCCCTGCAGAATCAGAAAGCGGTCTTCGGCAATGGTTTCACCTACAAGCGCGAAATCCAGATCCCATTTTTCAAAGATTGCACGGGCCTGCGCTTCCTTTTCGGGTTTCAGGACCATCAACATGCGTTCCTGACTTTCAGACAGCATCATTTCATAGGCCGTCATGCCGGTTTCCCGGCAGGGCACGCGGTCCAGTTCCAGCTTGATGCCAAGTCCGCCCTTGTCGCCCATTTCCACTGCCGAACAAGTCAGGCCAGCTGCGCCCATGTCCTGAATGGAAATCACCGCGCCCGATGCCATCAACTCAAGGCAGGCTTCCAGCAGGCGTTTTTCGGTGAACGGATCACCCACCTGCACAGTGGGGCGTTTTTCTTCGATCGTGTCATCGAATTCGGCGCTGGCCATGGTAGCCCCGCCCACACCATCGCGTCCCGTTTTTGCGCCCAGATAGACGACAGGCATACCGACACCGCTGGCGGCGGAATAGAAAATCTCATCCGCATTCGCCAGCCCGGCGGCGAATGCATTCACCAGGCAGTTCCCGTTATAGGCGGGGTGAAAACGCACCTCTCCGCCGACGGTTGGCACGCCGAACGCATTGCCATAGCCGCCCACGCCTTCGACCACGCCGCGCACCAGATGCGGGGTTTTGGGGTGGCCGGGTTCGCCGAAGCTAAGGGCATTCATCGCGGCAATGGGCCGTGCGCCCATGGTGAACACATCGCGCAGGATGCCGCCGACACCCGTCGCCGCGCCCTGATAGGGTTCGATATAGCTGGGGTGATTGTGGCTTTCCATTTTGAAAATCACCGCTTGCCCGTCACCAATATCGACAACGCCCGCATTCTCGCCGGGGCCGCAAATGACCTGCGGGCCGGATGTGGGCAGGGTGCGCAGCCATTTCTTGGAGGATTTGTAGGAACAATGTTCGTTCCACATGGCAGAAAAAATGCCCAGTTCAGTGAATGTCGGTTCGCGCCCTATGATGTCCAGAATGCGGTCATACTCATCGGATTTCAGGCCATGTGCGGCAATCAGCGCGGGGGTAATGGCGGGTTCGGTCATGTCGGGCACCTTTGGGCAGCGCAAAAAACGTGTGGCCCGCGCCGGTGTCGGGCCGTTTCATTCCCCTTACGGCAAAGGGGTCCGATGGGAAAGAGGGCAGCTTGATTGCGGTACCCGAGATGTCATGAAACTGTGGCTGATACGTCAAAATACACGCATAAAGCGAAAAGTGACAGAATTGGCATCCACTATGCTGCACTGCAAAACAGTTGTGCAAACGGCCTGATTTCCTGGCAGGAATCGGATTGCCTGCCATATAGGTGCAGCATGAAATGCGGATAAATGCCCTGAATAACGCCAAAAAAAAGGGCCGAGCGCAATGCTCGGCCATAGTCCAACAGGGAGGTAAAGGCGCGAGTAACACTCAATCGCCTTGTCCTTTAGATATGTTATTGCTCATGCATTACGCAAGTTAAATTGCCTTGCAGATACAACAATGCCGCCATGCGTTGCGAACATGCCTCATTAGCATGTTTTTGCTTATGCAGATTTACACCTGTCTTGCGCGTCGGTAAGCCACGATTTCCTCGACGACGAAATCACGGAATGCCGATATGCGTCGCGAATGGCGCAGCTCTTCCGGGTAGGCCAGAAAGACCGGAATATCCCCGCTGGCGATATCTGGCAGGACATGAACCAGATCGGGATACTCCTCGCCGACATAATCGGGCAGAACCCCGATTCCCAGATGGTTCAGCACGGCCTGAAGTACACCAAAGTAGTTATTCACGGTAAAACTGGACCGGGTTGGCTGCGCTGTCAGATCGCGTATAAGTTGTGCGCCGGCACTGACCTGCGCCGAAGAAATATTCTGCGAGATCAGGCGAAAATCCTTCAGGTCGGCCAGTTCCTGGGGCGTTCCATGGGCGCGCAGGTATTCTGAACTGGCAAAAAGCCGCATATTTACCGTCATCAGGCGTTTGCGGATCAGGTCCGCCTGACTGGGTTCTTTCATGCGGATTGCGATATCAGCTTCGCGCATGGGCAAATCCAGTACACGTTCTTCCAGCATCAGATCAATACGCAGATCGGGGTATTGCGCATAAAGCGATGTCAGGCGCGGGGCCAGAAACAACGTACCAAAGCCTGTGGTCGTGGTGACGCGCAGATCACCATAGACTTCATCCTCGGCATCGCGGATGCGGGCAGAGGCTGTTTCCAACTGCCGACTCATGGCTTTGGTTGCATCAAACAGCAGTTCGCCTTGTTCAGTCAGAATCAGTCCGCGGGCATGGCGGTGGAACAGAACGGTATCCAGCCCTTCTTCAAGCGCGCGAATCTGGCGGCTGACAGCGGATTGGGACAGTTGCAGCGTGTCGCCGGCATGCGTCAGGCTCCCAGCGTCAGCTACCGCGTGAAATATTCTTAGCTTGTCCCAGTCCATACCAACAGTTCCATACAGATGTTTGCGCAAAAGCGGATGATTCGTTCTAAGGGGTTTTGCACCATCACAAAAGCACTGAATTACCCAGATTTCACTTTGTAGGTCAGAAATATTGACCTATGATTGACATATACGCAACTTTGCTGGGAGGCGCAGATGGGGCGGCAGGATATTTCGTTGAACGACCGGTTCGACCTGGAAAAAACACCAGTATTGCTGAACGGGACACAAGCCATGGTACGGCTTGTGTTGCAACAGGCTGCACGCGACCGGGCCGCGGGAGTGAACACCGCAGGATATGTAACCGGTTATCGCGGCTCGCCTTTAGGGGCGGTCGATCAGCAGATGAACCGTGCAAAAACGCTGCTTGATGCCGCAAATATCCGCTTTCAGGAAGGACTGAACGAAGACCTCGCCGCAACCGCCCTTTGGGGAAGCCAGCAGGCGGAACTGCGAGGTGAAGGGCGTTTTGATGGTGTTTTCGGCCTGTGGTATGGCAAAGGGCCGGGTGTGGACCGCACCGGCGATGTGTTTCGACATGCCAATATGGCGGGAACGTCGCGCCATGGCGGCGTGCTGGTTGCTATGGGCGATGATCATACGGGCGAATCCTCAACCACGTTGCATCAGTCCGATTGGGCGATGGTTGATGCCTATATCCCGGTGCTGTCGCCCGCAGGTGTACAGGAAGTGCTGGATTTCGGCCATTACGGCTATGCATTGTCGCGGTTCGCGGGCGTCTGGGTTGGCCTGAAGACGATGAAAGACACAGTCGAGGCAACCGCCGTGGTCGATGGCGACCCGCAGCGGATGCAGTTTGTTTCACCGGAACTCATCATGCCCGAAGGCGGGCTGAATATCCGCCTGATCGATACGCCCGTGGCGCAAGAAGCGCGGATGATCGACCACAAGCGGTTTGCCGCTGAAGCCTTCAGCCGCGCAAATCGTATGGACCGGCGTGTCTGGGGCAAAGCGGGAGCAAAGATCGGTTTTGTCGCCGCAGGCAAGAACTGGCTGGACCTTGTTCATGCGCTGAGCCTTCTGGGCATCAGCGCGGAGGAAGCCGTGCGCCTTGGCCTGACCACCTATAAGGTCGGGCAGGCATGGCCGCTGGACATGGAAAGTTTCCATGAATGGGCCGAAGGGCTGGATCTGATCATTGTTGTGGAAGAAAAGCGCAAACTGATCGAGGTGCAGGTCAAGGAAGCCATTTTTGACGACCGGCGCGGTCGCCGTGTCTATGGCTGGCATAAGGGCGACACATGGGAACACGGGCGGCAGGTGGAATTGTTCCCCACCCGCTATGCGCTGGACCCGATCATGATTGCCGAACGTCTGGGTGAGATCCTGATAGAGGAAGGGCGCGGCACCGACCGTGTGAAAGCAGGGCTGGCCATGCTGGCGGATGCGCGCCGCGCTGACAACGCACCCGATCTGGCCGTGCGGCTGCCCTATTACTGCTCAGGCTGTCCGCATAATACATCAACCAAGGTGCCCGATGGTCACCGCGCCTATGCGGGCATTGGCTGTCACTACATGGTGCAATGGATGGACCGCAACACTGTGGGCTTCACCCAGATGGGTGGCGAGGGCGCGAACTGGATTGGCGAGGCCCCCTTTTCTACCCGTGACCATGTGTTCCAGAATCTGGGCGACGGCACCTATAACCATTCCGGTGTGCAGGCTATCCGCGCGGCTTTGGCGGCGAGCACGAATATTACCTACAAGATCCTTTTCAATGACGCGGTTGCCATGACCGGCGGCCAAAAGAACGAAGGCGGGTTGTCCCCGGACCAGATTGCACATGAACTGGCCGCGATGGGTGTGCGCAAGATCGAAGTGGTGTTCGACGAAAAGGAAGAACCAAACCGCGCCGATTTCCCCAAATCCGCAGGCTGGCACAAGCGCGCGGATTTCGACGCCGTGCAAAGGGATTGCGCCGCGCATAAGGGTGTTTCTGCCATTATCTATGTGCAAACCTGTGCCGCCGAAAAACGCAGGCGGCGCAAACGCGGCGAATTCCCCGACCCCGACCAGCGCGTGTTCATCAATACCGACATCTGCGAGGGATGCGGGGATTGTGGCGTGCAATCCAATTGCGTGTCCATTGTGCCGGTGGAAACCGAATTTGGCCGCAAACGCGCGATTGACCAGTCCAGTTGCAACAAGGATTTTTCCTGCCTGAAGGGGTTTTGTCCGTCATTTGTCACGCTGAACGGCGCGAAGCCGAAACGCGCGGCCACCCGTTCCGTGGAACTGCCCCGGCTGGCCGAACCCGCGCTGCCCGAAATCAGTGGCACGCATAATGTTGTCATTACCGGCGTGGGCGGCACGGGCGTTGTGACCATCGGCGCAATTGTGTCGATGGCTGCGTATATCGATGGCAAGGGCGCGGGCATGATCGAAATGGCGGGGCTGGCCCAAAAGGGCGGCGCGGTGCATATTCATTGCCGTATCGCCAATGCCCCCGAAGATATCAGCGCAATCCGCGTCGCAGTGGGCGAAGCGCATGCCGTTATCGGTGGTGATCTGGTGGTGACAGCGGGCGCGAAAACGCTGGGACTTATGCGCAGCGGCCAGACGGGTGCTGCGGTCAATACGCATGAAATCATCACGGGTGAATTCACCCGCAACACCGAATTTCGTATCCCCGGCGATGACCTGCAGATGGCGCTTCAGGCACGGCTGGGCGACAATCTGCATCTGTTCGATTATTCGGAACTTGCCAGACGTCTGTTGGGCGACAGCATTTATTCCAACATGATTGCGCTGGGCGCGGCGTGGCAAATGGGGCTTCTGCCGCTGTCCGAATCGGCGATCCTGCGCGCGATTGAGCTGAACAAGGCCGCAGTGGACGGCAATAAACGCGCTTTCGCGCTTGGGCGCTGGGCTGTTGTTCACCCCGAGGCGGCGGCAAAAACACTTGCTGACACTGTTGTCCTGAAGCCGGAATCACTGGACGAAAAGATCGCTCGTCGCGAAGCCCATCTGGTGACCTATCAGTCAAAACGCCTTGCCAAACGCTACCGCAGGTTGGTGGATCAGGCCCCTGATGCGCGCCTGCGCGAAGCCGTTGCCAAGGGCTATCACAAGCTGCTGGCCTATAAGGACGAATATGAAGTTGCGCGTCTGCATCTGCAGACGATGGACAAGGCGCGCGCCGAATTCGATGGTGATTTCACCGCGCGCTTCCATCTTGCGCCGCCGCTGATCTCGCGCATGGGGTCAGATGGCCGCCCCGTCAAGCGCAGCTTTGGCCCATGGATCGGGCGCGGCTTTGCCTTGCTGGCGCGGCTCAAGGCGCTGCGTGGCACGGTTCTTGACCCTTTCGGTTACACGTCTGAACGCAAAATGGAACGTCAGTTGATCCGTGACTATGAAACACTGATGCCCCGCATTCTTGCGGATGTGACGCCGGACAATCATGCCATTGCCGTGGAACTGGCGGAACTTCCCTTGCAAATCCGTGGGTTCGGTCCGGTCAAGCACAACAATGCCAGCCTGGCGGCTGAACGCAGGGCCGCACTGCTGGCGGGATTTAACGCCCCGCCTGCGCGCGTTGCAGCAGAATAGGCGCGAACAGACTGGATTTCTGCGTGCCCCGGACGTATGCAAGGCAAAATTCATGACTTTGGGGCAGGCGCATGGCGGTTGGCGTATTCGATTCGGGATTGGGCGGGTTGACTGTTCTGGGCGCATTGACCGAACGTCTGCCGGATGTGCCTTTTGTCTATTTTGGGGACAATGCCCATACGCCCTATGGCGTGCGCGATGCCGATGACATCTTTGCGCTGACCTGCGCGGGCGTTGAACGCCTGTGGGCTGAAGGCTGTGATCTGGTGATTCTGGCCTGCAACACGGCATCCGCTGCGGCGTTGAAGCGTATGCAGGAAACCTGGGTGCCCGAAAACAAGCGCGTGCTGGGCGTGTTCGTCCCCCTGATCGAAGCATTGACCGAACGCGGCTGGGGTGACAATTCCCCCCCTCGCGAAGTGGCGGTCAAACATGTGGCGCTGTTTGCCACGCCCGCAACCGTGTCCAGCCGCGCCTTTCAGCGCGAACTCGCCTTTCGTGCCATCGGTGTGGATGTTGAGGCACAGCCTTGCGGCGGTGTGGTTGATGCGATCGAACAGGGCGACATGCAACTGGCCGAAGCGCTGGTGCATTCCCATGTCGAATCCCTTCTGCGCCGCATGCCGCGCCCGGAAGCGGCCGTGCTGGGCTGCACCCATTACCCGCTTGTCGAACATGCGTTCCGCGAAGCGCTGGGCGCGGGGGTTGATGTCTATTCGCAACCCAATCTGGTGGCCGCCAGCCTTGATGACTATCTGGCGCGCCGCCCGGAAATGCTGGGATCCGGCAAGGAAAGCGCGTTTCTGACAACGGGTGATCCGGTCAATGTATCGCGCAAGGCTACGCAGTTTTTGCGACGACAGATCACGTTCCGGGCAGCATAATCTGCCTTTTTCATCTTGCCCCAAATACTCCCGCGCGGAGCGCTTGTGTAATCAGCGGCTCCGCGTGACGCCGAAAGAGGAACACCATGACCAGATCCATCGCCATACTCGGGGCTTCGGGCTATACAGGTGCCGAACTTGTCCGCTTGATTTCCACCCATCCTGACATGAAAATTGTCGCCCTGACAGGGGAGCGCAAGGCAGGGCAGCCCATGGCGCAGGTCTTCCCGTTCCTGCGTCACCTGGATTTGCCGGATCTGTGCCGGATTGAGGATGTGGATTTTTCCGCCATCGACCTGGCATTCTGCGCGCTGCCGCATGCGACATCCCAGGCGGTTATCAAGGACTTGCCGCGTGATCTGAAAATCGTGGACCTGTCTGCTGATTTCCGGCTGCGTGATGTGGCGGAATATGAAAAATGGTATGGTCAGCCCCATGCCGCCCCTGATCTGCAGCGCGAAGCGGTCTATGGTCTGACGGAATTCTACCGCGATGAGATTCGCGCCGCGCGGCTGGTGGCGGGCACGGGCTGCAATGCCGCGACAGGGCAGTATATTCTGCGCCCCCTGATCGAAGCGGGTGTGATTGATCTGGACCGCATCATCCTTGATCTGAAATGCGGTGTGTCAGGGGCAGGGCGCGCGCTGAAGGAAAACCTGCTGCATGCCGAACTGTCCGAAGGCACGCAGGCCTATGCGGTTGGTGGCACGCACCGTCATCTGGGTGAGTTTGATCAGGAATTCAGCGCGCTTGCGGGCCGCCCGGTGCATATCCAGTTCACGCCCCATCTGTTGCCGATGAATCGCGGAATTCTGGCAACCGCGTGGCTGGATGGCGACGCTGCGCGCATTCACGAAGTTTTGCAGGCCCGTTATTGCGCTGAATCAATGATTCACGTGCTACCTTTTGGCACAACCCCCTCGACTCATGATGTACGAGGATCAAATTTCGTGCATATCGGGGTTGTCGGGGACCGCATTCCCGGTCGCGCGCTGGTGGTGGCTGCACTGGATAACCTGTGCAAAGGGTCATCGGGGCAGGCCGTACAGAACGCGAATCTGATGCTTGGTTTGCAGGAGGAGTCGGGCCTGATGGGGGCGCCGCTTTTCCCATAGGAAGAGGTGACGATGAAAAGCCTAAAGAAGACCCGCCGCATTCAGATCATCTTGGTCGCGGCTGTGGCGCTGGCGTTTTCAACCGCGCTGATCGGCTATGCCATGCGCGATGGCATCAATTTCTTCCGCTCGCCCTCCGAAGTGCTGGCGGCCCCGCCCCCCCCGCACGAAGTATTCCGCATCGGCGGGTTGGTGGAGGCCGGTTCCATCATTCGCGGGCAGTCAGACACCGTGATTTTTCGCGTGACCGATGGTCCCGCGTCGGTGGAGGTGCGCTATCGCGGAATTCTGCCGGACCTGTTCACCGAAAATGAAGGCATGGTCGGCACCGGGCGTTTCATCGACGGCGTGTTTCAGGCAAGCGAGATTCTGGCCAAGCATGACGAAACCTACATGCCACGCGAAGTCATGGAAGCGCTGAAGGACATGGACGAATGGCGCGGCCCGGACCCGCAAAGCTGACAGGTTTTCAGGCGCGACTCATCGAGGCAATGATCCGGCACGCTCTGATATCCGAAGGCGCTTTGTCAGCGCCCTTCAAATTCGGGCGGGCGCTTTTCCAGAAATGACAGCACACCTTCCTTGAAATCGCGTGTCTTTCCGGCCTCAGCCTGAAGCCGCGCTTCCAGCGCAAGCTGTCCGTCAAGGCTGTTGGACAGACTTGCGCGCACTGCTTTGCGGATATTGCGGTAGGCCACGGTCGGGCCACTGGCCAAGGTGGTGGCCCGCGCCATCCATGTTGCCTCGAATATTTCATCAGGAACCGCTTCCCAGATCATGCCCCAGTCAGCGGCCTGACGGGCGGGAATGCGGTCAGCAAACAGCATGGCCCCCATTGCGCGGGCAAATCCGACCTGGCGGGGCAGGAAATAGGTGCCACCCGCATCCGGTATCAGGCCGATTCGGGTGAATGCCTGAATGAACATGGCGCTTTCGCACGCGATCACGACATCAGCAGCCAGCGCCAGATTAGCCCCCGCACCTGCCGCGGCACCATTCACGGCTGCAATTACAGGAACCGGCGCGTCATAAATTGCGCGCAATAGCGGTTCATATTCTTCGCGCAAGGTGCGTTCCAGGTCGATCTGCGCCGCATTGCCGCCATCACCCAGATCCTGCCCCGAACAGAATGCCCGCCCTGTCCCAGTCAGGACCAGCACGCGCGCCTGCGTGCTGAGAGTCTTGATGGCATTTGTCAGTTCAGCGCGCATCTGCTTGTTCAGCGCGTTCATCATCTCGGGCCGTGCCATGGAAATGATGGCGATGCCCTTGTCGTCAATACTGGTTGTCAGTGTGTCGTATTCCATGCGGGGCCCCCAAGCGGAAATTTAGGGTTACCTTAGCGATGTCAGCACCGGGGGGAAGCCCGAACCATGCGTCATTCTTTCAGCAATTCCTGTAAGCGGCGCTTTTCTTCCACGCTAAGTCCCGCCTTTTCGGGTTCCGGGGCCTTGTCGCGCCGCCGCAGGTAAACCAACGCCGAGGACAGCGCGATCAAAAACAGAACCGGGGCCGCCACCCACAGGATAATGTTGGCCCCGTCAGTTGTCGGGCGCAGCAGCACATATTCGCCATAGCGTTCCACGATGAAGGCAATGACTGCATCATCGCTGTCACCTTCGACCAGCCTTTCACGCACCAGTAGACGCATGTCGCGCGCAAGGTCAGCGTTCGATTCGTCGATGGATTCGTTGCGACACACAAGGCAGCGCAGGCCCGCTGATATATCGCGCGCCCGCGATTCCAGCACCGGATCGTCAAGTATCTCATCCGGCTGAACGGCCAAGGCCGTGCTGGCGAATGCGATACACAGGACCGCCAGAATGGTGCGGATACCGTTCATTCTGCCGGCACCGCGTCCGTGCGGGTTTTTCCCGCACCCGCCGCCACACGGTAGCGCCGGTCGCTCAGGCTGAAGATGCCGCCCAGCGCCATCAGGAAACACCCGAACCACAACCAGTTCGCGAAGGGTTTGATATATGACCGCACTGCCCATCCGCCATTGTCCTGCGGGTCGCCCAGCGCCAGATACAGATCGCGGGTGATCCGGTAATCGATGGCCGCTTCCGTGGTTGGCATGCCTGCAATCGGATAGAAGCGTTTTTCGGGTTGCAGGTTTGCAATGAACCGCCCGTCGCGCCGCGCCTCTATGTTGGCCATGGTCGACACGTAATTCGGCCCCTCGACGCGGTCCACAGATGTCAGCGTCAGGTCATACCCGCCGTAGTAATAGGTTTCCCCGATCTGGACGACGCGAATATCCTCTGATTCCCAACCAACAAGGGCGGCAACTGCAAAAACCGTGACGCCCAGCCCGGAATGCGCTGTGAACTTGCCCCAATCCGCGCGCGGCAGTCGCGTAAGGCGTGCCATGCGCGCGCGCATGGCACCGCGCCCGGTGCGTGACCAGATATCGGCCCCGGACCCCAGCACAACCCATATCCCCAGCGCCAGCCCCACCGGAACCAGCGCGGAATTTCCGGTCTGCATAGCCCATGTCAGTGCGCCCATCGCCACAGAAAATATCGCCAGCCCCCAAAGCGGGCGCATGGTCCGCGCCAGATTCCCGCGTTTCCAAGGCAGCATCGCGCCGATTGGCAGGACCATCGCCAACGCAACCATGAACGGCGTGAACGCCATGTTGAAAAATGGCGGGCCAACTGACAGCACCCTGTCGAACAGCATTTCCGCTACCAGCGGCCACATCGTACCAATGAACACCACGAAAGATGACACCGCCAGCAACACATTGTTGATGACCAGCGCTGATTCGCGGCTGACAGTCGCGAAGACGCCCTTTGCCTCCAGCACTGGGGCGCGGATGGCAAACAAGGTGAGTGCGCCACCCATGAAACCAGCAAGGATCATCAGAATGAACACACCACGTTCGGGGTCCATGGCAAACGCATGCACCGATGTCAGCAGACCCGAGCGCACGATGAATGTCCCCATCAGCGAAAAGCCGAAACCCAGGATCGCAAGCAGGATGGTCCAGCTTTTCAGTGTTTCGCGTTTTTCCACCACGATGGCAGAATGCAGCAGCGCCGCGGCGAACAGCCATGGCATGAAACTGGCATTCTCGACCGGATCCCAGAACCAGAACCCGCCCCAGCCAAGCTCATAATAGGCCCACCAGCTTCCCGTTGCGATGCCGATTGTCAGAAAGACCCAGGCGGCCAATGTCCAGGGTCGCACCCAGCGGCCCCAGGCCGCATCGACCCGCCCCTCGATCAGGGCGGCCACCGCAAAACTGAAAGACATCGAAAGTCCGACATAACCCAGGTACAAAAACGGTGGATGGAACGCCAGTCCCGGATCTTGCAGCAACGGGTTCAGGTCAGTGCCGTCGAACGGTGGAACAGCAAGCCTTGTGAACGGGTTGGACGTAAAGATGGTGAATGCCATGAACGCCGCGGTGATCGCGGATTGCACGGCCAGAACCCGCGCCTGCAGGCTTGCGGGCAGATTGCCGCCAAACCACGCAGCCGACGCCCCGAACAGCGTCAGAATCAGCACCCAAAGCAGCATCGAGCCTTCATGGTTCCCCCAGACGCCTGAAATCTTGTAAATCAGCGGCTTCAGCGTATGGGAATTTTCCACGACGAGCTTCACCGAAAAATCCGACACCAGAAACGCATAGGTCAGCGCCGCATAGCTGAAGGCAACCAGCCCGAACTGCACGCTGGCCATGGGGTTGGCCACCAGCATCCAGTCGCGCCAGCCTTTCTGCGCGCCGATAAGGGGAATGGCCGCCTGTGCAAGTGCCACTGCAAAGGCAAGGATAAGGGCGAAATGTCCAAGTTCTACGATCATGGAGTCGTCTTAAACCAAACGCATGTCTTGGCAAAGCACTCTCTCAGCGCAAATGCGCGACCGGTGGTCACAGGTTGGTGCAGTTTTGCGCTGAAATCCGGCACGCATTGTCCTTTGGTACCGGGTGCAGGGTTTGGTCTTGACCGTCGCGGGCATGCAGGACAGCCTTCAGGCTGTTGATCACCACGAAAGGGCAGGCGCGTGTCCCATGAGTTATCCAGTATCGAAGCCGTGCAGACGCTGCTGCATGATCACGCCTATGTCGCGGATCGCGCCCTGTCGACAGTGGTCTTTCTTGCCCTGACCCTTGAACGCCCGCTTTTTCTGGAAGGGGAGCCGGGCACCGGCAAGACCGAAATAGCCCGCACCCTGGCGCATGCCCTCGGGAGGCGGCTGATCCGGCTGCAATGCTATGAAGGGCTGGACGCGGCTTCTGCGGTTTATGAATGGAATTTTGCCGCCCAGATGCTGGCCATCCGCACGGCACAGGCGGCGGGCGAAAATGTTGCGCTGAAAGAAACCTTGTTTGGCCCCGAATTCCTGATCGAACGACCACTTCTGGATGCAATGCGCCCCCAGCCCGGCGGTGCTCCTGTCCTGCTGATAGACGAGATCGACCGCACGGATGAACCTTTTGAAGCCTTCCTTCTGGAAGCGCTTTCCGACTATCAGGTCACCATCCCCGAACTCGGCACGATCAAGGCTGCGGAACCACCCATCGTGATCCTGACATCCAACCGCACCCGCGAAGTGCATGATGCGCTGAAACGGCGCTGCCTGTATCACTGGGTGGATTATCCGTCCTTCCAGCGCGAACTTGACATATTGACCGCGCGTGCGCCGGCAGCCTCTGCCACGCTGTCGCGTGAAATTGTGGCCTTCGTTCAGCGCTTGCGTGGCGAAGACCTGTTCAAGAAACCCGGCGTTGCCGAAACGATCGACTGGGCAAAATGCCTGCTTGCACTGGATGTTCTGGAACTTTCCCCTGAAGTCATCGCGGATACACTGGGCGCAATCCTGAAATATCAGGATGACATCGCTCGCTTGCAAGGGCTGGAAGCCAGCCGCATTCTTGACGAAGCCCGCCAATCGTTGCCGCCCACATGACTTTCATTCTGGCCAAAATATCCTGGGGTGAATTGGCGCAGCCAAGAGGGGCAACGCCCCTTGATCCCGTGTAACACATGGTGCGGTATGCGGAACTTTCCATCCCCGAAGATGGCAAGCTGGTGGACAATATCACCCATTTTGCCAGGGCCTTGCGCCGTGCGGGCCTTCCCATCGGGCCGGGCCGGGTGCGCCTCGCGATTGAAGCGGTCGCGGCGGCGGGATTCGCGCGCAAGGCGGATTTCTACTGGGTTCTGCATGCGGTTTTTGTGAATCGTCCCGAAGAACGGCAGGTCTTCAACCAGATATTCCAGCTTTATTGGCGTGATCCGCGCTATCTGGAACATATGATGTCGCTGATGCTGCCTGCGATCCGCAATGTCACAGAAGAAAGAGCGGCTGAAGCGGCGGCAAAACGCGCGGCGGAAGCGCTGCTTGATGGCGCGCAGGGACCGGAACCGCCCCCAGCCGGGGAAAACAGCGACAATCCCGAAATCCAGATCGACGCCTCGCAGACGGCATCCTCTGACGAAAGGCTGCGTCATCTGGATTTCGAACAGATGTCCACAGAAGAGGCCGCGCGCGCAAAGCGCATGCTGGCGCGGCTGCAACTTCCGGTCAGACCGCTACAGACCCGCCGTCTGCGCCCCGCCAATACGGGCCGCAAACCCGACTGGCGTGCCAGCATGCGCGCGGCTTTGCGGCAGGGTGGTGAAATGACCCGCATTCATCGCCGTGCGCCCGCAACGCGCTGGCCCGCCTTGATTGTGCTGTGCGATATCTCGGGGTCCATGTCGCAATATTCGCGTATGGTGTTGCATTTCGTGCATGCTGTGGCCAACCGGCGCGGGCGGGGCTGGGCAAAGGTGCACGCGTTCACATTCGGCACGCGGCTGACCAATATCACCCATCATCTGCGCAGCCGCGATGTAGATGCGGCGCTGAATGCCGCGGGGGCGCAGGCGCAGGACTGGCAGGGGGGCACGCGCATTGGGCACTGCCTGCGCAGCTTCAATGTGGACTGGTCGCGCCGCGTGCTGGGGCAGGGCGCTGTGGTGTTGCTGATATCGGACGGGCTGGACCGCGATGACCCTGCGCTTCTGGCCCGGGAAATGCAGCGCCTGAATCTGTCGTCGCGGCGGTTGATCTGGCTGAATCCGCTGCTTCGCTGGGACAGTTTTGCCCCGCGCGCGCGAGGCATTCGCGCGATGCTGCCATATGTCGACAGCTTTCGCGCCGGGCATTGCATTGCCTCGCTCGATGCGTTGGCGCAGGCAATTTCAGATCCGGACGATCATGGCGAGAAAGCGCGCCTGATGGCCATGCTCAGTGATTGATCCCGCGCCCGCTTTGCTGCACCATGCAAGACAGGAGGGCCACGCCATGCAGATCACAGCCAGCACTGACGGCCAGACCGTCATCAGCACTTTCGAAATGACACCGGGAACCTGTTCAGATGTTCTGGACGCCCTGCAGGACGCCTATGAAAAGGTAATTCGCTTCCAGCCCGGCTTCATGGGGGGGGCGATTCATGTGAATGACGCCCAGACCCGCGTTGCCACCTATTCGCGGTGGCGGGCCCGAACGGATTTTCAGGCCATGCTGCGTACGCCGGAAATGCGCGAACGCAACCGAGAAATCGCGAAGCTATGCGCCCGGTTCGAGCCTGTGCTGTATGATGTCGCCGCCGTCATCAGCCCCGGCGCACCCGGCGAGGCCCCGTGATTCGCGCATTTCTGGGGTTAGAACTGCCGCAGCATATTCGCAGCCAGCTTGTGTTGCGGCAGTACCTGTTGCCGCTACAGCGCAGAATTCCGCCGGAGAATTTTCACATTACGCTTGTGTTTCTGGGCGACAGCACCCTGCCGCAGCTTGAAGACCTGCATCTTGCTCTGGATCGTCTGGTTGTTCCCGCCTTGCAGTTGCAGATCACTGGTCTGGGTCTGTTTGGCAAGGACAAGCCGCATAACCTGCATGCCGTGGTTGCGCCCGATGACGGATTGGTGCGGTTGCAGGCAAAACTTGTGACCCTCGCGCGCAATTGCGGATTTGTGCTGAAACCACGCCGTTTCCACCCGCATGTAACCCTGTCCTATCTGCGCGCGGGCAGTTTTGACCGGGGGGAACTGGAAGCAGCGGTCGTGCGCGACGCGCAATTCAGGACCGAACCGTTCGCGGTGCAGGAGATCGCGTTGTTCCGTTCCGTGTTGCGGCCAGATGGGGCTGAATATGATGTGCTTGAACGCTATGGTCCGGCGCAGGGCGCGGTATCGGCCAAAGGTCAGAACCTGTAGCC
Organism: Roseinatronobacter alkalisoli; assembly: GCF_028745735.1. Classification (GTDB taxonomy): domain Bacteria; phylum Pseudomonadota; class Alphaproteobacteria; order Rhodobacterales; family Rhodobacteraceae; genus Roseinatronobacter; species Roseinatronobacter alkalisoli. Next base: position 254,143 of record NZ_JAQZSM010000001.1, read on the forward strand.
GTGCAGATGTGCCCCGTTCTGGCGCAGCCATGCCCGGTGGCGCTGATAGTCAGGCATCAACCCTGACACGCAGGCCCAATAGGCGCGCGAATGGTCCATATGGCACAGATGCGCGGCTTCATGCGCGGCAACATAGTCCAGCACCGGTGGCGGTGCCATGATCAGCCGCCATGAAAACATCAGCCGCCCATCCGCAGTGCATGATCCCCAGCGCGATCGCGTGTCGCGCAGGCTGATGGCCGCCACCTGTTTGCCCAGCCTGGCCGCATAGCTGTGGGCTGCGGAAACCAGGGCTCTGCGCGCCTGATCCTTCAGAAATGCCGCAACACGGGCGGGGGTGATTGTCCCGTCCGGGTCTGCGGGCACGAACAGGGTCTGCCCTTCCAGCCGGATGCGCCGGGCCTCGCCATCGCAGGCAATTTGCAAGGGAGTGCCCTGAAACAGGATTGTGCTGCCAATGATGACGGGAATTTGTTGCGGGACACCTTCCAGTGCCTTGCGCAGCCATTCTTTCTTTTCGGACAGAAACCCCAGCGCGGTGGCCTTTGGCAGGGATTTCGGAATGGACAGTGTAACACGGCCATCAAGCCCCGATACCCGCAGGCTTATGCGTCTGGTCTGCGCGGACCGGCGGAGTACCACGGCCACCGGCCGCGCGCCGTCTAGGTCCAGAAATGCAGTCGATTCGGTTGTTTTCTCGGGCAGTCGTGGCATGATTTCCGCGTTTCATCTGCTGGCCGGAATAAATGCAGGCGGTGATAGGGGGCTTTACAGGCCGCATCACTTATGGCACGGCAATTGGCTTGAAGGAAGGCACGCGAATAAAGGAAATGTCGATGTCCAATCCAGAATGGGGCGTAAAGCGCGTCTGCCCGGAAACCGGCAAGCGGTTTTATGATCTGAACAAGAAACCGATTATCAGTCCCTATACCGGAAAAGAAGTACCGGTCGAAACCGCCGAGCGGCGTGAGTCGGTGGTCGTTGCCATGGCAGAGAAGTCGAAAAAGGCCATCAAGGATGATGATGATCTGCTGGTCGATGATGATGACGCCGTTGATGTCGATGATGAACTGCTGGAAGATGAAGACGACGATACTGTCGCGCTGGATGATCTGGCAGATGTTGCCGGCGACGATGAAGATTAAGCCGTCGAATTTTTGACGGTGCCGGTTTTTCCTATTGCGTTGGCGGATTTGCTTTCGTAATAGGCGGGCATCGTCAGAAACACGGCGAAACGGTGGGGCCATAGCTCAGTTGGGAGAGCGCTTGAATGGCATTCAAGAGGTCAGCGGTTCGATCCCGCTTGGCTCCACCATAATTACTCTGGAAAAACATCAGATAATTCTGCCTTTCTCGTCAGAGGTTTTTCCTCTGTGGTGCCGACTGATGATATTTTTCTGAAAGTAGTGCCAGAAAGCAGCCGCGCGCCGCAGGTTGTCCGGTCTGGCAGCTAGGCGAACTAAAGCGGAACTTGGTTTGGTCCGATTCAATGCCCGCTTTTGGGTGGATTACGTAGTGTCAGCGGTCAACTTAGACAGACGCTCGCGCAGCCGATCTCGCGATCGAGATATCCCGCCGACCTAAAAAAGCTGCGCCAATCGAACGCCGGAACAAACTGGCAACGTGAAAGTCGATTCATTCGAGACTATGTCATGGATCATCCACAAATATGGAAGTTCCGATGCTGACAGACCCACTAGCCGAATATGACCGGCAGGCAGAATTAATGTCCCAACGAATCTCGAACAGTCTCCTGAATTACGACATTGGCAGGTTTTGGCGCCATATCGAGGAACTGCGTATGCGCGTCAGTGCCTTGGCGATGTCCGAAGAAGCCAGCGGCAACATCCCGGTTGTCATCCTCCTCAAGCAGAAGAATTTCCGGTATCAAGAATTGATGGGCCAACTCTCGCACAAAGGGCGCAATGGATACGTTGAAATGACGCCTAAGATTCCTGAAGATTTTCGGGACATCGAGTCTTTGGCGATTCCGAATGCCGATCTCTACGTGCTATGGGACGTTGATACCGGCATGTCTAATCTCAACATCAGCCCCAGTGACAGCATGGAATTGCTCATGAAGGCCAAGCGTACACCTTTGACGATGAGTGAAGGTCTGTTTTGCGCGCTCGCGGTGCCAGAACTCTTGACTGACAAACACAGATTCAACTGCATTCAAATGCCGGGTTCCCGAATTGAGGACGATCAACGGGTTCCGTCAATCTGGTTGAGCAAGGGTGCACCACGTTTGGGCTGGTGCTGGTTCGGCAATATTCACACTTGGTTGGCAACGGCATCTTGTAAATCAAGGTTGGGTGCATCTTAGAAGCAGCCATTCGCGACAATGCAAAAAATCAGAAAAGTGGCTCCGCTTTTCAGTCATTCTCTGCGCGCTGTCCGAATGGCCGCTCTCGTGACACCAGCGCGCGGGCCACGCTAAGTGAAAGGCAAACCTTTATGGCAGCGGTTTTGACCCAGGATGTGGATTACTGTCGTCTCTCTTCCGGAAAATCCATGCAGTGCTGATCAGCGCCTTTTTGCGTTCGGGTCCCTGCACAGCTTTTTGCAGTTTATTGCAGTCCCGCCCGGCGTTTGCGCAGGATCTCCAGAATATACAGCGCCATGGCCCCCCAGATCATGGGAAAGGCAATGACACGCGCCCCATCAAACGGTTCGCGGAAGATGAACACTGAAATCAGGAATATCATCGTCGGAATGGAATAGCCCGCGATGGCGATTGTAGACAGGCGCAGTTCCTTGGCCCCGTTGGCATAAAGCATCAGCGGCGCGGCTGTCACAATGCCGCAGCCGACAAGCAGCGCCCAGTCCATTGCATTGGCCTGTGCGCTGAAGCTGCCCCCCTGAAGCTGTGCCCAGCCCATATACGCAATTGCGAATGGCAGCAGGATCAGGGCTTCCAGTGCAAAGCCCTGATTTGGCCCGATGGGCAGGGCGCGCTTGAAATAGGCATAGCCGCCCCAGCTGAAAATGATCAGCAATGCGCCTAATGGCAATGCGCCTGCATCTAGTGTCAGCACCACAACAGCGGCCACTGCCAGCGCCACGGCCCCCCATTGCCGCGCGCTTAGTTTCTCGCCCAGCAGCGTCGCCCCCAGAAACACGTTGAAAATGGGGTTGATATAATAGCCGAGGGCGGCGTCCATCGCCTGCCCGGACTGGATAAGCCAGACATATGTGCCCCAGTTGACCGAAATCAACGCAGCCGTGACCAGCGCCATGCCCAGCATACGCGGCGTGCGGATGGCAATGCGTAAATCATCGGTGCGCCCCAGCAGTATTAACGCAACCAACGCGAAGGGCACCGCCCAGATTGCGCGATGGGCGATCACTTCGACCGTGGGGACATGCTCCAGTGCCTTGAAATAGAATGGCAGCGTGCCCCAGATGGCAAATGCCGCCACAGCAAAGGCAAAGCCGCGCGGGCTGTCATCATTTGTCATCGGTGGCGCTTTCGCGCAGTAATCGCGCATTCACAGCATCAATAAATGCCTGTCCGCGGCATTCAAAATCCTTGAACTGGTCAAAACTGGCCGCCGCAGGGGCAAGCAGCACCACATCGCCTGATTGTGCGTCGGCCATTGCGCGGGCTACGGCGCGTTCCATTGTTTCGCAAACCTCATGCGCGGTGTCGCCCAGTTGCAGGGCAAATTCGCGCGCCGAATGGCCGATCAGATAGGCTTTGGTCACATGCCCCAGATGCGGCGCCAGCGATGTGATGCCGCCATCCTTGCCCAGGCCCCCTGCAATCCAGCGAATGTGGTCGAAAGCCTGAAGCGCCTGTGCTGCGCTTTCGGCATTGGTGGCCTTGCTGTCGTTGATATAGCGCACACCGTCCGCTTCGGCCACCAGCTGGCTGCGATGGGGCAGGCCGCTGAAACTGTGCAGCGCGTCTTCAATAAGGCGCGGGGCAATGCCAAGGCTGCGCGCCACCGCATAGGCCGCGCAAGCGTTCTGATGGTTATGCGCGCCCGGCAGGCCCTTGACCGCGCGCAGGTCCACGGACACCACCTGTTTACCTTGCCGGTATTCGGCCAGAAAACCTTTGCGGGCAAAGACGTTCCAGCCCGGCCCGGTCAGTTTCCGGCCTGATGACATGCGGATAACGCGCATATCTTCGGGGTTCTGTCCGATCTGCCCGGCCAGAAACTGGCCTTCGGTTTCGTCGACACCGATGATGGCGCGATCCGGCCCGCCTTCGGCGAACAGTCGGCGTTTGGCGGCAAAATAGCCCCCCATCCCACCGTGGCGGTCCAGATGATCGGCCGACAGGTTGGTGAAAACGGCGATGTCAGGTGTCAGGGAACGCGCCAGTTCGGTTTGATAGCTGGACAGTTCCAGCACCACAACCTCGCCATTTTGCGGCGGATCAATTGACAGCACGCCCTTGCCGATATTGCCCGCCATCTGGCAGGGGCGTCCGGCCTGTTGCAGAATGTGATGCACAAGCGCGGTCGTGGTTGATTTGCCGTTTGACCCGGTGATAGCTACAACTTTGGGGGGCTGGTCGAATTCCATGGTTTCCGCTGTTGCGAAGCTGCGGAAAAACAAACCGATATCGTTGTCTACGGGCACGCCTGCTGCCATGGCGGCTGCAATTATGCGGTTGGGTGCGGGGTAAAGATGCGGAATGCCCGGGCTGGTGATCAATGCGGCCACGCCGGACCAGTCGATCCTGCCCAGATCATGCAACGTTATACCCTGATTTTCGGCCTGGCTGCGGGCATCGGGGCTTTCATCCCAGGCCAGTGGCTCCGCCCCGCCGGCTGCAAGCGCGGCGCAACTCGTCAATCCTGAACGCCCCAAACCCAGTACGGCGACGCGCGCACCTGTATATCCTTGGACCGGGATCATGGCTTTGGCCCTTCCTTGCTTGCTGGTGCATCCTTTATGGGGTTTTGGGGCAAGTTGCAGGGGCTTGCAAGGATGGCTTTTGCATTGCCGGAATGCCGGATGTCCGTGAAGCCCGCCCGGTGCGGAAATTCCAGCACGTCGAATCACTAATGTTCGCGCAAAAGAAGAAAACTTATCGAATCTTGCGCGAGGGGTGTTTGCGCTGACATGTTCTGTCGCCGCTGATCGCCGCTGTTATGGGCAGAAATCTGCACCGTATTCATCAGATGGAAAACAATATAATAACAATGGCTTCCCGCAGTGCAGCGAAAAGTAATTGACAATATTTACTTATTACTTGTGAATAAATTTACAAGAAAACCCTTTAGATAAAAAAAGTTACACATTATTTGACGAATGCGTTATACAGGTCGCGGGGAATGGCGCAGCGGGTTTTGCGGCGCCGAAAATTCAGGGGGGCGCTGCCGCGAATTTCGCAGGTTCAGCCCCTCCGCGCGACTGGAGGAGTATTCATGTCAAATACCTATCCCGCTTCTGACGAGTTCGTGGCCGATGCGCATATTGACGCGGCCAAGTATGAAGAAATGTATTCCGCGTCCATCACCGATCCGGATGGTTTCTGGCGCGAACACGGCAAGCGCATTGACTGGATCAAGCCCTTCACTAAGGTAAAGAACGCGACATTCGATTTCGGCAATGTTGATATCAAATGGTTCGAAGACGGCACGCTGAACGTGTCTGCAAACTGCATTGACCGTCATATCGTGACCCGGGGCGAGCAAACCGCCATCATCTGGGAACCCGATGATCCCAAAGCCCCCGCCCGGCACATTACCTATCGCGAGTTGCTGGAACAGACCAGCCGGATGGCAAATGTTCTGAAGGAACATGGCATCAGAAAAGGCGACCGTGTGGTGCTGTATCTGCCCATGATCCCGGAAGCAGCCTATGCCATGCTGGCCTGCGCGCGCATCGGGGCCGTGCATTCCATCGTTTTCGCAGGTTTTTCGCCGGATGCGCTGGCAAACCGTATCAATGATTGTCAGGCCAAGGCCGTGATCACGGCTGACACCGCGCCGCGCGGTGGTCGCCGGACTGCGCTGAAATCGAATGCTGACAAGGCACTGTTTGACTGCTCCGACAAGGTGAAATGCCTTGTGGTCAAGCATACTGGTGATCAGACGACATGGGTGGACGGGCGCGATATTGACCTGAAGGCCGAAATGGCTGCCGCCAGTCCGTATTGCCCCTATACCGAGGTGGGTGCTGAAGACCCCTTGTTCATTCTGTATACGTCCGGTTCGACAGGGCGGCCTAAAGGGGTTGTGCATACCTCTGGCGGGTATCTGGTTTATGCGGCGATGACGCAGCAATATGTGTTTGATTACCACGACGGGGACGTGTTCTGGTGCACAGCCGATGTCGGTTGGGTCACCGGCCACAGCTATATCATCTACGGGCCGCTGGCCAATGGCGCCATAACGCTGATGTTTGAAGGCGTGCCCACCTATCCGGATGCGGGCCGTTTCTGGGAAGTTTGCGCCAAGCACAAGGTCAACCAGTTCTATACTGCGCCCACGGCCATTCGCGCGCTGATGGGTCAAGGGACTGAATGGGTTGAAAAACACGACCTGTCGTCACTGAAACTGCTGGGGTCCGTTGGCGAACCCATCAACCCCGAAGCATGGAACTGGTACAATGAAAATGTCGGCAAGGGCCGGTGCCCGATCGTTGACACCTTCTGGCAAACGGAAACCGGCGGTCACATGATCACTGCGCTGCCCGGCGCCATTCCGGCCAAGCCCGGTTCGGCGACCAAGCCCTTTTTCGGGGTGGTGCCGGAAATTCTGGACCCCGCAACAGCGGAAGTCCAGACAGGCACAGCCGCAGAAGGGGTGCTGTGCATCAAGGAAAGCTGGCCCGGCCAGATGCGCACTGTCTGGGGTGATCATGAGCGTTTCATGGAAACCTATTTCAGTCAGTACAAAGGTTATTATTTCACTGGCGATGGGTGCCGTCGTGATGAAGACGGCGATTACTGGATTACCGGCCGGGTGGATGACGTGATCAACGTGTCCGGCCACCGCATGGGCACGGCCGAAGTTGAATCCGCACTTGTGGCGCATGAAGCCGTGGCCGAAGCCGCTGTCGTCGGCTACCCGCATGACATCAAGGGGCAGGGGATCTATGCCTATGTCACCTTGATGAACAATGTGGAACCGACGGAAGAGTTGCGCAAGGATCTGGTCAAATGGGTACGTCAGGAAATTGGCCCGATTGCCAGCCCAGACCTGATCCAGTGGGCGCCGGGCCTGCCCAAAACCCGGTCGGGCAAGATCATGCGGCGTATTCTGCGCAAGATTGCTGAGGATGATTTCGGTGCGTTGGGCGACACCTCGACACTGGCTGACCCGTCGGTGGTGGATGAGTTGATCGACAACCGCATGAACCGGGCGTGACAGGGATGCGCGACACAATGACAAAATCTGCGGTACTTATCCTGCTTGGCCCGCCCGGCGCAGGCAAGGGGACACAGGCACGCATGCTGGAAGAGCAATTCGGCCTTATCCAACTGTCCACGGGCGATCTGCTGCGCGCGGCTGTTGCTGCGGGCACGGATGCGGGTAAACAAGCGAAGGCGGTCATGGAATCCGGCGGGCTGGTCAGTGATGAAATCGTCCTTGCGATCCTGCGTGACCGCATGGCCGAACCCGATACTGAAAAGGGGGTCATCCTTGACGGGTTCCCCCGCACCGCCAGACAAGCCGAAGCACTGGATGCATTGCTTGCAGATCAGGGTATGGCGCTTGGCGCGGCCATTTCGCTGGATGTGGATGATGCGGCAATGGTTGAACGGGTTTCGGGCCGCTATACCTGCGCCGGATGTGGCGAAGGGTATCACGACAGTTTCAAAACACCCGCTGCGGCAGGCGTGTGCGACAAATGTGGCGGAACGGAATTCAAGCGGCGCGCTGATGACAACGCGGAAACTGTGGGCGCACGGCTTGCTGCCTATCACGACCAGACAGCCCCGCTGATCAGCTATTACGAAAATCAGGGTGTCTTGCGCCATGTCGATGCGATGGGCCAGATTGATGTCATCGCATCTGATCTGGCAGCCATCGTGCGTGACGCGACAGCGTAGAGTTCCGGGAAACCGGTAAATGGGCACGCAGAAGTGCCCGGATGCAGACCCAGAGGAGTGAGCGGGTCTGCAAACAGCGGATGTGTCTGACAGCACATACCCGCTGCAAGAGAGGAAGCCAGCCCCATGAGGGGGCGGCACAGGAGGAAACTGGGAGACGTCACAATGTCAGACAAGTCGACAGACGCCTACTGGAAGGCCAACGTCCGCATCATCACCATTTCCATGGTGATCTGGGCGCTGGTCTCTTTCGGATTCGGCATCGTTCTACGCCCGCTTTTGTCGGGTATTCCAATCGGTGGCACCGATCTTGGGTTCTGGTTCGCGCAGCAAGGCTCGATCCTGACCTTCATCGTGCTGATCTTCTACTACACCTGGTACATGAACAGACTCGATAAAGAGTTTGGCGTGGAAGAATGAGGGATACCTGAAAAATGGATCAGTTTGTAATCAACCTTATCTTTGTGGGCGCGTCCTTCGCGCTTTACATCGGTATCGCGATCTGGGCACGTGCCGGGTCGACTTCTGACTTCTACGCGGCGTCGCGCGGCGTTAACCCTATCGTCAACGGTGCGGCAACTGCGGCTGACTGGATGTCGGCAGCAAGCTTCATCTCGATGGCGGGTCTTATCGCCTTCGTCGGCTATGGCAACTCGACCTTCCTGATGGGCTGGACGGGCGGCTATGTGCTACTGGCCATGCTGCTGGCGCCCTATCTGCGCAAATTCGGCCGCTACACTGTGCCCGATTTCATCGGAGACCGGTTCTACAGCCAGACCGCGCGTCTGGTGGCGGTGATTTCGCTGCTGGTCATGTCGATCACATATGTTATCGGCCAGATGACTGGCGCAGGTGTGGCGTTTTCGCGTTTCCTTGAAGTGACCAACCAGACTGGCCTGTTCATCGCGTCGGGTGTTGTGTTCATCTATGCCGTTCTTGGCGGGATGAAGGGCATCACCTATACGCAGTTGGCGCAATATGTCGTTCTGATCATTGCCTACACCATCCCTGCGGTGTTCATCTCGTTGCAACTGACGGGTAATCCGCTGCCGCAACTGGGTCTGTTCAGCACGCATACCGCTTCCGGCCAGCCACTGCTGACCACGCTGAACGAAGTGCTGGTTGAACTGGGCTTCAACGACTATACCGGCAATCACGGGTCAACCTTCAACATGGTGTTGTTCACCCTGTCGCTGATGATCGGTACCGCTGGTCTGCCGCATGTCATCATCCGCTTCTTTACGGTTCCGAAAGTGGCTGATGCGCGCAAATCGGCAGGTTGGGCGCTGGTCTTCATCGCGCTGCTTTACACCGTTGCCCCGGCAGTTGGTGCAATGGCGCGTCTGAACATCATCACCACGCTGTACCCGAACGGTGTCGCGGGCGAGCCGCTGGCATTCGATGAAAAGCCCGACTGGATGCTTAACTGGGAACGCACGGGTCTGCTGCGCTTCGAGGACAAGAACGGCGATGGCCTGATCCAGTACTATAATGAAGCAAACCCACCCGCCCGCGCCATTGAAGAAGGCTGGGAAGGCAATGAAATGGTGACCTTCAACCAGGATATTCTGGTTCTGGCGAACCCCGAAATTGCACAGCTTCCGGGTTGGGTTATCGGCCTGATCGCGGCAGGTGGTCTGGCAGCAGCATTGTCCACGGCGGCAGGTCTGTTGCTGGCGATTTCATCCGCCATCAGCCACGATCTGATCAAGTCGATGATCAATCCGGGCATTTCGGAAAAGGGCGAATTGCTTGCTGCCCGTATTTCGATGGCCTTTGCGATTGCGCTGGCAACCTATCTGGGCCTCAACCCGCCGGGCTTTGCGGCGCAGGTGGTGGCACTGGCCTTCGGTCTGGCGGCATCGTCGCTGTTCCCGGCCATCATGATGGGTATCTTCTCCAAGAAGATGAACTCCGCAGGTGCGGTTGCAGGTATGATCGTGGGTCTTGGCTCCACGGTGCTGTATATCTTCACCTATCTGGGCTGGTTCTTCATCCCCGGCACCAACATGCTGCCCAACACACCTGACAACTGGCTGCTTGGTATTTCGCCGCTCAGCTTTGGTGCAGTGGGTGCGATGCTGAACTTCGCAGCCGCCTATGTCGTCAACAAGATGACCGGCGATGCCCCTGCAGAAATTCAGGAACTGGTGGAATCGATCCGCGTGCCCAAAGGTGCAGGCGCGGCCGTCGATCACTGATCTGACGCTGTGACATTGGCCTGTCCCCGTTCTGCGGGGGCAGGCCGTCCCACATCCGGGCCGCCCAAATACAGGTCGGTGCAATCAGGACAACAGACATGACCCAAAGCACCCCGAAGGTTCTGGAATTCCTGCAATCCGTGCACCCATATGATTCACTGCCGCAGGACGAACTGGCGCGTGTCGCCGGTTGCTTCAGCCGCAGTGAGGTGCCCGCAGGCAAGGTCATCTATTCCGAGGGAGAGCCGATAGATGGTGTCTATCTGGTCAAATCCGGTACGATAGAGGTGACCGACACTCATGGCGCGCTTGTGTCCATACTGGCGCCGCGCAATTCCTTCGGGGAACGCGGGTTGCTGCGTGACGGGCGGGCCGTTACCACGGCGACAGCGACGGCAGATTCCGTGTTGCTGTGCCTGCCCGCGAATGATCTGCGCCACCTGATTGCCAATTTCCCGGCCTTTGAGCGGTTTTTCAGCCGCGGTGCGCCATCAGGCGGCAGGCTGGGTCGGCAAAATGATCTTGCCACCCTGAAGGTGTCCGATCTGATGGCGCGCAAACCCGTAACAGCCACCCCGCAGATGACCGCGCAGGATGCCGCAAAACTGATGCGGGATAACCGTATTTCCTGTGTCGCGGTGGTCAAGGGCGACACGCTGGTTGGCATTGTAACCACGCGCGACCTGTCGGGCCGTGTGCTGGCTGAAGGGCGCGGACTGAACACTCCGCTTGCTGATGTGATGACCCCGGACCCTCTGGCACTTTCGCCCAACTCCTTAGGGTCCGACATCCTGCATATGATGCTGGAACACCGCATCGGGCATTTGCCGGTGGTGCGTGACGACCGGCTTGTGGGAATGATTACGCAGACTGACCTGACGCGGTTTCAGGCCATCAGTTCCGCGCAACTGGTGCGGGATGCTGCGGTGGCGGAGACCTATGCAGACCTGGCCCATGTGACCGAACGCATTCCGCAATTGTTGTTGCAACTGGTGGGGGCGCATAACGCGCATGATGTGATTACCCGCCTGATCACCGATATTGCCGATACCGTCACGCGGCGGTTGCTGAAACTGGCCGAAGAAAAACTGGGCCCGCCGCCGGTCCCATACCTGTGGGCCGCCTGCGGCAGCCAGGGCCGACAGGAACAGACAGGCGTCAGCGATCAGGACAATTGCATCATCATCGATGACAGCGTTACCCCGGATGATATGGGCTATTTCGCTGATCTGGCGCGGTTTGTGTCGGACGGGCTGCATGCGGCAGGGTATTTCTACTGTCCCGGTGACATGATGGCGACCAACCCGCGCTGGTGTCAGCCGGTCCGGGTCTGGCGGCGCTATTTTCAGGGGTGGATCAACACACCGTCGCCCGAAGCGCAGATGCTGGCCTCTGTCATGTTTGACCTGCGTCCGATTGGTGGTCAGGTCAGCCTGTTTCGCGACTTGCAGGATGAAACACTGGAAGCCGCCAGCAAGAATTCGATCTTTGTTGTTCACATGATCTCGAATTCCATCAAACATTCGCCCCCGCTTGGGTTGCTGCGCGGCTTTGCGACCATCCGATCAGGCGAGCACAAGAACCATGTCGACATGAAACTGGGTGGTGTGGTGCCGGTGACCGACCTTGCGCGCGTTTACGCGCTGCGTGGGCGCATTGCTGCCGTTAATACCCGCACCCGCTTGTTGACTGCTGAAGAACAGGGGATCATTTCGGTATCGGGCGCGCGTGACCTGATCGAAGCCTATGATCTTATCGCCAATCTGCGGTTGGAAAATCAGGCAACGCTGGTCCGGATGGGGCGCAAGCCTGACAATTTCCTTGCCCCTTCTGACCTGTCAGATTTTGAACGCAGTCATCTGCGCGACGCGTTTGTCGTCGTGCGCACCATGCAATCAGCCGTTGGCCAGATTGCCGGAACACTGGGCTAGAAGGACCAACCCAACATGATCATGGAATTTCTGGCAGTTATTGTCGCGGGCTTCGGCGGCTTTGGCGTGGCACATTTCCTGCACCGGATAAGTTGGCGAAGCCTGCCTGACTGGATTGCCCCTTTCGGGGCGGCCGGGGGCATGCTGCTGATGGTAATCTGGCTGGAATACACATGGGCCGGGCGGTTTGAAGCTGGACTTCCTGACGATGTGACCGTCGTCAGCAAGAACGAGGTCCGCATCTGGTACCGGCCCTGGACCTATATTGTCCCGCTGAGCACCCGCATCACCGCGATTGACAACCGCGTGCGGCAGACCAATCGCGTTAACCCGGATCTGGTATTGACCGGGATTGTCCTGAAGGAACGCTGGGCGCTGACCTTCGGGTTCCAGTCCCTGTTCGACTGCGCCAATGCCCGTCGTTCCGACCTGACCGAAGGCACAAGGTTGGATGACGCAGGCATTCCGCTGGACGCCGAATGGTATCAGCTGACGCCCGATGATCCGTTTCTTACCGTCGCTTGTGGAGGAGGAGCCGCATATGGAGGACCGCGCGAAGAAGGTGCAGATTCTGGTGGTCGAGGATGAAGATAACATCGCCATAGCGCTTGATTACCTGCTGACTCGCGAAGGATATGAACAAACCCGCCTGGCAACCGGGGCCGGCGCCGTAGAGATGATCCGCGACAACAAACCCGATCTGGTGCTGCTGGACGTCATGCTGCCCGAAGTTTCCGGATATGACATATGCCAGACCGTGCGCGCGGACCCCGATTGCGCCGATGTCCGCATATTGATGATGACAGCGCGGGGGTCGGCCATGGAACGGCGCAAAGGCCTGGCCATGGGGGCGGATGGCTTCATTTCAAAGCCGTTTGAACTGAAGGAATTGCGCGAAGAAGTGCGCAAGATACTTGCTGGCGAATCCCCCCGGCCAGAGGATCGCACTGATGCTTGAAAAGCTTGGCCTGCGCGTCCGTATCCTGCTGTTCTTCGCGCTGCTTGCAGTGGGCGCTGTGGCGGCGGTGGGCGTTGCGGGCTGGCTGGTTGTGTCGCGCAGCGCGGTTCCCGATCTGGCAGCAGCAGTTGCGCAGGCCGGGATTCTTGCGGGTTTCCTGATCCTGTTTCTGGTGACGGGCATATGGTATCTGTTTGACATGAATGTCGCGCGCGCGATTGACGGGCTGGCCAATGCCATCCGCACCCGTGCGCATGCCGATATCCATGACGATCTGGGGCGCGACAAGGACCGCGCGCGGTATCTTGGCGATCTGGCACCGGCGGCGGCGGAAATATCGAGCGCGCTGGCGCAGACCCGTTCGGCGCTGGCAGAATCGGTCGCGCGGGAAACCTCGCGCCTGTCGGGGGAAAAGGCGCGGCTGGAAAAACTGCTGGCGGATGTGCCGGTTGCCGTGCTGCTTTGCACTGCCGATTATCAGCTTGCATTCTATAATGGACAGGCCGTGACCATTCTGGAAGCGGGCGGTGCGCCGGGGCTGGACCGCAACTTGCTGGATTATCTGCGCGAAGGTCCGGTGCGTCATGCCTATGAACGTCTGGCGAAGCTGAATGACCCCGAAGCCGCGTCCGACCTGATCTGCGCCACGACTGGCAGCGGGCGCTTGTTGTCCGGCCGGATGCGGGTGCTGCGACGCACCGAACACACACCGCGCCCCGGTTTTGTGCTGACCCTGCGTGATGTCACCGCCGACCTGGCGGCCCATGCCGCGCGCGAGGCCCTGCTGGCAGAAGTGTTTGACCGTGTGCGCCGCCCCGCAGCCAATTTACAGACTGTCATCGGGGTTATTTCCGAAGACAAGGACATGGCGCATTCCGCAGATCTGATGGACGCCATGCTGTCAGAGGTGCAGGGCCTGACCACTGCGATAACCGAACTTGGTCAGCGCTATGACGCCGGGCGCAATGACTGGCGGCCATTGGCGCAGATCCGCTCTCCTGATCTTATGGACGGGGTTGGCGCGCAGTTTGAAACCCTTGGTCTGGACTTGCAGACCGAAGGGCCGGAATTGATGCTGACCTGTGACGGGTTCGAACTGGCGCTGTTGCTGCGCTGGCTGGGGCAGAAACTGGCCCAAGCGGGGCATTCCCGCAGCTTCCGGCTGGTGCTGGCGGAAGAAGACGGGCCGGGCGCAGTGCTGGATCTGGTGTGGCACGGCCGGTCCCTGTCGGTGGGGGTGTTTGATTCCTGGTTGTCAGAACCGCTGGACCCTGACACCCCCGACCTGACAGCGCGCGCTGTCCTGAACGCCCATGCAACCGAAGCCTGGACAGAAACCCGCAGCGATGGTGTGGCAGCGGTGCGTCTGCCCATTCCCAATGCCCGCCGCGCCACAACCCGCCCGGCCCCTATTCAGCGCGAAGTCGTCTATGATTTTGAATTGCTGTCCAAGGCGCGGAATGCAGGCGTGCTGGAAAGCAGGCTGGAAGATCTGACCTATGTTGTGTTCGACACGGAAACCACGGGCCTGACCCCGTCCAGCGATGAAATCGTGCAAATTGCCGCAGTGCGCGTGGTCAATGGCCGCCGCGTCAAGCGTGAGGTGTTTGACACATTGGTTGACCCCGCGCGCGCAATCCCGCCTTCGTCAACGGAAATACACGGCATAACCGACGATATGGTCAAGGGTGCCCCCAGCATGACGGAAGCCGGAAAACGGTTTCACGATTTTGCGCGCGGTGCGGTTCTGATTGCGCATAATGCGCCATTTGACATGGAATTCCTGCGCAGGCACGAAAAATCCATGGGCGTGCGGTTTGATCATCCGGTGCTGGACACAGTGCTGCTGTCTGCGGTCGTCTATGGCCAGCTGGAGCAGCATTCGCTGGACGCGCTGACCGCGCGTCTGGGCATTACCATCCCGGAAGAGGCCCGCCACACCGCCATCGGTGATACGGTCGCCACGGCTGATGCGTTCCTGAAGTTGATGCCCATGCTGAAATCGCGCGGGCTGCTGACATTCGGGGATGTTCTGGGTGAAGTGCGCCGCCATGGGCGGCTGTTGAAAGACCTGAACTGAGCTTTGATTTGCGCGCACTCGCAATAAAAAAGGCAGCCCTGTTAATGGGCTGCCTTGTCGAATTGCGCAAGCCGTGGCCTACAGCTTTTCGGTCAGTTCCGGCACCAACGTGAACAGATCGCCCACCAGCCCGTAATCGGCCACCTGAAAGATGGGCGCTTCTTCGTCCTTGTTGATGGCAACAATGATCTTGCTGTCCTTCATGCCGGCCAGATGCTGGATGGCACCCGAAATGCCGACCGCGATATACAGGTCTGGTGCAACGACCTTGCCGGTCTGGCCCACTTGCCAGTCATTGGGCGCATAGCCGGAATCGACAGCAGCGCGCGATGCGCCCACAGCAGCGCCCAGCTTGTCGGCCAACCCTTCGATCAGTCTGAAGTCCTCTTCGGACCCGACGCCGCGCCCACCGGACACAACCACCTTGGCCGATGTCAGTTCAGGCCGGTCGCTGGCGGCAACCTTGTCTTCAACCCATTCCGACAGGCCAGGGTTTTCCGCCGCTGAAATATTCTCGACGCTCGCAGAGCCGCCCTGACCCGCAGCTTCAAATGTCGATGTGCGCAGCGTCAGAACTTTGGTTGCATCACCGGACTTGACCGTCTGGATGGCATTGCCCGCATAAACCGGGCGTTCAAACGTGTCGCCATCGACAATGCCGGATACATCAGACAGGACCATCACATCCAGCAGGGCCGCGACGCGGGGCAGGATGTTTTTAGCATCCGTTGTCGCGGGGGCCACGATATGGGTGTAGTCACCCGCCAGGCTGACAATCAGCGCGGCTGTGGGTTCGGCCAGACGATGCCCGAGGCTGGCATCTTCCGCGCACAGAACCTTGGCCACGCCATCGATTTTCGAGGCGCTGGCAGCGGCATCCGCAGCACTTGCCCCCGCGCACAGAACGGTCACGTCGCCCAGTTTTGCGGCCGCAGTGACCGCCTTGGCGGTGGTGTCCACGTTCAGCACACCATCAGTGACTTCAGCCAGAAGAAGAACCGCCATCAGATTACCCCCGCTTCATCTTTCAGTTTCGTCAACAATTCATCTACCGAGGCAACCTTGACCCCTGCGGAACGCGCAGCGGGTTCGGTCGTTTTCACGATTTCCAGCCGCGGCGTGACATCAACGCCGTAATCCGCCGGTGTCTTTTCATCCAGCGGCTTTTTCTTGGCCTTCATGATGTTCGGAAGCGACGCATAGCGCGGCTCATTCAGGCGCAGGTCCACACTGATAATTGCGGGCAGTTTGACCTTGATGGTCTGCAAGCCGCCATCCACTTCTCGGGTGACCGTGGCGTGATCCCCGTCAATGGATACGTCGGATGCAAAAGTGGCCTGTGCCCATCCGGTCAGCGCACCCAGCATCTGGCCGGTGGCATTCATGTCATTATCGATTGCCTGCTTGCCGCACAGAACGATTTGCGGCTGCTCCTCGTCAATCACGCCTTTCAGCAGTTTGGCCACGGCCAGCGGTTCGATATCGGTGTGGACATCATCAGCAGCAACAATAAGGATCGCGCGATCAGCCCCCATCGCCAGCGCTGTGCGCAGGGTTTCCTGCGCCTGTTTCACGCCGATGGATACGGCCACGATTTCCGATGCGAGGCCCTTTTCCTTCAGGCGGATCGCTTCTTCAACAGCGATTTCATCGAACGGATTCATCGACATTTTGACATTCGCCAGATCGACACCGCTGCCATCCGCCTTGACACGGACTTTCACGTTATAGTCGATCACGCGCTTGACCGGCACCAGAACCTTCATCGGCGTATATCTCCCTTTCGCAATGCTTGGTAGGGTTCTAACGAGTTGCAGTTGCAGAAAACAATGCAAAAACGACATGATCCCAGTGATCGACGCCGCGTTACAGCATATGTCTGCGCTAACGGTTCGCGCCCGGAACCCAAAGAATGTCATCTGCGCCATTGTCATTGGCGACACGGCCCGCAACGAACAGCCAGTCCGACAGACGGTTCAGGTATTTTACCGCCGATTCGTTCACCCCTTCGACAGTTGACAGGGCGACGGTTTCGCGTTCGGCGCGGCGTGCCACTGTCCGGCACAGATGCAGATGCGCGGCCAGTGCCGACCCGCCGGGCAATATGAAGCTGCGCAACGGTGACAGATCAGCATTCATTGTATCGATTTCACGCTCCAGCCTGTCTACCTGCGCCGGGATGATGCGCAGGGGCGTGTATTCGGCCTGTGCGTCGCGGTCCATCTCAGGGCGGCACAGATCCGCACCCAGATCAAACAGGTCATTCTGGATGCGCGAAATCGCCGACACCATATCACCGCTGGCATGCAGCCGCGCCAGTCCCAGTGTTGCGTTCAGTTCATCGACAGTGCCATAGGCGGTCACGCGCTGCGAATGCTTGGCGACACGCACGCCATTGCCAAGCGCCGTTTCGCCGGAATCGCCCGTGCGGGTGTATATCTTGTTCAGAACAACCATGGTCAGGCTCCTTTTGAACGGAAATAGGCGAAGGCGACAATCAGCACCACGGCCACAAACTGCGCATACAGCCGGTAGCGCATCATCCGGTTGCCATGCTTGCGGTTGAATTCGCCGCCTTTGGCGAACCCGCCGATTCCGATCATCAGCACCACCACCACCACAAGCGACGCAAATGCCGCAATCAGGAACATCGGGTCTTGCAGCAACATGTCAGATACTCCCTTCGGTCTGGGTGCAACTTAATCGTCCCGTCGCTGATTGCGAGGGGAAATCCGCCCGGCGCTACAATTTGCCCAATACGCGATCCAGCAGGCGGGTTGGCAGTACACGGCGCAGCCCACCCAGCAAATAGGTGGGCGTGGTCACGTAATAGCGTGGGCGCGGGCGGCGGCTTTCGATTGCTGTAATCAGGCAGCGGGTCACCGCATCAGGCGGCAGCTCAAAGAAATCGGGTTCCGATTTGTCATATAGGCGTGTCAGCAGTGTGTCGCGATACTGCTGCGCGCGCGGGCTGTTTTCCCAGTCGATCCACCGTTCGAAATGCGGGATCGAATTCTGGCGTATTCTGGATGTCACTGGCCCCGGTTCGATCAGGACCACATGAATCCCCGTGCCTGCCATTTCCAGACGCAGGACATCTGACATACCTTCCAGTGCGAATTTCGTGGCGACATAGGCCCCCCGCCATTTCAACCCGGCCAGCCCCAGAACTGATGAATTCTGTACAATGCGCCCATACCCCTGCGCGCGCATCACCGGCAGCACCGCGCGGGTCAGTTCATGCCAGCCGAACAGATTCGTTTCAAAAATGCTGCGCAGCGCATCTGTCGGCAGGTCTTCGGTCGCGCCGGGTATGGCGAATGCACCATTGTTGAACACTGCGTCCAGCGTACCACCTGTGCAGTCCAGCGCCCGGGCAAGGGCAGCGTGGATTGTCGTATGGTCCGTGTAATCCAGCACAAAGCTGTCCAGCCCTTCGCCGCGCAACCGGTCGCAGTCAGCGGGTTTGCGGCAGGTGGCGAAGACCTGCCAGCCGCGTTTTGCCAGTGTATGCGCCGCGTTATGGCCGATTCCGGATGAACTTCCGGTTATCAGAATGGATCGCATCATGCCCTTTCGCACCGGGCGTCATTCGTCAGTGGACGCCCATGTGTCGCGCTTGCGATAGATGGTGGAGGGGGCAATGTCCAGTTCCCGCGCGGCCTTGGGGACTGATCCGGCGTTACGCCGGATGGCAGAAGTGATCACCAGTTCCTCTATCTGGGCCATCGTCATGCCGCTAAGCACATCGGCCGGTGTTGCACCCGTTGGCATGCTGTCCGAAATGGCGGATTTCCCGGACTTACCATGCGCCGACAGTTCCGGCGGCAACATGTCGGGGGTTACGACCGGGCCATCATGCAGCACGACCGCAAGGCGCAGCACATTGACCAGTTCCCGCAGATTGCCGCGCCATGGCGCATTGCGGAAGATTATAGAGGTTTCCGGCGCAAGGGCGGTAAAGGTCTTGCCTTCTTCCTGTGCGATCTGAACCAGAAGATGGCGGGCCAGCACGTTCACATCTTCACCGCGGGCACGCAACGGCGGGACATGAATAGGAATAACGAATAACCGGTAATACAGATCCTCGCGCAGTTTGCCGGCGCGGACATCTTCGGCCGGATCGCGCGTTGCGGCACAGATGATGCGGACATCTACCCTGACCTGATCGCCGCTGCCCAGGGGGGCAACTGTACCATGCTGCAGGAAATGCAACAGCTTGGCCTGCACCGTAGGGGTCATGTCATGCAGGTTTTCCAGAAACAGGCTTCCTGCATCTGCCTTGATCATGGTTCCCGGTTTGATGCCGCTTGCCGGTGCATTGCTGCGTTGCGCTTGGCCGAACAATTCGGCTTCCTGCAATTCATGCGGGATTGCGCTGCAATTGAACGTGACAAAACGATTTTTTGAGCGCGCGGATTTCAGGTGCACTGCGCGGGCGCATAATTCCTTTCCGGTGCCGCTTTCGCCCAGCACAAAGACTGGCGCCATGGATGTCGCAACCGCGCTGATCTTCTGATAAAGCTGCTGCATCACTTCTGACTGGCCCAGAAATGTTGAATCGATGGCGTCGGCGGTGTGTTCATTGCCCTCTATGTCCGCGGGTAAATCCCGTCGGCTTTCCGCATGGGCATTGGCGACAGCGCTGATCAGGCGGATGTCACCCAAGGGTTTGACCAGAAAATCATGTGCGCCCGCGCGCGTTGCTTCGACAGCGGCATTGATCGAACCATTCGCGGTAATGACAATGATGCGTGTGTTCGGCTGCAAGGCCAGCATTTCGCGCATGACCACCATGCCGTCAGAATCCGGTAGCATAAGATCAAGCAATACCACGCTTGGCATGGCTTCGGAAAACTTTGCTAATGCTTGCTGACCGTTGGATGCACAAATGGTATTGTAGCCTGCCTTGCGCAGAATGGTGCGATACAGCATTTGCAGGGACGGCGTGTCCTCTACCAGAAGCAGTGGCGACAATGTTGACTGGTTACTCATAGCTACATTCATGTAATAAGACTCTCAATACTCTGTTCCAAAGCGTCGCGAACACGATCACACAGCGCAGTGAATTCAGGCAAATGGCTGGCAAGCGCCTCGCCGTCCTTGTCCCGTGCCAGTACTTCGGCGCGCAAGGAAACATCTGCTAGCTTATGCGCGCCGATGGTAAGTGCAAGACCTTTCATTTCATGGGCGATCATGTGGATGGCTTTGAAATCCGGCTTTTCGCCCAGATCCAGCCTGGATATCTGCGCATCTGCGCTGTCGTGTATCCGCGTGAAATCATTTGTCAGTTGCTCTGCCAAAGCAGCTGCTATTTCAATTCCACCCGCTTCCAACAGAGCGGCGAGAGTTTCATGATCGAGGACCTCGGAAGTCATAATTTTGCCTGAATTTCAAAATAAGCTCTGTACCAGAGTTCTAACCTATCGCAGTGCTATAGTATAGCCGTCAGATTTCAACCTGACGGAGAGCGATGTTCTGTTCTGACTTCAGGAAAGACAATATTTTCCCGATTTTACAACCCACCTTTCCGGTTGTCCGGAAACGGACGCGGGCTTCATCGGAATCACAGAAGAAGTGTTCGGGTCGGCTGGAATTGGGATGCCGCATTACCAAGGGATGGCGGGCATGAAAAGGGGCGCGGCGGTCTGGTCCCCGCACCCCTGTTTTTCAGGCTTTCGGAAAGCCCAGCCCTGCAAGGGCGTGCGAAATTTCAGTCAGAATGGCCGGGTCGTCGATCGTAGCAGGCATTTTGTAATCCTTGCCATCGGCGATGCTGACCATTGTACCGCGAAGAATTTTTCCTGACCGCGTTTTGGGCAGACGGTCCACCACCACGGCCAGCTTGAACGCCGCGACGGGGCCGATCCGGTCGCGCACCAGCCTGATGCATTCAGTCACAATTTCGGCATTGTCGCGTGTTGTGCCGGAATTCAGGCACAGAAAGCCCAGGGGCAACTGGCCTTTCAGCGCATCAGCAACGCCGATCACGGCGCATTCGGCCACATCGGGATGGCTGGCCAGAACCTCTTCCATACCGCCGGTGGACAGGCGGTGTCCGGCAACATTGATCACGTCATCGGTGCGCGCCATGATATAGACATACCCGTCTGCGTCCATATAGCCAGCATCGCCAGTCGCGTAATAACCGGGAAACTGGTCCAGATAGCTTTTGCGAAAGCGGTCCTGCGCATTCCACAGGGTCGGCAATGTGCCGGGGGGCAGGGGCAGCTTGATGGCAATCGCGCCCAATGTGTCGGCGCCGACCGGATTGCCCGCCTCATCCAGAACATGAATGTCATAGCCGGGCATGGCGACAGCGGGCGACCCCAGCTTGACAGGCAGGGGTTCAACCCCCATCGGATTTGCCGCGATCGGCCAGCCGGATTCGGTTTGCCACCAATGGTCTATGACAGGTACTTTCAACTGGTCCTGCGCCCATTCGATTGTATCAGGGTCCGCGCGTTCCCCGGCCAGATAGACGGTTTTCAGACAACTCAGGTCATATTTGCCGACAAATTTGCCTTTGGGGTCTTCGCGTTTGACGGCGCGGAATGCGGTGGGCGCAGTGAAGAAACTTTTGACCTTATGCTCGGAAATCACCCGCCAGAAGGTGCCTGCATCCGGCGTGCCTACTGGTTTGCCTTCGAACACGATGGTGGTGTTACCTGCAATCAGCGGTGCATAGCAGATATAGCTGTGCCCCACGACCCAGCCCACATCAGATGCGGCCCAGAACACGTCACCGGGGTCCACGTCATAGATGTTCTTCATTGTCCATTGCAGCGCGACCAGATGCCCCGCTGTTGGGCGCACAACGCCTTTGGGTTGTCCTGTCGTGCCGGAAGTATACAACACATAGGCCGGGTGGTCGCCTTCGACCGGGACGCATTCGGCGGCAGGAATGCCGTATTGAAAGGCATGCCAGTCAAAATCCCGGTCATCGGTCAGTTTGGCCACTTCCTGTTCGCGTTGGAAAATAACACAGAAATCAGGCTTGTGGGATGCCTGCTCAATCGCGCCATCCAGCAACGGTTTGTAGTGGATGACACGCCCCGGTTCCAACCCGCAGGACGCGGCGATAATGCATTTTGGCTGCGCATCATTGATCCGCACGGCCAGTTCGTTGGCGGCAAATCCGCCAAACACCACGGAATGAATGGCCCCAAGCCGCGCGCAGGCAAGCATCGCTTCCAGCGCTTCGGGGATCATTGGCATGTAAATGATAACGCGGTCACCCTTCTGCACGCCTTTGGCGCGCAACGCACCGGCCAGGCTGGCCACGCGGTCGCGCATTTCACTATAGGTCAGTTCGCGTTTGGAATGGGTGACAGGGCTGTCATGGATGACTGCCACCTGATCGCCGCGCCCCGCCTCCACATGGCGGTCCAGCGCGTTCCAGCAGGTATTGACCAGCCCATCCCTGAACCAGTGATACAGCGGCGCGTCGTCGTCAAACAACGCCTTGGACGGGGGACGAACCCAGTCGATGGCCTGCGCCTGTTCCATCCAGAACCCGTTTGGGTCCGAAATCGACCTTTGGTGCAAATCGGCGTAGCGCATGGCTGTCCCTCCCGTGAACCTGAACATAGGCAAGGGGATAGACGACAGCACCGCAGGCGCGCAATCATGTTAACGGGAACAAATCCCGCGCAGCGCAAAAATTTGCACAATGGCTTTGCAAATTTTTGCAAATTCACGACGACACTGCGTTTTTCAGGCAATCCGGCGCCGGGTTTGCAAACCCAACGCCAGAATCGCGCCTCTATCCGTAAATGGAAACGGGCGTCCCTGCCAGCGCTGACATGTTCAGCAATCCACGCGCGGTGATTGACGGGGTGACGATATGCGCCGTGTTGCCCATACCCATCAGGATTGGTCCGACTTCCAACGCATCGCCGCGCATTTTCAGAATGTTGCGTACCCCGCTTGCCGCGTCGGTATTGGCGAATATCAGCACATTGGCGGGTTCTGAAAAACGGGCATTGGGAAACATGCGTGACCGAAGTGCGGGGTCCAGCGCCGCATCGACATGCATTTCGCCTTCATAATCGAAATCCAGCCCCGCCGCGTCCAGTATCTCAAGCGCGGCGCGCATGTTGCGCCCTGACGGGGTGTCCAGATTGCCGAACTGGCTGTGCGAACATAGCGCAATCTTGGGGTCCAGACCAAAGCGGCGCACGTGGCGGGCCGCGCTGATGGCTGTTTCGGCAATTTGTTCGGGCGTGGGGTTCGGGTGGACCTGCGTGTCGGCGATAAACAGGTTTCCTTCCTGCTGGATCATCAGGCTTAGCGCGCCCACAGGGTGACGTTCCTTGCAGCCCAGAATTTTGGTGACATAGTTCAGGTGCCACAGGAACTGGCCGAATGTCCCGCAGATCAGGCTGTCCGCATCACCGCGATGCACCATGATTGCGCCGATAGCGGTGGTATTGGTGCGCAAGATGGCGCGCGCAAGGTCCGGTGTTACCCCGCTGCGTTCCATCAATGTGTGATAGCTTTGCCAGTAATCGCGGTAGCGCGGGTCATCCTGCGGGTTGACCAGTTCGAAATCCTGCCCCGGTTTGATCGACAGGCCCGCGCGTTCCAGCCGCATGTTCACCACATCGGGCCGCCCGATCAGGATAGGCACTTCCGTCGTTTCTTCCAGCATGGCAGAGGCCGCGCGCAAGACGCGTTCATCCTCGCCTTCGGCGAAGACGATGCGCCGTGACGCGGCGCGCGCCGCTTCAAACACCGGGCGCATGATCATGGCTGACCGGAAGACCGACGCATCCAGTTTAGCCTTATAGGCGGTCAGGTCGTCCAGCGGGCGTTTGGCCACACCGGATTCCATGGCCGCCTTGGCCACGGCGCTGGCCACGACACCCATCAGCCGTGGGTCAAAAGGTTTCGGAATCAGGTAATCTGCCCCGAAACTCAGCTGTTCACCCTTATAGGCCGCCGCCGCTTCGGCGCTGGTGGTGGCGCGGGCAAGGGCGGCAATCCCGTCCACACAGCCAATCTGCATGGCGTCATTTATTTCCGTGGCGCCCACATCCAGCGCACCCCGGAAAATAAACGGAAAGCACAGCACATTATTGACCTGATTGGGGAAATCAGACCGGCCAGTGGCAATAATGGCATCCGGGGCAACTTCGCGCACTTGATCAGGCAGGATTTCCGGGGTCGGGTTGGCCAGCGCAAAGATAATGGGGCGGCTGGCCATGCGGGCTACATGTGCTGCTGTCAGCGCACCTGGACCGGACAGGCCCAGGAACAGATCCGCGCCATCGATGATGTCATCAAGGGTACGTTTGTCCGTGGCTTGCGCGAATGCCGATTTCTGCGGGTTCATATCCTGCGCGCGCCCTTCATAGACCAGCCCGTGAATGTCGCACAGCCAGATATTCTCGCGCCGCACCCCCAGTTTTACCAACATGTTCAGGCACGCAATCCCCGCGGCCCCGCCGCCGGTGCTAACAATCTTGATATCCTCGAACGCCTTGCCTGCGACGCGCAGCGCATTGGTGGCGGCGGCGCCGACAACAATAGCGGTGCCGTGCTGGTCATCATGGAAAACCGGAATTCCCATGCGTTCGCGGCATATGCGTTCTACAATGAAACAATCAGGGGCCTTGATGTCTTCCAGGTTGATGGCCCCGAAAGTGGGTTCCAGCGCGCAGACAATATCCGCCAGCCGTTCGGGGTCCGGTTCGTTCAGTTCTATGTCGAAACAGTCGATATTGGCGAATTTCTTGAACAGAACCGCCTTGCCTTCCATAACGGGTTTGGATGCCAGCGCCCCGATATTACCAAGGCCCAGAACCGCAGTCCCGTTGGTGACCACGGCGACCAGATTGCCCCGCGCGGTGTAGCGTGCCGCGTCCTCGGGGTTGGCCTTGATTTCCATACAGGCTTCTGCAACGCCGGGGGAATAGGCGCGCGATAGGTCATAACCATTTGCCAGCGGTTTGGTTGGACGCACTTCCAGCTTACCCGGGCGCGGGTATTCATGATAGATCAGGGCTGGATGGCGGTTGTCATCCGATGGCAGGTCGGTCATGTTGATGCCTCGTGTTTGGTTTTGTTTAGTATTAAACTAAACAGCAGCAAGGGCAAGTTCTGCTTTCCCGGCTGCGGGTCGCTGGTTTGGGCTGAAGTTGCTATCGCCTGCTTGCATTGCGCTGCTGGCCGACGCAAAGTTGCTGCCATTGACGAAACCGGATCATAAGGTGGCACATGACGCTTTTGCATGAAGCGCGCAGATTGCGCGAAATGGCCTATGCGCCCTATTCCGGTTTTCAGGTGGGGGCAGCGTTGCGCAGTGCTGACGGGCGCGTTTTTGGTGGCTGCAATGTTGAGAACGCCGCCTATCCCGAAGGGACATGCGCCGAAGCAGGCGCAATCGCGGCAATGGTGGCCGCTGGTGCCCGCGCGATTGCGGAAATCGTCGTTGTTGCTGACAGCCCCACACCCGTGGCCCCGTGCGGGGGGTGCCGCCAGAAGATTGCGGAATTCGCCACAGCGGAAACAAGGGTGACCATGGCAACGCTCGCGGGGCAGGAAATCACAATGACAGCGAAAGAATTGTTGCCCGGTGCCTTCGGGGCGTCCCATATGGACAAAAGCTGATGGCGCGGGCGTTTCTGGTTGTGCTGGATTCGGTTGGCTGCGGTGGTGCCCCCGATGCTGCCGAATTTGGCGATGACGGCGCGAATACGTTGGGGCATGTAATTGCGGCTTGCGCGGATGGGCGGGCCGAAGACGGGCGCAGCGGTCCCCTTCATGTGCCGGTGCTGGATAGTCTGGGACTGGGTGCTGCGGTGCGGCTGGCGTCAGGTGCGGCCACACCGGGCTTGTCAGCCCAGCCCGGCGGGTTGTGGGGCGCGGCGACAGAAACATCGCGCGGCAAGGACACGCCTTCGGGGCATTGGGAACTGGCGGGTGTGCCGGTGCCATGGGACTGGACCTATTTTCCAAGGCAGGTTCCCGCCTTCGCGCCTGAACTGGTGGCGCAGATATGCACGCTTGCGGGCACTGACGGTATATTGGGCAATTGCCACGCTGCAGGAATTCCGATTGTGCAGGAACTGGGCGCGGAGCATCTGCGAACAGGCTGGCCGATCTGCTATACATCTGTGGATTCGGTGGTTCAGATCGCAGCGCATGAAGGTGCGTTCGGTCTGGACAGGTTGCACAGGCTTTGCGCCGATCTGGCGCCCACGCTGCATGCCATGCGCGTCGGGCGGGTGATTGCGCGTCCGTTTACGGGGACGGCAGCAACAGGGTTCGTGCGCACCCCCGACCGGCGCGATTTTGCAATGGCACCACCTGCGCCGACATTATGCGACTGGGTTCAGACTGCGGGTCGGCAGGTGCATGCCGTGGGCAAGATTGGTGATATCTTTTCGGGGCAGGGGATAACACGGAAATATAAAGGGGCAGACGACCATGCACTTTTCGAACATTTTCTGCGGTTGATAGACGAATCCGAGGCAGGTTCCCTGACTTTTTGCAACTTCGTGGAATTTGACACGCTTTATGGTCATACCCGTGATGTTTCCGGATATGCCCGCGCGCTGCAACGGTTCGACAAGGTTGCGGGGCAGGCGCTAGAACGGCTGCGCAGCGGCGATATGCTGGTTATCACCGCTGATCATGGCAATGACCCGACAGCGCCGGGCACTGACCATACGCGCGAGCGGGTTCCTGTGCTGGTGGCGGGCTATGGCGCGGGGCAGATTGGGCATTGCGCCTTTGCCGATGTCGCCGCCAGCATCGCCGCACATCTTGGTGTGCCTGCGCAAGGTCCGGGCCGGAGTTTTCTGCCATGACGGATCGACATGAACTTGCGAAAATCCCAAAGCTGGAACTGCATCTGCATCTGGAAGGGGCCGCACCGCCCGCATTCATCCGCGAGCTTGCGAAGCGCAGGCATATCGACCTGTCGGGATTGTTTGACGAACAGGGGCAATATCGCTGGCAAGGCTTTGCGGGGTTTCTTGCCGCCTATGAAGCTGCCTGCGCAGCGCTGAAGACCCCGCAGGATTATCATGACCTGACATTGATTGTGCTGGAAAACGCAGCCAGCCACGGCGTAATTTACACGGAAACCTTCCTGTCGCCGGATTTTTGCGGTGCGGGCGACATTGTGGCGTGGCGCGACTTTCTGGCCGCGATCGAAGCTGCTGCCGAAAGCGCGCAGTCACAGTCGGGCATTGTCATGCGCGCCATTGTGACCTGTATTCGCCATAATGGCCCCGCACAGGCGCGCAAAATCGCCGCCTGTGCGCAGGAAACGGCGGGTCATTTTGTGACGGGCTTTGGCATGGCGGGCGATGAAACATGCTTTCAGCCGTGTGAATTCAGCTGGTCCTTTGATGCCGCGCGCGAAGCCGGGCTTGGGCTGACGGTGCATGCCGGGGAATGGGCGGGACCGGATGCCATACGCGCGGCGTTGCATGATCTGCGCGTATCGCGCATCGGGCATGGTGTGCGGGCAATCGAAGACCGCGCATTGGTTGCGCATCTGGCGGAAAACGGGGTGGTGCTGGAAACCTGTCCGGGGTCCAACGTTGCGCTGGGCCTTTATCCGCGCCTGCGCGACCATCCGGTTGCCAGATTGCGTGATGCTGGCGCGAAGGTTACTGTGTCCACGGATGACCCGCCGTTTTTTCGCACCGACATGACACGGGAATATGACGGGCTTGCCCAAAGCTTCGGCTGGGGCGCGAGTGATTTTGCCGAAATCGCGCGTACAGCGCTTGACGCGGCCTTTACTGATGCGCCAACGCGCGCGATGCTACAGAAACGACTGGAGGAAGCATGCCCCAACCAAAGTTGACGATCATCGAGCATCCGCTTGTTGTGCACAAACTGTCGATGATGCGTGACAAGGATTTGTCCAGCCGCGATTTTCGCAGCCTGCTGCGCGAAATCAGCCAGTTTCTGGCCTATGAGGTTACGCGCGACCTGCCGCTGCGTTTGCAGACGATCACCACCCCCCTGACGGAAATGCAGGCCCCGGTTCTGGATTGCCCAGATCCGGTTCTGGTGTCCATTCTGCGGGCAGGGAACGGCTTGCTGGACGGCATGCTGGAAGTGCTGCCAACCGCGCGTGTGGGTTTTGTGGGCCTCTATCGGGACGAAGAAACGCTGCGCCCGGTGCAGTATTACTGCAAGCTGCCACCTGAACTTGCGAGTCGGCGTGTGATTGTGGTTGATCCGATGCTGGCAACGGGCCATTCGGCCGCCGCCGCGATAGATTTGATCAAGGCCAAAGGCGCGACCGATATTGTGTTCCAATGCCTGCTTGCCGCGCCTGAAGGCGTGGATTGCATGGTCCGCGCGCACCCGGATGTGCGCATTGTCACGGCGGCACTGGATGAATGCCTGAACGAGAATGGCTATATCGTTCCGGGACTAGGGGATGCGGGTGACCGGATTTTCGGCACATCATAAGCCACGACAAACTTCGAATCGGGTTTACTTTCAGTTCGGTAAAAGGCCATGGTCATTGTGTTGAAGCGGGGGTTTCATGTCTGCCAGATCATTTGCAATCATAAC
This sequence comes from Roseinatronobacter alkalisoli, assembly GCF_028745735.1. Lineage (GTDB taxonomy): Bacteria > Pseudomonadota > Alphaproteobacteria > Rhodobacterales > Rhodobacteraceae > Roseinatronobacter > Roseinatronobacter alkalisoli. The sequence continues at coordinate 282,878 of NZ_JAQZSM010000001.1, forward strand.
TGTTTTATCCATTGCCCTTACCATGCCTGCGCAGGCCCAGACCAATAGCGGGACGCCTGCCGAATTACCGCCTGCAGGTTATGATGGCCGTGAATTCACTGACAGCCGCGGCTGTGTGTTCCTGCGCTCCACTTTCGGGGGCGCTGTAACATGGGTGCCGCGCTATGGTCCGGACCGCCAACCTGTATGTGGCGGCACGCCCAGCATTCGCGCCGAAGTGCGTGAACCCGCCATTCAGCCGGTGCCGCAACCCGTCGGGTCAACCGCGCGGCCTGCGCCTGCGGCCAGCGGCAAGGAACCCTTGCGCGGTGCAACCGCGCCGCGCCGCGCCACCCCGCGCCGTGCTGTGCCACGTCGGCCCGATGCATCCGGTCGCCATCCGGATTGCCCGCTGAATGCACCCTACGGGCAGGTCGTGCGCACCAGTGATGCGCGCCTTATGGTCCTGTGCGTGGCGCACCCTGATCATTTCCCCGCGGGACTTGGGTCGAATGCGGGCCATCACGGCCCTGTTGTACTGCCTTCGAACACTGTCATGCCGACATCCGCACCTGCGCCGGTGGTTATGCGCCAGCATGGCAGTCATTTGCAGGTTGGCAGTTTCCGGGTGCCGGCAAATGCGACAGGTCTGCGCGCACGGTTGCAGGCGCATGGCTTGCCTGCGGGAGTTCACATGGAATCCGGCCTGAACGTGGTGACGATTGGTCCACTTGCCGATGCGGCACAGGCCGGTCGGGCGATGCAGATCGTGCGCGCCATGGGCTTTCGGGACGCATATTTCCGGCGCTAATGCGATTGGGGACTGTCAGGTGGCAGGGTTTTGCTGTGACTTGCGGCTGCGGCTGACCATTAGTCCTGCAATAATGATACCCAATGCCAGCAGGATGCGGGCGGAAAGCTCCTCTGACAGGATCAGCACCCCCATCAGCACCGACCAGACCGGCACATGGTAATTCACCTGCGACAGAAAGCTTGGCCCCGCACTGCGGATAATGCTGATTTTCAGCAATGTTGCCAGACCGGTCGGTAAAAGCCCGAGGAAAAGCAATGCCAGCAGTGGGCGCGGTCCGGGCAGGGAGGGCACACCTTCATGCCATAGTGCGGCGGGCAGCATGATGACACTCGCCACCCACAGCGCCAGCACACCAAACGCCATCGGGTGCACATCCGGACAGCGGCGCGTAACGATCGCGCCGACGGCGTAACTTAATGCAGCCGCAAGGCAACCCAGCCGCGCCAGTGCTTCCAGTTCGGACCCGGATACCGCCAGAACGCCAGGTCCGATCAGCACAGCCACACCCAGCAGGCCCAGAACGAACCCGCCCGTCTTGGCATTGCTCAGCCTTTCGCCGGGAACCAGAAAATGTGCCAACCCCAGAACGAATAGTGGAATGGCCGCCATGCTGATGCCGGCAAAACCCGATGTGACATGTTGCTGCGACCAGCTTAGCAAAAAGAACGGCAGGGCACTGGAAAGCACGCCCATCGCCGCGGCGAAGGCCCAGATTTCAGGCCGGGTCGGCAGCCTGATCCGCAGCACGAATGCAACGCCCGTAAGCGTCAGGGCCCCGATCACGATGCGCCCCGCAGCCACCCAAAGCGGTGCGAACCCTTCAAGCGCGATGGCAATGCCAAGAAAGGATGCACCCCAGATCAGGCCAAGGGCGATCAATGACATCCAGTTGGTCAGGCTCGGGGTGGTCGGCATGGGAACGGCCCTTGGGTGCGCTAGGTCTTGAACATGTGCAGTAATGCGACGCGACTGCAAGGATGTCCAGTCTGCAAGATGCAAGTGGCGCAGGAGTCACATTCCGGTGTAAGCCCCGAAAATGTCTGATTTAAGTCCAGAAAAACACGTGATGTCAGTGTTTTATGGAAAATATAACCAGTTCAATCAGGGATAGAAGCAGAATGCAAAGGCGCGGAACAGACAGTTGCATCCGCGCATTTTCTGCGTCTGAATCGGGTGCAGTAACAGTGGACTGGGTGGTCCTGTCGGCGGCGGTGATCGGGCTGGCGGTTTTCTCGGTAGTCCGGATTGGCGAAGGCAGCGTTGATCTGGCCAATGCGCTTCAGGACAGTGTGCCATTCAGGTTTTCGACTGATCCCCCCACCGGGGAAGAGTAGCGCTAAACCAACCGGCGCGTTGATGCAGCAGAACTGAATGGCCGAAAGGGCGGACACATCGAAACGCCCCCTCCCCGGAGGGAAGGGGCAGGAGTTTGTGCGAAGCGCTTAGTTGCGGTCCTTGTCGACCATCTTGGACGCACCGATCCAGGGCATCATCGCGCGCAGTTTCGCGCCAACCTGTTCGATCTGGTGTTCATCATTGATGCGGCGTGTGGCCTTGAAGAAGGGCTGGCCGACAGCGTTTTCCTGCATGAAATCACGCACGAACTTGCCGGTCTGAATGTCGCTCAGTACTGCCTTCATCCGCGCCTTGGTTTCGTCATAAGGCAGGATGCGCGGGCCGGAAACATATTCGCCATATTCAGCAGTGTTGCTGATCGAATAGTTCATGTTGGCAATGCCGCCTTCATAGATCAGGTCGACAATCAGCTTCACTTCATGCAGGCATTCGAAATACGCCATTTCCGGCTCATAGCCAGCCTCAACCAGCGTTTCAAAACCCATGCGGATCAGTTCGACCAGACCGCCACACAGGACGGCTTGTTCGCCGAACAGGTCGGTTTCGCATTCCTGACGGAAGTTGGTTTCGATAATCCCAGAACGCCCGCCACCAATGGCGGAACAATAGGACAGGCCGATTTCCATTGCCTTGCCAGTCGCATCCTGATGCACGGCCACAAGGCAGGGCACGCCGCCGCCTTTGGTATATTCGCCGCGCACCGTGTGGCCGGGGCCTTTGGGGGCCATCATGATGACATCGACACCGGGTTTCGGCTCGATCAGGCCGAAATGCACGTTCAGGCCATGGGCGAAGGCAATCGCTGCGCCGTCACGCAGGTTGTCATGCACATATTTCTTGTAGGTTTCGGCCTGCAATTCGTCGGGCATGGTGAACATGATCACGTCGCACCATGCAGCAGCTTCTGCAATGCCCATGACCTTCAGGCCCTCGGCTTCGCATTTCTTGGCGCTGGCCGACCCTTCGCGCAGGGCGACAACAACATTCCTTGCCCCCGAATCGCGCAGGTTTAGCGCATGGGCGTGGCCTTGGCTGCCATAGCCCAGAATGGCCACTTTCTTGTCCTTGATCAGGTTCACATCGCAATCGCGATCATAATATACGCGCATGGGTCTTCCTCCAGTAGGTGTGTGTCTGGGCGCAGCATAACGATTTTCCTGCAAAATGCGTTTCATATCTCGCGTATATTTGCCAGTTATGATAATTATCATTCGTAAAAATGTAAAAACAGAAATAATCATGCGTATCGATGACAGTGACCGCCGCCTGCTACGCCAACTGATGGCCGCCCCCGGTGCCAGTACCGCAGAACTGGCCGCGCGCGCGGGCATGACCGAAGCCACCTGTTGGCGCAAGCTGGACAGGCTGCGCAATGCGGGCATTCTGCGCGGGCAACAGGCGGTGATCGACTGGCGCGCCCTTGGCTGGCAGGTTGAAGTCAGCTTGCGGATCACCCTGGACAAGACCAACCCACGCGCCTTTGATGAATTTATCGCGGCAGCACGCGCCGTTCCGGAAGTTCTTGAAATTCAGAGTTTTCTTGGCCGTGTCGATGTGCGCCTGAATGTCATTGCCCGCGACATGGGCCATTATCAACAAATCTACCGGGACCGTATTCTGACACTGCCGCATATCTCGGATCTGGAAGCGCTGATGCATCTGTCTGACATCAAATCCGAAGAAAGTCTGCCGCTATGATCTTCATCTTACGCCAGATACACTGGGGTGAATGCGGCAGCGCCCCTGTGTCGGCACCCGTGAAACGCCATGATTGATCTGGACGAAACCGACCGCGCCTTGTTGCGCGCATTCGCTAGGGACAGCACCCAAAGCGCCGGTGCATTGGGGCGTAAGCTGGGGTTAAGCCAACCTGCCGCGTGGCGCAGGCTGAAACGGTTGCGCGATTGCGGTGCCATCGCGCGGCAGCGCGTTGATCTGGATGTGGCCGCACTGGGCTTCGGGGTCACGGTGTTTCTGGGCATCAGTCTGGCCGCAAAGGGCCGCGTCTCTCTGGCGGATTTCGAACGCGCCGTGTCCGCCATTCCCGAAGTGCAGACCGTGCAGCATGTGCTGGGCCTTTATGATTACCGGTTGCGGGTGGTCGCGCGGGATCTGTCGGATTTTGAACGCATCCTGCGGCGGCGCATCATGACATTGCCGGGCATCGGCGCGGTGGATGCCAATGTGCTGCTAAGTGAAGAACGCCTGCCCGGACCCTTGTAGGGAATTGACCTTGGCGCTGGTATTGGGCAAGACCACAGCATGCTGATTTACAAGATATTCCGCCGCCCCGAATGGGATGACATGGTTGCGACCGGGCACAGCCATGGTGCGCCGGTCGATCTGGCGGATGGCTATATTCATTTCTCCACTGCGGGGCAGGTCATGGAAACTGCTGCAAAGCACTTCGCACAGGAAAGCGATCTGGTGCTGATTGCGGTCGATGCCAATGATCTGGGCGCTGCCCTGAAATGGGAAGTGTCGCGCGGTGGTGATCTGTTCCCGCATCTTTACCGGCCGCTGCGCCGCGCGGACGTACGCTGGGATACATCCCTGCCGCTTGGCGCGGCGGGCCACATCTTTCCGAAGGGGCTGGTATGAGCATTCTTGAAAGCGCGGGCCTTGCCCTGTTGCGCAGGTTTGACCCTGAAACGGCACATGGTCTGGCCATCAAGGCGCTGCAATCGGGGCTGACCCCCATGCCGCGCCCTGTGGTGTCAACCAAGCTGAAAACGCAGGTCGCGGGGCTGGATCTGCCCAACCCTGTCGGGCTGGCGGCGGGGTTTGACAAGAACGCCACGGCATTGCGGGGGCTGTCGCGCGCAGGTTTCGGTTTTGTCGAAACGGGCGCTGCCACCCCGCGCCCGCAACAGGGTAATCCGCGCCCGCGCCTGTTCCGGCTGACACAGGACCGCGCGGTTATCAACCGGTTCGGGTTCAATAATGAAGGCGCGCAAGCCATTGCAGCGCGGCTCGCCCGCCGCCCTGCGGGTATGGTGCTGGGCTTGAATCTGGGGGCCAACAAGGACAGCATCGACCGCGCTGGCGATTTCGCGGAAGTGTTGCGCATGACAGGGGCGCATATCGATTTTGCCACGGTCAATGTTTCATCGCCCAATACCGAACGCCTGCGGGATTTGCAGGGAGCGGATGCCCTGGCGGCGCTGTTGGCCGGGGTAATGGATGCGCGCGCTGAATTACCTCGCCCGATCCCGGTTTTCCTGAAAATCGCGCCCGATCTGTCACAGGCCGAACTTGCTGAAATTGCGCAGGTGGCGCTTGCAGCCAATCTGGATGCCATCATTGCCACCAATACCACATTGTCACGCGATGGATTGACCAGCGCCGATGCGCAACAAGCGGGCGGCTTGTCAGGTGCGCCGCTGTTTGAAAAATCCACGCGCGTTCTGGCGCAACTGTCACATATTACTGATGGCAAGCTGCCGCTGATCGGCGTGGGCGGGGTGTCCTCTGCCGAGCAGGCCTATGCCAAGATCAGGGCAGGGGCATCGGCGGTGCAGCTGTATTCTGCGCTTGTCTATGAAGGGCTGTCGTTGGTGTCGCGCATCAATCATGGTCTGATTGCTTTGCTGGAACGTGATGGATTCGCGAATGTGGCGGAAGCCGTGGGCACGGATCGGGAAAAATGGCTGTAAACTTTCCTTGCTCGAAATGCGAAAAAAAACTCAGTGGTTTATGCGCGATCTGCACCTACGCGTCGCTCCAGCCGTGGATAAAACGCTGCCAGAAACGCCCCGCGCAGGATGTTCAGCACCATCAATGCCACCCATAGCGCATGATTGCCCCAGACCGGCACTGCCCACCAGATGATGCCCGCATAGATTGCCACGGCCAGAGTAACAGTGTTGCGCATTTCGCGCGTGCCGGTGGCGCCGATGAATATTCCATCAAGCATATAGGCCCCGGCACCCAGCACGCATAACACAACGACATAGGGCAAAAAGACGCGCGCGGTTTCCTGAACGCCTGTATCCTTGGCCATCAGGTCAATGGCAAACGGGCCAAGCACCCAGACCCCCAGTGCCATCACCAGCGCGGCGCTGATGGCCCAGACAGATGCACGCGTTGCGGCCTGTCGCATGGCAACCATGGAACGCGCGCCCACGGCATGGCCGACAAGCGCTTCGGCGGCAAAGGCAAACCCGTCCAGCGCGAAGGCCGTGACCATCAGAAACTGCCACAACACCTGATTTGCGGCCAGTTCCACATCCCCTAACCCTGCGGACATGAACATGAAGCCGGTCATTGCGCCTTGCAATGCGATGGTGCGCAGCATGATGTCGGAATTGACGGCCCACATCCGGTGCAGCCGGGCGCGGTTGAAAACCCGCGCCCAGTCGCGCCATTGCGCCCCCGAAAACGCCGCGCGACACAGGTACAACCCCAGAATCAGCGATGTTGCTTCCGCGATCAATGTGGCGATGGCCACGCCCTGCACGCCCCAGCCCAGTCCCAGAACGAACCACAGGTCCAGCGCAATATTCAGCCCGTTCATCCATAGTTGCAGAATCAGGACCGACCGTGTGCGTTCCGTGCCGATCAGCCAGCCATTGACCGCGTAAAGTGCAATTGTGGCAGGTGCGCCCCAGATACGGATGACCAGATAGTCGCGGGCCAGTTCTTCAACCGCGGCGCTGGCGGGGGCTATGCGAAAGGCGGCGGCCATGATCAGGGCCTGCGCCGCGACCATCACCACCCCGGCGACCAGCCCCAGCATGATACCGCGTGTCAGCACAGCGCCGCTTTCGGCCAGATCACCCGCGCCGCTGGCCTGTGCGACAAGCCCTGTCGTGCCCATGCGCAGGAAACCGAAAATCCAGTAGATCGATGCCAGAATGACCGCGCCCAGCCCCACAGCGCCAATGGGCGCGGCGGCCCCCATCTGGCCTACAACGCCGGTATCCACCGCGCCAAGCAGCGGGACAGATATATTGGCCAGAACGATCGGTACGGCAATGCGCAGAACCCGCCTGTTGGTCACAGGCCGCGATGCCGTTAGGGCAGTGGTCATGTCAGGCCTTGCCAGATGGGTTTTCTGCGGCCGGAGGCATCAGGAAATGCCCGGTGGCCTGCGCGAACAGGCGTGTGCGGTTATCCTGCCATGCTTCAACGTGAACACTGGCATAGCGTCGTCCGGACCGGTTGACCCGCGCACGCGCATATGCGTCGCGGGGCAGGCCGGTGCGCAGGAAATCGATTGTGAAATCAATGGTCTTTGGCAGGCGTGGCATGTTCTGCGCCATGCTTTCTGCACTTAATCTGCCGGATTCAAGTTCTTTCCACAGCATGGCCCAACTCAATTCGACAATGGCTGCCACTTCCAGAAAGGATGCAATTACCCCGCCATGCAACGCGGGCAGAATGGGGTTTCCGATCAGGCTTTCATCAAATGGCAGCACGGCAGTCAGTTCGTCGCCGTGGCGTTCGAACCGGATGCCGATGAACTGCGCATAAGGAATGGCCCCCACCAGCGTTTGCAGCGCGGTATCACGCCGGTACTTGACTTGCTGCACGGGTTCGGGGTGTTTCATTTCGACACCTTTTTCACGTGATCGAAGGTGAATGCGCCGGAAGCGGTTGCAACCGGGTTTTCGCTGTCGTCGTCATGGGCCGTCGCGCGGACGAAGGCCACGTTGCGGGTGACGTGATAGCAGACGGCGCGCGCGGTTATCCGCTGTCCCGGTGTCGATGCGCGCATATAATCAATGCGCAGATCAATCGTCGCAGTTGTTGTCGCGCCGGGATAGGACATTACCGCCGCACCACCGCAAGTGTCCATCAGTGCGGACACCGCCCCGCCATGAATGACGCCGGTTGCGGGATCGCCCACAAAACGCGCGTCCCAATCCATGGAAATACGCGCCTCGCCGGCGCTGATCGCTTCCAGTCGCATGCCCAATGCGCGTGCAAAGGGCAGGGCGCTGATGAAACTATGCGGATCTGGTTGTGACATGGGAACCTCTGGCGATAACGGGAATTCCATCTGTGCCCGTTCCGGCGCAAATGGCAAGGGGGCGCGGGGAATTGCATCAGCGCGATGGAGCGCGTAGCATGATATCCATATTGCAGGGAGGCATGTGATTTGACGGAGACCAGACTTGCATTCAAGCAGATGTGCGAGAAGTTCGACGTAACACCGCGCACCCTGCGGTATTACGAATACATAGAATTGCTGTGCCCCGAAAAAGAGGGCCGAAACCGTTTCTACACCCCGCGCGAAGTGGCAAGGATGACCCTGATCATGCGCGGCAGGCGGTTCGGCTTCAGCTTGGAAGAAATCAGGCAATGGCTTGAAATATACGAACAATCCGGGACAGAAACCCAGCTTCTTGCATGGTTGAACATGGCGGATCGCCAGCTTGTTGCCCTGCGCGAACAGGCCGCTGAACTTGACCGCACGATCAGCGATCTGCATAAGCTGCGCGAAGACGCAGCCAGACTTCTGAAGAATGGCGAAACGTGACGTAACACTACGTTTTGACGTGGCGTTTTGCTTTACCTTCACGTCAACCTGCATATGTTATCCCCCAAGGCGGCGCTCTGAAAAGCGCGCATTTTCCGGAGGGGGAAGCCATGTCAGAAGATGTCAGGTCAATCAGGCAGATGTGCGATGCATTCGGCGTGACACCACGCACATTGCGTTTCTATGAAGCGAAGGAATTGTTGTCCCCCCAGCGCGACGGGCAGCACCGCCTGTTTACCCGCCGCGATCAGGCAAGGCTGAAGCTTATTCTGCGCGGCAAGCGTTTCGGTTTCAGCCTGGAAGAAATTCGCCAGCTTCTGAACATGTATGACCGCGACGACAGCGAGTTAAAGCAGCTGCGCAAGACCTATGAAATCGCGCTGGCGCGACTGGCCGACATGGAACGCCAGCGCGACGAACTGACAGAAGCAATTGTCGACCTGAAAAAGGAACTGGCATGGGGCGAATCCGTCCTGCGCCAGTCCGACAAGCCTGAAGCCGCCGAATAACACAGAATCCTGCATTGTCCTGATATGCAGCACCTAAGTTTCCACGGAGAAATGTAATGCCCAGCTACAAAGCGCCGACCAAGGATATGAGCTTCGTCCTGCATGACCTGCTGAAGATCAGCGCATCGGAAATTCCGGGATATGCCGATCTGGACAGTGAATTCACCACCGCCATTCTGGACGAAGCTGCCAAGCTGGCCGAAGGCGCGATGGCCCCGCTGAATGCCATTGGCGACCAGCAGGGGTGCCGACTGGAAAACGGGGTGGTGCGCACGCCAGACGGGTACAAAGAAGCGTTCGAACAGGTCAAGGCCGGTGGGTGGAATGGTCTGGACCTGCCGGAAGAATATGGCGGGCAGAACCTGCCTTATGTCCTGCAATCTGCGGTTGGTGAATTGTTTTCGGGCGCGAATATGGCGTTTAACATGTATCAGGGCCTGACGCATGGCGCGATTTCCGCAATCATTGCGCATGGGTCCGACGCGCAGAAGGCGCTTTTCCTGCCGAAGATGATCAGCCTTGACTGGACCGGGACGATGAACCTGACAGAACCGCATTGCGGCACTGATCTGGGATTGATCCGCACCAAGGCCGATCCGCAGGATGATGGCAGCTACCAGATTACCGGGCAGAAGATCTTCATCTCGGCCGGTGATCACGACATGGCGGAAAATGTCATCCATCTGGTGCTGGCCAAGGCACCGGGTGGCGGTGATGGCACCAAAGGAATTTCGCTGTTCATTGTTCCCAAGATCATGGTGAAGGATGATGGCAGCCTTGGTGCCCCCAATGCGGTTTCCGTGGGCAAGATCGAAGAAAAGATGGGCATTCACGGTAATTCAACCTGCGTCATGAATTATGACGGGGCAACGGGTTATCTGGTCGGTGATCTGCACAAGGGCATGCGCGCGATGTTCACTATGATGAACGAAGCGCGGCTTGGCGTCGGGCTGCAAGGCTATGCGCAGGCAGAAATCGCGTATCAGAATGCGCTGGCCTATGCCATCGACCGCTTGCAGGGGCGTGATGTGACGGGAACGAAAAACCCTGATGGCCCTGCCGATCCGCTGATCGTACACCCTGATGTGCGGCGAATGCTTATGGATCAGAAAAGTTTTGTCGAAGGGGCACGGGCATTCACAATGTGGGGGGCCAGCCTGATCGACCGTGCCCACCGCATGAATGACGTGCAGGCGGATGGTCTGATCTCGTTGCTGACGCCGGTGATCAAGGGGTTCCTGACCGACAAGGGCTTTGACATGTGCATTCAGGCCCAGCAGGTCTATGGCGGCCATGGCTATATTGAAGAATGGGGCATGTCGCAATACGCCCGTGATGCCCGGATCGCTATGATCTATGAAGGCGCGAACGGGATTCAGGCGCTGGACCTTGTGGGCCGCAAACTGGCGCAGGACGGCGGCAAGCATGTGATGGCGTTCTTTGCGCTGGTCAAGGATTTCATCAAGGAAAACGAAGGGGATGCCCGCCTTGATGAGTTTCTGAACCCGTTGAAAGCGGCATCAAAGGATCTGCAGGCGGCTGGCATGTATTTCATGGAAAACGGCATGAAAAATCCCAATGATGCCCTGGCAGGGTCCAATGATTTCATGCATCTGTTCGGGCATGTCTGTTTGGGTCTGGTTTGGGCGCAAATGGCGAAAGCCGCGCTTGCCGCATTGGATGGCGGGGCAACTGACCGCGCATTTCTGGACGCGAAACTGACCACCGGGCGCTATTACATGACGCGCCATCTGCCCGCGACTGCGTTGCATCTGGTCCGCATACGCAGCGGGTCCGGGGCGATGATGGCGCTTAGCCCTGATCAGTTTTAGCTACAACACAAGTTGCCGGTTCCCTGTGACCCGGCAACTGACCTATTGAACGGAGGTTTCCATGCCCAAACGTTTTCGTCTGACCCGCCGGTTCAACATGGCAATGACCGAAGATGGATACCGCCGTTTACGCCGATTTGCACAAGAAGCCGGACTGGAGGAAGGCGAAGCCCTGTCTTTCCTTTTCGAGAATTTTGAGTCGGTAACCCATGCAGAAAATCTGGGACATCGCCTGCGGATGTTCAATTCGGAACTTGAGGCGCGCAAGCGATGACCGGCGGCGCCTTCGGCGAGCATATCAGGGGCAGGACGAAAGCGCGGATGACAGGCTTCGATGCGCCCCATGAACAGAACATGACACGGAGGAACACATGACCGACGCTTATATCTATGACACCATCCGCACGCCGAGGGGCAAGGGGCGGGCCGATGGCAGCTTGCACGAAGTGACGGCAATGCGCCTTTCGGCATTGGTGCTGAACCAGCTGAAATCCCGCAACGATCTGGACACCCGCGCGATTGAAGACCTGATCTGGGGCAATGTGACCCAGGTGGGCGAACAGGGCGGCTGTCTGGCGCGCACCGCAGTTCTTGCATCGGATTTCGATGAACAGGTGCCGGGGCTGGCCATCAACCGCTTTTGTGCGTCCGGCATGGAAGCTGTGAACATCGCGGCCAATCAGGTACGCGGCGGTGCTGGAATGGCCTATGTCGCAGGCGGGGTCGAGATGATGAGTCGCGTTGCCATGGGGTCCGACGGGGCGGCCGTGGCAGTGGATCCGTCCGTCGCGATGGAGCAGTATTTCGTTCCGCAAGGGATTGCCGCGGACATCATTGCCACCGAATACGGGTTCAACCGCCAGATGGCCGATGAACTGGCCGTCGAAAGCCAGAAACGCGCGGCCATCGCGTGGCAGGAAGGGCGCTTTGCCCGGTCGATTGTACCGGTCACGGATATCAACGGGCTGACCATTCTGGACCGCGACGAATACATGCGCCCAAGCACGGATATGGACAGTCTGTCGACCCTGAAACCCGCGTTCAAGGATATGGGCGAGGTGATGCCGGGTTTCGACAAGATTGCCTTGATGAAATACCCGCATCTGGAACGGATTGAACATATCCACCATGCGGGCAATTCATCGGGGATTGTTGACGGGGCGGCGGGCGTGCTGATCGGCAATAAGGAATTTGGCGAAAAATACGGTCTGAAACCACGCGCGCGCATTCGCGCCACCGCCAAGATCGGCACAGACCCGACAATCATGCTGACTGGCCCGGTGCCGGTAACCGAGAAAATCCTGCGCGATTCCGGCATGCAGATTTCCGACATCGACCTGTTCGAGGTTAACGAGGCATTTGCCGCAGTCGTGCTGCGCTTCATGCAGGCGTTCAACGTGGACAGCGACCGCGTCAACGTCAATGGGGGCGCGATTGCAATGGGTCATCCACTTGGCGCGACAGGGGCCATGATCATCGGCACGCTGCTGGATGAATTGGAACGCACTGGCAAGGGCACTGGCCTTGCGACGCTATGTGTCGCATCCGGCATGGGTGCGGCCACGATCATCGAGCGCGTGTAAGGGGGGCGAATAAAATGACTGATTTTCATTATTCCGTGGATTCGGACGGGGTTGCGACCATCACATGGGACATTCAGGGAAAATCCATGAATGTCCTGTCGATGGAAGGGCTGGCCGAACTGGAAGCGCATATCGACACGGCGCTGAGCGATGAGGCCGTCAAGGGCGTGATCATCACTTCGGCCAAGGCAGATTTCGCGGGCGGCATGGACCTGAACGTGATTGCCCGTATGAAGGAAATGGCCGGCGATCAGCCCGAAAAGGGCCTGTTCGACGGGATCATGTCGATGCATCGCTGCCTGCGCAAGATCGAACGCGCGGGCATGGACCCCAAGACGCTGAAAGGCGGCAAGCCGGTTGTTGCGGCATTGCCTGGCACTGCGCTTGGCATTGGTCTGGAAATCCCGCTGGCGTGTCACCGCATCATCGCTGCCGAAAACCCGAAAGCCAAGATTGGCCTGCCTGAAATCATGGTGGGTATTTTCCCCGGCGCCGGTGGCACCACGCGGCTGGCGCGCAAGCTGGGCGCGATGGGGGCGGCCCCCTTCCTGCTGGAAGGCAAGCTGTCGGACCCGAAGAAGGCCAAATCGGCGGGATTGATTGATGAAGTGGTCCCTGCTGATGACCTGATGACCCGCGCGAAGGAATGGGTGCTGGGGGCCAAAGACGCCGATCTGGTGAAACCATGGGATGCCAAGGGCTACAAGATGCCCGGTGGCGCGCCCTATCACCCGGCCGGGTTCATGACCTTTGTGGGTGCATCAGCCATGATCAATGGCAAGACCCAGGGGGTTTATCCGGCGGCCAAGGCATTGCTGTCGGCGGTATATGAGGGGGCGCAGGTGCCCTTTGACACAGCGCTGAAGATCGAAGCGCGCTGGTTCGTGCATGTGTTGATGAACCCAAGTTCCGGCGCGATGATCCGGTCGCTGTTCATCAACAAGGAAGCGCTGGAAAAAGGTGCGAACCGGCCGCAGGTGGCGGATGAAAAAGTCCGCAAGCTGGGCGTATTGGGCGCGGGTATGATGGGTGCCGGTATCGCCTATGTCGCGGCCAATGCAGGCATTGATGTCGTGCTGATCGACGCGCAGCAGGCAGCGGCGGAAAAAGGCAAGGGCTACGCCGAGGGGGTGCTGGACAAGGGGATAAAACGCGGCAAGCTCAGTGAGGCGAAGAAGGCCGAAGTCCTGGGGCGCATCACACCGACTACTGATTATGACGCGCTTGCAAGCTGTGATCTGGTGATCGAAGCCGTGTTTGAAGACCCCAAGGTCAAGGCCGAAGTGACCACCAAGGCCGAAACCGTGCTGCCCGATGACGCGATTTTCGCGACCAACACATCGACCTTGCCGATCTCTGATCTGGCGAAGGCCAGCGCAAGGCCCGGTCAGTTCATTGGCATTCACTTCTTCAGCCCGGTGGACAAGATGCTGCTGGTGGAAATCATCAAGGGCCGCGAAACCGGTGATCGCGCAGTGGCTAAGGCACTGGATTTCGTCCGCCAGATTCGCAAGACCCCGATCGTCGTGAATGATGCGCGGTTTTTCTATGCCAATCGCTGCATCATCCCCTATCTGAACGAAGGCATGCGCATGGTGCGCGAAGGGGTTGCCCCCGCGCTGGTGGAAAATGCCGCCAAGCTGATGGGCATGCCGTTGGGGCCGCTGCAACTGGTGGACGAAACATCGCTTGATCTGGGCGCCAAGATTGCCAAGGCCACCCGCGTCGCCATGGGGGATTCCTATGCCGATGGTGACGTGGATGAAGTGGTGTTCTGGATGGTTGAGCAGGGGCGGTTGGGGCGCAAATCCGCTGCCGGGTTCTATACCTATGACGACAAGGGCAAACGGCAGGGGCTGTGGCAGGGGATTGCAGATAAATTCCCGAAATCAGATGACCAGCCCGACCTGATAACTGTGCAGCACCGACTGATGTTTGCGCAGGCGCTTGAAGCGGTGCGTGCCCTTGAAGAAGGTGTGCTTGAAGATATCCGCGAAGGGGATGTTGGCGCGATTCTGGGCTGGGGGTTTGCACCTTGGTCGGGCGGGCCGTTCTCGTGGTTGGATATGCTTGGCCCGGAATTTGCGGTCTCTGTGTGCGATGATCTTGAAGCGCGGTTCGGGGCGCGGTTCAGCGCCCCCGAACTGCTGCGCCAGATGGCCAAGACCGGGCGCGGCTTCTATGCAAACCGCGAATCTGCTGCGGCATAAGTGAACGACGCGGCATGTGCGGCAAACCCCGTGCAGGCCGCGTCCTGTTTCAGGTTCTCTGCAATCCTGTGCAGTTGCGACAGGTTCAAGCGCGGTGTGTCCGATGATGCGCCGACGGCAGCCGCTGCATGCAGGGGCGAAAAATCGCTTTCGGCACGCGCGCTGACCAATGCGGCCCCCGCGCAATGAATGACCTGTTCGGATGCGAAGGTCAGCATGTGAACGGTAACGTCCCCCGTGATAGGCGCACGGTGAATGCCGCCATACCCTTCAAGCATCAGGGCCTGAATCAGGACAAATGGCTCGCCAAAGTCGATTTCGGCCAGGTCTGATTCAACGATGACTTCCTGACAGGGCAGCAGCGTTATCTGTTTGCGATTGCCCAGAACACCTGCGGGAATCACCATCATGAATGCTTTGTGTGCGGGTAGGCTTGCTTGCGCGATGGTCACCTTGTGGTTGGCCTCGATCCGTTGCATGCCATTGTCAAATGTCAGAACCAGATCGCCGGGCTGGATTGTTTCCACACCGCGCCACCCCGAAGCCGTGCCGATCAGTGTTCCGGGAAGCAGCCCGTCTTCGCGCAGGGCGACATCATAGAGCCCGGCTTCCTTGTGCATGGCCACCGAAATCGCGGGCGCAAAAGCGGACAGACTTCCAAAACGTGTAGGCGCATTATCTCCTGAATTCAGCATTCCGAATCTCCTTTTTGAGTCCGTACTGTCGTTGGTGCATTCCTGCCTTACTTTCAGATTTACCATTTGTTGAGGACAGAATCAGGGAAAGAACTGGACATTTCCAAGGCAATTTTATTTCAATCCAAGGGAACTCTGGATAATTTCGCGCAATGCTGCGGGTGGAGTCGGCTGCATGACGGGGCGATAGGGGGGGCGATGGGCTGGCTTGAGGATGAAACCGGACTGGACCGGAATGCAGCAAACCATGTTGCATTGACGCCATTGTCGCATTTGCGCCGCGCCGCAGATGTGTTTGCGGGGCATGAAGCGTTGGTCTATGGGACCACACGCCGGACATATGCCGAATATGGCGCACGGGTGACGCGCCTTGCCGCCAGTCTGGCCGCGCATGGCGTGGCACCGGGGGATGTGGTGGCAACGCTTCTGCCCAATATCCCGGCCCATGCCGAGGCGCATTTTGCAGTGCCTGCCTGCGGTGGAGTGCTCAATGCAATCAACACCCGGCTGGAAACCGGCACAGTGGCGTACATTCTGGGTCACGGCGCGGCAAAACTTGTGCTGGTGGACACGGCGTTTCTGCCCCTTGCCGAAGCGGCCTGCGCGGAACTGGACAACCCGCCCGTGATTGTCGAAGTTGCCGATCATGAGGCGGGATTTGCCCCGACCGGACGCCACATTGAATATGAGGTGTTTCTGAACGCGGGCGATCCGCAATTTTCATGGATCCTTCCGCAGGACGAATGGGAAAGCATTGCGCTGAACTATACATCCGGAACAACAGGCCGCCCAAAGGGCGTGGTCTATCATCATCGCGGCGCGTATCTGTCCACCCTCAGTCAGCCAATATCCTGGCGCATGACGCTGTTCCCCAGGTATCTGACGATTGTGCCGATGTTTCATTGCAATGCGTGGTGCCACCCCTGGATGATTCCTGTGCTTGGCGGGTGTATCCTCCGCCTGCGCGATGTGACCGCTGCGGGCATCTATCATGCGATCAGCGTGGAAAAGGCGACCCATTTCGGGGGGGCGCCGATTGTGTTGCAGACCATCATCAATGCGCCCCCCGAAGATCGGCTGCCCTTTGATCATCTGGTAGAGGTGTTTACCGCAGGTGCCCCGCCGCCATCGGCCGTTCTGGCGGCTATTGAACCGCTGGGGTTCAATGTGACGCAGGTTTACGGGTTGACCGAAACCTATGGCCCCGCAACGGAATGCCTGTGGCATGACGGGTTCGACAGCGTGCAAGGCGATGACCGCGCAGAGGTGAAGGCCCGCACCGGCGTATTGATGCCCTTCATGGAAGATGTGATCGTGATGCAGCCCGACAGCATGGTGCAGGTGGCCCGCGACGGGGTCGGCCTGGGCGAAATCCTGCATCGTGGTAATGGCGTGATGAAAGGGTATTACAAGAACCCGCAAGCGACGGCAGAGGCGTTTCGCAACGGGTATTTCCATTCCGGCGATATCGCGTTCTGGCACAGCGATGGCTATATCAAGATCGCGGACCGGGCCAAGGACATCATCATTTCGGGGGGCGAAAATGTCAGCTCGGTCGAGGTGGAAAGCGTGTTGATGAAGCACCCGGCGGTGTGGTTGGCAGCGGTGGTTGCAAGGCCGGATGCGAAATGGGGTGAAGTGCCCTGCGCCTGTATAGAGGTGAAACCGGGTGCGCAGGTGACCGAACAGGAGTTGATCGCCTTTTGCCGTGATCATCTGGCAGGGTTCAAGACCCCGAAGAAAGTCGTGTTCATGGACCTGCCGAAAACAGCGACCGGCAAGATACAGAAATCCGATCTGCGTGACCTGGTGCGCGCGCTGTGACGTGCTGGTCTTGCGTGCGGGTTTGCGCTAAGATGCCCTCAAAACGGCAGAGCAGGCAAGCGGCATGACGACCGCGCTTAAGAAATATCATAAACTTGAAGGCATGGGCCTTTGGTCAGGCGCGGTTGAAGAACAGCGCCGCGAAGTCGTGGTATCCTTCGGGGATGCGACGCTGGTCATCATGGACAGCCGTAGCATGCATGTGCTGTCACATTGGTCGCTGGCAGCGATTGAACGTCTGAACCCGGGCAAGCGCCCCGCATTGTTCAGCCCCGATGGCGATGCAAGTGAAGTGCTGGAACTGGACGAAGATCTGCTGATCGATGCGCTGAAAGAACTGCATGCGGCGCTGGCCCCGCCAAAGGGTCTGATTGAACGCTTGCGCGTGCCGATCATGGGGGCGTTAAGCCTTTTGGTTCTGGGGCTTGGTGCATTCCTGCTGCCGCCTGCATTGGTCGATCATACTGCGTCGGTCGTGCCCATGGCCAAACGCACAGAGATCGCGGAGCGCTTGCTGGCCGAATTGCGCCAAACGGGTGCGACACAATGTCAAAGCAGTTTGGGGACCAATGCGCTTGGTATCTTGCAGCGGCGCTTGTTCGACGCACCGGCGCGGCTGGTTATCCTGCGTGATCTGTCACTGGAAGCCCCGCGCATACAGCACTTGCCGGGGCGGTTATTCGTGGTGGATGCGCGCCTTGTTGATCAGGCCGAAAGCGTCGAAGCATTGGCCGGTGCGCTGGTCCTTGCCGGTGCGCGTGCTGCAGCGGATGATCCGCTGCGCCCGCTGTTGCGGCATGCGGGGGTGTTTTCCACCTTTCGGTTGCTGACATCGGGGGAATTGCGACCCAATGCCATACGTGGGTATGCGCGCGCGGTTCTGAATGCGCCAGTGGCTGTGCCGGATATTGCGGCGATACAGGCGCGTTTTGAACGGCTGGAGCTGTCGCCCGGCCCGCTATTGGCCAATGCCACGCCCCTTGATCCCGCATTGGGCCAGATCTCCGACCAGCTGCGCGCGGATATGGACACGCTGACGCAGTCCCCGCGCGGTGCGTTGCTGAATGACGGTCAATGGGTCAGCTTGCTGAATATCTGCGATTCGTGACGCGCATTCAGATCCGGTGCTGAACCTGCCATGGGGTGTCAAACCAGTATTCCTGAAGATTGGGCGTATCGCCGATACGGTCGATCACGGCAAAGCGGCCGGGCTGCGCTAATGGCGTCAGAACTCCGTGCCAGATATTGCGGTGAAAATTGACGCCCTGTGCGCCATTGGTCAAAAATGCGCGGGGGGTATCGGGGCGGTTTCCGGCATCTTCGGCCACGATCACCAGAAATGGTTCCGTATGCATGGGGATGAAGGCCTGACTGCCATCGGGATGACGTTCCATCATGGTCAGCGTATAGGGCAGAGCGCGGGGCTGGGCGTCAAACAGCGAAATCCCCGCCCGCCCGCCTTCGCCGAAATCCACGTGTGCGCGGTCGTGATAGCGTCCGCACTGGCCCTGATTGATCAGCTTGTCAGGTTGCCCTTCAATGTCCAGCACATCGCCAAAGAGTACGAATGCGGCGGGGGTAAGGGGGCGTATGGCCAGGTTGCGCGTCATTGTGGCGGTTCCGTTGGGTTTAGCGGCTGCAATTGAGTGTTTTCAGCAAGATGAAGCCCCGAGAATAGTGTGCAGGCGCAATTCGGCAATGCGTTCGACCTGCTGGCAGGCTGTGATGAATTCTGTTGCGGTGTCATGCTCGATGCGCGCATTGAATGCCGCCAGAATGGATGCCTTGGTGTTGTCGCGCACGGCAATGATGAAGGGGAAGCCGTGTTTTTCAACATAGGTGGCATTCAGCTTTTCAAAGGTGGCGCGTTCGGTGTCGGTCAGTGCATTCAGCCCGGCGCTGGCCTGTTCATGGGTCGAGTCCGGTGTCAGGCGTTTGGCGGCGGCCAGTTTGCCCGCAAGGTCGGGATGCGCGCGCAACACGGCCAGACGTTCATCCGCGCTGGCCGCGCGGAAGGCGCGCGCCATGGCATTGGCAAGCCCTGTCGCGCTGTCATGGGCAGGCCCCAGTTCCAGTGCATGGGCGCGCTCGGCAACCCATGGTGAATGCTCATAAACGCCGCCAAAGCATGCGATGAAACCGGCGCGGTCAAGCGTGCTGGGGCGGGTGCGGCGGTGATGAGGGTGCGTGGCGGCCCAATGTTGCGCGATGTCGATGCGCCGCGCGAACCACACCCCCTGATGCGCCTGCACATGGTCCAGAAAACGCATAAGGCCCGCAATCTTGCCCGGACGCCCGATCAGGCGGCAATGCAGCCCGATGGACAGCATTTTCGGCGCGCCCGCGTCCCCTTCGGCATAAAGGACATCGAAAGCATCTTTCAGATAGGTTTCAAAATCACTGCCTGTCACCCAGCCGGGCGCAGTGGCGAAGCGCATGTCATTTGCTTCCAGCGTATAGGGCAGGATAAGCTGATCACGCGGTCCGAATTCCATCCAATGCGGCAGATCGTCGTCATACGTGTCGGAAATCCAGTCAAACTGACCTGTTTCTGCCGCAAGCCGCACCGTGTTGACTGAACAGCGCCCCGTATACCAGCCGCATGGGGGGCTGCCCACAACCTCTGTGTGCAGGCGGATAGCCTCTTCTATGGCGCTGCGTTCCTGATCCTCTGGCATGTCACGGTGCTCGACCCATTTCAGGCCATGGCTGGCAATTTCCCAATCCGCCGCTTTCATGGCGGCCAGTTGTTCGGGGTTTCGTGCCAGCGCTGTGGCGACCCCATAAATCGTGACCGGCAATCCGCGCGATGTGAACAACCGGTGCAGCCGCCAGAACCCGGCCCTTGCGCCATAGTCATAGATGGATTCCATGTTCCAGTGCCGCTGACCGGGCCATGGCGCGGCACCGGGAATGTCGGACAGGAACCCTTCAGACGCGGCATCCCCATGAAGCAGGCAATTCTCGCCCCCTTCTTCATAGTTCAGCACCAGCGAGATGGCGATTTTTGCGCCACCGGGCCATGCGGCATCAGGGGGTGTTGCACCATAGCCGGTCAGGTTGCGGGGGTAGCGTTGCAAGGTGGCCTCCGATCATTCAGGACGACGATGTGATACCGCAGAATAACCACTGTCGCTTTCAGTCATTTTTTGAAAGACCTGAAAGCGTGGGTCATGGCAAGGGGCTGGTGTGTATCAGGTGCGCCGGTCTAGACTGTTGACCATATCTGCACAAAACGGAGTCGCGCAATGTCCGGTTTTCTGACCACCCATGTTCTGGATACGGCCCGCGGATTGCCCGCGCAGGGCTTGCAGATCACGCTTTACAGGTTGCAAGACGGTGCCCGCGTGGAACTGGCGCGGATGACAACCAATGAGGACGGGCGCACCGACAGCCCGATCCTGCCGCAAGCGGGTTTTGCCACAGGCCGGTATGAACTGGTTTTTGCCGCTGGCGATTATTTGCGGGCAACCGGGCAGGCCGGGGCCGCGCCGCTGTTTCTGGACGAGGTTCCAATCCGCTTCGGCATCAGCGACGCGGCAAGTCACTATCATGTCCCGCTATTGCTGTCGCCCTATGGGTTTTCGACCTATCGCGGCAGTTAGCCGCTGAATCAGGATAACCGTGTTCCTACACCCGGTAGCGCAGGGTCGGCGTGACGATCGCGGCGAACAGGACACCGGCAAGAAACCCGCCAAGATGCGCTTCCCATGCAAGCAGGCCCGACAGCAATACCCACAGCACGATATTCAATATGACCAGCCCGATGAGTGACGACCAGAGCGGCCGCATCGGGCTGCCAAAATGCTGACGTGCCTGCCATTCCCAGAATTTCCACGCCCCGATCAGGCCGAAAACCGCACCTGATGCACCAACCATCGGTGTCTCGCTGCCCGACAGCAGCGCGAACCCCGCCGCCCCGCCGAAGGCGCTGATTGCATAGAGTAGCAGGAAACCTTTTTGCCCTATGCGTGCGACAACAATCCCGCCAAGCGCCAGCACGGCAACCATATTGCCAAGCAGATGCATTAGCCCGCCATGCAGGAATGCATAGCTTGCAAACATGGCTTCACGCTGGAACAGATAAAGCGGTTCCCATCCCTGCAGCAGCCCATTCCAGAAGGCGCCATAGGCAATCGCGGTCATGCGCCATTGGGACGCATTGGGAGAAATTGTGCCCAACAGCGTCAGCAGAATTTCCGGCAGGCAGGTGATTGCGACCAGCACAAGCACGGCAGGGCTGTTGGTTCTGGTCTGAAAGGTCACGTTTCTGGGCGCCATAATCGCGGCTTTGACACTGTATTCCACCGGTTGCAAGTCATCATCGGTGCCGTGATTATGGCCGCGTGGTCTGGCGATCAGCCGCATGGCCGCTCAGAAACCGGTGCTGCGCAGGACAACCCGAATGGTTTTCCACACAAGCCGCAGGTCATTGGCGAAGCCCAGCGTTGCAGCATAATCGGCGTCAATTCTTGCGCGCTGGGCAAAATTGGCATCATTGCGTTCGGTGACCTGCCACAGACCTGAAATGCCAGGACGCAATGCCATATATACGGGCAAGGTCGGGCCATAGAGCGCCACCTGTTCAGGCATCATCGGGCGCGGGCCAAGCAGGCTCATGTCGCCGCGCAGAACATTCAGCAATTGCGGAAGTTCGTCTATTGATGTGCGGCGCAGGTAGCGCCCAACCCATGTGATGCGCGGATCATTGCGCAATTTCTGGTTCTCGGTCCATTCGGCGCACAGGGCGGAATCTGCTTCCAGAATATGTTTCAGGCGGGCATCCGCATCCGGATGCATGGTGCGCAATTTCAATATCTGGAACACCTTGCCGCGCCGCCCGATCCGGGGCTGAACGTAAAACGGACTGGCCCCAGTGGCAAGCAGCGCAATAACACTGAATGCCACAACCGGAATCGCAATGGGAAGCAGCAGCAGGACGAAGGCAATGTCGACCATACGTTTGCCAAATCTGGCATAGGCCCCACGCAGAAAATAACGTGGCATCACCATCTTCTGTGATTGTGCCTGATACTGCGCAATGGGGGAGCTGGATGACGTGACACTTGCCATAATACTAGTCCTGATAGACGCTTCCCTGGACCGAACGAATCCACGGCCTGAAAAGCTTACTGATTCCTAAACACATAAAGTTTGATACATCACACAGGCTGGCCGCGCTTTAAAAAAGCACCACAGATTCATGCGGTATAGGGATTCTACTGCAAAACCGGCGGTATTGTTTCTGGTTGGTGTTCTGTCGCTGCGTCCGGGCCTGATTGTTGACATATGCTTTAGTACTTCAGTGCTGTAGTGGCAGTATTATGTCGTGATTCTGACCTTCTCGCGTAAACATCGGCGAATCGGATTTTCAGGGTCATTTCGGAAGTTGGATTGCCACGACCTTGTCTTGTTTCAGCTTGAATTTTGTCACATCCCGCCTGTAGACCGGGTTGCGTAGTAGGTTGTGATCAACGTTTTGTATCGGCTTCAAGGATCAATGTCCCATAGTTTTAGTTCATATCTGGAGCATTTCGGCCTGCATCAGCGGCCGTTTTCCCTGACACCTGATCCGGAGTTCCTGTTCTGGTCGGATGCCGCACGCGGGGCGTATGCCATGCTTCAATACGGGCTGGCAACACGGTCCCCCATTACGCTGCTGACCGGCGAGATTGGCGCAGGCAAGACGGTCCTGTTACAGCATTTCATCGAAGAAGCCGAAGATGATGACGCGCTGTCCATTGCGTTGGTGACCAACACGCGGCCCAATACGCGCGACATCCTGCAATGGTTGCTGCCGGAACTGACGAAATCCGACCTGAGCGAGGAAGGCAAATTCCTGAAAGTGCAGGAATTCCTGATCCAGGAGTATAACGAGGGACGCCGCGTTCTGCTTGTCATTGACGAGGCGCAGAACCTCTCCCCCGAGGCGCTGGAAGAACTACGCATGCTGACCAACATCAATCTGGGCAAGGAAGAAGTATTGCAGCTTTTCCTGATCGGTCAGCCGGAACTGCGCGATCATGTACGCCGCCCCGATCTGGTTCAGTTCGCGCAGCGCGTCGCGGCCAACTACCATTTGCCCTATATGAAGCCCGAAACCGTGGCCCATTATATTGCCCACCGCCTGAAGATTGCGGGCGGGCGTTCCAGTATCTTCAGCAAACAGGCCGCGATGCTGGTTTATGAAGCCACCGGCGGTGTGCCAAGGCTGATAAACCAGTTATGCGACATGTCCCTGACCTATGCGTTTGCGCAGAACGAGGCTGTCGTGAAACGTGCCACCGTCCAGTCCGTGCTGGATGATGGCATATTTTTCGCGCCTGTTCAGCGGGCCTGACGACCAGCGCCTACCAGTGACCGGTATTTTCCATGCTGGCCCAGGGTTCCTGCGGGGGCAGGGCATCGCCCGCCTGCAGCAATTCAATCGAGATATTGTCGGGGGACCGGACAAAGGCCATGTGTCCGTCGCGGGGCGGGCGGTTGATTGTCACGCCTGCGGCCTGCAACTCTGCGCATTTCGCGTATATATCGGCCACTTCATAGGCCAGATGCCCGAAATGGCGGCTGTCAGAAGGCAAGTCTTCATCCCCGTCCCAGTTATAGGTCAGTTCGACCGGGCATTCGGGCTGTCCCGGCGGGGACAGAAATACCAATGTGAAGCGCCCCTTTTCGCTTTCATGGCGGCGGGTTTCTTCCAGCCCCAGCAGTTTGAAAAAGGCAATTGATGCATCAAGGTCTTTGACCCTGACCATGGTGTGCAGATATTTCATGCGTGCTCTCCTTGTTGATGGGTATGATAATTCCATTTCCAGCAGCTTCAATCCCTGTTTGGGGTTCCAGAATCAGCGCGTTGCCGCCATTCTGCGGCACTTAACCACCGTATCTTGTGGGGCAGGGGATTCATGAAGCAGTATCTGGACGCATTGCAGTATATTCTGGACCATGGGGAACCATCGGATGACCGCACGGGAACCGGCACATTGTCGGTCTTCGGCATGCAGATGCGCTATGATCTGGCGGACGGGTTTCCACTGGTGACCACCAAGCGCGTGCATCTGAAATCCATCATACATGAATTACTGTGGTTCCTGTCTGGTGACACCAATATCCGCTATCTGAAGGAAAACGGCGTCAGCATATGGGATGAATGGGCGGACAGTTCCGGCGATCTGGGGCCGGTCTATGGGCGGCAATGGCGCGATTTCGGCGGTGTTGACCAGATTGCCGAAATAGAACGCATGATCCGCGACACGCCCGACAGCCGCCGCATGATCGTATCGGCATGGAACCCGCCGGATGTGCCGGATATGGCGCTGCCGCCATGTCATACATTGTGGCAGGTGCGGGTTCTTGCGGGCAAGTTGCATTTGCAGCTATACCAGCGATCCGCTGATATGTTCCTTGGCGTGCCGTTCAATATTGCGTCCTATGCGCTGTTGCAGATGATGCTGGCGCGGGTTGCCGGGCTTGGACTTGGCAGTTTTGTTCACACGCTGGGCGATGCGCATATCTATTCCAACCATATGGATCAGGTGCGCACCCAACTGGCGCGCGACCCGCGCCCGTTGCCGCAGATGACCATCGCCCGCAGCCCTGCCAGCGTGTTTGATTTCCGCTATGAGGATTTCAGTATAGACGGGTATGACCCCCATCCGGGGATCAAGGCCCCGGTGGCGGTATAGCCCATGATCAGCCTGATTGTTGCGCGTGCGCGAAACGGGGCCATCGGCCGGGACAACA
Source organism: Roseinatronobacter alkalisoli (assembly GCF_028745735.1). GTDB lineage: Bacteria > Pseudomonadota > Alphaproteobacteria > Rhodobacterales > Rhodobacteraceae > Roseinatronobacter > Roseinatronobacter alkalisoli. Next base: position 307,907 of record NZ_JAQZSM010000001.1, read on the forward strand.
CTATCCCCTGGCATGCGCCCGAAGACCTGAAATTCTTCCAGCGAGAGACATTGGGCGGTGCGGTGGTTATGGGCCGCAACACCTGGGACAGCCTGCCAAAGCGCCCCTTGGCCCGGCGGCTGAACATTGTCGTCACATCCCGACCCGGTGACAGCGAAGATGCGCTGTTTCTGCCATTGTATCAGGCTGTCAGTGCTGCGCGGGCTGCGGGGTATTTCCGCATTTACGCGATCGGGGGGGCGGGGATTTACCGTGCCTTCCTGCCGCTGGCCGACCGGCTGCTGGTGACGGATGTTGACCTGGACGTGCCCGATGCGGACACGTTCTTTCCAGCCGTTGCGCCGGACCAGTGGTCCGTTGTGGCGGAACTTTCCCTGCGTGCGGATGCGCCGACCTGCATGGTGCGCGAATATCGCCGCAATCATGCCGGGCAATCTTGAAGCGGCGCGCAATGATGCATACCCTTGAGGGGTAACAACAAGCCGGAAAGGGCAACGCCATGCATATTCAGGTCAACACTGATAACACCATCGAAGGGCGCGAGGATGTGACCAGTTTTGTCACTCAGGTGATTGAATCCAAGCTTGGCGCGGTATCCGGCTCCATCACGCGGGTGGAAGTTTATCTGAAGGATCAGAACGCCACCAAGAACGGCCCTGATGATAAGCATTGCAAGGTGGAAGTGCGGCTTGAAGGCCGCCAGCCCGTCACGGCGGAGGATGCAGCTGACAATATCCGTTCCGCCGTGACTGGCGCGACTGACAAGATGCGCAATCTTCTGGACAGCGAATTGGGCAAGTTGCGCGCCCGGCGCTGACAGAACAGCCGTGTGGGGGCAGGAGTTGTTGCCATCGCGCAACAGGCCTGCCATCCCACCAAGGTGACGAGATATTGTAGGTCAAAGGGTGTAAAGGGCTATTTGCGCCCTTTTGTACAGGGGTACCGCGCCCTGTCAGGCGGCGCTGCCGCATGACCGCGCTGCCGCGCACTATCAGTCGGGGCGAGCATGCCCGTGGCGCGCGCCAAGTTTGATCAATCGTTGCAAATGGCAAAGCGCTGGGGTATTCTTGACGCAGAAATCAAGAATAAACCGGAACGAAATTCCGGAAACTGTCGATAAAGACACCCGCAAGAGGTGCGACATCGATGAGGCAGAGGCAAGAAATGGGCTGGTCATCCGACCAGATCCGGCAATGTGACGTCAGGGCGCTATGTGTCCTGGGTGTTCGTGCGCGGGTCATGCCCCGACAGGCAGGGCAATGTATAAAGGTTATGTATCTGGCGGATTAAGTAGTTTCGCGCCCGGCGTTCGTGCGCGCATACACCTTCTGGTGTTGGCCGTGGTTGGCGGGTTGGCTTTGTCTGCCTGTGATGGCGGTTTTCTGGCCAGTATGGACGGATCAAGCCCCACCGAACTGGCCGAGGCCGTAACGGAATATCGCGTCGTGCCCGCTTCCCGTGCGCTGATCAACGTGCCCAATGCGCTGGTCGTTCTGGAACGCGAACTTGACGGCGCACTGGAACAACGGATCACCTTGCCCAACACGACCAGCCTGCAAGGCGAGAATGTCATTTTGCTGCGTGCCCAGACCGCGCAGACGGCTAGCAGGTCACGGCTGGTTCTGGATGATGTGCTGCGTCAGTTCGGCGGCGCACCAGCACCTTTCGGGGCAATTTCCGACGGTGGTCTGATGGCCGCGACCGACCAATATGGCGATGTCACCTATACAACGCGCGCGCCCGGCGGAGACGTCACTTGCGTACTGGCATTCCGCCGGACGCAAATGGGCAGCCGTGCGTTGCCGCGTGGCGCAACGGCGCTTGATATCATGCTAAGGAATTGTATTTCCGGCCAGACCGAACGCGCGCTTGCCCCCATCGGGCAGGGGGCTTTCGGGTTGGCGGGCCCCGTTTTCTGATAGTCAGCCGGGAAGGCATTTTATTGCGATGAGTATGTTGATAGCCAATAGACGTCTGCGCCCGGGAGAGGTGCTGCTGGCCTTTTTGTGGCTTGCGGTCGTCATTCCGCTGGCGTTTCTGGCCAGTATTCCCACCTCGACTGCGGTACAGGGGGCATTGGGACTGTTTGCGGTGCTGATTGTGGCCGCGCTGAAACCCTTTACCATGAAAACCATTGTCGCGCGCTTCGCGCTTCTGGCCATAGCCAGTGCGATTGTCATGCGCTACTGGTTCTGGCGGTTGACGGAAACACTGCCTTCGGTGTCCAATCCGCTGGAATTCGGGATTGCGGTGTCGCTTTTCGCGGTTGAAACCTATGCGATCTGGGTTTTCTTTGTCAGTTCCTTTGTAACCGCTGACCCGATTCACCGGACGCTTCCGCCAAAAGTGGCCGCCCAAAGCCTGCCGACTGTCGATATTCTGGTTCCCAGCTATAATGAACCGACCGACATGCTGGCGGTTACGCTGTCTGCGGCCAAGAACATGCATTATCCGGCCAGCAAACGCACGGTTGTCCTGTGCGATGATGGCGGCACGGATGAACGCTGCAACCATGAAAACCCCGACATTGCCAGCAAGGCCCGGGCACGCCGCAAGGAATTGCAGGCGCTTTGTGCGGATCTGGGCATCGTTTATTCCACCCGCGCGCGCAATGTCCACGCCAAGGCGGGCAATATGTCCGCTGCGCTGGAACGGCTGAACGGGGAACTGGTTGTGGTGTTCGACGCCGACCACGTTCCCAGCCGCGATTTTCTGGCGCGCACGGTGGGGTATTTTGTGGTCGATCCAAAACTGTTTCTGGTCCAGACCCCGCATTTCTTTCTTAACCCTGACCCGATTGACCGCAATATCGGGCTGCGCGCTGATTGCCCCCCTGAAAATGAAATGTTCTATCATCAGGGGCACCGCGGGCTTGACCGATGGGGGGGGGCGTTCTTTTGTGGATCGGCATCCGTTCTGCGCCGCGCGGCACTGGATGATGTGGGCGGGTTCGCGGGCGAAACCATTACCGAAGATGCGGAAACCGCACTGGAAATTCACAGTCGCGGCTGGAAAAGCCTGTATGTCGATCACGCGATGATTGCGGGGCTTCAGCCCGAAACCTTTGTCACCTTCATCGAACAACGCGGGCGCTGGGCGGCGGGGATGATGCAGCTTCTGATGCTGAAAAATCCGTTGCGCCGCAAAGGCATGAGTCTGACCCAGCGGTTATGCTACCTGAACTCCATGACGTTCTGGCTGTTTCCGCTGGTACGTATGATCTTTATTCTGGCACCCTTGGCCTATCTGTTTTTCGGCCTGCATATTTTCGTCGCCACGATTCAGGAAGTGCTGGTCTATATGGGTGCCTATATGGCGATCAGCTTCATGGTGCAGAACGCGCTTTATGCGCGGGTGCGCTGGCCGCTGATTTCGGAACTTTATGAAACCGCGCAGGCGCCTTATCTGTCAGGCGTTGTCATCAAGACAATTTTCAAGCCGCGCGGGGCAAAGTTCAATGTGACCGCCAAGGACGAAGTGCTGATCGAGGATTACATCTCGCCGCTGTACAAGCCGCTTCTGTTCGTCTGGATTCTGTCGCTGATGGGCGTGGTGGCCGCAGGTATCCGCTGGGTCATGTTTCCGGGCGATCAGACCATCCTGTCAATCGTTGGCGGTTGGGCCGTTTTCAATTTTGTGATTGTCAGCGCATCGCTGCGCGCGATTGCCGAACGCCAGCAGCGTCGTGGTGTGCCGCGTGTGGACATGAATGTGCCCGCTGTCGCGGCAATCGGGCGCAATGACATGTTCAGCTTCACGGGTGCGACGGTACTTGATTCCTCGACCAGTGGCGCGCGGATTTTGCTGCGCCCCGGCCCAGATACTGACATGGGCGAATTTGCCGCGATCGAGAAGGGTTATATCTTCTATTTCACCCCGGAATTCCCCAAATCGCCGCATCTGGAAAATGCTATCCGCGTGCAGGTCCAGAATGTGCAGCGTGAAAATAACGGTATTATCGTGGGCGTGAATTATGACCCGGAACAGCCGATGGTGGCGCGCGAAACCATCGCTTATCTGATTTTTGGTGACTCGGCCGTCTGGGAAGCCGTCCGTGAAAGCAGGAATAAGCCCAAGGGCCTGTTGGCCGGATTTGGGTATGTGATTTATCTTGCTGTTACAGGAGTTTACCATACAATGCGTGCATTGGCGGCTGAACCTGCACGCCGTAAACGCGCCGAGGAACGCGACCGTACAGAGGTTGGCGCGATTCAGGCACCAGCGCATATTCTGGCGTTTGGTGAAGCATTCGACCCTGTCGTCGTGAACCCTGATCTGCCGCGCCCCTATTCGCCCGCCGCCCACCGGGAGATGTTGCATCGTGCGGTTATGCCGACGCATGGTCAACCGACCGCTGACCGCGAGGTGCCGACATGACCGCGCATATCGGGCGTGCGCTGTGCGGTGCTATTGCTGCGGGGTTCTTCCTGTCATTGGCAGATGGTGGCGGGGCGGTGCTGGCGCAGGAAACTGGCGGCGGGCTTATCCTGCTGCCAGATGATGACGGGCTGACTCCGCTGGTGCAGGACGACCCACCCACCCTGAATGCGGATCGCATTGATCCCGCGCGCCGCAGCATCGACACTGCAACCGAAAATGCGACGCTTGACTGGGTTTCGCCGCTACGGCTGACGAATATGCAAATTCCCGTCACCGGGCGCAATGCACGCATCAGCGGCGAGCGGCAGGTCGTGGGATTTGACCTTTATGTCAGTGCGCCAGACACGCACCGTCAGTTGCAGTTGGCAACCCAGTCCAGCATTGATTTGTTGCCGGAACGGTCATCCATGCGGGTGCACGTGAACGGACAGGACATCGGTGTTGCGCGGCTGGGGAATTTTGACGGGTATGCCGCCGATTTTCTGGATATTCCCGATGGGGTGCTGCGCGTTGGGCGTAATCAGGTTCAGATAGAATTCCGGCAGGGCCACCGCATTTTCTGCGGGCCGGAAGCATCCTTCGGGTTATGGACAGATATCGATCTGGCGCAGTCGGGCCTGTCGGTGAACCATGCGGATGCTGTGGCGGATGCGGACGGTTTCATGATGGCGTTCGCGGCGCAGGTCGCCAGCGGCCATTCTGCCGAAATTCGCGGGCTGGACAAATTGGGGCCGCAGGCTGCCGAATGGCGGCGGCATCTGGTGCGGGGTTTCAATCAGGCCCTTCTGGGCAGCCCCGTGGTGTTTCGTTTCAGTGATTACTGGACGCTTGCTCAGCAGGACCGCGCGTTGGCGCGGATTACCGTTCTGCCAGCATCCAGCGGGCGCGTCAGCTATCAGATCGGGGGTGACGGGGCGCATGTGATGGTGCTGGAAATCGGTCCCGACACGCGCCCGGAAGATATTCTGACAATGGCGCAGCTGGCACCGCAGCCAGCCGCAAGCCGTGCGCCACTGATCCAGCCTGAACAGGATGTGCCGCTATCCGCGTTCGGGGTGCAGACAGAAAGTTTCTCGCAGCGCTATGCCCGCCGGGACCACCCTTTCCGGTTGCCCGATGACTGGCTGGTTCTGACCGCCGCCAAGGCACGGCTGAATTTCGACTATATCTATGCGACCGGCCTGCCGCGGGAGTCGATGCTGCTGATCAGCATGAACGACGAGGCCATTCGCCTGCTGCCATTGCGTGACGAAGGGGGGCAGCATATTTCGCAGTTCCCTATCGATTTTGAAGCGCGCATCCTGCAGCCCGGCACCAACCGGCTGACATTCGAACTGATGGTTCCCGGTGACCCGCCCGACCTGCCTTGTCCTGCTGCGGACCATGCGTTCCTGCAGATCAGCGACACATCAACCCTACATGTGCCCTATAGCCCGTCCATGGCGATTCCAGATATGGATCTGGCCTTCGGGGCGTTGACGCCTGACAGCATCCGGCTGAATGAAATGAGCGGGCGCGCCTATAGCGACGCTGATATTGTAACCTTGTCGGCGGCGCTGGACCGGTCGCAGGCCGAAATCCGCGCAGCCACGCTGCACCTGATATCGCTTGATGATCTGGGATCTGTGCCATCGGCGCATCACAGGGCGGATCGCAGACTGCTGGAAGATTCGGTGTTGAGTATTCCGGCTGCGGGTGATGCCGTAACCGACCCTGCGCTTGCGTCCAATGACGACCCGTTCCAGCGCCGTCGCCAGCAAGGGTCCGGCTTCAGTATCGGGGTAAGCCGTGCCATCAGCAATGGCTGGGGGGTAATTACCGGAACCGTGATCTGGGTAAAGGACAGGATTTTCCCCAATTCCGGCGAGCAACTGAACCAATGGCTGGCCGCCCGGCACGGACAGGCAATCCTGTTTCATCTGGACCCCGCGCGCCCGGATGAAATCTGGATGTTGCGCAGCCCCGACAGTGACATTCACGCGATCGCCCATGCGATTGCCGCAGCCCGTATCAGCGGGGCGGGGCCGCGCGGGCAGGTGTCCATCCTGAGCCATCAGGGCGCCTGGCAGAACTGGGTCGCGCCTGACAGGCGCCCGATTTTGCTGGAACCCTGGTCATTGCGGAATTTCCGCCATGCCATGGGAAATCTGGTATCGGCCAGACCGATTTTCTTCACGCTGATGATACTTTTCCTGGCGCTGCTTTCGGCTGTGATTGCGCTGCGTCTGGTCATTTCAACAAGAGACACCAAGACATGAACAGAAGAACACTGATTGCAGGTTTTGGTGCCGTTGCCGCCGCAGGTCTGGCACGGTCCGCCATAGCACTTGGACAGGTGGATCTGGCGCAGTCTGCGCGCCCGTTATGGGAAAGCTGGAAATCAGCCTTTCTGGGCAGTGACGGCCGCGTCATTGACGGGTTGCAGCGCGATGCCAGCCATTCCGAAGGGCAGGGCTATGGTATGGTGCTGGCCGCGATATTTGATGACGCTGCAAGTTTTCAGTCCATGTATCACTGGACCGAGCGGAACCTGGCAATCCGTCCGGACCCGTTGCTGGCGTGGCGCTGGTTGCCGGGACAGGGCAATCCGGTGCCCGACCGCAACAATGCATCGGATGGGGATTTGTTTTATGCTTGGGCGCTGGTGAAGGCTGCGCAGAAATTCAACAATCCCGGTTATCTGGCGCGCGCGCGGGACATCGCGCAGGCGCTTGCTGAAACCTGTGTTGTTGCCATGCCGGGCTCATCCGATCAGACAGTGTTTCTGCCTGCGGCATTCGGATTTCAGCATGACACGCATATGTCCATCAACCCGTCCTATTACATGCCGGTTGCGATGCGCGAACTGGCTGCGGCCACAGGTGTCAGCCGCATCGCGATCTGTGCCCAGCAGGGAGAGGCATTGCTGAACCGGATTGCTGCGGAAGGGCTGGTGCCCGATTGGGTAGATGTGTCTGAAGGCGGCGTCAGCGGGTCGCAATCGCTGTCATCAAATGCGGGTTACGAAGCACTGCGCGTGCCCTTGTTCATGATCTGGTCGCGCATTCCGCAACATGCAGCAGTCCGGCGGATGGCGGCCGTATATGAACGCACGGTTCAGCCGGGTGTTGGTGTGCCGACGGTGATTGAACCGCTGTCGGGCGTGGTGTTGGAAACAAGCGGGGATATGGGCTATCAGGCGCTTGCCGGGCTGACAATGTGTTCTGCGCGCAATGCGACTGGCGCAGCTATCCCGCCATTTTCAGCCGATCAGCCCTATTACCCTGCGACCTTGCAGCTGTTTGCGATGGTTGCGTCAAATGAAACCCTTCCGGAATGTGTGCCACTATGACCAGTTTGCTTGCACAATATCGCCCCTTGGCGCTGGCCGGACTCATGGTTCTGGCCTTGGCGCCGGGAATAGCGGCGCAGACTGCCAGCTATGATGACCTGCGTGCGCTGCGCTACTACCTGACCCAGAATGACGCTGCATCCACCCAGGCCGAATTGCGGCGCCTGCGCGGGGCGTTTCCTGACTGGCGCCCACCCGCCGACCTGAACGAACTTCTGGCCGCGCCCCCGTCGCAGGCCGGGGTGGATGAAGGCGAAATCTGGCGGCGTATCGAGTTGAATGATTATGCAGGCGCGCGCCGCCTGATCGATGATGGCCGCGCCCGCGTGTCTGGCTGGTCGCCGCCCGCGGATATGCTGCGCGTTCTGGAAATGAACGAGGCGCAAAGCAATTTCGACGCTGCCGTAAACAGCCGCGATGCAGGGCAGGCCATTGCCGTTGCCCGCCGGTCGCCGCAAATCATGACCTGTGAACGCATCAACAATGCATGGGTTCTGGCCGATATGTATGTTCTGGCCGGGCAGACACAGGCGGCGCTGACCACCTATCGCAACGCCGTGCAGTCCTGCACCAGCTTCGGCCAGATGCAGACCAGCCTGCAAAAGGCCAGCGCCGTGGCATCAGGCGTGCAGTTACAGGAATTATTCGCTGCCGCGCGCGCCGCCAATAGCGGGGCGTCTGCGCAGCTGGACCGGCTTTATGCAGAACTGACAGGTGGCGCGCCCGCGCCTCAGCCCGCTGCCGCTGCGCCACAGCAACAGGCCCCCGCGCCGGCGGCCCAGCCCGTCGCCTCGCCGCCCGCCGCTGCCCAGCCGCAGGCCGTGGCGGCCCCGCTGGTTATGGAACAGCCCGCCACAGCGCCTGCTAATCTGCCGCTGTCAGGGGATCCGCGTCTGTCGGAAGCCCGCCGCCTGAAAGATCAGGAGCAATTCGCACGGTGTCTGGCGGCATCGACCGGGCCGCGATCACTCGATCTGTTATATGAACGGTCGTGGTGCGCCTATAGTCACGACCGCCCGACAGAGGCGCTTGTGGGTTTTCAGCAGGCTGCGCGTGTGGGCGACCGTCTGGGGCCGAATGTGGGACGGGACGCGGTGTTCGGGCTGGCGCTGTCTTATCTGGCGATGAACATGACGGAACAAGGCGCGCAGGTTGCGTCGCAAGTCAGCCTTGATGCGTCCCAACGCCGTGAAATCGAAACCATTGTTCTGGACCAGCGTGGCGTGCGTGCCTTCCGGCAGGGGGATTTCCACCATGCCATCAGCTATTTCAACGCATTGGAACAGGTGCAGGGTGGTTTGCGCCGCGATCTGGCCATTCTGCGCGCCTATGCTTATTTGAATTCCGGCCAGCGCGTTGTGGCCCGTGAACAGTTTGAAAGACTGCATTCGCAACTGGCCACTGCTGAAACACGGCAAGGGTTAAATGCTGCACGCGGCCCATAAGCACCCATCGGGGATCAGGGGATGCGCGTGTTCGGGATTCTCAAGGCCTGTTTTCAAGGGTTTTCCTGAACATGCTGTAGCCAACAAAAAGCCCCGCTGTTTTGCGGGGCTTTTTGTTGGTCTGGTGGTCGGTTTAACCGTTTGACACAACTGCCTTCAACTGTGCCTTGCCGCCGTCGGGGCCGGAATGCGCATCCATGAATTCCATGACCAAGGGTCTGATGTTGTTGCGCCAGGATTTGCCTGCGAAGATGCCGTAATGGCCAGCCCCCGGTTCCAGATGGCTGGCTTTCTGGTCGTCGCGCAAGCCGGTCAGCAGACCAAGTGCAGCAAGGCATTGGCCGGGGGCGCTGATATCATCCTTTTCACCCTCGACAATCTTGACGGCAACATTGGTGATTTTGCCGATATCAACCTTGTGCCCGTCCACAACGAAGGCATTGCGCGCGATTTCACGGTCTTTAAAAATACGTTCCACAGTGGACAGGTAAAATTCCGCGGTCATGTCCATCACAGCAAGGTATTCATCATAGAACTGGTTGTGCTTATCGCTTTCGCCATCTTCGCCGCGTGCTGCGGCGGAAATCTTGTCCGAGAAGGCATTGGCGTGGCGTTCAAGATTCATGGAAATGAACCCGCCAAGCTGCAGCAAACCGGGATAAACCAACCGCCCGACGCCACTGTATTTGAACCCCACGCGCTGGATGGCCAGATGTTCCAGCTGGCCCATGGTGACACTGCGCCCGAAATCGGTCACTTCGGTCGGGGCGGCGTCGGGGTCCACCGGGCCGCCTGTCAATGTCAGGGTGCGGGGCTGCGCATCGGGGTCCAGTTCCGCCAGATAGGCGGTTGCAGCCAGTGCCAGCGGGACAGGCTGGCAAATGGCCAGAACATGGGTGTCCGGCCCCATATGGCGCATGAAATCCACCAGATAGAGGGTATAATCCTCAATGTCGAATTTGCCTTCTGACACGGGAATGTCACGCGCATTATGCCAGTCGGTGATCCAGATTTCGCAATCAGGCAGCAGGCTGGCCACTGTGGAGCGCAACAAGGTGGCGTAATGGCCGGACATGGGCGCGACCAGCAGCACGCGGCGCGGTTTTTCGGGGCGGTCGTGAACCTTGAAGCGCAGCAAGTCCCCGAACGGGCGCGCGACTTCAACGACTTCTTCGACCACGTGGTCGCGCCCATCCGCACCAACCACGGACCGGATGCCCCAGTCGGGCTTGATGACCATGCGCGCAAAACTGCGTTCGGTCACCCGGCCCCATGCCGACAGCGCCTTGAACATGGGGTTTGGAACCATGCCCCAGATCGGGTATGATGCAAAAGCGCGCGCAGATGCGCCCATCCACTCATTCGTGTTTCGGATGGTTTCCATCATATCATAGGTTGCCATGCCCTTCATACCAGTCCCTTTCAAGCTGCCCGTCGTTCCCGCAGCGATTCGAGTTTACGCGGCTTTACTTAATTATCAGCTATCATATGCTGCACGTGCGAAGGATAGGGGGGAAATCAATTTATGACAACTTCTGAATATGACGACGACCAAAAAGCCGAACGTATGAAGGCAAATATGGCACGGATCGAGGAACTGACCGCGCGCCTGACCCATGCGCTGGCGCAACGTGATCCGCCGCGTGGCAGCCTGCAGGCACCCGATTCGGACATATTTGTTCAGGCCACAGCGGCCTTCTGGACCGAAATGGTCAAAAACCCGTCCAAGGTTCTGGAAAAGCAGCTGGAGTATTGGGGCAAATCCCTAAAACATGTGGTCGAGGCGCAGGAAGTGCTGCGCAGCGGCAAGTTGCGGGCCCCCGAAGACCACACGCCTGATGACCGTCGTTTTGCCAACCCGCTCTGGAAAACCCATCCCTATTTCAACTACATCAAACAGCAATATATGATCGCCAGCGAGGCAGTGCAGGACGCAGTGATGACGCTGGACACGATGTCCCCGCGTGAAAAGAAACGCCTGCATTATTTCACGCAGCAGATCGTCGATATGATGGCCCCGACGAATTTTCTTGCGACCAATCCTGATGCGCTGATGAAAGCGGTTGAAACTGAAGGGGAGAGCCTGATCAAGGGTCTGGAAAACCTTGTGCATGATATAGAGGCGGGAGGGGGCGAACTGTTGGTGACCCTTGCCGATCAGGACGCATTCAGGGTGGGCGAGAACCTGGCGACCATGCCCGGCAAGGTGGTCTTCCGTAACCGGATGTTCGAACTGATCCAGTACGCGCCCTCTACCGAGAAGGTCTATCGCACGCCGATCGTGATCTTTCCGCCCTGGATCAACAAATTCTATATCATGGACCTGAAACCCCAGAACAGCCTGATCAAGTGGATCGTCGATCAGGGCTATACGCTATTCGTCGTGTCCTGGGTCAATCCTGATGCCCGCTATGCAGATGTCGGCATGGATACCTATGTCGAAGAAGGCTATCTGGAGGCCATCCGCGTCGCAAAGGAGATTACCGGAGAGGCGCAGGTTAATGCCGTGGGCTATTGTATCGCGGGAACCACGCTGTCGCTGACACTGGGGCTGATGAACAAGCGCAAGGACAAATCCGTGCGTTCTGCCACGTTCTTTACCACCCTGACGGATTTTTCCGATCAGGGCGAAGTGGGCGTGTTCCTGGAAGATGACTTCGTCGACGGGATTGAAGCGGAATGCAACGAAAAGGGCTATCTTGACAGTTTCTTCATGTCGCGCACCTTTTCGTTCCTGCGTTCCAACGATCTGATCTATGCGCCCGCGATCCGCAGTTACATGATGGGCGAAGCTCCGCCCGCGTTCGATCTGCTGTACTGGAACGGGGACAGCACCAACCTGCCGGGGAAAATGTGTGTCGAATACCTGCGCGGGCTGTGCCAGCAGGACCGGTTTTCCGCAGCCAGTTTCCGCATCTGCGGTGAAGATGTCAGCATCAGTGATGTAAAGCACCCGTTATGTGCTATTGCCTGCGAAACCGATCATATTGCGGCATGGCGGTCCAGTTTCCGGGGCATGTCCCGCATGGGCAGCCGGGACAAGACCTTCATTCTGTCGCAGTCGGGGCATATCGCCGGTATCATCAACCCGCCTTCCAAGAAGAAATACGGGCACTATACTGGCGCGGCCCCCGAAGGCAGCCCCGATGACTGGAAATCGGCCGCTGAATTCCACGAAGGGTCATGGTGGCCACGTTGGGGTGACTGGCTGTCCAGGCGTTCTGGCGCGAAAGTTGAGGCCCGCATTCCGGGTGATTCGTCCTATCCCGCGCTGGATGACGCCCCTGGGCGCTATGTGGTAAGTTCAAAAAATGATGAAATGTCATAGGCTTGAACCATCGCAATCTAAATTAATGCTGCGGTGCAGAAAAAACACTTGAAATGCTGCACTGCAGCATGCATATTGGTTGCAGATGCAGGGAATGGATGATCCAGAAACTGCAAAACAGTTAACATTGGAGAGAGACCATGACCAAGACCGTTGATTACACCAAGATGATGAAAGACATGATGGGCGCGTTCCCGATGGACACAACCGCACTGCAGGATGCGTTCAAATCGCAAGCCGCTCTGGCCGAAAAAATGAGCAAAGTTGCTCTGGAAGCCGCGGAAAAGTCCACCGAAGTTTCGACCAAATGGACCAAGACCACGCTGGCCAAAGTCGGCGACGTGTCCACCGTCAAGGAAGACCCGGCAGATTACAGCAAAGCCATCACCGATTTCGCATCGGCACAGGCTGAAATGACTGCTGAACATGTTGCTGCTTTCGCTGAAATCGCGAAAAAAGTGCAGATGGACACAGTTGAACTGCTGATGGCCGCTGGCAAGGACATGCAGGAAGAAACCGCTGCTGCTGTCAAAAAAGCAACCGACACAGCAACCAAAGCTGCAAAGACCGCTGGCGCGAAATAATCGCCGGATGTGAATACGAAGCGTACGATGTCCTCCCCGTCGGATGCCTTCAATAAGGGCGAGCGTCATGCTCGCCCTTTTCTTTTGGAAATTGCTCGCCTAGTGTTGCTGCAGTGCAAAACCCCAGGGAGGGACGCTCGTGGCCCAAGACGACAAACCGCTGCTGATCAAGCGCTACGCCAGCCGCCGGTTATATAATACCGAGACCAGCGACTACGTGACCTTGGAAGATATCGCCGGATTCATCCGCGCCGGGCGTGAAGTGCAGATTGTTGACCTGAAATCGGGGGACGACCTGACACGCCAGTATTTGCTGCAAATCATTGCGGAACACGAAAGCCGGGGCGAAAACGTGCTGCCGCTGGATGTGCTGACCGATCTTGTACGCAGTTATACCACGCAGGCACAAAGCGTTGTACCGCAGTTCCTTGCCATGTCCTTTGAAATGCTGCGCGATGGTCAGTCACATATCGTGGAAAACATGACCCGCGCCAACCCGATGGCAGCAATGCCGGGATTTGAGGAAATGCAGCGCCAACAACAGGCGTTCATGAAAACCATGATGGCGGGCTGGCCACCCGTTGCCGGTGTCGCTGACAAGGATGATGACAAATCCGCGTCTGAGGAATTGTCCGATATAAAGCGGCAACTGGCGGAGCTGCAAAGCAAGCTTTCGGGTCTGGATAAATAGTCACACGCCCAGCCGGTCGCGCAGGGCAAACCAGGTCATGGCCAGCGCCAGCAACGGGCTGCGCAGGGCCGGGCCGCCCGGGAACCGGGGCAGGTTCAGCGCGGCCATCAGGTCAAACCTCTCTGTTTGCCCCGCGATTGTGTCTGCCATGATGCGTCCCGCCAATGTGGCCATCCCGATACCCGCCCCCGAATAGCCCGATGCAGACAGAATATTCGGGGCCAGCCGCGCGAAATGGGGCATGCGGTTCACTGTAATTGCCAGCGTGCCCCCCCATGCATAGTCGATGCGCGTGTCGTTCAACTGCGGAAAGACCTGCAGCATAGGTTTGCGCACGGTTTTCATGATGTCCGGAAAGCGGTATCCATAGCTTTCGCCGCCGCCGAACAACAGCCGCCCGTCGCGCGACAGCCGGAAATAGTTGATCACGAATTTGCTGTCCGCCACAGCCACATCACTGGTCAGAACCGTGCCATGGGGCAGGGGTTCGGTCGCGACAATGAAATTGTTGATCGGCATGACCTTGGCCGCGACCTGCGGCACCAGCCCGCCAATATAGCCATTCGCAGCCAGTATCAGGTGGTCTGCGTCAACATGACCGCTGTCTGTCCGGACGCGGACACGCGCGCCGTGCTGAATATCCACCACGAGCGAATTCTCGAATATATGCGCGCCTGCGGCCTGTGCGATCCGCGCAAGCCCCAGCGCATAGGCCAGCGGGTGAACATGGCCCGCGCCAGTGTCGATGACCCCACCCTGATAGGCATCGGTGCGGATAATGCCCCTGATCTGGTCGCGGTTCAGCGGTTGCACCTGATCATAGCCATAGTCACGCGCCAGTTTTTCGGCATAGGCATGGGAATGGGCCACATCGCGCGTCTGCCAGTCGGCGTGAATGACGCCTGGGCGAAAACCGGTTCCCATGTCATGGGTGGCGATCAGATGCTTGACCAGTTCCTTCGCGTCCTCGCCGACCTGCCAGAGATTGCGGGCGTCATCGCGCCCGAACATGCGTTCAACCTGATCCTGTTCCACACGTTGGCCAGAACTGACCTGCCCGCCATTGCGCCCCGATGCGCCGAAGCCCACGCGATGGGCCTCCAGCACGGCCACGCGGTAGCCGCGCTGCGCCAGATGCAATGCAGCAGACAGGCCGGTATACCCCGCGCCGACAATACAGACATCCGCAGTTGCGGCGCCTTCAAGCGGGGGTAGGGGCGGCGGCAGTTCGGTTGATGCCGCGTAATAGCTGGGCGGGTATTCCCCCGCCCGGTCATTGGCGAACAGAAGGTTCATGCGTTCAGCAGCAGATGTTCGCGTTCCCATGGGCTGATGACTTGCAGGAATTCATTGTATTCGTCGCGTTTGACCGCGCTGTAGATACGGCAGAATTCCGGCCCGAGGATCGAATGCAGTTTTTCCGCATTGTCGAACATGTCCAGCGATGCGCCCAGCGTCATGGGCAGTTCATTGGCGTCCATATAGGCGTTTGTGGTGCATTGCGCGCGCGGGTGCTGCTTTTCCTTCAGGCCCAGATAGCCGCAGGCGAGAGAGGCCGCGATACCCAAGTAAGGGTTGCAATCCATTCCCGCCAGCCGGTTTTCTACCCGCCGCGACGCAGGTGAAGAAATGGGAATGCGCAAGCCCGTGGTGCGGTTGTCATACCCCCATTCCAGGTTGATCGGGGCGGCGAAATCCGGAATATACCGGCGATAGCTGTTCACATAGGGCGCGATCAGCGCAACCGCTGACGGAAGGTGGCGCTGCAACCCTCCGATGAAATGCATGAACATTTCGGTGCTTTCGCCTGTTTCGGTGGAGAACAGGTTCTGCCCGGTCGCAATATCGATCACCGAATGGTGGATATGCATTGCGCTGCCCGGTTCCCCTTCGATGGGTTTGGCCATGAAGGTGGCGAACATGTCATGGCGCAGGGCGGCTTCGCGGATCATGCGCTTGAAATAGAAGACCTGATCTGCCAGCTCGATCGGCTTGCCATGGGCCAGGTTTATTTCGACCTGACCTGCGCCGCCTTCCTGCAGGATACCGTCAATTTCCAGCCCCATGGCTTCGGCAAAATCATAGATATCGTCGATCACCTTGCCGTATTCATCAACGGCCGACATGGAATAGGCTTGGCGCGCTGCCGCCCGCCGCCCGGTGCGGCCCATAGGCGGAATGATCGGCATATTGGGGTCGGTGTTGCGCGCGACAAAGAAGAATTCCAGTTCCGGCGCGATGACCGGCTGCCAGCCTTCGGCGCGGTACAGATCCAGCACATGTTTCAGTACATTGCGCGGTGCAGTCGGGATGGGATTGCCGTTCGCATCTTCCGCGTCATGGATGATCTGCAATGTCCAGTCTGCGGTCCAGGGCGCCGCTGTCGCGGTCGAAAAATCGGGGCGCATGATCATGTCAGGTTCCAGATCGGCCCCGTCCCGGAATTCGGCCCAGCCGCCGGTGATTGTCTGCAAAAAGATTGACGTGGGCAGGTAATATGTCGAATTCCCGTCGAATTTTGCTGCAGGCATCGCCTTGCCACGCGCCACACCGGCCATATCGGCGATGATGCATTCAATTTCGTCCAGACGGCGCCCGCTAAGATAGTCGCGCGCGGTCTGGGGGATTTGTTCTCTCCATTCGGCCATAGGGCCTCCTACAGGGTTCAGGCGCGGGATGCGCCGGGGTGTTCTTGGGCGTGATATTGGAAAAATGCCATAATACGGTCGGCAATGATATCGGAATCACGCGGGCCACTCTGCGCGGCTTCGGCCTGTTCCAGCAGCGGCGTTGGCACAACTCCCCGTCCGCGCGTGTCGATCAGCCCTTGAATGAACGCATCTGAAAATTCCGGATGGGCCTGTACCGAATAGCCCTGATCGCCATAGGACAACGCCGCATATCGGCAGAATGCACTGCTGGCGGTGACGCGGGCATTTTCGGGTGGGGTCAGCACCTGATCCTGATGCCATGCGTTCAGGGTCAAGGTTTCGCCTTCAAAATCATATTCTTGCGCGCCAATAGCCCATCCGCCCGGATATTTTCCGACCTGCCCGCCAAGGGCCTGCGCCATGATCTGATGGCCAAAGCAGATACCCGCCACCGGCTGTCCTGCAGCAAAAGCATCGCGGATAAACTGTTCCAGTGGCGCGATGAAGGCATGGTCTTCGTAAACACCGTGGCGCGAACCGGTAATCAGCCAGCCATCGGCATCATACACTGATGCGGGAAATTCCATTCCTTCGACATGCCATGTATGAAAAGTGAAACCGCCCCTGGACAGCAGATCCTCGAACATGCTGGGGTAATCGCCCAGTTCACTGCGCAATGTGTCCGGGGCCTGGCCCGTCTGCAGAATACCGATTTTCATTTTCCGGGACTTTCAGAATTTGATCAAACCTAGCAGCCTTGGTTGCACCGGGCAAGGATGCCGTCAGACTGTTTCCAGATACAGATCCAGCACCTGTTGGGGTTCCAGCCCCTGTAATGCAGCCATTTCCTGGCGTTTGGTACGGATCATGTTGTCAATCAACAGCGGGTCGAAAATCCGCCGCATCAGCGCCGATTCCTCAAACGCGGTCAGCGCATCTGACCATGTGGCGGGAATTTGCGGCAAGTCCTGTGCATAGGCGTCGCCGGTGATGGGCGAGGGCGGCGCGAGCCCGTCTTCCAGCCCCAGCAGCATGCCCCCCAGAACCACGGCCATCAGCAGATAGGGGTTCACATCACCGCCAGCTACGCGGTGTTCCAGCCTGCGCGCCTTGGGGGAACCCAGTGGCACGCGCACAGACGCGGTGCGGTTTTCATAGGCCCAGGCAATTGCCGTCGGCGCATGCGCGCCGGGCACAAGCCGGGCATAGCTGTTGGCATGGGGCGCAAAGATCAGCGTAGCATCGGACATGCTGGACAATGTGCCCGCGATGGCGTTGTGCAGTGCCGTACTGCCGTCATGCCCGCCATTGTCAAAAATATTCGCCCCGTCACTGTCCAGCAGGGATGCATGCAGATGCAGCCCGCTGCCGGATGCGCCCGCATAGGGTTTCGCCATGAAGCTTGCGGCCATGCCATGCTGACGGGCAAGCCTGCGCACCAGCAGTTTGAACACCCATGTATCATCGGCCATTTTCATGGGGTCGGACCCATGGTTCAGGTTGATCTCGAACTGCCCCGGCCCCGCTTCGGATGTGGCGGTATCGGCGTCAATGCCCATCGCATCGCAGCCGTCATAAAGCGCATCGAAAAAGGCGTTGAATTCATCCAGCATGCGTAACGACAGGGTGGCAGACCCCATTGCGCGCCGTCCGGAAATCGGGCTGGCGGGCGGCAGGTATTCCGGCCCGCTGTCATCGATCAGATAGAATTCCAGTTCAGTGGCGGTCACCGCGGTCAGCCCGCGTGCCTGCAACCGCGCGACGACCTGCGCCAGCGCATGGCGCGCATCGCCCGCGAAGGGGCGGCCATCTTCGTGATACATGCTCATGGGCAGCAGGCCTGCATCCGGGCCGATCCATGGCATGGGCAGCAGCCCACGCTCGGTCGGGCGCAGGAAACCGTCGGCATCGCCGGTCTGAAACAACAGCGGGCTGTCGGCGATGTCATTGCCCCATATGTCAAGGTTCAGCGCTGAAAGCGGCATTTTCGCTTCTCCGCGCATCAGTTTATCATACTGTACGGCCGGAACCCGCTTGGCGCGGGCCTGGCCGTTCAGGTCGGGAATGGCAATCCGGATATTCTGCAATTTATGTGGGTCCATGAGTTAGCGGATGTATTGCGGACGAAACCACAGGCGTTGGCGGCGTTCGCGCGGAAGATGGCGGTTCAGGCGTAGATTGGCCAGCGCAAATATCCCGATGATGGCCAGTGTCAGTGCCACGAAATAGGCCGCAACAATCGGATAGGCGACGAAAGGGTTAAAAGTCTGGTCCACGAAATAACGCGCGTAATAAAACGCTTCTCCCGATTGCTGGCGCGCGGGAAAGGCGGACAGGAACACCAGCGTCGTCGAATGCGTCAGGAAGATTGCTTCATTCGTGTAGCTGGGCCATGCCAGCCGCAACATGGATGGAAAGACAATGCGCCGGAATTTTGTGAACCCGTGCAGACCATAGGCATCTGCCGCTTCCAGATCACCCTTGGGGATTGACCGCAGCGCGCCATAAAACAGTTCCGCGGAATAGGCGGTGGTGTTCAGCACCAGCACGACCAGCCCGCCCACCTGCGCGGTGGTCAGCGCGCTTGTGTCCAGCGTCAGGGTGGTGAACCCCAGCGGAATGTCCACACCCGAACGCGGCAGCAGAATGAACACGGCGTAGAAAAAGAAGAACTGGATGAACAGGGGCGATCCACGAAAGATGAAGACAAACGCAGATGCAGGGCGGTTGACCCAGCGGTTCTGGCTGAATTTGGCCAGCGCCACCCCGGTTGCCAGAAAGAACCCGATCACAATGGCAATTGCCGCGAAATAGATGTTCCACATCAGCCCGCTGCCGATCAGGAAAATCTGATCGCACAGCGTAATATCAAGGCCGCGCGGCAACAGGTTTTCGCCATATTGGCGCCCCAGCGCGCGCAACCCGTAGCCTTGCAGGCTTTCCAGACAGGTCCTCATGGCGCGGCCTTTCGCTGGCGTTCGCCCGCAGCCGTGGCCTGTCCGCGTGACAGCCTGTCATTCAGGCGACCAAAAGCGCGTTCGCTGGCCCATGTCAGCGTCAGGTAGAAACACAGCAGAACAAGGAAATACCACACTCGCCAGTCCGGATGCGGGTATGTGAACAGCGATGTCTTCTGTCCGCCTAACTCGCGCGCCCAATAGACAATATCCTGAATGCCCAGCAGGAACAGAAGCGGCGTGGCCTTGGTCAGGATCTGCCAGATATTCGACAGGCCCGGCAGGGCGTAAACCCACATCTGCGGCAGGATGATGCGGCGGAACGCCTGCCTGCGCGTCATGCCATAGGCCTCGGCCGTTTCAATCTGCGCCTGCGGTACTGCGCGCATGGCCCCGTAAAGCGTGTTCGCCACAAACGCCCCGAAAACCAGCGCGAACGCGACAACCGCCATGAAGAACGCATAGATGTCATACACCCAACGGGGCGAATTGACCGGCGGCACCTTGGCATCGCGGCAGACGATGAAATCATTGCCCTGCCGGATGGGTTGGTCCCAGTCGGGGCAGTTGATGTGATGCATGACCCATTCGATCCCTTGTCCCAACGCAATGGGAACAAACAGGAAAAACACGATATCGGGCACACCGCGCACGATATTGACATAACCTTTGCCCAGCCAGTTCAGCGGCGGCACTCGCGAACGCAGCGCCAGCGCCCCCAGCATGCCCATGGCAAGGGCGGCAGGCGCGGTGATGGCCAGAAGCAGCAGCACCACCCCGAAGGCGCGATAAAAGTTCAGATGGGTTGCGCTTGTCAGATAACAGGCGAACCACTGCCAATCCGGCAGGCTGGACGGGTCGGTGCAAAAACTGAACATGCGCGTGCGCGAAATGCCATGGGCGGGGCCGAGCGGCCCCGCCCGATGGTCAATCAGTCAAACAGCGGGTGTTCATCGCCAAACCATTTGACGATCATTTCGTTCAGCGTACCGTCTTCCTTCATGCTGGCAATCGCGGCATCAAGGGTTTCGCGCAGGCTGTCATCGCTTTGGCGCACGCCAACACCGATCCCGTCGCCCAGCAATACGTCATCGCCCAGAAAGACCAGCTCGCCGCCGGAATCACCCACATAGGGGGCCAGAAACGCCTTGTCGGCCAGAACGGCGTCAGCCTCGCCATTGCGAAGGGCGGAAATGGTTTCATCCGGTGTGGGGAATTCCAGCAGATCGGCATCGCCTTCGGCAACATGGCCTGCCTGAATGGTGTTGGACTGCACCGCAATCACGCCGCCGTCACGCACCGATGCATCCGTGCCTGCAAGCCCGATATAGGCCGAAGGTTCCGGCAGCAGGTAGTTCTGCGTGAAGGAAATCACTTCCATGCGGGCGTCGGTAATGCTCATCCCGGCCATGATGGTGTCATAATTGCCGGACACCAGGTTGGGAATGATCGTGTCCCAGTCATTGATGACCCATTCGCAGTTCAGTTCTGCGCGGCGGCAGATTTCGTCGCCCAGTTCGCGTTCATAGCCGTCAAGTTCGCCCGTGGCGTCATTGATGAAGTTATAGGGGGGGTAGGCCCCTTCGGACCCCATGCGCACAACGTCCTGCGCCATTGCCCCGGTGGTCGCGAAGGCCAGTGCGGCCAGTGTCAGGCTTGTTGTTTTCATTATGTCGTCTCCCCGTGTTGGTGGTGGTCTGTTGTTGGTTATAGGTGCCTCAGGCCGCTTGCGCATGGCTGAGGAATTGTTTGAGCCGCGCAGATTGCGGTGTTTTGAAAAGCGATTCCGGCGGGCCTTGTTCTTCAATCCGGCCATCGTGCAGGAACACGACATGATCGGACACATCCGCCGCCAGCCGCATGTCATGGGTAACAATCAGCATGGTGCGCCCTTCCAGCGCCAACGCCTTGATCACGCGCACGACTTCCTGTTCCAGTTCCGGGTCCAGCGCGGATGTGGGTTCATCAAACAACAGCGCTGCGGGTTCCATGCACAGCGCGCGTGCAATTGCCGCGCGCTGTTGCTGCCCGCCAGACATCTGTGCCGGAAACACATCGGCCTTGTCACCAATGCCCACCTTGTCCAGCAGGGCGCGGGCGCGGGCCTCGACACTGGCGCGGTCCTGTTTCAGGACATGCAGCGGTGCTTCCATGACATTTTGCAGTACGGTCATATGCGACCACAGGTTGAAACTCTGGAAAACCATGGACAGATTGGTGCGGATGCGTGTCACCTGCGCGCGGTCTGCTGGGTGGCGGGTTTGCCCGGCGCCGCGCCAGCGCACGGGTTCGCCCTGAAACAGGATTTCGCCTTGCTGGCTGTCTTCCAGCAGGTTGCAACACCGCAAAAGCGTGGATTTTCCCGACCCTGATGACCCGATCAGCGACACAACGTCGCCCTTCTGCGCGTTAATGCTGACACCCTTCAGCACATCCAGCGTGCCATAGGATTTGTGCAGATCGCGAATCTCTATCACTGGCGTCGCTGGCATGGTCCCCGTCACGGATTGGCTGTGCTGCAATACTAACACGCATAATCCCGATAAACGCAAGCCTGCGCAACAGATTTGATCAAATACCCCTGCGTCATCATGGGGGATGCCTTGTGAATGCCCGCAAGGTGGAAGGTCAGGCAGGGATCCGTCAAATAAAAACCCCCGCAGGACGGGCCTGAGGGGGTTCGTATTTCAGACAGGGACTGAGCCCATGCCATGGTTCTGCCGGATCAGAGCATACCTTCACGTTGCGCCTTCTTGCGCGCAAGTTTGCGCGCACGGCGGATCGCTTCAGCTTTCTCGCGGGCTTTCTTCTCAGAGGGTTTCTCGAAATGCTCTTTAAGCTTCATTTCACGAAACACACCTTCCCGCTGAAGTTTTTTCTTCAGCGCACGAAGCGCCTGATCGACATTGTTATCACGAACCGATACCTGCATGTGGTTTTCACCACCTTTCCAAGTTAGAGTTGCATATAGTGCAGGAATGGGTCGCATAGCAAAAACCATGTGCTATGTCTACCCGGAAGCGACCAAGGCAACCGATATAAGGAGGTGCGCCATCATGGCTGACCAATCCGACATCCTGCTGGATGCAGCATTGAACCATGTTCCCTTCGATGGCTGGAGTGATGCGAGCCTGAACGCGGCGGCCCGCGATACCGGGCTGGACACCGCGCATGCGAAGGCGCTGTTTCCGCGTGGCGGCGTGGACCTTGCGCTGGCCTATCACCGGCGGGGCGACGCGCAGATGCTGGCGGCGCTGGCGGTGACGGATTTGCAGGAATTGCGCTTTCGTGACCGGATTGCGACTGCTGTGCGCCTGCGGATTGACGCCTGCGAGGACCGCGAACTGGTCCGGCGCGGCACCACGCTTTTCGCCTTGCCGCCCTATGCCGCTGATGGCGCGCGCGCCATCTGGGGCACCGCGGACCATATCTGGACTGCCCTTGGCGACACATCGCATGATGTAAATTGGTATACCAAACGCGCCACATTGTCGGGAGTGTATTCCGCGACAATTCTGTTCTGGCTGGGCGATGACAGTGCAGGCGCACAGGCGACTTGGGCGTTTCTGGACCGGCGCATTGATGATGTGATGCAATTCGAACGGATGAAGGCTGCTGCAAACCGCAACCCGCTGTTGCGCACGATTCTGGCGGGGCCGCAGGCGATGTTGTCCTGCATCAAGGCTCCGTCGCGCGATCTGCGTGACGACCTGCCGGGGCATCTGCGCCCGACACCGCCCGGACAGGGTTGACGCCCGCGCATTTGCGCCGCAGGTTGCGCCGGTTGTGAAATGACGCGGGGTATGGCCGATGGCTGTCGGAAAAGAGATTGTCACCTGGTATGAAGGCCAGTGGCACAAGGGTAGCGCACCGATCATCGGGGCCGCCGACCATGCCGCATGGCTGGGATCGCAGGTGTTCGACGGCGCCCGCCAGTTTGAAGGCGTGCGCCCCGATCTGGACCTGCATTCAGCGCGTATCATCCGGTCCGCACAAGTCATGGGAATGGTGCCGCCCGTGGATGCAGGCACCGTTCAGGGCCTGCTGGAAGAAGGCTGCAAGCAGTTTGCCCCGGATGCAGCCCTATACCTGCGCCCGATGATGTGGTCGCGCGAATCTGCCCCCGGTATCATTGATGCCGTGCCCGAAAGCACCGGATTCGCGATTTGTATCGAAGCGCTGGCCATGCCTGAACCGGGCAGCTTCAGCCTGACCGTGTCGCCCTTTTGCCGCCCCCGCCCTGATATGGCCCAGACCGAAGCCAAGGCCGGATCGCTTTATGCCAACAACGCCCGCATCATGGCGGATGCCCGTGCGCGCGGCTTTTCCAATGCGTTGTCGCTGGATGTGGACGGGCATGTTGCCGAAACCGCATCAACCAATGTGTTCATGCTGCGCGACGGGGTGGTGTTTACGCCAGTGCCCAATGGCATGTTCCTGAACGGGATCACCCGCCAGCGGGTCATCGGGCTGTTGCGCGCCGATGGGGTGGAGGTGGTGGAAACCAGCCTGAGCCTGCAGGATTTTGATGCGGCCGAAGAAATTTTCGTGACCGGAAATATTGCCAAGGTGATGCCGGTGTCGCGCTATCAGGACCGCGTTATGGGAACGCCGCGCATGGGCTTGCGCGCAAGGCAGCTTTACTGGGACTATGCGCTGAGCGCAGGAGTGACGTAAGCGCAGGGGGATTGGGGGCGCTGCCCCATAGCAGCCCCCGGAGTATTTGACGCAAGATGACACGGGCAGGAAAAGGATGAGCATGTCACATATGATGCGCGCGATCGAAATTTCCGCGCCAGGCGGGCCGGAGGTGTTGCACGAAGTGGCCTGTCCGGTGCCGGTACCGGGGGCAGGGCAGGTTGTGGTCCGGCTGGCCTATGCGGGTGTCAACCGTCCCGATGCCTTGCAGCGGGCGGGGGCATATGACCCGCCGGCGGGTGCGTCCCGCCTGCCCGGGCTGGAAGGCGCGGGGCATGTTGTGGCCGTGGGGCCGGGTGTCACGCGCTGGAATATTGGCGATGCGGTCTGCGCGTTGTTTCCCGGCGGGGCCTATGCCGAATATGCTGTGACAGATGCAGGACAGGTTTTGCCGGTCCCCGAAGGGATGACCCTGAAAGCGGCGGCCTGCTTGCCAGAGACATTCTTCACGGTCTGGTCCAATGTGTTCATGCGCGGCGGTTTGCAGGCGGGTGCGCGGTTTCTGGTACATGGCGGCTCCTCTGGCATTGGAACCACCGCTATCCAGTTGGCGCATGCGTTTGGTGCGCGCGTTTTCGCCACCGCAGGCAGTGACGACAAATGCGCGGCCTGCACCCGACTGGGTGCGGAACGCGCGATCAATTACCGCGATGAAGATTTCGTGCCTATCCTGCAAGCCGAAGGCGGGGCGGACCTGATTCTTGATATGGTGGGGGGCGATTATATTCCGCGCAATCTGAAAGCACTGGCCGAAGACGGGCGGCTGGTTCAGATTGCCTTCCTGCAAGGACCGAAAATTGCGGTGAATTTCGCGCCCCTGATGATGCGCCGCCTGACCATTACAGGGTCCACCCTGCGCCCGCAATCCGATGCTGCCAAGGCCGCGATTGCAGCTGATCTGGAAGCGAAGGTCTGGCCCTTGCTGTCGGGTGGGCGGCTGGCCCCTGTCATCGACAGTGAATTCCCGCTGGCAGATGCGTCAGGGGCGCATGCGCGGATGGAAAGCTCGGTTCATATCGGGAAGATTGTTCTGAAGATCGGGAATTGATGCGCGTGTGGATGCTGCCCTTATCACAGGATTTCCGGAAAAATTTGATCAAATTTTGAGCTTCAAGGCAGAAATAGGCTTGCCAAGGCCTGCCTTTTTCTTGTGGAATGGTCCGGCAAGACTGGGCAACAAGCGTATCATGTTCAAATGGTGCCAGCCCATAACAGGGAGAAGAAATCCATGAGGAACCGATTTATTCTTGCAGTATGCGCCGCGATGGCCGCGCAGGCCGGTGCCGCAACTGCAGACAGTATCAATGTCTTTAACTGGTCTGACTACATTGCCCCCGACACGATCGAAAAATTCACAGCGGAAACCGGCATTTCCGTTAATTATGATGTGTTTGATTCCAACGAGACACTGGAAGCGCGGATGCTGGCCGGGTCTTCTGGATTTGACGTGGTGGTGCCGACATCGGATTACATGCAGCGCCAGATCATGGCAGGCGTGTACCAACCGCTGAATCGCGACCTGCTGCCCAATCTGGGCAATATGGATACCGATCTGATGGAACTCGCCGCAGCGTTTGACCCCGGGAACGAGCATTCGGTCATTTACCTGTGGGGTACCACTGGTATTGGGTATAACACGCAGGCCGTGGCGGAGCGGCTGGGCGAAGATTATGTCGTGGACAGCTGGTCCATCCTGTTTGACCCTGAAAAAGCGGCCCTGTTTCAGGATTGTGGCATTGCATGGCTGGACACTGAAAAGGAACTGATCCCGCCCGCGATGCGCTATCTGGGGCTGGAGCCGACCTCCACCTCGGAAGAGGATTTCAACACCGCCGCTGACATGCTGATGCAGGTGCGCCCGACTGTGCGCTATTTCCATTCCTCGCAGTATATTTCCGATCTGGCGAATGGTGAAATCTGCCTTGCTGTCGGGTGGTCGGGTGATGTGCTGCAAGCTGCAGAACGTGCATCCGAGACTGATCAGGAATTCGAGGTAGGCTATGCCATCCCCGATGAAGGCGCGCATCTGTGGTTCGACATGCTGACCATTCCGGTCGATGCGCCCAACCCCGAAGGGGCGCATGCGTTCATCAACTTCATCATGGATGCACAGATCGCAGCCGATATCACCAATTATGTGATGTTCCCCAACGCAAATTCCGCATCGACCCCGTTGATTGACGAAGATGTGCTGAATGACCCGACAGTCTATCCGTCCGACGCTGCGCGGGCGGGGTTCTGGACATTGCAGCCCTATGACAACCGGACAGAGCGGGTAAGCACCCGCCTTTGGACACGCTTGCGCACGGGCCAGTAACCCACATGCCGCGCCCGCAGATATATTGCGGGCGCGGAATTTTTGCTTTCGGGTCATGTTGCGGGGACAGTAAATGCCAGATCCAGCGATAGCTGCTGATACCAAACCGTGGCGCAAACCGGACGCGGTGCCGTTTATTTCCGTGCAAGGGCTGATCAAGCGGTTTGATGATTTCACCGCGGTGTCCGATGTCGATCTGGATATCTACAAGGGTGAATTATTCTGCCTTCTGGGCGAATCCGGCTGCGGAAAATCCACGCTACTGCGCATGCTGGCGGGATTTGAAACCCCGACCGAAGGGCGCATTCTGATCGATGGCGAAGATATGGCGCGCGTGCCTCCGGACCGGCGCCCGACCAACATGATGTTCCAGTCCTATGCGCTGTTCCCGCATATGAGCGTGGAAAAGAACGTGGCCTACGGGTTGCTGCGCGAAGGTCTGCCCAAGCGTGAAGCCTATGCCCGCGCGGGCGAGATGCTGAAAATGGTCAAGCTGGAAAAACTGGCGCGGCGCAAACCCGACCAGTTATCGGGCGGGCAGCGCCAGCGCGTGGCCCTTGCCCGCGCGCTTGTCAAACGGCCAAAGCTTCTGTTGCTGGATGAACCGCTGGGCGCCTTGGACAAGAAGCTGCGCGAAGAAACCCAGTTCGAACTGATCAGGATACAGGAAAGCCTTGGGGTGACCTTTATCGTGGTGACCCATGATCAGGATGAAGCAATGACGCTTGCAACCCGCATCGGGGTCATGAAAGACGGGATCATCAAGCAGATCGGCGAACCCGCCGAGATATACGAGCGACCGAATTCGCGCTTTGTTTCCGATTTCATCGGCACAGTGAACCTGTTTGAAGGCAAGGTTGACGCGGTTGCCCCCGATTTGATGCGTATTGAAACGGCGGAACTGGGGCCGGTGCTGTTGCCGCCGCAACCGGGACTGACACGGGGTCAGCAGGTCTGGGGGGCAGTACGCCCCGAACGCTTTGCCCTGTCGCGTCGCAAGCCTGATAGCGCGCATAATGTATGGCGCGGCGTGATCGAGGATCTGGGCTATATTGGCCATATGACGCAGTATCGAATCCGGCTGGAAAATGGCCGTCTTATCCGCGCCAGCCAGTCCAACCGCCTGCGTGATGAAGACCCGATTTCATGGGATGAACCGGTCTGGATCAGTGTGCAACCGGCGGCTTTCAGGGTGCTGACAGAATGAACGCGGGAAAGGTAATCACAGGTTCCGCCCCCTGGCGCGGCACGGCCTGGGCCATGGGCAAGCTGGGCCTGTCGGGGCGCACGCTGGTGATTGCTATTCCCATGCTGTGGCTGCTGGTGTTCTTTCTGGCGCCATTTTTCGTGCTGGGGCGTATTTCGCTGGCCGAGGCCATCATTGCCCGCCCGCCCTATACGCCCTTGTTTGAACGTGGTCCTGACGGGTCGCTGGAAATCATCGCCAGTCTGGAAAACTACCGCTTCCTGCTGACTGATGCGCTGTATCGCAATGCCTATCTGTCCTCGATCCGGATTGCTGCGGTCTCGACGATTTTTGCGCTGCTGATCGGTTATCCGATGGCCTATTTCATTGCCCGTGCGCCGGAACCGCGCCGGTCCTTGCTGTTGCTGCTGGTGATCCTGCCCTTCTGGACAAGCTTTTTGTTGCGGGTTTATGCATGGATGGGCTTCCTGCGCAGCAATGGTGTGATCAACAACATGCTGATGGGCATGGGGGTGATCGACCAGCCATTGGTGATGATGCAGACCGATTTCGCGGTCTATATCGGCATCGTCTATACCTATCTGCCCTTCATGATCCTGCCACTTTATGCGAACCTGACCAAACTGGATGGCGCGCTACTGGAAGCGGCGAGTGACCTTGGCGCTTCGCCCATGGTGACGTTTTTCACCGTTACCCTGCCGCTGTCGCTGCCCGGTATTGTGGCCGGGTCCATGCTGGTCTTCATTCCCGCGATCGGGGAGTATGTGATCCCCGCGCTTCTGGGCGGGCCTGATACGCTGATGATTGGGCGCGTGCTTTGGGATGAATTCTTCGGCAGTCGTGACTGGCCGGTGGCATCTGCGGTGGCGATTGTCATGCTGGTGCTGGTGGTTGCGCCGATCATGTGGCTACAATCGGTGCAGAACCGACGGGGGACAGAATGATGCGTGGATGGTTCCTGCCTGTCGCGGTTCTGCTGGGGTTCATCTTTCTGTATGCGCCAATCATTTCGCTGGTGGTGTTTTCATTCAATGATAGTCGCCTTGTGACTGTGTGGGGCGGGTTTTCGACCCGGTGGTATGGCGCGTTGATGAATGACCGCCAGATCATCGGCGCGGCATGGGTCAGCCTGAAGGTGGCATTTTTCAGCGCCACACTGGCTACAATCATCGGCACGCTGGGCGCGTTTGTCCTGACGCGCTTCAGCCGCTTTACCGGGCGTCTGCTGCTGACAGGCATGATTACCGCACCGCTGGTCATGCCCGAAGTGATCACCGGCCTGTCGCTGTTGTTGTTGTTCATTTCCATGGAACTTTCCCTTGGCTGGCCCGCAGGGCGGGGCATGACAACCGTGATCATTGCGCATACGACATTCTGCGCCGCGTTTGTCGCGGTGATTGCCCAGTCGCGGCTGCGCAGCATGGACGAGTCGCTGGAAGAAGCTGCGCGCGATCTGGGTGCGGGGCCGGTGCGGGTGTTCTTTGACGTGACCTTGCCGGTGATTACGCCCGCGCTGGTGTCGGGCTGGCTGCTGGCCTTCACGCTGTCGCTGGATGATTTGGTCATCGCCAGTTTTGTGACGGGGCCGGGGGCATCAACCTTGCCGATGGTCATCTTCTCCAAGGTGCGGCTGGGGGTTAGCCCGGATGTGAATGCGCTGGCGACCATCATCATCGGCTTTGTCTTTGTCGCGGTTCTGGCTGCGGGCTGGCTGATGCGCAAGCAGATGTCGAAAGGGCTGTAAGGCCCCGCGCTGCAGCCTTGTGGTATCAGGCGGAGCCGCAAGGTTGTTCGCCGCGCGGGCATGTAGCAGAGGTTGGCGCATCCAAAAGCGCAGAACAGAGGGCGCAAGCCCGCCGCGCCATCGGCGGGCCGTCCAACGGCCTGCCGGTTACGCCCACGACACGCCAAGCCTTGAGTGCCGGAGTATGCCGCCTGCATAAAGTGAGCTTCTGCAACGTGGGACCGGCAGTCCCCGGCCCGCCGATAGCGCGGGCTTTGTGCGCACGCCAACGCCTGCTTCAGATCAGAACTAGCCAGACAGGGAAGGAGTGATGCTTATCGACAGCGATACGCCCCAGATGGAACACGCCCCAGAAGAAAACGCGGGCAGCCTAGGCCTGCCTGCGCATCAGCCGGTCACCGGTTCCAGAATCGGAGTCGGGCCGGTGTTATGCCGCCTCCCGGTTTGGTGCTGGCGGTCAGCATGGGCGCAGGGCCGGGGCTGATATGGATTGGGGTGCCATTGCGGACCATGGCATAGATATCTTCCATCTCGCGGTCGCTGACAGCGATGCAGCCATCGGTCCAGTTCCCGCGTGCATTCTGGAATTGCGGTCCACGTCCGTGGATGAAGATATCACCACCCGGTCGCCAGCCATTTTCACGCGCATGTTCTTTGTCTGCTTCATTCGGATAATCAAGCCCGATGGACAGATGGAAGCGGCTGTTTGGGTTGCGCCGGTCGATGATGTAGTTGCCTTCGGGGGTACGGCGGTCGCCTTCGCGTTCCTTATGGCCATAAGGATTGCCGCCCAGATCCACCTCGAACACGCGCAGCAAGCGGTCATGATGCCATAATTCCATCCGCCGACTGGCCTTGTAGACCATGACCTGCGTGACCTCCGGACCGTTATAGGTGCGGAATTTGCTGGGCTTTGTGGAACAGGCTGCAACAGCGACCAGCACCGTCAAAGCTGCGATCAGGCGAAAAAACTGCATTACTGCCTCTGGCTTTTCTTATAGCCTTGCCTGAATTTCACGATTCTGCCAAGTCATTTCGCAATTCCGATCACGCAACCGTGTCGGCCATGCTTCAGTTCTTGTCCTGCGCGTTCAGACGATTTTCGATGGCAGCAAGGCGACGCAGCACTTCATCGCGGTAATCTTCGGTCGCCTGATTGCTTTCGGCGGCATGCGCATCCTGCATTGAATTCACGATCAGACCGACCAGCAGGTTCACCACCGCGAACGTGGTGACCATGATGAAGGGCACAAAGAATGCCCATGCATAGGGATAGGTTTCCATAACTGGGCGGACAATGCCCATCGACCATGATTCCAGCGTCATGATCTGGAACAATGTGTAACCCGAATTGCCCAGATCCCCGAACCAGTCAGGAAAGCTGTCCTTGAACAGATTGGTGGCCATCACCGCGCCGATATAGAACAGCATCCCCATCAGCAAAAACACCGACCCCATGCCGGGCAGGGCCTTGATGAACCCTTCGACCACACGGCGCAGATTGGGGCTGACTGACACCACGCGCAACAGTCGCAGAATGCGCAGGGCGCGCAACACGCTGAAGGTCTGGGCACCAGGCATCAGCGAAATGCCCACGATCAGGAAATCGAACACATTCCAGCCTGACCGGAAAAATGACAACCGCTGCGCGTGAAACTTCAGCGCAATTTCCAGCACAAAGACTGACAGGCACAATTTGTCGAGTGTCAGGATAAGCGGCCCCGCAGCCCCCATCAGGGTGTCGGATGTTTCCATGCCCAGCAGAATGGCGTTGAATACGATGACCCCGATAATCCCGTTGCGCACCCATGCCTGTGCAAGAAAGGCGGCGGTTTTTTCACGGCTGAACATCGTCTTTCCCCAGGTCACTGTCATTGGCTGCGATATGCTATTTCGTGAACCGGGCTGCAAGCTCCACATGGGGGCTGAAGCGAAATTGATCGATGACCTGCACCCAATCCAGCCGGTAGCCGCCCTGTATCAGCAATTTCGCATCGCGCGCGAAACTGACGGGGTTGCATGACACGGCTGCGATACGAGGCACGCGGCTGTTGGCGAGTGCCCGCGCCTGCGCGTCTGCGCCTGCGCGGGGCGGGTCAATGACCACTGCGTCAAAGCGCGCCAGATCTTCCGGCAGGACCGGGTTGCGGAACAGGTCGCGGGTTTGCGTGGTGATGCGTTTCAGCCCCTGCGCCTGCCGCCATCCTGCATCAAGCGCGTGCAGCATGGCCGCGTCACTTTCAATGGCAAGGATTTCGCTGCTTTCGGCCAGTGTCAGCGCGAAAGTGCCGCAGCCAGCGAAAAGGTCGGCCACATGGCTGGCCGTACCGACCGCCTCCGCGACAGCGGCCTGCAAGGCGGCTTCGGCGGGTTTGGTCGCTTGCAGGAACGCACCGGGCGGCGGCGTGACATGCGCGCGCCCGATAGTGTGAAAGGGCGGCTGCGCCTGCGCGATCACATCGCCATCCCATGCAAGGCGCGCCAGCCCTGCCTGGCCTGCCCACTGCCCCAGCCGCGCGCGCATTGCGTCGTCCAGTGTCTTGCCATCCGTCACAGCCAGGTCAAGCCCCGCGTCCGATATGGTCAGCGCCAG
The DNA here is from genome assembly GCF_028745735.1 of Roseinatronobacter alkalisoli. GTDB lineage: Bacteria > Pseudomonadota > Alphaproteobacteria > Rhodobacterales > Rhodobacteraceae > Roseinatronobacter > Roseinatronobacter alkalisoli. The sequence continues at coordinate 339,833 of NZ_JAQZSM010000001.1, forward strand.
CGCCAGTTCCCCTTTGCGTGACCCCTCGCGCGCGGTCAGATCCTCCAGCACCGGCAGGGCGGCAATCAGCGCAGGGTGCAGGATCAGGCATTCGGGAACGGCGGTCACCACATCCGATGCGCGGGCATGAAACCCCACCAATGCCCCGTTCTTCAGCCTGCGTCCCGCAAAACCTGCGCGTCGGCGGCTGTGCAAGGGCGAGATATGCGGCGTGCGAAACGGCGCCTCGACCCCTTGGGCCGACAGCGCGTGGCGCACGATGTCCTGCTTCCAGCCGGTGACAAATTCTTCGCGCGCATGTTGCAAGGCGCAGCCACCGCAGGCGCGGTAATGCGGGCAGGGCGGTCTGATCCGCTGATCGGATGGGGTGAGAATGCGCGGCGTGGCGATGCGCCCCTGAACGACATCGCCTTCGACCACTTCGCCCGGCAGGGTGCGGGGCACGAAGACGGGACCTTCGGCAATGCCATCGCCATGATGGCCCAGTCGGGTGATGGTGATCATAATGGACGGGCGGGGGAAAATGCGTAGCCATCTGGCGACAGGATCGTCGCCTCGCGCAGCCCATGGGGTTTGTCGGCGGGTGGTTCCAGCACCTGATTGGGCGCAGCACGGGCGACCGCCGCGTCAGGGTCAAGCCCGAACAGGTAAATCTGCACCCCTGCGCCGCGTGGTGGATTTTCGGGCAAAACGCCCAGCAGCGGATGCGCGCCATAGGTGCCATCGGAATGCAATTGCAGGATCATCTGACCATGGGTCACAATCGCAAAATCGGCGCCGGCGCGATAGGCGCGCAACCCGAACACATCCTGCAAGAACGCCACCGTTGCCAACACATCACGGCAAAGCAGGTTCACGCCGATGCCGGTCAGAGACTGGCCTAATACTTCAGGCTTGACCGTGTCGAAATCCATAATGTTCATTCGGTTCCCAAAAATCCGCCGGATTGCCGTTCCCAGAACCGGGCATATGTGCCACCCTTGGCCAGCAATTCATCATGCGAGCCTTGCTCAATGATGTGCCCATCGTCAAGCACGATAATCCGGTCCAGCTGTGCGATGGTAGAAAGCCTGTGGGCAATGGCCAGTACGGTCTTGCCTTCCATCAGCGGCTCCAGCGCGGATTGCACAGCCGCTTCCACTTCGGAATCCAGCGCTGATGTCGCTTCATCCAGCACCAGAACAGGGGCGTTTTTCAGGAATGCGCGAGCAAGGGCAATGCGCTGGCGCTGCCCACCCGACAAGCGGACGCCACGTTCGCCCAGATGCGCGTCATAGCCTTTGCGTCCTTCATGGTCTTGCAGGTCCACAATGAAATCATGCGCCTCGGCGGCGCGGGCGGCCGCTTCGACCTGTTCGCGCGTAGCATCTGCGCGGCCATAGCGGATATTCTCAAAGGCTGATCGGTTGAACATCGCAGTTTCCTGCGTGACCATGGCGATATTGCGCCGCAGGCTTTCCTGCGTCAGCGCGCGAATATCGTGACCGTCCAGCGTGATGCGCCCGCCTTCGACATCATAAAGCCGCAGCAACAACGCAACCAGGGTGGATTTTCCCGCGCCGGACGCGCCCACAATCCCGATCTTTTCGCCCGCGGCCACATGCAGTGACATATCCGTGACCCCGCCTGTACGCCGCCCATAGGCAAAATCCACGCCGTCAAAACGAATTTCACCGCTGACGCGGCCCAGATCGGTGGCATCAGGCGCATCGGTCAGGTCAGGGGCCGGGGTCAGGGTTTTCATGCCATCCTCGATCTCGCCCAGATTGCCGTAAATGGCCATCAGCACGAAACTGACCCAACCTGTCATCTGCGCAATGCGAATGGCCACGGCCCCGGCGGCGGCAATCCCGCCCGGTGTGGCCGCGCCGATGGTCCAAAGCCAGATCGTGCCCCCGATCAGCAGCACCGGCAGCACCCCAGCAACCACCATCAGCCAGAACCGGAAAAGTGCCTGCACTTCGCCGAATTCAATGGCACGGTTGCGGAAAATGCCCATCGCGTTCAGGGCGGCGCGGTCCTCGAATTCGGCATGGGCGAACAGTTTGACAGTCTTGATATTGGTGATGGTGTCCACCACCTGCCCACTGACCTGCGCGCGTGCCCCCGCCCTTGCGCCTGCGGATTTGCGCACCTTTGGCAGGAAATACCGGATCAGCGCCAGATACCCCACCAGCCACACGGCCAGCGCAAACGCGATGCGCAGGTCAATCGTCAGCAGCAGCACCACAGACCCGATGATCGATGCCAGCGCAAAAGCCATAGTGTTTATGGTTTCATTGGCCACTTCGGTCAGTGCGCGCGCGGTCTGAACCTGTTTTTGCGCAATCCGGCCTGCGAAATCATTGTCAAAAAAGGTGACAGGCTGGCCCAATGTCCAGCGGTTCAGCCGCGATTGCACCAGCACATAGACATTGGGCTGCACCACAATAGCATTCGCCGCTGATGACAACCCGAAGGCCAGCGGGCGCAGGATGACGAAAAACAGCACAAAACCGGCAATCAGTCCCAGATGTTGGCCAAAAAAGCCTTCTGGGCCGGTTTCCACAACTGCATCAATGATCCAGCCCATCAGCATGGCTGACACAACCTCGGTTGTGCCCACCAGCGCGGAAATGGCCGCGGCCAGCAGCAGGACCGGCCAGGCGCCGCGCGCCGACCACAGGATAAACCGCCACAGGCTACGGGGCGGGGCCGTGTCGGCAGGGGCGAATGCGTCGATCAACCCCGCGAGCCATTGGGTGCCCTGTGCCCGCTGCGGGGTCGTCAGCGTTGGTTCTGTGTCAGTTCGTTGCAGCACAAGGCCCCTCATTCGCTTTTGGGAACATATAGGGGCAGGGGGCGGGGTTGGCCAGTCAGCCGAGCAATTCCTTGCGCGTCAGTGTCAACCCGGAGGCCAGCCAGCGCGTCTCCAGCGCTTTCAGCTGCTCGCCCAATGCGGGGCCTTGCAGATGTGGCAGATCCGCTGCGCGCACCGGGAAACTGGCCGCGCCGCCGCGTTGCAATTCCGCCTGCCAGTCAGGCGGCAGGGGGCTTTCCAGAAGTGCTGCGCGCGCCAGAATGACATCTGCACCCGGTTCGGGGCCAAGCCGGTAGCCCAGTTCAGCTGCAGCCTGCAGCGTTGCAATGGCACCGCGCATCTGCCCAAGCTGGCGCGTTTCCGCGCGGGTCAGCCGCAGCCGGTCGGGCGCACCTTCCGGCCCCCCAAGCACCAGCAGACGGCGCAGCCACCGGGGCGGGATACCCGCTTCCAGATGAACAAGGCGCGGCAGCGCTTGTGGATCTGCACCCGGCAACACCTGCGCAAGCGCGCCACATTGTGCCATGGCCGCGACCGCAGGCGCTGGGTCCGGCGCGGCCAGAAGTTTGCGCATTTCCGCCCCGATACGTTCCGCCGATAGCTGACCCATACCGCCTGCGCCGCGCGCGCAGGCGTCCAGCGCGTCGGCGTCAAGCCCCTGTGCGGGGTCACCATATTGGGCGTGAAAGCGGAAAAACCGCAGAATGCGCAGGTAATCCTCATTGATGCGGGCAAGGGCATCACCCACGAACCGCACCCGCTGTGCGCGCAGGTCGGCCATTCCGTCCAGTGGGTCGGTGACATGGCCGCGCGCATCGGCATAAAGCGCGTTCATGGTGAAATCGCGCCGCGCCGCATCCTCGGTTACGTCACTGGAAAACGCCACTGTCGCATGGCGGCCATGGGTTGCCACATCGCGGCGCATGGTCGTAACCTCAAAACCTTCGCCGTCCAGCACAAGGGTAATGGTGCCGTGGTCCAGCCCCGTGGGCACCGCGCGAATGCCCGCGGCCTGCGCCAGTTCGATAACCCGTTCGGGATGCGCATCGGTGGTTATATCCACATCGGTTACCGCCACACCCAGCAACGCGTTGCGCACGCAGCCCCCCACGACAAATGCCTGATGACCCGCATCCGACAACAGCGCCAGCACGGCTTGCGTGCGCGGATTGCTTAACCACTCCCCGGTTATGGTCTGCATCGGTCCATCCTGTCGGCCAGCCCGCGCAGAATACGCGCTGTCGCGCCCCAGATGTAATACGGCCCCCAGGGCACAATATAGAAGTTCCGCCAGGTTCCCTGCCAGATGCGCCGCTCTATGCGGAAACGGGTGGGGTCGGTTACATGCGACAGGGGCGCGCAGAACACCTCTGCCACCTCGCCCGGTTCGGCGCGCGGGGTGAAATCACCCGTCACCTGCGCCAGAACCGGGGTTACCTGAAATCCGGTGACGGTTTCATGCGGCGGCAGGCAGCCAAGAATGTCAACGTACCCTTCCGGCAGGCCGATTTCCTCGCGGGCTTCGCGCAGGGCAGTGGCCACGCAATCCTTGTCCTGCGGGTCCTGCCCCCCCCCAGGAAAGGCAATCTGCCCCGGATGATGGCGCAAATGCGATGCACGCTTGGTCAGAATGACCTGTGCACCATCCGGGCCGTGCTGAATGGCCACCAGCACAGCAGCAGGGCGCAACACGCGATTTTCAGGCAGGACAACCGCAGGGTTCAGGTCAAAATCACTGGACGCTCCCACATCCCGCGCGGCCAGTGCCGCGCGCAGATGCGGGATCGGGTCACCCGCCATTGCCTTCAAACCCAAGGGTGGCGGGGTCCAGTGTGTAATGCGCGCCACAAAACTGGCAATCTGCCGTCACTGTGCCGTCCGGTGTGGTCATGGTGGCGATATCTTTGGCGGAATAAATCGACAGCGAATTGCGCACTTTTTCTTCGGAACAGGAACAGCCGAAATGCACCGCCTGCGGGTCGAAAACCCGCGGCGTTTCTTCGTGGAACAGACGCAGCAGCAATTCCGGCGGCTGCACATTCGGGCCAATCAGTTCCAGTTCCTCGACTGTGTCCAGCAACAGGTTCGCGCGGCCCCAGTCTTCTGCCAGTGCCTCGCGTTCGCGGGGGGCTGCGCCCGATGCCTGCGGCATATGCTGCAACATCACGCCACCTGCACGCCATTTTTCATCCTGCCCGGGCAGGACAGACCGTCCGAAAGACAGCGCAAAACGGGTTGGCAACTGTTCGGATTGTTCGAAATAGGCTTCCGCGCAGTCGGTCAGCGATGCGCCACGCAGCGGTGTGATACCCTGATAGGGGGTCATCCCCTTGCCCTGATCGATGACAATCGCGAAATAACCCCGTCCGATCTGGGCGAAGGGGTCAACGCCCTGTTGCAGGCGGTCGCGGTCAAAACTGGCATAGGCCCGGATGCGGGCAGGCGCACCATCGGATGTGGGGGCGAAATAATCGGTTGCGATCAGGCGCACTGGCCCGTCCCCGCGAATCTGCAGTGACAAACGCCAGCGCAGCTTGATGGTCTGACCAATCATCGCGGTCAGCAAACAGGCTTCTGCGACCAGCGTTTCAACAAGTGCAGGGTAGTCGTGGCGTGACAATACCCGTTCCAGCGCCGTGTCCAGACGTGCCACACGCCCGCGAATGTCGCTGCGATCCAGTTGAAACGGCAAAACCGTGTCGTCCCAGGCGATCTGGCTACCGATACTCATAGAATTTGTCCTTGCATATTCCGCGCCGCGCGCCCGGCGCGGCATTCAGCCCCGTCATATAGGAACCTTTCCCCAATGGCCAAGGGGTCAACGCACCCAGTATCCCGCCTCGCGGATCATCGTCTGCAATTTTCCATAGGTTCGCGGCAACAGGTTGCGGTCAATGCGCGCGCGCAATTCCTGCCCCCGATGCTTGAACACCATACGCCGGAAGGACACATACTGGTTGAAAATATCCCATAGATGCGCGGCCCCTGTCACCTGTTCCAGCACATCGACTGCATGGTCGCTGGCGCTGGCATATAGGACCGGAAGCGCGCGGTAATGGCATGACAGCGGCCCGTCCAACCCGGTTCCTTCCGGCGGGCGGGTGCCGCCAAGCCGGGCGACGACCAGCGGCAGGGCAATCTGGTCCAGCCACGGGTAAAGCGCCTGCGTCGCCATCTGCGGCGGTGGGTCGGCAGCGATGTCCTGTGCGTAGCGTTGAAACAGCGTGCCAAATTCATGCGGGCAGGGGCCAGTGAACCAGCCTGCATTGAAATACATGTAACGCCGCCAGTCGTCAGGGGCGAAACGCATATCCAGTGTAGGTGCCATATCCAGCCCGAACCGGTCATACAGCGCGCCCCATATTTCGGAATACCCGGCCCCATACAGGGATATGCGCGGCCATGTGGGTTCCACCTGCATTGATGCCATGGGGTGCGCGGAAGACAGCCCTGCCAGCGGGCCGGTGATCAGCGTGTCAGTGTCGAAGAACATGAACGGCTCGCCCTTGGGCAGCAGGTGCAGGGCCTCGATTTTATTGCCATGCGGATAGGCCTGCCCCCAGATGCGGTTTTGCAAGGGCACGATATCAGCGCCAAGCGCGCGCAATTCACGCCGGATCGCGGGGCGGCTGATGCGCGGGTCATCTGCCCATAGCGGGCCGGGCTGGGGTTCGGCCACAACCAGCTGCAACCCCTTGTTCTGCGGGAAATGGCGCAGCGATGCGGCAAACAGCAAGGCTTCGTATTGCAGCCGCCCGTGCTGGGCGATGATCAGAATGTTGCGAATGGCTGTCACGGGCAGGGGCCTTGCTGGAATTACCGGAACCCTAGCGCCCGACGCACGATGGTGAAAGCCCTTTCATCTTGCTGCAAATACTCTGGGGGTGCAGGGGGCCACGCCCCCGCTTCAGCAATTGGGAATATTGACCGCCAGACCGCCAAGCGCGGTTTCCTTGTATTTTTCCGACATGTCGGCCCCTGTCTGGCGCATCGCCTCGATGCAATTGTCCAGCGGCATGAAATGCGTGCCGTCGCCGCGCAGCGCCAGACTGGCGGCTGACACTGCCTTGATCGCGCCCAGTCCGTTGCGTTCGATGCAGGGGACCTGCACCAACCCCTTCACCGGGTCGCAGGTCATCCCAAGGTGGTGTTCCAGCGCGATTTCGGCGGCGTTTTCCACCTGGGCGGGGCTGCCGCCCAGCACTGCCGCCAGCCCCGCCGCGGCCATGGCCGCCGCGGACCCGACTTCCGCCTGACAGCCGCATTCCGCCCCGGAAATGGAGGCATTATGCTTGACCAGCCCACCGATTGCCGCAGCGGTCAGCAGGAATTCGTCCAGCCGTGCGGGCGTGGCGCCCGGTACATGGTCCAGCCAGTAGCGGATGGTGGCGGGCACCACCCCCGCCGCACCATTGGTGGGCGCTGTCACGACCTGCCCGCCAGCGGCGTTTTCTTCGTTCACGGCCATCGCATAAACGCCGATCCAGTCATTGATGATATGGGGCGCGGCCAGATTCATGCCCTGTTCAGCGCGCAGGGCGGACAGAATGCCACCGGCGCGCCTGCGTACATGCAGCCCGCCGGGCAATATTCCGTCCCCTTGCAGCCCGCGATCAATGCAATCATTCATGACCTGCCATATCCGGCGGATTCCCTGATCCAGTTCGGACGGGCTGCGTAGTTTCAGTTCATTGGCGCGTTTCATCGCCGCAATGCTCTTGCCGGATTCCTGCGCCATCTTCAGCATCTGGGCGGCGGTGTTGAACGGATAGGGGAAATCGGCAGCAGGCGCGGGCGGGGGGGCGTTCAGTTCATCGCCGGTCACGACAAACCCACCCCCGATGGAAAAATAGGTTTCCTGCGCGATTACATCGCCCTGCGCGTCGGTGGCCATCAGAATCATTGCGTTCGCATGTCCGGGCAGCGGTGGGCCATAGTCGAAGATCAGGTCGCGTGCGGGCGCGAAGCGAAGCTGCCCTAGTCCCGCGACATCAACTGTCCCTGTGTCGTGGATCCGCGCAAGGGTGGTTTCGGCGCGACCGGCGTCATAGGCGTCCGGGGTGAACCCTGCCAGCCCCAGAATGACCGCGCGGTCGGTCGCATGGCCCACCCCGGTGAACGCAAGCGACCCATGCAGGCTGGCGCGTAATCCTGCGACGGAAAAAGGCAGTGCGCGCAGATGGTCCAGAAAACGCGCGGCGGCCACCATCGGCCCCATTGTGTGGGAAGAGGATGGGCCAATCCCCACCTTGAACATGTCAAACACGGACAGAAACATGCGCGGCCTTTCGGTTGGGTGCGGGCATAGTATGACAGCTATGCATTGCACTGGCGATGGGACGTGCGGGAAGCGACATTCCAGGCATGTTTTGGGACATGCGCGCCGCATCGCGCGCGCGTTTGACCTGAATCATTGCTGTACCTGCGATTTCTGGCAGAATGCGATCATGACATATCATTTCAAATCACCGGTCCTTGCTGCCCTGACGGGGCTTTTTATCATTGCGGGCTGCACACCGTTTACAACCCCGCAAGCCGGGCGCGCGCTATACGGGCAGAACTGCGCCGCCTGTCATGGCGCGGATGCGCGCGGCGGCGCGCAGGTGCCGGACCTGACCGCGCTGGCGCGGCGCCATGGCGGCGATTACCCGCAAGCCATGGTTCTGGACAAGCTGGACGGGTATGCGCGGGGCCAGAACGCCTATGCCGGGGCGGAAATGCCGGAATTCGGGCATCTGCTGACCGGACGGCTGACGCGGGTGCGGACGGGGCGGGGCCTGACACGCCCCTTGCCGGAACGCATTGTCGCGCTGGATGCTTATTTGCGGTCGATCCAGCAATAGGTTTCTGGCGGGCGATTTGCCCTTAAAACCCGGTCACAAACCGCCTATAAGGCCGTGAAAGAAGTGATGAGGGCTTGCCATGACCGACCAGCTTACCCCTGTTGACCGCGCAAAATTCGCGGCCGCCCATTGTGCTGCTGATTTTGTGCAGGACGGCATGCGTGTGGGGCTTGGAACCGGGTCGACCGCAGCCTGGCTTGTGCGTCGGCTGGGCCAACGGGTGCGGCAGGAAGGGTTGCGCATTATTGCGGTGCCGACGTCAACGCGCACATCGCAGCTGGCGCGTGAAGTCGGCATTAATGTTGTGTCGCTGGACGAAGCGCGCTGGCTGGACCTGACCATTGACGGGGCCGACGAATTCGACGCGGAACTGACGCTGATCAAGGGCGGCGGCGGTGCGCTGTTGCAGGAAAAGATCGTGGCAACTGCATCTGACCAGATGATCGTGATCACCGATGCTGCGAAGGAAGTGGCCACGCTTGGAGCCTTCCCCTTGCCTGTGGAGGTGATTCCCTTTGGTTGGCAGGCATCCAAGGCACTGGTAGAGGAAATCCTTGCATCCGTGGATGTGATGGGGCGGCAATCCAGTCTGCGGATGAATGGTGACCGGCCCTATATGACCGATGAAGGGAATTACATTCTGGATCTGGCGCTGGGGCGCATCGGCAACCCGCGGCAACTGGCGATGGTGCTGAATCAGGTGCCGGGGGTTGTAGAAAACGGGTTATTCGTCGATATCGCTGATCAGGTTGTCATTGGCCACGCGGATGGCAAATGCGAAACGCGCGATTTGTCCAGCGGTGTGGCGGAAGTGAAGATGTCGCAGGTCGATCTGGCTGACACGCACAATATATTCAGCGATCTGTAAGGGGCTGGCATGAGCTTTGACTATGATCTTTTTGTAATCGGTGGCGGGTCGGGCGGCGTGCGTGCCGCACGCATTTCCGCGTCCGAATACGGGGCCAAAGTCGCGCTTGCCGAAGAATACCGCATGGGTGGCACCTGTGTCATTCGCGGTTGTGTGCCCAAGAAGCTGATGGTGTTTGCATCGGGTTTTCCGAGTGCGGTGGCGGATGCGCAGGCCTATGGCTGGGATGCACATATTGGCACCTTCGACTGGCAGGCATTCCGCAGCCAGCTGGACGCCGAACTGACCCGGCTGGAAGGGCTTTACCGCGCCGGACTGGACCGCGCAGGCGTGACCGTGTTCGACAGCCGCGCCACATTGGCCGACGCGCATACCGTGCAGCTAGCCGATGGCAGCAAGGTCACTGCACGCCATATCCTGATCGCTACGGGCGGCACACCGGTTGTGCCGGAAAAATGGCGCGATATGGGGGGTATAACCTCAAACGATGTATTCCTGATGGACCGGTTGCCCGAATCCATCCTGATTGTGGGTGGGGGCTATATTGCCAGCGAATTTGCCGGTATATTCAACGGACTGGGCGTCAAAACAACGCAGTTTTACCGCGGCGCGCAAATCCTGCGCGGCTTTGACGAGGAAGCGCGCGGTCATATCTCGGATGAGATGTGCGCCAATGGCGTTGATCTGCGTCTGGGCACCGACATTCTGGAAATGGAACCCCGCGAGGGTGGCAAAACATGGGTCAAGTCTACGACCGGGCATGACGCAACCTATGATGCGGTGATGTTCGCAACCGGGCGCAAACCCAATTCCGACGGGCTGGGGCTGGATGCTCTGGGCCTGAAGCTGGGAAAGGGCGGGGAAATTCCGGTGGACAAGTTCAGCCAGACCACTATCCCGTCGATCTATGCGGTGGGCGATGTAACAGACCGCGCCAACCTGACGCCGGTTGCCATCCGCGAAGGGCACGCTTTTGCGGATACGGTGTTCGGGGGCAAGCCCACATATTTTGACCATGCGCTTATTCCGACCGCCGTGTTCACCCAGCCGGAATTCGGCACAGTCGGCCTGTCGGAAGAAGATGCGCGTGATCAGGGGCCGGTGAAAGTGTTTTCAGCGGCCTTCCGCCCGATGCACAGCCTGTTCGCCGGCCGACAGTCGCGCGCGCTGATGAAACTGATCGTCTGTGCGCAAAGTGACAAGGTGCTGGGGTGTCACATCGTCGCTGATCATTCCGGTGAAATGATCCAGTTGGCAGGGGTTGCCATTGCCATGGGGGCAACTAAGGCCGATTTTGACCGCACCCTTGCGGTGCATCCGACCATGGCGGAAGAATTGGTAACGATGCGCACGATCACGCGCTCTTGGGGTGATCAGGGCATGTCGCATAAATAGCGGGAAGCGGTTTTCGTGTCCCCGAAGCTGCGTTATCAAGAGGTTGGCGCGCAGCGCGTGAAGGTGACATGTTCCAAGTCTTGAATTAGTGGTGGGCAAGCCCACTTGATGGTATAAATAATCGTAAGCAACAAAATGGAGTCCAGATGTCTGGAAACAACGGTGGACCTTGGGGAGGCGGCGGCAATCGCGGCAGCGGTAATCGCGGTGGTGACGGGGGGCGTGGCCCGGGCGATCAGCCACAAATGCCTGAAATCGAAGAAATTGTGAAGAAAGGCCAGGAACAGTTGCGCGTGCTGATGGGCGGCGGGCGCGGCGGCAAAGGCGGTGGGCGCGGCACAGGTGGCCCCGGTTTCTCAAAGCGCGGCGTGCTGCTGGGCCTTGTGGCGCTGGTGGTGATGTGGGCTGTCGCATCATTCTATACCGTCCGCCCGGAAGAGCGGTCTGTCGAACTGATGTTCGGTCAGTATTACAAGACCGGCGGTCCCGGTCTGAACTTCGCACCATGGCCCGTCGTGTCGCATGAAGTCGTACAGGTGACGACCGAACGCGTGACCGAAGTTGGCACCGGGCGCAGTGCATTGGACACCGGCCTGATGCTGACCCGTGACGAAGCTGTGGTCGACATCGAATTTCAGGTGGTCTGGAATGTGACCGACCCGGCGCGTTTCCTGTTCAATCTGGCCGATCCGCGCGAAACCGTGCGGGCCGCGTCGGAATCTGCGATGCGCGACATTATCGCCCGGTCCGAACTGTCCCCCATTCTGAACCGTGATCGTGGTTCCATTGCTGCGGATCTGCGTTCGGCCGTTCAGGGATTGCTGGACAGCTACGAATCTGGGATTTCGGTCATTCGTGTGAATTTTGACAAGGCTGACCCGCCTGAACAGGTGATCAGTGCGTTTCGCGATGTGCAGACTGCACGTCAGGAACGTGACCGTCTGGAACGCGAAGCTGATGCCTATGCCAACCGTGTTCTGGCACAGGCGCGTGGTCAGGCCGCGCAGGTTCAGGAAGAAGCTGAAGGGTACCGCGCAGAAGTGGTCAACAACGCACAGGGTGAGGCGGCGCGCTTTGTCTCTGTCTATTCCGAATATGTGAATGCGCCTGAAGTCACCCGCAAACGTATGTATCTGGAAACCATGGAACGTGTCCTGGGTGACATGAACCTGACGATTCTGGACAATGTGACGGGCGGCGAAGCTGGTGGCAGCGGCGTGTTGCCTTACCTGCCGCTGAACGAACTGTCCCGCCAGAGGAGCACCAACTGATGAAAAAAGCAGGTATCTTACTGCCGGTTCTGGTCGTGGCCATTGTCACTGTCTTTTCGGCATTGTTCATCGTGGATGAACGCGAGAATGTTCTGGTGCTGCAATTTGGTCAGGTGAAGCAGGAAATCAGCGAACCCGGCCTTGGGTTCAAGATTCCGTTCATTCAGGAAGTTGTGCGCTATGATGCGCGGATTCTGGGTCTGCAGACCCAGCCGCTGGAGGTCACCCCGCTGGATGACCGCCGACTGGTGGTTGATGCGTTCCTGCGCTGGCGTCTGGAAGATGTCAGTCGCTTCCGCGAAGCTGTGGGTGTGGACGGTGTACGCGCCGCACAAGGCCGTATGGACCGGATCATGAATGCCGCCATCCGCGAAGTGTTGGGGTCTGTGCCATCGAATACGGTTCTGTCCGAAGACCGGACATCATTGATGAACCGCATCCGGGATCTGGCACGGCGCGAAGCACTGTCGTTGGGCATTGACGTGATCGATGTGCGCCTGACCCGCACTGACCTGCCACAGGAAAACCTTGAAGCGACATTCGCGCGGATGCGTGCCGAACGCGAACGTGAAGCCGCCGATGAACGGGCGCGCGGGAACGAAGCGGCGCAGCGTGTGCGGGCACTGGCTGACCGGACAGTGGTCGAGCTTGTTTCATCCGCCCGCCGCGAAGCAGAGATTGTGCGCGGTGAAGCGGATGCGGAACGTAACCGTGTCTATGCCGATGCGTTCAGTCTGGACCCTGAATTCTTTGCCTTCACACGGTCCATGCAAAGCTATGAACGTTCGCTGCGCGGGGATAATTCCACCATGGTTCTGCGTCCCGACAGCGAATTCTTCACATTCCTGCGCGGGGACGGGATGACACAGGCTATTCTGGACACTGCCGATGCGGCCGCGGCAGAAATCGCCCGTGACCCTGATTCGGTGCGCCAGCGTGCCCCGGAACCGGATGCGGAAGAACCTGACGCCGTGCGCGAACTGGAAGCCATCATTGGTAATTAAGGGGCGCCCTGCGTGAGCGTATGGACACTGGTTCTGGCCCTTGGGCTGGTGCTGATCGTGGAGGGGCTGGCCTTTGTGCTGGCCCCTCGGCGCATTGAAGATCTGTTGCGCGTTTTCGCGGATCTGCCTGTTGATATCCGGCGCCTGATTGGCCTTCTTGCATTGGTGCTGGGGGGCATGCTGATTACGGTTGCACTGTGGATGGGGGCCTGATCCATGCAACTGATACATGGCGATGCCACATATCGCCCTGCTGACGGATTTTCACATATGATTGAGATACCAACACATGATTTGCGTTTGCACACTTTGACTTTATCTATTCCGGGAAGATGGTCGTCATTGATGACCAGTCCCGGAATCCGTACCCCAGAGGGAGTGAATAAAATGATCTCACGCGCCGCGCAAAATGCGTTGCCCTGGCCATCCCGCCTGTATGGTCTGAAACTTCTTACCCTGGCGTTTGTTCTGCTGATGGCGCAAATGGCCATGCTTGCCGCGCAGGACCGTCCCGAAAGTTTTGCGGATCTGGCTGAACGTGTCAGTCCGGCCGTTGTCAATATCACCACCACCACGACAGTCGCCGCGCGCCTTGACGAAGGCATGCCGCGCCTGCCGGAAGGGTCCCCGTTCGAGGATTTTTTCCGCGACTTCTTTGACGCGCCGGAAGGGCCGAACCGGAACCGTTCCCGCCAAAGCCAGGCGCTGGGGTCAGGGTTTGTCATTTCCGAAGACGGGTATCTTGTCACCAATAACCACGTCATCGATGGCGCCGATGAAATCCGGATAGAGTTCTTCTCCGGTCTTGAATTGCAGGCCGAACTTATCGGCACCGATCCGGCAACGGATATCGCGCTGCTGAAGGTCGATCACGATGAAGCATTGCCGTTTGTGCCATGGGGTATGGCCGAACAATCCCGCGTGGGGGATTGGGTGATCGCTGTGGGTAACCCGTTGGGACAGGGGTTTTCCGTCAGTGCAGGTATCATTTCCGCGCGGGGCCGTGCGTTGCAGGGCAATTATGACGACTATATCCAGACCGACGCCGCGATAAACCGCGGGAATTCCGGTGGACCGCTGTTCAATATGGATGGCGAAGTGATCGGTGTGAACACGGCCATCCTGTCACCGACCGGCGGTTCCATCGGGATCGGGTTTGCCATGTCATCGGATGTTGTGGTGAATGTGGTGGACCAATTGCGAGAATTCGGCAGCACCCGCCGCGGCTGGCTGGGGGTACGCATTCAGGATCTGAATGCCGAAATGGCCGAAGCGATCGGACTGGAACGTGCCGAAGGTGCCATGGTCACCGAAGTCATGCCCGGCCCGTCACTGGATGCCGGAATGCAGGCCGGTGACGTGATTGTCCGGTTCGACGGGGGCCGTGTCGCGGATACCAGAATGCTGGTGCGCCGTGTCGGGGAAACCTCTGTCGGGCGCGATGTCGAAGTTGTGGTGTTTCGCGGCAGTGAAGAAGTCACTCTGACTGTAACGCTGGGTCAGCGCGAACTGGCCGAAGGTACCACCGCACCGGGCAGCCCCGATCCCGCCGCGCCATCAGAAATGGCACCCTCCAGCGTTCTGGGGATGGAATTGCAGGGCATGACCGACAGCCTGCGCGCGGAACTGGATTTGCCGTCATCAGCGCAAGGGCTGGTTGTGCGCGCAGTTGACCCCGACAGCGACGCTGCCGCAAAAGGGGTTCAGCCCGGCGACGTGATTACCGAAGCCAACCAGCAACCGGTGACCAGCCCCGAAGACCTGCGCGCGCGCGCCGAAGATGCCCGCGATGCAGGGCGGCGGTCACTGTTGGTGCTGCTGCGCCGTGGCGGCGACCCGCGCTTTCTAGCACTTGCGCTGGACGACTGATCCGCGGCATATGTGAAAGATAACGCGCGCCGTTATGGCGCGCGTTTTTTTGTGGCCGGGACGCATGTTGCAAGACAGCGGTGGCACCGGTGTTCCGCTTCCCGAACCAGCGAAACAATATGTCAGGGCGGGGCGCGTGAATGGGACAGAACCCAGGCGCGCTTTTATGACCTGCGATCCGCCCAATAGCAGGAACGCGCGTCAGTAACCGCCCAGCTCAACAGGCAAAAGCCCAAGGTGTTGTGCCGTGTCCAGTGTCAGAATGGGGCTGTCGAACCCTTGCGCGCGCTGGAATTTTTGCACGGCCGCGCGGGTCTGCCCGTCGGTGCGCCCGTTGATCGGCCCGTCATAATGCCCGCGCGCATTCAGGGCGCGTTGCAATGTGGCAATGAAATCGGTTGTCATCTGTTCAGGACAAGGCACGCGGAACGCGACTTCTTCGATGATATCACTGTTTTGCGCGGCTCTGGTCGCGTAGCGCGCCCAGCACAGCCGGGCGCTGGCTTGTGGCAGCGCCATATGCGACGGTGCCACCCGCGCGCGGGTGGCCTCAACCGGATTTGACAGCGCAGGCCCCGCCAATGCCAGAAACATCGCCGAGCATATGCTGACGAAAACGGCAGTCTGTGGCCGGACCTGGATCGCGCTGAGGTTGTGCTGCGGATGTGTCATGTTTCCCATAATGCAACAATACCAACCGATTCGGGCAAAAAATTGACGTGATAGCGACCAGAACCATCAAATCTGCCGCCGAATTCATGGCTGGTCAAAGCGGTGGTGCTATTTTATGTCCCGTAAAACGTTCTTTTACAGAGGGTAACATGGCAAGAATCACTTATGTCGAATTCAGCGGAACCGAACATGTGGTGGACGTCGCACCCGGCCTGACCGTGATGGAAGGCGCGCGCGACAATGGCATTCCCGGCATCGAAGCAGATTGCGGCGGCGCCTGCGCCTGTTCGACATGCCATGTCTATATCGCGCCGGAATGGGTGGAAAAGCTGCCCCCCAAAGACCCGATGGAAGAAGATATGCTGGATTTTGCTTATCAGCCGGACCCCCAGCGGTCGCGCCTGACCTGTCAGGTCAAGGTGACTGACGAACTGGATGGCTTGAAAGTTTTCATGCCCGAAAAGCAGATCTGACACAGCCATCCCTGACTTAACGTATGTTTAACCAAATTTTGGCAATCTTTCCGGAACGCACAATGGTTTTCCAGAAGGATATTGCCGATGGCGGATGCGCTGCTTCTTGGGATGACAATTTCTGTCGGGTCCGCTCTGACGGTTCTGGGCGCGCTTATGGTTTTTGCCGGCGTGTCCCGGCGCCGGACGCCGCCGGTTTTCTCGCCCGATATCGAAGATCAGGATGCGGTTTTCATTTTCCGTGACCATGTGCTTGTCGATTGTTCGGATCGTGGGCGGCGGCTTTTGTCAGCTATCAGCGATGAGAATGCGGTCGATGGCGAAAGTGGCGCGCACGCTGGTGACCTTGATAATCTTCTGGCCTATCTCGCCCCGCATTTCCCCGATATTCACCAACAGCTTGCGCAGCTTGCTGAACAGGGTGCATTGCAGCTTGATGCGACTGACGAAAGCGGGCTTTCACTGACGGCCCGGTGGCGTAGCGGGCTGGCGCAGTTGCGCCTTGCTGACACCAATGCCGAAGGGGCGCTGGTGGCCATGGACCGGCTAAGCTACAACGCGTTGCATGAAGAATTGCGCAATCTGCGCGATGTCACACGCGCGGCCCCGCTATTGATCTGGCAAAGCGATGAAAAGGGGCAGATTCTCTGGGCAAATTCCGCCTATATTGCTGCGCTGCATGACAGCGGGCAGACCAGCCAGCAACCCCTGACCTGGCCGTTGCCGCCGCTTTTTGCAGAACAGGACATGTCGGGGGGGCGGTTGGGCCTGACTTTCAACGATATGCCGCGATGGTATTCGTATCATTCTGTGACGGCTGGTTGCATGGTGCTGCATTTTGCGACGCCGATTGACGCTGCGGTGCAATCCGAATTTGCGCGGCGGGAAATGATGCAGATGCTGACGCGCACCTTTGCAACCCTGCCTGTCGGCCTTGCCTTGTTCGACGCCGATCGCCGGTTGCAGGTGTTTAACCCCGCGCTGGTTGATCTGACCGGACTGGACCCGTTCTTTCTGGCGGCGCGCCCTGATCTTGGACAAATGCTGTACACATTGCGGGAGTTGCGCATGCTGCCGGAACCAAAAGATTTCAGCACCTGGCATGATGAAATCGTCAAGATGGAAGAAGCGGCGGCGTCGGGCAGCTACAGCGAGGACTGGCATCTAGAAACCGGGCGCATTTACCATGTCACGGCAACCCCGCAGCCCAATGGCGCGCTTGCGTTTTTTGTTCAGGACACCACATCCGAAGCAACCCTGCTGCGCGGATACAGGGCCGAAATCGAAACCGCCCAGCATATTCTGGACCTGATGCCCGACGCTGTTGTCGCGTTTAACATGGCGGGACAGGCCGTCTTTGCGAATGCCGGTTATGTCCAGCTTTGGGGGCGTGACCCCTGCGCCGATATCGCCGATTCCGGCATTGAACATGCCATTCAGGATTGGGCTACGCTTTGTGAAAAGACTTCTTTCTGGACGCGACTGGTGGGTTTTGTCGCGGATCCGGACACCGATACGGAACTGACCGGGACCGGCACGCTGAAATCGGGCACAGCCATCGCATTGCGCGCGCAGCGGCTGGTCGGGGGGGGCGTTGTCGTGACCTTCCGGCGGTTGGTGCAGGAAAATATTCTTGGCCATCCCGGCTTTTCCCATCATGCAGAACGGGTGCGCAGCGTTGATCAGGCTGCCCTGCTTCCGGTCGCGGCTGACACCGGACGTCCCGCCATCGCCGGGTCAGAAGATGCGCCCGTGAAGCTGCGCTCGGTCAAACACAAGGGCAGCCGCATTCGTGTCTGACGGGGCTGGCGTACATCTTCGCTGCATGGCAATGTCGCGCCATGCACGATACCCCGATCCTGACACTGACGGTTACCGACCCTGAAATGACTGCAGCACTGGCCGCCAGATTGGGGCGGCGTCTGACTGCGGGCGACGCAATTTTGCTGCATGGGCCGGTTGGCGCTGGCAAAAGCCATTTCGCCCGTGCCCTGATTCAGGCGCGGCTGGCCGATATCGGGCGGTATGAAGACGTGCCATCACCCACCTATACCCTTGTCCAGAGCTATGAACTGGAAGACGTGGAAATATGGCATGCGGATTTATATCGTCTGAGCGGTGCGCATGAATGTCTGGAACTGGGGCTGGATCAGGCGTTTGAAAATGCGATCTGCCTGATCGAATGGCCTGAAAAACTGGGCAAGCTGGCCCCGGAAGGGGCATTGTCGCTGCATATCACGGCGGGTGATACGCCGGAGGCACGCCAGCTTGCCTTTTCTGCGGCCAGCGGTCGTTGGCACCGGCTGCTGGCGGATATGTCCGGGGAAATTCTGTCATGACCGGGCAGGCACGGATGTTTGCGCCCCAGACCTGCGCGCGCGTATTTGCCCTGCCGCCCGGTGCGGATTTTCCGCATCTGCTGGCGCAGGGATTGTTGGAAAGACTGGCCGCATTTCCCCCCGAAGCCCGTGCGCGGGTGACGGTTCTGGTCAATTCCGGGCGGATGCAGCGCAGGTTGCGCGCTAGCCTGTCCGACCAGCGCCCGGCTATTCTGCCGCGCATCCGTCTGGTGAGTGACCCGCTGACGCTGGGGGGGGCTGCGGGCATGCCACCGCCCGTGCCGCCATTGCGCAGGCGTCTGGAAATCGCGCAACTGGTGGACGGATTGCTGCGTGCTGATCCCGGACTGGCCCCGCGTTCCGCGCTTTATGACCTGTCCGACAGTCTGGCACGCCTGTTTTCGGAAATGCAGGCCGAAGGCGTGGCATTTGACGCGCTGGACAATCTGGATGTCAGCACCCATTCCGGCCATTGGGCGCGGGCGCTGAATTTCATCCGGCTGGTGCAGACCGTCATCACCACTGACACGCCTGACCCCGAAGGGCGGCTGCGCGCCCAGACCGAAGCGCTGATCGCGCAGTGGCACCTGACCCCTCCGTCCGATCCGGTGCTGATTGCCGGGTCCACCGGGTCGCGTGGCACAACTGCGCTGCTGATGCAGGCGGTTGCGCGGCTGCCGCAAGGTGCCGTCATCCTGCCCGGATATGATTTCGACATGCCGCGCGTAGTCTGGGACGGGCTTGGCGATGGTTTCACCAGCGAGGATCACCCGCAATTCAGGTTCAGGCGCCTGATGGGCCAGCTTGATCTGGCCCCCGATCAGATTACCCCATGGACCGCCTTGCCCGCGCCCGCGCCGGCGCGCAACCGGCTGGTGTCGCTGGCGCTGCGGCCCGCGCCGGTGACGGACCAATGGATGAGCGAGGGGCGCAAGTTGCAGGATCTGGGTGCCGCAACTGCGGGCATGACCCTGATCGAGGCCCCGTCCCCCCGGATGGAGGCTCAGGCCATCGCCGCGCGCCTGCGCAGTGCCATAGACGAAGGGAAATCGGCCGCGCTTGTCACGCCGGACCGGAACCTGACGCGGATGGTCACTGTGGCGCTGGACCGGTGGCGCATTATCCCCGATGACAGCGCGGGCCGCCCGCTGGCCCTGTCTGCGCCGGGGCGGTTCCTGCGCCATTGTGCGGCCCTGATGACACAACGGCTGGATGCGCAGGCGCTGCTGACGGTGCTGAAACACCCGCTTTGCCACAGCGCGGGCGATCGCGGCCCGCATTTGCTGAACACCCGCAATCTGGAACTGCATGTCCGGCGCCGGGCCGTGGCCTTTCCCGACGGGGATTTCCTGCGCGGATGGGGGGGGACGGCGGAATGTACTGACTGGGCGGACTGGCTGGCGCAGGTTTTGCCCGTCCATGCTGACAGTACGCCGCGCCCGCTGGCAGAACTGGTGGCCGCGCATCTGGCCCTTGCCGAAGGGCTGGCCGCCGGCCTGCATCCCGGCACCGGGGAATTGTGGTTGCAGGCGGCGGGTAAACAGGCATTCGCCGCCATGGCCGCACTGGGCCGCGAGGCCCCCAATGGCGGATCGATGACGCCGCAGGACTATCAGGATTTCGTGACCGCCTATCTGCAACAGCAGGAAGTGCGCGAACCCGTCAATGCCGATCCGCGCGTGATGATATGGGGCACATTGGAAGCGCGCGTGCAAGGCGCGGAACTGGTCATTCTGGCGGGGTTGAACGAAGGTGTCTGGCCAAAGGCACCGGACCCCGACCCATGGCTGAACCGGCGCATGCGTGCGGATGCGGGCCTGTTGCTGCCTGAACGCCAGATCGGGCTGTCGGCGCATGATTTCCAGCAGGCCATCGCCGCCCCCGAAGTGGTGCTGAGCCGCGCCATCCGCGATGCGGAGGCACAGACCGTGCCATCGCGTTGGCTGAACCGGCTCAGTAATCTGATAAGGGGGTTGCCGCAGCAGGGCGGCACGCAGGCATGGCAGGAAATGCAGACACGCGGTGCGTTCTGGCTGGACATGGCCAGCGCCTTTGACCGGGATTTCCGCCATATTCCCACTGATCCGCCCGCGCCGCGCCCCGCGCCCGCCCCGCCGGTTGCGGCCCGCCCGCGCGAATTGCCGGTTACGGCCATCAGCCGACTGATCCGCGACCCGTTTGAAATATACGCGAAATATGTCCTGAAACTGCACAAGCTGAACCCGCTGCACCCGGATGCGGACGCGCTGTTGCGCGGCACGGTTCTGCATAAGGTTCTGGAGAAATTCACCAAGGCCCCGCCGGAAGGTGACCTGCTTGCGCAACTGTTGCGTATGACCGATGAGGTTCTGGCCAGCGACGTGCCATGGCCCGCGGCGCGGGCGCTGTGGCGCGCAAGGATGGCGCGCGCGGCACGGGCGTTTCTGGCGTTCCACCTGGCGCAGCCCGGTCAGATTATCCTGCGCGAAACCAAGGGCGCGATGAAATTTGACGGGTTGGGATTCACCCTGACGGCGAAGCCCGACAGGATTGACCTGTGGCCTGACGGGCGCGCGCATGTAATCGACTACAAGACCGGCACGCCGCCCACCCGCAAACAGCAGGCGCTGTTTGACAAGCAATTGCTGCTTCAGGCGGTGATGGTTGAAGCGGGCGCATTCGCGCCGCAAGGCCCGTTGCCTGTGGCGCGCATCACCTATCTGGGGCTTGGCACAACACCGAAACGCGAAGAAATGGACGTGACCGAGGATCTGAACATCACCACCCGCGACCAGTTCGAAACCCTGATCAGGGCCTATCTGGCACCGGATCAGGGCTTTGCTGCGCGCCGGATGCTGTTCATGGAACGCGAACAGTCGGACTATGACCATCTGTCGCGCTATGGGGAATGGACATTGCAGGATGCGCCGGTTGTCGTGCATGTGGGCCAACCCGTGCCGGGGCAGGGCAACGCATGAGTTTTGATGACGCCACACTGGCGCAGAACCGCGCATCGGACCCCGCAGCCTCGACATGGTTGTCGGCCAATGCGGGGTCGGGCAAGACCAAGGTTCTGACCGACCGGGTGGCGCGGTTGCTGCTGCGCGGTGTATCGCCACAGCGCATCCTGTGCCTGACCTATACCAAGGCCGCCGCAAGCGAGATGCAGAACCGCCTGTTCCGGTTGCTGGGCCGCTGGGCCATGTTGCCCGACCAGACCCTGCGTGATGAATTGCACATGATCGGCGAACAGGCCGCAAGCCTTGACAGCCTGCCTGACGCGCGGCGCTTGTTTGCCCGCGCGATAGAGGCACCGGGCGGGCTGAAGATACAGACCATCCATTCCTTCTGCGCGTCCCTGCTGCGCCGCTTTCCGCTGGAAGCGGGCCTGTCACCGGCCTTTCGGGAAATGGATGACCGTTCGGCGCATGCGCTGCGCGCGGATGTGCTGGACCGGCTGGCGGAAACCCCGCGCCATCAGGGTGCGCTGGCGGATCTGGCGTCCGTGTTCACCGGGGCCGAAATCGACGCGCTGCTGGTTGAGATATGCGCCAATGCCGATGCCTTTGGCGGTCCTGTTCCCGATGCGGATCTGCGCGCGGCTTTCGGGCTGCCCGAAGGATATGACGCTGACACCCTGCGCGATGACGTGTTTCTGGGCAGCGAGGCGGATCTGTTCGCAGCGCTGTTGCCGTTTCTGGATGGCGGCACCGTGACAGACCAGAAATCCGCCGCCAAACTGCGCGATATTGGCTTCACAGGGGCTGATATTGCCCTTCTGCCCGCGCTTGAAGGGATATTCCTGTCCGGCCCCACTGCGAAGGAACCCTTTGCTGCGAAAATCGGCAGTTTCCCCACCAAGGGCACGCAGGCAAGGCTTGGCGCGCTGCTGGATCCGTTGAACGACTTGATGGGTCGCATTGAAACCGCGCGGGCGCGCCGCATTGCGCTGGCCTGCCTGACCCGCAGCCTTGCGCTGCACCGTTTTGCGCGGGCGTTTCTGCCTGCCTATGCACAGGCTAAATCCGCGCGCGGCTGGCTGGATTTCGATGATCTGATCACCCGCACCGGCCAGTTGCTGACCGACCCGTCCGTGGCGCAATGGGTGTTGTTTAAACTTGATGGCGGGGTGGACCATATTCTGGTCGATGAAGCGCAGGATACCAGCCCCGGCCAGTGGCGCGTGATCGAGAATCTGGCGCAGGAATTCACGGCCGGGATCGGCGCGCGCGACGCAAGCCGCACCCTGTTTGTCGTGGGCGACAAGAAACAGTCGATCTATTCCTTTCAGGGCGCGGATTTGCAGGTGTTTGACCGCATGCAGGCCCAGTTCCGCGACAAACTGGCCGCTGTCGGCGTGCGCCTGAACGAAGCACTTCTGGCGCATTCCTTCCGGTCTTCGGATGCGGTGTTGCGCAGTGTCGATCAGACCTTCCGCCCGCCCCACGATCAGGGCCTTGGCGGTGTGCCGGACCATATTGCCTTTTTCGACAATCTGCCGGGGCGCGTGGATTTATGGCCGGTCATCGAAAAGCCCGAAAAGCAGGGCGACCCGGACTGGTTTGACCCGGTGGACCTGATGGCAGAGGAACACCATACCCGTCGACTGGCCCGCCAGATCGCGGCTGAATTGCGGGGCATGATCGATGCGCAGGTGCCTATCTGGCACAAAGGCGTATTGCGCCCGATGAATGAAGGCGATGTGCTGATACTGGTGCGCCGCCGCGCTGCGCTGTTTCATGAAATCATCAGCGCCTGCAAGGCGGAAGGGCTGGAAATTGCGGGCGCGGACCGGTTGCGCCTTGGCGGGGAAATGGCAGTGCGTGACCTGACCGCGCTTCTGTCTTTTCTGGCCACGCCGGAAGATGACCTGTCGCTTGCCGCTTGTCTGCGATCGCCCTTGTTCGGCTGGTCGGAAGATGCACTGTTCCGGCTGGCGCATGGGCGCGACGGGGCATTTCTGTGGGCATGCCTGCGCGAACAGCGGCAGGGCGCAACACTGGATGTACTGAACGATCTGCGCAGACAGACGGATTTCCTGCGCCCCTTCGATCTGGTTGAACGCATGCTGACGCGCCATGACGGGCGCCGCCGGTTGCTGGCCCGCCTTGGCCCGGAAGCGGAGGATGGAATCGATGCGTTTCTGTCGCAGGCATTGGCCTATGAACAACTGGAAACGCCCAGCCTGACGGGGTTCCTGTCCTGGCTGGAACATGGCGATGTGCAGATCAAGCGCGAACTGGACAGCGCAGGCGCGCGGCTGCGGGTGATGACCGTGCATGGTGCCAAGGGGCTGGAAGCCCCTGTCGTGATCCTGCCTGACACGGCCGATTATGCCCCGACAGAACGCAGGCAGATATTTCCCGTGGCCGACACGGTTGCGTGGCGCGGGTCGAAAGATGAAACCCCACCCGGTGTGCAGACCGCTGTGGATGCCGCCGCCGATGCCCGCGCGCAGGAAGATGCGCGCCTGCTGTATGTTGCCATGACGCGGGCTGAAAGCTGGCTGATCGTGGCAGGGGCGGGCACCACCAAGCGCGAAAGCTGCTGGCATAATCTGGTTGCACAAGGTCTGGCGCATACCGGTGCGGTGCCGTGTCCGATGCCGACAGGGCAGGGGCTGCGCCATCAGCATCAGGACTGGCCCGAAACCGGCACGGATGGCGGTGCGCCGCCGCCCCCCGATGCGCCGCCGGTGCCGGATTTCATGTGGATGCCGGTTGCGGCGCTGCCCGATGCCCCCCCCGACCTTTCGCCATCCGCGCTTGGCGGGGCCAAGGCCCTGCGCGGCGATGCCGGACTGGACGAAGACGCGGCGTTGGCGCGCGGCCAGCAATTGCATCTGCTGCTTGAACATCTGCCACTTTGGGCCGAAGCGGACTGGCCCATGCGTGCCGTTGACCTGTTGGCCAGCAGTGATGCAGGCATCCCGCATGATCCGGATGCGCTGCTGGCCGAAGCGCGCGGGGTTCTGTCCGCGCCGGAACTGGCGCCCCTGTTCGCCCCGGGCAGTCTGGCGGAAGTGGAGATTACCGCGATGTTATTCGGCCGCCCCCTGAACGGCCAGATTGACCGGCTGATCGTCACCGAAGAAATTGTGCAGGCGGTGGATTTCAAATCCAACGCCGTTGTCCCGCAATCCCCTGCCGACGTGCCCGAAGGGCTGCTGCGGCAGATGGGGGCTTATGCCCATGCGCTGCAACAGGTTTTTCCGGGTCGACGCATCCGCACCGGGCTGCTTTGGACGGCCAGCGCGCAACTGATGTGGCTGCCCACCGACATTGTTATGGCCGCACTGGACAGGGCAGCGCTTGAAACCCCGCGCGCAGGGGCATAACTAGGACGCAACCGAAACCAAATCCTGGAGGGGCCGATGCCCACAGTTGCCGTAACCGACGCCACTTTTGATGCCGAAGTGCGCGAGTCCGATATTCCCGTTGTCGTTGATTTCTGGGCCGAATGGTGCGGCCCGTGCAAACAGATTGGCCCGGCACTGGAAGAACTGTCTGTCGAATACGCGGGCCGCGTAAAAATCGTTAAGGTCAATGTTGACGAAAACCCCGGCACCGCCGCGCAGATGGGGATCCGCGGCATTCCGGCGCTGTTCCTGTTCAAGGAAGGTCAGGTCGTGTCCAACAAGGTAGGCGCGGCACCGAAATCCGCCCTGCAAAGCTGGATTAGCGGCGAAGTTTGAGAATGCAGCAAGGGGCGCGGGATCTGCGCCCCTTTCGCCGGATGGCAGGGCCTTCGGCGAAAGTATTTTGACAAGATGAAGAGGACGCGATGAGCGATTTTCCCGGATGGCACGGGACCACCATCATTGCGGTGCGCCGTGGCGGTGAAGTGGTCGTTGCAGGTGATGGTCAGGTGTCGCTGGGGCAGACTGTCATCAAGGGCAGCGCGCGCAAGGTGCGGCGGTTGACGCCGGGGGGCTATCCGGTTGTTGCGGGATTTGCCGGGTCCACGGCAGATGCGTTCACGCTGCTGGAACGGCTGGAAGTGAAGCTGGAAGCCACGCCGGGACAACTGGCGCGCGCGTCCGTTGAACTGGCCAAGGACTGGCGCACCGACAAGTATCTGCAAAAACTGGAAGCGATGCTGATTGTCACCGACGGGCGCGACCTGTTCGTGATTACCGGCGCGGGTGATGTGCTGGAACCCGAACATGACGTGGCCGCCATCGGGTCTGGCGGGAATTTCGCGCTGGCTGCCGCGCGCGGGCTGATGGACACCGACCTGCCCGCCGAAGATGTGGCGCGGCGCGCAATGGCGATTGCCGCCGATATCTGCGTCTATACCAACGGTAACCTGACGGTGGAGAAGATCAGCGCTTGATCTGCGCCTCCATCCAGGCGCGAAGAACCGCATTCATTCGGGTCTGATAACCCGACCCCTGGGATTTGAAGAATTCCAGCACATCGGGATCAACCCGCAGGGAGATCATTTTCTTGGGTTCGGGCGTAACCAGTCTAGCGCGGGTCCAGTCCACAGGGAATTCCTGTTCGCCTTGATAATCGCCCTGTGCGCGCAGCTTGTCCCAGTCAGTGCGGGATTTCATCTGGCGGATTTCCTCGAGCGTGTAGGTCTTGATATTGCTCTCGCTCATCTTTGTGGGCCTTTCAGGCAGTGATGATGCGAATGACATCCTTGCTGTGTAAGAATGTGATGTATATACACATCGCCCATACAAATCGCAACCCCTTCAATTTCGCCCCCCGAGCCTATATCTGTGCTGCAGATACAAGAAGGATGCCCCATGACCGACCTGACCCCGCGCGAGATTGTGTCAGAACTTGACCGTTTCATCATCGGCCAGAAGGATGCCAAGCGCGCGGTTGCCGTGGCGCTGCGCAACCGTTGGCGGCGCAAGCAACTGGCCGCTGACCTGCGTGAAGAAGTGTATCCGAAAAACATTCTGATGATTGGCCCTACCGGGGTGGGCAAGACGGAAATCAGCCGCCGTCTGGCGAAGCTGGCGCGCGCGCCTTTCATCAAGGTGGAAGCCACGAAATTCACCGAAGTCGGCTATGTGGGCCGTGATGTTGAACAGATCATCCGCGATCTGGTGGATGCAGCGATTGCCATGACCCGCGAGCACATGCGCGAGGCCGTCAAGGCCCGTGCCCATCAGGCCGCCGAGGACCGCGTGATCGAGGCGATCACTGGCAAGGACGCCCGCGAGGCCACGCGCGAAATGTTCCGCCGCAAGCTGCTTGCGGGCGAGCTGGACGACACCGAGATCGAGGTGGAACTGGCCGATACCGCTAATCCGATGGGGGCAATGTTCGACATTCCCGGCCAGCCCGGCGCGCAGATGATGAATCTGGGTGATTTATTCGGCAAGGCGATGGGCGGGCGGAAAACCCGCAAGAAGATGACGGTATCTGAAAGCCACGACCTGCTGATTTCCGAAGAAGCCGACAAGCTGCTGGATGACGAAGCCGTGACGCGCGCCGCACTGGAAGCAGTGGAACAGAACGGGATTGTCTTTCTGGATGAAATCGACAAGGTCTGCGCGCGTGCTGATATGCGCGGCGCTGATGTCAGCCGCGAAGGGGTGCAGCGCGATTTGCTGCCGCTGATCGAAGGGACAACCGTGTCCACCAAACACGGGCCGGTCAAGACAGATCATATCCTGTTCATTGCATCCGGGGCGTTCCATATTGCCAAACCGTCGGATCTGCTGCCGGAACTGCAGGGGCGTCTGCCCATCCGGGTAGAGCTGCGCGCCCTGACTGAAGATGACTTCGTGCGTATCCTGACGGAAACCGACAATGCCCTGACCCGCCAGTATACTGCCCTGATGGCGACTGAAGCGGTCGCGGTGTCCTTTACCGAAGACGGGATCGCCGCGCTGGCCAAGATTGCCGCCGATGTGAACCATTCGGTTGAGAATATCGGCGCGCGCAGACTTTATACCGTGATGGAGCGCGTGTTCGAGGAACTGTCCTTCCACGCGCCTGACAGGGCAGGGCATGTTGTGACAGTTGATGCCGCCTTTGTGGAAACCAATATCGGTGATCTGTCGCGTTCTGCGGACCTGAGCCGCTACGTTTTATGACCGGTGCGCGTGGCCACTGGACGGATTGGCAAGTTATCTTATATATCTTGTCAGGTATTGCGGGAATACCCCGCCACTCAGGAAGGTACCGGGCATGAGCATGGAACAGAACGAAGGTGATCTGCTGATCAAACCCTCCAGCACGGACCACGCGCTGTACGAACCGGCTGTGGAAGCGTGCAAAACGGTCTATGATCCTGAAATCCCGGTCAATATCTTTGACCTTGGGCTGATCTATACCATCGCCATTTCCGATGCCGGCGAAGTGGATGTCATCATGACACTGACAGCGCCCGGTTGCCCGGTTGCGGGTGAAATGCCTGGCTGGGTTCAGGATGCCATCAGCGCCGTGCCGGGGGTGCAGAGTGTCAATGTGGAAATGACCTTTGATCCGCAATGGGGCATGGACATGATGTCGGACGAGGCGCGTCTGGAACTGGGGTTCATGTAATGGATGCTGCCTTGTCCGAACGTGACAAGATGCTGTCGGGGGCACCCTATGACCCTGGCTGCCCCGAACTGAAGGCAATCCGCCAGCGGGCGCAATCGTTGATGCGCGATTACAACCAGACCATTGTGGGTGATGATACCCGCGAAGGGCTGATGACTGCGCTTCTGGGCACATGGAACGGTGCCGTAATCCGCCCGCCCTTTTATGTCGATTATGGCGCGCATATCCATTTCGGGCCCGGATGTTTTATGAATTTCAACTGCGTCATTCTGGATGTCTGCGAAGTGCGCATCGGCGCGCGCACCCAGATCGGGCCGAATGTGCAAATCCTGACCGCAGACCACCCGCGCGATGCAGCCACCCGTGCCCGTGGTGATGAATGGGGCAGGCCGATAACCGTTGGTGCGGATGTCTGGATCGGCGGCGGCGCAATCATTCTGCCCGGTGTGACAATTGGTGACGGCGCGGTTATTGGCGCTGGCGCTGTGGTCACACGCGATGTTGCGGCGGGTGCGACAGTCGTCGGGAACCCGGCCCGCACCGTGAAACGCCCTGAAATGCAAGGATAGGAACTGATGTTCGCAATTCCCGGAAAAACCCCTGTGACACTGACGCCCGCTGCTGTGCGCCAGATCCGCCGCCTGATGGACCGCGAAGGGGCCAAGGGCCTGCGCGTGGGCGTCAAGAAGGGCGGTTGTGCGGGCATGGAATACACCATGGAAGCCGCGCAGGATGTGCAGGCCAATGAAGAACTGGTTGAACAGGACGGTGCCTGCGTCATCATTGCGCCCATGGCGCAGATGTTCCTGTTCGGTACTGAAATCGACTATGAAACCAGCCTGATCGAAAGCACCTTCCGGTTTCGCAACCCCAATGTCACCGAAGCCTGCGGATGCGGTGAATCGATCAAGTTTGATGATGTCGATACCTTGACCGAACGCCTGAATTCCGCGCGCAGCGGCTGATTGCATCATGTGCCGGTAGCGGCTATCCCTTGGTACGAAATCGAAAGGGATGCTCATGAATACCCCACGCAAAATCGCCGCTGGCAACTGGAAAATGAACGGGCTTCGCGCCGATTTGCAGGAAGCGCGCAATCTGGCAGCTGCATTTCCCGCCGCGTCGGTCGATATTCTGCTGTGCCCCCCGGCAACACTGGTCGGGGCCATGGCTGCGGCACTTGTGGGAAGCGCGGTGCGTGTGGGCGGGCAGGATTGCCACCAGAATGTCAATGGCGCGCATACCGGCGACATATCTGCTGCGATGCTGGCCGATGCAGGTGCATATCATGTGATCCTTGGCCATTCCGAACGGCGCGCGGATCATGGTGAAACATCAACCCTGGTGGCGGCCAAGGCCAGTGCGGCACATGCTGCCGGGCTTACGGCAATCATCTGCGTTGGTGAAACCGAAGCGCAGCGCGATGCGGGCCAGACCCTTGATGTGGTGCTGGAGCAGTTGAAGACATCCGTGCCGGATGGCGCAGACAAGGCAAATACCATTGTGGCCTATGAACCGGTCTGGGCCATTGGCACCGGGCGCACCCCCACACTGGACCAGATTGCCGAAGTGCATGATGCCTTGCGCGCGCATCTGCCGGATGCTGGCATTTCGCTTCTTTATGGCGGGTCGGTCAAGCCCGCGAATGCGGCTGAAATATTTGCCATCGCCAATGTTGATGGCGCGCTGGTGGGCGGCGCATCATTGAAGGCAAGCGATTTTGGTGCGATCGTGGCGGCGCTGGACGCCGCCTGAACCCCCTTGGCGGGTGGTTCAGGGCTGAAGGTGTTTCCAAGGCGCGGAGTCAAGGCCGCAGGTGGCCCACGCCACCGGTGGGCCGTCCGGCGGCCTGCCGGTTACGCCAGCATCACGCCAAGCGTTGAATGTCGGAGTTATGCTGCCTGCATAAAGTGAACTCCTCCCACGTCGAACCGGCAGACCCCGGCCCACCGCTGGCGCGGGCTATATCCATTCATCAACACCTTCTTCAAGCCAGGTTTACCCAGCCCTGTCGGCTTTATATCTGGCCAGCTGCGGCCAGTCGGGCGGTTTTTGCCACATCCAGACTCAGGCGCAGGTCGGTTTCCATGCTGTCCAGCGCCACCCAGCGTGCATCAAGGGCGTCATCGGCGGCAACCGGATCGCCCGACAGCCAGGTGCAGCGCACGGCAACCAGCACGAAATGCTGGCGCAGACTGCCGTCTTCGGACCAGTCATAGGCATCCAGCGCATTCAGGACTGATTGCGCGCGGCCAGTGATGCCGGTTTCTTCCAGAAGCTCGCGTTCGGTTGCGGCCAACAGCGCCTCGCCGAATTCTATCTTGCCACCGGGAAAACCCCAAAGCCCCGCATCGGGCGGGTTGGCGCGCTGAATCAGCAGCACTTGCGCGTCACGAATGACGACAGCCAGCACGGCAACGATCGGACGGATGGGGGCGGGTGAATGGGGCAGCATGGTCTATGTCTAGCAGATCGCATATCGGATCGGCAATGTCGCGTGGCGCATTCGCCCGCTGCTTTCACCATTGCGGCGCCGGGAACTGATTTCGTATGCTACCCGCATAATAAAACGCCAGCGCGGGCAGGTGCCTGTGCGCTGGCGCGGTGTTGTTGTGGCAGTGCGCAACCTACCAGGTGAAATTGCGTGCCACCGTCAGGCGGATATCACGACCGCGCCGGGGTTCATTGCCGGACATCATGCCATCAAGGATATTGTGGTATTGCTTGTTCAGCACATTATTGACAGCCAGTTGCATCTCCAGCCCGGCCAGTGCGCCCTGATCCGGCCGCCATGTCGCATAAAGGTCATTCACACCATAGCCGGGGAACCTGTCGCCATCGGCGCGTGTTGCCCGGCGCGCGAATGTGCCGCGCCAGCCATATTCCAGCGTCTGATCAAAAGCGCGCGCGCCCAGTTCCAGCACCAGTTCATCCTGCGGTGTAGAATTCAGCCGTGCGCCGGTGGTCTGATCCGTACCCAGCATACGCGAATAGGCGAATTTGGTGAAAACCGTGTCCGCATCATACCCGCCCTCTATCTCTATCCCGCGGATATGGGCGCGCGCGATATTGGCATAGGTCGGCCCCGGAACGGCATTTCCGGGGCGTTCAATCTTGTCAGTAACGCGGTTGCTGAACACGGTCAGTTTGAAATCCAGACTGTCGCCCTCGGCGAACAGATCACGCCCGCCATAGGAGAAGCCTGCCTCCAGCGTGCGCGCGCGTTCCGGCCGCAGATCAAGCGAGGTGGTCTTGCCCGCAGCACTGGCAACATCAAACATTTCGTCAATGGATGGCGCGCGCTCTGTCTGCGACACCGACCCGAACACCGCCCAGTCGTCATTCAGTTTGTAATGCAGGGCCAACGATGCGACCCGCGCGGTATGGCTGCGCTTTTCCCCGTTGACGACATCGGCTGAAGGCGTCAGCGTCACGCGGTCCGCACGCAGGCCCAGCACTGCCGTCAGACGGTCATCCCAGATGAACTCGTTCTGCAAAAACAGTCCATAGCGGCGGTCCGTCCCTTCGGGGTGAAAGGAAATCGCGCCGGATTCGCGCCGTGCCGTGCGCCGTTGCTCCGACGCTGTAACCCCGAGAGTCAGGTAGTTTTCCCAGCCTTCACCACCAAGGGTGAAACGATTTTCAGCGCGCAAAGCCAGCGTGCGGTATTGATAGAAGGAATCCTCGAACAGCGGGTTTCCGATCAGCGCGGGCATGCCGGGAACAGCATTTTCCTGATCGATCAGTGTGCGCGAATAGGATAGCTGCACGCGGCTGTCCAACATTGGGTTACCGCTTGCGGGGTTGGTCCACAAAAGGGTGGCGGTGTCGTCCTGTGCCTTGCGGTCCACAGTCCCGAAGGCGTCAGCAAGCGAGGTGGCGGAATAATTCGCGCCATCCTCGTCGCTTAGCCAGCGTGACCATGACAGGCTCAGGGTCTGTTCATTGTTATCCCCGAAGCGGTATGTCCCCTTCAGCAACCCGGATGTGCCCGCCATGCCTGAACCGGTGACCTTTGTGCCGTCGCCGGATTTGTGGTCCCCTGCGCGGCGGTGGTTCAGCGCGGCCAGCATTTCAAAGCTCTCGCCAAAACGTTGCGCCAGAATGACGGACCCAAGCGCGCCGCCGCCATTGGTGTTGGCACCTGCTTTCACGCGCAGGGCTGTGGTTTCACCCATTTGCAGAAAATCTGCGGCGTCCTTGGTTTCAAATGCGACAACACCCCCCAGCGCGCCGGACCCATACAGCGCTGATGACGCCGGCCCGCGCAGGATTTCGACGCGCTTGTACAGTTCGGGTTCACCAAAGAACTGGCCCACCCGATACAACTCGCCGTATTTTTCGACCCCATCCACTGTGACAATGATCCGGTTCTGGTCAGATGCGTCGCCGCCGATCCCGCGAATATTAAAGTGCTGCCCCGTCATCCGGTCGCCGCCCTGCACGGTCGCACCGGGCACGGTGCGCAGCAGATCGCCCGGTGTGGCGGCCTGTTCGCGGTCGATATCTTCCTGTTCCAGCGTGCTGACAGCTTGCGGCGTGTCAATCGCCGTGCGCGCGCGGCCAAAACCCAGAATGATACGCCCCAGAAACGATCCGGGCGCGGCTGCCGGTTCCTGACTGGTCTGCGCATGTGCGGGCAATGACACGCCCATAAATGCCGGTATGGCAATAACGCTTAACAGGCGCCCGTAGCGCCTTGTTGTCTTGTCCATTGGTATCCCCTTGGTGTTTTATGGCTGGCGATACCGCTGGCGTTCTGACGGCTTCGTTACTAATGCCTAGTAAAAGAGTCAAGATTTTTCAGGCAATTTCCGCAGCTTGTGGCAGAATAAATGCCTCGCCCGCGCGGGGCAGGCTGGATACGCGAAGCGCGCAGCCATAGGCGTGCGACAGGTTGGTATCTGTCATCACATCGCGCACGCCGCCATGTGCCAGAACCTGCCCGTCCAGCATCAGCGTGATGTCATCGGCGAACATCGCTGTCAGGTTCAGATCATGCATCACCGCGACCACACCGCCACCTGCGCGCGCGAAATCCCGTGCCATTGTCATGACCTGCAATTGATGGCCAATGTCCAGCGCGGCAACCGGTTCGTCCAGAAACAGCCAGCGCGGCACCCCCGCGACGACCGGTTGCCAGACCTGCAACAACACGCGGGCCAGTTGCGCGCGCGCCTGTTCCCCGCCGGACAGTTCCTGAAAATACCGCCCGCCATACCCCGCCAGCCCCACCCGTTCCAGCGCGCGGGTCGGCAAATGGGTGGCATCCGCGCGCAGGGCCGTTGCCCCCACCAGCCCCAGCCGCACGACTTCATGCACGGTAAAGGGAAAGGCAAGCTGGCTGGCCTGTGGCAGCACCGCGCGATATTCGGCCAGTGCCCATGCCGGTATCCTGCGCGTGTTCTGCCCGTTCAGGCAGACCGAACCGCTATGCGGCAGATCGCCGGTGATGGCGCGCAGAAGCGTGGTTTTGCCGGACCCGTTGGGACCAACAATAACCGTCAGCCTGCCTGCCTGCGCCTGCAGGCTTGCGCCCCGCAGAATGGCTTTGCCGCCAAGTTCCACATCAATATCTTTTGCATCCAGCATGGCGTTCACATATCCACAATGCCGCGGCGGCGCAGCAGTATCCACAGGAAAACCGGCCCGCCCAGAACGGCCGTGACAATGCCGATCGGCAGTTCGGCAGGGGCGATGACAAGCCGTGCGATCATGTCAGCCATCAGCAACAGCCCGGCCCCCAGCAATGCGGCGGCGGGCAGCAGATACCGGTGGTCTGGTCCCATCGCCAACCTCAGCAGATGCGGCACCACGATTCCGATAAACCCAATCCCGCCGGACACAGCGACGGCGGCCCCGGTCGCACCGGCAACGGTCAGGATGGCCAGGTTCTTCATGCGTTGTACCGGGATGCCCATATGCGATGCCGCGGCCTCGCCCAGGGCCAGTCCGTTCAGTGCGCGCGCCAGAACCGGCGCTGCAATCAGCGCCAGCACCATGATGGGCGCGGCGGCGGTCAGCTTGGCCCAGCTCGCGCCCGCTAGTGACCCCAGCCCCCAGAAGGTCAGGTCGCGCAATTGCTGGTCATCGGCGATATAGACCAGAATGCCCGTCAATGCGCCTGCCAGCGCGCCAAGCGCTATGCCTGCAAGCAGCATGGTTGCAACCGATGTGCGCCCGCGCCGCGTGGACACCCGGTACAGGATCAGCGTTGATGCCCAGCCCCCGAAGAACGCCGCCAGCGGTATCAAGTGCATACCCGTAAAGGCCAAAGCCGCGGGGGGCAGTAACCCGCCCAGCACAATCGCCAGCACCGCGCCCAGACCCGCCCCCGCACCCACACCCACAATGCCGGGATCTGCCAGCGGGTTGCGGAACAACCCTTGCATGACCGCGCCGGACACTGCCAGCGATGCCCCGACCAGAAGGCCCGTCAACAGCCGCGGCAGGCGAATATCGAACAGCACCACCCGTTCACGCAGGCTCAGCGCTTCACCCGATGCCATTTTGCCCAGCACATCGGGCAAGGACACGCCCGCAGCCCCCACCCCCAACGACAGGACCGACACGGCCAGAACAAACACCGCCAGCGCGGCCATTGTGGCGCGTGCGCGTAAGGCCCGGTCCCCCGCGACGGCCATTGCAGGGATGCGGCGGTTGGTGAACGGAAGTGCGACCATCCCCCTAGCCCCCCTTATGTGCCTGCGCAGGATAGATCGCGTCATGCAGATCGCGCGCCGCTTGTGCCGTGCGTGGGCCAAAACCCAGCAGGTAAATCCCGTCCATGCGAATGATCTGCCCGTTTTCTGCTGCGGGCGTCAGGCCAAGCGCGGGATGGCCGGTTATCTGATCATCGTTCAGGGCGTGGTCACCGTCGCGGTCCATCATCAGGATGACATCGGGGGCGGCGGCGGCAATCGCTTCGTCGCTCAGCAGCCGGTAGCCCGCGAAATCGTCAAAGGCATTGACGGCCCCGGCAAGGTGAATCATGGCCCCGGCGCCGGTGTCGCGGCCTGCGGCATTGATGCGCCCGCCTTGCGCGGACAGAACGAACATAACGCGCCGGGGGGCGTTGACCTGTGCGGTCTGATCCGCCAGTGCCGCGAAATCTGCGCGCAAATCAGTTATCAGCGCAGCGCCTTCGTCCTGCGCGTGCAGATGTTGCGCGACAAGTTCCACACGTTCCAGCACCCCCTCCATGCTTGGTGCTTCGGTTATCTGGACAAAGGGCACATCGGCGGATTGCATGATCTGGATCGTTTCCAGCGGTCCCGACCCTTCAGAGGCAAGGATCAGGTCGGGGTCCAGTTGCAGCAGTCCTTCGGGGGACAGCGCGCGCATATAACCCACATCCGGCAGATCATTGACAGCGGGCGGGAAACTGGCGGTGGTGTCCCGGCCCACAAGGCGGTGTTCCTGCCCCAGCGCATAGACAATTTCGGCAAGGCCCCCGCCCACGACCACCACGCGGTCCTGTGCGGCGGCGGGGCTGACCAGCAACAGCGTTATCAGGCCAGCGCGGATCATGCTGCACCCCTTTGGGCGCGCGGCAGTTTTTCCAACAAGCCCTGAAACGCCACCGTGTCAGGGTCGCGTTTGCCGAAGATCTGCGTGATCAGCCCGCCTTCCGCGTCAAATGCCTCGACTGACCAGGCCATACCGTGGCGCGTGGGTTTGGACACCAGCCAGACCTCTGCCACGTGATCGGTGCGCAGATGCAGGTTGAAGCGCGGGTCCATGACATTGATCCATGGTCCCATCGGTTTGACCTGTTCTATTTTGCCACCATGGATCTGGATGCAGCCCTGATTGCCCACAAAAATCATCAATGGCACAGCATTCGTGGCCGCCAGATGCAGCAATTCGGTCACGGCACCCGGTTCAAGCGCCTGCGCCCATTGCGTCCCCACAATGCGGTAGGCACCAAGGCGGTTCATCTTCAGCCTGGACGCAAGGCGCAGGAACTGGTGCGTGTCGGTCATGGCCGCCCATTCGTGGCGCAGTTCTTCCAGCTTTTCAGGGCGTGATTTTGCCCCTTCAACGGGGGCACGCGGGGTCAGCGTTACGCTGTCGGACTGATCAGGCAGGCGCAAATCTGCCACCAATGTATCAAATGCCGCGCGATCCGACCCATCGGTCAGGAACACCTTATGCACCGCATCGCCCGCCGCATCAAAAACCTGCACGGACGGGCGCGGCCCGTCGAGCTGCGCAAAACCATGGACCCAGTGGCGCGGGAACATGCGCAGGTCAATCTCTGCACCCAGCACCATGGAAGCATGCGCGCCTGCGTGGTAATCCTCATATGTGCCTTTGCGTTCATGCACGACAGACTGGTTGCGCGTCAGCGCCATGACATCGCCCAGGCGCTGGATGGCGGGCATCAGCCGGTTCAGTGCGGGGTCAATGCGCACGACATGCGTGCCATCAACATGGGCGGCAACAAGTGCGGCTTCGGTCACACCGAAACTGTCGGCCAGATCGCGGGCGCGGGTTTTGGGGTGGTCCAGTCGTGCCTGCCGCAGATCAGCGGGCGTGGGGGTGGACACAAGGTCAAGCGTCATGGAATTGCTCCTGTCAGTGCGCGTGTTGTTTGGGTCAGGCGCGTGTCTGGCAGCAAGCTGGATGGCGCGAAACGGCAGTGCCGCCTCATTCTTGACAGTTTCACTAAGATAATGTTAGGCGCAGTTCAAGCGCAAATTCCGCGCCGCCAGCCAATGCGCCAGCCCTTTCCCGTAACACCTGTGTCATGAAAGGCCGCGACATGCGCGTTCTGCCTGTTTTCCATGCGTTTTCCGTATCTTTGGGGCTGGCGCTGCCGGTGCAGGCCGCAGATCCCGCCCTGCATATCCGGCTGGATCAGGCGACCCCGTTGCAGAATGACTGCCAGATGGTCTTTGTGCTGGAAAACCGCATGGGGACTGGCATTGACAGCCTGCAGGCCGAAACCGTGCTGCTAAGCGCGGAAAACCGTGTCCTGCGCCTGAGTCTGCTGGATTTCCAGTCATTGCCCGAAAACGGCTTGCGCGTGCGCAGTTTCAACTTCGCGGGGCTGGCCTGTGACCAGATCGGGCGGGTGCTGTTCAACGCGGTTGGACCCTGCGCGCCGCAGGGCGCAGCGGAATGCGCTGCAGCGCTGCAAGTTGGAAGTGAAACTGCGATCGAGGTGGTGAAATGACATTCTTCCCTACGGCAGATCTGGTGGACAGCATTCTGGATTTTCTGGCGCTGGGCGGCCCGGTGGTTGCCCTGTTGCTGGCAATGTCGCTGGTCGCGCTGGCGCTGATATTGCTGAAGCTCTGGCAATTTCAGCGTGCAGGTGTCGGTCATCATGGCGATATCATCGCCGCACTTGACCTGATGGACAAGGGCGCGGCACAGCACGCCATGAAACGCGCAGCGCAAGGGCGCAATCATCTTGCACCGCTGACAGTGCTGGCGCTGACGGCCGTCACAACGCGCGATGCCGCGCCTGAAGCGCTGCGCGCACGCCTGACGGGACTGGCCGAAGCGGCGACAACGCGCCTGCAATCCGGGTTTCGGGCATTGGACAGCATTGCGCAGGTGGCCCCCCTTCTGGGGTTGTTCGGCACGG
Organism: Roseinatronobacter alkalisoli; assembly: GCF_028745735.1. Classification (GTDB taxonomy): domain Bacteria; phylum Pseudomonadota; class Alphaproteobacteria; order Rhodobacterales; family Rhodobacteraceae; genus Roseinatronobacter; species Roseinatronobacter alkalisoli. Next base: position 377,456 of record NZ_JAQZSM010000001.1, read on the forward strand.
TTCTGGGCATGATTACAGCGTTTCAGTCCTTGCAGGACGCGGGTGCCGCAGTTGACCCGTCCGCGCTGGCGGGGGGGATCTGGGTGGCGTTGCTGACAACGGCGGTCGGGCTGGGTGTTGCCATGCCCACGGCGTTGGTGCTGACATGGTTTGAATCGCGCGTCATGCGCGAAGCGCAACTGGCGATGCAGATCATTGACGTGGCGCTTTGTGCAGGGTTGTCCGCGCAGGACTGCCCGCTGGGCAGGCCAGCGGCGGGCGCAGTCACTGACAGCACCAGAGTGGTGCAGAATGCCTGACCGGTTGGATATTGCGATGCGCCGCAGGCGGTTGTCGATGACATCGCTGATTGACGTGATCTTTCTGTTGTTGCTGTTTTTCATGCTCAGTTCGACTTTCGCGCGACAGGGGGAATTGCCGCTTGATCTGGCGATGGCGGGGGCTGACACCCCCCCTGCAACCCCGCCGCTGTTTTTGCAACTGCTGCCCGATGCGTTGCGCCTGAACAGTGTTGCGACCACGACGGACGACCTGCACGCCGCCCTTGACGATGCGGATGGCGGGTTGGTGCTGATTGCCATGGCAGACGGGGTTGATGCCCAGCGGCTGGCAGATATCCTGCATCTGATCCAGCGCCGGAACGGCTGGCGGATTGGCGTTATCGGGGCGCGCGGGTCATGAGGTGTGCGCTTTCCCTTGTGCCGCGCGCGCGACCTGAACCCACGATTGCGCTGATCAACATTGTTTTCCTGATGCTGGTGTTTTTCCTGATTGCGGGCAGTCTGGCACCACGCCCGGACCCTGACATAACCCTGATAAGCCTGTCGGACATTGCCACCGAACCCCCGCGCGATGCACTTTTGCTGCTGCCGGATGGGGGGCTGCGGCTGAACGGGCTGGATGTCGCCCTGGCCGATGCTGTGGCCCATTTCGCCGGGGAACAACATGTGCGCCTGTTGCCCGACCGGGCGGCCCCTGCGGCCAGGTTGATTGAAACCGCGCAGGCGTTGCGTGCGGGCGGGGCACAAAAACTGGTGATTGTCACGCAAGAGGGGGTGAAATGACCGCTGCCGCCGTGTTCCGGGCCTGCCCAAAGGTGAATGGCTGCCCCTTTGTCACGACCCGCCATTTGCGCGCGCTGGACCTGCGCCCGAAGGCGCGCACCATCGCGCTGGCGCTGCTTGTATCCATGGGGTTGCATCTGGGGGCCGTGGCGGCATTTGGGCCGCAGGGGGCTGTTGTCATGACCGAAGGCGGGGGCGAAGCGGCCCCGGCAGCCCTTGGCACCAGTTTCGAGGATTTCGCCATCGGCAGCAGTGAACCCGCGCCCATGACCGAGGCGCAGCTCCCGGATGCGGCGCAACCCACCACGCCCCCGCAGCAAACCGCCCCCGTAATGCCGGCTCAAAGCATGCCGCATGTGCCCGCGGCGCGCGTGCCAGACCAGATCATGCAGCCGGTTTTGACCGCGCAGACGCCTGAAGACGCGGTGTTGCCGCAGGTGGTGGACCCTGCCGTAATACCTGAAATCGTGCCGCCGTCGCTGTCTGAAAGCGCGCCCGCCCAACGCGCCGACACTATGGAAACCCATCGCCCCGCCCCTGTTGCGCCGGTAGAACAGGTGCGTGCGACCACAAGCCCCGATACCAGCCCCCGCCCGCCTGCGCGCCCGCCCGAACTGACAACGCCGCCATCCCCTGCGCCGCAGCAGGTTGCGGCCGCCCCTGCCGCCCCGCGCGGAAATGCAAGGCAAAACGCGCAGCGCGGCGCGCAACAAGGAACTGACGGGCAGGCCGCAAACACGGCCACTGCGCGCCCTGCTGCAACGCAGGCGGGCAATGCGGCTGTGTCCAGCTATCCGGGCGAGGTCATGCGCCGCATCCAGCGGGTGCGGCAGGTGCGCAGCCCTGCGCGCGGGCAGGTGGTCGTTGCCTTTGGCATCGCGGCGGATGGGGGGCTGGCATCAGCCAGTATTGCGCGCACATCGGGCAACGCGGGGCTGGATCAGGCGGCGCTGGACCATATCCGCCGCGCGGCTCCCTTTCCCGCACCGCCTGCGGGGGCACAGCAACAGTTCAATTTTGAATTCGTGGGGCGGTGATCATCCGGGAAAGTGCTGTCCTTTCCCGCGCCTTGGGCATTGCCAATATTCGATTCAAACCGGGCACCACCCATAAACGGGCCGCGCAATCAGGCCAAAAGGTTGTGCAGGTTATGGATATGCGCATCAGGGCAGGCCCGCTGCGCAATGTCGCATAGATGGGCATGGTGGGTCAGGTAGATCACCTGCCCCTTGCGCGCCATATCCCCCAGCAACCCGAAGGCCGCCGCAGCCCGCGCGTCGTCAAAACTTTCCATGATGTCATCAGCGATGAAAGGCACCATCGGGCGATTGCCTGCAAGTTCCAGATACCCGGCGATCCGCAGCGCCAGATAAAGCTGGAAACCAGTGCCCTTGGACAAGGTGTCCACTGGTTTGGCCGCACCACGCGCTTCCTGCGCAATCAGCAATTCGCGCGTACCGTCCGGGCGGGTGGTCAGGCCGCTGTAGCGCCCGCAGGTCAGCGCCGCAAATGCACGGCCCGCGCGTTCCATCATGCTGGAACGATGCGTGTCGCGGTAGCGTCGCAATGCCTGTTCCACGGCCAGAATACCGGCTTGCCGTGCCAGATAGTCGTGCGCTTCGTCCTTGATCTGCAAGATCAGGGTCTGGCGTTCTTCTTCCAGTTGGGCGGCGGCGTCATCCAGTCCGGCGCTGTCCCGTTCCTTCTGCGCGGCGGCCAGTCGGGCATAGGCTTCGCGTTGCGCCTGCTCCTGTGCTTTCAGCGTGGCGGCAAGCGTGTCGCGTTCCACAGCAGTGGCCTGCGGGTCCAATGCCTGAAGGCGCGTGATTTCGGCCTGAATATCGTCGCAATGCAGGTGGCGTGCCAGTTCGGCCTGGGTTGCCTTCAGCCGAGTGCTGGCGTCATTCGCGCGGGTGATGGTGGCGATCTGCGCGGCGATCCGGTCCAGCGACTGCGTATCGAACTTCGCGCGCAGGGCTGCGGTTGCCTGATCAAGCGCCTGTCTGCGACCCATCAGCCCGTTCAGATCTGCGCGCGCCTTGTCGCGCGCGTCGGACAGGCGTTTGCGCCGGGCTTCCATATCCTGTGCGGCGCGCAGCCTGTCGCGCAATTGCGGCCATAGCATCCGCAGGTCAGAATTGGATGGCATGCCAAGCTCATTCGCCAGCGCCGCCAGTTGGTCGCAGAACGCGCGTTCATCCTTGCGGATGCTGTCAATCCGGTGCGTCAGCTCGTGCAATGTGTTGCGCAGGGGCGCAAGCGTTTCCAGTGCCTTCAGTATGGCGCGCACCTGCGGCACGGATGATGTGGGCGCGATCCATGTCTGCGCCAGTGTGCCCGTCCAGCGCGTCTGCCAGTCGGTGCGTGCAGTCTGGATCTGGTCCGCCGCGTTTTGCCTGCGCGTGACATCCCCCTGCGCGCGGGTCAGCGCAGCGTGGCGTTCGGCCAGCCGTGCGGCATTGGCGTTCAGCGCTTCGGCTTGTGCGAGCAGAAGGGCGTAATCCGCGCTTTCATCGGGGGTGTGCCCCATTGCCTGAATCGCGCGGGCCAGCATTTGCTGCGCTTTGCATAACTGGCCTCTACATGTGTCCAGTATCGCCCGGGCGTGCTTTTCCTGCGCGCAATCCTGCAAGGCTTTGCTGCGCCGCGCCTGCCAGTCCAGAAGGTCGGCAAGGCTGCGCGTCGCGCCGTCCGGTGGTGCAATCCGTGCCCAAAGTGCCGCGACCTGTTCATGCAGACCGGCCAGCGCCGCAGCCACCTGTTTGCGGTGGCCCGTTGCCAGCGCCAGATCGGCCTGATGGCTGCGCAACTGTTCCAGCCGTTCGGCCATGCGTGCCGCTGCGATCATCTGCGCGGCCAGCCTGTCATGGGTGGCCATGGCGGCTGCGAATGCGGCTGCTGAATGCGCGTCCATCTGTTGACAATGGGCGGCCCAAAGCCGGTCGCGTGTGTCGCGTGCCGCGGTCATGTCCTGCGCTTCGGGCGGCTGGTCCGGGCCGATACCGGCCTGCGCGCGGGCCAGAAGTGCGTCCAGCCGCCGGATTTCGGCATCGGCATCGCGCAGGGTGCTTTCGGTGTCGGTCATGCGCGCTTGCAGCGCGCGCAGTGTGTCGGGGGCGGGCAGGTCGATCGCGTGCAGATCGTCCGGCACGCCCCGCCATGGCAACAGGTCTGCGATGGCATGATCGCGGGCCACGCGTGCGCTTTCCCATGCGGTCTGCGCTTCGTTGGCGGCGCGCGAAGGGTCATTGGCGCGCAGATCGGGTAGCAGGGCCTGTAGCCGGGCCTGCGCCTGGATCCGGTCTTCAGACGGTGGGGGGGTGCTGTCGTTGCCTGTCAGGTCTGCAAGGGTTTCGTTGGCCTTTTCCAGTTCCTGCGCGGCGTCCCAGGCGCGGTGTGACAGTTCAGCGTCCTGCGTGATCAGCGCTGACAGGGCGTCGATAACCGGCGGGGCCAGCTGCGCGGCGTCCTGGGTTGCTGCACCCGGCCCCAGTTCATCCAGCACCTGCGTTATCTGCGCCTGCACAATGTCGCGTTGTGACAGCCGTCTGGGCAGATCATCCTGTTCCTTGGCGATCGCGCCGAAACGCGCTTGCAGGCCGTCCAGATCCGGCACATGGCGCAGTGCGGTCTGGTCGGGGTCCAACCCGTCAAGCTGCTGTGTTGCGTCGTCAAGTGCGGCCTGCGCCTGTGGTATCAGCGCGGCCAGCCGGGTGTTTTCCTGCACCCAGCCGGGCAGACCGGCCACCCATTCCGGTGGCAGGGGCACGGGGGCGGGCAGACCGGCCAGCAGGGACTTTTCGTCCTGAAACCGTTCCAGAACGGGCAGGGCCGCCAGATCGCGGGCATGGGCATCATGCAGGGTCTGTGTCTGTGCGCGTGCATTCAGCGCGTGCTGATAAGCGTCTTCTGCGGATTGCACGTCGTCGCATAGTCTGCGCCACCCGCTGACCTGAAGATCAACTGCCTTCCGCGCATCGACAAGCTGTTTCAGGCGGTCCTTATGGGCGTGAAGCTGTGTTTTGCGGGCGCGGGGCCGGAACCATTCGTCATTCTGTGTGCGCAAATCCCGCAATCTGTCGCCCAGTTCGGCCAGCCCCGCCGTGGCCTGAAACAACAGCTGCCCCAGATCGCCCTCGCTGGCCAGAATGCTGTCGCCGCCCCTGACCAATGTGGCTTCATCAAGGGAAAACATCGTGGTGTAGCTGCCGCGCTCCAGCCCGCCCAGAAGTGCGCCAAGCGTGGATTCGGCCACTGGCTGGTTGGTTGCGGCATCCAGCAATGTGTTCACATTCCCCTTGATCCGCGCCAGCGCATGGGGGGTGCCATGCGCGTCGCGCAGCCGGGCCCGCACCCGCAGCGCGCGTTTTTCGTGCAGGAAGTCATACTGTGTCTGGTTCGGGAACCCGAACAAAAAATCCAGCCAAGCCGCCAGAAGCGTGGATTTTCCCGCTTCATTCGGGCCGAAAACAATATGCAGATCAGGCGTGCCCTGCGCGGGCGCAGGCAGGGTCAATGTTGCGTCGGTGAAATGGCCATAAGCAGTCAGGTTCAGGCTGTCCAGACGCATCAGCGCGTGTCCCCCAACCGGGCCAGAACCTGTGCGAGTCCTTCATCGATCACTGCGGGGTCAAGCTGGTCAAAGCCAGCGCGCAGGGCAGGTTCGGGGGGCAGGGCAGCCTGCAGGGTGGCGCGCATGTCGTCCAGAGCGGCGAGGAAGCTGTCGGATTGGCGGAATTCATCGTCGATCAGGGCGGCAAGTTGCGCAAGTTCACCCGAAACGGATGTCTTGTTCCCCAGATCGAGGACCAGCTTTTCCACCCATGTCTGGCCCAGCCCGCGGGCAAGTTCCTGTGCCTCTGCCAGGGCAAGGTCGCGGTCGCGCAGCAGGCGCTGCGCAAGGGGGGTGGCCCCGGTCAGGCGCAGACGTGCCACCAGATGCGGCGCGCGGCGCTGTGTTTGTTCCAGCCCGGTGCGGATGGCGCCCAGCAGGTCGTGCCATTGATCAAGGCCCGTCACATCCACGCGGACCGGACAGAAGGACGCCAGCGCAACGCAGCGCTCCGCCAGATGCAGGGTGCCGTCATCATCCACCGTGACCAGCGTGACGGTCCCGCCATCCGCCTCGCCAATATCGCGGCCTTGCGGAATGCCCGGCATCACGACACAGGCCGCGCCCTCATGGACCATGCGCTTGTGGATATGGCCCAGCGCCCAATAGGCGAACCCACTTGCCTGCAGATCGGACAGGGCGCAGGGGGCATAGGGGTCATGCCCCGGCGCACCGTTCAGCGATGTGTGCATCAGGCCGATATTGATGGCATCCGCGACAGGCGGGCGGTATTTCGGCAGCAGGCTTTCGGGGGCTTTGGGTTCACGGAAACTCAGCCCGTGCAGGGCAATGCGCAATGGTCCCTTGTCGATCATCTCGACTCCTGGGCGCCCTTCAAACAGATGCACGCAGGGCGGCAGGGTCAGTTCGCGGGTGATGCGGCTTTCGGCGTCATGGTTGCCGCGTATGATGAAAGCGCGGATGCCCGCATCATTCAGCCGCGCAAGTTCGGCAGACAGAAAGCGCGCGGTCTTCATGCTGGTCTGCGACCCGTCATACAGATCGCCCGAAATCAGCAGCGCATCGACCTGTTCGGACAGGCACAGATCAATGATATTTCGCAGGGCAGTGCGCGTGGCCCCCGCAATCAACCCGGCCAGATCCGGGTCGCGCAACGCGAGAGAGCGCAGCGGACTGTCCAGATGCAGATCAGCAGTGTGAATGAAGCGAAAACCCATGGCGTGACACTGCCTTGCTTCGCGCAGGTGCGCAAGGGCGGGAACCCGGAGCATAGGGGGGCGGGGCAGGATCAGGGCAGGGTGTTTCGGGCCGTTCGCGGACGAAACTGACCTGAAGGGGACGTTGAGGCGCATTCCCAAAGGTGCGGAGCAAAGGCCGCAGGGTTTGAAGGGACCGTCGCGCCAGTGGCGCGGCGAAAGCCCGGAAAACGCGCCATCGGCGGGCCGTCCCGCGGCCTGCCGATTTCGCTGATGTCACGCCAAGCCTTTGAATGCAGGATTGCGCCGCCTGCATAAAGTGAACTAATCCAATGTGGGACCGGCAGACCCCGGCCCACCGATGGCGCGGGCTATATCCGAGTGCGAATGTCCCCTTCAGGCCAGCCTTGCAGGGGTCACTTTCCCTGGCGACCGTGTTTGCCTGCCAGAACCTCATCCACCCAAGCGGGCACGATCTGGCTTGCCGGGCCAAGGCGCCTGTCCTCGAACAGCCCCGCCGTGGTAGAGGCTTCAAGGTTCAACTCCAGCGTGGCGGCCCCTGCCGCTGCGGCCTGTTGCACGAACCCCGCCGCCGGATAGACATTGCCCGACGTGCCGATGGCCACGAACATATCCGCCTGTATCAGGGCATGTTCGATCCGGTCCATGTAATAGGGGTATTCGCCGAACCATACGATATCCGGACGCGTTGCAGGACGGGCGCAGGCGGGGCAGGGGGCGGATGGGTCCATGACCTGTGGCGCGTCCCATCTGTGGCCGCAATCTGCACACAGCGCGCGTGTCAACTGCCCGTGCATATGCACCACATCCGCCGCGCCTGCGCGTTCCAGCAGGTCATCGACATTCTGTGTCACCAGACACACGCTGTCGGGGGCCGCGCGCTGCAGACGTGCCAGTGCATGATGGGCGGGGTTGGGGCTGGCCGCCAGACAATTGGCACGTCGCGCGTTGTAAAATTCATGCACCAGCGCGGGATTGCGCGCAAACCCTTCGGGGGTGGCCACATCGTTCAGGTCGTATCTGGTCCACAGCCCGTCCTTGTCGCGGAAGGTGCCCAGCCCGCTTTCTGCTGATAATCCCGCGCCGGTCAGAATGACAATCCGCTCCATGCCTGTCACCTTGCGTTCAGATGGTCATGAATGACCTGCGCCAGTGTTTCCGAAATGCCGCCCACTGCCTGCAAATCCGAAAGCCCTGCGCGGGCCACGGCCTTGGCTGACCCGAAATGCGCCAGAAGCGCACGTTTGCGCCCCGCACCCACGCCCGGAATATCATCCAGCGGCGAGGCGCTGACCGCCTTGGCCCGTTTCGCGCGGTGGGTGCCGATGGCAAAGCGGTGGGCCTCATCGCGCAGGCGCTGGACGAAATACAGGATGGGGTCATTGTGGCGCAGCGCAAAGGGGCGCGCACCGGGGCGGTGGAATTCTTCCTTGCCTGCATCGCGGTCAATACCCTTGGCCACGCCCACGACCGGAATGTCATCAACCCCCAGATCGCCCATGATTTCGGCCACGACACTGACCTGACCCGCGCCGCCGTCAATCAGCAACAGGTCGGGCCATGTGTCGCCCTGGCGGTCAGGGTCTTCCTTCAGCAGGCGCTGGAAGCGGCGGGTCAGAACTTCTTTCATCATGCCGAAATCATCGCCCGGTGTCAGGCTGTCACCACGGATGTTGAACTTGCGATACTGGCTTTTGATGAACCCGTCCCGCCCTGCAACAATCATGGCGCCCACGGCATCCGTGCCCTGAATATGGCTGTTGTCATAAACCTCAACACGTTCGGGCGGCCCGTCCAGCCCGAAGGCTTCGGCAAGCCCGTCCAGCAAACGCCCCTGCGCGGCGGTGGAGGCCATGCGCATCGCCAGACTTTCGCGTGCATTGCGCAGCGCGTTTTCGACCAGTTCCGCCTTTTCACCGCGCCGGGGCACGGTCAGGTCCACCTTGCGGCCTGCGCGTTCCCCCAACGCGGTGGCGACCAGATCGGCATTTTCCAGATCATGCGACAGCAGCAGCAATCGCGGTGGTTCCTTGCCATCATAGAACTGTGTCAGGAAGGCTTCCAGAATTTCGGGTTCTTCCGCCCCCGCACCGGTTGCGGGATAAAAATCGCGGTTGCCCCAGCTTTGATTGGCGCGGATGAAAAACACCTGCACGCAGGCTTGCCCCTTTTCCAGATGCACGGCAATCACATCCGCTTCGGTCACGCCGCGCGGGTTGATGCCCTGGGATTGCTGCACATTGGTCAGCGCGCGGATACGGTCGCGCAGCGCGGCGGCGCGTTCAAATTCCATCCCGTCAGATGCGGCCTGCATATCTTTTGCCAGTTGCGCCTGAATCCGCGTGCTTTTGCCCGACAGGAAGCGTTCGGCATCGGCCACCAGCCCCGCATATTCATCTTCGGACACATAGCCCACGCAAGGCGCGCTGCACCGCTTGATCTGATACAGCAAACAGGGGCGGGTGCGGCTGTGGAACACGGAATCGGTGCAATTGCGCAGCAGGAACACCCGCTGCAACTGGTTCAGCGTGCGGTTCACGGCACCCGCGCTGGCGAAGGGGCCGAAATAGCTGCCTTTCACCGACCGCCGCCCGCGATGCTTGCGCAATTGCGGGAATGCGTGATCCTTGGGCAGCAGGATATAGGGAAAGCTTTTGTCATCGCGCAGCAGCACGTTGTAGCGCGGTTTCAACTGCTTGATCAGGTTCTGTTCCAGCAGCAGCGCTTCGGTTTCCGTGCGCGTGGTCAGGAACATCATGCTGGTGGTTTCCGAAATCATCCGCGCGATGCGCGCCGAATGCCCCGAAGGGCGCGCATAGTTCGACACCCGCATGCGCAGGCTGCGCGCCTTGCCGACATACAGCACTTCGGACTTTTCGTTCAGCATGCGGTAGACGCCTGGCGAATTGTCCAGCGATTTCAGATAGGACTGAATGCAGGCATGACCGCGCAGTTCCGGGTTTGTCATATCCGTTGTCGGGGTGCTGTCCGTCATCGCGCGAAGTCCTTGCTGATTCTGTCCTTGTCTGCAATGTCCAGACTGGTCCTGCAACCTGAATCCTGTCCACTGAATCTGTGGATAAGTCTGTGGGCGAAAACGGGAACTGAACGATTTTCCCTTGAATCCCTGTCGGTTTCAAGGCCTGCCTAAAAAATAGGCAATATCGCAAGTCATTGTTTTTAATTATAATTTAATTCTGTCCGGCCAAGGCACTGAAATTTCTTAATAAATGGTTACGGTTTTGTGACCGGACCGTGAACGGTGTACAACTTGGCAGATATTGCGATGCAGGACTATTGTATGCCCGCCCCTTCAGGGGAGTGCCATCCCAGATGCTGGCCGCCATCCACACATAAAATCTGGCCTGTAACCGCTGATGAATCCATGAAAAAACCCAGTGCTGCGGTAATGTCGGACAGGTTGGCCCCGCGCGCCAGAATTGTAGAGCGGCGGCTGTGCAGATAGGCTCCTTCGGTTTGATCCGCAGCTTGCAATGTCGGGCCGGGGCCGATGGCATTGACCCTGACATGCGGTCCCAGTTCCTGCGCGGCCATGCGGGTGAAGGCCCACAGCCCCATCTTGGCGATGGAATAGGTCATATGCTGTGGGGTCAACCTGCGCACTTTCTGGTCAATCATGTTGACGACCAGCCCGCCTGCCACAGCTTCGCCCACAGCGTCGCGCGTTGCCGGGGGGCATTGCGCCGCAAAGGCCTGAGTCAACACGAAGGGCGCGCGCAAATTTGTCATCATATGCATGTCCCAGCTTGCGCGGGTGGCGCTGGCAATGCTGTCTTCCTTGAATATTGAGGCGTTGTTGACCAGCATGCTCAGTGGGCCGGTGCCAAGGGCCTGCACGGCGTCGGGCACAACCCGGTCCAGCGCATCCTCATCCAGCAAATCCGCCTGAACGCAGACTGCCTTGCGCCCCATTGCGGTGATTTCGGCCTGCAGGCTGTGCGCGGCCGCGTCGGAACTGGCGTAATGAATGGCGATATCATACTCCCGCCGCGCCAGATACAGGGCCATTTCGCGCCCGAGCCTGTGGGCTGCACCGGTTACAAGGGCATTGGGCATGCGGTCACACTCCGATTTGCATCAATGCCCAGATGTAGCCCGCATATCCCAGAAGCAACACCCCCCCCCATATCCGGGTGATCGGCTTTTCGGTCCAGATGAACGGGGCCAGAACAAGTGATGCGCCCAGCATGACCCACAGATCAAGCTGCACCATCTGCGCTGGAATCACCATGTCCCCGACCTGCCCCGCTACCCCCAGGATCAGTGCCAGATTGAACAGGTTCGACCCGATGATATTGCCCAGCGCAACGCCCCCTTCGCGGCGGATGGCGGCCATCAGGGTTGTGGCCAGTTCCGGCAGCGACGTGCCGACAGCAACAATGGTCAACCCGATCATCAGGTCGGACACGCCCAGCGTTTCGGCAATATCGACCGCACCGCTGACCAGCAGATTCGCGCCCAGTGGCAGGCCAATAATGCCAATCACGGTATAAAGTGCGATCCGCGCGCCGGGCATGGACGGGTCCGCGCCTTCCAGCGCATCAGGTTGCGTGCGGCTCTCGCGGCCCCGCCGGATGCTGTCGGCCATGAACAGCGCGAATGCCGCCAGCAGAACCAGTCCCTGCCACCCGCCGATCACGCCCGTCAGCGCCAGTGCTGTGAACAGGACCGACACTGCCAGCATCATCAGATAATCGCGCAGTACCTCTCGGTTGACCGCAAGTGCGGATACCAGCGCGGGCAGGCCCAGCACCAACAGGATATTGGCGATATTGGACCCCACGACATTGCCCAGTGCCAGCCCGCCCGCATCCTGCAATATGGCCTTGACCGATACCAGCAATTCAGGCGCGGATGTGCCGAATGCCACGATCGTCATGCCGACCATCAGCGCGGGAATGCACAGCCGCAGCGCCAGATTGACCGCGCCGCGCACCAGCAAATCCCCCGCCAGCAACAAGACCACAAGGCCCACTGCGACTTGCGCAAGGTCAATCAGCATTCACAACCCTTTCAGAAGAAGATCAGCCCTTGCAGCGACAATTATCGTCGTTCAGCAGGAATTTACCACAGGTCTTGCATTTGCGCGGGCGGGGCAATTTTGCCTGACGCAACCGGTCAAGGGGCGTCTTATGTGCCGGGTTCAGGAATTTCTTGATCGCGCCCATCACAACCATGAACACCAGAAACGCGGCCACGATTTTTATGATCATTGGCCTACATCCCGTAATGCGCGTAAAGCACGCGTTCCTGCGACAATTCCAGTGCATCGGTCATGACACCCAGCCCTAGCCGCGACAGAAACGGGCGCCGAATGCCGTACTGCCGGAAACGGACCTTTTCGCCATAGCGGGCCTTCATCATCGGCACCAGATGGCCCAGCCCGTCGGCCAGGCCCAGGTCAACCGCGCGCGTGCCCACCCAGAATTCGCCGGTGAACAGACTGTCATCCTGCGCCAGTTTCGCGCCGCGCCGGTCCTTGACCTGCGCGATGAAATTCTGATGGACCTGATCCTGCAACTGGCGCAGGCGGGCTACATCTTCGGGGTTTTCGGGGCGGAACGGGTCCAGCTGCGACTTGGACGTGCCCGACGTGTAGACCCGCCGTTCAATGCCGTGGCGCGCAATCAGATCCTGCAAGCCGAACCCGGCCGAGATGACACCGATGGAGCCGACAATCGAATTGGCGTCAACATGGATGTCATCGCCCGCAGTTGCCAGCCAATACCCGCCCGATGCGGCCAGATCCTCGACAAAGGCGTGAACGGGTATCTTCACCTCCTCCGCCATACGACGGATGCGCGCCGCGATCAGCGCACTTTGCACCGGGCTGCCGCCGGGCGAATTGATGACCAGCGCCACAGCGGCGGGTTTGCCACGGCGGAACGCAGCCTCAATCAACGGCGCGAGGCTGGCATCATTCAACCGCCCTGGACTGGCGCTTGCGGCAATCATGCCTTGCAACCGGATGACGGCGACGGTCGTTTTTTTTGGAAGGAAAGGTAAATTCATGAACATAGGCCTGCATGTAGGGTGCTGGGGCAGGGGCAACAAGGCTGCATCGCCGAAGATTGCAACATTGCCTGCGATTTCCTGTGCCCGCGCCTGTCACAGCCGGTATCAGCGGCAAATCCCTGCCGGAAGGGCCGTGTCACAGCAGCGGACTGGCCAGTGCCAGAATGTTGTTGCGCAGCCTGCGGATGATGGACCAACCAGCGACATCGGCGCGGTCGATGGTTGTCGCGCGGGCAATATAGCTGCGCTGCCGCGCATCAAGGCAGGCGGTGAAATCGGGGCATTGGAACAGCAGCGAATTTTCATAATTCAGATCGAAACTGCGGTGGTCCAGATTGGCGGTGCCGATCATGCCGAACTGCCCGTCAACTGTGGCAATCTTGGAATGAATCAGCCCCGGTTCGAACAGATGGATGCGCACACCCGCGCGCAGCAGGTCCGGATACAGGCTTTCACTGGCCGCCCCCACAATTGCACTGTCATTCCGCGCGGGCACAATAAGGTCGACCTGCACCCCGCGTTCCGCCGCCGAACAAATGGCCGTGTGCAGCGCGGGGTCTGGCACGTAATAGGGCGTGGTCAGCATCAGCCCTTCGGTGGCCGCATAGATTATCGCGCGCAGCGCATCCGAGGGCGTGGTGTAAATGTCGTCCGGCCCAGAGGCGATGACCTGCGCCGTGACCTTGCCTTGCGGGTCTTGCGGCGCGGGCGGTATGGGGGTGCGCAGCATATGGCTAAGATCTTCTGCGTGATGTGTCATCCAGTCATGCAGAAAAACGGCCTGCTGTTGCTGTACGACCGGCCCTTCCAGCCGCACCAGAATGTCCACCCAGGGCGCGAACCGTGGTTTGATGGCAAAAGCCGCATCCGCGCAGTTGCGGCTGCCGATCCAGCTGAGGCGGTTGTCGACCACGATGATCTTGCGGTGATTGCGCAGGTCGATGCGCTGAAACAGCATGCTGATGAAGGGGTTGCCGACAGGGGCGGCGCGTTCCAGCGCAACACCAGCGGCTCCCATCAACTGCCACAGGTTCGACCGGATCAGACGGCGCGCGCCATGATCGTCAACCAGAACCCGGCAGGTCACCCCGCGCCGCGCCGCATCCATCAGTCCCTGCGCCATACGGGTTCCCGTGTCATCCGGCAGCCAGATATAGAACAACACATGGACATGATCGCGCGCTGCAGCGATGGCGTCGAAAACGTCCTGCATCATCTCATCGCCTTCGACAAGCAGGGTCAGACGATTGCCGCGTACCGGGGGAAACTGGCTTGTTGCCTGACCCGCAGCAAAAGCCGGGCGTGCCGCGCCGGTATGCAGGATCATGCTTTGCGGGCTGGCGCGCTGGGCGGCCAGCAGTTTATGGCGGACCTCGCGCATGCGTTCGCGGCCCGCGCGCGCCAGCCGGATTTCGCCGAACAGGAAATAAGCCGCAATCCCAACGCCGGGCAGCGCTGAAATGATCGTCACCCAGGCCAGCCGTGCAGACGGTGACAGCCCCGCGCGCAGCAACGCCCGGATGATGAAGCCCACTTGCAAAATGACAACCAGAACAACCGTTGCGGGAGCCATGACCTGTTCCTTAACACGATAAGGTGTCACATTGTCATGTCATCGCGCCATTGTCACGCCGCGCCTGATCTGCTTCAAGCAGAGGGCTTATACCAGCCGATACACCGCAGATATTTTCCTTCGGGGGTTTGATTCATCATGTTGCAGCCACTGGTTTTTGACGCCTTTGTCGCCCCCGCTCGCCTGCGCCCGCAGCTATGGCGCCTGTTGCTGGGGCTGGGGGTGATGATCGTGATTTATCTGGGCTGGATGGCCCTGATGGGCGCGGGCTTTGTGGCGCTGAGAGGGTGGCGCAGTTTTGACGGCGGCATTGCTGGCATGAGTATTGGCGGAACGCCCGCAGCGCTGGTGGGATTGCTGTTTACCTTCGCGGGCATGGCACTGGGCACATTCGCGGCGGTACGGTTGATTCATCATCGCAGTATCGCATCCCTTTTTGGTCCATGGGCGGTTCTCTGGCGTGATTTCATGGCCGGAATGGGTATCTTCATGGCGGTTTCCGTGCCGGGGGTGCTGTATTTCCTGCTATTCGTCGATCTGTCTGGCGGGGTGGTCTGGACTGTCTGGCTGGCATGGCTGCCGGTCGCAGTTGTCGGCTTGCTTATTCAGACCGGCGCGGAAGAAGTGGTCTTTCGCGGCTATCTGCAACAGCAACTGGCCGCACGTTTCCTGTCACGCTGGGTGTGGATGGTGCTGCCTTCCGTGCTGTTCGGGCTGGTGCATTATGCGCCGGAAGAAATGGGCGATGCTGTCTGGATGGTGGTGTTCGTGACAGGGTTTTTCGGGTTGTTGCTGGCTGATCTGACCGCGCGCAGTGGCAGTCTTGGCATGGCGTGGGGGCTGCATTTTGCCAATAACCTGCTGGCCATCTTTCTGTTCACCACGGGCGAGGCACTGGACGGGCTGGCGCTGTACCGCTTGCCCTTCGGGCCGAAAGATACTGAGATCATGACTTTCATGCTGGGAATGGACATGGCGGGCATGGTGCTGGTCTGGGGCATATGCCGGTGGTGGCTGCGCGCTCGCTGATTGCATTTCGTGCGCATGCCGATTATCTCAGGCCAGATGCCCTGCAGGATGTTTCGATGAACTGGATAACCAATTACGTTCGCCCCACCATCAACTCGCTTTTTTCCCGGCGGGAGATGCCTGAGAATTTATGGGTCAAATGCCCGGAATGCGGCACAATGCTGTTTCACCGGGAACTGACCCAGAACCAGCAGGTCTGCACGTCGTGCAACCACCATATGCCGATCTCACCCCGGGAACGATTCGCGAATTTCTTCGATGCGGGGATGTTTACGGAAATCGCGGTGCCCCAGCCAATTGCGGACCCGCTGCATTTCCGCGACCAGAAAAAATATCCTGACCGGATGAAAGCCGCGCAGAAAGGCACTGGTGAAAAGGAAGCCATGCTTGTCGCCGAAGGCCAGGTGCTGCGCACCCGCCTTGTTGCGGTCGCGCAGGATTTCAGCTTCATGGGCGGGTCCATGGGCATGTATGTGGGCAATGCCATCATTGCCGGTGCCGAACATGCGATTGCCCGCAAACTGCCGCTTGTGTTGTTTTCGGCAGCCGGTGGCGCGCGCATGCAGGAAGGTATCCTGTCGCTGATGCAGATGCCGCGCACCACTGTCGCTGTGGATATGCTGCGCGAAGCGGGCCTGCCCTATATTGTGGTACTGACCCATCCCACCACCGGCGGGGTGACGGCCAGTTACGCCATGCTGGGCGATGTACAGATTGCCGAACCCAACGCGCTGATCTGTTTTGCCGGCCCGCGCGTTATTGAACAGACAATCCGCGAAACACTGCCTGAAGGGTTCCAGCGCGCCGAATATCTGCTGGATCACGGCATGCTGGACCGCGTGACGCCGCGCAAGGAATTGCGCACTGAAATCGCGACAGTGCTGCGCATGCTGACTGGGCAACCTGCGGTTGTATATGGCGATCTGCCTGCACCGGAACAGGCCGCCGAGGCCGGGACCGAAGCCTTGCCTGAACCGGGCGCTGAACGGTGACAGGCGCAGGCTCTGACGCGCTTCTGGCGCGCATGATGGCGTTCCACCCGAAAATCATTGACCTGACGCTGGACCGTGTCTGGCGTCTTCTGGCCGCACTGGACCATCCCGAACGCAGCCTGCCACCCGTCATTCACATTGCGGGCACCAATGGCAAGGGCAGCACCCAGGCCATGATCCGTGCCGGCCTGGAAGGGGCGGGATGCAGCGCGCATGCCTATACCAGCCCGCATCTGGCGCGGTTTCATGAACGTATCCGGCTTGCCGGGGATCTGATTTCGGAACCGGCCCTGTCGGCCCTGCTGGACGAATGCCTGCGCGCCAACGGTGACGACGCGATCACCTATTTTGAAATCACCACTTGCGCGGCATTGCTGGCATTCGCCCGCACGCCTGCGGATTACACATTGCTGGAAGTGGGGCTTGGGGGGCGGCTGGACGCCACCAATGTTGTGGACCGCCCCGCGCTGAGCATCATCACCCCTGTCAGTCTGGACCATCAGCAATATCTGGGCGAAACACTGACCGAAATCGCGGGCGAAAAGGCAGGGATCATCAAGCGTGGGGTGCCCTGTGTGGTGGCCGCGCAGGAAGATGCCGCGCTGGACGTGATTGAAGCGCGCGCGGCACGTCTGGGCGCGCCCTTGCTGGTGCAGGGGCAGCATTGGCATGTCACGGCCGAAGGCGGGCGGCTGATCTATCAGGACGAAACCGGCCTGCTGGATCTGCCTTTGCCCAATCTGGCGGGGCCGCATCAGGTACAGAATGCGGGAACGGCCCTTGCAGCGCTTCGCGCGCTTGGCCATGGCGCGGGGGCAGAGGCGGCGGTGAGCCGCGCGTACTGGCCCGCGCGTATGCAGCGTTTGCGCCATGGGCCGCTGGTTGATGCCCTGCCACAGGGGCGGCTGTGGCTGGATGGCGGGCATAACCCGGCGGCAGGACAGGCGATTGCCGACACGCTGGCGCAATTGAAGCTGGGCAGGCTGTGGCTGATCTGCGGTATGCTGAACACCAAGGACGTGGCGGGTTTCATGCGCCCGCTGGCCGATGTGACCGCGCGCCTGTATGCTGTGTCCATCCCCGGAGAGGCCGCGACGCTAAGCGCAGAAGACACCGCCAAAGCCGCACAATCCGCCGGAATAGATGCGCGACAAGCCGAAAGCGTGGCCAGCGCGCTGGCTGATATCGCGGGGCAGGACGCGCAGGCCAAGGTTCTGATCTGCGGGTCACTGTATCTGGCCGGGCAGATATTGCGCGAAAACGGCTGATATGCGGTCGGGTCAGGGCGAAACGGCGCAGTAGTTTCCCTCTGGCGCGAAGCAAAGGCTGCGGGCTGGCCCACGCCACAGGTCTGGCCGTCCCGCGGCCTGCCGGTTTCGCCAGCGTCATGCCCGGCCTTGGACGTCGGAGTTGTGACGCAAGCATAAACTGAACTCCTCCCACGCAGGACCGGCAGTCCCCGGCCCACCGCCAGCGCGGGCTTTGTGCATATCCTATGGTCCATTCAGGCCAGAAAACACCCGGCTTTGCGGCGCGGCCAGACGTGACCCCGCGCCCCGTGATGCCGCAAAAGAAAAGGGGCCATGGTCTGGCCCCTATTTGGATATCTACAATTGCAGCGCGTGACTTATTCTTCTTCCGCGCTGTATTGTGCCAGATAGGCATACAGATCTTCAGCCGAGCCGCGCAGACGGTGGTTCATGTTGCCGCGCGCGCGCGCATCTCCCGTCACCTCGCGTAGGAAACCGACGGGATCGGTGACATAGGCAACGAAGTTTTCTTCATCCCAGATCACGTCATGTTCAGCCCCTGCGGCCTGCATTGCACTGGAAAAACGCTCATACCCTTCATAGGTGCCTGCCTGACGGCCTGCCACGCCCCACAGATTGGGGCCTGTCGGGGCCAATCGCTGGATGACATCGCCATCAGGGGACACAATACCATGACAGCTGGCACATTGGCGGAAGTTCTGTTCACCCGCTGCGGCATCGCCGGTGGGTTCTGCCTGTGCGGCGAACGGAAGGGCGAACAGCACAGCCAGCGCTGCGGTCTTGACCTTGAACATCAGTCTCTCCTCTCAGTGCGGGGGGAACCCGCTGCCTAACAGTAACGCGACACCCGACGACTCGGGGTTGATGGGCAGTCTAGCGGGACAATACATCTACGCAAGTATACATAGGTGCAGGTTCCCTGACCTTTTACCCCCCTGCGACGATTTAACCTACCTCTGAGTGCGCGCGTGTGCCGGTCCTAAATAGACACCCGTTCAAGGATTTCCGGTTTCGTGACCTGACTTGCCGGGCGGGACAGGACGACTTCGCCCCGGTTCAGAACGCAGAATTCATTCGCCAGCCCATAGGCGAAATCGAAGTACTGTTCGACCAGCACAATGGCGATTTCACCCTCGCTGCGCAGCAATTCGATGACCTTGCCGATCTGCTTGATGATATTGGGCTGAATGCCTTCGGTCGGTTCATCCAGCAGCAACACCTTCGGCTGCGCAATCAGCGCACGCGCAATGGCAAGCTGTTGTTGCTGGCCCCCTGACAGGTCGCCGCCGCGCCGGTCTTTCATCTGCTCTAGCACCGGGAACAGGTCATAAATCCGTTCGGGAATGCGATGCTCTGACCGGGGCAGGCAGGCAAATCCGGTCTGCAGGTTTTCGGTCACACTCATCAGCGGGAAAATTTCACGGCCCTGCGGTACATAGGCTATGCCTGCGCGCGCAGCCTGTGCGGCGCTCGGGTGGTCCAGCACCAGCCCGTCCAGTTCAATTGTGCCCCCGGAATATGGGTGGCGGCCCGCGATTGCACGCAACAGACTGGTCTTGCCCACGCCATTGGTGCCCATCACGGCAGTAACCGCGCCCGCGCGCGCCTGCATCGAAATACCATACAGGATTTGTGAAGCCCCGTAATGCAGGGTCAGATTTTCGACTTTCAACATGTGTTATCGCCCCAGATAAACATCAATCACCTGCTGGTTTTTCGTCACATGGTCCAGGCTGCCTTCGGCCAGAACCGATCCTTCATGCAGCACGGTCACGCGGCATTCCAGCCTGCGGATGAATTCCATGTCATGTTCAATCACCATGACCGCACGGGTCTGCGCCGCGCGTTTCAGCAGGTCGGTTGTGTGTTCGCGTTCTGCCGGGGTCATGCCGGCGGCGGGTTCATCGACCAGCAGCAGGCGCGGATCCTGCGCCAGCAACATGCCGATTTCCAGCCATTGTTTCTGCCCATGGCTCAGGTCACCGGCGCGGTCATCAAGGCGGTCCTGCAACCCGATTTCGGTTGCCAGTTCAACGATGCGCCCGGCATCCTCGCGGGTCATATGCCACATCAGCACGGAAAACGGGCCGCGCTTGTTGCGCAGCGCCATGGCCAGGTTGTCGCGCACGCTTTGTTCTTCAAACACCGTGGGTTTCTGAAACTTGCGCCCGATTCCTGCCTTGGCGATCTGGCTTTCGGACAGTTTCAGCAGATCCACCTGCCGTTCGCCCCAGCGCACGGACCCTTCATCGGGGCGGGTTTTCCCAGTGACAATATCCATGAATGTCGTCTTGCCTGCACCATTGGGGCCGATCACGGCGCGCAGTTCCGGTTCGCTGATGGCAATCGACAGGTTGTTGATGGCGCGGAACCCGTCAAAAGTGACCGACACGCCCGACACTTCCAGAAGTGTTGTCATGGCTTTTTCCTTACCAGATAGTCAAACAACCCGCCGATACCCTTGGGAAAGAACAGCGTCACAGCGACGAACCCAAGACCCAGAACAACCAGCCACCAATCCGTCCACAAGAAACGGTAATTGCCAAAGCTGATATTCGGCGCACCGCCCCCTGTCAGCCAGCTGGACATCAGCGACACGGTTGCGGCGCCTATCACGGCACCATAAAGCCGCCCACGCCCCCCGATCGCCACCCAGACCGCCAGATAGATCGACGCGATGGGCGCAATTTCCGCGGGGTTGATGATGCCTGCCTGCGGGTAATACAGCGCGCCCGCAATGCCCGACACCACAGCCGTCAGGGCAAAAACGAATAGCTTGTATCCTTCAACATTATAGCCAAGGAACCGCACCCGCGCTTCATTGTCGCGGATGGCCTTGATCACGGACCCGAACTTGCCCGATACGACCCATGCAAACAGCAGATACCCCGCGCCCAGCGCAAAGGCAGACGCCCAGAAGAACCACATCGACAGCACTGATTGCGGCACATGCAGCGCGCCGGGAATGTTCTGCAACCCCGACAGCCCGTTATTGCCGCGCAGGCCCGTGTCATTCTGGAACAGGTACAGCGACAGCGCCAGCGTCATGGCCTGTGTCAGGATGGACAGGTACACCCCGGTCACCCGCGACCGGAAGGCCAGCCAGCCAAAGACCAGCGCCAGCAGCCCCGGCACCAGCACCACCATGGCCAGTTGCAGCGGCAGCGATCCTGCAAAACTCCAGATCAGGGGCAATTCGGAACTGCCCACGACGCCGAAAATCTGGGCGGTGACGGCATCTGTTATCTCCACCTCGGTCGGTGGGATGGTCGCGCCTGACAGGCTGTCGCGAATGACGATTTCGGTGCGCGCATACATCAGCCACATACCTATGGCATAGCCCCCAAGCCCGAAAAAGGCGAAATGCCCAAGGCTGAGGATGCCGCAGTAGCCCCAGACCACATCCATGCAGACCGCAATCAGGCACAGGCACAGCGTCATGCCAAGGATCTTGACCATCGAGGTGGACAAAACGCCAATCCCCATCCCTTCGGACAGAATGCTGACACCCAGCGTGAACAGGCCCAGTAGCCCCATGAACCACAGAACAGACGGGTTGGTGTGCAGCAGGCCGCGGCGTGCGGGGCGGGGCTGATCGGTTGGTGTTGTGGAAACCATGGCCTTAATCCCCCGCCGCACGGCCCTTCAGGGCGACAATGCCCTTTGGCCGGAATTGAATGAACAGAATGATGAACAGCACCATATAGGTCTGTGCCGCCAGCGTGTTGGTGGGATTGAACCATTCGATCCCCTTTTGCAGTGCGCCGATCAGACCCGCGCCTGCAAGCGTGCCAAAGACCGATCCGACACCGCCCACAACCACGGTCATGAAACTTTGCACGATGTAATTCGCGCCCATTTCCGATGTGACCTGCGCATACATGCCAATCGCCACGCCCGCGACACCGGCAATGCCCGACCCCAGCCCGAAGGTCAGCATGTTGATGCGGTCAGGGTTGATACCCATGCTGGCCGCCATGCCGGGGTTCTGGGTGACTGCGCGCACTTCCAGACCCAGCCTTGTGCGGTTCAGGATGAACAGCAGCAGGACCAGGAACATCAGCGCCATGAAGAAGATGCCCACGCGCAACGTGCTGATACTGACAAGGTCATTCAGCGCCAGCGACCCGGCCAGCCAGTCCGGCGCGGTCAGGGGGCGGGCCTGCGTGCCAAAGATATTCTTGGCCAGTTGTTGCAGCGCGATGGAAATGCCGAATGTCGCCAGCAGCGTTTCCAGTGGGCGGGTATACAGATGGCGGATGACCAGCCGTTCCATTGCCACGCCTGCGGCAAAAGTCACGCCAAAGGCCAGCGGCAGCGCCACCACCAGCGACACGGTGTAGTCGGGGATCATCGTCTGGACAACATAGCCGGTATAGGCCCCCATCATGATGAATTCGCCATGCGCCATGTTGATCACGCGCATCACCCCGAAGGTGATGGCCAGCCCGATTGCGGCCAGAAAGAAGATGGATGCCAACGACAACGCATCCAGCGACAGACTCAGGGCCTGAAACGCCCCTATGCGGGTGCGCGTGCTGTCAAGGGCGTCGCGCGCCGCATCGGTCACTGCAGCATCCGGTTCAAGATAGGCATCGAAAAAGACATATTGCGCGACTGCGGCTTCCATATCGGCCTGTGTCACCAATGGCGGCACGGTGCCCGCATCCTGCAAGGCGCGATAGGCTGCTACGCGGTTGTCATCCGTGTTCAGCTGGTGAACCGGCACACCGCCCACGCTGCCATTCACCACATTGGCGCGCAGCACATCGCGGATGGCATTGCGGCCGGGGCGGGGCGGGAACAAATCTGCATCCGACAAGACCGCATAGGCGGCGTGCAGGTCCATATCCTCGCCCGGTATGCGGATGCGTGCGATATTGGCGTCCTCGGGCAGGGTTTGGGCGAAATCGCTGCGGGTCTGCAGAAGCTGGTTCAGAACGCGCCGCGCTTCGGTGGAAATATCGCCGCGCAGCCCGTCAATGGCATCGACGCGGGTTGCCGTGTCGGTTGTAAACCGCGCATTCAGCAGGTCCAGCAGCCGTTCCATGCGCGCAGCGATCCGGGCATCGGTTTCAGACGCAAGCGCCAGTTCCAGCGCGGGTATCTGTTCGGGATCGGGGCTTCTGGTCGCGGATTCCAGTGCTGCGATACGGCGGGCGGGATCGGGGTTCATCAGTTCGAACTGCACAAGTGCTGCGTTGATTTCGCGCCGGACGCCCGCATTGGGCCGTATCTGGTTCACATCGCGGGTGCTGACCTGCGCGACGATTTCGCCGCTGTCGATATCGGTCAGTTCAGCCATACCGCCGGTTTCATTGGCGAAGAAGAACAACCCATCTTCGGGGCGTTCAATAACGCCGCGGTCCTGCCATGCGCGCAGGAATTCCACGGTTCCCGGCGCATCGCGTTCCAGCAGGGCCGACAGGACGTCAGGCACCGTGCCGCGTGACGGGCTTGCCACCTGCGCCTGCACGGATTGCAGCACATCCTGCAAGGGCGTGTCGCTGGTGCTTTGGGCGCGGCCAGCAACAGGGTGCAGGACCACGGTAAGGGAAATCAGGCACGCGCATAAACACGCGAGGCGGGGCAATCGCAACATGGGATGGGGCCTTCAT
Source organism: Roseinatronobacter alkalisoli (assembly GCF_028745735.1). Classification (GTDB taxonomy): domain Bacteria; phylum Pseudomonadota; class Alphaproteobacteria; order Rhodobacterales; family Rhodobacteraceae; genus Roseinatronobacter; species Roseinatronobacter alkalisoli. The sequence continues at coordinate 400,829 of NZ_JAQZSM010000001.1, forward strand.
ATCTTCGGGCAGGACATGCGGGAGATGTCGGAGAGGGGGGATGCAGGCGACTGGCCTGCATCCCTGCTGCGCCTTAGTAGTTCGAGGTCAGCTGAACGCAGGTTTCAGTCGCGGTGTCGAACATGCCGCAACCCAGTTCCTGCCAGTCGCTAACCAGCGTTGCGCTTTCGTCCAGATAGGGCGTCCATGCAGCGCCTTCGACTTCTTCAGTCTGGCTGATGATGTCGAATTGCCCGTCTGCGCGGATTTCACCGATCAGCACGGGTTTTGCCAGATGGTGGTTGGGCAGCATGATGGCGGTGCCACCGGTCAGGTTGGTGAATTCCTGTCCCCACATCGCTTCGCGCACGGCGTCCACATCCGTTGTGCCAGCAGCTTCGACCGCGTTTACCCACATGTTGAAGCCGATGTAATGCGCTTCCATCGGGTCATTGGTCACACGGTTCGTGTCGCCGATGAAGTCATGCCATGCAGCGATGAAAGCTTCGTTTTCCGGGGTGTCTGCCGACATGAAGTAGTTCCACGCGGCCAGATGGCCGACAAGCCGCGATGTGTCGAGGCCCGAGAGTTCTTCCTCACCCACAGAGAAAGCAACTACGGGAATGTCATCGGCGCTGACGCCCTGCGCGGAGAGTTCCGTGTAAAAGCCGATATTGGCGTCACCATTGATGGTGGAAATCACGCCGACCTGCTTGCCGCCCGCACCAAGTGCCACAACATCGGATACGATGGTGGACCAGTCGGAATGACCAAAGGGCGTGTAGTTCACAAAGATGTCTTCTGCGGCAATGCCCTTGGACAGCAGATAGGCTTCCAGAATGGCATTGGTGGTGCGGGGATAGACATAGTCGGTGCCCAGCAAAGCGAAGCTTTCAACGCCCAGTTCTTCAAGGAAATAATCCACGGCCGGAATGGCCTGCTGGTTGGGGGCCGCGCCGGTATAGAACACGTTGCGTGAACTTTCCTGCCCTTCATACTGGACCGGATAGAACATCAGACCGTTCAGTTCTTCCAGAACCGGCAGCACCGCCTTGCGGCTGACTGATGTCCAGGCCCCGAAAATGACGTCCACTTCGTTGACAGTCAGCAATTCGCGCGCACGTTCTGCAAAAAGCGGCCAGTCCGATGCGGGGTCAACGACAACGGCTTCGATGTCACAGCCCAGCAGGCCGCCATTGGCATTTTGCTGTTCGACCAGCATCAGCATCACATCGCGAAGTGTGGTTTCAGAAATCGCCATACTGCCGGAAAGTGAATGCAGCACACCCACCTTGATCGGGCAATCTGCAAATGCCGGGCCGGACGCGATCAGAAGCGCAGAGGCCGCAGCCGAAGCGAGCAGGGTTTTGGTTGTCATAAGACGCATTCTCCTTTGATGATCTTATGCGACTGACGGTCTGGCTTGCTTTATGTTATTCAAGACCCCATATCCGTCAGAGCAGCATTCTTGTTGCCATGTCCAGCGGTCGGCATCTGCCAGGATCAGGCCGTTGGACATGTTTGATGCTGATCCACGAACCAGCAATAATGTTGTGTATCGTCCTTTCGTCGGATGCAATTTCGGGGCAGTACGATCCCGCGACATCAGGGCAGGGCATGGGCGTATGCCCAATTATTGGGCAAATTGGCGCGGCGATGCCTGATAATAGTGCTGCATTGCGGCCATCCGGTTTGAAACGCGGGGGGAAGTGCCTGCATCGTAACGCCTGTAAAACAGGCAACATGTTCAGGATTCGGCGTTTTCCGGGATCACGGTTCTGGCCAACAGGGACATTTCGCGTATTCTTGGCAAGGTGAAGATGTATGACGGGGTTGCGAAAGCCCGTCGTGTGACTCTCCGCCGCGTTTCTGGCGGGAAATCAGGCGCTTTGAATGTCCGGAACCGGTTCGGGGTGCAGGGCAAGGCCGCCTTCGCGTTCTAGGAATGCCACCACCTGATCCAGCCCAATGCCATGTTTCAGACTGGCCAGAACATAGGGTAAGCTGCCACGCGCCCTTTGTGTGTCCTGTTCCAGAAGGACAGGATCAACGCCCACATGCGGGGCCAGATCGATCTTGTTGACGACCAGCATGCCGGATTTCGTAACCCCCGGCCCGCGTTTGCGCGGAATGTCCTGCCCTGCGGCAGTGTCGATCACATAGATGGTGATATCCGCCAGTTCGGGCGAAAAGGTTGCGGCAAGGTTGTCGCCGCCCGATTCAATCAGGATCAGGTCCAGATCGGGGAAAGCGTGGTTCAGTTCCGCAATGGCCGCAAGGTTGATGCTGGCATCTTCGCGGATGGCGGTATGCGGGCAGCCGCCGGTTTCCACCCCGCGAATGCGTGCGGCTGGCAGCACCTGCGCGCGCACCAGCGCGTCGGCATCTTCGCGGGTGTAGATGTCATTGGTGATGACCGCCATGGAACAGCGTTGCGCCAATGCGCGGGCCAGATGTTCGGTCAGCGTGGTTTTGCCCGCACCGACGGGGCCACCAATGCCCACGCGCAAGGGGCCGTGCAGGTTGGAAGACAGTGTGCTCATGTCCGGTACAGCCTTGTTTCCTTGATTTCATGGTGCATTGCGGCCAGATCGGCAGCAAGGCAGGAATTTGCGAATGCGTCAATCTCTGCGGTTTCTGCGTTTGTGGCGATGGTCACAATCAGCGGCAGCAGATCGGCCAGCACCTTCTGGCCTGCGCTTTGGCCCAGTGGAATATGCTTGACCCCCATGGTGACCAGATTGCTGACGAATGCCTGAAGATAAAGGGCGATCACATCTTTTGCGGGCAGGTCCAGCGGGCGCGCGGCGCAGGCAACAGTCAGCGGCAGGGTGCGGGCGGGGATATGCTGGCCGGTCATGGTGCCCAGGGTGCGTGCGAAGGCAGCACCCTGTTCGCGTGCTTCCTGCAACCGTTCGGCGCAGGGTTGCAGGGCCACGCAAAGCGCGTCCAGCGCATCCGGATCGGCCCCGTCTTTTAACGCATGGGTCATAAGAACCGCATCTTGCCAGCCGGTTCCGAACTGCACCACATCGGCCAGCCAGTCGTGCAGGCTGGCGGCATCATGCACGCAGCCATCGGCAATGACCTGTTCCAGCCCATGACTATAGGCGAAGGCCCCGGTCGGAAATGCCGGGGACAACCATTGAACAAGGGTCAGCGCAGCGGGGGACAGCATGAATCAGGCGTGCGTATGGTGGTGATGGTGGTGATGACCATGCGCATGCCCGTGGTCATGCGAAGGGCCGTGTGAATGGCCCATCGTGCGGCCATGCCCATAGGCCCCCCCTTCGGGGGTGAAAGGGGCGCTGATATGGCGCAGGCTGGCGCCCAGTTGCTGCAACATCGCTTCTATTACATGATCACGGCGCACCAGCAGGCGTGTTCCCTCGATCCGGCAAGGGGTGTGGCGGTTGCCGATATGCCAGGCAAGACGGGGCAGGTCGCCTGTCACCTCAATCAGGGGTTCATCGGCGGCGACAATTTCAAGCGTGGTGCCGTCCGTCAGTTCGAACCCCCAATAAGCGTCCAGATTGGTGACTTCCGGCAAATTGACCATGAAGCCGCGCCCTTCGGCGGTGGTCAGGCGTTTGCGTCGTATCATGCGGCCGTCATAATCCAGAATAACGGCCCCGTCACAGCGGTCGGGGCGGGTTTTCAACAGCCGGTTCAGGGGAGGAAGATCAGTCATTTTGCACCTGTGTGGAAAAGATCGCGGTAAACATGGGCTGCCAACCCGCGCCGCGACAGGCCCATCGCGGCGAGTGCCCTGTCCGGCAGGCGGTCAAGGCGCGCGAATTCGGCCTCTCTCGACATGCGGCCATGGGATGGGTTGCAGCCGAAGCCGGTATTGGCCAGAAAGCAGTCAATCTGCCGCGATTGCTGCGGGCTAAGGTTGGAATTTGCTGGTCGTTGTCGCATTTCACCCTCCGTCAGGTAGAAACACTCCTCCCACGGACTGGCAGTATCACAGCAGGGCGTAAATTTCTTCTCAACTGCGCGTGCGCTGTGCTGCGATGCGGCAATTCCGGGGTGACTGTTGCATCCTTGCGTCAAAGCTGCGCAAAACATAGGCATCAGAACAGGAAATAGCGCTGCGCCAGCGGCAGTTCGGTTGCCGGTTCACAGGTCAGCAACACCCCATCGGCGCGCACCTCATAGGTTTCGGGGTCCACGTCTATGGCGGGGGTGGCGCTGTTCAGGCGCATGTCGGATTTGCCGATGCCGCGGCAGTTTTCCACCGCCAGCGTGGTTTTTGCCAGCCCCAGTTCCGCGCCAATGCCCGCGGATTGCCCCGCTTGCGACACGAACACCACGGCAGAGCGTTCGACCGCGCGCCCGAATGCCCCGAACATAGGGCGCGAATGCATAGGCTGCACCGGGATCGAGGCATTGGGATCGCCCATCTGCGCCACGACGATGGATCCGCCCATCAGCACCATTTCGGGCTTCGCGCCGAAAAACGCGGGCGACCACAGCACCAGATCGGCGCGTTTGCCTTCTTCCACGCTGCCGATATGGCGTGACATGCCATGTACGATGGCGGGGTTTATGGTGTATTTCGCAATATAGCGGCGCACGCGGAAATTGTCGTTATTGCCGGTCTCTTCCGCCAGCCGCCCGCGCTGCGCTTTCATCTTATGGGCAGTCTGCCATGTGCGGGTAATCACCTCGCCCACGCGGCCCATGGCCTGGCTGTCCGAGGAGATGACGGAAAATGCGCCCATGTCATGCAGGATGTCTTCGGCGGCAATGGTTTCGCGCCGGATGCGGGATTCGGCGAAGGCCACATCCTCGGGCACTTTGCGGTCCAGATGATGGCACACCATCAGCATATCGAGATGTTCTTCGATGGTGTTGACCGTATAGGGCATGGTCGGGTTGGTGGAGCTTGGCAGAATATTCTGGCTGCTGACCACCTTGATGATGTCAGGCGCGTGGCCGCCGCCCGCCCCTTCGGTATGGAAGGCGTGAATGGTGCGGCCCTTGATGGCGGCCAGCGTGTTTTCCACAAAGCCCGATTCATTCAGCGTATCGGTGTGGATCATGACCTGAATATCGGTCTGTTCGGCCACGTTCAGGCAGCAATCGATGGCGGCGGGTGTGGTGCCCCAGTCTTCGTGCAGTTTCAGGGCTGCCGCGCCTGCGCGCACCTGTTCATGCAGCGCATCGGGCAGGCTGGCATTGCCCTTGCCCGCAAACGCCAGGTTCATCGGGAATGCATCAGCGGCCTGCATCATCCGCCCCAGATGCCAGGGGCCGGGGGTGCAGGTGGTGGCCAGCGTGCCATGCGCGGGGCCGGTGCCCCCGCCCAGCATTGTGGTCAGGCCGGAATGCAGCGCATCGTCAATCTGCTGCGGGCAGATGAAATGGATATGCGCGTCAAACCCGCCTGCGGTCAGAATTTTGCCTTCGCCGGCGATAATTTCGGTTCCTGGTCCGATGATGACGTCCACACCGGGCTGGGTATCGGGGTTTCCTGCCTTGCCGATCTTGGCAATACGCCCGTCACGCAGGCCCACATCAGCCTTGATGATGCCGGTATAATCCACGATAAGCGCGTTGGTGATGACCGTATCCATGGCTCCTGCCGCGCGCGTCAGTTGCGACTGGCCCATCCCGTCGCGGATAACCTTGCCGCCGCCGAATTTGACTTCTTCACCATAACCGCCGCGTTCCGCGATCAGGTCGCGTTCCACTTCGATAATCAGGTCGGTGTCGCCCAGACGCACCTTGTCGCCCACAGTCGGGCCATACATGTCGGCATAGGCTTCGCGTGTGATCTTGTATGACATTTACAGCGCCCCCATAACCTTGGCATTGAACCCGTAAACCATGCGCGCCCCGCCATAGGGCACAAGTGCCACTTCACGCCGCTGGCCCGGTTCAAACCGCACGGCGGTTCCTGCCGGAATGTCCAGCCGCAACCCGCGCGCGGCGGTGCGGTCGAAGTCCAGGCCCGCGTTGGCCTCGGCAAAATGGAAATGGCTGCCCACCTGAATGGGGCGGTCGCCGGTATTGGCGACCATCAGCGTTGTGACCGGCTGGCCTGCATTTACCTCGATTTCGCCATCGGGGGTGAAAATCTGACCGGGGATCATGCGCTTGCCCTTTCGCGGATGGGGTGATGAACCGTGACCAGCTTGGTGCCATCGGGAAAGGTGGCTTCAACCTGCACGGAATGGATCATGTCAGGGATGCCGGGCATGCATTGGTCCGCGGTGATGACATGTGCGCCTGCCTGCATCAGGTCCGCCACGGTGCGCCCGTCGCGCGCGCCTTCGACCACGTAATCGGTGATCAGGGCAATCGCTTCGGGGTGGTTCAGTTTCACGCCGCGCGCCAGCCGGTTGCGCGCCACCATGGCGGCCAAGGCCACCAGAAGCTTGTCTTTTTCACGGGGGTTCAGGTTCATGAAGGTCTACTCACATTTGCCAGACACGGGGAAGGGCGGTTGGGCGCAGCGCCTGCAACAGGCGCACCATCTGTTGTCGCAAGGGCCAGTTGTCGCGCGCCATCAGGCGCACGACCAGCCGCCCCGGCATGGCGGATGCGGCGGCATTCACATCGGGGTCGGGGTGCAGGGCCGCGCGCGCCAGCGCCAGCTTGTCCTGCGCGCCTTCTGCGACCAGCACAAGCGTTGCGAAAGCCCGCATGCCCGCTAAGCCCGCAGCGCGGCTGTTCAGGCGTGGGGCGTCCAGCGCAAGTGCTTCGGCGTGGCAAGGCGTGTCGCCCTGCCGGATCAGTCGCCAGTCGTGAAAATCCAGCGTGTTGACCTGCTCGCCCATTGCGGCGCGCCCCAGAACCACGGTTTCGGCCATCAGGCAGCTTGCGCCCTTGCCAAGGGTGATGATGGTGCGCCGCCGCAATTGCGCGGCGTCAAACAGGATGGTTTCCTGCGGCAGCCAGTCCAGATGCGCGCCATCGCCGACATGCATGCCGATATCGACATGCGCGGCACCCGATGTGCTGCGATAGGCGCGCTCAGCCGTTTGGGTGGTGGCGGTCAACCGGCACCCTGCGCCCAGGGTTATGTTCAGCGCCAGCCTGTCGCCCCCCGTCAACCCGCCGGAAGTGTTCAGAAACACCAGTTCCGGCCCCGGCAGCAAGATCAGCTTCGCGGACCCTTGCTGATATAATTCCCCCAGAACCGCCCGCCCGCCCCGCGCAAAAAAATCCGCGCGGGCAATGCCCTTGCTGCGCTGGTGGGTTTCGGACAGTTTCAGCGGGATCATGAACACCTCGATATCTGATGTGTCGCTATCAAGGGGCCGGGGAACCAATCCAGCCCCGCCGCACCAGTGCCCGCAGGAAAGCGGGGCCATGCGGGCCGGCCCGATATGCGGTGATTAATTCATGTGCGAAACGATTAATTTATAGTCTGTTTTGAATCGCCCTTTGGTGGTCGGGTGGGCGGCAGCGGGTAGCAGGGGCAAACCGGTGCCATCTGCCAATGAAATAACAGTGCCCCTTCACCTTTCGCTGCAGATGCGTTATGGCCCGACCACTTGTTTCAAGGAGGCCAATATGGGCTACAGAGTCGTCGTCGTGGGTGCCACAGGTAATGTGGGCCGCGAAATGCTGAATATCCTCGCCGAACGCGAGTTTCCGGTTGATGAGATTGCCGCGCTGGCGTCGCGCCGCTCTCAGGGAACCGAAGTCAGCTTTGGCGACCGAACTTTGAAATGTCAGGATCTGGAACAGTTCGATTTCACGGGCTGGGACATGGCATTGTTTGCCATCGGGTCCGATGCAACCCAGAAATACGCGCCCATTGCCGCCAAGGCGGGCTGTGTGGTGATCGATAATTCGTCGCTGTATCGCTACGACCCTGATGTGCCGCTGGTGGTGCCGGAAGTGAACGCCGAAGCGGTGGATGGCTACACAAAGAAAAACATCATTGCCAACCCCAACTGCTCGACCGCGCAGATGGTTGTCGCGCTGAAACCCCTGCATGACCGCGCGCGCATCAAGCGCGTGGTGGTCAGCACCTATCAATCGGTGTCGGGGTCCGGCAAGGAAGCCATCGATGAGCTGTGGAACCAGACCAAAGGCGTTTATGTCCCCGGTCAGGAAGTGGCGCCAAGCGTCTATCCAAAGCAGATCGCGTTCAATGTGATTCCGCATATCGATGTCTTCATGGAAGACGGGTCGACCAAGGAAGAATGGAAGATGGTCGTCGAGACCAAGAAGATCATTGACCCGAAGATCAAGGTCACGGCAACCTGCGTGCGCGTGCCGGTTTTTGTGGGGCATTCGGAATCCATCAATATCGAATTCGAGGATTTTCTGGATGAAGATGAGGCGCGCGACATTCTGCGTGAAGCGCCGGGTATTCTGGTGATCGACAAGCGCGAAAACGGTGGCTACATCACTCCGGTTGAATGCGTGGGTGACTATGCGACCTATATCAGCCGCATTCGTCAGGATTCGACCATCGACAATGGCCTGAACCTGTGGTGCGTCAGTGACAACCTGCGCAAGGGTGCCGCGTTGAATGCGGTGCAGATTGCCGAAGTTCTGGGGAACCGCTGCCTGAAAAAGGGCTGAGCATCCCTTTCACCATTTTGCCAAGGCACGGGTTCGCACCCGTGCCTTTTTATATGGTGCGCAGGTTTCCCGCTGTGACCCTTTGGTTTCCAATCGGAAATGTGAAAGGCGTTTCCGGTGTCGAAAATGTCGGAATCGCGGCTGTGCGTTCTGTCTTGCCCCGTTATAGCTGTGCCAACAGCGACAACTTACCGCAGGGAAGAGAGACATGACCTTCAAGACCGATATCGAAATCGCGCGCGAGGCCAAAAAACGGCCCATTCAGGAAATCGGCGCGAAACTGGGCATTCCGTCAGAGCATCTGTTGCCCTTCGGGCATGACAAGGCCAAGGTCAGTCAGGAATTTGTGGCCGATGCGCGCGGACGCAAGCGCGGCAAGCTGATCCTTGTGACCGCGATCAACCCGACCCCTGCGGGCGAAGGCAAAACCACGACAACCGTTGGGTTGGGCGATGGGCTGAATGCCATTGGTAAGAACGCCGCGATCTGCATTCGTGAAGCCAGCCTTGGGCCGAATTTCGGCATGAAGGGTGGCGCGGCCGGTGGCGGCTACGCGCAGGTTGTCCCCATGGAAGACATGAACCTGCATTTCACTGGTGATTTCCACGCCATCACCTCTGCGCATAATCTGCTGTCGGCGATGATCGACAATCATATCTACTGGGGGAATGAGCTGGAAATTGACGAGCGCCGCATCACATGGCGCCGTGTCATGGATATGAATGACCGCGCATTGCGCGATATGGTCGTCAGCCTTGGCGGTGTGTCGAACGGTTTTGCCCGCCAGACCGGTTTTGACATTACTGTTGCGTCCGAAGTGATGGCGATCCTGTGCCTTGCTGCTGATCTGGAAGATCTGCAAAACCGTCTGGGCGATATCGTGATTGCCTATCGCCGCGACAAGACACCGATCTATTGCCGCGATATCGGGGCAGAAGGCGCGATGACGGTTCTGCTGAAAGACGCGATGCAGCCCAATCTGGTGCAGACGCTGGAAAACAACCCCGCCTTTGTGCATGGCGGCCCTTTTGCCAATATCGCGCATGGCTGCAATTCGGTTGTTGCCACGCAAACCGCGCTGGGCCTGGCCGATTATGTCGTCACCGAAGCAGGCTTCGGCGCCGATCTGGGGGCTGAGAAGTTCTTCAACATCAAATGCCGGAAAGCAGGATTGACGCCATCGGTCGCGGTGATCGTGGCCACTGTGCGCGCGATGAAAATGAATGGTGGTGTCGCGAAGGCGGATCTTGGTGCGGAAAATGTAGAGGCGGTGCAGAAAGGCTGCCCGAACCTGGGGCGCCATGTCGAGAATGTGAAATCCTTCGGGGTGCCGGTGGTTGTGGCGATCAACCATTTCCATTCCGACACGGACGCGGAAGTTGACGCCGTGAAAGAATATGTCGCCTCGCTTGGTGCGGAAGCGATTCTGTGTCGCCATTGGGCGCAAGGGTCTGCGGGGATTGCCGAACTGGCCACACGCGTAGCGGAAATTGCCGATGGTGACCGGGCACAGTTTGCGCCCCTTTACGGCGATGACATGCCGCTGTTCGAGAAAATCGAAACAGTTGCACGGCGGATTTACCGGGCAGATGAAGTGCTGGCAGATGGCAAAATCCGCAGCCAGCTGAAAGAATGGGAAACGGCGGGATATGGCCATTTGCCGATCTGCATGGCAAAGACGCAGTATTCCTTTACCACCGACCCGAACCGCCGCGGCGCGCCCGTCAACCATTCGGTGCCGGTGCGTGAAGTGCGCCTTGCGGCAGGGGCCGGGTTCATTGTGGTTATCTGCGGGGAGATCATGACCATGCCGGGTCTGCCGCGCAAACCGGCGGCACAATCGATCCGGTTCAATGAGGAAGGACTGATTGAAGGGCTGTTCTGATCGCGGCGGGGGATGGTGGACGGACGCTCGCGCCCTTGCGGGCGCATCGCCCCGCCCACCATCCCCTGTGGGCGCATTGAACTGATGCGGTGAACAGGCTAGGAGGCGGCAGGTTCATGAAGAATGGAAAGCCTCTATGCCCAACCCCGCAGAATGCCAGAGCATGAAGGAATTACGCGCCGAGATTGACCGGATTGATTGCGCCCTGATTGCCTTGCTGGCGGAACGTTCAGGATATATCGATCGCGCGGCCCAGTTGAAGCCCGCCGAAGGATTGCCCGCCCGCATAGATGACCGTGTGGCGCAGGTTCTGGAAAATATTCGCCAAAATGCCACGCGTGCCGGGTTGGACCCCAGATTGGCGCACTGTCTGTGGCAGCAGATCATTGACTGGTCAATCGCGCGCGAAGAGCGTGTGCTGGGACCCCGCTGAAAAGAGGATCGACATATGAGCGCAGCTATTATTGACGGTAAGGAATTCGCAGCGCGGGTCCGGGCCAGGGTTGCGGAGAATGTCGCAAGATTGAAGGCGGATCACGGTCTGACGCCTGGGCTGGCTGTGGTGCTGGTGGGCGAAGATCCTGCCAGCCAGGTCTATGTACGGTCAAAGGGTAAGCAGACCCTTGAGGTCGGAATGGCATCTTTCGAACATAAGCTGCCTGATGATACATCTGAAAAAGAGTTGCTTGATCTGATCGATCGTCTGAACCGTGACCCGGAAGTGCATGGGATTCTTGTTCAATTGCCGCTTCCAGCACATCTGGATTCAGATCTGGTGATCAACAGGATTGATCCGGCCAAGGATGTGGATGGCTTTCATATTTCCAATGTAGGGCTTTTGGGAACCGGACAGAAAAGCATGGTGCCCTGCACCCCGCTGGGCTGTCTGATGATGTTGCGCGAATATCATGGCGACCTGTCGGGGATGAATGCAGTGGTCGTGGGCCGGTCGAATATTGTCGGCAAACCCATGGCGCAGCTTCTGCTGGGTGACAGTTGCACTGTTACGATTGCGCATTCCCGCACCAGGGATCTGCCGGATATGTGCCGCAGCGCCGATATTCTGGTTGCGGCGGTTGGCCGTGCGGAGATGATTCCGGGGGATTGGGTGAAACCGGGGGCGACGGTCATTGATGTGGGTATCAACCGGGTGGAACGCGAGGGCCGCAACACGCTGGTGGGCGATGTGCATTTTGACAGTGCCGTTCAGGTGGCGGGCGCAATTACCCCGGTGCCGGGCGGGGTTGGTCCCATGACTATTGCCTGTTTGCTGGCCAATACAGTAACTGCGGCCTGCCGCGCCAATAAACTGGCGGAACCTGAAGGGCTGACGGCCTAGGCACATGGTGCGCCCCCGCGGGGGGGGGACGCGACAGGTGCTACGGGACGGATGCCCCGGGTTCAGCAAGCGCGGCCCTGATGCGTGCGGCAATGAAATCCGTGAAAAGCGTCACTTTCAGGTCGCGCAAGCGTCTGTGTGGTGTCAGCGCGGCCAGGGTGACGGGCTGGGGAGGCGTGGATTCCGCCACAGGTACCAGCGCGCCTGAGCGCAGGTGATCCGCGACCTCGAATATCGGTTTCATGACAATGCCATGTCCGTCCAGCGCCCAGCCGGTCAGAACATCGCCGTCATCGGATTCGAATGGCCCGCTTATCTTGAACCGCTGCGGGCCTGATTGCGTCTGCAAGGTCCATTGAAATTCACGCGCACCGGGAAAGCGCAGATTCAGGCAGTCATGCCCCTGCACCACCAGGGCTGCGCCATCCTGCGGCATTCCGCGCCGTTCAATATAAGCAGGGGCGGCACACAGGATGCGCGGGCATTGCGCGATGACACGCATTTTCAGAGCGGAATCTTCCAGCGGGCCAAGGTGAAACGCCAGATCCAACCCTTCGGCGGCGACATCAATACTGCGGTCGGACAGGCGCAGACGCAATTCGATGCCGGGGTTTTCATCCTTGAAGGCGGGCACGTGCGGCGCAATCAGCCGTCTGCCGATGCCAAGGGGGGCCGCGACGAACAGCGTGCCACGCGGCTGGGCGGTGGCATGGGTCAGGATGGCTTCTGCCTCGGTGATGGCATCAAGGATTTTCAACGCGCCATCGTAGAACAACACCCCGTTCGATGTTGGTTTCAGGCTGCGCGTGGTCCGGTTGAACAACCGCACGCCCAGATGCTTTTCCAATTCGCCCACGCGCGCTGATGCCACAGCCGGCGATGTGCGCTGATCGCGTGCGGCTGCCGACATGCTGCCCAATTCATAGACACGCACGAACATCCGGATATTGTTGATATAGGCCATCTGTATTTTCAGGCTGCATTTGAAAGTGTTCGGGGTTTTACTGGATTATCAGAAAGCCACGCTGCGGTATAGCCTGCGTGTCATACGTCAAAATGGAGGAAACCCCATGCTGGAACTGGCTGTTATTGGTGCCTGGGCAGAATTCGCCCTGCGCTGGCTGCATGTGATCACGGCGATTGCCTGGATTGGGTCCAGCTTCTATTTCATCGCGCTTGATCTTGGCCTGCGCAAATCCCCCGACCTGCCACCGGGTGCATATGGCGAGGAATGGCAGGTCCATGGTGGCGGATTCTATCATGTCCAGAAATACCTGGTCGCGCCTGCCCACCTGCCCGAACATCTGATCTGGTTCAAATGGGAAAGCTACGCGACATGGCTGTCGGGTTTCGCGCTGATGGCGCTGATCTATTATGTCGGCGCGGAATTCTACCTGATCGATGCAGATATGCTTGATCTGGCGGTGTGGCAGGCCATTGCGATTTCGATTGCCTCGCTCGGGTTGGGGTGGGTCATTTATGACGCCCTGTGCAAATCCCGTTTCGGTGACGACAATAACCGCCTGATGGTACTTCTGTTCGTGCTGCTGGTCATCATGGCCTGGGGCTATACGCAGGTTTTTACCGGCCGCGCGGCGTTGCTGCATCTGGGTGCGTTTACCGCGACGATCATGAGTGCGAATGTCTTCATGATCATCATTCCCAACCAGAAAATTGTGGTGGCCGATCTGCGTGCGGGCCGGACCCCGGATGCGAAATATGGTCGCATCGCCAAACAGCGGTCCACCCATAACAACTATCTGACGCTACCGGTCATTTTCCTGATGCTGTCCAACCACTATCCGCTGGCCTTCGCGTCTGATTACAACTGGCTGATCGCGGGGCTGGTTTTCCTGATGGGGGTAACGATCCGGCATTTCTTTAACACCATGCATATGGGTGGCGGCTATAAATGGTGGACCTGGGCTGCAACCACGGTGCTGTTCATCGCCATCATCTGGCTTTCGACGCTTGGCCAGCCACGCGATGAAGACGACGCGCTTGCCAGTCTGTCCCCCACTGCGGCACGTTTTGTCGAAGATCCGCATTTCGAAGATGTCTATTGGACAGTGGTGGGGCACTGCTCCATGTGTCATGCGCAGGATCCCGTCTGGCCGGGTCTGCACTGGGCGCCCAAGGGCATAATTCTGGAAACCGAAGCGCAGGTGGCGCGCGCCGCGCAGGTGATCTATCTGCAATCGGGTGTCAGCCACGCCATGCCGCCGGGAAGCACTGTACTTATGGACAATACTGCCCGCGCGCAGATTGCGGACTGGTATCGGCGCGTCAGCGGGTCATAAGCGCATCTTGCGCTGATCACCTTCGGGGACGCCGCAGGCCGGGGGGGCAAAGTCACTTGGTATGAGCAGAAAAAAGCCCCGCCGAAGGTTGGGCGGGGCTTCTTCATGTAGGTCAGGTCAGGTTCAGCCGATCGCGGCTTGCCTGACCTCATCATCGATGAAGGGGACGTATTGGGCGAAATTCTCGGCAAACATGGCGACAAGCTTTGCCGCCTGCACATCATAGGCTTTGGGATCTTCCCATGTTCTGCGCGGGTCCAGAAGCACATCTGCCACGCCGGGAACCGAAACCGGCACATCGAAGCCGAAATTCGGGTCGCGCCGGAATTCCGCTGTTTTCAGTGATCCGTCCAGTGCCGCACTCAGCAATGCGCGGGTTGCCTTGATCGGCATGCGCGATCCACTGCCATAGGCCCCGCCTGTCCAGCCGGTATTCACCAGCCAGCATTCGGCACCGAATTTTGCGATCTTCTGTTGCAGCAACTTCCCGTAAACTTCGGGTCTGCGCGGCATGAACGGTGCGCCGAAACAGGTCGAGAAGGTGGGTTGCGGTTCGGTCACGCCTTGTTCGGTGCCCGCCACTTTGGACGTGAACCCGGACAGGAAATGATACATCGCCTGCGCGGGGGTCAACCGTGCGATCGGGGGCAGCACGCCAAAGGCATCGCAGGTCAGCATGATGATGTTCCTGGGAACACCCCCCAGTGACGTGTCAGACGCGTTCGAAATAGCATCCAGCGGATAGGCGACGCGCGTGTTTGCGGTCAGGCTGTCATCGGTGAAATCCAGTTCCAGCGTGTCAGGGTCGAATACCATGTTTTCCACAACACTGGCAAAGCGATGCGTGGTTGCATAGATTTCGGGTTCTGCTTCGGCGTCCAGATTGATGGTCTTGGCATAGCAGCCACCCTCGAAATTGAAGATGCCCTTGTCTGACCAGCCATGTTCGTCATCGCCGATCAATATGCGCGAAGGGTCCGCGGACAGTGTGGTTTTGCCAGTGCCCGAAAGCCCGAAGAACACGGCTGCATCCTCGGGGTTGTCAAGCGCGTGGTTGGCGGAACAATGCATCGGCATGATGCCCTTCGCGGGCAGCAGGTAGTTCAGCAAGGTAAAGACGGATTTCTTGTTCTCGCCAGCATAGGCGGTGTTGGCGATAAGGATCAGCTTGCGGTCGAAATTCAGCGCAATCACGGTTTCGGACCGGCAGCCATGGCGTGCCGGGTCGGCCTTGAAGCTGGGGCAGTTAATGATGGTGAATTCGGGCGCGAAGCTTTCCAGTTCCGATGCGTCCGGCCTGCGCAGCATGTGCCGGATGAACAACCCGTGCCATGCCAGTTCCGTGACCACACGCACATCCAGCCGATGCGCAGGGTCGGCCCCGCCATACAGATCCTGAACGAATAATTCGCGGCCTTTGACATGCGCGAGCATGTCTTCATACAGCCGGTCGAAGGCATCCGGCGTCATAGGGGCGTTGTTTTCCCACCAGATTGTGTTTTCAACCGTGTCGGAGCGCACCACGAACTTGTCCTTGGGCGAGCGGCCGGTATGCGTGCCGGTTGAGGCCAAAAATGCGCCGCCCAGTCCGATCTGCCCTTCACCGCGCTTGACCGCGGCTTCAACTAGTGCAGGCTCCAGCAGGTTGTAATATACCGCCGACGCGCCTGTAATGCCTTGATCTTCCAAGCGTTTATTTGGGTTGACGCGGAATTTTTTCATTATGCCTGCTCCGTCTGGCGCTAGAACAATTTGGGTCAGGGCCGGTCATGGCCGACAAGAATACAACAGCGTCAGTGGCCCGACGCTGCCATACCCAACGCTATAGCACCTGCAATATGGCGATTGATAGGCGTGTTTCCCGCAGTTAGCGCAACCAAATGCACGTTAGCGCAATATTAATACCGGCAGGAAATAAATGTGTTGCGAATTCGCACGATCCGGGACGAATCGCAGCCTTGCCAACTAACCTGACAAGTATTTTATTGCGTCTCACCTGTGCATGAGTGAATATGTGGCAAAAATAAGGCAGTCAGGCCGGTTACAGCAGCAGTGAAAAGGACAGGCATATGTCGAGGATCGCACTTGTCGATGATGACAGGAACATTCTGACTTCCGTTTCGATTTGCCTGGAAGCAGAAGGTTTTGAAGTCGAAACCTATAATGACGGGCAATCCGCATTGGAAGCATTCAATCGCAAACTGCCGGATATGGCGGTTCTCGATATGAAGATGCCCCGCATGGACGGAATGGAATTGCTGCAGCGCCTGCGCCAGAAAACCCAGATGCCGATCATCTTTCTGACCTCCAAGGATGATGAGATTGACGAGGTTCTGGGCCTGCGCATGGGGGCCGATGATTATGTGAAAAAGCCCTTTTCACAACGACTTCTGGTGGAACGCATTCGCGCCCTTCTGCGGCGCAAGCAGGCCCTTGAAAGCGGCGATGACGGTGGCGAGGAAGCAAAGACTATTGTTCGCGGCAATCTGGAAATGGACCCACTGCGCCATTCGGTGAAATGGAAGGGTAAGGATGTCACGCTGACCGTGACGGAATTCCTGCTGCTTCAGGCTTTGGCGCAACGTCCGGGCGTGGTGAAATCCCGCGATCAGCTGATGGATGTCGCCTATGACGATCAGGTCTATGTCGATGACCGGACGATTGACAGCCACATCAAGCGCCTGCGCAAGAAGATGCGCAGCGTTGACGAAGAATTCTCTTCGATCGAAACCCTTTACGGGATCGGCTACAAGTATAACGAAGCCTGATATACGAGGGGTGGCCCTTTGGGGTGGCAGCAGGTGTTGGTGTGAAAACAGAAGTTGCAGCGTCCAGAACCGACGTTGTTCTTGGTGATGACTGGGTTGGACCTGGCGACGCGGTGGAATCCGAGGTGCGCGCCACCCGTGCCAAGCGCGGGTTTCTGAGTATTTCCAGTTCGCCACTTGCGCGCAAGATCGTGTTGTTCAACCTGGTTGCGTTGGTCATTTTGGTGGTCAGCGTCCTGTTTACCAACCCGTTTCGCGACAGTCTGCTGCGCCAGCAGGAACAAACGCTGGGCCAAACCGCCCAGATTGTGGCTGATATCGTCGGCGCTGCTGGCGGGATAGAGGCATCAAAGGATGTTCTGGCCCGCCGTCTGACACTGGATCAGCGGTTCGAGATTGTTCTTGTCGCGACCGATGGCACGGTTGCGGCCCATTTGCACGGCAGCGAACGTCCCGGTTCTGAACCGGTAACCGAGAAAAGAACGTTCATCAGTGATTTGTTGACGCGGATATGGTCGGGCATGACCTATGTGACTGGGGCGCGGCTGGTCGAACAGCGCCCAGCGGAATTTTCCGAAGTTGCCCAGGCCCTTTTTGCGCGCAACCAGCAGGGCCACAGGGACAGCTACACCCATCGCGGCCCGAATGATGATATGTGGATTGCCGCTAGCGCGCCGGTGTTGAACAATGACGTGTTCGGTGGCGCCGTTATTCTGCGGCGTGATGCGCGCGATACTGCAACCCTGATGCGCCACGACCGTGAACAGGTCCTGCAGTTCTTTCTGATCGCGCTGCTTGTATCTATCGGACTTAGCTTCGTTCTGGCCTCGACAATCGCGAACCCGCTGGCTGATCTGGCGATGGCGGCGGAACTGGGCAAGCGGCGCGACGGGCGGCGCACCCATGCGGGGCGCGTGCGTATTCCGGACCTGACGGGGCGGCCGGATGAAATTGGCGATCTGTCGCGCGCGATGCGCGGGATGGTCAGCGCACTCTATGACCGGGTTGAAGCGAACGAACAATTCGCAGCCGATGTGGCCCATGAAATCAAGAACCCGCTTGCATCCTTGCGTTCGGCGGTCGGGTCGCTGCGGATGGCCAAGCGCGAAGATCAGATACAGCGGCTTCTGGATGTGATCGAGCATGATGTGCGCAGGCTGGACCGGCTGGTTTCCGACACGTCGAATGCATCCCGTCTGGATGCGGAACTGGTCAAGGAAGAAGAAGAAGAATTCGATCTGATAAAACTTCTGGACAACCTGTGCGAACACCTGAGTCAGGAAGCTGTAAGCAAGGGGGTCGAATTCATCAAGTTGTTGCCCCAGGGGCCGATTCTGGTGACCGGGCTGGAAGGGCGGCTTGCGCAGGTATTCGTCAACCTGATCACCAATGCGATTTCCTTTTGCGAAGATGGTGATGCCGTGCGTATCTGGGCGCGCAAGCGCAATGAACGTCTGCTGATTGTCGTTGAAGATACCGGTCCCGGCATTCCCGACAATGCGCTGCAAAAGGTGTTCAAAAGGTTCTATTCCGAACGTCCGGTCAAGCAGTTCGGGAACCATTCCGGACTTGGGCTTGCCATATCAAAACAGATTGTAGAGGCCCATCAGGGCGTGATCTGGGCAGAGAATATCCGCTTGCAGGATGCGCCACCGGGCAGTCCGCCACTTGGCGCACGGTTCGTTGTGGGCCTGCCGGTGTGAGGGCGCAAGCCGAAACCCTGCTGCATGCAAGCACAGTGGCTTTCGAAACAGCCGATGGATGGCACGCAATTGCCCTGAACGGGCGTTCCGGGGCCGGGAAATCCGAACTCGCGCTTGAACTGATGGCGTCTGGGGCGCGGCTGGTTGCCGATGATCAGACCCGCATTATTCGCGATGGGGCCTTGCTGTTAGCCGACGCGCCTGCGCCTATCCGGGGCATGATCGAAATGCGCGGTATGGGCCTGATACGTGCGGCACCCCTGTCGATGGTGCGGTTGTCACTGATGGTTAATCTGGACGTGACGGAAACGGCCCGCCTGCCGGAATATCACCAGACATCTGTACTGGGGGTTGATGTGCCAACATTATACAAAGTCGGGAGCAGGGCTTTCCCTGCTGCTTTGCGGCAATATGTGCTTACGCAATCGTGGCTTGATCGGGACGAACCGGGATGAGCAAGGCTTCTGACAATACATCGCAGGACGATGGCTTTCCGCAGGATGCTGAACGCCTGATCCTGATAACCGGCCCGGCGGGATCGGGGCGCAGCACAGCGCTGAAAGCGTTGGAAGATGTGGGGTTTGAAGCGATTGACAATATGCCGTCATCGCTGGTGCCGCGACTTGTCAGATCGCCTTTGCCGCGCCCGCTGGCCCTGGGTATTGATACGCGCAACCGTGATTTTTCGGTAAATTCCGTTCTGACACTGGTGGAAATGCTGGCGGGGCTGCCAGGCCTTGATTTTGAACTGGTGTATCTGGACTGCGCCCCCGGAACGCTGATCCGGCGGTTTTCGGAAACGCGCAGGCGCCATCCGCTGCGCCCCGATGCGCCGGTCAGGGATGGTGTCGAACTGGAACTGAACCTGCTTGCACCAATGCGTCAGCGCGCTGATGTGCTGATCGACACCAATGCCATGACACCGCATGACCTGCGTGCCGAAATCCATAAGTTGTTTGACAGGGACGGGCAGGGCGGGATGCATGTGCAGATTCAGTCATTTTCGTTCAAGCGCGGATTGCCTGCTGCGGTTGACATGGTTTTTGACTGCCGTTTCCTGCAAAACCCGCATTGGAACCCAGATCTGCGCGCCTTTGACGGGCGCGACCCGAAAGTGGCGGCTTTCGTCGCCAGTGATCCGCGGTTTGGTCCTTTCTTTGAGCGCGTACTCGGTATGGTTGAGAGCTTGCTTCCAGAATTCGCGCATGAGGGGAAATCGCATCTGACAATCGCTTTCGGATGCACTGGCGGACGTCACAGATCGGTTGCAACTGCAGAAAAACTGGTCGAATCCCTTGCACAGACCAAGTGGCGCGTGTCTAAACGCCATAGGGAACTGGAACGCGTTTCGGCATTGCTGCCGAAGGTTGGCAAAGATGAGTAAGGTCTGGGCGTGATCGGAATCGTGATCGTCGCACATGGGGGGCTGGCGCGGGAATATCTCGCGGCAATTGAACATGTGATCGGCAAACAGAATGGTATCCGGGCGATCGCGATCGAATATGATCACGACCGCGATGCCAAGAAGCTGGAAATTCTGGACGCAGTTGATGCGGTTGATACCGGACAAGGTGTGATCGTTGTCACGGACATGTTCGGTGGCTCTCCGTCGAACCTGTCGCTGCCTGCCTGCGCATCGCCGAACCGGCGCATTCTATACGGAGCGAATTTGCCCATGCTGATAAAGCTTGCGAAATCGCGCGATCTGCCGATGCAGGACGCAACCACTGCCGCACTGGATGCCGGCCGCAAATACATTAATTCACTTGAAATCGGCGGTCAGGGTGTATGAATAACTGCCTGACGCTGCTGAAGGAATACAATTCACGATGGTCGAACTGGTGTTGGAAATCATAAATGAAAAGGGTCTGCATGCGCGGGCCTCTGCCAAGTTTGTCGAAGTGGTGGAACGCCATGACGCCACCGCAGAAGTCAGTAAGGACGGCATGAGCGTGCCGGGGGATTCCATCATGGGCCTGTTGATGCTGGCCGCATCGCGCGGCACATCCATCAATGTCAGCATTCGCGGGGAACAGGCACAGGATCTGGCGGATGCCCTGCGCCATCTGGTCAGTGACCGTTTCGGAGAGCGGATGTAATCACGAATCCCATCATGATGCGGCCAGTCAAAAGCCGGGGCTTTGTTCAAGCCCCGGCTTTTATTGTGTTTCAGAAATAGGTAGCAAGGCAGATCGTGTTCGCCTTACTCCACGGATTCCTGTTCCTGCGGTTGGTCAAAGCGTGGCTCACGCGGGGGGCGACCAATCACGTCACGCAATTCATCCAGCTCGATGAAATTGTCGGCCTGGCGGCGCAATTCATCCGCAATCATGGGCGGCTGGCTGCGAATCGTTGAAACCACCGATACGCGCACACCCTGACGTTGCAGGCTTTCGACCAGAGGGCGAAAATCCCCGTCACCGGAAAACAGCACTGCATGGTCCAGTCGCGGCGCAAGTTCCATCGCATCCACGGCCAGCTCGATATCCATGTTGCCCTTGACCTTCCGGCGCCCCATGGAATCAGTGTATTCCTTCGCGGCCTTTGTCACCATGCTGTAACCATTATAGTGTAACCAATCGACCAACGGGCGGATGGGGGAATATTCGTCGTTTTCCAGCAATGCGGTGTAGTAGAATGCACGCAGCAATTTGCCACGGCGCATGAATTCCTGTCGCAGAAGTTTATAGTCAATGTCGAAACCAAGTGCTTTTCCGGCGGCGTAAAGGTTCGATCCGTCGATGAAAAGCGCCAGGCGCTCATCTTTGTAAAACATAGTTTTACCTTTGTGTTTTTTAACCTATCACACCACGACTTTCTCGAATACGTATGATGGCTATGCCTGATATCCAAAGTCCATCAAGGACAGATTCATACATGCTAGATATCGCAAACCGGTCCGAGTTCAATCCGATCCTTGTTGCACTCGGGTCAAACCTGGCGGGGCATTCGGATAGTCCGATTGCCCAACTGCGCGGCGCGATTGACGAAATGTCAAAAAAATCCTTTAAAATTATAGCCAGAAGCCGGTGTTTTCGCACGCCGTGCTTTCCCGCAGGTGCCGGGCCTGATTTCGTGAATGCCGTGATCGTGTGTGAATGTGATCTTGGTCCGCGTGCCGTTCTGGATGCTTTGCATAGTATTGAAGATGCAGCAGGGCGGCATCGGTCTGCCCGCTGGCAGGCGCGTGTTCTGGACCTTGATCTGCTGGCGATGGGGGGGCAGGTTCTGCCTGATATGCCGACCTACCGGCAATGGGCGGAACTGGAACCCGGGCAGCAAATGAAACAAGCCCCGCCAGAGCTGATCTTGCCGCACCCCCGCATTCAGGACCGTGGCTTTGTTCTGGTGCCGCTGATGGATGTTGCCCCGGATTGGGTGCATCCGGTTAGTGGCCAAACGGTGCGGGCGATGCATGCCGCGCTTGATCCGGCGGAATTGGCGCAAATTACCCCGATTTCACACTGATGCGCATGGAATTGTGACTTGCGGACGCTTGCACAAAGGTGATTCGCGCAGTATGCAGCAACTTCTGGCCCACATCTGTTCTGAAATTGGAGTCTGCCCATGGCCCGCGTAACGGTAGAAGATTGCGTTGACAAGGTTCCCAACCGCTTCGAACTGGTCGCTTTGGCGGCACATCGTGCGCGTGAAATCGCTGCTGGTGCACCCATCACTGTTGACCGCGACAATGATAAGAACCCGGTCGTTTCCTTGCGCGAAATCGCGGATGAAACGCAATCAGCCGATGAGTTGCGCGAGCGTCTGATCGAAAGCCTGCAAACCCAGATCGAGGTTGACCTGCCCGAAGATGACAACATGGCGTTGTTGATGGGCCGCGCCGAACAGGACAAGCCCGAAGAAGACAGCATGAGCGAAGAGCAGATGCTGCGCGCGCTGATGGAGGCGCAGGGGCAGGCAGGCTGAAGTGTCGCGCTGGCGGGCATAACACCGCCAGCCCGTGACCTGACAGGAATATTTTCGGGGAAGGTTATTCGCGCGTGATCACACTTGCTGATCTGATCGCTTTGGTGCGCAACTATAACCCGAAAACGGATGAAGACCTTATTCGTCGCGCCTGGGTTTACGGCGAAGCGATGCATGAAGGCCAGTTCCGGCATTCGGGAGAGCCTTATTTCACGCATCCGGTCGCCGTTGCCGCGTTGCTGACAGAAATGCGTCTGGATGACTCCACGCTTGTCACGGCGCTTTTGCACGATACGATCGAAGACACCAAATCGACCTATTCCGAGGTCGCGCAGATGTTTGGCGAAGAAATTGCCGAACTTGTCGACGGTGTTACCAAGCTGACAAACCTGCAGATTTCGTCATCCGAGGCGAAACAAGCAGAGAATATCCGCAAACTGCTGATTGCCATGTCGCGCGATTTGCGTGTCATTCTGGTGAAGCTGGCGGACCGCTTGCACAATATGCGCACCATCAGGTCCATGAAACCCGCCAAGCAGGCCCAGAAAGCCCGTGAAACCATGGATATCTATGCGCCTTTGGCAGGGCGCATGGGCATGCAATGGATGCGCGAGGAACTGGAGGATCTGGCGTTCCGGGTGCTGAACCCGGAAGCGCGCAATTCCATCCTGCGCCGGTTTATCACGCTTCAGCGCGAGGCGGGGGACGTGCTGCACCGGATCAGCGGTGATATCCGCACCGAACTGGAACGTGCCGAAATCGACGCTGTTGTGTTCGGGCGCGCGAAGAAACCGTATTCCATCTGGCGCAAGATGCAGGAAAAGGAACTTGCCTTTTCGCGGCTGTCCGACATTTACGGGTTTCGCATCATCACCAATTCGGTTGATGAATGCTATACTGTTCTGGGGCTGATGCATGGCCGCTGGCGTGCTGTGCCGGGGCGTTTCAAGGATTATATCAGCCAGCCGAAATCGAACGGTTACCGGTCCATTCATACCACAGTGTCGGGACGCGATGGCAAGCGCGTTGAAATCCAGATACGAACCCGCGAAATGCACGAAGTGGCGGAAGCGGGTGTTGCTGCGCATTGGGCGTATCGCGACGGTGAACGCAGCGTGAACCCGTTTGCGGTTGACCCCGCCAAATGGATCGCCACCCTGACCGAAGGCCTGGGTTCCGAAGAGGATCACGACGCATTTCTGGAACATGTCAAACTGGAAATGTATTCTGATCAGGCGTTTTGCTTCACGCCCAAGGGGGACGTGATTCAGTTGCCGCGCGGGGCGACGCCGCTTGATTTCGCCTATGCGATCCATACGCGCATCGGCAATAGCTGTGTGTCCGCAAAGGTGGACGGGCTGCGCGTGCCGCTATGGACGCGCCTGCGCAATGGTCAGTCGGTCGAAATCATTACCGCCGAGGGGCAACGGCCACAGGCAAGCTGGATAGACATCGTTGCCACAGGGCGCGCGAAAGCTGCCATCCGCCGGTCACTGCGCGATGAGGACCGCGCGCGCTTCATGCGTCTGGGCGGCGAATTGCTGCGTGCCGCGTTTGAGAATGCAGGCCGCGACATGAGTAATAAGGCGCTGGCGACAGCTGCCAAGATCATGGGCATTTCTGATGCAGCGGAATTGCGCGCGCGCGTTGGCGCGGCTGAAATCAGCGCACGGCGGGTTGTGGCGGCGCTGTATCCGGATGGCGTGTCCGAGACCCCGCAGGTCGATGCCTCGCGCCCTGTCCTGGGTCTGAATGCTGATCAGTCCTTTCGCCGCGCCGCCTGCTGTCAGCCGTTGCCGGGGGAACGTATTGTCGGGATTACCTACCGTGGCAAAGGGGTGGTGGCCCATGCGATGGATTGCGACGCCCTGGCAGAATTCGAGGACCAGCCCGACCGCTGGATTGACCTGCGCTGGCAGGACGGTACACATCCCGCAGTATATGGTGTGACCTTGGACCTGACGATTTCGAATGATGCCGGCGTATTGGGGCGCGTCTGCAGCTTGATCGGCGAGCATAAGGCGAATATCTCGGATTTGCGCTTTATGGATCGCAAACCGGATTTTTACCGTCTTATGGTTGAGGTGGAAATGCGCGGCGTGTCACATTTGCACGAAGTGATGACCGCGCTTGAAGCCGAAACGTCCGTTGCGCGTATTCTGCGGACACGCGATCCGTCCCTGCGCCCATGACTGGCCTGGCCGGGTCAGGTTGAATGAAGGTCTGCCGCCCGTGGTGTTCAAACGACGAAATCCAAGGAATTTTCGCCAGAGACTGGTGAATCTCTTCGTTCCGGGCGGGGGATGGGGGCGGTCCGCCAGTTATGTCATGCATCGGTTGCGCCGATTGCCTGACAGCCCTGAACGAATCGCGCGCGGCATTGCGGCAGGCGTTGCTGTCAGTTGCACGCCACTGTTCGGATTGCATTTCGTGGTATCGGGGATCGTGGCATGGCTGTTGCGCGGCAATATACTTGCATCCCTGCTGGCGACATTCTTCGGCAACCCTTTCACCTTTCCGATCATCGCGCTTTCGGCGCTGGAATTAGGCAGCTTCATTCTGGGCATTGATAACACGTTGCAGGGCAAGCACGCGATCCGCGCCTTCGGGGCTGTATGGGCGGAATTGTGGCACAACAGTGTATCGATGTTTACGTCAGAACCGGTCAGTTGGCAGAATATGGCGCATTTCGGGTGGGATGTGTTTGCGCCCTATATGCTGGGCGGAACGATCATCGGTGTGATCTGTGGTGTACCAGCCTATTTTCTGTCATTACCCCTGATCCGCGCCTATCGCAAACGCCGGATCAAGAAGGTGCAGGAACGGTTTGAACAGGCACGGAAGAATGATCAGGCACGGTGAATAATCTGCGCAGTCATTGAGTTTGGCGCGTCACCCGCTATGGTGTGACGCGATGACAGGTAAGGCATTGTGAATGCGGGGATCAGCATGAATGGACGAACAGACCGGCCTTTGCGCCTTGGGGTGAATATTGACCATGTGGCCACCTTGCGCAATGCACGTGGCGGACGCGACCCTGACCCGGCCCGCGCGGCCAGACTGGCGCAGCAGGCCGGCGCCGACGGCATTACCCTGCATCTGCGCGAAGATCGCCGCCATATTGTGGACGCGGATGTGCCCGCTGTGATGGCGGCGGTGACATTGCCCATCAACCTGGAGATGGCCGCCACGGCCGAAATGCAAGCCATCGCGCTGGCGCATAAGCCGCATGCCGTGTGCATTGTCCCCGAACGGCGCGAAGAACGCACCACCGAAGGCGGGCTGGACGTGGCCGCAGATGTGGACCGGTTGCACGATTTCATCGCACCCCTGCGTGCCGCTGGCAGCAGGGTTTCGCTGTTCATCGCACCGGATGAGGCCCAGGTGGAAGCGGCGGCGCGCGTTGGGGCGCAGGTTGTGGAACTGCATGTCGGCGCCTATTGCGAGTATTGCGCAGACGGGGATGACGCAGCGTGTGATGCCGAGCTGCGTCGCTTGTTCACCGCGTCTGCGCTGGCCCATGAACTGGGGCTGGAAGTGCACGCAGGGCATGGGTTGAATTTCAGCAATGTCGGTCCGATCGCGGCAATTCCCGAATTGGTGGAACTGAATATCGGGCATTTCCTTGTGGGCGAGGCCGTGTTCATCGGGCTGGACGCTGCGATCCGTGAAATGCGCAGGCAAATGACCCAGGCGCGGATGTGATCGGGAAATGATATTGGGGGTGGGCACCGATCTGGCGAATATCGACCGGATCGCGGGCACATTGGCGCGGTTTGGTGACCGGTTCCGCAACCGCGTCTTCACCGAAGAAGAACTGGCGCGAGCGCGCAGGCGGGGCGATGATGTCGCGACCTATGCCAAGCGCTGGGCTGCGAAAGAAGCCTGTTCCAAGGCGCTGGGCACTGGTCTTGCCATGGGAATATCATGGCGGGACATGTGGGTGACAAACCTGAAGGGGGGGCAGCCGGTCATGCATGTATCCGGATGGGCGGCCGCCCGTCTTGCAGACATGACACCGCCGGGACATGAGGCCGTGATTCATGTCAGCCTGACAGATGATTTTCCATGGGCGCAGGCATTTGTTGTGATCGAGGCGCGGATTCTACGTTGATCGGCCTATTGATATCTGACATATGATAGTGCATAGATAAACTATCATTTCTTTGGTTCAGAATATTCCCAATGATGACCGCCGCCCAGATGCGCGCCGCGCGCGCCCTGCTTCGCATTGATCAGAAAACCCTTGCCGAACTGGCGGGCCTGTCAGTGCCGACAATCCAGCGTATGGAATCCAGCGATGGCGATGTGCGCGGTGTCGTCGACAGCCTGATCCGCGTTGTCACCGCGCTGGAGAACGCCGGTATCGAACTGATCGGCGAAGGCAGTGTCAGCCAGACCGGGGGGCGTGGTGTGCGTTTGAAACCGCCATCCTGAAGGCCATCCCAGCGGAATAAATGCCGCGACTGCGGCCTCTCCATCAGCGCAGAACAGTACACAAGGTGCAGCCTCGGGATGACCAGATCGAAACTTGACCAACACCCACGCCCGAGCTTCGCTGAACAATTCGCACCGAAATTATTGACGGTGCTGCGCGAAGGCTATGGGGTGACGCAGCTTCGCGCGGACGCAGTTGCCGGGTTGACCGTCGCTATTGTCGCCTTGCCGTTGTCCATGGCGATCGCAATTGCGTCAGGCGCAACGCCTGCACAGGGGCTTTACACAGCGATTGTAGGCGGGTTCATCGTGTCCTTGCTGGGCGGGTCACGCTTCCAGATCGGGGGCCCTGCGGGCGCGTTCATCGTGTTGGTGGCGACAACGGTTGCGCTGCATGGAATGGACGGGTTGATTCTGGCAACATTTCTGTCGGGGTTCATGCTGGCCGCAGCGGGCTTCCTGCGGTTGGGAACCTTTGTCAAGTTCGTGCCGTTTCCCGTAACGGTCGGGTTTACGGCGGGTATTGCTGTCATCATCTTTGCCAGCCAGATCAAGGAATTATTCGGTCTGACACTGACGCGGGAACCGGGCGGGTTGCTGGAAAAGCTTCCGGCACTCTGGCTGGCGCGTGATAGTCTGACGCCCGCAGCACTTGTACTCTCATTGGCGACCATCGCACTGATTGTGGCGGTACGGCGCTGGCGGCCAAACTGGCCGGGTATGCTGATTGCGGTCGGTCTGGCGTCGGTGGTGGCGGCGTTGTGGAACCTGCCGGTTCAGACGATTGGGACGCAGTTCGGGGGCATTCCGTCCACACTGCCAGCACCAGGCCTGCCTGCGGTGACATGGGCCAAGGTCGTTGCTGTGCTGCCGGCGGCACTGTCCTTTACGCTTCTGGGGGCGATTGAATCATTGCTGTCTGCGGTTGTCGCAGATGGCATGACCGGGCGACGACACCGGTCGAATTGCGAACTGGTCGCGCAGGGCGCGGCCAATATCGGCACATCGCTTTTTGGTGGTTTCTGCGTGACCGGCACCATCGCGCGGACCGCAACGAATGTGCGCGCGGGTGCCTATGGCCCCGTTGCGGGAATGTTGCATGCAGTGTTTTTGCTGCTGTTCATGCTGCTTGCTGCGCCGCTGGCGGGGTATATTCCGTTAGCGGCATTGGCCGGGGTGCTGGCGGTGGTGGCATGGAACATGATCGAGAAAACCGCCATTTCCATCCTGCTGCGGTCCGGCTGGGGTGAAGCCACCGTGCTGGGCGTGACCTTTTTCCTGACCATCTTCCGTGACCTTACCGAAGCAATTGTGGTGGGGGTCGCGATCGGGTCAATCCTGTTCATTCACCGGATGGGCCGCGCCACTGCCATAGATGCGCAGACCCCGTTTGTTGCCCGTGACGAGGCCGACATGGCACGCCCGCGTGCGGCCTATGGCGATGGCCTGGCGGCGAATCCCGATGTGGTGGTCTACCGGATTTCCGGGGCGTTGTTTTTCGGCGCGGCGGCAAGTATCGGGTCGGTGCTGGACCGGATACAGGACAATCACAAATCCCTGATCGTGGATTTTTCGTCGGTGCCGTTTCTGGATTCAACCGGCGCGAACATGATCGAGGAACTTGCGCATAAGGCGCAGAAACGCGGTGCAACGCTTTGGCTGACCGGGGCCAGCCGGGACGTGCGGCGCGTGTTCCTGACGCATGGGTTGCGCAAGCCGCTGGTGCGCTATGCCCCAAGCGTTGACGCCGTGCTGTCCGGGCTTGACGGTATGTCAGCGCAGTAGAGTATGTCGCCGGAACGTGGTTTCCGGCTTCGGGCTTTTCGACATACGAAGATAATACGCCAAGCCTTTGATGTCGGGGTATGCTGCCTGCATAAAGTGAACCCCTATAACGTGAGATCGGCAGTCCCCGGCCCACCTACGGCGCGGGCTTTGTGAATGCCTCAAACGCCCGCTTCAGCCCACAATCTTCCACCAGCGGTGGTTTTTCCAACTGATATGATCATGCCCCGGCAGGGGCCATTACACCAATGCCGCAATCAACCGCGCGCGCGCTTCGGGCAGGCGCTTTTCCATGGAATGCGCCAGCCAGTGCTGCAGGAAATGCCCGCTGAGCGCCAGCGATTGTGCCAGATCTGTCGTGTCCAGTGGCGCACCACTGACCAGCGCTGCGGGCAGGGGCAGAAGCCGCGCCGAATATTCGCCCGCTCCTTCGATGGTGACTGCGCGGCCCGTGCGCGGGCTGACATAAGCCAGCCCCTGCTGCGCGCCCGTCACAGCGCAACGGTCCAGGTCCAGCCCGAAGCCGGTTTCTTCCAGCAATGTCAGTTCCCAAAGTGCGTAGGACTGCAGCCAGCCCGGCTGACCCAGTGTATCCAGTAGTTCAGTTGTCGCGGCGTACAGGCCCGGATAAGGCGCGCGCTCGGGCAGGGCGAAGCGGCACAATGCGCAGATTGACCCCAGCGCCAGTAATGCCAGACGATCCCCCAGAATATGCGCGGCACGGGGCTGCAGCAATTCGACGGTGAAATTGCCCATCTGGTCTTCAAGCCGCGCGCGCCAGTGCAGATCCAGCTGCGCCCCTGGTTGCAGAACAGGGGCCATCCTGCGTGACGCGCCGCCGCGCACAGCGCCTGCATGGCGACCATGCAGGGCGGTGAACACCTCTGTCAGGGCGGTCGCTTCGCCATGTTTGCGAACGCTGAGCAATATACCTTGATCACGCCAGTCCATGATGCAAAGCCTTGCCCCGGAGGATGGATTTCGGCAAGTGTTATTGCATGACCGCGTCCAGGAATTCCCATCCCGGGCATAGTAGTTGCAGGAGTTTCCGGTTTTGCCAATGGATCCGAAATACCGCGTTGTCGCGGGCATGATCGGTACGCTTGCCCTGACCGCGCTGGTTGCGCATTTGCTGTTGCGTATGGGCAGCGGGGGCGTGTTTGCAGCGCTGTGGCGGTCGGGTGGGTATTTTACCATCCTGACAACCGCGCTGACAGCGGGCACATTCCTTGCCATCGCCATCAGGGGGCGGCGGCTGTCTTTCGGCTGGATGAGCATGCTGACCCTGTCGATGATCATGGTCGGGCTGGTTTATCACGTCCTG
The DNA here is from genome assembly GCF_028745735.1 of Roseinatronobacter alkalisoli. Lineage (GTDB taxonomy): Bacteria > Pseudomonadota > Alphaproteobacteria > Rhodobacterales > Rhodobacteraceae > Roseinatronobacter > Roseinatronobacter alkalisoli. The sequence goes on from NZ_JAQZSM010000001.1 coordinate 430,826, forward strand.
CTGTCGCATCTGTTCAACCCGCGAGGGTTGCACTGGTGGATTGATCAGGCATTCCACACGGTTTTACCTGCCGCAGTACTGTGGTTCTGGCTGATGGAGGTGACACGCCATGAACCGCGCACAGGCGCCCGCCCGTTGTTATGGGCCATCTGGCCTGTCTGTTACGGCGTCTATGCGCTTTTGCGCGGGGCGCTTACGGGCTGGTATCCCTATCCTTTTCTGAATGTGGCGCGGCTGGGCTGGGATGGGGTGCTGCCCAATCTTGCGGGGGTTGCACTGGTCTTCGTGATTCTGGCCTATGGGATGAACTATATTGGCCAGCGGATGCCGCTGCGCGATTAGCGCGACGCGATATAGGCGGCGCAGCCCGCAAGTGCGGCATAGTCATCTTCGACCAGGGAAACCGGAATACGCTGCACCAGTGGCGACATGCGCCCCATATCGGTAAAGGCCGATTCGAACCCGAATTGGTCCAGCCATGGGGCAAAAGCGCGCGCTACCCCGCCGATCAGGTAAATCCCGGCATAGGGCAGGGTGACAAGTGCCAGACTGGCCGCCGTCTGTCCCAGAAGGCGCACATAATGGCGGCCCGTGCTTTGGGCCAAGGTGCAGCCTGTCTCCATTGCTGCAAGAATCGCTGCCGCATCCTTGCCACCGGCCAAACCGGCCTGTTCGGCATGGAAACTGTATAAACGTTCCAGTCCTGCCCCGGCCAGAACATCCTCGACCGAGGCGATCCCGCGCCGCGCAATCAGCCAGTCGGCCAGATCATAGTCATCCTGCCCGTGCAAGGGCAGGTGGATATGCCCGGATTCGGACGCGGGAACGATGGTCTGACCAGTGCTTGTGGGGAATACCGGCGCGGCATTGACACCGGTTCCCAGCCCGATCACCAGACGCGTGGCCCCTTCGGGCTGTCCCGGCCTGATGGTGCGAAGATGGCTTTCGGGTAACCCCGCCACAGCATGACCCTGAGCCTGCAGGTCATTCAGGAAATGCACTTTTGCAATGCCATTATCGCGCGCGATGTCCCGTGCGTTGGCTTTCCATCCCAGATTGGTCATATCCGCATCATCGCCGTGAACCAAGCCAGCCAGTGCAAAGGCGGCTTTTTCCGGCTTCTCCGCGTGCTGCGACAGGAAGCGCGCAACAATGTCCCCAAGGCCCGCGAATTCCGCATTCCGGAAACGTTTGGTGCTGCTTGCGACCAGACCATGCCCGCGCGCAAAGGCCATGCGTGTATTCGTGCCACCAATATCCGCGACCAGAACAAGCGGAGCGGAAGTTGTGCTGTGCTGTGCGGTCATGGGGCCAGCCCTTGTCAGTTCATGGTTGCGCTAACGTGTTTCCCGCGCGTGATAAGACGCTTCTTGCAGGTGCTGCAAGCATTTAAAACCGGAACTGCGCAGCATGTGCGATATTTCATGACCAATTCCTTTACAGGATCGCCCAGTGATGCACCAGAAGGCACCGCGCATCAGGTGCGGGGCGCGCGCCACGCGCGTGGCTACTGGCGCGCGGTGTCACGCGGGCGGCTTCCGGGTGCGGGGCCTGTGCTTTCGCCAACAATCAATGTTGTTTCCATCAGGCAGGTCAATGGACCCTGACCGGGCGCGGAAATCAAAGACAGCACCATTTCCGCAGCTTTGCGGCCAGCGTCGCGCACGGAAGATCGTGTCGCGGTGAACAGGGGTACATCGCGCCCATTGGGCAAATAGGACAGATCATCATCATGGGTAATCACTGACACATCCCGTCCCATGCGACACCCCTGATCGACCAGTGCGCGCCGCAAACCATATGCCACCAGCATGGACGACGACAGGAACGCCGTGGGCGGATCGGGCAGGCGCATTAATTCGGTTGCTGCGCTATGGCCGAAAACTTCGGTCATTTCGGCCTGACGCATCAGCGCTGGGTCAGGGGTGAGGCCCGCTTCGTGCAATGCCTGAAGATAGCCGTTGCGGCGGCGCATGGCGAAATCCATGTTCTCCAGGCCATTGACCAGCGCGATTCTGCGATGGCCAAGTTGCAGCAGGAATTCGGTTGCCCGCCGGAAGGACCGGTTATTGTTGATGTCCAGCCAAGAATAGGGCGCATCCACGCCGCTGGAGCGGCCATGCACCACAAAAGGTACCCCCAATTGTGTCAGCAGGGCAATGCGCGGGTCATTCAGCTTCGGGCCATGGACGATCATGCCATCGACGGCGCCGCGCGCGATCATGTCGCGATAGGCCTGGGCTTCGTCCGAATCGGGGACCATGCTCAGGACCATCTCATAGCCCGCGCGGGAATAGGCTTCGCCGGCACCCGCGATGAAATCGGCAAAGACAGGGTTCACAATTTCATGGCTGTCCGACAGTGCAATGACATGGCCGATGGCATGTGTGCGCCCCGTGGCCAGACTTCTTGCGCGGGTATTGGGGTGGTAATTCGCGCGTTCTGCCGCATCCCGGACCCGTTTGCGGGTTTTCGCATTGACTTCAGGATAGCCGTTCAGCGCCCGTGATACTGTCGTGGGCGACAGGTTCAGAGAGGCTGCGAGTTCTTTCAGGGTGACGCCCATTGTTTAGTCAAACCGTGTTGGAAAGTTTGATGCAGTATGCGCAAAAAACGCACCGGCGAAAGCAGTATTTGCAAATTCGGAATGCTGCATGCGCAGCATTGATCAATGAAAACAGGGTAATTGCAACATAATCGATTGACTTGGCAATAGTGATAAGCGAATGATGCAAAATCCAAAGCGTTTTGGAAAATGATTCCAATTTGCTGGGATACTGATCAGCACAAGCCATAAAATTGTGCGCAATGGATCGTCAACCTTGGGAGGATGACAATGAAAGCCAAGTTTTACGCAGGCGTTGCGACGCTTGCCCTGTTTGCAGGTGGTGCGTTTGCGCAGGACCTGATCATCGCGCCGGGCACCGACGGGTTCAACTGGGACAGCTATGAGGAATTTTCGTCCGCGCATGATTTCAGTGGCGAAACGATTTCCGTGACTGGTCCATGGCTGCAACCGGATGCGGGTATGCTGCGCAACGTGCTTGCCTATTTTGAAGAAGCCACGGGTGCGACTGTCAATTATTCCGGTTCTGACAGCTTTGAGCAGGACATCGTGATCGCGGTTCAGGCCAATTCCGCGCCCAATATCGCTGTTTTCCCGCAGCCTGGACTGGCATCGGACATGGCGGCCATCGGGGCGCTGTCGCCGCTGGGTCAGGAAACTGCCGACTGGATGGTCGAAAACTACGCCGCTGGTCAATCCTGGGTGGATCTGGGCAGTTTTGCCAATGCCGATGGCGAACAGGAAATGTTCGGGTTTTTCTACAAGGTCGATGTGAAGTCGCTGGTCTGGTACAGCCCGGAACAGTTTGACGAAATGGGCTATGATATTCCCGAAACACTTGAAGACCTGAAGGCGCTTTCGGCGCAGATCGTCGAGGATGGGGGCACGCCCTGGTGTATCGGCCTTGGGTCCGGTGCGGCAACAGGCTGGCCCGCGACCGACTGGGTTGAGGATATGATGCTGCGCCTGCATGAGCCGGAAGTCTATGACGGCTGGATCACCAATGAGGTGGCATTCAATGACCCCCGTGTGGTCGAAGCGATCGAGGCGTTTGGCGAATTCGTGCGCACGGATGGTTGGGCGCAGGGCGGGGCGGAAGCATCGGCTACGACCGATTTCCGCGACAGCCCGGCTGGCTTGTTCCAGATCCCGCCTGCCTGCTACATGCACAAACAAGCGTCTTTTATTCCATCCTTCTTTCCTGAAGGGGCCGAATTTGGTATTGATTTCGACTTCTTCTACTTCCCGGCGTCAAGTGAACGTGACCTTGGCGAACCGGTTCTTGGTGCGGGTACGCAATTTGCCATCACCAATGACAGCCCTGCCACGCGCGGTCTGATCGAGTTCCTGAAAGCGCCCATCGCCCATGAAATCTGGATGGCACAATCAGGGTTCCTGACCCCGCATACCGGTGTGAATCTTGACACCTTCGGCGACGACTCGCTGCGGGCGATGAATGAAATCCTGCTGAATGCGACCACGTTCCGCTTTGATGCATCCGACGTAATGCCGGGTGAAATCGGGGCGGGTGCGTTCTGGACTGGCATGGTTGATTACACGACCCAAGGCGATGCGCAGGCCGCAGCAGACGCGATCCAGTCGCGCTGGGACGCAATGCGCTAGGACCGTTTCCGCGGGGCCGCGTATTCTGCGGCCCTGCGTTTTTCAAGTGGCTTTCTAACGGAAAACGCGGCTGGCGTGGCGTGTTCAGGACTTCGGAACTGACAGGACGCGCGACAGCGAAGGGGGGGGGAAGATGTCACCAATCTTGCAAGGGATCGTGACCATTATCATCGGGGTCGGTGGGTGTGTCGGGTATTTCTATGCGTCGAACCTGATACTGGACAAGGTCATCTTTCCGGCGCGTGGGGCGCATATAGGGCGCAATATCAACCGCGCCAACAAAGTGCGCCCATGGCTGTTTTTGTTTCCCGCCATCTTCGCGCTAAGCCTGTATCTGGTGTATCCGGTGATCGGGTCTTTCTATCGGTCGCTTTTTGACCGTTCCGGCATGGGCTTCATCGGATTGGGGAATTATTTCGATCTGATGCGTGAAGGGACATTCCGCACAGCGGTGTTCAACAATCTGCTTTGGGTTCTGTTTGTGCCCGCGCTGGCCACATTTCTGGGGCTGCTGGTCGCGCAACTGACGGACCGGCTGTCCTGGGGCAACATCGCCAAATCCCTGATCTTCATGCCGATGGCGATTTCCTTCGTGGGCGCGTCGCTGATCTGGAAATTTGTCTATTCTGCAAACCCGGATATTGGCATTCTCAACTCAATGCGCGATTTTTTCGGGATGGCCCCGGTTGATCCGGTCCAGATACCATTCTGGAACAATTTTTTCCTGATGTTCATTCTGGTGTGGATTCAGACAGGCTTTGCCATGGTGATCCTGTCTGCGGCACTGCGCGGTATCCCTGAAGAAACCATCGAGGCCGCCATTATTGACGGAGCGAACCCGTTTCAGGTGTTCTTTTCTATCAAGGTGCCGCAGATCATGGGCACGATTGTTGTCGTCTGGACCACGATCACCATTCTGGTGCTGAAAGTGTTCGACATTGTCTACACCATGACAGGGGGCAATTTTGGCACGCATATCCTGCCCAGTTACATGATGACCTACATGTTCCGCGATGACGGGCGGGCAACGGCAGTGGCCTTTGTCATCATGATCCTCGTGCTGCCGGTCATGGTCTGGAATATCCGGCAGGCCCGGAAAGAAATGCGCTGAGGCGGGGGAGGAAAAGACGATGGACAATATCGCAGGACAAAATCAGGGCGGCAGACTGGCAGTCAATATCACCGTGGTCATTCTGGTGCTGCTATGGCTGTTGCCGACAATCGGGCTGTTCGTGTCATCCTTCCGCGACCGTGACCAGATTTCAAACTCTGGCTGGTGGCAGGCGCCCTTCGCGGTTGACCTGAATTTCCGGGCGCGCGTTGCCGCCGATGGCATGCGCGAAGAAGGGGGTGTTTTTATTCTGGAAGGCAATGTCTTTGATGACCCTGCACTGGTCCAGAATTTCCCCGACGGCGAAGGCGTTGTCGCGGCCTATGGCACGCGCGCAGTTGCGCCGGATGAATTCACTGCGGGCGAGGTGTCGGAACTCCGCGGTGGCGGCACGATTACCGTCGAACGCGACGGGCGCTACCGGGTCGAAAGCCCCGAAGAGATATCCCGTGGTCCGACGCTTTATTTTGAAGCGCGCACCCCGCCGAAATTCACGTTGGCAAATTACCGCACGGTGCTGTTTGCCGATGGCATGGACCGCGCCTTCATCAATACCCTGACAGTGACCATTCCTGCGACAATCATTCCTATCCTGATTGCGGCCTTTGCCGCCTATGCACTGGCCTGGATGGATTTCCCGGGCAGGGGGTTGCTGATTGCGGCGGTCGTGGGCCTGCTGGTGGTGCCATTACAACTGGCCTTGGTGCCGCTGCTGAAACTGCATACGGATGTCGGTATCGGCCAGAGTTTCTTTGGAATATGGCTGGCGCATACCGGGTTCGGGCTGCCGCTTGCGGTGTATTTGTTGCGAAATTACATGGTCGGCTTGCCGCGCGACATTATCGAATCCGCCAAGGTCGATGGCGCGACGGATTTCCAGATTTTCGTGCGGATCATCCTGCCGCTCAGTTTTCCGGCACTTGCGTCTTTTGCCATCTTTCAGTTCCTGTGGACATGGAATGACCTGCTTGTGGCCAAGGTTTTCTTGCCATCGGGCGCGGAATCGCAGGTCATGACAGTCAAGATTGCCGATGACCTGCTTGGCTCTCGTGGCGGGGACTGGGGCATTCTGGCGACGGCGGCGTTTGTGTCCATCGCGGTGCCGCTGCTCGTCTTCTTCACAATGCAACGCTATCTGGTGCGTGGCCTGCTGGCCGGCTCTGTCAAATAAGGAAAGAGAACCTCGTGTCCGTACAAACTCTGTTGCAGCCTGAACGCGGGCTGGAGCTTTCACCCGAATGGTGGCGTGGTGCGGTGATCTATCAGATCTATCCGCGCAGCTATCAGGACAGCAATGGCGACGGTATCGGCGATCTGCGCGGTATCGTAGAACGCTTGCCCTATATTGCCAGCCTTGGGGTGGATGCAATCTGGATCAGCCCGTTCTTCACGTCGCCGATGAAGGATTTCGGTTATGATGTGTCGGATTATTGCGATGTCGATCCGATGTTCGGCGCCTTGTCGGATTTCGATGCGCTGGTTGGCATGGCGCATAAGCTGGGCATCAAGGTCCTGATCGATCTGGTGTTGTCGCACACATCTGACCAGCACCCATGGTTCAAGGAAAGCCGCGCCAGCCGTGATAATGCGCGCGCAAACTGGTACGTGTGGTCAGATGCAAAACCTGACGGGACGCCGCCCAATAACTGGCTGTCCATATTTGGCGGGTCGGCCTGGGCATGGGATACGACACGATGCCAGTATTACCTGCATAATTTCCTGTCATCCCAGCCGGACCTTAATTTTCACGAACCTGCGGTGCAGGAAGAACTGCTGAACGTCGCGCGTTTCTGGCTGGAAAGGGGGGTGAACGGGTTCCGGCTGGATACGATCAACTTCTATGTTCATGACTACCAGTTGCGCAACAACCCGCCTCTGCCGCCGGAACAACGCAATTCCACCATCGCGCCTGCGGTGAATCCCTATAACTATCAGGAACATATCTACGACAAGAACCAGCCAGAGAATCTGGACTTCCTGCGTCGGTTCCGCGCAGTTCTGGACACCTATGGTGCCTGCGCAGTGGGTGAAGTGGGCGATGCCCAGAAGGGGCTTGAAATCCTTGGCGAATATACCTCCGGCGGGGATAAGGTCCAGATGTGCTATGCGTTCGAATTTCTGGCCGCCGATTCACCCTCGGCCGCGCGTATTTCGGCCGTGCTGCACCATCTGGATCATGTCGCGCCGGATGGCTGGGCTTGCTGGGCATTTTCGAACCATGATGTCCCACGCCATATTTCCCGCTGGGATCTTAGCCCTGCAGCGGCGCGTGCCTATGCTACATTGATGATGTGCCTGCGCGGGTCCGTCTGTCTGTATCAGGGCGAGGAACTGGGCCTGCCGGAAGCGGAATTGTGTTTCGAAGACCTGCAAGACCCTTATGGCATTCAGTTCTGGCCCGAATTCAAGGGTCGTGACGGATGCCGCACACCGATGGTGTGGACAGGCGCTGTGGTGAATGGCGGCTTTTCCACCGCGCTGCCATGGTTGCCGGTCGCGCGCGAACATGTGGGCCTGGCCGTAGATATGCAGGAACGCGCTCCTGACGCATTGCTGCATCACTACCGCCGCGTGATTGCGTTCCGGCGTGCGCATCGCGCACTGACCCATGGCAGTCTGCGCGACCTGCATGTGTCCGGGGATACGCTGTCCTTCATCCGCGAAGAGGCGGGCGAGGTGATGTTCTGCGCGTTCAACCTGAGCCATGACCCGGCAACATTATACCTGCCGGATGGCCATTGGGTGCCTGTCGGACAAGAACTGAACAGTTCCGGCCCCGGTGAAGACGGGTTGGTACATTTGGGGCCGTGGCAGCCCTGTCTTGTCGTAAAACGATAAAGTAATGAATGGGAGGACACGATGGCAGATCTGAAACTGACGGATGTCGAAAAGGCCTATGGCGAAGTCAAGGTTCTGTCCGATGTAAATCTGGACATCAGGAAAGGAGAGCTGGTCGTCTTTGTCGGCCCGTCGGGCTGCGGTAAATCCACGTTGCTGCGTATGATCGCCGGACTTGAAAAGATAACCGGTGGCACACTGGAAATTGACGACATGGTCGTCAACGACATTCCGCCCGCGCAGCGTGGTATTGCCATGGTGTTTCAGTCCTATGCGCTTTATCCGCATATGACGGTGCGTGACAACATGGCCTTCGCGTTGAAGATCGCCAAGAAAAGCAAAGCTGAAATTGATGCAGCGGTGAACCGCGCGGCAGATATCCTGCAACTTGGCCCGTATCTGGACCGCCTGCCCAAGGCATTGTCGGGGGGGCAGCGGCAGCGCGTGGCCATCGGTCGTTCGATTGTGCGTGACCCGAAAGTCTATCTTTTCGATGAACCACTATCGAACCTTGACGCCGCCCTGCGCGTAGCGACCCGGATCGAGATTGCGAAACTCAAGGAATCAATGCCCGATTCCACAATGATTTACGTCACCCATGATCAGGTCGAGGCCATGACCCTTGCATCCCGTATTGTGGTGCTGGCAGGTGGCGGGATTGCGCAGGTCGGCTCGCCACTGGAACTGTATGAGCGGCCCAACGGCGAATTCGTGGCGCAGTTCATCGGATCACCCGCGATGAACCTGTTGCCCGGCGAGGTGGTTGGAACCGGTGCGCAAACCAGCGTCAAGCTGGCGGGTGGGGGCAGTGCCCGCGCGGATATTCCCACGACCGACGCCGACAAGGGCCTGTCCGTCAATCTGGGTGTGCGCCCAGAAGACCTGATCGCTACGGATGGCGATGATTTCCTGTATCAGGGAGAGGTGGATCTGGTCGAGGCATTGGGTGAACTGACGGTGTTGTACTTCAAACCAGATGCGCCGGGCGCCGCGCCCGTGCTGGCCAAACTTGCTGGAACGCATAAGGACTTGCGCGGGAAAACCGTGAAGCTGAAGGCCGATCCTGCAAAGCTGCACCTGTTCCATGACAAAGTGTCGCTTCTATATCGTTAAGTATGACAGCATCACTGAAAAAGCCGCGCTGATATCAGCGCGGCTTTTTCATGTATTGGTTCCATGTACCAACATTCAGGCGCTGCGAAATTCCCGCATCAGAAAGTCGGGCACATGATCGCCCATGCCGACAATCGCGCCGTCACGGTTCGATCTGCGTTCACGTGGGGCGTGGTCACGACCGGCCGGGTTGCGTGGCTGGCCGCGGCGGGATGTTTCCTGACGCGGTGCAGGCGTCGCGGCAACTGGCTGTTGCTGCGGGGCAGCGTCATCAGCAGGGGCGCGCGCGACGGCGGTTGTTTCTTCCGCAGCTTCGGTCTTGGCCGACCGGTCCTTGTGCCGCACCCGCGTGGGGGCAGGTTGAACTTCTGGCGCTTCGGCCCTTGGCAAGGTTTTCTGCAGCAGGGCTTCGATGGCATCAAGGTATTTCTGATCAGACGGCACCATGATCGAGATCGCCTTGCCAGAACGTCCGGCACGCCCGGTGCGGCCGATCCGATGTACATAATCTTCGGGATGTGACGGCAGATCAAAGTTGAAGACATGGCTGACCGAAGGCACGTCAAGGCCCCGCGCCGCCACATCGGAAGCGATCAGAAGCCGCAATTCACCTGCACGAAAGCGTTCCAGTGTGCGTGTGCGCACGGATTGGTCAAGGTCGCCATGAATGGGTGCCGCGTCGAATTTATGTCTGATCAGCGATTTTGACACGATATCGACGTCAACCTTGCGATTGCAGAAGATGATTGCATTTTCCAGCTTGTCGCCTTCGTTATTGATCAGGCTGCGCAGGGTTTCGCGTTTCAGCTTCGCGGCGGTGTCGCGCCGTGCGGCCTGTATCTGGATCAGTTCCTGTGTAATCGTTTCCGATGCCGTGGCTTGCCGCGCAATTTCGATACGCGCAGGGTTTGACAGGAACGTGTTGGTGATACGTTCAATTTCCGGGGCCATCGTAGCGGAATAGAAGAATGTCTGCCGCGTGAACGGCGTCAGGCCGAAAATGCGTTCAATATCAGGGATGAAGCCCATATCCAGCATGCGGTCGGCTTCATCCACAACCATGACCTCAACACCGGTCAGCAGCAGTTTTCCGCGTTCAAAATGGTCCAGCAACCGCCCCGGTGTCGCGATCAGGACATCAACGCCGCGGTCGATCAGTTTGTCCTGTTCACCGAATGCGACACCACCGATCAGCAATGCCTTGGTCAGGCGGGTATGCTTGGCATAGGTATCAAAATTTTCGGCCACCTGGGCGGCCAGTTCCCGCGTGGGTGCCAGCACCAGTGAACGTGGCATGCGCGCGCGTGCGCGGCCACGTCCAAGGCGCGTGATCAATGGCAGCGTGAAAGACGCGGTCTTGCCAGTGCCCGTCTGGGCGATGCCCAGAATGTCGCGCCCTTCAAGCGCGTAGGGAATGGCTTGCGCCTGAATGGGCGTTGGGGCCGTGTAGCCCGCTTCAGCAATAGCTTTAAGGACCTTGGGGTCCAGCTTCAGTTCAGAAAATGTAGTCATGCGTTTCCATGGTTTCGGCGTCGGGCCGGAACAGTTATGGGACGCATGCATTTCGCGTCCCGCGATCGGATCAATTGCCGTAGCAACACGGTTTCCTTAGTTCAATTGCGACCCCGAGTCAATCTGAAGCGCCGGTAGGGCCGGACAGGCCGCGAAATAACTTGCGGGGGATGCATCTTCGCAGTTGCAGGCTGCTGAAAGGCGCGCTATTCACCCAATGCTGGCACGCGGGTGTGGCGGAATGGTAGACGCAGAGGATTCAAAATCCTCCGCCGCAAGGCGTGGGAGTTCGAGTCTCCCCACCCGCACCAGCTATCTTACTTTCAGGAGTTATAGGATACATGTCGCCGGTGGTGGACAACGCCATTGGCCGGATTCTGCGCTTTACCCGAACAAACAAGGCCACGATTGACGCGCTGTCAATCGTGGCCCTGTGTCAACTTACTGACCGGGTTCAGGAATTGCCGGCGTTTTTCTTCTGCTCGGTCGCTTTCTTCACGGCTTCGGACATGGCCGCAGGGGCAGGGGCAGGCTGGGGTGCCGGGGTCGCAGCTGCCGGTGCGGCTGCTGCGCCGCGATTGGTCTGAAGCGGGTCGTCCTGACGCTGCACCGAACCTTCGAAATGCGCGCCGGATTCGATTGCGATTGTCTTGTGGATGATGTCGCCTTCGACTTGCGCAGCCGATGTCAGACGCACTTTCAGCCCACGCACCCGGCCGATCACGCGACCATTGATGACAATGTCATCGGCAACGATTTCGCCGCGGATCGTGGCGGTTTCGCCAACGGTCAGCAGATGCGCACGAATGTCGCCATCGACATTCCCTTCGATAAGAACATCGCCCGTGGTTTTAAGGTTACCCGTCACCGTAAGGTCAGCTGCAAGAACCGACGCAGCAGGCTTCGATTTCGTTACCTGTGTCGAGGCTGTGTCTGCATTGTTCTGACGCAGAAAGGATGGGGTTTCCGCAGGAGGGGTCGCCGGTGTCGCCTCGTTCGAGGGTTTGTTTCCGGTTTCATTGATGCGGCTTTTAGAAAACATGCTGTCCAGCCCTTATGTAGGTTTTCGGGTTTACTGGTCGACCGTTGATTCGCACTTCATAGTGCAGATGCACACCGGTTGACGCGCCAGTGGTGCCCATACCACCAATCCGCTGCCCGCGCGATACCCTTTGTCCCGCGCGCACGTCCATGGAGTTCAAATGAGCGTAATAAGTTTCGATCCCGAACTCATGCTGGATGATGACCAGATTGCCATACCCGCCCTGACGTCCCGCAGATTTGACCACGCCGTCGGCGGTGGCATGAATGGCCGTGCCACGCGATCCGGCCCAGTCCAGCCCGTTATGCATGGTGCTGCGTCCCGTCAACGGATGGCGACGCATGCCAAAGCCGGAGGTTTCGCGCACACTGGCCGAAACCGGGCGCGCCACAGGCAAACGGTTGATGCCCAGGCGGTAAGCGTGAATATCGGCCAGACGCTGCAGCAGCGCATTCGCGCGCGAGATGTCCTGATCCTGCGACATAACCCCGGAGGTTGAGACGGAAATCGGACGCAGCGAGGCCGTCTGCGAATTGGCTCCCTGACGTACCAGACGCCGAATCTGGTCCGGCGTGACACCGGCGGCGCGGAACACGCGCTCCAGCGGTTCGACAACCACTTCCAGTGCTTCTTCCAACTGTGAAAAGATCATGTGATTGCGGTCGCGCAGCAACTCGTTTTCCAGTGCCAGATGCCGCGCCTGATTGACAGATTGTTCCGCATCCAGCGCCAGTTCCTGCGTTGATCCTGCCATCCGGTCCATGGCGACCAGCAGATAGTCCAGCATGTCTTCCATTTCGCGCGACCGGTCCGCAGTGGTCTGGGTGGTGCCGGTTTCGGCCTGCAATGTGTTGGTGACCTCGGCCAGGCGCGTGCGGGCTTCATCACGTTCGCGCACCACGCGGCGAATGGTGTGCTGAATATTGTCAATGCCGGTTTCCAGTTCCAGCCGCCGTTCTTCGGATGCAAGAAGCTGTAGCTGCATGTCGGAAATGCGGGTCATCGCTTCGGCAAAGCGGGCTTGGGCGGCTTCGGTTTCCACTGCGCGCTGGTCGCGTTCGGCAGCCAGTTCGTTCAGACGCTGTTCGTAATTTGCCTGATCACGTACGGCATGGTCACGTAGGTTTCCGGACCCGATTGCGTCCATCAGCAGGATGGATGTTGCAATGACGCCCCATGCGAAGAAACTACCGACAGATGCCAGCGCCACAGCCTGCGTTATGGGGCGCAGGCGTACAAAGCGCGTTGTCGTATCTGATCGAAGGAAAAGCCGTTGTTCGGGAAGATGGCGCTCCAGCCGGTGATTCAGTTGCGCAAGCAGTTGTTTCAAAGCAGAGTTCCCATTTCATCACCTGAACCGGGCATGTCACAAAACCTTGCAGAAACCACACGAACACACATTCACAGCCCCCCGCGTGATTACGCAAGCTTCGTCAGCGCCGCAAGATTTTTCCGGACTGTTGCAGCGCCACATCACTGGTGAACATGTAAATCAGCGAAAACTCGCCGATTTGGCGGGTTCAGATGCCCGGATAAGCCACTTTTGCGGCAATAATGCACCTCTGGGTTGATTGGTTCAATCCCTGGTTGTATCGGGCTGGCGGTGGCTGAAGATATGCAACCCTCAACCTAGGTCTGGTGCCGTCAATGGCCAGTAGAAATCTGGTGGAATGCCGGCCTGCGCGCGTTTTTCTTCGTTGAATGGGGGGCGGAGCGGGCCGTGAAAGTAGCGGCGCACAAGTTCCAGAAACACTGGCTGCGGATCCTTGCCTTCGCGACCGCACAGGAAATTAAACCATTTCGACCCATAGGCCACGTGCCCGACTTCTTCGGCATAGATCACATTCAGCGCTGCGACTGCATCATCCATACCAGCGCGGGTGAATATCTCGATCATGCCGGGCGTCACATCCAGCCCGCGCGCTTCCAGCACCATCGGTACGACAGCCAGACGGCCCAGAATGTCGCTGGCCGTGTCTTCGGCGGCGCGCCACATTCCGGTATGTGCAGGCAGGGCACCATAATGGCTGCCCAGCGTTTCCAGACAATCGCAGACCAGCCCGAAATGCTTGGATTCCTCGTCCGCGGCCTTGACCCAGTCGTCATAGAACCCCAGCGGCATATCGATTTCGGGAAACCGCGCAATAAGATCCCAATGCAGGTCAACTGCGTTCAGTTCGATATGTGCAATGGCATGCAGAATAGCAATCCGGCCCTGTGCGCTACCGGGGCGGCGGCGCGGCACATCGCGCGGGTCCAGCAGTTCTGGCCGGTCCGGCCGTGCTGGGGCAAGGGGTGGTGTGGCGTGGCCAAGGGGAATCGGCGTGCCTGCCTTGCGCGCGGCAAACCAGTCGGCTGCATGGCGGCGGGACCGGGCGCATTTTTCGCGCCCGTCTGCGGTGCTCAGGACATCCACCGCCATCTGTCGCAGTGACATCGTCATAGGTCGCGCACAGCCTTCAGCACCTCTTCGGCATGGCCCTTGGCTTTCACCTTGCGCCAGAGCTGCGCAATGCGCCCGTCACCGTCAATAAGGAATGTCGCGCGTTCAATCCCCATAGAGATTTTGCCATACATGTTTTTTTCAACCCAGACGCCATAGCGCTCGCAGACATCGCTGTCCGCATCTGATACCAGCGCGACCCCAAGATCATGTTTCGTGATGAACTTGTCATGTTTGGCGACAGTATCCTTGGACACACCCACAACCTGCGCGCCAGCAGTTGCGAATTCGGCGGCAAGGGCGGTGAATTCCAGCGCTTCGGTGGTGCAACCGGGCGTGTCGTCGCGCGGATAGAAGTACAGCACCACCTTGGCGGGTTTCAGTGCCGATAGTGTCAGTTTGTCGCCACCATCGCGGGGCAGCGTGAAATCGGGGGCGGTGTCGCCTTGCTCTGGCATATGGGTTTCCTTTCCATGGATGTGCATGTGTTGTTGTAGCGGTCTTTGAGGCAAGTTAAAGGGGCCAGCCAGACCAATAGCGGTGCGTCCATGAAACTGTCCGATTTCGATTTTGACCTGCCCGAAGACCTGATTGCCACGCGCCCGGTGCGCCCGCGCCCTGCCGCACGCATGTTGCTGGCCGAAGGGGACAGGTTTTCGGACCGTCATGTGCAGGACTTGCCCGCCATTCTGCGGGCCGGTGATTTGCTGGTCATCAACACCACGCGGGTCATTCCAGCGCGCCTGACAGGGCAGCGCCCGCGCAACAGCGCACAAGGGCCGGTCAGCGCGAAGGTGGAAGTCACATTGACCGAACCCCACCCTGATGGCAGCTGGCGAGCGTTGGCCAAGCCATTGCGCAAACTGGCCCCGGGCGATGCGATTGTTTTCACCGACACCCTGAACGCGCATGTGGTCGCAAAGACCGCTGAGGATGTCGTGTTGCGGTTCAATCTGGAAGGTGATGATTTCGATCTGGCGCTGGATGTGGCCGGGCAGATGCCCCTGCCGCCCTATATCGCCGGACGCCGCGCCGCTGACGCGCAGGACCGCGATGACTACCAGACTGTCTTTGCGCGCGACAAGGGGGCGGTGGCCGCGCCAACCGCGTCATTGCATTTTGATGTGGGGTTGATGGATGCCTTGCGCGCCCATGGGGTGCAATTTGCCGAAGTGACTCTGCATGTGGGGGCGGGCACGTTCCTGCCGGTCAAGGCAGATGACATCCGCGACCACAAGATGCATGCCGAATGGGGCCGGATTACCGCGCCTGCTGTAAAAGCGATCATGGACACCAAGGCCGCAGGCGGGCGGGTCATTCCCGTCGGCACGACTGCATTGCGGTTGCTGGAAACTGCAGCCACTGCGCCGGGCCGGATTGCCCCATGGAGTGGCAAGACCGACATCTTCATCACCCCCGGTTTCCACTTCCGAATTGCTGACGGGCTGATGACGAACTTTCACTTGCCGAAATCGACGCTGATGATGCTGGTTTCAGCACTTATGGGGCAGGCGCGCATCCGCGCAATCTATGCCCATGCAATTGCGGCGCGCTACCGCTTCTTTTCTTATGGCGATTCGTCCTTGCTGTTACCCGACTGAAAGCGCACCAACGGAGGCGCTATGACTATATTTCCGCTACACTCTGAACCAGAGGTTTCGTTGGTGGCGGGCAGCCTGTAGGCTGTCGTCAGGACATGAACAGGCAGGTATGACGATGTTGCATGTATTTACTGCATCCTGGGCGCTTTTGCTGGGCATGCTGTTGCTGATGGTCGGCAATGGGGTGCAGGGTACGCTGTTGGGGATTCGCGGTGCAATTGAAGGTTTTTCAACCTTTCAGATGTCGATTGTCATGTCCGCCTATTTCCTTGGGTTCCTGTTCGGGTCGCGCGCGGCACCTGAACTTATCCGCCGGGTTGGCCATGTGCGGGTGTTTGCCGCGTTGGGATCACTGATTTCCGCGGTGCTGGTGCTGTATGCCGCAATTCCGGACTGGATTGTCTGGGCGCTGCTGCGTGTGCTGATCGGGTTTTGTTTTTCGGGTGTCTATGTCACCGCCGAAAGCTGGCTGAACAACGCATCCACAAATGAAAATCGTGGGCAGACGCTGTCACTTTACATGATCGTGCAGATGGTGGGGATTATCAGTGCGCAGGCGCTGATCAACTTCGCCGATCCTGCCGGGTTTTTGCTGTTTGTGATTCCCTCGGTGCTGGTATCGCTGGCCTTTGCGCCTATTTTGCTGTCGGTCAGCCCCGCGCCCACCTTCGGCACCACAAAATCCATGAGCATTCGCCAGCTTTATGATGTGTCCCCGCTGGGTGTGGTGGGCATTTTCCTGATGGGGGGGGTATTTGCCGCAATGTTCGGCATGACCGCCGTATGGGGCACACAGGCGGGGCTGAGTGTTCTGGAAATTTCCATCTTCACGGGGGCCATCTATTTCGGTGGGCTGGTGTTCCAGTTCCCGCTGGGGTGGCTGTCGGACCGGATGGACCGGCGCAAACTGGTCGTCTATGTCGCGCTTGTCGGCACCTTGGGCGGTGCGATGGCTGTCATATTTGACCTGAGCTTCATCTGGCTGGTGGGTGTCGCGCTGATTATCGGGGGGATCTCCAACCCGCTTTATTCGTTGTTGGTGGCCTATACGAATGACTATCTGGACACTGACCAGATGGCCGCCGCATCCGGGGGGCTTTTGTTCGTCAATGGTGTGGGCGCGATCCTTGGTCCGCTGTGCATCGGCTGGTTGATGGGGGTGATCGGACCGCCGGGCTTTTTCCTGTTTATCATCCTGCTGACACTGGCACTGGCCATCTATGCCATGTGGCGCATGACGCAGCGCCCGGCGATGCCGGTGGATCAGACAGGCCCGTTTGCGCCGGTGTCGCCTGTCGTATCCGCCGCCACTGTCGAAGCTGTCTATACCGAAATGACTGAAAACGCCGGAAACCCGGAGCAGGGCGATGCGCCCTGACGGGGTGAACCTGTTGTAAAACAGCAAGATACTGCTGAATATTTATGCATAACGGGTAAATGACTTGCCTGACAGCCGGGGGGCTGGCACGATTCTGATGCAGGCAACATAAGGAAATCAAAACCATGTCCAGCGTTGATGATGTCATTTCGTTCTGGTTGGAAGAAGTCGGTCCGGAACGATGGTACGCGCAAAGCGACGCCCTGGATTCGCAGATCCGCGACCGGTATCTGCCGCTTTGGGAAAAGGCGCGGAACGGGCGTTTGATGAACTGGGCGTCCTGCCCGCGTGGCGCGCTTGCTTTCCTGATCGTCACCGACCAGTTTCCGCGCAACATGTTCCGCAATGATGCCCGTGCTTTCGCGACAGATGAACTGGCGCGGCGCGTGGCGGCGCGTGCCTGCCATCTTGGTTTCGATTGTCAGATCGCTGAACCCGCGCGCCAGTTCTTCTATCTGCCGCTGATGCATTCCGAAAGCCAGATGGATCAGGACCGTTGTGTGCGCATGTTCCTGTTGCGTATGCCGGAATCCGGGGCGGATAACTTGCTGCATGCGCGCGCGCACCGGGCGGTGATCCGCGAATTTGGCCGCTTTCCCTATCGCAATGACGCGCTGGGGCGGGCGAGCACGGCACAGGAACGCGCCTTTCTGAAACGTGGCGGATATATGGATGCCCTGAATGGGTTGAAGGAAGCGGCCTGATCTAGCCATGACTAGGGCGCATGGCGGGATTTCACCTTGCGCGTTGCGACAAGACAGGAAATAGTTTAACACCAAACTAATTCCGGATGTGCGCGCAGGAGGAGGGACTCATATGGCCGCCAGATCGTTTGATGTTGTCGTAATCGGGGCGGGGCCGGGGGGCTATGTCGCGGCTATTCGCGCAGCGCAGCTTGGCAAATCCGTGGCGATCGTCGAACGCGCGCATCTGGGTGGTATCTGCCTGAACTGGGGCTGTATCCCGACCAAGGCATTGCTGCGTTCTGCCGAAGTATTTCACCTGATGCACCGCGCCGCGGAATTCGGACTGACCGCCGAGAAGATCGGGTTTGACCTTGACGCCGTGGTCAAACGCTCGCGCAAGGTGGCAGGGCAATTGTCCGGTGGCATCGGTCATCTGATGAAGAAGAACAAGATCACTGTCATCATGGGCGATGCGACCCTGCCCGCGAAAGGCAAGGTCAGCGTCAAGACGGACAAAGGCACCGAAGACCTCAGCGCGCCCAACATCATTCTGGCCACGGGCGCGCGGGCGCGCGAACTGCCCGGTCTGGAAGCAGATGGTGATCTGGTATGGACCTACAAGCACGCATTGCAGCCCAAACGCATGCCGAAGAAACTTCTGGTTATCGGGTCGGGGGCGATCGGGATCGAATTTGCCAGCTTCTTCAACACACTCGGGGCGGATGTGACTGTGGTTGAAGTGATGGACCGCATTCTTCCGGTCGAGGATGCCGAAATCAGCGCCTTCGCACAAAAGCAGTTCGAAAAGCAGGGCATGACCATCATGGCCAAAGCCATGGTCAAGAAACTGGACCGCGCCAAAGGCAAGGTCACGGCCCATATCGAACGTGGCGGCAAGACCGAGACGCAGGATTTCGACACAGTTATTTCCGCAGTGGGAATTGTTGCCAATACCGAAGGGCTGGGGCTGGAAAAACTTGGTGCGAAGATTGACCGGTCTTTCGTTGTAACAGATGAATATTGCCGCACCGGGGTTGAGGGCCTGTTTGTCATTGGCGATGCGACCAATGGCCCTTGGCTGGCGCACAAGGCCAGTCATGAAGGCGTCATGGTCGCTGAACTGATCGCGGGCAAACACCCGCATGCAGTTGACCCAAGCAGCATTGCCGGCTGCACCTATTGCCATCCGCAAGTGGCCTCTGTCGGGTTGACCGAAGCCAAGGCAAAAGAACAAGGCTATGCGATCAAGGTCGGGCGTTTCCCGTTCATCGGCAATGGCAAGGCGATTGCGCTGGGCGAATCCGAGGGCATGATCAAGACCATATTCGACGCAAAAACCGGCGAGTTGCTGGGCGCGCATATGATCGGTGCGGAAGTGACCGAACTGATACAGGGCTATGTGGTCGGGCGCGCGCTGGAAACCACCGAAGAAGACCTGATGAACACGGTCTTCCCGCATCCGACCCTAAGCGAGATGATGCATGAATCCGTGCTTGACGCCTATGGTCGTGCACTGCATTTCTGATCTTGCTAAAATGTGCGGCTGCGCCGCAAGTCTGCATGTCACGCCCTGCCTGCGGCAGGGCGTTCCTGTTTTCTGAGTATTTATGACACGATGAAGGGGAAGGATGCAGCGTTTTGACGTCATCATCCTGGGGGCAGGGGCTGCGGGAATGTTCTGCGCGATCGAGGCAGGACGGCGCGGAAGGAAGGTTGCTCTGATCGACCATGCCCGCGCCCCGGGTGAGAAGATTCGCATTTCGGGTGGCGGGCGGTGCAATTTCACCAATCTGCATATCGGACCAGAGAAATTCCTGTCGCAGAACCAGCGCTTTGCCTTGTCGGCATTGCGCCGCTACACTCAGCAGGATTTCATTGAGCGGGTGCGGCGCGCAGGGATCGCATTTCATGAGAAAACCCTGGGACAGCTATTCTGCGATGGATCGGCGCGTGAGATAATCGCGATGCTGACAAATGACATGCGCGACGCTGGCGTCCGGTTGCTTCTGGGAACTCAGGTGTCAGGCGTGGCGCATGGGAACGGATTTACTGTCCAGACAAGTGCGGGCGTATTTCAGGCGCCTAATCTGGTGGTTGCGACAGGTGGAAAATCGATTCCCAAGATGGGCGCGACGGGGTTCGGATACCAGTTGGCCGCGCAATTCGGCCAGCCGGTTGTCGAAACACGCCCGGCATTGGTGCCGCTGACTTTTGCAGTGGAGCAACTGGAAGAGTTGAAGCCGCTGGCAGGGATTGCGGTTCAGGCAGAGGTCCGTTGTGGCAAGGCGCAGTTCAGGGAAGGGATGTTGTTTACCCATCGGGGTTTGTCCGGGCCATCCATTCTGCAGATTTCAAGCTATTGGCGCGAAGGGCAGGGGATTGTGGTTGATCTGATGCCGGGAAAGGACCTGCTGCCCTTGCTGGAGGGTGAAAAACGCCGGAACGGGCGGCAGGCCGTTCATACTGCGCTTGCCACGCATTTGCCTGAAAAACTGGCGCGGCAGATTGTGGCGCGCGTGCGGGTGCAGGGCAATCTGGCGGATCAGTCAAAGGCTGCGCTGAACCGGGTCCGGGATGCCGTGAAGAACTGGCAATTGCTGCCGGTGGGAAGCGAGGGTTACCGCACAGCAGAGGTCACATTGGGCGGCGTGGACACCGATGCCCTTGATGCGCGGACCATGCAGGCGCGTACAATGCCGGGATTGTTCTTTATTGGCGAAGTGGTCGATGTGACAGGATGGCTCGGCGGGTATAATTTTCAATGGGCATGGTCGTCTGGCTGGGTGGCGGGGCAGGCGGTCTGATGGCCTGCCCGATCGCTATGATGTTTCTTCAGCCTGAAACCTGTTCGCGCAGCACAGATGCCGTCATTGACAGCAGAAGATAGATGCCAAGGAAGATCAGGAACGCCACGATGGAATTTTCCAGTTTGCGCGGATAGGTGGCCTCATCCGGGGCGATGGGTTCGACCGAAAGCGCCAGATAACGCACCTGTCGGCTGACCTCCATCCGGGCGCTTTCAAGTTGCTGCATGGCTTGCGCGCGCATCATTTCTCTGGTCTGCACTTCGGCCTCGGCCATGATCAGGCCACTTTGAATGCGCGCGAGCGATGACCCTTCGCTGTCGCCCTGGGTCATGGAATTGCGCAATATCTCTATTTCTGCACGCAGCGCTTCTTCGCGGCGCTCCAAAGCTTGCAGGCGCGCGGCACTCGGGCGTGCGTTGGAGCGCATTTCCTGAAGGCTCAGGCGGGTCTGGGTCAGTTCGGTTTCCAATGCCACAATGCGTTGTGACAGCAGAGATAATTCCACCTCGCCAGAGATGATGGAGGATTGTTCCTGCAATTCAATTGCGGCCTGGCGCGCTTCGACCAGTTTGATCTGGGCTTCTTCCAGGCTGGCGCGGGCTTCGCGCATCTGGCTGTCGCGCAACCGCTGGGTCATCATATCGACATGTTCTTCGGCATAGCTGATCAGTGCGCGTGCGAACCGTTCGCTGTCTTCGGGCGAGGCTGCGATTACTTCCATACGCACGACGCCCTCGGTCGGGTCATAGCCGATACGCACCTGGCGTTGATACAGTTTATAAGCGGCTTCATCCGTAGCACCTTCTGCAAGGCGCCGCAGAAGGTCGATTTCCGGCGCGCGGAAATGATCCTTGAACCCTTCTTCTGCATCAAGCCGCAGCATTGCGCCGCGCGATTGCAGGAAGCTTTGCACGGAAGTTGCTTCGTTCTGCCCGCCCATGCCCATCCCTGCAGCCGAGGGCAACACGCCGGAAAGCGCCCCCATGCCGGACTGGCTGTCGGCCTGTTGAATGACAAATTCGCTTTCCGTCGCATACATCGGGGTTGCCAGAACGTAAAAATACCAGGTCACGATGAATGTCGGCAATGTCACAAAGGCCAACAGCCTTGCGCCCAGCAACAGCATCCGTTTCCTGCGGCGTTTCGCGATATCGCGGCGCACCTTTGCAAGGTCGCGTTCGCGGTCGGCGGCGATTCTGGCCATGCGCGCTTGCGCAGCATTGAGGGGGTCGTCCACTGTCGCCGGTGCAGTCTCGCCGCGCAAGGCAAGTTCTCTGGACGGGGAGGGTTTGACGCCATCCTCCAGCAATTCCAGCATGGTGGCGCGGGCAAACGGGTCAATCCCGCGCTGGCGCAGTATCAGCACGGCTTCATAGGACGACGTGGCGCGAATGCCGTGTTTCTGTGCGACACGCATCGCCATGCGCAATTGCCGCGCGGTCAAGCCTTCGGCGCGAATCGAATCAAGGGATTGCGCGACACTGGCGGGGCCTTCGACATCTGCGGAATGGACATCTGCAACCGGCTGCGGAATGGGCGGCGTTGGTTCCGTGCCCGTTCCGGGGCTGGCTGGCGCTGGGGTGGGGGGCGGGGATTCCTGCGCGCTGGCCGGTTCGGCCATCCCATCACCGGGAGGAGATTCGCGCAAATCCGGTGCTGGTTCTGTGTCGCGCTGCGCAGGCACCGCCGCTCTGGGCCGTTTATGCACACTGATCGCGGCAACCGGTTGCGTGGCGCTTTGTGCCATCTGCAACTGGGGCGGTGTTGTGGAATCTTCGCCGGCGACGGCCGAAAGCGTGGCGCGCTGTGCTGTTTTGCGCAAGCGGAAGCGCTGGGATTTAACTGGCGTAGTCATAAAGCTCTTTCGCTTGTTCCAGCGTGTCGAAGAAATACATCTTGCCATCGCGCAGCACAGCGGCGGAACTGCAAAACTGCTGAAGGATTTCCGCTTGATGCGACACAATGACAAGACCCGATTGTGCGAACCGTTCCTGCATGACCAATCCTGCCCGTTTGTTGAAGGCGGTGTCGGTCGTGGATGGCATACCTTCATCCACAAGATAAAGGTCGAAATTCATGGCCAGCATCAGCGAGAGCGCCAGACGAGAACGCATTCCGGCGCTATAGGTGCCGATGGGCATATCGAAATATTCACCGATATCACACATCCAACGGCAGAATGCTTCCACATAGTCCGGCTCCAGGCTGTAAAGCGTGGCGATATAGCGGATATTCTCGGTTGCGGTGTGTTTGGTCACCAGCCCACCCATGAAACCCAATGGAAATGACACACTGCAACTGCGGTGGATCTTGCCATTATCCGGCTTCTCCAGCCCGGCCATCATGTTGATAACGGTGGTTTTTCCTGTTCCGTTCCGGGCCAGAACCCCAAGGCGCATGCCGGGGCTGACGGTGAAACTGGCATTTGCCAGAATGACTTTATGCTGTGTCCCGGTCCAGTAGGACTTGCTGACATTCTCGAAAGTTAACATCCCTATTCTACCCGGTACTCTTGGTCAACGCATACTGTTTTCTACGGCACGACTGATTTCGCTACAGGCTATGTAGCGCGATAATGCGGCAAAAATATGGGAAGGACAATCACTGTAAACCAAGCGCGCATGTCATGCGCGCTTCTGTCAATATGTCAACCGAGGGCAGGATACCGCGCCCCGGATGACCGCGATCGCAATAGCGGACCCTTACCGGCCCCAGGTGCGGTTCGCACCACAGTCGAAATGCACGAAATTGGACCCGGAATACCGGCCAACGCCGCCAGCAGCGCATGATTCTGCCGCCCGGGCAATCTGCGAAACGGATCTTGATTGCAGGCGCACATCGGCGGCTTGCCCCCGCAGGTGCAACGAATTCTGTGCGACATTGCGCGAGCGCGCACGCAACATGGCATTCGTTTGCGGCGAACGGTAACCCGACAGCAGCATATAGGGTTCGTTCACGCCTAACAGATTATGCGCAGCCGCAAGAAAGTCGATTGTGCGTACATCGATACCGTGCACAGCGTTGTTGCGCCAGTCGCGGAAGAAGTGGTTGATTTCGGCCATGGATTCCGGAACGTAGTTTCCGTCAATCCAGTAAATCAGATTCATCCGCTCACCGGTGCGCCCGGAATAGAAGTGCAACTTGCGGATGTCGCCCGACCCGCGTGCATACGCGGTAACCCCTGGAAAAAACGGCGCGGCTGAAATGGCGGTAGCCGCGAATGCGCCCAGAATCGACCGACGGGTCACCCCGGTGGATTTGTTTTCACACATCTGAACGGTTGTCCCTTTTCCTGTCCTGACGGTCGCTTTTTTTATAAGACAACGGTCCCCACACGGGCATGATTTGCGATATTTTCTATCGCCCGATGTTCCGCATGCGTCGCCTGTGCAGGTTTTGTGACATATTCGGGCGCTGAACCCAAGGAAAGATCGGCGCATTGTGCCTGCGTCCGGCGCGTTTAAGCGGAAACTTGCCCATCGGCCGGGTTTTTGCGCCAGCGGATGGAACCGATTGCGCGACACTATGATCGCTGAATTGGAACTGCTCATGCCGACATGGTGACTTAACTTGTTGAAAGAAACCTTAAAGCAACACTCTGTCAGGGGTAATTATGCCCTCTCATGGTTGTGAATGGACGTGATCGGCGATATTTTGCCAGTCTTGAACTCCCGTTTTATGATTCTCCTGCAGGAGGTGTTCCTTGTTTTTCCGAAATGTCGCGTCACGGTTCAAAACCGGTGTTGCCATGGTCTGTCTGATCAGCGCTTTGGGTTTGGGGGGCGTGCTGCCTGTGCAGGCGCAATCCTTTCCGGCGTTTCGCCAGGCCTTGGCGGAAGGCGCATCTTTCGACAGCGGCGTTTCGGCGTTTTATCGTGACCGTGAATTTGCGCCCATCTGGGTCGGGGCGGAACATGCAGATCGGCGCGCGGCGTTCATGTCTGCGCTGGCCCGCGCGGGTGATCATGGTTTGCCGGTTGCACGATATGATGTTCCCGGTCTGGTTGCCGCATTCGAAGCAGTGGAGAGCGAGCGCGACCGCGCGATGCTGGAAGCAAAGGTCACGCGCGTTTTCCTGAGTTTCGCAAGCGATCTGCATAGCGGTGTCGTGGACCCTGGCCGCATTGAACGCAGCATCGTCCGGGAACTGCCCCGTCCGGACCCCGAAAAACTGTTGCGCGAGTTTGCGCAGTCGAACCCGGCGAGTTTTATCAGGAACCTTGCACCGGCTGCGCCGGAATACGCGCGACTGTTCCGGGCAAAACAGCAGCTTGAGGCGGTAATACGTCAGGGCGGCTGGGGGCCGCGCGTGCCCGAAGAACGGTTTGCGCCCGGCACATCAGGCGACACTGTCATAGCCCTTCGTAATCGTTTGATTGCAATGGGGTATATGGACAGGTCAGCTACGGCCAGCTATGATTCAACGCTGCAGTCAGCGGTTCTGAACTTTCAGGTGAACCACGGCATAGAAGCGGATGGTATTGCGGGGCCTGCGACAATAAGGGCCATGAATGTCAGCCCGGAAGAACGCCTGAAATCCGTGATCGTCGCTATGGAGCGTGAACGCTGGCTGAATATTCCGCGTGGCGACCGCCACATCTGGGTCAATCTGACCGATTTCAGTGCGAAGATCGTCGATTTCGATCAGGTGACATTTGAAACACGCGCCGTGGTGGGCGCGCAGGCCGGGGACCGCCAGACGCCGGAATTTTCCCATCGGATGACCTATCTGGAAATCAATCCGGACTGGACGCTGCCACGGTCAATTCTGGCGCGGTCCTACTGGGGCGCACTGGCGTCGGGCGGCGCGCGCCATCTGGAAATTGTCGATGCGCGTGGGCGTGTTGTGCCTCGTCACGCCATTGATTTCGAGCGCTACACACCTGCGAATTTCCCCTTCAATGTCCGCCAGCCACCCGGCCCGACAAATGCATTGGGTGAGGTGAAATTCATGTTCCCGAACCCCTATGCGATATACCTGCACGACTCGCCTGAACGGCATTTGTTCAACACCACGGTGCGCACGCATTCATCGGGGTGTGTGCGGCTGAATGACCCGCGCGATTTCGCCTATGAACTGCTGTCACGCCAAAGCGATGATCCGCGTGCCCTGTATCATTCGGTGCTGAACACCCGGCAACAGACCCGCGTTTATCTTGATGAACCGGTGCAGATTCATCTGGTGTACCGCACAGCATTTACCAATGTGCGCGGCGAGTTGAATTTCCGCAATGACATCTATGGTCGGGATGCCCGCATTTATGACGCGCTGGAACGTGCCGGTGCGGTAAATGGCATTCAAAGCTGATCCGCCAGCGCCGGAACTGGCTGTTTCCCTGTCGCGGCCATCCGACGGGGAAACAGATGCTCACACACTGTTTTGAGTTGCCCTCTGTCGCGAAGCTGTTACATTCTGCCTTGATATGGAACATATCTGGCATGAGACGGAGTGTTCCCGATGGGACTGGAATGGATGCAGAATACGACCGACACAGCCCGGCGCGTGATTGACATCATCGCTCAGCAGGCGATGGTCGATACGACAGAGGTCCGCACTGAGATGTCATTGTCCGAACTCGGACTGGATAGTCTTGGTCTGGTTGAATGCATTTTTGGTATCGAAGAGGCGTTCGACATCTCGGTTCCTTTCAACGCGAATGCGCCGGATCAGGCGGGCTTTGACATTTCGTCGGTCGGTGCCATCATCTCGGAAGTTGAAAAACTGATTGCCAGACAGGCCGCATGAGGCGCGTTGTCATAACGGGTGTCGGCACGCTGAATGCGTTAGGCGGCGATTATGCCACGACCGCCGCCGCGATGCAGGCCGGAAAATGCGGCATTGGGCCGCTGACCTGCCGTGACGTGGACCGCCTGACAGTGCGTGTTGGTGCCGAAATACAGGGTTTCGAGCCGGAACAGCATTTTGCGCGCAACGCCCTGCCTTTGCTGGACAGATTTGCGCAGATCGCACTTGTTGCCGCACGACAAGCGGTCACGCAATCCGGTCTGGAGATGACAGAGGCGCTTGCCCTGCGGTCCGGCGTGATCATGGGCACTGCGGGGGGCGGCAACCTGACCGTCGATGACAATTACCGCATGGTCTATGCCGAGGGGAAGAACAGGGTTCACCCCTTTGTTGTGCCGCGCCTGATGCAAAACGCTGCGACATCACATATTTCCATGGAATTTGGCCTGAAAGGGCCTGCCTTCACAGTGTCCACCGCCTGTGCATCGGCCAATCATGCGATGGGGCAGGCGTTCCAGATGGTCCGCACAGGCATGGCCGACATCATGCTGACCGGCGGATCGGATGCGATGCTAGGCTTTGGTGGGATCAAGGCATGGGAAGGGCTGCGCGTCATGGCGCGCGATACCTGTCGCCCGTTTTCCCGCGATCGTTCCGGCATGGTTCAGGGCGAAGGTGGCGGGGTTTTCGTGTTCGAGGAACTGGACCACGCGCGCGCGCGCGGTGCGCAGATACTGGCGGAAGTCGCAGGTTTTGGCATGAGTGCAGATGCCGGCGATATTGTCATGCCGGATATGGACGGGCCGGTCCGGGCCATGCGCGCGGCCCTGGCCGATGCGGGTGTTGCGCCGCAGGATGTGGGTTATGTCAATGCGCATGGCACCGGAACCGCCGCGAATGACAGGGTTGAATCGCACGCATTGCGTGCGGTCATGGGGGGGCATCTGGACCGGCTGCCAGTGTCGTCCACGAAATCCATGCATGGGCATATCATTGGCGGGACCAGCGCCGTGGAAATGCTGGCCTGTCTTATGGCCCTTAATGAAGGGGTCATCGCGCCGACCATCAATCACACGGAAGCTGACCCTGATTGCGTGCCGGACCCTGTTCCCAATGAAGCGCGGCAGGCCCGCGTTGATGTGGTCATGAGCAACGCTTTTGCCTTTGGCGGGCTGAATGCGGTGCTTGTCCTGCGCAGGCTTGTCTGAAGCAGCACGTCTTGTGTCGGGGTCAGCCCGACTGTGACGCCTTCAGTGCTGTGCTGTGCTCTGCTGGGGTGGATCCACCAGATTTTGTGCCGTGTCGCGCAATTCGTTCAGAAGATCCAGCAACATATCCAGCCGTTCCGGCCCGAAGGCGCTGGCCAGTCGCGCGTAGTCAGGTTCCGACTCCTGCACAACCTGTTCAAATAAGCCCCGTCCCGCGTCGGTCAGCGCAACCATATGCCGTCGCGCATCTGTGCATTCCACCTGCCGGATCAGGCCGCGTTGTGTCATGCTGCGGAATATGCGCGTTAATGACGGCGGCAGGATAACGCAGCGCTCAGACAGGGTACGCGCATCCAGCGCTTCTGCCTCTGCCAGCGCGCGCAGCACGCGCCATTGCGGCATGGTCAGATCATGGCTGTCGATATAGGGTTTGAACAGCCGTGTCGTCGCCTCTCGGGTGCGTAAAAGCGCAATAGGCAGGGATTTTTCGAACTTTCGTAAATCGCGCTTCGGTGTCTGCTGCATTCCATCCCCTGTCAATATTTCTGGCACCTTATCAAAAGCGACAGATATTTCAAAATGGAAATTAATTTGCGGTTGCGGCAAAATTTACCATATGAAAATTACCGGATTTCCGGAAGGCGCAGACATCGTCAGGGGTTGCGCAGCCAGACGGGATTGGGCATCACGGCGCAACCGTGACCGACGCCAGAACAGGGACAGCCGATGACCGATCTTTCAAACGATGCCTATAACGTAACTGCCGAGGAACTGCGCCAGTTTATCGAACGCTATGAGCATCTGGACGCCGAGAAAAAAGACATTGCCGACCAGCAGAAAGAGGTTATGGCCGAAGCAAAGGGGCGTGGCTATGACACCAAGGTGTTGCGCAAGATCATTGCCATGCGCAAGCGCAAACCTGACGAAATTGCTGAAGAAGAAGCCGTGCTTGATCTTTACAAGGCCGCGCTGGGCATGGTCTGATACGGCACCCATTTGCGCCTGAATACCTGCTGATCAGCCTTTCGATGCCATCATGTATCGGAAGGCTGCGACATTTTCAGCGCCGCGGCCCTGCTGTTCGGAGCAGATTAAACAACAGGGGTCAGGGTTGAATCATCGACACGCCATCCAGCGCGGACAAGGTTACGACATCCTCGTCATAAAGTGCTGACAGAAGATCAACCCTTTCCGCATCCCAGCCCGTAATGCTGACATCAACGTCGACTTTGGATTCGTCGTAGAATTTGTCCAGAAACGCCCCGATAACGCGCTGGCGATGGGTGTCATCAACAGGGGGCGTAGCGGTCAGATAGGCTTCCAGCTTCTCGGCACCGCCAGCGATCATCACCTCATTAAACCAGTCAAAGCTGTGCGCCAGTTGCGTTTGCGGGTCACATCCGCCCACTTCCTGAAGCAACTTGTGCCAGATAAACGGTGTATCCTCGTCACACCAGACCGTCAGTTGCGCTTCCGGCCAGGTCGTCCTAAGGCTCTGGATAAAGGCGGACCAACGCAGTTTTTCCGGCTGAATGGATTTCAGTATCTTTTCTGCCTGGCCGCGTTTTACACGGTTCAGCAGGGCAGGCAGGAAAGAGGCCGGGTTGCGTATAGCAAGAAACAGCATCACGTTTTCATCTGCGAAGGCTTCGCGCAGGGATTGCAGTCGATGTGTGGCGGCAGGATAAAAATGCGCTTTACGTGCGGCGCCGCCCGGCCAGGCCAGGATATCCGGTTCCGACAGGATCAGCCGTTTAGGATTCTCGCCGTCCAGAAGACTGTCGAGCAGCACCTGGCCCGCATCCGGTCCAAGGGGCGCGTCGCGATCCGCCTGTGCAAGGCCAAGCAACAGGTCGCGATAGCGCGCGTGTTCCGGCACTTCGATTCCCTGATCCGCAAGCAGCCCATGATTTTTACTCAGACACCGAAGCAATCTGCCTTCATCGGTCAGGTGAGCGCCCAGATGCAACGCAATATCCATTTACAAAACCCCTTCTACGACACGCAGATTTACCAAGAAATGTGTCAGATTTTCGTCACCTATGGGACGAAAATCGTAAGTTTTACCTGTCTGGCAGGAAAGTGATGTTTTGTGCGATCATACATGAAAATCGGTGTTGAGAAATGCTGCGATTGCAAATATGACTGTGCATCACAGCCGGCTTAGCTCAGTTGGTAGAGCAGTGGTTTTGTAAACCGAAGGTCGGGGGTTCGAGTCCCTCAGCCGGCACCATTAAACGGTTGTTGCTGTCACATGGATGGCAACCGCGTATGTGAAGTCCGTTTCGCAATACGCAACGGGTGTCGCGCACCAGAACTGTATGGAATATTCATGACACAAATCAAAAAAGCTGTTTTCCCCGTTGCTGGCCTCGGGACACGTTTTCTGCCAGCAACCAAGGCAATGCCAAAAGAGTTGTTGCCGATAATTGATAAACCGATTGTTCAATACGCCGTTGAAGAAGCGATTGCCGCGGGTATTACCGAACTTGTTTTTGTAACCGGGCGCAACAAGCGCGCTGTGGGCGACCATTTCGATGCCAATCTGGAACTGGAAAACCAGTTGATGCAGGGCGGCAAGACAGAGATGCGCGACATGGTGCGCAACATCGTCCCTGAAGGTGTGTCCTGTATTTTCGTGCGGCAGCCAGCGCCATTGGGGCTGGGCCATGCGGTACTTTGTGCCGCGCCTGCGGTGGGTGACGCTCCTTTCGCAGTGCTGTTGGCCGATGATTTCATGAAAGGGTCGCCCTTGCCGACCGAAACATTGATCAAGGCCTATGCCCGCAAGCCGCAGACATTGCTTTCGGTCGGGGAGGTCGCGCCGGAAGACGTGTCCAAATTTGGCATTCTGCGTCCCGGCAAGGCACAGGATGATGGCACTATCGCTGTTGAAGGGCTGGTCGAGAAACCGAAACTGGAAGATGCACCTTCGCATCTGGCGTCCTATGGCCGCTATGTGTTCCAGCCCGAAGTGTTTGATATTCTGCGGGGCCTGAAACCCGGTGCTGGCGGTGAAATTCAGCTTGCGGATGCGATTGATATTCTGGCCGCGCAGGGCAAGGTGTCCGCCATCGTGAACACGGCACAGCGCTTTGATTGCGGGTCCAAGCGCGGCTACCTTAGCGCGATTCTTGAAGTTGCGTTGTCAGACCCGCATTATCGCGACTTCATGCTGGCGTTGATCAAGGAAAAGCTGGATACGTCCAACACCTGATCCGATCCTGCCAGATGTATAAATTACCAGACCTTCGGCAATGTTTGCCGAAGGTCTTTTTCATTGCGTGGTTCAGCTTTCAACTGTGCTGTTGATACGCTGGCGCGCCCACATTGCGGCATATTGCCCGTTTCTTGCCAGCAATTCGTCATGCGTGCCGCTTTCCACGATATGCCCCTGATCCAGCACCACTATGCGGTCTGCATCAACCACTGTGGACAGGCGGTGTGCGATGGTGATGACGGTGCGCCCTTGCCCCATCTGGCGCAGACTTTCCTGAATGTTCTGTTCCGTCTGGGTGTCCAGCGCAGAAGTCGCTTCATCAAGCAGCAGGATGGGCGGGTTTTTCAGCAAGGTGCGAGCGATACCCACGCGCTGCTTTTCGCCCCCCGAAAGTTTCAGTCCGCGCTCGCCTACGGTGGTTTCATAGCCTTCGGGTAAAGAGATGATGAAATCATGAATGCGTGCGGCGCGTGCGGCATCCTCTATCTCGGACCGGGTCGCACCCTCGCGGCCATAGGCGATGTTATAGGCAATGGTGTCATTGAACAGCACGGTATCCTGCGGAACGACACCAATCGCTGCATGCAGGCTGGACTGCGTGACATCGCGCAGATCCTGCCCGTCAATCAGCACCGCCCCACCGCTTGCGTCATAAAACCTGAACAGCAGGCGACCGATCGTGGATTTCCCCGACCCGGACGGCCCGACAATCGCAACGGTCTGGCCCGCGCGGACCGTCAGGTCGATCCCTTTCAGAATGGGCCGCGCTGTATCATAGCCGAACTTCACCTGTTCAAAACGGATTTCCCCTTGCGTGACCTGCAGGGCGCGCGCATCGGGGGCATCGGTCACATCCGCCGGTTGGTCCAGCAGATCGAACATTTCGGCCATATCCACCAGCGCCTGACGGATTTCACGATAGACAGTGCCAAGGAAGTTCAGCGGCATGGTGATCTGGATCATATAAGCGTTGACCAACACGAAATCACCGACTGTCAGCGCGCCGTTCTGCACCCCGATCGCGGCCATTACCATGACCACGACCAGACCCGATGTAATCAGAAAGGCCTGTCCGAAATTCAGGAATGCCAGCGAATAATTGGTCGCCACCGCGGCGGTTTCATACTGTTCCATCGCGCGGTCATAGCGCCGCGCCTCCATCCCTTCGGCGTTGAAATACTTGACGGTTTCAAAGTTGAGCAGGCTGTCGACGGCCTTCTGGTTGGCGTCCGTGTCCTGGCGGTTCATTTCGCGGCGCTGCTTCACGCGCCATTCTGTGATGCGAAAGGTAAACCAGACATACAGCGAAATTGTCACCACAACTGCAGCCAGATACCAGACATCAAACATCAGGAAGAAAATTACCGCGATCATCAGCAATTGCAAAAGCAGCGGAAAGATCGAAAACAGCAGGAAACGCAGCAGGAATTCCACACCTTTGACACCGCGTTCAATGATCCGGCTAAGGCCACCGGTTTTGCGCGTGATGTGATAGCGCAGCGAAAGCTGGTGTATATGCGTGAAGGTCTGCAAAGCCAGTTTGCGCAGGGCGCGCTGGCCGACGCGCGTGAACAGAACGTTGCGCAATTCCTGAAACCCGATTTCCGTCAGGCGCGCAATGCCGTAAGCGATGGTCAGCCCGACCGCGCCAAGCGCCAGCATCCAGCCCGCCCCATCGCCCGCCAATGCGTCAACCGCTGCCTTGTAGAAGAACGGGGTGCCCACTGCGACAAGTTTGGCAAGCACCAGGAAGGCAAGCGCCAGAACCACGCGGCGTTTGACCCATTGCTCCCCCTCTGGCCAAAGATACGGGATAACCCGCCGGATAATGCGCAGCCCGCTTGCACGTTCATTGGGCTGCGTTTGACCGCCCGTGCCGTCCGGCTCCGGGGCATTGACTGACTGTGACATGTTTCACTTTCGGCTGTGTATTGCAGCTATCTAATCACGCCTGCGGGAATTGGCCAGTTGGATCGGGCTGGAAGTATGCGGGAATTGTGAGTCCGGCGCGGCAACACGTCAGCGGTGAAGCAACCAGCGACCTGCGATGGCTGCGTTCACAGCCGTGAATTATAGCCGGGTCGCTGATAGTGTGACCTGACAAGACCAGACTGAAACATCCCGTTCACGGGCGACACTGGCGTGAAACGAATACTGGCGGCTGCCAAGGCGCGGCTTTGCGCGCGCCCCGCGACATGCCTCAGCCGGCCATCTACCCCTCGGGCGTGGGCAGGATGAAAACCTGACCGGGGAAAATCAGGTCAGGGTTGCGGATCTGGTCACGATTGGCATCAAAAATGCGCATATAGCGCCGACCATCCCCGAAGCGCGCTTCGGACATGGCCCAAAGCGTATTGCCGGGTTGCACGATCAGCGCTTGTGGTCCGTCGCTTTCGCGCGCGATCTGCGGGGTGACCCGTTCAAAGGGAATTTCTGCCCGCGATATAACCTGCGCGGCCTCATCCAGTTCATCAACGCGCAGCCGGTACACACCACGCTCAATGCCCGCAAGTAGGGCCTGCCAGTTGCCATCAGCGCCCGCGCGTGTGCGGATAATGGGCTGGTTGTCCAGATATATCTGAATTTCGGTGCCCGCGGATGCGCTGCGCCCGCCAAGCGCGACGTCACCTTCGGCATCATAGAGCACGCTGTCCACAACTACATTTCCAGCGCTTTCGGCCTGTGGCAGGCGTGCGGCTTCGCCCAGAACCTGAACGCTTCCATCCGCGCGCATCAGGATCGCCATCGGCGCGGCCTCGGCTTGTGCGGTTGGTTCTTCGGCGGGTGGCATGGCGTCGTTACCCGCGATGTCAGGCTCCGACGGCATGTCGGTCACATCGGTCGCGTCGCCCGGTTGCGGGCGAGGGGGGGCAGCACGGTCTGGGAAGAGCGGCGCTGTCTCGACTTCCCGGACGGTCTGGACAGGAAAGGTGCTTCCATTCGTA
The DNA here is from genome assembly GCF_028745735.1 of Roseinatronobacter alkalisoli. GTDB lineage: Bacteria > Pseudomonadota > Alphaproteobacteria > Rhodobacterales > Rhodobacteraceae > Roseinatronobacter > Roseinatronobacter alkalisoli. The sequence continues at coordinate 464,665 of NZ_JAQZSM010000001.1, forward strand.
TCGCGCTGACCCGCAAGCTGCTCGCTGCGCGGTGCCAGCATCAGCGTATCTTCTGAACGCACGCGATGGCCGCTTGGCAGATGCACTTCAAGTTCCAGAACGCGGGGGGCAGGGCTTGGCTGCAGGTCGAACATCATCACGAATTCGCCTGCAGCGCTGCTGACAGTCTGGGCGACCTGCGCTTCGTCCACCAGTGCCGCAACGATGCTGATGGCAGGTGCTTTTCCTGCAATCAGCACATCACCGATATCGGTTACCCGTACCAGATCGAAGCGCGGTGCCGCATCGTTCATCTGTTCGGTCATGGCAACACGCATGTCGGGTTCGTGTTCTGCGTCCGGGCCATCTGCAATGAAGGGTTCGGTTATTGCACCAAGGTGCGGCGCGCCCGGAGCGGGGTCAGAACGATCAGGCGGGAACACAACGATATACGCCACCGAGGCCGCACCCGCGACCGCAATACTTCCGACAGCCCATTGTGCCAGTGTATCTTTCGGCAGATATTTCAGCATGGAATGACCCTTCGGACGCGGCTGAACCTGCGGTTCGTGTCAAACGCCGCCTTTACCTTGCACGAGCATATCAAGCAGGGTATCCGAGGGCAAAAGAAAACCGACACAAGGTCTTGTAGCCATGCCAGTTTTACCCCTGTCTGTATGTGTTTTCTGCGGTGCGCGTGCCGGTTCTGACCCTGCTTTCGCGCAAGCCGGGCGCGATATGGGCCAGTTGATTGCGCAACGTGGCTGGCGGCTGGTCTATGGCGCGGGTGATATTGGTATCATGGGCGAAGTGGCGCGCGCGGCCCAGACCGGCGGCGCACCTACGTTCGGTGTTATCCCCACCCACCTGATGCAGGTCGAGAAGGGCAGGCAGTCGTTGTCAACGCTGGTGGTTACGGAAACCATGCATGAACGCAAGAAGGTGATGTTCACCAATTCCGATGCAATTGTGGTGCTGCCGGGCGGGGCCGGGTCGCTGGACGAATTTTTCGAAGTCCTGACATGGCGTCAGCTTGGACTGCACAAGAAACCGATCCTGTTGCTGAACACGAACGGGTATTGGAAACCACTGGCGCAGCTTATCGATCATGTGATCGAGCAAGGCTTTGCCGAAGCGAATGTCCGCAGCTTTTTCAGCGTTGTCGATACGATTCCAGAGATAGAGACCCTGTTGACCGCATACCAGTTGCAACATGCGTTAGCCTGACTTCAGGCGCTCCTGTGGAAACCCGGCTGCCGCGAATCTTGCCCATATCTGCGACTCCAGATTGGGAGCTTCCAGATCCAGGCAATGGGTTTCAAAATACCAGTTCAGATAGCGGTCATAATCCGCACTCCGGTCGAGTTCCTGTCGCAAGATCGATCCAAAATCCCGCATATCTTCGACTTTACCGGCCAGATGATGAAAATCAGTTTTGCCAAGAAGAATTGCTGGAACTGATTTCAGAAATCCTTCCAGTGCGACGGTGGAATTCATCGATACGGTGACCACCGCTGCGTCTAGAATGTCATGGACATGGGCCTGGGTGACAATCAGCCTTTTCCGTCCTAGCGCCAGTTGCAATGCCTGCAGGCGCAGATTGTCGATGCGCGAACTGCTGAGAGGGTGTGGCTTGACCACCACCGGCCGGCCGTTGGCATTGCGCAAGGCCGCTATAAGCATATCAAAATCTGTGAAGGGCGTTGCCCCCGATGCACGCGGATACTGCCCCTGAAAGAACACTGCAACCACACCTTCGGGCAGGCATGTCGCGGGGGCATGCTGGTCATAACGGGATTTACGCTGCGCGACATAGCGGGCACGCAACCGCGTTGCGATACATCTGGTCGTATCATCAGCTGCGGGAGATGGAATATATGCTGTCTCGCCTGCGGACGAAAATGCCTTCACGCCTGCGGGATCAAGGTGCCAGAATTCCCAGAAGTAAGCGACACCTGCGTTCAACACATTTCCCGCACGCACCGACCGGTCATCCAGAATATGCAGGCACCCGTCCGCGAAGCGGTTGTCGTCTATACTACGTGTCCCGACATGGATATCGGGATCCCGCCTACGCAGATGCACCAGCACGTCATTGCGCTGCGCAATCTGCCTGATCAGGTTGTAAAGGCGCATGTGCCAGCCCTGCAAATCGGCCGCCAGATCACGTTCTTTCAGATGCAGAACTATGCCGGGCATCGAAGGCGTGCAGAACGTGCAGAAGCCGTGGCGGGCAGAAGTGGTGCCAGATAATGGCCTGTATGGCTGCCCTCAACCTTTGCAACTTGTTCAGGGGTGCCCGTGGCCACAACCTGACCGCCGCCATCGCCGCCTTCGGGACCGATATCGATGATCCAGTCAGCGGTTTTCACTACATCCAGATTATGTTCGATCACCACGACCGTATTGCCCTGATCCACCAGTTCATGCAGCACTTCCAGCAATTTGCGGACATCCTCAAAATGCAGGCCGGTGGTGGGTTCATCCAGAATATAAAGCGTCCGGCCAGTGGATCGGCGCGACAGTTCCTTGGCCAGTTTCACGCGCTGCGCTTCGCCCCCTGACAGGGTGGTGGCCTGCTGGCCGACCTTGATATAGCCAAGCCCCACACGCATCAGCGCATCCATTTTATCGCGGATGGAGGGCACCGCCTGAAAGAACCCCTGGGCTTCTTCAACGGTCATATCAAGAACGTCAGCTATACTTTTGCCCTTGAACAGAATTTCCAGTGTCTCGCGGTTATAGCGCGCGCCTTTGCAGGTTTCGCAGGTGACATAGACGTCAGGCAGGAAGTTCATTTCGATTTTCAGCACACCGTCGCCCTGACAGGCCTCGCAGCGCCCACCCTTGACATTGAAGGAAAACCGCCCCGGTTTGTAGCCGCGCGCCTTGGATTCCGGCAGACCCGCGAACCAGTCGCGGATAGGGCCGAACGCGCCTGTATAGGTGGCAGGGTTGGACCGCGGCGTGCGCCCGATGGGGCGCTGGTCAATGTCGATAACCTTGTCCAGATGCTCCAGCCCCTTGATGGTTTCACAAGGCGCGGGCGTCTGGCGCGCACCGTTCAGCCGCATGGATGCCGTTTTGAACAGGGTTTCAATCGTCAGGGTGGATTTGCCCCCCCCCGAAACACCGGTCACGCATACGAATTTGCCCAGTGGAAAGTCAGCCGTGACATCGCGCAGATTGTTGCCGCTGGCCTTGACGACTTTCAGTTTCTTGCCATTCCCCTTGCGCCGCGTCTTGGGCACTGCGATTTCGCGCGCGCCGGTCAGGTATTGCCCGGTCAGGCTGGCAGGGTCGGCCATGACCTGTTCAGGCGTGCCCTGCGCGACAATACGGCCACCATGCACGCCTGCACCGGGGCCAAAATCCAGGACATAATCGGCGGTGCGGATGGCTTCTTCATCATGTTCCACAACAATGACGGTATTGCCCTGATCACGCAGGTTGCGCAGGGTGACCAGCAGCCTGTCATTGTCGCGCTGATGCAACCCGATGGAGGGTTCATCCAGCACATACAGAACCCCGGTCAGGCCGCTGCCGATCTGGCTGGCCAGCCGGATACGCTGGCTTTCGCCACCCGAAAGCGTTCCCGCATGCCGCCCCAGCGTCAGATAATCAAGGCCCACATTCACCAGAAACCCGAGTCGTTCACGGATTTCCTTCAGGATGGCGCGGGCGATTTCATTTTTCTGCCCGCTTAAGTGATTGGGTACGCCCTTTACCCAGTCCAGCGCTTCCCTGATCGACATTTGCGTGACCTGACCGATGTGCAAGCCGCCGATCTTGACAGCCAGTGCCTCGGGTTTCAGCCGGTAGCCTCCGCAAACCCCGCAATCGCGGTGGTTCTGATATTGCTCGAAATCTTCACGAATCCAGGCGCTGTCCGTTTCGCGGTAGCGTCGCTCCATATTGGGTACGACACCTTCAAAGGCGCGCGTGACATTATAAACCCGCCCCCCTTCGTCATAGCGGAAAGGCAATTCCGCGCCATCGGAGCCATAAAGCAGAACCTGCTTCACATGCTCGGGCAGGTCTTTCCATGGGCTGCGGGCATCGAATTCATAGTGTTTTGCCAATGACTCAATCGTTTGCAGGAAATACGGCGATTTCCCCTTGCGCCATGGCGCAATTGCACCATCAGCCAGACGTAGCGCATGGTCCGGCACGACAAGGCGTTCGTCAAAAAACAATTCCACACCCAGCCCGTCACAGGCAGGGCAGGCACCTGTCGGCGCGTTGAAAGAAAACAGGCGTGGTTCAATTTCCGTGATGGTGAAGCCACTGACCGGACAGGCAAACTTTTCCGAAAATGTTATGCGGTTGCCGTCTTCGCGCGCTTCTTCCAGTACGGCAATGCCATCAGCCAGATCAAGTGCAGTGCGCAGGCTGTCGGCCAGCCGCGTTTCCATGCCTGCGCGCACCACCAGACGGTCAACTACAACATCAATGTCATGGCGGTATTTCTTGTCCAGCGTTGGCGGTTCATCCAGTTCGTAAAACTGCCCATCGACCTTGACCCGCTGAAAACCCTGCTTGCGCAGTTCCAGAAATTCCTTGCGGTATTCACCTTTGCGGTCGCGCACGATTGGTGCCAGCAAATAGGCGCGGCTGCCTTCTTCCAGCGCCATGATGCGGTCCACCATGTCCTGAACCTGCTGCGCTTCGATCGGCTGGCCGGTTGCCGGGCTGTAGGGCGTGCCTGCGCGGGCGAATAACAGCCGCAGATAATCATAGATTTCGGTCACTGTGCCGACAGTGGAGCGTGGGTTCTTGCTGGTGGTTTTCTGTTCGATGGAAATCGCCGGCGACAGGCCAGAAATATGGTCCATGTCGGGTTTCTGCATCATGTCCAGAAACTGGCGCGCATAGGCGGACAGGCTTTCGACATAGCGCCGCTGCCCTTCGGCATAGATCGTGTCGAAGGCCAGACTGGACTTGCCTGATCCTGACAGACCAGTAATGACCACAAGCTGATCGCGCGGAATGTCCACATCGATATTTTGCAGGTTATGTTCGCGCGCACCGCGCACTTCGATGAATTTCTGCTCGGCCATGTGCATCCCCAACCACACCTTCGCCTAACATAGCCCTGCGTACACGGGACTCCAAGTGGAAAAGAAGAACAATATGGGAACAGTCGCAAATTTACGCGACGTCGTAGTCTTATGTCATGCGCGTCAGGGATGGGGCGTTTATTTTATAAGATTTTGATTTTGCGTTGAAAATATATTCGAATGATCTTCAGGGGTGGAATGGCACTCCGGCGCATCCAACTGGCATGATATCGATGCCCAAATTAGCCGCAGACGCGGGTTTGGGCGGGCGACAAAATACAGGGCGAAATCCGGTCGGTTCCGGGTGTGAAATGATCGGCTGGGATGCCCAAGGCGCTGAACAAAGGCCGCGCGCAGACCTGCGCTATAGATGGGACCGTCCCGCGCACCGCCGATGACGGTGACGTCACGCCAAGACTTGACTATTGCAACCACGCCGCCTGCATAAGCTGCACCGGTCCAACGCCGGACCAGCAGACCCCGGCCCATCAATGGGGTGGGCCTGCCTGTGTGCAGGAAGGTTTGCCTCAGACCAGGAACTACCCGCAAAGCGACCATTCAAACATGGTCTGGTTACATCCTAGCGTAGTGGCTGACCGGTCACAGGGTCTACTTTCAGTTCAATCTTGCTGCCGTCGCGGGCGTAAAGTTCCACGTCCCAATACCCCTCATCATCCCATTCAATTTCGTCAATCCATGCAATGTCAAATCTGCTTTCCAGCGCAGTAACGATTTCGGACAGCGGCAGGGCCTGTTGCGGGGGCTGACGATCGGCCAGCGCGGGACCGGCGCTGATGGCCAGTGCGACGGGAAAAATATAGCGAAGTTTCATCTCTGCTCCTGTAGGTTGTCAGGAACAGGTATGGGACGATTGCGCGGTTTCAAAGGGTCAGGCCGAACAACAAAATGGGATGCGCGGTTTTCTGCCCTGATGCACTTGCGTGGTCCTTGCGCCGCAGGGCTAAGCCCTGTCCGCGAACGCGAAACTGTAGCGTGTTTCGTGTTCATACTGTCCATCAGGACGCAGGATTGCGGACGGGAATGCGGGCCTGTTGGGCGCATCGGGCCATGCCTGCGCTTCCAGCGCGATTCCGGCAAAGGGACGATAGCACCGCCCGCCCAGTCCTGGCAGCCCGGCGGCGGGAATTTGCGATCCGGTATAAACCTGAAGCCCGGCTTCGGTGCTGTCAATCTGCATGATCAGCCCCGATTCCGCACTTTGCAGCCACGCGATAGGGCGCAGGGGCTGGCTTTCCGTGGACAGGCAGAAATTATGATCCAGCGCCGCCCCCGACAGGTTGCGCGCCTTGCGGAAGTCGAAGGCACTGTCGGCAACCGGGACTATCTGGCCGGTGGGAATCAGGTTTGCGTCAACAGGAAGGTAGTGATCTGCGGCAACGCGCAGCCAGTGTTTCGACAGCCCGCCCGTGTCATCAAGCGCGAAATACCCGTGATGCGTCAAGCTGCAAGGCGTGGCCCGGTCGGTTTGGGCCGATATGTTGAATTGTAGTGTGCCGCTACCGGGCAATGAGATTGTGGCACGTATGTCCAGATTGCCCGGAAAGCCCATATCGCCATCTGGCAGGAACAATCCAAGTGTCACGCTGGCAGGGGACTGTTCCAGTACGCGCCATAACCGCTGCGAACTTCCCACCGGGCCGCCATGCAAAGCATGTCCGCCCGCGTTATTTACCGGAATATGATGCGTATGGCCGTCCAGTTCAAAACGCGCCCCGGCAATGCGGTTGGCAAATCGGCCAACGATTGCGCCGAAATATTGCATCGGGCCAAGATATGCATCGGGCGTGTCTGTGCCCAGAACCAACGGATGCGCCACGCCGTCCATCCGCAGATCCTGCACGATGGCGCCAAGAGTCAGAACCTGCGCGACCATGCCGCCCCCGTGCAGGGTTATCCGTTCGACCATGCGTCCATCCGCGAGAGCGCCGAATTCAGTGCGCATGTTCAAGTACCATCGTCCAGCAATACGCGGTGTTCCGCCTGACCGCGTGCCGGGGCAGGGGCCATGAATGTAGCCCCGTCCAACGGGCCGGGTTGGTTCAGCCCTTGCCGTGCGGTCGTGCAATACAGGCTGCGCAGGTCCGGCCCGCCAAAAGCCGGACAGGATGCATGCGCCGCTGGCACAGCTACAGTTTGCAGCAATGCCCCGTCCGGTGCATAGCATGCAACCCGCGCGGCACCCCATTGCGCCAGCCACATGTTTCCATCCGTATCAATGACCGCCCCGTCCGGGTTCAGCCCGTCTGCATTCAGGTCCAGCCAGCATTCGGGGGTGCCTTTGGGCCAGCCCGATGCATCCAGCCCGACGCGCATGACACGGCGGGTCACTGTGTCGGTAAAACAGGCCGAACGCCCGTCCGGCGCAAAACAGATGGCGTTAGGAATGCTCAGTCCGGGATAGAGGCAGCGCAGCTCGCCCCGCCACCAGCGCCAGATTGCGCCCGCGCCGCGCGCCGCCTGTTTGCCCATTGTGCCGATCCAGAACCCCCCTTGCGGGTCCGCGCGCCCGTCATTGGACCGGTTACCGATCTGGTCGGCTTCCAGCGGGCAAAGACTGTGCTGCGCGCCTGTGTCCAGATCAAGGACGAACAGCCGGATTTCGGATGCCACAAGCAGGCGCGACGCATCCAGCCAGCCCGCAGCAGAGACCATCTCGTCGAATGCCCAGGTGTGGGCCAGACTGTGCAGCTTGCGCCCGATGATGTCGAACCAGAAGAATTCGGCCCGTTCCGGGTGCCAGAATGCCCCTTCGCCCAATTCGCACCGGGTTTCGTTCAGTGGTTTCATTGTGGCAAACCTCGGAAGGGTTGAAAATGTAGCATCCGCGCGGCGATGTCCGGCGCGGGTATCACGGGTGTTCGCGTGCCAGATGCGTTCATGTTTTCAGCGATCCGGGCAGACCCTGGCATATTATTTCCTTCACGTCATGATCATCCGCGTCCGGCCCATGCTGCGGCTGATACTTGATGCCAGAAAAACGACTGCGGCTGCAACTTATTCTTATATATATCATACCAGATAAAAGCAGCACAGCATTGTTGTCGCGATGATACGGGAAAACCTGTGTGGGCGAGCATGACAAGCGCTACTTCAGAACGCCTGTTTATCTGGTCGGAGTGAGAGGATTCGAACCTCCGGCCCCTGCCTCCCGAAGTTTCGGCCCGCCATTCAAGTCTTTGATATTTCGTCAAAAGCGCCCTGCCTAAAAGGGCGATGTTCACGGTTTGGACCTGCCTGTCAGGTTCGCGCAGGTTCAGCGGCACAAAAGGGAACTGCCTCGATGGTGGGCTGCTGCGGATCATCTTGTGATCTGCCGTCTACTTGGCACATGATTGGTGAAGGATGAGCTGGGGGCACTTGGAGTGATCGACATGGGATTTTTGAGGGTTATTCGGAAATGGGCGCCGCTATGAAGCAGCAGATGACAGGCAATGCCGGGTTGTTTCATGTCGCTTGGGAATTGACCCGCCGCGGATGGAACGTGATGCCCACAGTGCGGAATTCTCGCGGCGCCGACCTGTACGCCGCTCCTGTCGACGACGAAGAGGCCGTGATCGCAATCCAGTCCAAGGCATTGTCGAGGCGGGCGTCGGTTCCGTTGGGTCTTGACCTCGAACGCCTCAGGTCGAGATGGTGGATCATCACGTTGGGGGCCAATAGCGATGATCCGGTTTGCTTCGTTCTGACCCTGGATGAAGTGAAGTTGCTGGCAACGCGAGACAAAGGCAAGCATCGGGCTTACTGGCTAGAGGCAAAGCATTACGACAATCCGGAGTTCCGTGAGGCGTGGCACCGCTTAGCTGAACCAACTTCCGAATTTGATCGTGTGCAGAAGCCGGAAGCAGGATAAAATCAGCAGCCTTCCAATTGATCAATTTTGCCAAATGTCATTCGCCCGCCGGTGTGATGCGCTCTGGATAAGCGAGCGTTAACGACAGGGACCTTTCAGCCATTCAGACATCCACCCGATAACCCTTCGCTGTTGCAGCATCAGCGACCTGCAGACCGGAAGCTGCCGTTATGGAAACCGCACTTGCAGAAGACTTGGGGCGCACAAATGCGTAGCTAAGCAATTTCTTAGTTGCGGGTGTTTATCGGTACTAAAGATTTGCTGTGTACAACATGTTGATATAGAACAGGTGCCAGAGCACAAGGGAAAGAACAATGACCGCAGCGGATGACCTCAGCCGATTCTTGGGCGACGACAAGTTTGTGACCGTGATGGCTGATCCGCCTTGGCGCTTTCAGAACCGCACAGGCAAGATTGCACCCGAGCACAAACGGCTTGCGCGGTACCCTACAATGACGCTCGACGAAATTTGCGCTCTTCCCGTTGCAGATCACCTCGAAGATCGGGCGCATTGTTACCTCTGGGTTCCTAATGCTCTTCTCCCCGAAGGCTTACAGGTGCTCAAAGCGTGGGGCTTCGACTACAAGTCCAATATCGTCTGGGAGAAGGTCCGCAAAGATGGTGGTCCCGACGGTCGAGGCGTAGGCTTCTATTTCCGCAATGTCACTGAAATCCTGTTGTTTGGAACACGAGGCAAGAACGTTCGCACGCTTGCGCCGGGCCGGTCTCAGGTCAATTTCATCGAAGCGGAAGAGCCAGAAAGCGACCTTCTGAAAACCCGGAAGCGGGAACACAGCCGCAAGCCCGATGAGCAGTATAAGATTATCGAAGAGTGTTCGCGCGGGCCATTTCTTGAACTTTTCGGTAGAGGAGTTCGGGACGGCTGGACCGTATGGGGAAATCAGGCCGATGCCGACTACAAGCCGAGCTGGAAAACCTACGCCTATAACTCTACCGTGAGCGCCGCCGAATAGGATTTGTTAGAGGAAATTTAGCAGTTGGATTGGAGATCTCTCGAAAGCCGTCCGGGGTCATTCTCCAAAAACTTTGGCTGGGGGGACGCCCCCGGCTTGGGATTGCTGCATCGGGCAATTAACGCGGTTTTTTCAGAAGGTCTGAAACGAGTTCCTAGAGATACCGCACGGGAGATCATCGCCAGAACCGCTGACGGAGATCCTCTCGTTCCCCTCAATTTCTTCCTCTACAATCAGGTAGTGCGCGGGGAGAGTTATATCGTTCCGGACCAGCTTGTACTCGAAGCCTTGGCCCGTGATCATGACCAGTCCTTTGACCGGCTGGCGATGTGCGCTCTGAATTTTAGCCGAGTTGGGATTTGGGATCGAGCACGTCCCTATCAGTCACACCCTGCACCTTGGGCGCGGCGCTTCGTGGTTGAAGAGGTGTGGAATGGCGACCGCTGGGACGTAAGCAAAATCACGGCCGACAAGATCGAAGAGTTTTTCTCTTCGGGAGCGATGATCTACAGTGCAGCGACTCCGAGGAAGTTCGCCACCAATCTGCATTACCTCTATCAACAATCCAGCCTACTTGGGCTGACCAGTTCGGAGCGCGAAGACTGGTGGTCGAGCGCACTTTTCCTGTTCTTAGACCGCTGCCTCTTGGACCGCGAAATTAGTCTCAGTATGTCAGCTCAAGATATTCTAGCGTTTGTCGAATCCGAAGACTATTGGGCTTTGACCGCGGCAAATCCCGCACTTGCCCCCTACGCGGCGCTGTCTGTAATCGAGGAATACTTGGCATTGGGCGGACTGGACCGGTTTTTGAACATGGGCGCGACCGCAGATACACCTGAAACGTCTCTTGGCGAGACGCCTCGTTCTGGTACTCTCCAAAGCACTGCCACGCGCAGAGAGAACGCCAAACGAAAGAAACCCACCGATCTAACCCTTACCGTTGTGCAGCGAGCATATGCTCAGGCACAGCGCCAAGTCAGAAACAGGCAACACGCGGAATGGGTTAAGAGCCTGTATGAAAACCGCTGTGCAATTTGTGGAGTCGCACTAACAATTGACCCTACCGGGAAGACGTATTCCGAGGCAGGGCATGTGAAGCCGGTAGGCGATCCATTCCGGGGGCCCGACCATCTCAATAACATTCTGCCATTCTGCCCGAATCATCATAAAGCGTTCGACCGAGGCGGAGTTTGGATAGATCCGAACCAAGGTGAGCCAATCGTCCGCAGTGCCACGGATGATACCGGCTTTGACGGCAGAAAGTTAGAGCTTTTGGCGGAGCACGGCTTCGCTGTGGAATTTGTAGAATGGCACGCGCATTACTTCGGACATCTTTCATGAGGGCCGCATGAAGCCGCTCAGCGCCGACCACAATGCTGCCCCGCGAAGCACTTTCCATGCTACGGAGTGCCTGAATGTCGCTGATGGGCTCGTCGCGTCTATCTCACCGCCCCCACTGCCGCGCGACCAGTGCGCTGGCATCGCTTAGAATGATCGCGGGTGTGAGGATCAGAGATGCATCCCAGAAACTCGGCAGGATAGTGAGTAGTGCAGCTTTTCGCGTAGTTGCACTGGCGATATGCTTTTGAGTGCTACTTCGTCGACTGCTTCACGGATTATAGCTCGGAAAACTGCTATTGATCCGAAAGAATTATGCAAGCCGCTGCGATCTCATTCACCGCTTGTCTAGGTTGTCCGCCTGAGGTGGCGACTGTCACACAATCTGACAATTGCTGCGCATAGTCACGCCAGCCACGCATCCCTAACTGACTGATCCTGCGCTCAGAAAGGACTGCGACAGACCAGTCCGCGGCTGTCGCAAGTCTGTTTGCAGAGGATGCGGCATGCCATTGCGATGCATCAGCACGATGCAGTGTGCCACCCGAATACCATTCGGCATATGCTGGAGCGGTTGTAACGATAGCTGCAACAACGACTAAACTTAAAAGTTTCATTAAATTCCCCATTGGTGAAACTGCATAGTAAAGTTCATATGCTGCGATCATCGTTCGACAGGATCGCGGCAGTCAAGTACTTTGATGATTGTGAAAGCCATTCACCAGCCACAGTGCTCGGCCCCACGCTCATTCGTCGCCAGATCAAGCCGCATGTTCTCGACAAAGGTGCGGCGCGCATCCAGTTCGGCCGCCGTGAACCGGCGCGGCTGCTCCACATCGCAGAACTGTGGCCCGCCGTCAGGGGCGGGCAGGTCAGGGCCGCACCTAGCGGTTAATGCGGTCAAGCAGATTGGTCAAAATGCAGTCATTGGGAAGGATCTGGCTTCTTTGTGACCTGCTCCCCTGAGAGTCCTCGTTTATGAGTTAGCGCTTTCGATCAGCGGCCAACGGCACGGCCGGTACGCTATCCAGCCAGCGCGTGCGGATATGCGCGCGCACGGCCTCTGCTGCGTCATCCAAGCTGTCTGCTCGGCCCTCGGTGGCCGGATATGTGTAGGTCGCCCAGACGTAGGGGCTGGCATCTGGGATAAGATGTGCAGGATAGATGCGCCCCACGACCTGCCGATCGCGAAGGATGATGTAGTCACCTTCACGCGTTTCACCTGCAATGACCGTCAGCTTTCGGCGCCACATCGCGCGGCACTCCTCTGTGGACTTTGTTCCACATTTGTTTCGAGGCGTGGCGGTGTCAATCCTTCAGAGCATAATTCCGCCGGTGTGATACGCTCTGGATAAGCGAGCATGTGCGGCAGCTATGCGGGACGGAGCTGCCATTCGATTATCTTTAAAAATTTCGGAAACGATGAGGACGGCCTTATGCCAATCAACTGCGCCAGTCGGCACGTTATCATCTCGGGGTGTTCGGGAGGTGGGAAATCTACGCTATTGCTCGAGCTGAAGCGGCGAGGGTTCGAAACCATCGAGGAGCCAGGCAGAAGGATTGTCTCGGAAGAACTACAAGGTGATGGAAGAGCACTACCGTGGGTAAATCTCGAGGCATTTGCCAGAAAAGCAATCGAGATGGCGTCTCGCGACCGGGAGCGCGTTAAAGGCGTTGAAAGATGGGCTTTCTTTGACCGTGGGCTTGTGGATGCGGCCGTGGCGTTGGAGCATGCTACAGGAATAGCCGCATCCAAAACACTCGCTGAACACGATCGCTTTCAAAAGCGAGTTTTTCTGACTCCCCCGTGGCCGGAAATTTACCAAACGGACCCAGAACGACGGCACGATCTGGACGAAGGCATCGACGAATACCATCGTCTGTGCAGCACTTTCGAGCAACTTGATTATGAGATAATTGTCTTGCCGAAAGTTGGCGTCGAGTCGCGTGCAGATTTTGTTTTGGATCGTCTCAACTGACACTTTGGGCTCCAAACGGTCAACACTCAACTGTAGCGGCCCGCAGCTGATCATCGCCCCCCAAACTGTATCGCTTGCAGAATCATCGTGCCACCTGTCAACAATCGCTCATGTGTGGCCGCTACATCGACCCCAATCTGCGCGGGACCGAGTTCGAGTTGAGTGAAATCAAGATTGATCCGTTTCCGAGGCGCTACAACATCAAGCCGACCCAGGAGGTGTATGTCCTCTGGGAAGGTGAGCTGACATGCGCGCGCTGGGGCCTGATCCCGAGCTGGCACAAGGGCACCCTGAAGGACTGGCGCGCGGCCACGATCAATGCCCGCATCGAGGAAGCAGCGTCAAAGCCAAGCTTCAGGGGCGCATGGCGCTACGGCCGCTGCCTGATACCGGCTGGCGGATACTATGAATGGACCGGTGACCGAAGCCCGAAGCAGCCGCATTTTTTCAGCAGCGCGGGCAATGAAGAAACGCTTTGGTTCGCGGGCCTCATGTCAGTGTGGAACGATCTGCGCACCTGCGCGATCATGACGCGCGCCGCGAATGACACGGTTGAACCAATCCACGACCGCATGCCTGTGATCCTAAGCACTGATGAACGGGACGCATGGCTGGCCGGATCCGGTGATCCGGAGTTGGGGGCAGGGTACCGTGTAAAGCACTATCCTGTGGCGAGGTTTGGAATATCCGACGACGGGGATGAGTTGATCGAGCCGGTTTGAGGCCTTTGCGGTCGTTCCCACATGGTGAAACGATTGGGTCAAATCTAAGAACTGGCGAAGCTTGGGAGTCAGCGAGCAACCAGATCTGCCCATTCCCTCATGAACGCATCGCGTGTCAGATTGCCGGGCGAGCCGTCCGTGCGTTGCCTTGCCTGGGTCAGCCGGGCAAACACCAGCACTCTGTCGCCCTGCTGCGCCCAGCCGACATACCACCCCCATCCGCGCGCATAGTCAAAGCTTCGGTCGGGGCGGCGCGGATAGGCTGTGCCGGTCTTGCCGTGAATAATCCAGTCCTCGACATCGTGACGTTCGACAATTTCACGTGCATGGCGCAGCGCCTCGGGTCGCACGGGCAGAGCGTCACGCACCAATGCGCGCAGAAACGTGACCTGCTCTCGCGGAGAAATCAGCAGTGAGGACACGATCCACGCGCGTTCAAGGCCGTTGTCGAACCCTGCATCACCCGAGAAATCGGCCGTCCCATATCCGAAATTTAGCGCATAACGGGTCAGGGCCTCTGCCCCCATCGCCTGTGTGATCCGCTGCGAATACCACAGCACTGAGTATCGCATCCACGACGCCGGATCAGTGTCGCGCGTCCAGTTGGCGCCGCCCCAAGCCGGATCGCCGGACCGGAACTGCATGACTGGAGCCCTCGAATTGATCAGGACCCCCGCGTCATAAGCCATCACAGCAAGTGGAATCTTGAAGGTAGATGCAGGAGTCACGCGCGTCGTGCAGTCGCCTTCCTCGATAACGATGGCCCTGGTATGCGCATCAGCGACCAAGGTGCAAACCACCTCTGCAGTCGCAGTTCGGCCGAGTGTTGCGATAAGAATGAGAACAAGGATTGGAAGAATTGGCTTCACGTTCAAGTCCCAGTGTTTCGATCAGTCGGCGCAACTGAAGGGCAGGAATGACCCCGCCATTCCTTCTGCCACTGCCATGAGCGACAGCATGTCAGCGATTTCCCGCTCGTGCGGGCTACGTGGACAGACGTGACCGCGATCAAGGCATCCAGACGCAAGGAACGCATCGTGATCGGTCACAAATCCCTCTGAAACGCCCTCGGGAACGCCATCACCGGCAAGGTGGTGCCATGCGGCGGTGTAAAGCTCGCACTTGCGCTCGGTCCAGCTGTCACTTTCTGGACTCTGCGCCAAAACAGGCTGAGTTGAAAGAGTTGCGAGGAGAATAAGAGCATTGGCTGCTCTCATCTTGAAATAACAAAGCATTGTGATCCCGTGATGTGATGGCCGCTTCATACCGAAGGGTGTAGGAAGTCGAAAGTCACAAATTCGCAGGTGGCGAATGGCTGCTAGTTCGGGCTGTTCGAATGATATCGCACGTCGTCTTGGGATCGCTTGCTGGCCTCCGCTTAGAACATAAGACGCGACGTAGAGACGGATCGGCAGATGCAGCGACCGGCAGCTTCGTCCCGCATAGCTGCCGCAAATACCTTGGTTGAGCATCAACGCGAAGAGTCCAGAGCGGAGGGTCGGTGGTGGAGTGCGCTACATCTCCAGTGTTTGGATCATTTCCACCCGCGCTGCATGTCTTCCGCCTTCAAACTGGGCGGTCAGGAAAGCATCGACGATATCCAGAGCAAGTCCTTCACCAACCACGCGGACACCGATCGAAAGCATGTTTGCATCGTTATGCTGACGGATCATGCGGGCCGAGAACGTATCCATGCAAACACCGCACCGGATGCCTTTGACCTTGTTTGCAGCCATCATGATGCCCTGTCCGGTGCCACAAAGTAAAATGCCAAAACGACAATCGCCTGAAGCGACGAGCCTCGCAGCACCTTCACCATGCTTAGGGTAGGGTGTGCTTTCCGCTGTCATAGGGCCGATGTCGATGGCTTGCCAGCCAAGTGCTTTGATATGAACGGCAATGACTTGGCGCATCTGAATGGCGGAATGGTCGCTAGAAAGAACAATTCGTTTATCGATTGTCATCGGCAGGGCTCCATGGTCGTGCATCTAGATCCTACCCGCATTTCAGCAATGGGAACCAGCAATATCACATATCCCTGACCGGCAGCTTCGTCCCGC
>NZ_JAQZSM010000010.1 GCF_028745735.1 Roseinatronobacter alkalisoli
TTCGGGAAGTAAGGCGCCAAACGCGATATCTGCGCATCGCTTAACCAGAAAAGATCAGACATATCACCGCTCCGTTTTCGGGCGGTGAATCACGATGCACGCATGAAATCAATGGGTCCTGACCCTAGCGCCGTGTGAAGTTTGAAGGGTCTGTAAAGACTGATGCCAGTCAAGGTAAAATATGCCGACCCAGTAGGTGAAAAATCAAAGTTCCCGCCTTCATCAAGAAAAATGTATAACGAAGGAAGTTCTTGTGGCGCCACAGTGACGTTTGAATTTATTTCCATTTATCAAATATATTCCAATTAGATTTAGCAGCTGAATTTTGCTTATAGGTCTTCAACCATCACCACACCCCCAAGCGATTTCACTGCGCCCTTGATCTGTGGTGTTATCGCGAAATTCAGCCCTGTATCGATATCGATTTCGCGCGCCCTGGCCAGATCGGCCACGCAGAAACGCACTGGCCCCTGACCGCGCGCCGCCTGTGCCTGCCCCTGTCCCAGCAACTTGGCGACCATTTCAATCGCGGCGGCGTTTTCAACATGAATACGCAGCCCCGCACCGCCTGCGTCGGCCACAACAGAATCAATCGGCTGGATACCCCGCGCGAGCAGTTTGAGGGTTTCAGCTTCCATCGTCGCCTCTACCGTCAGAACGACATTCTGGCCGGTTTCAAGATATTGGCGTCCTGCTTCCAGCGTGTCAGAAAACACCGTCACTTCATAAAGCCCGGTCGTGTCTGACAGCTGAACAAAGGCAAAGCGGTTTCCACGCGCGGATTTACGTTCCTGCCGACCGGACACGGCACCCGCTATCCTTGCCACGAAAGCGCCGCCAGCGGCTTTCTTTTCGACCTCGGCCAAGGTCATGACCTGTTTGCGTTTCAATGCCGCCACGTAATCGTCCAGCGGATGGCCGGACAGATAGAAACCAATGGCCTGATGTTCATGTGCCAACCGTTCAGTCGGCAACCAGTCATCGCATTGTGACAGGCGGGGTTCGGGAATATCTGCGCCCGCTTCACCAAACAGCGACACCTGATTGGATGCCCGCGCGTCATGGATTGCTGCGGAATAGCTGACCAGCCCGTCAAGACTGTCAAACACCCGCCTGCGGTTGCGGTCAAGCTGATCAAACGCCCCGGCCCGCGCCAGCATTTCCAGCGCGCGTTTGCCCACGCGCTTCAGGTCCACACGGCGCGCAAGGTCGAACAGCGTGGCGAAGGGTTTATCGCCACGCCCGTCCACGATCAGGCCCATCGCATCCAGACCCACATTCTTGAGCGCGCCAAGCCCATAGACCAGCGCACCGTCCTGCACATCAAAGCGCGCGCGCGACCGGTTGACACAAGGCGGCACCACAGTAATGCCCATCCGGTCCACTTCGCGCTTATAAACAGCGAGTTTTTCCGTCAGGTGGATATCGCAGTTCATCACACCGGCCATGAATTCAACCGGGTAATTCGCCTTAAGAAAGGCTGTCTGATAGCTGACCACGGCATAGGCCGCCGCGTGGGACTTGTTGAAGCCGTAATTGGCGAATTTCTCCAGCAGGTCGAAAACCTCGCCTGCTTTTTTTTCGTTCACCCCGTTTGCCACAGCGCCTTTGACAAATTTCGGGCGCTCCTTGGCCATTTCCTCGGCGATCTTCTTGCCCATAGCGCGGCGCAACAGGTCAGCGCCACCAAGCGAATACCCCGCCATGACCTGTGCGATCTGCATCACCTGTTCCTGATAAACGATGATGCCCTGCGTTTCTTCGAGGATGAAATCAATCGAGGGGTGGATCGATTCCAGCGGCTTCAAACCGTTCTTCACCTCGCAATAGGTGGGAATATTTTCCATCGGGCCGGGACGATACAACGCCACCAGCGCCACGATATCTTCGATACAAGTGGGCTTCATGCGCCGCAGCGCATCCATCATGCCCGAACTTTCCACCTGAAACACGGCCACTGTGCGGGCGCTGGCATAAAGTTTGTAGGTCGCGTCATCATCCAGCGGAATGGCCGATATATCCAGATCGACGCCACGCCGTTTCAACAGATCAACCGCGTTCTGAATGACCGTCAGGGTTTTCAGGCCCAGAAAGTCGAACTTGACCAGCCCAGCCTGTTCCACCCATTTCATATTGAACTGCGTGGCAGGCATGTTCGATTTGGAATCGCGGTAAAGTGGCACCAGTTCATCCAGGGGGCGGTCCCCGATCACCACCCCCGCCGCATGGGTAGAGGCATTGCGCAGCAAGCCTTCGACCTGTTGGGCATAGGTCAGCAGCCGGTCCACCACTTCTTCGGTTCTGGCGGCTTCGCGCAGGCGCGGTTCATCGGCCAGCGCCTTTTCAATGCTGACGGGCTTCACCCCTTCCACCGGGATCATCTTGGACAGTTTGTCCACCTGACCAAACGGCAGTTGCAAAACGCGCCCCACATCACGCACCGCCGCCTTGGACAGCAGCGCGCCGAAAGTGATGATCTGGCCCACCTTGTCATCGCCGTATTTGTTCTGGGTGTAGCGGATGACCTCTTCGCGGCGGTCCATGCAGAAATCGATATCGAAATCCGGCATGGACACACGTTCGGGGTTCAGAAACCGTTCAAACAGCAATTGATAGCGCAGCGGGTCCAGATCAGTGATGGTCAGCGCATAGGCAACCAGACTGCCCGCACCCGACCCCCGCCCCGGACCCACCGGAATGCCGTTATCCTTGGCCCATTTGATAAAATCGGCAACAATCAGGAAATACCCGGGAAAACCCATCCCTTCGATGATGCCCAGTTCAAACTCCAGCCGTTTTTCATATTCCGCGACCGGGGCAGCATGGGGAATGACAGCAAGGCGCGCGGCCAGCCCTTCCTTTGCCTGACGGCGCAGTTCCTGCACCTCGTCATCGGCAAAGCGTGGCAATATGGGCGCGCGCATTTCGGCCTTATAGGCGCAGCGCCGCGCGATTTCGACAGTGTTTTCCAGCGCTTCCGGCAGATCGGCAAACAGGGCCGCCATTTCTTCGGGGGATTTCAGGTAATGCTGGGGCGTCAGGCGGCGGCGGGGGGCGGCCTGATCAACATAAGATCCCTCCTTGATGCACAAAAGCGCGTCATGGGCCTCGTACATCTTGGTTTTGGGGAAATAAACGTCGTTGGTGGCGACCAGCGGCAGGCCCAACTCATAGGCCATTTCCACGAACGGGCGTTCAGTCACGCGCTCCGCTTCCATCATCTGGCCGTCTTCGCCCGCGTGGCGCTGCAATTCGACATATAGCCGATCCGGATAGGTGGCGGCCAGTCGTTCCATCAACGCACGCGCCTTTGACAGCTGATTGGTCTGGATCAGCTTGCCGACCGCGCCTTCCGCCCCGCCGGACAGGCAGATCAGCCCTTCGGCATGCTGTTCCAACTCTTCCAGCGTCACCTGTGGCACGGGCCTGTCCTTCGGCAGATACAGGCAGGAGTTCAGCTTCATCAGGCTCATATATCCGGCCTCGGACTGCGCCAGCAGCACCACCGGGGCGGGCATGCGCAGCTTTTCACCGGGGGCGGGCGGGTCATAGGCAACCGAAATCTGGCACCCCAGAATGGGCTGCACGCCCGCGCCCGATGCCAGCACCGAAAATTCCAGCGCGGCAAACATGTTGTCCGTGTCGGTCACTGCAATTGCGGGAATACCCTGCGCGGCGCAATCCTTGACCAGCTTTTTCAGCGGCAAGGCCCCTTCCAGCAAGGAATATTCGGTATGTGTGCGCAGATGAATAAAACGGGGAGTCTGTGTCATGGGTCCACCATAGGGGCGCGGGCGTCGCCCTTCAATTGCAACGGCAGGCCAGCGGCCACGAAAACAACCCGGCTGGCAAGGGCGGCCATGCGCTGGTTCAGCAGACCCGCTTCATCGCGGAACCTGCGGGCAAGGGCATTCTCGGGCACAATGCCAAGACCAACTTCATTAGATACCAGCCAGACCGGCGCCTTGCACGCGGCAAGCACGGCTTCCAGCCCCGCAATCTGGTCGCGCAGGTCATGCGCAGCCAGCAGGTGGTTTGTCAGCCAAAGGGTCAGACAATCCACCAGAACCGGTTCACCATCCGGCAGATTTGTCAGGCGATGGGCCAGATCAAGCGGCGCTTCATGCGTGTGCCAGCCCGCCGCGCGGCGGTCCTGATGGTGCCGGATACGGTCGCGCATTTCGTTATCAAACGCCTGCGCTGTGGCGATGTAGTGCCAGGGCGCGGGCAGCGCGGTGATGTCGCGTTCGGCAAAAGCGCTTTTGCCGGACCGCGCGCCGCCAAGGATCAGGGTAAGGTCATGTTGCATCTGTGAACACCTGCGCGGAAAACGTGATCCATTGGCCAAAGGGCAGGTCCGACTGCCATGCACCATCGCCCATGATCAGACTGCGTGCGCATTTTATGACCCCATGGTGGGTGACGACAAGGGTTGCGGGGGCCGCGTGGTCACGCAGTGCCGCAAGCGCGCGCACACGCAGTGCCGCCACGCTTTCGCCCCCATGCGGGCGCGCATGCAGCACATCACCGGCCCATGCATCAAGCTGCGCGCGCGGAATATCATTCCATGGCTGGCCTTCCCATGTGCCGAAATCCATTTCGCTCAGCCGGGGGTCGACGGACAGGGGAATCGCCCGCGCATCCGCCACATGCCGGGCCAGTCGCAGGCAGCGCATCAAGGGCGAAGAGACAACCCGCAACACATCAGGCAGCGTGTCGACCAAGGTTTGCGCCGCGTCTGCAAAGCATGGCGCAAGGTCCGGATCGCTGCGCCCATAGCAAATGCCGGGTGCCATATCGGGCCGCGTGTGGCGCAGCAGGATCATAGCCATGCCGCAACCCCGACGAGGCAGGTTGTGGCCGCAATGACCTGCGCCGCGCCAAGCGTATCACCGGTGTCGCCCCCCAGTTTGCGCCGCGCGACCCGCAACCAGAACGCAGACACGCCCCCGCTGATGAAAACAGCCACCAGCAATGCCGGAGCCGGAACGCGCAGCACCAGTCCCAGACCGAGGGCACATAAAACCGCGCCCAGCGTCAGCACCAGTCCAAACACGCCCAAGGGGCGGTCTAGCCCTGTCCCTGCCCCGCTGACCCGCAGATACCGCCCTTGCCCAAGGGCCAGCGCCATGACAGATCGACTGAAAACATGCGCAAGCACCAGCGCGCCCATGGCCCGGTCCAGCGGCATCAACGCCAGACAGGCCGCTTGCAGCGCCAGCGCCATGATCAATGCAAGAACGCCGTAACTGCCAATGCGGCTGTCGCGCATGATATCAAGGGCACGTTCCGCCGTGCGCCCGCCGCCCATACCATCGGCGGCATCGGCCAGCCCGTCTTCGTGCAGCGCCCCGGTCAGCAGCAGCATCGCGCCCAGCGTCAGCAGAACCGCAATCCCCTGTGGCAGGACCTGCGCCGCCAGCCACAGAATGGCAGCAGCCAGCACCCCCAACACCAGACCAACGATTCCAAACCAGCGCGGAATACGCGCCCAGCGATCCGCGCTGTAGGTTTCCGCATGCCCTGCGGGAAGGCGGCTCAGGAATTGCAGGGCCAGGGCACATTCGGCCAGATTGTTGCGTATATGGGCCATTGCGTCAGCCTGTGCTGACACCGGCGCTTTCGAAACTGGCCATGTCACACAGCATCGCTGACGCAGCCCTGACAAGGGGCCAGGCCAGCACTGCGCCTGTGCCCTCGCCCAGCCGCATATCCAGATCCAGCAATGGCGACGCGCCCAGCCACTCCAGCGCCGCGCGATGTCCCGCTTCCTGCGAGCAGTGGCAGAAAATCATCGCAGGCCGGATATGCGGGGCACGCGCCAGTGCCGCCGCAGCCGCAGCCGTCGCGATGAACCCGTCGACCAGCACCAGCCGCCCGGTTTCTGCGGCTTCCTGCATTGCGCCTGCCATCATGACAATTTCAAAACCGCCATATTCAGCCAATATGGCATCGGGCGTCATGTCCTGCGGGCAGCGCGCCGCGGCCTGTTCCAGAATGCGGCGTTTATGCGCCAGCGCTGCATCATCAACACCGGTTCCCCGACCCACAAGACCATGCAGGTCCAGACCGGAAAGTTTGTGCAACAACATGCTGGCCGATGCCGTATTCGCGATGCCCATTTCCCCGAACGCAAGCGCATCTGCGGTGGTTTTGCGTGCAATCTCTGCGCCATGCGCAAGCGCATTTGCCAGTTGGTCGCGGGTCATCGCAGGGCCGTTCAGAAAACTGGCACTACCCGCAGCGATCCGATGCGACAACAGATCCGGGTGCGCAATGGGCGCACCCGCGATACCGGCATCCACGACCTGCACAGGCACGTTCTGGGTCGCCGCAAAAACATTCGCCGCTGCGCCGCCCGCAAGGAAATTCAGCACCATTTGCGCGGTCACTTCCTGCGGATAGGCGGACACACCTTCATGGGCAATGCCATGATCGGCGGCAAAAATCGTCAGGATGCAGCTTTCGACACGTGGCGTCAGGCTATTGCGGAACGCGGCAATCTGCGCGGCAAGCGTTTCGATCCGCCCCAAGGCACCGACGGGTTTGGTTTTGGTGTCAATCGCATGCTGGATTTCAGCAGGGCCAAGGCGATGGGTCTGGTCGGTCATGGGCGTCCTGATCTGGTTGGCAAAGGATGATGCGGCAGCCAAGCCTGCAAAAGCGCGGCCCCGCCAGATTTCCAGCCATGACAGTAAAGCGCAGCCCATCATGATGCAATCTGAAAGCAGGGGCGCGGGCTATTGCAGGAATGCTGCCTTGCCACATGAAGCCGCTGCATTTCCGGTTAAGGGTTTTCAACATGGATCAGCGCTGTTTCGCGCCGCAAACCGGTTGCGTCTACCGGTTCCGACTGCGGTCTAGCCAACCTCTGCGCGCTGCAATAGCTGGGCATTCACAGTGGCGGTGAAATCACTCAACGAGAAGGGTTTTGCCAGAAATACCGAATTGTCGATCCGCGCCTGCGCGGCAGAGCGGCTGTCTTCGGCATAACCGGAGATGAATATGACCGGTGTGTCCGGGTATTTTGCCCTGATTTTCTTCACCCATCCTGGCCCGTCAATGCCCGGCATGATGACGTCCGTCACAAATAGATCAGGACAAATATCGTCATCGGCCAGAATTTGCAGCGCAGCCTCGCCGGATTCCGCTTCCAGCACGCGGTAGCCCTGAAGCTGCAATGCCCGCGCCGCAAACGACCGCACCGGGGCCTCATCCTCTACCAGCAGAACAAGGCTGCGGCGTTTGCCCGGTTGTGCGGCCATGACCGTCCTGGCCTGCGCGGGCCTTGGGGTGATTGTCGCGGCGTGCTGCGGTTTGAAATACAACCGGACCGTTGTTCCGGCCCCTTCTTCACTGTCGATGAAGATGAATCCGCCCATTTGCTTGACCAGACCATAAACCGTGGACAAACCCAGCCCGGTCCCTTCACCCAACCGCTTGGTTGTGAAAAAAGGTTCAAACAGTTTCGACAGGTTGGCCCTGGGAATACCCTGTCCCTTGTCGCGCACCTCAATAACGGCGTAATCACCGGGCGGAAGCGTGACCTGATCACGGCAAAGCCCGTCCGGCAAGGAGTGAATCGCGGTTTCGATCACCACTTCGCCGCCCTGCGGCATGGAATCCCGCGCGTTCACGACCAGATTGACCAATATCTGTTCGAACTGCCGACGGTCCGACCGGATGGCAATCTGCTGATCCGCATAACGCAGGGTCAACGCAAATTTAGCGCCCAGAAGCCGGTTCAGCAGATGCACCAGTTCTGCCAGCGCCACCTGCAGGTCCAGCGTCTCAAACTGCAAGGTCTGTTTGCGCGAAAACGCCAGTAACTGCCGCACCAGTGCCGCCGCCCGGTTGGTGTTTTGCTGGATCTGCATCAGGTCCGGGTAATCCACATCGCTGCTGTCATGGCGCATGAGGATCAGTTCACAATGCCCGGAAATCGCCGTCAGGAGGTTGTTGAAATCATGGGCAACACCACCAGCAAGCTGACCGATGGCCTGCATTTTCTGACTTTGGGTGAATTTCGCTTCCAAGGATTTCAACTCCGTCGCGTCGTTCATGACAGCAAGCGTAAATCCGGCCGGGCCATGTGCAAGTTCGCGCAGCGATACCTGAATATAGGTTTCAACCCCGTGCCGGACCAGCCGCATGACTTCCGTGCTGCGTTTCAGACGGCCTGAACGGACATCTTCCATCCATTCGGCAATGGGCCTGCCCAATCCTTCCAGCCGGTCGCTGAACAAGACCTGTTCATGGATGTTGATATGCAAAAGACGTCGCGCTTCCCTGTTGGCGAAGGCGATCGTGCCATCCGGGGCGATATGGGCAATGGCGACAGGCAGTTGGTTCAGCGCGGCATCGCTGTCGGGCGGCGCGGTTCCCGCAGGTTGCACGGGAAGAAAGAAAACCGCTTCATTCCCGTCCGGTTCCGGCATGCGGCAGGCAAGCCGGTCTGCCCCTGTATGGGTCAGTTGCACAAGTGATGCCCGGTTCATATCGGGCAGATCAGACGCAACAATGTCACCAATCTGATCTGGTCGCATATCAAGACGAGAGTCGAGCGTGGGCGAAATGGACAGAATTTTTCCCGCCTGATTTAACCGCGCCCATTCCAGACATAGTTCAGCCGGTTCATTCACGGCGCTGGTGCATGCGATACGCCACAGAAAATCGCCGCCCTCCATCAGGACAACTTCGACATTATACGGATGCGCGCCAATACTCAGGCTACGCGACGCATTCCCCCGCGCGCTTGCCTGATCATGCAATCGCGCAATGAAGCTGTCCACCCTGGCGCAATAATCATCCAGCAGCGGCGCCAGATCAGGCCCGGCACCAAAACGCGCGCGGGCGCTGTTATTTCGCCACAGGATGCGACTGTCCCGCGATGACACCAGAAAACAGGACGCGGCAGAATTATCCAGAAGCCCCTGAACGGCCGTCACTTCGTGGCGGCGCAACGCGCTGAACACCATCTGGCACACCCGGAGAAGCCCTGCGACGATGACGAAGGACACACCTGTTGCTGCGCCCGCCATCGCAATGGCACCACCGGCGAACAGCAGCATGGCCCCGACGGCTGCCACCCCCCCTGCAAGCGCAAGATAAAGCAGATGACGGGGGTGAATCTCGGACACAAAATGCATTTTCTTCTTACATGTTGACAGGCATTGCGCACGGCATGCCCCGAAACGGTAACCTGAGCGCAAATGTGACACAGCGCCCTTTAGAAATGGTTAACGCAGCTTCCCCATGAAGTAACCTTTGGCGAAATATGTGTGGGGTATTTCAGCCGCAGTGTTGCAGCACAGCCAGAAAAAAGCCGTCACCCCCGTCCAGCGGGGTAAATTGCTGTTGCGAAACAAGCCGGAATGCCGGTTCGCGGTCCAGAAATCGCGTAATCTGCTGGGTGTTTTCCGACATCAGCAGGGAACAGGTCATATAACCCAGCACCCCGCCGGGCCGCAGATGGTCCGGTGCCTTGTCCAGTATGTCAGCCTGAACCTGCAACAGGGAATTCAGCATCGCACGGTTCATAGTCCATTTTCCAGCGGGCGCACGCCGCCAGCTTCCGGAACCGGAGCAGGGCACATCCAGCACTACAAGGTCGAACCGCCCCTGCGGCGCATGTGTCATATCGATGGTAACACCAGCGCGCCCGGCGCGTGCTGGAATATCCTTCATGCGGGCCGGGTCTGCGTCATGCGCGGTGACCTGCGCACCGCGCGCCGCAAGTGCCAGCGCCTTGCCGCCGCCACCGGCGCAATAATCCAGCACATCTGCGCCGTCCGGTATAGGAAGCGCCTGAATGACCGCCTGTGACGCGGCATCCTGCAATTCAACCAGCCCATCCATAAATGCGCTTGATTGCCGCACGCGGCGGGCATTTTCGGTCACTTCCAGCGCCGTTTCAGCAAGGGGGTGAGGCCGTGTGCCAATCCCCTCCTGTGCAAGGCGCGCCGCAGCGGTGGCGCGGGTGCCACGCGCCAGATTGACCCGCAGAAAAACCGGTGCGCGGTGCTGCAACGCCTGCAGGACGGGGCGGAACTGATCGTCCAGACTGACCTGCAGGTCCGGCGCAATCCAGTCCGGGCAATCAAGCGCAACATTATCGGGCATGGGCGACACTGCCGGAAGGGACTCGTCGGGCAATAGCGGGGATGGTGCATATCCCTGCCCGGTGAAAACTGTTTCCGGGTCCATACCCCTGGCCCGCAGCAGACCAAGCACCAGCCCCCGCCCGGTTTCCGCCCCGCCGACATGGGCAAAGGATCGTTTGCACCGCAGGCAGTCAAAAACATGGTCGCGAATGGCCGCACGGTCCCCGGACCCTGCAAAACGGTTGCCCCTTGCCCAGGTGGTCAGGGCCTGTTCGGCAGCTGCGCCATTCAGAATATGCTCCAGAATATCAATTGCGGCTTGCAGACGTGCGGCGGGGGTCATCGTGATCCTCTGGAAAACACTGGTTGATGCGCCATAGCAAGTCTGCGGTCGCTTGACCAGAACGCCCCACAAGCCCATGCGCAAGGCCCCTGACACCAGTCAGGGGCCGACAGGGCGGGCGGGTGGGGCGCATGGGCTTGTGGGGTCGCACCCTCACAACCTTAGCTGTCAGGCGCTGGCGGTATGGAATAGGTCAGTGATGCGCGCGCAACCGGGTTCTCCATCCCTTCGGAATAGATCAGACAGTCCCCGACGGCCAGCGCCCGCCCCAGTTTCAGAATGCGCGCCTGACAGACCAGATCAACGCCTGATGCGGGTTTGCGCATGAAATCGATTGAACAATTCGTGGTCACACTCAGGGCTTTTGGCCCGACCATGGACAGGATCGCCAGATAGACAGACACATCAGCCAGCGCAAACATGGCAGGGCCGGAAACGGTTCCGCCCGGTCGCAGATGGCGTTCATCATGCAACAGGCGCACGGTTACCCTGTCCCGCCCGACATCATCGATGGCGAACATTCCGGCCACTTGCCGGAATTCGGTTTTCAGAAATTCCGTCAGCGTTTCGCGGTTCATTTTCATGTCCGTCCCCTGTTCCGATTGACTTTTGCCGACACCCCTGCGCCGCTATAGTCTGCGCAGCACGGGAGGAATGACAAGATGAGCGATGCAATTGTCCGATGTGACGTCACGGCAGGGGTGGCGCGGGTCACGCTGAATTCACCCGGGAACCTGAATGCCCTGTCGGACGCGATGCTGGCCGCACTTTCAGCGCAGCTTGAAGCGCTGTCGCAACAAAATACCGTCAAGGCCATCATCCTGCGTGGCGCGGGCAAGGTATTCTGCGCCGGTCATGACCTGAAGGAAATGCAGGCCGGGCGGGCGGCACCGGACAAGGGTGCTGCCTATTTCGCGGATCTGTTCGCGCGCTGTGCGGCCCTGATGCAGATGATCCCCGCGCTGCCGCAACCCGTGATTGCCGAGGTTCACGGCATTGCCACTGCCGCAGGCTGCCAACTGGTTGCAAGCTGCGACATGGCCGTGGCAGCCGAGGGCACAAGGTTCGGGGTGAATGGGGTGAATATCGGCCTGTTCTGTTCTACGCCCATGGTGGCGCTGACCCGCAATATTCCGCGCAAACTGGCGTTTGAAATGCTGACAACCGGTCAGTTCATCGACGCCACGCGCGCCGCGGAACTGGGTCTGGTCAACCGTGTCGTGGCCGCGCACCAACTGGAATCCGAGACAGCGGCGCTTGCACAGACAGTGGCCGCGAAACTGGGGGATGCGGTGAAAACCGGCAAACAGGCGTTTTATGCGCAGGCTGAAATGTCGCTGGCCGACGCCTATGCCCATGCCGGGCGGGTCATGGTGGAAAACATGCTGTGGCGCGACACGGATGAAGGGATTTCCGCCTTTCTGGAAAAGCGAAAACCCGACTGGGCGCAGTAACCCGTCGCGTCTGGGGCGGCCCTCATGCAGAAGGCCGCCCCTGAAATATCAGTTTACAATCGCGGCTTCCGTTGCGGCGCGGATTTCGTCTTCGGTGACGCCGTCAGCAGTCTCGATGATTTTCAGGCCACCCTCGACCACATCCAGAACACCCAGATTGGTGATGATGCGCTTGACCACGCCCTGCGCGGTCAACGGCAGGGTGCAGGCTTTCAGCAGTTTGGATTCGCCCGCTTTGTTGGTGTGATCCATCACCACCACAATACGTTCCACCCCAGCTACCAGGTCCATCGCCCCGCCCATGCCCTTGACCAGCTTGCCCGGAATCATCCAATTTGCAATGTCACCGTTTTCGGCAACCTCCATTGCACCAAGGATGGCCATGTTGATCTTGCCGCCGCGGATCATGGCAAATGATTCAGCACTGTCGAAATAGGCAGTATGCGGCAATGCTGTCACGGTCTGCTTGCCTGCGTTGATCAGGTCTGCATCGACGTCTTCTTCGGTCGGGAAAGGGCCGATGCCCAGCATCCCGTTTTCCGATTGCAGGGTCACTGTCACACCTTCGGGGATATAATTCGCCACCAGCGTCGGAATCCCGATGCCAAGGTTCACATACATCCCGTCCTGCAATTCCTGCGCCGCGCGGGCGGCCATCTGGTTGCGGTCCCAAGCCATGTTGCGTTCCCCCTTATGCCGCACGCGTGGTGCGTTGTTCGATGCGTTTTTCGTGTTCACCCTGAATCATGCGATGGACATAAATGCCCGGCAGGTGAACATGATCGGGATCGAGGGTGCCGGGTTCGACAATCTCCTCAACTTCCAGAACACAGAACTTGCCGCATTTGGCCGCCGGCGGGTTGAAATTGCGGGCCGTCTTGCGGAAAATCGCGTTGCCGGTGGTGTCCGCCTTCCATGCTTTGACGATGGAAAGATCAGCCATGATGCCGCGTTCCAGAATGAAGGTTTCGCCACCGAATTCCTTGTGTTCCTTGCCTTCGGCAATCTGGGTGCCAACGCCGGTGCGCGTGTAGAAGCCGGGAATACCCGCGCCGCCTGCGCGCATGCGTTCGGCCAGCGTGCCTTGCGGGTTGAATTCCAGTTCCAACTCCCCCGACAGGTACTGGCGCATGAATTCAGCGTTTTCCCCCACATAGGAGGACATCATTTTCCGGACCTGGCGGGTTTTCAGCAGCACACCAAGGCCAAAATCATCCACGCCCGCATTGTTGGATGCGATGGTCAGATCTTTGGTGCCGGCGGCCCGTATGGCGTCAATCAGCAGTTCAGGAATGCCACACAGGCCAAATCCACCTGCCGCAATTGTCATCCCGTCGAATAACAGCCCGTCCAAGGCCTCTGCGGCAGTGCCGTAGACTTTCTTCATTGCTTCACTCCCTTCATTCCTGATCTGGACCAAACTGATGGCGTGACCCTGAGATTAAGTCAATCTTTGTGCAACCTGCTAGCGTGATGACATCATGCCGTGCTGCTTGATTTTGCGGATTTCTTTTTTGGGCTGGCTTTCTTAGCGGCAGGCTTTTTCGCGGGCGCTTTTTTGGACGCCGCAGCTTTTCTGGCCTTGGGCTTGGCGGTGGCCTTGGCATTGACCAGTTCAACCGCCTGATCGAAGGTTATGGTGTCAGGGTCCATATCCTTGGGCAGGGTCGCATTCACCTTGTCCCATTTCACATAAGGACCATAGCGCCCCTTCATCACGGCCAGTTCCCCACCATCGGGATGCGCGCCCAGCGTTTTCAGTGGTTCCGCCGCAGTGCGCCCGCGTGTCTGCTTGGCGGCCAGCACTTCGACCGCACGATTCATGCCAATGGTGAACACTTCGTCCACTTCGGGCAGGTTGGCGTATTTCTTGCCGTGTTTGACAAACGGGCCATAACGCCCGATCCCGGCCTCGATCAACTCGCCATCTTCGGGGTGGGGGCCGACCGGACGCGGCAGGGCCAGAAGCATCAGCGCACGTTCCAGATCAATGCTATCCACTTCCCACCCTTTGGGCAGCGATGCGCGGGGCGGCTTGGGGATGTCTGTCGTTGCCTCTCCGCGCTGGACATAGGGACCGAACCGCCCGGTGCGCAGCGAAATCGGATCGCCCGCGTCATGGCCCAGCAACTTGCCATCCCCCGAAAGTTCGGCATTCCCGTCATCTTCGCCTGCAAGCGGGCGGGTATAGCGGCATTCAGGGTAGTTGTTGCACCCGATGAATGCGCCGCCGGACCGCGCGGTTTTCAGGTTCAGCCGCCCTGAACCACATTTCGGACAAGACCGCGGGTCACTGCCATCCTCGCGCAGCGGATACAGGTGCGGTGCCAGAACTTCGTCTATCTTTTCAAGAACTTCGGTTATACGAAGTTCAGATGTTTCCGCAATTGCGGCGGAGAAATCACGCCAGAAACGCGACAGAACTTCCTTGTAGTCGCGTTCACCGGCGGACACATCGTCAAGCTGTTCTTCCAGCGCTGCGGTGAAATCATATTCCAGGTAACGCTTGAAATAATTGACAAGGAAGATGGTCACCAACCGGCCCTTGTCCTGCGCGATCAGGCGGTTCTTGTCCTTGATGACATAGCCACGATCCTGAATCGTGGTGACAATGCTGGCATAGGTGGACGGACGGCCGATGCCCAGTTCTTCCATCCGCTTGACAAGCGTGGCTTCGGTATAGCGCGGCGGGGGTTGGGTGAAATGCTGTTCCGGTGTGACGCTGCGCTTGCCCAGCGAGTCGCCCTGCGCAAGCTGCGGCAGGCGCTTGTCATCATCATCCACAACATCGTCGCGGCCTTCTTCATAGACTTTCAGAAACCCGTCAAACAGCACAACCTGACCTGTGGCGCGCAGGCCCACTTGCTCGTCACGGCTGCCGATATCCACAGTGGTGCGTTCCAGACGCGCGGCTTCCATCTGGCAGGCGATGGTGCGTTTCCAGATCAGGTCATACAGTTTGCGCTGGTCGGCATCGGCAATCTTCAACCGGTCGGGACTGATGGACATGTCCGTGGGGCGGATACATTCATGCGCTTCCTGCGCATTCTTGGCCTTGTTTTTATACATGCGCGGGGATTTCGGAACATATTCCGTCCCAAAGCGGTCCTTGATGACATCGCGCGTGGCCATCACGGCCTCTGGTGCCATGTCGATACCGTCTGTCCGCATATATGTGATATGACCCGCTTCATACAGGCGCTGCGCGGTGGACATGCAGTGCTTTGCCCCCATGCCGAATTTGCGGCTGGCTTCCTGTTGCAGGGTTGATGTCATGAAAGGGGCCGAAGGGTTGCGGCTGCCGGGTTTTGCCTCGACCGAGGTGACCGTCAGATCGCGCGACTGCACGGCCTGCACGGCGATTTCCGCAGCTTCCGATGTCGCAAGGTCGAACTTGTCCAGACGCTTGCCCGCAAGGCTGATCAGCTTCGCGCTGAAATCCTGCCCGCGCGGGGTGGTCAGACCGGCGGTCACACTCCAGTATTCCTGGCTGCGGAAGGCCTCGATCTCCATCTCGCGTTCGACAATCAGGCGCAGGCACACCGATTGCACCCGCCCCGCCGATTTGGCACCCGGCAATTTGCGCCAAAGCACGGGCGACAGGTTGAACCCAACCAGATAGTCCAGCGCGCGCCGCGCCAGATAGGCGCGCACCAGTGGCATGTCCACTTCGCGCGGGTTCTTCATGGCTTCGGTCACGGCGGTTTTCGTGATCGCGTTGAAGACTACGCGCTTGACAGAGGTGGTTTTCTTGATGGCCCGCGATTTTTCCAGCGCTTCGGTCAGGTGCCAGCTGATCGCTTCACCTTCGCGGTCGGGGTCAGTTGCCAGGATCAGTTCATTGTCGGTTTTCAGGGCTTCGGCAATGGCCTTCACATGTTTGCGGGAATCACTGGCAACTTCCCATTTCATGTCGAAATCATGCTCTGGATCGACCGATCCATCCTTTGGCGGCAGGTCGCGAACATGCCCGTAAGACGCAAGAACCGTGAATCCCGGCCCCAGATATTTGTTTATTGTCTTGGCCTTGGCGGGCGATTCGACGACGACGACTGCCATTAAATTCCTCGGTTATTTCATGCACTGGCGGGGTTGCACCGGCTGGCCTTAATGTGAGGGCGAGGGGGGGAATGTCAATGCAGCGGGACTCAAGAGCACAAGTTTGCGCTAAACTGCGACACGGGCAGACCCGTCATATTGCCCGCAAACGCGCGCAATGGCCCGCAATATCAGTGATGGGTTTGCGGCCTGCTGACCAGTCCGCCGGGGTGGCGCTGCACCACGCCTTGCAACTCCAGCGTGACCAGCGCCGGTGAAATCTGTGCCGCCGACATCTGCAGATCGCGGATCAGCTGATCTTCGGCAGTGGGGGTCGGGCCAAGCAGGGCGAGGATGCGGGCATCCAATTCATGCGGGGCGGTGCCCGTTGGTGAATTCGTGCGGGCTCCGCTGTCTGCCCGCCGCTTTGCGGTCTTGTCCTGCGTCACGGGCTTGTCCTTGGCCACCATCGCTGGCGGCTCATCGCGCAACCGCTGCAGAACTTCCAGAATGTCATCGACATGGCGCACAAGTGTTGCGCCATCGCGAATGAGGCGGTTGCAGCCACCCGCACGCCCATCAACCGGATGCCCCGGCACAGCCATGATTTCACGCCCCTGATCCAGCGCATCGCGCGCCGTGATCAGCGTGCCGGATTTTTCGGCGGCTTCCACGACGATCACGGCGAGCGCCAGACCGGATATGATGCGGTTGCGGGGCGGGAAATGGCGTGCCTGCGGGTAAAGGCCCATGGGCATTTCGGACAGGCGCAGCCCCTGATCGGCAATGGCAGCGGCAAGAACCGTGTTTTCCGTGGGATAAATCACATCAACCCCGCCACCCATAACCGCGATCGTGCCGGTTTTCAGACTGGCGTGATGGGCGGCGGCATCAACCCCGCGGGCCAGACCGGACACTATCGTATAGCCTTCATGCCCCAACCCTTCGGCCAGGGTCCGGGCCATGCGCGTTCCCAGGCTGGACGCATTGCGCGCGCCCACAAGGGCAACCATCGGCTGCAGGATGGGTCCGCGCCTGCCCATGCACCATAGAACCGGGGGCGGATCGCTGATGCTGGCCAGCGTTGCGGGATATGCTTCTGTGCCATAGCACAACATGCGCGCACCCTTGGCACGGGCAAGGTCAATCTCAGCGCGGGCCTTATCGATGGAAAAGGGCGCATAGGTATCAACCCCGGCAGCCTGCGCGATTTTCGGCAGGGCATCCAGCGCGGCGTCGGCGGTGCCATGTTCCGCCATCAGCCGAAAGAATGTCGTCGGCCCGACACGCGCAGATCGAATGAGGCGAAGCCAGGACAGCCTGTCTTCTTCCTTCGTGGGTGGGGTGAAGGGTGGGTGAGAAGAAAACAAATCTTTCGCCATCCGTATAACCTCGCCTCATTCTTGCCTCAATTTGCACAGCGATGGTTAAAACATGGTAAAGATTCGCAGCGATGCGGGTATGTTTTTCAAAATATCCGAATTTTCACATCGCACTGCCGCCAACGGTCAACCCGCCTATCATCAATGTCGGCTGGCCCACGCCGACGGGCACCCATTGCCCCGCCTTGCCACAGGTGCCCATGCCGGGATCAAGTGCCATGTCATTGCCGATCGCACGAATTTTGGTCAGCGCGGTCGCACCATCCCCGATAAGCGTGGCGCCTTTGACCGGGGCGCCGACCTTGCCATCCTTCACGCGGTACGCCTCTGTGCAGGAAAAGACGAATTTGCCATTGGTGATATCCACCTGCCCGCCGCCGAAACCGACTGCGTAAATTCCGTCCTTCAGGCCAGCCAGAATTTCGTCAGGGGTTGCATCGCCACCCTGCATATAGGTGTTTGTCATCCGTGGCATTGGCGCATGGGCATAGGATTCGCGCCGCCCGTTTCCGGTGGGGGCCACGCCCATCAGGCGGGCATTCTGGCGGTCCTGCATATAACCCACCAGCACGCCATCCTGAATAAGGACATTGCGTGCGCCCGGCGTACCTTCGTCGTCAATTGTGATGGAACCGCGCCGGTCCGGAAGGGTGCCGTCATCCAGCACGGTAACCCCTTTTGACGCAATCTGCTTGCCCATCAGCCCCGCAAAGGCCGAACTGCCCTTGCGGTTGAAATCCCCTTCCAGCCCGTGGCCAATGGCTTCATGCAGCAATATGCCGGGCCAGCCCGGGCCAAGCACCACATCCATCACACCAGCGGGCGCAGGTTCAGCGCGCAGGTTGACCAATGCAATACGCAGCGCTTCACGCGCCATGGCCTGCCAGACATCGCGCGCCATCACGCCATCCAGCCCCGCGCGCCCGCCACCACCGGCACTGCCCGACTCTCGCCGGCCGTCCTGTTCCACGATAACCGATATGTTCAACCTGCTCATGGGGCGGGTATCGCGCAGGCGCTGGCCTTCGGGGCGCAGAATCTCCACTTGCTGCAAGGATGCGGCCATCGACACCGAAACCTGAACAACACGCGCATCGGATGCGCGCAGAAAATCATCAATCTCGCGCAGCAGGTCCAGCTTGACGGAAAATGCCGCACCGGAAATCGGGTCTGCATCGGTATAGCGCCGCTGGTTGGTGGGGCTGGGCGCATCGGCAAGCATGCCACCCCCACCCCCTACAGCCAGGCGCGCGGTCTGCGCGGCACGGCGCAGGGCGTCCATGGTCATATGGGTAGAATGGGCGTAACCCGTTACCTCGCCATGAACGGCACGCAGGCCAAAGCCTTCGGCAGCATTATAACTGGCGGATTTCACGCGCTGGTCATCCAGAAGCAAGGATTCCGAAACGCGGCGCTCCAGAAATATTTCACCGTCATCGGCACCGGCTGTGGCATCTTGTAGCACCCTCAGCGCCTGCGCTTCGTCAAGCATGGTGTCAAAGGGGCGGAAATCTGTATCACTCATGTATATTTTGCCTTCTGTTCAGCGGGATGCCGCGCTGCGGCGCAGTCTGACATAGTGTCGTTGATCTGGATCAAAAACGACATTCTGTCGCATCGTTTTGCTTGTTCTATGTTCTGGAATATGATTTTACAAAGGCAAACCTCAATGGGATTCCGCGGCATGCCGTAATTGCGGATGTGCCAAGGCAAGCGGCAAGATCGCCGCATAGAAGAACGGGAAAAGAAATATGCGCCTTTTCAAAGCCATAACGCCAATGCTCGCTGCGCTTCTTTCGGTTGCTGCCGTAACAAAAGCTGCGGCCGACGACCTGTTGCCGCAGCTGCCGGTTCTTGGTGCGCCTGAACAGGACGGGATAGCGCTTCAGACCCCTTTCACCGCACTGGCGCGTGAAGTCCAGTTTCTGGACAACCTGTTGTTATGGATCATTGTTCCGATCACGATTTTCGTAACTGGTCTGATGATCTGGGTCATTGTGTTTCACAACCGCCGTGCAAACCCGGAACCTGCACGTTTCACCCATAACACGCCGATTGAAATTGCTTGGACCGTCGTGCCCGCGCTGATCTTGCTGTTTATCGCGCTGTTCACATTTCCCGCGCTGCGCCATCAGCAAATCATGCCCGAAGCGGATGTGACCATCAAGGTAACCGGCTTTCAGTGGTACTGGGGCTATGAATATGTCGATCATGACATCGAATTTTCGCAGTTCATACTGGAGCGCGATGAACTGGCCGACTATGGCTATACGGATGATCTGTATCTTCTGGCGACTGACACCGCGATGGTTGTTCCCGTCAACAAGAACATCGTTTTGCAGGTAACCGCCGCTGATGTGATCCATGCCTGGGCCATGCCCGCCTTTGGCGTGAAACAGGATGGTGTTCCGGGGCGTCTGGCCGAACTGTGGTTTAATGCCGAGGAAGAAGGCATTTATTTCGGCCAGTGTTCAGAACTTTGCGGTATTTCACATGCCTATATGCCGATCACAGTGAAAGTGGTCAGCGAAGAGGAATACATCGCATGGCTGGAACGTCAGGGCGCGGAATTTGCAGATGCGCCGCGCGCTGCGCAGCCTGTTCAGATCGCGACGTCGAACTAAATCAAGCAATGTCCGGGGCCAGCCGCGCCGGACAGCCACACCCCATCAGGTGAAGCAAATGACCGATATCCGTGCCGATATCAGCTATAGCGACGAAAAAGAGGCCCGTTTCAGCGACTATGTGGCGTTGCTGAAGCCGCGTGTCATGTCGCTTGTCGTGTTCACGGCACTGGTTGGTCTGATTGTTGCGCCGGGCGCATTGCACCCGATCGAGGCATTGGCCGCGATTATCTTCATTGCGCTGGGTGGCGGGGCTTCCGGCGCACTAAACATGTGGTGGGATGCCGATATCGACCGCGTGATGAAACGCACATCCGGGCGTCCGGTGCCCGCTGGCCGCGTTGCCGCAGGCGAAGCCATGGCGCTGGGTTTCGCGTTGTCGGGCATTTCGGTCATCATGCTGTGGCTGGCGACGAATGCGCTGGCGGGGGCGCTGCTGGCGTTTACCATCTTCTTCTATGCCGTGATTTACACGATGTGGCTGAAGCGCGCTACGCCGCAGAATATTGTCATTGGCGGTGCCGCTGGTGCCTTCCCCCCGATGATCGGCTGGGTCGCGGTGACAGGCAGCATCAGCATTGAAGCCTGCCTTATGTTCATGCTGATCTTCATGTGGACGCCGCCGCATTTCTGGGCCTTGGCGCTGTTCATGAAAAGCGACTACCACAAGGCCAATGTGCCCATGCTGACAGTCACTCACGGGCGCAAGGTCACGCGGGCGCATATCCTTGTCTACACTGTCGCGCTGATCCCGTTTGCGCTGGCGGCAGGGTTTACATCTATCGGCGGGCCGGCCTATCTGCTGCTGTCGCTGGCGCTGAATGCAGTTTTCCTGCAAGGCGCATGGGCCATATGGCGCCGCACCGAGCTTCAGGCCGAAGCGGACGGATATGCCGTTGAAAAACGTGTGTTCCGCTTTTCGCTGGCCTATCTGTTTCTGCATTTCGGGGCGTTCCTTGCCGAAGCTGCCCTGTCGCGCCTGCCTGCCTATGCCGAATTCGCCGCAAGCTTCAAAATACTGGAACTGTTCTGATGGCCATTACCCGCGAACACGAACTGCATAAGCGCCGGTCCGGGCGCAATGTCGGGCTGGCGCTGGTACTGGTAGCTTTTATCGTGCTGGTATTCGGGCTGACTATCGCCAAGGTGCAAAGCGGGGCAAGCCTGCAGGCCTATGACCACAGTTACAGACCTTCCCTTGATCCGGACAATGTAAGGTATCCGCAACGATGATCACATTCTGGAACCGGATGACTGGCATACAGAAAACCACCGTGCAAACCGTTGGCGTGGTGCTGTTCATGGGGGCAATGGGTTGGGCGGCCGTGCCCCTTTATGACCTGTTCTGTCGCGTGACTGGCTATGGCGGCACCACAAACACCGCCACCGCATCAACCGGTGTTGTCCTTGACCAGACGATGCGCGTGCGCTTCGACGCATCCGTGGCGCGCAATTTCCCGTGGCAGTTCAAACCCGTAGACCGGGTTGCGGAAATCCGCATTGGTGAAGTCGGCCTTGCATTCTACGAAGCATATAACCCCACCGACAAACCCATCGCCGGGGCGGCAAGTTACAACGTCAGCCCCTATGAAGCAGGCCGTTATTTTACCAAGATCGACTGCTTCTGCTTCGAGTTGCAGGTTTTGCAGCCCGGCGAATCGGTGCTGATGCCGGTGACCTATTTCGTTGATCCAGACATTCTGGATGACCGCGACGCGCACGGGACGCATACGATCACGCTGTCCTATACTTTCCACGCAACGGATATTCCGGCGGATTACGTCACCCCGGAACCCGCAATGACAAACTGAACTCGCGCACAAGACCGAGCAATACGAGGGAACTTTCACAATGGCGCATGAGAAAAACCACGATTATCACATTCTGCCGCCGTCAATCTGGCCATTCGTGGGGGCCGTTTCCGGCTTCGTGATGCTGTTTGGCGCCGTCATGTGGATGCAGGACAATGGCCCATGGATGTTCCTGATGGGGCTTGTGGGCGTGCTGTACGTCATGTTCGAATGGTGGAAGAACATTGTGATCGAAAGCCATTCCGGCGACCATACACCGGTCGTCGTGATCGGCCTGCGCTACGGGTTTATTCTGTTCATCATTTCGGAAGTGATGTTCTTTGCAGCATGGTTCTGGAGCTTCTTCAAGCATGCGCTGTATCCCATGCACCCCGAAGGACTTAGCCCCGCTGTGGATGGCACGTGGCCCCCTGCCGGTATCGAAACATTCGACCCCTGGCACCTGCCCCTGATCAACACGCTTATCCTGCTGTTGTCGGGCTGCGCCGCGACCTGGGCACACCATGCGCTGGTGCATGGCGGCAAACGCGATGACGTGAAAATGGGGCTGTGGATTGCGGTTGGTCTGGGCGTGATCTTCACCTTCCTGCAAGCCTATGAATACACCCATGCGGGCTTTGGCTTTGCGGGCAATATCTATGGCGCCAACTTCTTCATGGCGACAGGGTTCCACGGCTTCCATGTTATCGTCGGCACCATCTTTCTGGCGATTTGCCTGATGCGTGTTTATGCGGGCCATTTCACCGCCGAACGCCATGTGGGCTTTGAAGCGGCCGCATGGTACTGGCATTTCGTCGATGTGGTCTGGCTGTTCCTGTTTGCGTCGATCTATGTCTGGGGGGCCTAGGCGCGTTTAACGCGCCAGCCAGAACAATCACAAAGCGCGGGCCGAAAGGCGCGCGCTTTTCACTGTAAACCGTGGGGGCATATGCTGAAGCAGATCCTTATTCCGGCAATCTTCGGCCTGATCGGCACGGCAATTCTGGTCAATCTTGGCCTGTGGCAATTGTCGCGCGCCGATGAAAAAGCCGCGCTGATTGCGGAAATGGAATCGCGCATTTTTCAGCCGCCTGTTGTCCTGCCCGATGCGCCGGACCCGGAACAGGACCGCTACCTGCCAATAGAGGTGTCGGGGCGTTTTACAGCGGATCACAGTTTCGCAATGGCGGCGCAGCGGGCGCAGGGGCCTGGCTTTCACCTGATCACGGTGCTGGAAACCGACAACGGGCGGCGCATCATGGTGGATCGCGGTTTTCTGCCGGAAGCCGCGCGACAGGGGCTTGTCGTCGAATCAGGTGATGTGGTGTTGGCCGGAAACCTGCACTGGCCGCGCGACGCCAACCGCTACACCCCGGATTTCGACGCGGGCCGCAATCTGTTCTTCGCGCGCGATGTCGGCCAGATGGCAAACCTGTTGCAGGCAGAGGAAATGCTGGTGGTTTTGCGCCGTACATCTGAACCCAGCCCCCCTGCAACCCCCGTGCCTGTCTATGAGGTGCGCTTGCCGGACAACCATCTGGGATATGCTATGCAGTGGTTTTTGATGGCAATTGCATGGCTGGGGATGACAGTTTTCTTTCTGTGGCGTATCACGCGGCAACGCGATGAAGGATCAGACCGAACATGAAGTATATTTCAACCCGTGGCGCAGCCCCTGCGCTGAACTTTGAAGCAACAATGCTGACGGGGCTTGCCCGCGATGGTGGGCTGTATCTGCCTGATCATGTGCCGCCGATGACGCAGGCCGAAATCGCATCCCTTGCCGGTCTGAGCTATGAAGAACAGGCCTATGTCATCATGCGCCCGTTCATTGGCGACACGTTCGCCGATGACGAATTCCGCAGCCTGATTGCCCGCGCCTATCAGGGGTTCGGCCATCCGGCACGGGCACCGCTGAAGCAACTGGCACCAAATCATTTCCTGCTGGAACTGTTCCACGGCCCGACACTGGCATTCAAGGATTTTGCCATGCAGCTGATCGGCCAGCTGTTTCAGGCCGCGCTGGCAAGATCGCGTGACCGGGTGACAATTGTGGGCGCAACATCCGGCGACACCGGGTCCGCCGCGATCGAGGCGTTCAAGGGCCTGGACAATGTGGATGTGTTCATCCTGTTTCCCCATGGCCGCGTGTCCGATGTGCAGCGCCGCCAGATGACCACACCAGCAGAATCCAATGTCCATGCGCTGGCCATCGACGGTGATTTCGATACCTGTCAGGCGCTGGTCAAGGATATGTTCAACGATTTTTCATTCCGCGACGGGGTAAAACTGGCGGGCGTGAACAGCATTAACTGGGCGCGGGTTCTGGCGCAGGTGGTTTATTACTTTTCGGCGGCAGTCAGCCTTGGTGCGCCCTATCGCGCTGTCAGTTTCACTGTCCCCACGGGGAATTTCGGTGATATTTTTGCAGGCTATATCGCACGGCAAATGGGGCTGCCGATTGAAAAGCTGATTGTCGCCACCAACCAAAATGACATTCTGCACCGCGCCATCACATCGGGCGGGTATGTGACGGATGGGGTCAAACCCTCGATCAGCCCGTCGATGGATATTCAGGTCAGTTCCAATTTCGAACGCGCGCTGTTCGATGCATACGGGCGGGACGGGGCGGCTGTGGCGCAGTTGATGGATGAACTGAAATCGAGTGGTGGGTTCCACATCTCTCAGGGGGCGCTGGAATTCCTGCGCGAAATCTTCACCTCTGGCCGCGCGTCCGAGGGGGAGACATCGCAAACCATTTCCCGCATTCACGCCAATACCGCCGAAATTCTGTGCCCGCATTCCGCTGTGGGCGTTCATGTCGCGGAACAGAATCTGTCAGCCACCCCGATGGTCACGCTGGCAACTGCGCATCCCGCCAAATTCCCTGATGCAGTCGAATCGGCCATGGGCACCCGCCCTGCCCTGCCCGAACGCATGGCCGACCTGTTTGACCGTCCCGAGCGCGTGACCCGGCTAAGCGGCGATCTTGCCGAATTGCAGGCCCATATCCGGGGAAACATCCGTAAATGAGCATCCAGGTCACAACATTGTCCAACGGGTTCCGGATTGTCACCGAACCCATGCCGGGGCTGGAATCTGCTGCGATCGGGCTGTGGATTGAAGCAGGCGCACGGCATGAAGGCGCGCATCAGAACGGTGTCGCGCATTTTCTGGAGCACATGGCCTTCAAGGGCACGGCACGGCGCAGTGCCCTGCAAATTGCCGAGGAAATCGAAGATGTGGGCGGGTATATCAACGCCTACACCTCGCGCGAGATGACGGCCTATTATGCGCGGGTACTGCGCGCCGATGTGGCGCTGGCACTGGATGTGCTGGCCGATATCGTACTGAATCCGGCCTTTGAGCAGCGCGAAATTGAAGTTGAACGCGGCGTTATCCTGCAGGAAATCGGTCAGGCGCTGGACACGCCTGATGATGTGATTTTCGACTGGTTGCAGGAAGCGGCGTATCCGTCGCAACCGCTGGGGCGGTCCATTCTTGGTCCCAGTGCTGCGGTTTCGGGGTTTTCCAAGGATGATCTGCGCGCCTTTGTCGGCACCCATTACGGGCCGGGCCAGATGATCCTGTCAGCGGCGGGTGCGGTTGATCATGATGCGCTGGTGCGGCTGGCCGAACCGCTTTTCGGGCATCTGCCCGCCAAGGCATTCCAGACCGCCGAACCCGCGCGTTTTCATAATGGTGAACGGCGCGAAACCCGCAATCTGGAACAGGCGCATTTTGCCTTCGCGCTGGAAGCGCCCAGTTACAGGGCCGATGACTTCTACACCTCGCAGATATTTTCGGGGGCATTGGGCGGGGGCATGTCGTCGCGCCTGTTCCAGCGCCTGCGCGAGGATCGCGGCTTGTGCTACACGGTCTTTGCGCAATCGGGGGCCTATTTTGATACCGGAATGATCACGATCTATGCCGGAACCGGCGCAGATGAAATTTCGGATCTGGCATGGCTGACGATGGATGAGTTGAAGCGTGCCGCCGACACGCTGTCTGAAACAGAGATTGCGCGCGCCCGCGCCCAGATGAAGGCCGGGTTGCTGATGGGGCTGGAAAGCCCGTCGGCACGCGCCGAACGGCTGGCGAAATTGCTGTCAATCTGGGGGCGGGTGCCTGATATTTCCGAAGCAATCGCACGGATTGACGCCGTGACAGCCGAAGGCACACGCGATCATGCGCGCGCATTGCTACAGGGCAGCCGCACGGCGCTGGCGCTGTACGGGCCGATTGAACGCGCGCCACGTCTGTCGGAACTTGGCGAGAGGCTGGTTGCCTGATGCTGGGTCTTCGCGGCAAGCTGATGCTGGAAACCGAAAGACTTTTCCTGCGTCTGCCGCAGCATTCCGATTTTCGCCAATGGTCCGGGCTGCGCCACCAGTCTGCCGGGTTTCTGACGCCTTGGGAACCCACATGGTCAGACGATCATCTGACACGGCGCGCCTTCACCAACCGTGTCAGTTGGGCCGCGCGCTGCCACAAGCAGGACACGGCCTTGCCGCTGTTCATTTTCCGGCGCGCGGATTCGTATCTTATCGGTGCAATCACATTGGATAATATCCGCCGTGGACCGGCGCAGGCCGGCACGCTGGGGTATTGGGTGGGCACCCCCTTCGCCCGGCAAGGGTATATGCGCGAAAGCATTGCGGCTTTGGTACATTATGCGTTCACGGCAATGGACCTGTCACGGATCGAAGCAGCCTGCCTGCCGGAAAACGCGGCATCGCGCGGGGTGCTGGAACGCTCGGGGTTCAAGTATGAAGGCGTCGCGCAAAGCTATTTGCAGATCAATGGCAGGTGGCGCAATCATGTGCTTTATGCCAATTTGCGCCATGACCGGCGCGGGCGCACGGATGTAGGCTAGGCCACAGACCCCCGCCCGGAATGCCCGGCACACCGACAGACGTAAGGACGCCGATGACCCTGACCCCTTGCACCGCCGATTTTCTGAACGAATTGTCGCCCAGACTGCCCGAAGGCACATTGCGCGCGCCCGCGCCGCGTTTTCTGGAAGAACCGCGCGGTCGCTGGCAAGGACAGGCCGGTGCGGTTGCCTGCCCGAGCTGCACAGAAGATGTTGCAACCATCCTGCGCGCGGCCAATGACGCGCGGGTCGCGGTGGTGCCATATGGCGGGGGCACGGGCCTTGTGGGTGGTCAGGTCGCGGCTGACGGCGCTTCGCCACTGGTACTGTCGCTGGAACGGATGCGCAATATACGGGCTGTGCATCCCGCAGAGAATGTTCTGATTGCTGAAGCGGGCGCTATCCTTGCCGATGTGCAGAAGGCCGCGGAAGATGCGGGCCGCCTGTTTCCCTTATCGCTGGCGTCCGAAGGGTCGGCGCAGATCGGCGGCTTGCTGGCCACGAATGCGGGCGGCGTGAATGTGCTGCGCTATGGAAATGCGCGCGATCTGGTGCTCGGGCTGGAAGTGGTCATGCCTGATGGTCGTATCTGGAACGGGCTGAAACGCCTGCGCAAGGACAATACCGGCTATGACCTGCGGCATCTGCTGATCGGGTCTGAAGGGACGCTTGGCGTGATCACTGCGGCCAGCCTGCGGCTGTTTGCACGCCCTGCCCGTCAGGGGGCCGCGTTGATGGTGGTGCAAAACCCTGCTGCGGCGCTGGCCCTTCTTGCCCTTGCCCAAACGCGGCTGGCAGAAGGAATTTCCGCGTTCGAGCTGATCAGCGGCATGGGTCTGGAATTCCTTGCGCGGACCATGCCACAGGTGCGCCAGCCTTTTGCAGCACCGCCGGAATGGATGGTCCTGATCGATCTGGGCCTACCACAGGGAATTGACCCCTCCGGCGCGCTGGAAGCGCTGTTTGCCGATGCGCTGGACGCGGGGTTTGTCAGTGACGGGGTAATCGCGCAGAACATGTCGCAGCGCGCGGAATTCTGGTCCTTGCGCGAATCCATTCCCGAAGCAAACCGCCATATCGGGGCCGTGTCGAGCCATGACATATCGCTGCCCCTGTCCGCTGTACCGGAATTCAT
Organism: Roseinatronobacter alkalisoli; assembly: GCF_028745735.1. Lineage (GTDB taxonomy): Bacteria > Pseudomonadota > Alphaproteobacteria > Rhodobacterales > Rhodobacteraceae > Roseinatronobacter > Roseinatronobacter alkalisoli. The sequence goes on from NZ_JAQZSM010000010.1 coordinate 27,746, forward strand.
TGACCGCGCAGGTCCGGCGCTGGCCGGAATCGGGGAATTCAGGGTCAATTGCTTTGGCCATCTGGGCGACGGGAACCTGCACTACAATGTTTTCCCCACCCATGGCCGCAGCCGCGCCGACCATGACCACCAGCGCGACCGTATCAAAACATGCGTGCATGATCTGGTGCATGACATGGGTGGGTCCGTCAGTGCAGAACACGGGATCGGACGACTTAAAACCGGCGATCTTGAAAAATACGGCGATCCGGTGAAGCTGGCGGCAATGCGCGCGATAAAGCACGCGCTGGACCCCAACGGCATCATGAACCCCGGCGCGGTGTTAACCGATACCGAAATGCAGCGCGAATAAAACCGCAGCACCACCGAAAATCGTCAGAACCGCATTCTTTGTCCATAAGCTGATCGCAACTGTGGCAAGGGCCGCGCCCAGGCGTACAGGGTCCAACTCGCCCCCCGAAGCCTGTGGAAACAGGATCAGCGGCGTGATCATTCCGGGCATCACAGCAACCGCAGTATAGCGCAGATGGCGCAGCACCCATTCGGGCAAATCCCGGTTGCCGATTATCCCCAGAAAGGAAAGCCGCAGCAGATAAGACCCAAGCCCCAACCCCACGATGACGGTCCATATCTGGGTGGTGGTAAAGCTCATTCCGGCCCCCTGTTGCGGGACATGCGGCGTTCCACCTCTGCCCCGGCCATCATGGCCAGCGCGGCGGCAACCAGAAGCCCAAGGTTGAACGGCATGAAGCTGAAGACCAGCATCCCGACAATCGACACAAGCGCTGCAATAACATGCGCCAATGTACGCAGCATCGGCACGATCAGCGCCAGAAAGGTAATCGGCACCGCAAAATCGATGGGCAGCCCTGCAGGAACGGCCGTTCCCAATGCAGCCCCTGCCCATGTCGCAATATACCACGGCGGACAGATCGGGGTGACAACGCCCATATAATAGGCGAATTTACGTCCCGTCGACATATCCGGAGCCTGGTCATATTTCAGGATTGACGCGGCATAGGCCTGATCCACCATGAAATAGGCAACCACACTGCGCCGCCACCAGCTGATCGGCCCCAGATGCGGGGCAAGCGATGCAGAATACATTGCCATGCGCAAATTCACCGCCAGCGACGCGGCCAGAACAATCAACACAGGGGCATTCTCGACCATCATCTGCAGGGCCACAAACTGCGCTGCACCCGCGATGACCAGCACCGAAAAGCCCATTGTCTGCGCGATGTTCAGGCCAGCTTCGGTTGCGACAATCCCGAACACTGCACCAAAAGGCACAATGACCAGAATGAAGGGCGTTCCGTCCCGGAATCCTTGCCAGAAATCACGCGAATAGGTCATCTTGGCGCTTTGGTCCCGCGAAATGTTTTTGACATTGCCCGTCGCGGCACGCCTTGCCCGGATACTGACAATCCGGCGGGAACATACCAACGGTTTATTTCATGTGTTCAGAAAGACTATCCCTGTCCGAACAGGGTTTCAAGGCGGTTTCAGCGCGAAAAAATACCGCTGACCCGCCCCAGCAGCATGAATGCGCGGGCCGACCGCGTGTCTGACATGGCAACAATCTGCGCGTCATCAGCCTGTTTCTCGAATTCGGAAAACACCTTGTCGAATTCACGCAGAAACAGATGCACTGCCTGTCTGAAATCAGGGTCACTGCGCATCCGCCCGGATGTCAGCGCCAGGCAGGACCGGTCCCGTATGCCGCCCAGCGGCGCAATCAGCGCGCCGCGCGTGCCATTTGCGAAAGCACGCCAGAATTCAGGGCGGGCGCGATCAGGGCGCAGGTCATCCATATAGATGCCTTCCTGCGCCAGACGTGTCAGAACATCCTGCGCCGCGCGCACCAGCGGCGCAGACCGGGTGTCCGACAGCGCCTTGCGCAATGCGTCAAACCCGTCGGTGTCGTTTTCATCTTCGGGAAAATGCAGGGCGCGGATCAGTTCGGCGGCTGTCGGCGCATCAGCCTGCGCTTGCGCCATGCCGCCCAGCGCCAGAAGAGGCTGCGCGTCATCCGAACCGGCGGAGGTGGCGCTGCGCGGTTCTGCCCCCCCGTCGTGCGCGCGGTGCGAGAAGAACAGCGTCAGGCGCGACTCGGTTTCTTCCTGCGCGCTGGACAGTGCGTCAATACGGCTTTGGGCGACAGGCGACAGCGGCAGGGTGTCGTGCTTCTGTTCGGAGATGACGCGGCGCAATTCATCGCATAGGCGCTGCAACTGCACCGTTTCGCTGCGCAAATCTGCGGCTGCCCTGATCAGATACAACACGCCTGAAACCAGCGCGGCAGGCATGAAGAATACTGCCGCCAGCAGACTAATGGTCGCACGCTCCATGCTGCCGAAATCCGTGGTCAAGGCAAAGCCCGCCGCCGCCAGAAGCCAGATTGCGATCCCCACCGCCAGCGCAGTGCCGGTTTTTGACCCCGATATCCCCCGGCCTGACGGGGGTGTGGTGTCAATGGGGATGGGCGCGCGGGCCATTGGCTAGCCGTACTTTATTTCCAGGATTTCATAGCTTTTGGTGCCGCCGGGTGTGCTGACATCAACGCTGTCGCCTTCATCCTTGCCGATCAGCGCGCGCGCAAGCGGCGATTTGATGTTCAGAAGGCCCTTTTCCAGATCTGCCTCTGCCTCGCCGACGATCTGGAAGTTGCGCTCTTCATCGGTGTCTTCGTCCAGCAACTTCACGCGGGCGCCGAATTTAATCGATCCCGACAGTTTTGACGTGTCGATGACATCCGCCCGTGACAGGATGGCTTCCAGTTCCTTGATGCGCCCTTCGATGAAGCTCTGCTTTTCGCGAGCGGCATGGTATTCGGCGTTTTCGGACAGATCGCCATGTTCGCGCGCTTCGGCGATGGCCTTGATGATGGTCGGCCGGTCCTGCGATTTCAGTTGGCGTAACTCGGCATCCAGCAGTTGCTGACCAGCGCGGGTGAGGGGCAGTTTTTCCATGTCACGTCACCATTATAATGTAAAAGACCGCCCGCGGCGAAGGCCGGGGCCGTCCAGATAAGTCACCCCATCAGAACGCAGCCTTGCCCGGATTGCAAGAGGAATGACACCGCCCGGTCCTTACGGTTGCGCGAACAGGTCGTTTCCGGCGGTTTGGACGCCGCGTATCCATTGACCACAATACAACACCTGCGCTAGGTCAACTGCGACAGATCGTGTCCCACATGCCAAGCCATGCGCAATAACAGGAGCCACCATGACCGGGATGATACGCGAAACCATGGAATATGATGTCGTCATCGTAGGTGCCGGACCTGCGGGTTTATCAGCCGCAATCCGGTTGAAACAGCTTGATGCCGACCTGAATGTCGTCGTGCTTGAAAAAGGGTCCGAGGTGGGCGCGCATATCTTGTCGGGTGCGGTGCTGGACCCTTGCGGACTTGACGCGCTGATCCCCGACTGGAAGGAACGCGGCGCGCCGGTCACGGTGCCGGTGCGGCATGACAATTTTTACATGCTGGGCGAAGCGGGGCAAATCCGCATACCCAACTGGCCGATGCCGCCCCTGATGAACAACCATGGCAATTACATTGTGTCCATGGCCAATCTCTGCCGCTGGATGGCGGAACAGGCCGAGGAACTGGGCGTCGAGATATTCCCCGGCATGGCCTGTTCGGAACTGGTTTATGACGGTGACCGCGTCAAAGGCGTGGTCGCAGGCGAATTCGGCAAGAGTGCGGATGGAACGCCCGGCGATGGCTATGAACCGGGGATGGAGCTGCACGGCAAATATGTTTTCCTGTCCGAGGGGGTGCGCGGGTCGCTGTCCAAGGAAGTCATGGCGAAATACGACCTGTCACAGGGCAAGGAGCCGCAGAAATTCGGCCTTGGCATGAAGGAAATCTGGGAGATCGACCCCGAAAAGCACCGCGAAGGCACAGTCACCCACACGATGGGCTGGCCGCTGGGCGGCAATGCGGGTGGCGGCAGTTTCATTTACCATATCGACAACAATCAGGTCTATGTCGGGTTTGTCGTGCATCTGAACTACGCCAACCCTTATCTGTCGCCCTATCAGGAATTCCAACGCTTCAAGCATCATCCAATGGTGGCGGAGCTTCTGAAAGGTGGCAAGCGCGTGGCGTATGGTGCGCGCGCCATTTCCGAGGGCGGCTATCAGTCCATTCCCAAACTGGTGTTTCCCGGTGGCGCGCTGCTGGGCTGTTCGGCAGGGCTGGTCAATGTGCCGCGCATCAAGGGCAACCATAACGCCATGCTGTCAGGAAAGGCAGCCGCCGAAGCGGCGTTTGACGCCATCAGCGCCGGGCGCGAAGGTGATGAACTGACCGCCTATGAAACTGACCTGCGCAAAGGGCCTGTCGGGCGAGACCTGTGGAAGGTGCGCAATGTCAAACCCATGTGGTCGCGCTGGGGCCTGCTGCCCTCGTTGAAACTGGGTGGTCTGGACATGTGGACCAATACGATCGGCTTTTCACTGTTTGGCACCATGGCGCACGGCAAGACCGACGCCGCCGCCACGGGAGAGGCCAAGGACCACACCCCGATTGATTACCCGAAACCCGATGGCAAACTCAGTTTTGACCGGCTGACCAACGTGGCCTTCAGTTTCACCAACCACGAAGAAAGCCAGCCCGCACACCTGACGCTGAAAGATGCGGATGTACCGATCAGCGTCAACCTGCCGAAATACGCGGAACCTGCGCAACGCTATTGCCCTGCAGGTGTGTATGAAGTGGTCACCGAAGAAGGCAAAGACCCGCGCTTTGTCATCAACTTCCAGAACTGCGTGCATTGCAAGACATGTGACATCAAGGATCCCAGCCAGAATATCCATTGGGTGACACCACAAGGCGGGGACGGGCCGAATTACCCGAATATGTGACGGTGGTTGTCTGACGTTTCTGTGCGCGGGTGGCTTTTTCCAGTATGGGCGATTGCCACCTGCCGGACGGGGCACTAGTCTTGGCGGAACCGCAATTCAGACGGAGCGCGCGCCTCGTGTCAAGTTTCCGCCATCTGGCTTCTGCCATCAGTATTGTTACCCTTCTGGCCGCCCCTCCAGTACTGGCCCAACAGCCGGAACCTGCGGGCGGGCCTGCGGAGCCGCCAGATCTGGCTTCAGGTCTGGCCGGGGCATATCTGGCCGGGCGCGTCGCGGTTGCGTCCGATAATTTCCTGCAGATGGCGCTGAATTACGACCGCATTTTGCAGGCTGACCCTGAAAATGCCGGTTTCCGTGAACTGGCCATGCAAGGCTATCTGCTGGCGGGCGATTTTTTGCGCGCCGCGGAACTGGCAGCAGAGGCAGTGAGCCGCGAAAGCGGCAGTCAGGTTGCACAGATCATTCTGCAGGCTGATGAATTCAAGCGCGAAGCCCATGGTGCCGTGCTTGCGGCCATGGAAGATGGCCGACAGACCGGCCCCCTGACCGATGCATTGGCCAAGGCATGGGCCTATCTGGGCATGGGCAGCATGTCGGACGCACGCACCGCCTTTGATGCAATCATCAATGACACGCCCGATCTGGCCCCGTTTGCGGTCTATCACAAGGCACTGGCGCTGGCCTATGCCGGTGACATGGAAGGGGCCAGTGACTTGCTGACCGGCGATGTGGACGGACCTGTCAGCCTGAGCAGACGCGGCATTGTCGCCCATATCACCATTCTGTCGCAACTGGGCCGGTTTGACGCTGCACTTGAACTGGCCACAGGCATGTTCGGCCAGAACCCGGAAGGGGATGTTGCGCAGATCATGGCAGAACTCGCTGATGGCAGGCCAGTTCCGTTTACCATTGTCCAATCCGCGCGTGACGGCATGGCAGAAACGTATCTGCTGCTTGCATCCGCGCTGATCGGTGAACAGGGGGACTGGCTACCGCTGATCTATGCGCGCCTTGCGCTGGCGCTGCGCCCTGACCACCCCGATGCCATCCTGCTGGCGGGCGAGTTGCTGGAACAGGTGGCGCAATATGATCTGGCGCAGCAGGTCTATGACCAGATGCCACAAGATGACCCCCAGTTCCTGAACGCGCAACTGGGCAAGGCGAATGCGCTGTATCGCGCGGGCGACACCGACGCGGCAATCGACTGGTTGCAGGGCTTCGTTGCCGACACGCCGGATTCTATCATGGCGTTCAGCACCCTTGGCGATATGCTGCGTCAGGAAGAACGGTTCGAAGAAGCCGCCGCTGCCTATGCCCGCGCCATCGACCTGATTGGCGATGTAGAAGAACGGCATTGGATGCTGCTGTTCACCTACGCCATTGCACTGGAACGCATGGGCGACTGGGACAGTGCCGAAACCCAGTTTCGCCGCGCGCTGGAATTCGTGCCGGATGAACCACAAGTGCTGAACTATCTTGGCTATTCGCTGGTCGAACAACAGCGCAATCTTGATGAAGCGCTGGACATGATCGAACGCGCGGTCGCGGGCGAACCGGACAGCGGCTATATTGTTGACAGTCTGGGTTGGGCACTGTTTCGGATGGGGCAGTATGAAGATGCGGTTCCCGTGATGGAACGCGCGGTCGAGCTGATGCCGAATGATCCGATCCTGAACGACCATCTGGGCGATGTGTACTGGGCCGTCGGCCGCCACCGCGAAGCGCGTTTTCAATGGAGTCGCGCCATTTCATTCGCCCCGCATCCCGACCTGGACCTTGACCGCGTGCGCAGCAAGCTGGATGTCGGGCTTGATGCTGTTCTGGCCGAGGAGGGCGCGCCTGCGCTGGGCGCATCCAACGAATGACAACCGGCGAAGATGCACCGGCAAAGGTCAATCTGTCCTTGCATGTGACAGGCAGGCGCGCAGACGGGTATCATCTGCTGGATTCGCTGGTGGTGTTTACCAGCGCGGGCGACAGGCTGGATATGGCCGCCGGAACCGGCCTGCGAATCAGCGGGCCGGAAGCATCGGGCCTGTCGGCGGGACCGGACAATCTGGTGACCCGTGCCGCGGCATTGATGGGCATGCAGGAGATTGGCCTGCATCTGAGCAAAGCACTGCCTGTCGCGTCCGGCATCGGTGGCGGATCAGCAGATGCGGCGGCGGCGTTACGGCTTCTGGCGCGGACATGCGGCAAGCCGCTTCCCCCCATGGCAGACATTCTTGCACTTGGCGCGGATGTTCCCGTCTGTCTGGCGGGGCGGCATTGCCGGATGCAGGGCATAGGCGAGGTTCTTGACCCGCTGCCGCCCCTGCCGCCCGTCTGGCTGGTTCTGGTCAATCCGCGCGTTCAGATCAGCACGCCGCAGGTATTTCGCACGCTGCCCTGCCGTGACAATGCCCCGATGCAGGCCACATTGCCACAATGGCGGGACACGCCGGCGTTTGCCGCATGGCTGCGCGATCAGCGCAATGATCTGGAATCGCCCGCACGGGCATTGGCCCCGGTGATTTCACAGGTGTTGCGGGTGTTGGCTGCGCAACCGGAATGCGCGCTGGCGCGCATGTCGGGGTCAGGGGCGACCTGTTTTGGATTTTTCGCAACCGAAATGGCCGCCAGCCTTGCCGCACAGGCGGTGCAGGCATCGCATCCGGACTGGTGGGTCAGGGCAACGGGTATTCTGCCGCACCGGTCAGATCAGTTGACGCGCGCCACAACGTAATCGGCCAGATCGCGCAGCATTTGCCGCAACGGGTGGTCCGGCAATGGGTCCAGCGCGTCCTTGGCGCGCTGCGACCATGCGATGGCTTGCGCGCGCGTGGCCTGCATTGTGCCATGGCGTTCCAACAGCTCAAGCGCGTGGTCCAGATCGCCCTCGCGCTGATTGCCTCTGCCGATGGTGCGCGCCCAGAAGGCGCGTTCATCGCCATCTGCCGCCGCAATCGCGCGGATGACCGGCAGCGTGACCTTACCTTCGCGGAAATCATCGCCGATGTTCTTGCCGATACCATCGCCTGCCCCGCCATAGTCCAGATAGTCATCAACAATCTGGAAACTGATGCCCAGCGCATCGCCATAGGCAACCAGCGCCTGAACCTGCGGGTCCGGCGCGGCGGCAATAACCGCACCCGCTTCGGTGGCGGCGGAAAACAGCGCCGCTGTCTTGCCGCGGATCACGCGCAGATACTGGTCTTCGGTGGTGTCGATATTCTGGGCGGTGGTCAGTTGCAGCACTTCGCCTTCGGCGATTGTGGCCGAGGCATTTGCCAGAATGTCCAGCACCCGCATGGACCCGCATTCCACCATCAGCTGGAACGCACGCGCAAACAGGTAATCACCCACCAAAACGGAGGATTTGTTATCCCATAACAGGTTCGCTGTCGCCCGCCCGCGCCGCTGCGCGCTTTCGTCCACCACATCATCATGCAGCAACGTGGCCGTGTGAATGAATTCAACCGTTGCGGCCAGGTGGTGGTGATATGGCCCGTGATATCCGCATAAATGGCTTGCGGCCAGAACCAGCATGGGACGAATCCGCTTGCCGCCCGATTCAATCAGATGGGCGGTCACTTCCGGGATGCGCGGTGCATGTTCCGATGCCATGCGCGCGCGGATCAGCTTGTTCACTTCGGACAGATCATCGCGCAGATACTCTGCCAGAACGTCATGCGGGGCCCTGCTGATGTGCTTCGTATCCATTGCTATTGTGATGTCCTGTCTCGACAAGTTTGCCCAATGGCAAATAAGGTGTTTTCATGAAAGAGCTGTTGCGCACGACTGACCCAACGATCATTCCCTTCGCTACCGCCCTGCTTCAGGGCGAAGGTATAGAGGTGTTCGATATAGACGTCCATATGCACACGATCGAATCGACATTGGGCATGATGCCGCGGCGCCTGATGGTTCGGCGTGAAGATCACTTCATGGCCGTATCTGTCCTGCGTGAAAACGGTGTGCCCCTGCATGACTGAACAGTTTTCCGATGACGTCCTGACGCAGGATGCGTTCCTGAACGGCCGCGTGATGGCCCGTCAGCCGCGCCATGGCTACCGCGCTGCGACCGACCCGGTTTTCCTTGCGGCCAGTGTTCCCGCCCGCGCGGGCCAAAGCGTGCTGGAACTGGGCTGCGGGGCGGGCGTGGCGTCGCTTTGTCTGGCGGCGCGTGTGGGCGGGCTGAGCCTGGCAGGTGTGGAATTGCAACCCGCCTATGCAGCACTTGCGCGGCGCAATGCGGCGTCAAACGGGACGGACATGACAGTTTGGGATGCCGATCTGACCGCAATGCCGACGCAGTTGCGCAACCAGCGCTTTGACCACGTGATCGCCAACCCGCCCTATTATGCGCCGCATGGCCCTGCAGCGCAGGATGCGGGCCGTGACCGCGCCTTGCGCGAGGAAACACCGCTGAAGGATTGGATGGATGTCGCCCTGCGCCGGGTGCGTGATGGCGGATATGTCAGTTTCATCCATCTGAGCGAACGCCTGCCCGAATTGCTGGCCGGTTTTGCGGCGCGCGCATCAGTTATGGCCTTGCCGTTGGCCGCACGCACGAAGCGGCCCGCGCGCCGGGTAATCGTACAGGCCCGCAAAGGTGGGCGCGCGCCATTTGTCCTGTTGCCGCCGCTGGTCATCCATCAGGGCGACGCCCATCCCGGCGATGGCGAGCATTTCACCGATCCTGTCCGCGCCTTGATGCGCGATGCGTCTGCGCTGGACCTGGCCGCGATGGCGCAGGCCTAACTGCTTGCCCCTGCGGCGTCTGCGTTGCATACAAAACCCATGACACCGCAGCTTGATTACCAGACAATCAACGAGATATTCCGTCGCTTTCATGCGGCCGACCCCGAACCCAAGGGGGAGTTGGAACATGTCAACGTCTTCACCCTTGTCGTGGCTGTGGCGCTTTCGGCGCAAGCGACCGATGTGGGCGTGAACAAAGCCACGCGCGCCTTGTTCCGGATTGCAGACACGCCCGAAAAGATGCTGGCACTTGGGGAAGACGGGCTGGTTCAGCATATCAAGACAATCGGCCTGTTCCGCAATAAGGCAAAGAATGTCATCAAGCTCAGCCGTATTCTGGTTGAAAAATATGGCGGCGAAGTACCGTCCAGCCGCGCTGCGCTGCAATCGCTGCCTGGCGTCGGGCGCAAGACCGCAAATGTCGTGCTGAATATGTGGTGGCGCATGCCCGCGCAGGCAGTGGACACGCATATCTTCCGCGTTGGCAACCGCAGCGGCATTTGTCCGGGCCGCGATGTGAATGCTGTTGAGCGCGCGATAGAGGACCACATTCCCGCCCAATACCAGCTTCATGCCCATCACTGGCTGATTCTGCATGGCCGTTATACCTGCAAGGCCCGCAAGCCCGCCTGCGCCACCTGCCTGATCCGCGATTTATGCCTGTATGAGGAAAAAACCCTATGAAAACCTACCAGATTGCCGGTATCGGCAATGCGATTGTTGATGTGATTTCCACAGTGGATGACCGGTATCTGGACCGGATGGACATTCATAAGGGCATCATGCAGCTTGTGGACCGCGACCGCGCAGAAGACCTGTTCGCCACCATGGACGACCGCGCGCAGGCATCGGGCGGATCGGTTGCCAATACATTGGCGGGCGCGGGAAAACTGGGGCTGAAATCCGCATTTCTGGGGCGGGTGAATGCCGATGAACTGGGCCGGTTCTACGCGCAGGACGCTGAGTCAATGGGCACACGCTTCGTCAACGCGCCTGTGGCGGGCGGTGAATTACCAACCTCGCGCTGCATGATTTTTGTCACGCCGGATGGCGAACGCTCGATGAATACTTACCTGGGCATTTCATCCGAATTCGGCCCGGATGATGTGGATGAAACAGTCATCGCTGACAGCGATATCGTGTTTCTGGAAGGGTATCTGTTCGACAAGGACAAGGGCAAGCAGGCCTTTCAGAAGGCAGCGCGCGCCTGCCGCGCTGCGGGCGGCAAGGCCGGTATTGCGCTGTCGGACCCGTTCTGCGTGGACCGCCACCGTGACGATTTCCGCGCCCTTGTCGCGGGTGAAATGGATTTCGTTCTGGGCAATGAACAGGAATGGGTGTCGCTGTATCAGGCGAATGATCTGGATGACGCGCTGGCGCAGGCGGCACGGGAATGCCCGCTGCTGGTCTGCACGCGGTCCGGTGATCCGGTGGTGATTATCCAGAACGGCACGCGGGTTGAAATACCGGTCACCATGGTCACCCCGGTAGACGCGACCGGTGCAGGTGATCAGTTCGCGGCAGGGTTCCTTTACGGGCTGGCAACAGGGCGCGACATGCAAACCGCAGGGCGCATGGGCTGCATCGCAGCGGCAGAGGTCATCAGCCATATCGGTGCCCGCCCGAAGACAGACCTGCGCGGCGCGTTCAGGCGCGCGGGGCTTGTGGACTGACATTCGGGGGGCACGCAATCCGCCCGGCGCGGGTGGTTACTGTCTGAATCGGGGTTTTAGAACTCCCAAAGGCGCGGAGCAAAGGGCGCAAGCCCGCCGCGCCACCGGTGGGCCGTCCTGCGGCCTGCCGGTGGCGCAGGCTTTGTGAATCCCCCGACACCCGCTTCAAGCTTGATAACCAGCCGCCTTTGCGCGTCCACAGCTACCGGGCAAATCCCGGTTGTGCCAGCGCGCTTGCCAGTGCTGCCACCGCCTGCGCCATCACATCAGGGGTGACATATTCATCGGGGTGGTGGCTGACACCGCCGCGACAAGCCGTGAAGATCATGCCAACAGGGCACAGATCAGCCATGGCCGATGTGTCATGTGTCGCCCCTGATGCAAGCGTCATCCCCGTGCCTCCCCCGGCGCGCACAGCGCCTGTCAAGGCAAGGGTCATTTCCGTATCGCAAGGGGTGGCCGCTTGTGCGTAGCTGCGGCGCATGTTCAGGGCTAGGTTTCGATCCGCGGCGATCATTTGTGCCTTTTGTTCAATCTGCGCGCGGGTTGTGGCGCGGCTGTCATCATGGGGCGCGCGAATCTCAACAGTCAGCGACACATCGCCCGGCACCGCGTTGACGACATTGGGACGGGTGTGAATGCTGCCCACTGTGGCGAGGACACCATCAGCGCGGCGCGCGACACCCTCTACCGCCAGCACCAGTTCAGCGGCACCGGCCAGCGCATCCCGCCGCAGCGCCATCGGTACAGTGCCGGCATGCGCGGCACTGCCGGTCAGGGTCACGCTATGGCGTTCAATTCCGCAAATGCCCGAAACAACGCCCAGCGCCTGCTGCGCCTGCTCCAGAACCGGCCCCTGTTCCAGATGGCATTCGATCCAGCCCAGACAATGCGACGGATCGCGCTTCAGGTCCGGCAGCGCATCTGGATTCAGGCCGAAATCCTGCATGGCGTTGCGCAGGCTGATGCCGTCACGGTCGCTCAGCTCCAGCGCCGCCATGTCGAATGTGCCCGCCAATGCACGCGGCCCCATCAGCGCGGTTGGAAAGCGCACGCCTTCTTCATCGGCGAAGGCCAGAACCTCGGTCGCAAATGGCAGGGACACGCCGTCTTGTCGCAGTTTCATCAGCGCAAGCACCGCAAGCACAACGCCCATGATCCCGTCATAGGCCCCGCCTTCGCGCACCGAATCCTGATGCGACCCAAGCAACAGGGCGGGCGCATCCGCTGGTCCGTCGCGTCGGCCAATCAGCGTGCCTGCGGCATCCAGATGCACGGCAAGCCCCGCAGCTTCCATCAATTCACGCAGCACGGCCAGCGCAGCGCGGTGCTCCGGCGTAAACGGCAGGCGCGTTACACCGGCGCCGGGTTCCGAGCAGGCCGCCAGCCGGTCCAGCCAGTTCTGCGCCACCATGCCCCAATCAGTTTCAGTCATGGCCGCGCTCCGGGTTGTTGCGCGTGGGAACAGTAGGCAACCATTCAGCATAGGCCCCGGTCTGGCTGCGTCGGTACAGGTCATGCAGCTCGGAAAGCGGGTCTTGCGCCCAGTCAATGCGCAAATTCAGCGGCGGCGCATCATCGGACACAATCAACAACGCGGCGGATTGCAGGCCGCGACTGTCCCCGCCCGCAGCTTCGGCGGCACGCAGCCCGGCCAGCAGGCGTTCGGCAAATGTGCCGGTCGTAGTCAGGAACCCGCTGCGCAGTGCATCCAGAACCTGCGGACCGGCCAGCATATTACCCGACACCACAAATCCGTTATCCCCGACCGATCCGCACCATGGCGTGTTGCGCTGCCCGCTATGGCTGGCTGTGCCGCCATGGCGGTCCAGTGCGGACAGTTGGCGCCAGGCACGCCCCCTGTCCACTGCGGTAACCTGGGTCACCGCCTGTTCGGCGGATTGGCCCGATCGCATGCTTTCCAGCGCATCCTCGCCCCACATGGTGGACGGGGCCGCGCCCTGCGATGCGGTCATTCCTGCGCGCGAATCGCCCCGCAGCACCCATCCGCCAACGCAAAGCGCGCCAGTCGCCGCCGCGCCACCCATCGCGCCGCTGCCCAAATCCTGCGCAAGAATCGAAAAGGTCATGCGTTTGTTTCCTTCCTTTATGTCTATTTATCATGAAAATTTTGACGGATGCAAATTATCATGATAAATAAGCTTCAACAATCATCACAACAGGGAGTGCCTGACATGGCCAACTCATCTTTTACTCGCCGCGGCACCGGCCTGCTGGCGGCAGCGCTTCTGGCGTCATCAGCGCTGGTGGCACCCGCGCTTGCACAAACACCGCCGGGCGTGCTGGTCGTGGGCCAGATTGCCGAACCACAGGCGCTGGACCCGCATGCCGTAACGGCGGTGAATGATTTCCGCATTCTTATGAATGTTTATGACGGGCTGGTGCGCTACGCCTCCGGGACACTGGAAGTGGAACCGGCACTGGCGGAGTCGTGGGAGATTTCGGATGACGGCACTGTCTACACCTTTGCCCTGCGCGAAGGTGTCAGCTTCCATGATGGCAGCGCTTTCGACGCCGATGCCGTCGTCTGGAATTTCGAGCGCATGCTGAACGAAGATCACCCCTATCACGGCACCGGCCCCTTCCCGCTGTCGTTCTTCTTCAGTGCCGTGGACTCGGTGGTAGCGCTGGATGCAAACACCGTGCAATTCACACTGAACGAACCCTATGCACCGTTTCTGTCGAACATGGCTTATCCGACCGGGCTGATCGTCTCTCCCGCCGCAGTGATGGAACATGGTGATGATTTCGGACGCAACCCGTCTGGAACCGGCCCGTTCCGCTTTGCTGAATGGCGGTCCAATGAACGTGTGGTCGTTACCCGCAATGAAGATTACTGGGATGGGGTCGCAGGCACCGAGGCCGTGATTTTCCGCCCCATTTCCGATGCCAATACCCGCGTGGCCGAAATGCTGTCGGGCGGAATTGACATGATGGTCGAAGTCCCGCCCGTGGCCTTGTCGCAGTTTCAGGGGGACTCCTATGAACTGGTCGAACAGGCAGGCCCGCATGTCTGGTTCCTGATCCTGAACGCAAAGGAAGGCCCCTTTGCCGACCAGCGCGTGCGTCAGGCCGCGAATTACGCCATCAACAAGGAAGCGCTGGTGAATGACGTGCTGGAAGGCACGGCAGATATTGCCGCGGGCCCGACACCGCCCGCCTTTGCCTGGGCCTATAATGACGCGCTGGAACCCTATCCCCATGACCCGGAACGCGCGCGCGAACTGCTGGCCGAAGCAGATGCCGAGGGCGCAAGCCTGACCTTCTATGTGACCGAAGGCGGGTCAGGCATGCTGGACCCCATTCCCATGGGCACCGCCATTCAGGCCGATCTGGCCGCAGTAGGGTTTGATGTGACGATTGAAACCTATGAATGGAACACCTTCCTTGGCCGCGTGAATCCGGGGCTGGAAGGCAAGGCCGACATGGCACAGATGGCCTGGATGACAAATGACCCCGACACCCTGCCTTTCCTGACATTGCGCACGGATGCCTGGCCCGATGCGGGCGGGTTCAATTCCGGCTATTATTCCAACCCGGACGTGGATGCGCTGCTGGAAGCGGCCCGCGTGGAAACCGATCAGGAGACACGCGCGCGGCTGTACCGTGAGATGCAGGAAATTGTGCAGGATGATGCGCCATGGGTCTTCGTGGCGAACTGGAAACAGAATGCCGTGACATCGGACGCGGTAGAAAACTTCCAGCTGGAGCCATCCTTCTTTCTGCTGCTGAAAGACGTGGTGAAAAACTGAAGCGACAGCAGGGGGGCGCTCGCGCCCCCCTCTTGGGCCTGATGGCCCAATTCACCCCCCTGAGGATATTTTCCCCAGAATGAATGAGAAAAGGGGCTGGCGCCATGGGTGGCTACATTCTGAAGCGGCTTTTGTCGGCTGTTCCGGTGCTTCTGGGTATTACGGTCATCGTGTTCCTGATCATGGCCATGATTCCGGGCGATCCGGCCACTGCGATCCTCGGGTCATATGCAACGCCCGAGAATGTCGAGCGGCTGAACCGGCATCTGGGACTGGATGAGCCGTTGTGGCGGCAGTATTTCATCTGGCTTGGCAATCTGCTGCAGGGCGATTTCGGGCGGTCATTCGCATTGAACCGTCCGGTTCTGGATGAGATTCTGGACCGGTTTTCAGCCACGCTGATACTGGCGGGCACGGCATTTGTTCTGTGTTCCCTTCTGGGCATTCTGGCCGGGGTTGTTTCGGCAGCGCGCCAATACGGGCTGGCGGACAAGGCAATTACCTTTGTGGTGATCCTTGGCATTTCGGTGCCGTCCTTCTTTCTGGGCATGATGATGATCCTGCTGTTTGCGGTGCAGTTGCGCTGGCTGCCAGTGTCGGGGATGTATTCGATCTGGGGGGGTGGCGACCTGCCGGACCTGATCCGGCATCTGACCATGCCGGCCTTCGCGCTGTCGGTCGTGGCCACGGGTGTTATCGCGCGACTGTCGCGCGGGGCCATGCTGGAAGTGCTGCGGCAGGATTTCATCCGCACCGCGCGCGCCAAAGGCGTGCATGAGCGCCGCGTCATCTGGGGCCATGCGCTGCGCGCCGCGATGGTCAGCATCATTCCGGTTCTGGGCATTCAGGCGGGGTTTGTGCTGTCAGGTGCGGTCTATATCGAAATGGTATTTCAATGGCCCGGTGTCGGGCGGATGCTGGTGGATGCAATCCTGAAGCGTGACATCCTGCTGGTGCAGGGCGGCGTTGTTTTTGTTGCGGCCTGCTATGTGGGTTTCAACATTGTTGTGGATGTCGCGCAAAGCTGGCTCGACCCGAGGATCCGGACATGAAATTGTTTTTGCGACTTCTTTTCCGCAACCGTCTGGCGGGTTTCGGCGCTGTGGTGCTTGGCGCTATCGTGGTTCTGGCGGTGTTGACGCCTGTTCTGCCATTGCATGCCCCCAATGAAACCAACACCGCCAACCGGTTTTTGCGGCCCTTCGCAGAGGGGCATTTGCTGGGCACCGACCATCTGGGGCGTGATCTGTTGTCGCGGCTGATGTGGGGCACACGGCTGTCGCTGGCGGTGGGCTTTGCTGCCGCGCTGGTGGCCGGGCTGGCGGGGGCCGCAATTGGCGTGATTGCGGGCTATTTCGGCGGGCGCACGGATAATGTGACCATGCGCGGTGTCGATATGCTGATGGCGTTTCCCTATATCCTGCTGGCGCTTGCCATTGTTGCGGTGCTGGGGCCGGGATTGCTGAACGCGCTGATTGCCGTGGCGGTGGTGAATATTCCGTTTTTCGCGCGCAATATCCGCGGCATCACTGTGGGGATTGCCCATCGCGAATTCATTGATGCCGCGCGACTGGCCGGTATGGGACATACCCGCATCCTGCTGACAGAAGTGGTGCCGAATGTGGTGCCGGTGGTGGTGATTGCCATGTCCACGACCATTGGCTGGATGATTCTGGAAACCGCCGGCCTGTCCTTCCTGGGTCTTGGCAGCCAGCCACCACAGGCCGATCTGGGGTCCATGCTGGGCGAGGCGCGTTCAGCCCTGATTACCGCGCCGCATACATCCATCGTTCCCGGTGTGATGATCCTGCTGATCGTGATGTCGGTCAATCTGCTGGGCGATGGCATTCGTGATGCGCTGGACCCGCGGCTGCGTTCTGGCGCATTGGCACGGCCCATGGCGGCCACGCGGGTAGAACGCAAAACCGTGCCCGCACCAGAGGGTGAGGGCTTGTTGCGCATTGACGGGCTGGAGACGCAGTTTCATATCGGCGCGCGCGTCTACAAGGCCGTGAACAAGGTGTCGCTGGACCTGAAACCCGGCGAATGCCTGGGCCTGATCGGCGAAAGCGGGTCGGGGAAATCCGTGACTGCGCTGTCCGTCATGGGGCTTGTGGCATCGCCCCCCGGGGTGATTACCGGGGGTGCCGTGCGGCTGAATGGGCAAGACCTGATCGGCGCACCCTATGAGGTGTTGCGCGCGCTTCGCGGGCGCAAGGTGGCGTATATTTTTCAGGACCCGCTGTCCACGCTGCACCCGCTATACCGCATCGGCGATCAGTTGATTGAGGCCATCCGCGTGCATGAACCTGTCAGCCGGGCGCAGGCGCATGAACGCGCCATCAAACTGCTGGAAGATGTGCGCATTCCGAATGCCCGCGCGCGCGCGCGTGCTTTCCCACATGAATTGTCTGGTGGCATGCGTCAGCGGGTGGGCATTGCCATGGCGATGGCCAATGACCCTGACATCATCATCGCAGATGAACCCACCACTGCGCTGGATGTGACTGTGCAGGCGCAGATTCTGGCGCTGCTGGATGATCTGCGCCGTTCGCGCGGGTTGGCGATCCTGTTCATTACCCATGATTTCGGGGTTGTGGGCCAACTATGCGACCGTGTGGCGGTCATGTATGGCGGGCGGATTGTGGAAACCGGCCCCACCGCCGAGGTGCTGGAAGCACCTGCCCATCCCTATACGCGCCGCCTGATTGCCTGCGTGCCTGAACTGGGCGGCGGGCGGCGTGTTCTGGCCGCCATTCCCGGCCTGCCGCCCGCTGTGGATGACCTGCCGCAGGGCTGCGCCTTTGCACCGCGCTGCGACAAGGCGCAGGACGCCTGCCGCAAGGGCGAAATTGCGCTGACAGGGGCCGCGCGTCAGGTCCGTTGCCTGTATCCGGAGGTGGCACCATGACACTTGCCCTGAAAACCACTGATCTGGCCCGTACATTCGACATTGGCAAGCGCCTGTTCGGCCCACCGCGCGCGCAGGTTCATGCGGTGCATCCGGTGTCGCTGGATGTTCAGCAGGGCGAAACGCTGGGTATTGTAGGCGAGTCGGGTTGCGGTAAATCCACGCTTGCGCGGATGCTGGTAGGGCTGCTGCCGCCCACATCGGGCAGTATCGAGATAGAGGGGCGCGCATTGGACCGCGCGGATCCTGCGGCCTTCGGTCGGCTGATCCAGTATGTGTTTCAGGACCCGGTTTCCAGCCTGAACCCGCGCAAGACCATCCGCCAGATCATGGAAGCGCCCTTGCGCCAGTTGCACGGGCTGAAAGGGCGCGCGCTGGACGACCGGATTGCGGAACTGTTCGATGCCGTGAACCTGCGCCCAGAATTCCTGAGCCGCTACCCGCATGAATTTTCCGGCGGGCAGGCGCAGCGCATCGGAATTGCCCGCGCATTGGCCGCCAGCCCGCGCATTCTGATTCTGGATGAACCCGTTTCTGCACTGGATGTGTCGGTACAGGCGCAGGTGCTGAACCTGCTGGCGGATCTGAAATCCCGCCTTGGACTGACATATCTGTTCATCAGCCATGATCTGGCCGTGGTCGAGGCGGTCAGCGACCGCATTGCGGTGCTGTATTTCGGGTCAGTGGTGGAAACCGGGCCTGCAGAAAGCCTCTTTGCAGCGCCGCGCCATCCCTATACGAAGCTTCTGGCGGAGTCGGCGCCGGTTGTGGGGCGCCCGCTGGGTGGTGCACAATCGGGGGAATTGCCGGACCCGCTGAACCCACCGCCGGGTTGCGCCTTTGCAGGCCGCTGTCCGCGCGCATCCGACCTGTGCCGCAGCGAAGTCCCGCATCTGCGCGCTGTTGAAGGAGACCAGTTTGCCGCCTGCCATCACCCCATCACGGACTGAACGCCTGTCGCGACCGCAAAAAGTTGCCGAAGCGATCAAGCAATGGGTGATGGAAAACGGCTGGCAACCCGGTGACCGCCTGCCATCCGAAGCGGAACTGATACACCGTTTCGGCATGGCCAAGGGCACAATCCGTGAAGCCGTGCGCATACTGGAAGCGCAGGGGCTGGTCAAATCGCGGACCGGTCCGGGCGGCGGGGTTTTCGTGCATCAGGTGTCAGAAGGGCGCGCAACGGCCCTTCTGGGGAATTACTTTTATTTTCAACAGCTTTCGATCGACGATCTTTACCAGATCCGCGAGGCGCTGGAACCGGAACTTGCGGCCTCGCTTGCGGGCAAGCTGACGGAAGACCAGCTTGCCGCACTGGAATCGGTAATGGAATGCTATGCGGAACCTGCCGGAAATGCGGAAGAAGAACGCGAACAGCATATTGCATCGCTGCGGTTTCATGCGCTGTTGGCGGAAATGTCCGACAACCGGCTGCTGCGTTTCCTGATCAGGTTCACCGCAAATATGCTCGCGGATGTCACAGTTTCGCGCAAGCTATATGCCCGGCCCAACCGCGAGCTTTGGGCGTCCGGGCGGGATTACCAGTCGCGCCTGGTTGGGGCGTTGCGCAATGGGGACGGGCCAGCGGCACGGCAGATTCTGCATGAACATATGCGCGGCGCGCACAGGTTGATGCGGTTGCAGGAAGTGGAACTGAACAAGCGTTTCCTGCCTGAAATTGACATCATCTGACGCCGCATTATCCCGACCGGGCACGCGACAGTTTCAGGATTTTGCCCCGACAACCAGCATCGCCTGCCGCAGATTCCCTTCTGCATCGCCCAGCGCGGCATGGGCAATGTCCGTGCTGACGCCAAGGGCCACCAGAACCGCCGGTTTGATGCGCCAGTCCGTCTGCACCAGCGCAGATTCGGCATCAGCCACGGACACATCGGCAATCCGCGCCACCATGTCACAGGCGCGGCGGCGCAGTTTCTGGTTCAGGGGGCGCATATCGACCATCAACCCATCATGCACATGGCCCAGATGCACCATGATTTGCGTGGACAGCATGTTCAGGACCACTTTCTGAACAGTGCCTGCCTTCATCCGGGTGGAACCGGCCACCACCTCTGCGCCGGTTTCAATGGCGATGGCGTGTTTTGCGGCATCCAGAAGCGGGGTACCCGTGACGCAGGCAATGCCCGCAGTCAGCGCGCCTGCGCGGCGCGCAGCCTCCAGCGCGGCAATGGTAAAGGGGGTGCGCCCGCTTGCTGCCAGACCGATAACCACATCGCGGGGGGTCAGTTCGGCGTCCCTGACCTGCGCGCGGGCATCATCGGCGCTGTCTTCGGCACCTTCGACCGCGATACGCAGGGCTGTTTCCCCGCCGGCAATCAGATACAGGGTGCGATCCTCCGGCCAGTTGAATGTCGGGCCAAGTTCCGTTCCGTCCTGCACCGCAATACGGATAGACGTGCCCGCGCCCGCATAGACCAGCCTGCCGCCCGCGCGCAGCCGTGGCACAGCATCTTCCACCAATGCCGCCAGCGCAGGCAGGACCGGCCCGATCATTGCAACCGCAGCAATCTGGCTTTCCCAGATGGCGCGCAGGGCGGTCAGACTGTCCCAACGATCAAGATCGCGGAAGCGGGGGTCAGCAATTTCGGTCATGACGGCATTGCCTTTGCTTGGAAGTGGTCCGATGGCGCGTGGTTCTGTACCAGTGGTACCGAAAAAATTGCCGAGCGTCTGTCACAAATGGCATCCGCAAACAAATTCACCGCCCCCTTCAGGGGCGGTGTTTCAAAAGGCGATGTCTGCGTGGGGTCAGAAAAACCCAAGTTTGTTCGGGTTATAGCTGACCAGCATGTTCTTGGTCTGCTGGTAGTGGTCCAGCATCATCTTGTGCGTTTCCCGCCCGATGCCCGATTGCTTGTAGCCGCCAAAGGCCGCATGCGCCGGATAGGCGTGATAGTTATTCACCCAGACGCGGCCCGCTTCGATGTTGCGGCCAAACCGGTAAGCGCGGGTGCCGTCACGGGTCCAGACACCTGCGCCAAGGCCATAGATCGTGTCATTAGCGATGGCGAGCGCTTCTTCTTCGTCCTTGAATGTCGTG
Organism: Roseinatronobacter alkalisoli; assembly: GCF_028745735.1. Classification (GTDB taxonomy): domain Bacteria; phylum Pseudomonadota; class Alphaproteobacteria; order Rhodobacterales; family Rhodobacteraceae; genus Roseinatronobacter; species Roseinatronobacter alkalisoli. Next base: position 48,782 of record NZ_JAQZSM010000010.1, read on the forward strand.
ACCGACACGACAGGGCCGAAGATTTCCTCCTGGAAGACGCGCATCTTGTTATGGCCTTTCAGGATGGTGGGCTGAATATAGAACCCGCCCGCCAGATCCCCGTTGAAGCGCGCGGCATCGCCGCCAACCAGCACTTCTGCCCCTTCTTCTGCACCGATGGTCAGATAGGACATGATCTTGTCATATTGCATCTGGCTGGCCTGCGCGCCCACCATGGTCGCCATATCGCGCGGGTCGCCCTGCTGAATGGCCTTCACCCGCGCGATGCAGCGCGCGATGAATTCTTCATAGATGTCTTCCTGTATCAGCGCGCGACTGGGGCAGGTACAGACCTCGCCCTGATTGAAGGCGAACAGCACGAACCCTTCGACCGCCTTGTCAAGGAAGGCGTCATCCTGCGCCATAATATCCGAAAAGAAGACATTGGGCGACTTGCCGCCCAGTTCCAGTGTGACCGGAATCAGGTTGACGGTCGCGGCTTCCATGATCTTGCGGCCGGTGGCGGTGGAACCGGTGAACGCAATCTTGGCAATGCGGTTTGACCGTGCCAGCGCATCACCCGCTTCCGCGCCCAGTCCATTGACGATGTTCAGCACACCGGCAGGCAACAAATCGGCAATCAGTTCAGCCAGCACCAGAATGGCCGCCGGGGTCTGTTCGGCAGGCTTCATCACGATGCAATTGCCTGCTGCCAGCGCGGGCGCCAGTTTCCACGCCGCCATCAGGATAGAAAAATTCCATGGAATGATCTGACCCACCACACCCAGCGGTTCATGGAAATGATAGGCGACCGTGTCATGGTCGATTTCCGACATCGTGCCTTCCTGCCCGCGCAACACACCTGCGAAATAGCGGAAATGGTCAATGGCCAGCGGAATATCAGCCGCAGTCGTTTCGCGGATCGGCTTGCCGTTGTCCCATGTTTCGGCTGCGGCCAGCAAATCAAGATTGGCTTCCAGCACATCGGCAATTTTCAGCAGGATATTCGAACGCTGCGCGGCGGCGGTCTTGCCCCATGCATCGCGCGCGGCATGGGCTGCATCCAGCGCAAGGGCAATATCGGCAGCATCCGAACGGGCAACTTCGCAGACAACCGCACCTGTGATCGGGGTAATATTGTCCATGTAGCGCCCCGCCACCGGGGGAACAAATTTGCCGCCGATGAAATTGTCATACCGCGCCCGGAACGGCGACTGGGTGCGGAAATCTGCCTGGGTCATCTGGTTCATGTGTCTTTCCTCCTGAAAGCCGCCTCCTCGCGGCCGATAGGGGAAAGATGCGCGCGACGCTGCCCGCAGTCACCCCATGCAGGACAGGGCGCGCGGTCGGGTTGTCGCAGATCTGCGACAGTCAGCCATGGAAAAAACTCAGCCCCGCGCCAGCTTGCGGTGCAGCGTGGCCCGCGACACACCCAATGCGCGCGCTGCGGCCGAAATATTGCCCGCATTGCGGGCCAGGGCGCGCGTCAGGACAGCGCGTTCGGCATCCTCGATTCGGTCATGCATCGCGATATCCAGCAAATCATTCAGCGGCTGCGGCAGGATTGCGGGATCGCCGGACAAGCCAAGCGTCAGCCGCGCTGCGCGCGTGGCCCCGATGACCAGATCATCCACATCCACAGCCAGAAATCCGCCACTGGCCCCATCCGGGCGGGGCACCAGAACAATCCGCGCCTTTGGAAAGGCCGCGCGAAAGATATCGGCTTCAACCCGATGTGCGGCCTCTGCCACGGTCTGGGCAATCAGCGCCACCACCGCATCCGGCAGGCGCGACACCGACATGGACACATCGACGACAGCAGTCAGATTCCCGGCCGCGTCATGTACCGGGGCCGAAGAACAGGTCAGCGCAGTGTTTCCGACCAGAAAATGCTGATCCCGGTGAATGGTGACGGCCTTGCCTTCGGCAAGGCAGGTTCCGATCCCGTTGGTCCCGACGACGGCTTCGGACCAGTTTGCCCCTGTCCACAGGCCCGCTGCACGGAAATCGTCATCATGCCGGGGGTGGCCGCGCCGATCCAGCGCCAGACCGTCCGTATCGGCAAGCACCACACAGGCCCCCAGATCACCGACCACCTGTATCAGATGATCCAGATGCGGGGCGGCGGCGCGCAGCAAAGGGCGGTGGCGGTCGCGCGCAATGCGCATCTCTTCCTGCGAAACCCGTGCATCCGTCCTGCCCCGCGCCGGATCAAGCCCATGCAGCAAGGCCGAACGCGCCCATGATGCCGCCAGCGCCGAACGCGCCGCCTCTCCCTTGGCCAGGGCGGCTTCAATCCGGTGCTGGTGCTGTATGGCAAAACTTTGCACTGGCTTTCCCCCCCTTGCCAGATTCAGAGTAGCTGATTCCTGACATGTTCTGTCCACAGCCGCATGGCTTGTCCCGGCCGGGACATAAGATACCTTAATCCACCCCCGCGCAATGCGACCAAAGCCCAATGTAACGGGGGTGGATAAAGGTGAACTCTCGCCCTTGACCGGCCGGACGAAACTGCCCCCCAATGGCGGGTTTCGTCTTGGCAAACCGACGCCAAGCCATCATGTAGAACCCATGCTGTCCCGCAAACTCATCTCGCTTTGGCACCATATAAGATACCTGCCGTTGCTGTCTGTGCTGACTATGTCGCGCTGGCGCGGTTTCGATATGCGTTCGCGCGCGCTGGGGTCCGCTATTGGGACAGTGCTGCGCTGGTTCCCGCCCGCCATACGCCGTTTTGACCGCGAAATCCGGCATGTTTACCCCGACATGCCACGGCGCGACCGTGCGCGGCTTCGTCGCAACATGGGCCGGAAAATGGGCCAGACGCTGTTCGAAATCTATCACTGCGCCGAATTCCAGACGCAGCATGGCCGATTCAGTGCCTCTGGCCCCGGCCTTCTTGCGCTGGAGAATGCGAAGGCGGCAGGCAAGGGCGCGATTATCGTTTCGGGCCATTTCGGGCAATGGGAAGCGGTGCGCGCCATCCTGAAATCCCGCGACATGGAAACCGGGGCAGTATACAGGCGGCAGTCCAACCACCATTACCAGCGCAGGCTTCTGGCCGGTATAGAAGCAGGCGGCAAACCGATCCTGGAGACCGGAACCCTTGGCACGAAAGCGCTGGTGCGGCATTTGCGCAACGGGGGGTTCATCGCAATCCTGCTGGATGAAAAATATGCCGAAGGCGTGCGCATTCCGTTTCTGGGGCGCCCGGCGCTGACATCGCTGGCGGCAGCGCAGCTTGCACTGAAATACGATCTGCCGATGGTTCCGGCCTATGGGACGCGCAATCCGGATGGCAGCAGTTTCAAGGTCGATTTTGAAGCACCCATTCCCCATACCGACGCCATGGCAATGACGCAGGCTTTCAATGACAGCCTGTCCGCCCGTATCCGGACTGACCCGGATCAGTGGTATTGGCTGCTTCGCCGCTGGAAGGGCGCATGACCAGCTGAGCAAGGCATACATGACCTGCGCCGGGATGGGGGTCAGTGATCGCGTTGCCCGAAGATCGCCCGCGCCACTGCCGTGCCTTTCGGGCGAAGGGTCAGCAACCCGTCACGGCGTTCGATCAGGTCGCGGTCATGCGCGCGCAGCACAGTTGCGCGGGCGCGTGGCTCTGGCCAGCGCAGATGGTCCACAAGGGCGCGCAGGGTGTTTTCCTCGGCCATGGCGGGGGTGTCTTCGTGGGTGAACAGATGGGCCACCAGCACGCGGCAATCATGGTCCAACCGTTCCGTCCGCCAGCGCAATGCCTGCGCAAACAACCCGCGACCCGGTGCAAACAGCAATGCAAGCGCGAACCACACGCCTGTCATGCTGGCCATCATCCCGCCGATGGAAACATTCCAGCGCAGTGCCAGAAAATAGCCGCTTACACAGGCCGCCACCGACAAGCCCACCGCCAGCACGACCATAAGCCACAAGCGGCGGGTCAGCAGATAGGCGGTCGCGGGTGGCACAATAACGAAGGCAATGAACAGGATTGCGCCCACCGCGTCAAACGCCGCCACGGCTGTCACGCTGGTCAGTGTCAGGATGGCGTAATGCAAAGCACCGGGCAGAAAACCCAGCGCAGCAGCGAGGCCCGCGTCAAAGGTCGCGAGCTTCAACTCTTTCCACAGCACCAGCACGAAGGCCAGATTAACGGCCAGCACAACCCCCAGCGTCGCCACAGCCACCGGAACCCGCACCCCGAATACAGTGACGGTATGCAACCAGACGAAGCCGATTTCACCCAGGAGCACAGTGTCCACATCGATATGCACATTGCGGGCATGGATCGAAATCAGGATCACCCCGGCGGCGAAAAGCGCGGGAAACACCAGGCCGATGGCCGCGTCCATCTTCACCAGCCGCGACCGCGCCAGCAGTTCCGACAGAACCACCGTCAGCACCCCGGTCAGCGCGGCACCCAACACCTGCACCGGCCCCGACATATGCCCGGTCAGCAGCCAGACCACGATAATGCCGAACACTATGGAATGGCTGATCGCATCGGTCAGCATCGCATTGCCGCGCAGCACAAGGAACGACCCCAGTAGCGCAGCCGACGCGCCGACCAGCACACCGGTCAAAATTATCATTGCCGGAATGGATCCGAAGACGGCAGCGATCATTGCGGGCGCTCCTTGCGGGGCTGGCCCGACAGGGCTGCGGCTTCGGCATGGCCCGCATCGGTCAGTTCCCAATGCGGTGTTGTTTCGGGCGGGTGTGTCACGGACCGTATCAGCCCGCGCTGTTCCAATGACGAAATCCGTCTGGCGGGCGGCATGGCACCCAGCGCGGTTTGCAGCATTCCCTGTTCCACCGGATAGCCCGCATTGTCATGCGCAGTGGCCAGCCCCTGCAGGGTTGCCAGCATCCGCCCGTCGCTGATGCGCGCCCGCGCACGCCGCGCGGCCAGCATCTGCCACAGCAACCCCCGGCCAGGGGCCACCAGCAACGAAACCAGCACCACCGCCGTTGCAATCAGCACCACCACCGGGCCGGTTGCAAGACCACGGGTGGTGGCACTGATCAACGCCCCGCCAGCCCCCGACCCTGCCCCGATAGCGGCAGACAACAACACCATAGGCCCCAGTGAACTGGTCCATTGCCGCGCCGCTGCAGCAGGCGCAATCAACAGCGCGACCATCAGCACCACGCCCACAAGTTGCAGCCCCGCAACGATTGCAAGCGCGACCATCACTGTCAGACCCGCTTCCAGCATCGTCACCGGAAACCCCTGTGCGCGGGCGAAATCAGCGTCGAAGCTGACCAGTTTGAATTCCTTCCAGAAGGCCAGCACCACTGCCAGCGCAGCAAGTCCGATGCCACCCATGACCCACAGATCGCTGCGCAGGATCGCCGCTGCCTGCCCGAAAAGAAATGTCATCAGACCCAGACTGCCGGCCCCGCCCCGCGTCTGGATAACTGTCAGCAACACGATGCCGACCGCGAAGAACACGCTCAGCACGATTCCCAGCGCGGCATCGGTTTTCAGCGTGGTACGCCGGACAATCAGCATCATGACCAGCGCAGCCAGTGCCCCGGTCAGAAAAGCGCCCGCCAGCACACTGCCCAGATCACGCCCGCCAGCAACCAGAAACCCAAGGCATACACCGGGAAGCGCGGCGTGGCTAAGCGCATCCCCCAACAGACTTTGGCGGCGCAGCACGGCAAAAGCGCCCAGCATCCCCGACAGCGCGCCAAGCATGGCCGCACCCATCAGAACCGTGCGGACAATCCCGCTGGAAAACAGATCCAGCAACGCGGTCAAGGCGCGGCCCCTTCTGACGGGACCGCAATCATTGCCAGATGCCGCCCATAGGCGGCACGCAGGTTCTGCGCGGTGTAGACATCATTCACCGGCCCTTGCGCGATGATGCGGATATTCAGCATCACCAACCAGTCGAAATAGCTTTGCACTGTGGTCAGGTCATGATGCACCACAATGATAGTGCGCCCTTCGTCGCGCAGGCGCTTCAGCAGCGCAATGATCACGGCCTCTGTGCTGGCATCGACACCGGCCATCGGTTCATCCAGCACCAGAATGGGCGCATCCTGCACCAATGCGCGGGCAATGAAAACGCGCTGTTGCTGCCCGCCCGAAAGCTGGCTGATCTGGCGATCCGCGTAGTCCTGCATGCCCATTTCGGCCAGCGCCGCCATAGCGCGCGCATGCGCTGCCTTGCCGGGGCGTCGCAACCAGCCAATATGCCGGTAAAGCCCCATTTCCACCACGTCGCGCACAGTTGTCGGGAAATCCCAGTCAACGCTGTGGCGCTGGGGCACATAGCCGATCTGACCGCGCATCTGCGCCACCGGCCTGCCCAGAAACCGCACGTGCCCCGCCACTGGCCGCACAAGGCCAAGCGCGGCTTTCAGCAGCGTGGATTTGCCCGCCCCGTTCGGCCCCACGATTGCACACATCACGCCGGGGGGAATATCAAGGTCAATATCCCATAGCGCCGGTGTTGCGCCGTAGCTGACTGTCAGATCCTCGACATGAAGGGCCTGATCGGGTTCGTGCAGCATATCTTCACGCATGATCTTCTACTCCAACGCTGACGGCGCGCCCGGGTCATCCGGACACGCCGCTGGCTGACTGACTATACTAAGGCGTCAATAAGCTATGTTCCAGTCATCCGCCCAGTCATGCAAGGCTTCGGGCCAGTCCGGAAGCACCCCGCCAAGCGCTTCGGTCACGGTCACCGTATTTGCCCGGATCATGCCGATATAGGTTCCCTCGGCCGTGCCCGCATCACCCATCGCATCAGAAAACAACTCGCCGCCGATAGTGACATCATGACCCTGGCTTTGCACTTCGGCAACCAATGCCTCTATGGTGCGGGGGTTGATGGTGGTTTCAACGAACACTGCCGGCACCCCGCTTTGCGCCACAAATGCCGCAACTTCGCGGATATCGCCAATGCTTGCCTCGGATTCCGTGCTGATCCCCTCAATCGCTTCGGACGCTTCTATCCCATAGGCTGCGGAATAGTACTCAAACGCGTCATGCGCCGTGACCAGCAACCGCTGCCCTTCAGGGACAGACGCGATGGCATCGCCGACCCAGCCATGCAGCGCGTCAAGCCGGGCTGTGTAACTTTCGACATTCGCGGCCATGGCATCGGCGCAACCTGGGCGCTGTTCCGCGATGGCATCTGCGATCACCGGTGCGATACGCACCCAACGGCTGACATCCATCCACAGATGAGGGTCAATCGCCCCCGCTTCGCCGGGATCATCCAGAAGCGCGTCACCGTCAAATGCAGCGCGCGCCAGTCCAACCGTAGGAGTGCGGTCAGCAAAGCCCGCCAGAACGTCGGCAAGCCGCGCTTCAAGTGCGGGATCGACATAGAAGATCAGATCAGCGCCAGCGAGTTTATCAACATCTGCCGCTGTCGCACGATACAGATGCGGGTCACTGCCCGCCCCCAGAAGCGACGACACCGCTGCGCATTCCCCGGCCACATTGGCCGCGACATCCGCGATCATCGCAACCGTTGCCAACACGTTCAGCGGTTCGTCCTGTGCAAAAGCGGGTGTACTCAGAACGATGGCGGCAGCCGACGCCAGAAGCCGTGCCTTCAGTCGGTCAGTGGACATTGATCTCTCCTTGATTCGGTAAATGCATGCCGCATAAATATGCAAATGATAATCGTTTGCAAGTAGATAATCGACATGTGCCGCAAATCCGGGTGGGATACATCACATCGACCGGTGCAGGTTGGTATGCTGACCCCGGAATTGCAGTTCCGGGGTCACGCGCGACTCAGTGGTTGTGGCTATGCTCATGACCGCAGTCGCCGCCATGATCAGCCGTGCGTTCCAGATCCACGGGAATAGCCAGTTCCAGATCATCGCCATTTTCCAGAACCAGCGTCACCGCAATCTGATCACCGTGGTGCAGCGGCTGGTTCAGGCCCAGAAACATCACATGATCGCCGCCGCGCGCCAGCTTATGCTCGCCTTGTGCTGGCACTGTAATTCCCCCTTCGATTTCGACCATGCGCATAACGCCATCGGCATCTTCCAGATGGGTATGCAGTTCCACGCGCTGCGCGGCATCTGAACGCGCGCCGGTGATGCGGCAATCAGTGTCAGCATGGTTCGCAATATGCATGAATACCGCGCCCGATTGCGACATTGCCGTAGATGTGCGGGCATAGGCGTCGTGAACTTCCAGCTCGCACGCAAGGGCGGGCAGGGAAAATGTGACTGCGGCAGCAGTCGTCAGCAAAAGTTTTCTCATTCTTTGGTTCCTTGTCTGATGGTAAAAGTTTCCGGAAATCAGACAAATTCGGGGGGCGCGCGCGATCTGGCCCAGAACCCGGCGGCACCCGCCTGCCATATCGGTTCACTGACATGCCATTGCATGCGGTGGAACCGCACCAATGCATCGGGAAACTGCACCGTGTCGGACAGGCCCGCAATGACCGTGACCACGCAATCGGGGCAAGGCACAGTCTGTTCAACCGGGTTGCCATCCGCATCTATGGTAATGGACACCAACCCATAGCCGGTGCAGATGACAAGCGTCTGCGCGCCTGCTGCAAGGTGGCGTGCCTGAACAAAGCCAATACCGGCCAGCGCCAGTGAAAGCGCCAGCGCAACAACGGACAAGGTTCGCGCCAAGTTTGTCATGGCCGCAATCTATGCCCCTGGCAGGGTCATGAAAAGCGCCATCTCAGGGCACCATCTGCTTTATGGCTGCGACATGTCCGCGCGATGCGGCAGCGGCGTCCTGCGTCAGGGCGATGGCGTCCTGCATCAATGCATCCGGCGCGGACAACCGGTCCACCAGCCCCCATGACAGCGCTTCCTGCGCATCAATGCGCGCGCCGACCATCAGGATCATTTTTGCGCGCGCCGGTCCCACCAACGCGGCCAGTCGCCCAGGGTCCGAGGGTTGCGGCAGAAAACCCAGCTTCATGACCGGATAGAAGAATTTTGCGCCCGGCACCGCCAACCGCAAGTCACAGGCCAGCGCCATGCCAAAAGCGCCGCCCGCCAGCGTGCCGTTCAACGCCGCGATGGTCAGGCAGGGCGCCGCCGCAATCCGCCCCGACAGCGCTTCCCACAAACCCGATGTTGCAAGCCCCGCGCGCGCTTCATCCAGATCGGCACCCGCACTGAAAACCTTGCCGCGCCCTGTCAGCACCAATGCACGCGCACCACCCACACAGGCCGCGTCCACCGCATCGCATAATTCCTGCAACATCGCGGCAGTCAGCGAATTCGCCTTGTCGGGCCTGTCCAGCGTCAGGGTCCAGACATTGCCCGTTTCGTGCAGGTGTATCACTGCACGCCCACGCGCGCGCGGATATCCGGTTGGCGCAGCGACACTTCGCGCCCGATCCAGCCATCGGCATCAGGGGTACACATCCAGACCAGCGCCTGCGCGGCCCATTCAGGCGGGATATGCGCGGACCAATCCAGCTGGCTTACAGCATTCACGCCGCTGGCCTTGATGTCGCGCTGCATATCGGTGGCCACAGTGCCAGGTGACAGACTCATGATGCGCAGACCATGGGCGCGCGCTTCGGTATCGGCCACGCGGGTCAGCATCAGCGCGCCCGCCTTGGAACTGCAATAGGCGCCCCACCCTTCCAGCGGGTTATGCGCCGCGCCCGACCCCACGGTGATGATACTGCCGCCACCCTGCGCCTGCATGACCGGCAGCGCCGCGCGCATGCCGTGGAACACACCTTTCAGGTTAATGTCGATCAAGCGTCCGAAATCATCAGGGGAAAGGTCCGACAGCATGCCGATAGGGTCGATAATGCCTGCATTGTTGACCAATACATCCAGCCGCCCGAACCGGTCGCACATGGCAGCAACCGCACCCTGAACAGCGGCAAAATCCGCCACATCGCAGGCCAGCGGCACTGCACCGGTTTCCTGCGCCAGCGCGTCCAGCGCATCCTTGCTGCGCGCGGCCATGCCCACCTGCGCGCCCGCGGCCACAAATGCACGCACCGCAGCTGCCCCTATACCGCGGCTGGCCCCTGTGACCAACACCACCTTGCCAGCCAGTGAAGTTGCATCAAACCCCATTCCTGCCCCCGTCATTCAGTAATCCCGTTCAAAAAACAGCCCGATACCCGCGCGACCCTGGTTGTCAATCCGCCCGCGCGCAGTCAATGACGGCGACAGGTCTATATTGATTGATACTTCACTGTCACCCTGCGGCTGAATTTCCACGTCCGTGTAGATATTCTCGGTCAGGTAACGCCCCAGCCGGACAGAGGTTTCCCCGTCTTCAGTCGTGCGCACATCCAGATCATCCAGCCCGATATTGCGCCGCAACCGTTCAAGGATGCCCTCACCATGCCCAGATAACGTGGCCAGTGACGAGGCAAGCTGCGCAGCCTGAAGCACACTCAGGGTTTCAAACCCGCGCCCGAACAACAGCAGGGACACGACCTCTTCTTCCGGCAGTTCGGGGGTGGATTCGAACCTGATTTCCGGCGCATCCGCCCGCCCTTCCAGCACAATCCGCGCTGTAATCCCCGACCGTTCAGTCGAGGCGACAAGCCGCACAAACGGCACCAGATCACCCTGCAGGCTGGCAAACCCTTCGTTCAGCGTGAAGCGGTTGCCCAGCAGATCCAGCCGCCCGCGGATCAGCCCGAACTGACCAATGGGAATCGGGTCCGCTGTGGTGCCTGTCAGGCGCAACTGCCCGCCCAACTCCGCATCTAGGCCCCGCCCGCGAATGAAAATCCGGTTGGGGGCATCAATCGTCAGGTCCAGACTTGACGGACGCCGCACACGGCCATGGGTTTCACCTGCAAAAATACCGGCGCGCTGGCGGGTTTGACGCGCGGTCGCTGTTTCGCCCTGATGCCGGATATTGGGTGGAATATATCCGCGCGACACCAGACCAACACGCGGAATGCGGATTTCCGTACCATCCAGCACCAGATTGCCTGCCAGATCAGGCCCTTGCGTCAACGCACCGGAAATCACCACATCACCCGATACATCTGTCTGGAACAGTTGCGGGTCCTGAATGCGCACATCTGTCAGGCGCGCGCGCAGATCAGCGTTCAGGGGGGGCGTCAGGTCGATATTGCCCGTCAGGCTGACATTGCCGCCTGCCGCCGCCCGCCCCTGCACATCAATTGCCGCCCGCCCGCCTGACAGTTGCGCGCGTGCGGAAATGTCTGTCAGGCGGATATTCCGCCGCGGCAACACCAGTTGCGCGCCCGTCGCCTCGGCGGTGCCGGAAACGGAACTCAGCGCAAGCGGGCCGTTCAACGCCAGATCAAACCGCGCCGGCCCCTGCACGGAACGCGGCTCAAGACGCGGGTTGATCAACGCAATATCACCGCCGCCACTGGCACGCAGATCACCGCGCATATCGCGCGATATGCTGCCGGACGCCTGCACCGACAGGCCCGCTGGCCCACTTGCCGTCAGGTCCAGCGCGAAGGCATCGCCAGTGTCACGCACATCGCCCGACAGGGTGACAGGACCGCTAATGCCCGGCGCGACCAGCGCCAGATCACGCAGCCGCGCATCCACACGCATGACCGGGCGATCCTGAACGCTTTCGCCGGAAATATTCGCCGTCAGGTTCGGCCCGGACAGACGCGCGTCTTCTATCATCAATGTATCGTCACGCTGGATAACCCGCGCAGTCACCTGATTGGTGCCTGCCAGCACACGGTTTGCCACATCATTCCCAAGGCGCAGGTCGCGCGCCGTCAGTTCCAGATCAAGCGCGCGGGTATCACCATCTTCGCGCAGGCCAACCCCGCCCTGGATATTGCCGCCGAAACCCGGACGAACGGACCCCAGCGACCCAAGGGTGAAATCCGCATCCAGCTGTGATGCGCCCGCTGCATAGCGACCAGTGGCCGATAAGTTCAGCACTGCATTTTCAAGGGTCAGCGCAGTCAGATCAAAGGCCGCGCCGTCACGCCGCCCTTCGATCTGCAACAGGGTTTCACCGCGCAATGCGCGGTTTGCGTCCTGCTGGCCCACTGTCAGGTCTTGCGCGCGGGCCTCGATGACCACAGCTTCACGTTCCAAAGGGCCATCAATGGCGATACGCGCATCAATCGCGCCACCAAAATCACCGCCAAGCACCGAAAGATCAGCAAAATCCACATCGCCGCGCAGGCGGATATCCTGCTGCGATACCTGCCCGCGCAGATCAGCGCGCAGGGTCTGGGCCTGTGCGGTCAGCTCATGCAGGGTCACAATCCCCCCGCGCCCGTCCGCATTCAGTGAAATCACGCTTTCGCCCGCCAGAAGGCGGTCAAGCTGTTCCTGCCCGAATGTCAGATCATCCCCGCTGAAACGGGTCTGCACAGTGAACCGGTCGCGCTCCGGCCCGATGCGCCCTTCGGCACGCGCGCGCACCGCCCCCGACAGGGGCCGCCCCGCCAACAGCGACAAGCGAGAGATATCCAGAAATTCCGCCTGACCATCGGCAAAAAGAACACCGTCTTCCAGCCGGGCGCGGCCATTGATGGTGAAATTCCGCCCCTCCAGTAGCACACCAGGCAGCAACAGCGGCCGCCCTTCGCGCCAGATAAACGCAACCGACCCCGTCATCGAGCGGCCCAGCGCTTCTGCAAGGCCCTGATCGCGCGCCGATATCCCCAGCGCCGAAAAATCGATCAAGGCATCAATAACGTCGATATCTTCGCCAAACCCTTGCGAGGTAATTCGCCCCAACCCATTGACGAACAGGCTTTCCACCGCGATATCGCCATTATCGAACCCGATCAGGTCCAGAACCAGCTCCCAGTCGTCGCTGACGGATGCATCAAACACCAGCCGCAAATCAGCCTGTTCGATGCTGGTATCCGAACCGGCCACCGGCAACAGCACACGCGCCCCGTCGCGGTCACGGATTTCGCCGCGCAGGTCAATCAGCTCCGGCAGATTATCCGCGCCCATGCGCACCCGACCGTCCAGTTGCAGTGTTTCGGTCTGAATGTGCAGATTATCCAGCGACAGGCGGCCATCATCAAATCTGCGGGCTTCTGTGCGCAAACGGCTGTCACCGCCGAAAAAGGGGTGGAATTCCGGCTGCAACAGCGGGCGCAGATCGCCGCCAAGATCCAGCCGCACCGCCTGTGCAACCCCCGGCAGCGTGGTCTGCAAGCCGAACTCGCCGGTGACACGGCGCTGACCATCCGTATCCAGCGCGATTTCGGCATCAAAGCTGTCAACCGGGCCTTCGCCCTGCACACGCAACGCCACTGACGGCAGATCGGGAACATTCAGCAACGTTACCGCCAACCCACCCGGCGCTTCCTGAACATTCAGGTCCAGAGACAATATGCGGGTATCGTTGGAAAACCCGGCATCCAGCAGAAACTGGCCCGCAATATCATCCAGCCGGTCAATCTGTAATCTTGCATCGCCTTCGCCATCCGCAAGCGTTGCACGCCCGCTGACACTTGCGCGTAATTCCTGCCCCAGAAGCGGCGCACCAAGGACCACTTCATCGAAGGTCAGTTGCCCAAGATCTATGGAGACGGGAAGTTCCGGCAGTTCAAACCGCCGCAGCGGCACCAGATCTTCCGGCGCTTCGCTTACCGGCGCGCGCAGGATTTCGACACGCTGCGCGGAAATTTCGGCGATTTCGATCCGGCGCTGGAACAAGGCGGAACGATTCCATTGCAGGGTGGCCCCTGTCACCCGCAGCCAGATGCCATCATCATCTTCGATGGTCATCTCATCAAATGTTGCGCGCGATGACAACGCCCCGCGAAACCCTGAAATCCGCACAGCGCGGCCGCGGTCCGACAGGCTGTCCTGCAACAGCCGCGTCAGGAAACCGACATCGCTTTCGCCCGGCTCAGGGGCGATATCTTCCAATCCCTGTGCTGTGACCGTCACCGGCAAAACCGTCATCAGACAGACAAGCGCCAATGATATGATGCGCAATATCCGCATCAAAACGCCTGACCTATGCCCAGATACAATTGCGGGCCGCGCCCCGTCGCCCCGCGCACAGGCATCCCGACATCCAGCCGCAGCGGGCCAACAGGCGTGTCATAGCGCAACCCCAGCCCCGCACCCGCATGCCAGCCGGACTGGCCGGAAAACACCCCTTCGGACACATAGCCCGCATCAGTAAAGGCAACCAGACCAATGGTTTCCGTGGCGCGCATGCGCCCTTCCAACGACAGCGCCGCAAAACCCCGCCCGCCAGACCGCACACCACCCGGCGACACGCCCAGCGACCGGAAGGGCTGGCCCCGGACGGACCCGCCGCCACCGGAATAAAACAGGAAATCGCGCGGCGTGCGGTCAATCGCCGCCCCGAGAACGGCACCCGCCTGCGCGCGCGCCGCCAGAACGAAACGGTCGTCTTCACCAAAACCGAAATAGCTACGCGCATCCACATAGGCGCGCGCGCCGCTATCAGCCGCGCCGACACCATAGAACGGCGTCAGATCGGCCTGAAGATAGGTACCGCCGGTGGGCGCGCGTTCATCGTCACGCCGGTCCCATTCCAGCGTCAGCGGCAACAAAAGTAGCCGGTAATTCCGCCGGATAGCCAATGTCGGGCCAAAACGCGCCTGTTCCACCAGCGCGCCCACACCGGCACCGAATGTCAACTGATCACTGAAACGATGCGACAGGCCAATGTCCAGCCGCGCGCGGCGGGCACGAAAATCATCTTCGCGCTCATTTTCTGCCAGAACACCAAGGGTCAGTGTTGTATCGGGGGTAAATGTCGCGGGGCGCGAAAATTCCAGTGCAAGGCGGTAATCGCGCCCACCCCGGCGCGCTGCAAGCCCGCCAACCATTGCTTCAATCCGCAACCGTTCGGCCCCGCCCAGAAGGTTCCGGTGCAACCAAAAGCCGGACACCTTCGCCCCGCTTTCGGTGTCCAGTTCAATGCTCGCGCCAATCCGGCGCAACGGCGCTTCGACCACAGCGGCGTTGATGTCCAGCGAACCATCGGGATTGCCTTCTTCCGCCTCGCGCAGGGCGACAGATGCAAAAGTGCCGGTGCGGCGCAACCGTTCCGCCGCGCGCTGCACATCATCGGGCGAGAAAACCTCGCCCGTGGGCAGCCCTGCGATTTTCACAATCCTGTTCGGGCGGGTGCGTTCCTGCCCGCTGGGGCGTAACTGACCGAAGGTGAAACGCGGGCCGGGGTCTATTGATACATCGACATCCAGTTCCTGCGCAGGATGGCGCGCGGTAATCTGCTGACGGACAGGTTCGGCCTTGGCATGGCCCTGATCACGCCAGCCATCAATGGCCGCGCCCGCAGTGTCACGAATGATGGTGCTGCGCGCCGACCGCCCGGTGGCAAACCCGGCGGGCAGTTCCGTTTCAGGCGCAAGCGGACCGATCTGCGCGCGCCCGAACACAAAAGGCGGCCCGGCATTTAACTGCACATCGATCACGCCAATATTGGCCGGCGGGTTCAGGGGTGAAATATCTGCCGCTTCGCGCCCGTTGATACGAATGCTGATACCCGGCGCATAATAGCCCGCCTCATAGAACAGGCCGATCAACTGGCCATATTCCGCCCGCGCGATGGTGAAAACCTCAAACGGGTCGGACAACCCGTCATCGCGCGCGGCGCGCAGCAAGGATGCCTGCTGCAATACCCGTTCCAGCGCGCTGTCACCGCCGGTTACGGTAAAGCGCAGGTCTTCGAACCCTGCCGCGGGATGGGCAAGTGCCAGACCAAACAGAAGTGATTGCGCCACGCTGGCCAGTCGGCTACGCGCGACCCCCTGCAGTTTCTTCAAGTGGCATTCCACCCATAAATATCGACGACGACGCATTACCCTTTTGTTGTTGCAGATCAACCGTCACGGGACAACTCGAAACTTTTGCTGCTGGCGATACACTGCCTGTTATCGGTGTGTTGACCAATAAGCCGGTGCGCCCTTGTTGCATTTGCGCCCGGGTGCTATGTCGCCTTGCAGAATTCATACGAAAAAGGAGCTTGGGCGGATGTCTCAAGACTATGTGATCAAGGATATCGCGCTGGCGGATTTCGGGCGTAAGGAAATCGACATTGCCGAAACGGAAATGCCCGGCCTGATGTCGCTGCGCGAAGAATATGGTGCCGCCCAGCCACTGAAAGGGGCGCGGATTGCCGGTTCCCTGCATATGACCATCCAGACCGCTGTTCTGATTGAAACGTTGGTCGCGCTGGGTGCGGATGTGCGCTGGGCGTCATGCAACATCTATTCCACCCAGGACCACGCTGCCGCTGCCATTGCCGCGGGCGGAACACCTGTTTTTGCCATCAAGGGCGAAACACTTGAAGAATACTGGACCTATACCGACCAGATCTTCCAGTTTGCGGATGGCGCGAACATGATCCTGGATGACGGTGGCGATGCGACAATGTACATCCTGCTGGGCGCAAGGGTGGAAGCGGGCGAAACCGACCTGATCGCCACACCTACCAGCGAAGAGGAAGAATTCCTGTTCGCGCAGATCAGGAAACGCCTTGCCGCTAGCCCGGGCTGGTTTGCGCGCCAGCGTGACCTGATCAAGGGTGTGTCCGAAGAAACCACAACCGGCGTTCACCGTCTGTATGAATTGCACAAGAAAGGGCAGCTTCCTTTCCCGGCAATCAACGTGAATGACAGCGTGACCAAGTCGAAATTCGACAATAAGTACGGCTGCAAGGAATCGCTGGTTGACGGTATCCGCCGCGCCACCGACACCATGATGGCCGGCAAGGTGGCCGTGGTCTGTGGCTATGGCGATGTCGGCAAAGGGTCCGCCGCCAGCCTGCAGGGCGCGGGTGCGCGCGTGAAAGTGACCGAAGTTGACCCGATCTGCGCGCTGCAAGCCGCCATGGACGGGTTCGAGGTTGTGTTGCTGGAAGATGTGGTGAAAACCGCCGATATCTTCATCACCACCACTGGCAACAAGGATGTCATCCGCATCGAGCATATGCGCGAGATGAAGGATATGGCGATTGTCGGCAATATCGGCCATTTCGACAATGAAATTCAGGTCGCCGCGCTGAAAAACCACAAATGGACCAATATCAAGGACCAGGTGGACATGATCGATCTGCCGTCCGGCAATCGCATGATCCTGCTGTCGCAAGGCCGCCTGCTGAACCTTGGCAATGCGACCGGCCACCCCAGTTTCGTGATGTCGGCAAGTTTCACCAATCAGGTTCTGGCCCAGATCGAGTTGTGGACCAAGGGTGATGAATACGCGCCCGGTGTCTTTATCCTGCCGAAGGCCCTGGATGAGAAGGTCGCGCGGCTGCATCTGGGCCGGATCGGGGTAAAGCTGACCGAATTGCGCCCCGATCAGGCCAGCTATATCGGCGTTCCCGTGGAAGGCCCGTTCAAGCCCGAGCATTACCGCTACTGATCCGGCTTTTGCTGACGGAAAAAGGGGGTGCTTGCACCCCCTTTTATTATGTCTGGCCCTGCGCTGCGCTACGGGCGGTTTAAGTATCTGGTTTGCATCCCCGTCAGGGCTTTTCGGGATGCAAGCCCAGATGCCGCGTGCCGCGTGCCGCCGCCAATGTGATCTGGTGCTGGCGTTCGCGAAAGGCCGCGCGTCGCGCCGGGGTGAATTCGTCCACGCAATGATGGCATTGCACGCCTTCTTCATACTCCGGCCTGCGCGTATCTTCGGGCCATAGCGGGCGGCGGCAGGCATGACACATGACATGCGGGCCGGGCTTCAGCCCGTGTTCAACAGACACGCGCTGATCAAAGACAAAACACGCGCCCTGCCACATGCTTTCATCCTGCGGCACGTCTTCCAGGTATTTCAGAATGCCCCCTTTCAGGTGATAGACATCCGTAACGCCTTGTTGCAGCAGGAAATTCGTTGACTTTTCGCACCGAATACCACCTGTGCAGAACATGGCGATCCGCTTGTTGTGGAAACGTTCGCGGTTTTCTTCCCACCATTGCGGAAAGTCGCGGAAAGATTTTGTGCCGGGGTCAACGGCCCCTTCGAATGTGCCGATAGCCACTTCGTAGTCATTGCGCGTGTCGATAACAGCGACATCCGGCGCGCTGATCAACGCGTTCCAGTCTTGCGGCGCAACATAGTGGCCAGTGCCTGCGCGGGGGTCCACATCCGGCTGGCCCATGGTGACGATTTCGCGTTTCAGCCGCACTTTCATCCGGCCAAAGGGCATGGTTTCTGCGGGGCTTTCCTTCCAGTCCAGCGCGGCACAGCCGGGCAGGGCACGGATATGCGCCAGAACCGCATCAATCCCGTCGCGCGTGCCCGCGATGGTGCCATTGATCCCTTCGCGCGCCAGCAGTAGCGATCCCTTGACGCCTTGCCCTTCGGCCAGCGCCAGCAGCGGGCCGCGCAAGGCGGCGGGGTCATCGAATCGGGTGAAGTGGTATAGCGCGGCAACTGTCAGCATGATGCTGCATTTACTGCCCGGTTTGCGACTGCGCAAGCCTGCGGCGTTGACGCAGGCAGATTGTGTGCTTAGCCATTCTTTCATGAACAGGAGGCCACGCCATGACCCATGCGCTGATCGTCATTGACATGCAGAACGACTTTTGCCCCGGCGGCGCGCTGGCTGTGGCGAACGGCGATACGATTGTCGCGGGCATAAACGCGCAGATGGCGCAGGCCGACGCAGTGGTTCTGACACAGGACTGGCATCCGGCCGGGCATTCATCCTTCGCAAGCATGCATGAAGGCTGCGCACCTATGGATTCTGTGGATATGCCCTATGGCACGCAGGTTTTATGGCCCGACCATTGTGTGCAGGGCAGCCATGGCGCGGATTTTCACCCGGAACTGGACACCACCCGCGCCGACCTGATCCTGCGCAAAGGGTTTCGCCCCGATATCGACAGTTATTCGGCGTTTTTCGAAAACGACCAGACCACCCCGACCGGGCTGGAGGGGTATCTGCGCACGCGCGGAATTACGGAACTG
Source organism: Roseinatronobacter alkalisoli (assembly GCF_028745735.1). Classification (GTDB taxonomy): domain Bacteria; phylum Pseudomonadota; class Alphaproteobacteria; order Rhodobacterales; family Rhodobacteraceae; genus Roseinatronobacter; species Roseinatronobacter alkalisoli. The sequence continues at coordinate 67,637 of NZ_JAQZSM010000010.1, forward strand.
GATTTCGTGGGTCTGGCCATGGATTTCTGCGTTGCATGGTCTGCGCGCGATGCGGCACGACTGGGGTTCAATACGCGCGTTCTGACCGCGCTTTGCCGGGGGATAGACATTGACGGGTCCGTAGCGCGCGCGCAGGCTGATTTGCGCGCCGCCGGTGTGGAGTTGGTGTAACCATGGATATTGCCACGCGCGTTTACAACCACCGCTGGAAGCTGGACCCGATTGTGCGGTCACTGATCGACACGGATTTCTATAAACTATTGATGTGTCAGTCAGTTTTTACCAATCACCCGCATACGCAGGTGACCTTCAGTCTGATCAACCGGGCAACCCATATTCCATTGGCGCGGCTGATTGATGAAGGCGAGTTGCGCGAGCAGCTGGACCATATTCGCGCGCTGTCCCTGTCGCGCGGCGAATCCACCTTTTTGCGCGGCAACATGTTCTATGGCAAACGCCAGATGTTCCGCCCCGATTTCATGGAATGGTTCGAAGGGTTCCGCCTGCCGCCCTATCATCTGGAACGTGTCGGCGATCAGTATGAACTGACATTCGAGGGCACTTGGTCCGAAGTGATGCTGTGGGAAATACCGGCGCTGGCAGTGTTGATGGAATTGCGGTCACGCGCCGTGCTGGGGCGGATGAAACGCTTTGAACTGCAGGTATTGTATGCGCGCGCGATGACACGCCTTTGGGAAAAGATTACCCGCCTGCAACAGATTGACACGCTGCGCATTGCAGATTTCGGCACCCGCAGGCGGCATTCCTTTCTGTGGCAGGACTGGTGCGTGCAGGCCATGATGGAAGGGCTGGGCACGCGGTTCACCGGCACATCAAACTGTCTGATCGCCATGCGCCGAGAGGTAGAGGCCATCGGCACCAATGCCCATGAGTTGCCCATGGTTTACGCCGCGTTGGCCGAAGATGACGACGCGCTTGCCAGCGCACCCTATCAGGTGCTGGCCGACTGGCAGGCCGAACATTCCGGAAATCTGCGCATCATTCTGCCAGATACCTATGGCACTGCGGGTTTTCTGGACCGCGCGCCCGACTGGCTGTCGGACTGGACCGGCATTCGCATTGATTCGGGCGATCCAGCCGAAGGGGCCGAGACCGCCATACGCTGGTGGCAGGATCGTGGGCAGGACCCGCGCGAAAAACTGATCATTTTCTCGGACGGGCTGGATTTGAACCGCATTGAGGACCTGCACGCCAGGTTTGCCGGGCGCGTGAAGGTCAGTTTCGGCTGGGGCACATTGCTGACAAATGACTTTCGCGGGTTGGCGCCAGATGACGGGCTGACGCCGTTCAGCCTTGTGTGCAAGGCCGCAGCCGCCAACGGCCGCCCGACCGTCAAGCTGTCCGACAACCCGAACAAGGCGATGGGCCCCGCAGAGGAGATTGTGCGCTACAAGCGTGTTTTCGGGGTGGGCGATCAGGCAGCACAACCTGTGGTTGTTTAATCTCTGGTTACCATAACAGCAAAAATCAGCGCAGGCGGCACAATGTCACACCGATTTTTGGTGACAGGTGCCCTGTCCTGTGGTGCAATATAACTGTCGCAATCAGAGAAGGAGGACATTGAATGTCATTGAGTTCACATATTACAGAACTCCGCCGAAAGCACGAACACCTCTCTGAAAAGGTAGAAACAGCACAGCGAAGCCCCGGAATTGATGATCTGGAAGTCGCCGCCCTGAAAAAACAGAAGCTTCGCCTGAAAGAAGAAATCGAGCGTCTGTCCCATACATAACGCATATTTTCCACGAAAAAGAAACGGCCCGCATCACGCGGGCCGTTTTTTACCTTGCTGACAACCAGATCAGGCGAAGAACTGCGCGCCATTCGCGCTGATCGTTGATCCGTTGATGAATGCAGCGTCGTCAGCGACCAGAAAGGCCACGCAGCGCGCAATTTCTTCGGGCTCGCCAAGGCGGCCTGTCGGAATTTGGCCGATGATCGCCTCGCGCACCTTTTCAGGCACAGCCATGACCATTTCGGTCGCAATATAGCCGGGGCAGACCGCGTTTGCCGTAATGCCGAACCGCGCGCCTTCCTGAGCAAGGCTTTTCACAATGCCCAGATCACCGGCCTTGGTTGCGGCATAATTCACCTGACCAAACTGGCCCTTTTGCCCGTTGATCGAAGAAATCACCACGATTCGCCCGAATTTGCGTTCGCGCATGCCGGGCCATACCGGATGGACCGTGTTGAATACACCGGTCAGGTTGGTGTCGATCACTTCACGCCATTGTTCCGGTGTCATTTTATGAAACGGCGCGTCACGGGTGATGCCTGCATTCGCCACAACAATATCGATCGGGCCAAGATCGGCCTCTACCTGCGCGATGCCCGCCTTGGACGCATCATAATCCGCTGCGTTCCATTTATAGGTCTTGATACCGGTTTCTTCGGTGAATGCTGCGGCCGCCGTGTCATTTCCCGCATAGGTTGCGGCGACGGTGCATCCCTGTGCTTTCAACGCTTGCGAAATTGCCGCGCCAATGCCACGCGATCCGCCGGTTACCAATGCCACTCTTGCCATGTTCTCCCCCTCTGTCAGGAATTATGCTTGGAAATAATCGGTATCGAAAACTGAAGGGCTACGCAAGAATATTACGTAACCCTTCTAGTGCTTAGCGTTCCAGGCACATGGCAACGCCCATGCCGCCGCCGATGCACAATGTTGCCAGGCCTTTTTTCGCGTCACGGCGCTGCATTTCAAACAACAACGTGTTCAGGATGCGGCAACCCGATGCGCCGATCGGGTGACCAATGGCGATTGCGCCGCCATTCACATTCACCTTGTCGACATCCCAGCCCATATCCTTGTTCACGGCGCAGGCCTGTGCGGCAAAGGCTTCGTTCGCTTCGATCAGGTCCAGATCTTCGGGTTTCCAGCCGGCCTTTGCCAGAGCCTTGCGGCTGGCATAGATCGGCCCGACACCCATGACCGACGGGTCCAGCCCGGCGGTGGCGTAGCTGGCAATGCGTGCCAGCGGGGTCAATCCGCGCTTTTCGGCTTCTTCCGCGCTCATCAGCATCACCGCTGCCGCGCCATCATTCAGGCCCGATGCATTGGCCGCCGTGACGGACCCGTCCTTGGCAAACGCCGGGCGCAGTTTCTGCATCGCTTCAATGGTCGCGCCGTGGCGGATATACTCATCCTGATCGACGGTGATATCCCCCTTGCGGGTTTTGACGATGAAGGGCGCAATCTCATCGGCAAATTTACCGGCCTTCTGGGCGGCTTCGGCCTTGTTCTGGCTGGCAACGGCGAAAATGTCCTGCTCTTCGCGGCTGATCTGCCATTTCTCGGCCACGTTTTCGGCGGTCTGGCCCATGTGATAGCCGTTGAATGCGTCCCACAGCCCGTCGCGGATCATGGAATCGATCATTTTCATATCGCCCATTTTCTGACCTGCGCGCAAATGCGCAACATGCGGGCTGAGGGTCATGTTTTCCTGTCCGCCCGCCAACACGATGGCCGCATCGCCCAGCTGAATATGCTGCGCGCCCAGCGCAACTGCCCGAAGCCCGGACCCGCAGACCTGATTGATGCTCCAGGCGGCGGATTCGATGGGCAGGCCCGCATTGATATGCGCTTGCCGTGCGGGGTTCTGGCCCTGACCAGCGGTCAGCACCTGGCCCAGGATGGTTTCAGACACCTCTGCCTTGTCGACGCCGGCGCGCGCAACCACGGCGTCCAGAATGGCCGCGCCCAGATCATGCGCGGGTGTATTGGCAAATGCACCACCAAACGAGCCGACAGCCGTGCGGGCGGCAGAAACGATAACGACATTGGTCATGGAGACTCCTCTCTCGATCCTCAAACATCCTGATGACAATGGCAGAATTGCCATCAAGCGCCATGCAGGGATACCAATGTTTTAACATGCCCGCGCGTCAAGGCAATGAAACTTCCGACACTGCTGGCGCAATCACCAACCGCAAAGCACGGAATCGCCCCTGTTTCATAGAATTCCCGGGGAAATGCATATGGGTTTGTTCTGGCTGAAATGACAGTTTGTTTCCACGATTCGCCTCTCTGCCCATGGACAGATCTGCCAAGACTGCGCTAAAACGCGGGCGGAGGTTCCTGTTGGACAAACGTAACGCAAAATATCATCTGGGTCAGGTTGTGCGCCATCGTAAGCACCCGTTTCGCGGGGTCATCTTTGATGTCGATCCTGCATTTTCAAATACTGAAGAATGGTACGACGCCATCCCCGAAGAAAGCCGGCCCCACAGGGATCAGCCTTTTTACCACTTGCTGGCGGAAAACGATGAGAGCTTTTACGTCGCATATGTGTCCGAACAAAACCTTGTGCTGGATGATTCAGGGCAGCCGCTGGAACATCCGGACCTTCATGAATTGTTTGGGGATTTCCGCGAAGGCAGTTACCCGCTTCAGATTCACATGAATTAGGGCAGCCCCGCGTGTTCATTCGCATTTGTCCCAACCTGATCGCCTGATTGCCCACATTCGGATGCAGAACGCCGCTTTCAGGTTTGTCATGCGCATGCTCCCAAACATACGTCACACAAAACCGGTTTCGCTTTGTTTTGTAACATGCGCTAGGCATTCTGGCTGCAGGATTGGCAATTGACATCGCCCGCGCGCTGCCCGGCAATACGAAACTGCAGGATGTTCTGTTCCCCCATACGCGTATATGTCAGATCCCGCGTCAGAGCCCTGATCAGAAACCAGCCATAGCCCCCTTCGCTCAGGCTGTCCGGGGCGGGCAGGGTATTTCCCAGTGTTGCCGGGTCAAACGCGGCACCGTAATCACGAAGCATACAGACCACACCACAATCCGAGACGGATAATTGCAGACAAACCCGGCCATGGCAGTCGCCGTAGCCATGGCGCGCAATATTACTGAGGGCTTCTGCAAGCACCAACGTCAGATCATCATGCACTTGCGCGTGGACGGGGTTTGACCTGAGAAAGATGTCGACCTCCTCAAGCAGCGCCCTGAACCTGGGCAGGCTGCTTTCATCTTCAAGCACAAGCATCCTGATGGTATCCATAATCCGCTGGTTCTCCTGTCGTGCATAGGTTCTCTTGTCGTGCATATGGGGTGTTTGCCCCATCCGGTACGACCCTATTCCGCTGCAGACAGGTCGCGCATTTGCGGAAGTTCGTCATGAATGCGAAAGACAGTGTCCATTCTGGTCAGACGAAACACCTTCATCACACCCACACTTGGCGCAGCAAGTTCCAGTGGCCGTTCCGCCCCCAGCAGTTTCATCGCGCCGACAATGGCCCCAAGCCCGCTGCTGTCCATGAATTCGACATTTGATAATCCCAGAATCACGGGGCTTCCGGGATGTGCTGTCGCGCTGCGGATCGCATCCTTGAACGCAAGTGCGACGGCTGCATCAAGGCGGGTTTCCAGCACATCAATGACCAAGGCCCCCGCTGATTGCCCTATTGAGAGTTGCATGTAACCTGCTTCCTTTTCATTGCCTATGGCAAGCATAGGCGGCAAAGATTACCAGGAAGTTGCAACGCATATGTGATCAGGGGGAGGAATATGGAAAAAGTGGCAATTCTGGGGGCCGCGCGCACGGCTATGGGCGGGCTGCAAGGGGTGCTCAGTACCGTATCAGCGGCAGAACTGGGCGGCGCAGCCATTTCCGGCGCACTGAAGGATGCAGGCATCGGCCCGACACATATCGAAGAACTGCTGATGGGCTGTGTCCTGCCTGCAGGGCAGGGACAGGCCCCGGCGCGGCAGGCCGGGTTTGCCGCCGGGTTGTCACAGGATGTGCCCGCAACAACACTGAACAAGATGTGTGGATCAGGCATGAAGGCCGCAATGATTGCCCATGATCAGATCGCGCTGGGGCAGTCGGGCGCTGTGATTGCCGGCGGCATGGAAAGCATGAGCCTTGCGCCCTACCTGCTGCCGAAAATGCGGGTGGGCGCGCGACTGGGGCACGGGCAGGTGATTGACCACATGTTCCTTGACGGGCTGGAAGACGCCTATGACAAGGGCCGCCTGATGGGCAGTTTTGCCGAAGATTGCGCCGGGCATTACGGATTTACCCGCGAAGACCAGGATAAATACGCGCTGGAATCACTGTCGAATGCACTGTCAGCCATGGATAGCGGCGCGTTCGCGCGTGAACTCACGCCCGTTTCCGTGGCAACCCGCAAAGGCGATACATTGGTTTGCGAAGATGAACAGCCCCGGTCCGCCCGCCCCGACAAGATACCCCATCTGAAACCGGCATTCCGCAAGGATGGCACAGTGACGGCGGCAAATTCGTCCAGCATATCAGATGGTGCAGCGGCTTTGGTGCTGGCATCTGGCAACACCGCAGAGGCATTAGGCGTTGCGCCGCGCGGCTGGATCTGCGGCCATGCCAGCCATGCGCAGGAACCGGGCTGGTTCACAACCGCGCCCGTCCCTGCGGCGCGCAAATTGCTGGACCGGCTGGGTTGGCAGGTATCGGATGTGGACCTGTGGGAAGTGAATGAAGCCTTTGCCGTGGTTCCCATGGCCTTCATGCGCGAGATGGGATTGCCGCGCGATGTGGTCAATGTGAATGGCGGGGCCTGCGCGCTTGGTCACCCGATCGGCGCGTCAGGCGCGCGTATCATGGTCACGCTGCTGAACGCGCTGGAACGTCACGGGTTGAAGCGCGGGATTGCGGCAATCTGTATCGGCGGTGGCGAAGGGACTGCGATTGCCATTGAGCGCGGGTAGGGTAGCAAAAGGGGGCGCCCTTGCCCCCCATCGAGGGGGGACGCGGGCGCGAAGCATAGGGCTGCGCCCTTGCTTCATCTTATTGGAAAGGCCGGATAATGCAGGATTACGAAGCGCTTTCGCAACGCATCTTTGCGCTGACGGAAGGTGAAACCGATACCGTTGCGCTGATGGCAACCATCGCCTGCGAGGTGCATCACAGTGACGACCGGTTCAACTGGACGGGGTTCTACCGTGTCACAGCGCCCGGAATGCTGAAGATCGGTCCCTATCAGGGGGGACATGGCTGCCTGGTCATTCCGTTTTCACGCGGGGTTTGCGGGGCCTGCGCCCGCAGCGGGCAGGCGCAGCTTGTCGCGGATGTTCACGCCGTCGCGGACCATATCGCATGCTCCCACAGCACGCGGTCCGAACTTGTCCTGCCCGTCCATAACCGCGATGGGGAACTTATCGCCGTGTTCGACATTGACAGTGACCAGCCCGACGCCTTTAGCTGCGCTGACAGGGACGGGTTGCAAGCCATCCTCGACAGGGTATTCGCACAGGATCTGACATGACACATCTTTGGGTTCGCGCCGAACAGCGCCCGCAGGAAGAACGTGTGGGCATAACACCCGAAGGCGTTGCCGCCCTGATTGCGCGCGGCTTTCAAGTAACGATAGAGGACAGCCCTTGCCGCGCCCTGCCCTTTGCCCCCTATCTGGAGGCAGGCGCCGAGGCTGCGCCCTATGGCAGTTGGCCCGATGCCCCGGAGGATGCCATCATTTTCGGATTGAAAGAGCTGCCAGAGGATGACAGCCCGCTACGCCACCGTCACATCATGTTCGGCCATGCATTCAAGGGCCAGCCCGCAGGCCAGCGCCTGCTGGCGCGGTTTCGCGCGGGCGGGGGCGTATTGTATGATCTGGAATACCTGACGAATGATCAGGGCCGCCGCGTGGTGGCATTCGGCTACTGGGCGGGATATGCAGGTGCGGCAGTGTCGCTTCTGGCATTTGCAGCGCAGGCGCGCGGGGACATATGCCCGCCCGTTGCGCGCTTTGCCGACCGGCACACCATGGCCCATGCGGTTGCCGAAGCCCTGTCAGGGCTGGCGGCGCCGCGCGTGCTGATCATCGGGGCGTTGGGGCGTGTGGGAACGGGTGCCGCTGATCTTTGCGCTGCCGCTGGCGCCACGACCACCCGCTGGGACATGGCGGAAACCGCGCATGGCGGACCATTCCCCGAAGTGCTGGCGCATGATGTGTTTCTGAACTGCATTCTGGCCAGCCCCGGCACGCCGGTTTTCGTGACTGCCGATGCGGTCACATCACCACGCGCGCTGCGCGTCATCGGCGATATTGCCTGCGATCCGACATCGGAATTTTCGCCGGTCAAGGTTTATGACCGGGTGACGGATTGGGAAAACCCCGTGCTTCGGGTGGCGACGGATCCGGTTCTGGATGTGATGGCAATTGATAATCTGCCGTCACTTCTGCCGGTCGAGTCCTCCCATGATTTTGCAGCGCAGCTTCTGCCCCATCTGCTGGGTCTGGATGACCTTAGCGCGGGGGTATGGGGTCGGGCAGGGGCGGTGTTCGAACAGCATCGCGCATGACCACCCGCGCCCGTTGCACTGCCAGAATACCGGCCATGATGACCACGACACCGATGATGTCATACAGGCCCAGCGATTCTGACAACAGGACTGCGGCCACGGCCACGCCGAAAAACGGGTTCAGGAAGTGATAGGTCGCGGCCCTGACCGCACCAATCCGCGCAACCAGCAGAAACCAGACCCATGTCGCGGCCAGACCGGGCACCAGCACCGTATAGCTGAAAGCGCCCGCCAATTGCCATGTCCAGTTGACCTCAAAACTCTCAAATGCCAGCGCGGGGCCGATCAGGATCGCCGCGCCCACCAGCATTTGCAGGCCCACAATCATCAGCAGATTGCCCCCGCTGGCAGATGCACCCCGCACCGACAGGGTGGCAACCGTCAAGGCAACCACACCCGCCACGCATAATATCAGGCCAAACAGATCAACCCCGCCGGACAGACGCGCGCCCATGATGATGGCAACACCGGCAAACCCCGCAAACAGCCCCACCACCGCCAGCGGTCGCAACCGCTCGCCCAGTACCAGCCAGCTTGCCAGCGCCACCAGAAGCGGCATGGTTGATGCGATAATGGCGGCAAGCGAGGCTTCAATCGTCTGCATCGCGATGAAATTCAGCCCCAGATACAGCGCATTCTGCGACAGCCCGAAAATGAATGTCGCGCGCCATTGCGCAGGCGTCAGATGCCAGCTTTGGCCCAGCGCGCGCGCGATGGCTATGCCGATCAACCCCGACAATAGAAACCGCAGCGACAGCGCCAGCATGGGCGGCGCATCAGCAACGATCATCCGCGCGGAGGTAAAAGCCGACGACCACATCAACGCGAAGGCCAGACCCATCAGAAGCGCACGTATATCCAAAACCGGCCCCTTTCGCTGCACATGTGAAGCGATAACGCGATTTTGCGGCAAATGCCAGCGCAGGAATGCCCCCGCTGGCATCGGACGGGGAATCTGCTTATTTCGGGGGCAGGCGCGTCGCCCCGTCCAGCCGGATGGTAGTGCCGTTCAGATAGGGGTTTTCAATGATCTGCGCGACCATCAGCGCATATTCCGCCGGATCGCCCAGCCGCGCGGGAAAGGGAATATTTGCCGTAATCGCAGCAGTAGTTTCTTCGGGCAGGGTTTCCATCATCGGGGTGCGGAACAGTCCCGGTGCAATTGCCATGCAGCGAATGCCTGAACGCGCAAAATCCCGCGCAGCAGGCAGGCACAGTGCGGAAATGCCGCCCTTGGATGCAGCATAGGCCGCCTGGCCCACCTGCCCGTCCTGCCATGCCGCCGAGGATGTATTGATAACCACACCGCGTTCGCCGCCCGTCAGCGGGTCCAGCGCCTGCATGACCGCCGCACCATGGGCCATGACGTTGAATGACCCGATAAGGTTCACGCGGATCACCCGTTCAAACAGATCGGTCGAAGGGGTGCCGTCACGATTCACAACCCGCGCGGCCAGCCCGATACCCGCGCAATTTACCACCGCGCGCAATTGCCCGCCCGCATCCTCCACTGCCTGCGCGATATTTTCGCCGACCTGCGCGGCATCGGACACATCCACCTGATAGGCGCGGCCACCTGTTTCGGCCGCGACGGCCGCACCACGCGCCATATCGAAATCGAAAATCGCCACTTCTGCGCCCAGCGCCGCCAGATGGCGCGCTGTTGCCGCGCCCAGCCCACTGCCGCCACCTGTGACAATGGCCAGATGCCCCTTGATCTGCATATGCGTTCCTCCTCCTGCCTGAATGCATCAGGTTATGCCGCGCGCCGCACCCGCTGCCAAGCCCCGCTTGCCTGTTTGCCTGCCCTGTCCTATGTCTGACCAAAGCAAGAGGATCCCATGCCCCCACCCCGCGCCTGGCAAAGAATGCTGTCTGGCCGCAGGCTTGACCTGCTGGACCCGACACCTGTTGACATTGAAATCGAAGACATCGCCCATGGCCTTGCCTTCGTTGCGCGCTGGAACGGCCAGACGCGCGGTGACTGGCCCTATTCCGTGGCGGAACATTCGCTTCTGGTCGAAGAAATATTTACCCGCAGCACGTCCAAGCCGGAACCGCGCTGGCAGCTTGCGGCCTTGCTGCATGATGCGCCTGAATATGTCATCGGGGACATGATTTCGCCGGTCAAAGCCGCTGTCGGCCCCGGCTATGGCGCGCTGGATGACCGGCTGACTGCGGCGATTCATATCCGCTTTGGCCTGCCCGCGACGCTACCCGCGCCGGTAAAGCGCAGGATCAAGGCTGCAGACAAGCTGTCGGCATGGGTGGAGGCAACGCAGATCGCAGGCTTTTCCGTGACTGAAGCAAACCGCTTCTTCGGCCGCGCCGACCCCCATCTGGCCAACGGGTTGCAATTGCATCTGCGCCCCCCGACCAGAACGCGCGCCGCCTATATTGCCCGGTTTGAAACCCTGCTTGCCGCGCTTTGATTTCCCGCAATACCCCCAAAGGACGCGCCATGACTGACACGTTTGACACCCGCAAATCCGTTGCCGCCGCGTGGTTTCGTGAATTACGCGACCAGATTGTTGCCGCCTTTGAAGTGGTCGAGGATGGCCACACGACAGGCCCACTGTCAGACCGCGCGCCCGGGCGGTTTGAACTGCGCGAAACCACCCGCAGCGGGCCGGACGGACAGGATGCAGGCGGCGGCTTGATGAGCGTCATGCGCAATGGCCGCGTGTTCGAAAAAGTGGGGGTCAATGTATCGCAGGTCTATGGCCAGCTGGGCGAGGCTGCGCAGCGGTCCCTGACCGCACGCAAGGAAATTCCGGGGCTGGATGCCGACCCCCGTTTCTGGGCCAGCGGCATTTCCCTTGTCGCCCATATGCAGAACCCGCATGTCCCCGCTGTCCATATGAACACGCGCATGTTCTGGACACCGGGGGGCTGGTGGTTCGGGGGCGGCGCGGACCTGAACCCCTGCATCGAATATGCCGAAGATACCGCCGATTTTCACCAGACCCTGAAAGGGTATTGCGACCCGCATGGCGTAGAATTGTATCCGCGCTTCAAGGAATGGGCGGATGAGTATTTCTTCATCCCCCATCGCAAACGCGCGCGCGGGGTGGGCGGCATTTTCTATGATGATTACTGCACAGGCGACTGGGGCGCTGATTTTGCCTTCACCCGCGATGTGGGCCGCGCCTTCCTGCCCGCGTTTCTGGCACAGGTGGAACGCCGCCGCAACATGGGCTGGTCCGATGCCGACAAGGAAACGCAGCTTATCCATCGCGGGCTGTATGCGGAATATAACCTTGTTTATGACCGGGGCACCAAATTCGGGCTGCAAACCGGCCATGACCCCGATGCCGTGCTGATGTCGCTGCCGCCCTTCGCGCGCTGGGTGTAGGGCATGTTGCGGGACTAAGCAGGAATCGGCTTTCCACTTATCAAGTCAGCAAAATCAATGGGTTACAGTAAGTTGCGGGGCAAAGACCGTAAAGCCGCGCCGTCGGCGGGCCGTCCCGCAGCCCACCGATGTCGCGGGCTTTATCAATATTCCCGTGTCTGTTTCAGATCAGGAATATCCGCAAGCGCCCCGCACCGGCCCGCCTTATCCCCCGTATTTCCGCCAGATCGCACCATCGCCCAGACCCTGCACAAAGGCCGCATGCGCAGCGCTTTCAGCATCGGTCAGGCGTGGGGGTAGGGGGGCAGGGCGTTTTGGCAATGGCTGGCGCGACTGGTTCGCACTGGCACTGCCGGATGATGAACTCAGCCCGAAATCCGGCTGTTGCCCACCCAGAAGTTCCAGATACACCTCTGCCAGAATTTCACTGTCCAGAAGCGCACCGTGCAGGGTGCGCGACGAATTATCAATGGCAAAGCGGCGGCACAGCGCATCAAGCGACGCCGGCGAGCCGGGAAATTTCTTGCGCGCCAATGCCAGCGTGTCAAATGCGCGGTCATTGGGCAGCGGCGGCAGGTTCAGCCAGCCCAGTTCAGCGTTGATGAACCGCATGTCAAAGCTGGCATTATGGATCACCAGCCGGTCATCCCCGATAAAGGCCAGAAAATCCTGTACGATATGCTTGAACACCGGCTTGTCGCGCAGAAAATCATCGCCCAGACCATGCACCTCGAACGCTTCTTTCGGCATCGGGCGTTCGGGGTTGATATATTGGTGATAGGTATTCCCTGTGGGCATCAGATTCACCAGCTCAACCACACCGATCTCAACAATCCTGTGCCCTTCGCTGGGTTCAAACCCTGTCGTTTCGGTATCCATCACAAGTTCGCGCATCATCTGCCCCCAAGTTCCGCAATCACATCACGCACTTTGGCACGTGCGCTGTCCATATCAACGGTTTCAATGATGAAATCCGCGCGCGCACGTTTTTCCGCATCCGGCATCTGCCGCGACAGGATCATATCCAATTGTTCCGCCGTCATATCATCGCGCGCAAGCACACGGGTACGCTGAATATCAGGCGGCGCGGTCACAACCAATACCCCGTCCACCGATATGCCCCCTTCCAGCAGCAACGGCACGTCCAGCACCACCAACGGCGCCCCTGTGCCCGCGATGAACGCTTCCCTGTCTGCCGCCACCAGCGGGTGTACCACGGCTTCCAGGCGCCGCAACGCGGTCTTGTCCTGCGCGATCCAGTCTTTCAGGCGGGCGCGGTCAATTGCGCCATCCACCACGGCTTGCGGGCATAATGCGCCCACTGGCCCCACGGCAGCGCCGCCCTTGGCATATAACGCGTGTACCGCGGCATCTGCGTCCCATACCGGCACCCCCTCATTGCGGAACATTTGCGCGGTGGTTGATTTGCCCATGCCGATGGACCCGGTCAGGCCCAGCACATAGGGCGTCATTGGCCCAGCACCGCAAGGCGCAGCGCATCCGTCACCTGTGGTGTCTGCCCGAACCAGCGTTCAAACCCCGGAACCGCCTGATGCAACAACATGCCCAACCCATCCACAACCGGATTGCCCCGCGCCTGCGCGCGTATCAGCAAATCCGTCATCAAGGGCGTATAGACGATATCTGTGACCAGCGCCGCCGGTGACAGCCCGTCCAGCGGCATGTCCAATGCAGGATTCCCCGCCATGCCCAATGCGGATGTATTGACCAGTAAGCCCAGATCATCCAGCCCTTGCGCCCGGTCCGCCCAGTCGCAAACAGTAACCTGCGGGCCGAATTCCTGTGCCAGCCCTTCGGCGCGTGCACGTGTCCGGTTGCACAGCCGCACTTCCGGCACACCCGCATCCAGCAACGCCACGATAACGGCCCGCGCGGCACCACCGGCACCCAGCACCAGCGCCGGCGCGGCACTTGGCTGCCAATCCGGCGCGGCCTGTCGCAAATTCGCTAAAAACCCGTAACCATCGGTATTATCAGCATGAATATGCCCGTCAGCGCCAAATGTCAGCGTATTTGCCGCGCCAATTCGGGCCGCGACAGGCGACACATCATCCGCCAGCGTCAGAACATGTTCTTTATGCGGGATCGTAACATTGGCCCCTACAAAACCCATACGCGGCATGGTCCGCAACACGGTTTCCAGATCCGCCGGGTCAACATGAAGCGGCACATAATGCCCGCGCAAACCATATTCGCGCAGCCATGACCCATGCACCAGCGGCGATTTGCTGTGCCCGATCGGGCACCCGATGACCCCGGCCAGTGGTATCTTGCTCATCCCTCAATCACCCCGCGCAAGGACAAATAATTCAGCAATTCCAGCAAGGGCAGGCCAAGTATGGTGAAATAGTCGCCCTGCACCTGAGCAAACAGCCGCACGCCTTCTTCTTCCAGCTTATAGGCACCCACGGATTCGGAAATGCCGGGCCAATTCCGCGCGATATAGCTGTCCAGATAGCTGTCTGAAAACTGGCGCATCGTCAACCGCGCCACACCCACATGTCGCCAGACCGGCTCTCCATTCTGATACAGCACTGCCGCCGACAAAAGCTGATGCGTCTGGCCACGCAATTGCAGCAACTGGGCGCGCGCCTTCTGCGCGGTTTCGGGTTTCTCCAGACATGCGCCTTTCAGTGACAACACCTGATCACATCCCAACACCAATGCATCCGGCCTGCGCCCCGCAACCTTGCGCGCCTTGCTTTCGGCCAGCGTGTCGGCAATATCGCGCGGCGGCGCCCCATCCATGACCAAAGCGTCACGGATCGCGTGTTCATCAACCCGCGCCGGATGAACATCCACATCCAGCCCCGCGTTGCGCAACATTTGCGCCCGAATGCCAGAACCAGAAGCCAGAATGAAGGACATGTGGATAACCCTGTGTGAATCCCGCAGGACAACGAAGGTGCAAAACACCAACAACCCCGCCATTATGGCTTTGCTGTCATTTTACCCACCCTCACGCAAGGCCCCATGGCGGAAAATCCACATGTTCAATGCTGAATCCGGGCACTGTGGATAACATGAAATTCTGGTTTCTGAAATTTGTATATTCTTGTTTCGTTCCACTATAACTTATTGAATTATATTACACTTTAAGAAAAATCTTACATTTCTGACATTTGTATTCCTGTGTGTATAACTGTGGATAAAAACCTTATCCCCATATCAACAGGCCCTACTAACAACATCATTTCCTTTCTATATTTCTTTATTTATTAGAAGGGACAGATGAAAGGCTGAAACATGCTCGCAACCCTCTATCCCTGGATCAAGGCACTTCACATCATGGCTGTCATCAGCTGGATGGCCGGGTTGTTCTATCTGCCACGGCTGTTTGTCTATCACGTTGAACGTGGGCATGATGCACAGGGCATGGATAATGTGTTTCAGGTCATGGAACTGAAACTGCTGCGTGTCATCATGAACCCCGCAATGATCGTGGCATGGGTCAGTGGGCTGACATTGGCTGCAATGCCATGGGTGCTGAATACCAGTGCTATCTGGCCCTACAGCAAACTGGCAGCACTGATCGGCATGACATGGTTTCATATCTGGTGCGCCAGACGGCGGCGCATTTTTGCAGAAGGCGGGAATACACTGACCGGGCGGCACTACCGTATGATGAACGAAGTGCCCACTGTGCTGATGGTCATCATCGTTCTTTCAGTCGTGGTGAAATTCTAGCGCAGATTGACTCTGTCCTTGTATTGTTGTATCGGGACTTTGCTTTGCCGTCCGGCGAAAGCGTTTCACGTGAAACAGTCGCACCAATATCCCGCCACCCCCTGAACCGGGCATGCGGGCAAGCAGGATTTCCCATGTCTGATGTCATGACCCCGGATGCCGAAACCGATATCGAAATCGAAGAACCCGGCAGTCTGAACCTGGCCGACCTGAAGGCGAAAAGCCCGGCTGAGCTGTTGGCTATGGCCGAAGATCTGGAAATTGAAAACGCCCCGTCCATGCGCAAGGGCGAGATGATGTTTTCCATCCTGAAAGAACGCGCCGAAGAAGGCTGGACCATCTATGGCGATGGCGTGATAGAAGTGCTGCAGGACGGGTTTGGTTTTCTGCGCTCGCCAGAGGCAAACTATCTGCCCGGCCCTGATGATATTTATGTCTCCCCTGAAATGATCCGCCAGTATTCCCTGCGCAGTGGTGATACAATTGAAGGTGAAATTCAGGCGCCCGCTGAAAATGAACGCTATTTTGCCATTACCAAGGTAACCCAGATCAATTTCGACGGTCCGGAAATGGCCCGCCACAAGGTTCATTTCGACAACCTGACGCCGCTGTATCCGGATGAACGCCTGTGGATGGAAACCAGCGATCCCGCCACAAAGGACCGCTCTGCACGGATCATCGACATTGTGTCGCCCCTGGGCAAGGGGCAGCGCGCGCTGATCGTCGCGCCCCCGCGCACGGGTAAAACCGTTCTCCTGCAAAACATCGCCCACAGCATCGAGAAGAACCACCCCGAATGCTATCTTATCGTTCTGCTGATCGATGAACGCCCGGAAGAAGTGACGGACATGCAGCGTTCCGTGAAGGGAGAGGTGATTGCCTCCACCTTCGATGAACCGGCGACCCGCCACGTTGCCGTGTCCGAAATGGTCATCGAAAAAGCCAAGCGTTTGGTCGAACATAAACGCGATGTGGTCATTTTGCTGGATTCCATCACCCGCCTTGGCCGCGCGTTCAACACCGTTGTACCCAGCTCTGGCAAGGTGCTGACAGGTGGGGTCGATGCCAACGCCCTGCAGCGCCCCAAGCGCTTCTTTGGGGCCGCACGCAACATCGAAGAAGGTGGTTCACTGACCATTATCGCAACAGCCCTGATCGACACCGGCTCGCGCATGGATGAAGTGATCTTTGAAGAATTCAAGGGCACAGGTAACAGCGAAATCGTTCTTGACCGCAAGGTTGCTGACAAGCGCGTATTCCCGGCCATCGACATTCTGAAATCCGGCACCCGGAAAGAAGAACTTCTGATCGAGAAGATGGACATGCAGAAAACCTTCGTTCTGCGCCGTATCCTGAACCCGATGGGCACGACAGATGCGATCGAATTCCTGATTTCCAAACTGAAGCAAACCAAGACCAACAGCGATTTCTTCGACTCGATGAACGCATAAGGGGGCCGCGATGGATACGATTTTCGCGCTGGCCTCTGCCCGCGGGAAATCGGGCGTCGCGGTCATTCGTCTGTCTGGTCCGCAAGCACATGCTGTCGCAGGCGCGATGGCAGGCACCCTTCCGCCGCCGCGCCAGACCGCATTGCGCAAGCTGGTTACCCCCGCTGGCGAATTGCTGGACCATGGGCTGGTCGTGGTGTTCGGCCGCGGTGCCAGCTTCACCGGCGAAGATGTGGTCGAGTTCATGTTGCATGGCAGTCTTGCAACCGTTGCTGCGGTCGAATCCTGTCTGGCGCAGGATCACGGCTTGCGGCTTGCGGAACCGGGCGAATTTACCCGCCGTGCGCTGGAAAATGGCGTCATGGACCTCACGCAGGTCGAAGGGCTTGGCGATCTGCTGGATGCCGAAACTGAAAGCCAGCGCCGGCAAGCGCTGCGCGTGCTGGAAGGGGCAATCGGAAAACTGGTTGGCGGGTGGCGTAACCATCTGCTGAAAGCCGCCGCATTGGTTGAAGCTGGCATAGATTTCGTTGAAGAAGATGTTGGGAACTGGGATGACCAGATTCTTGTGGAACTTCAAACTGTTCGGGACCAACTGCAGTCTGAAATTGCAGGGCAGGGCGCACGTGAACGGGTACAGACCGGGTTTGAAATTGCGCTGGTCGGTTCCGTCAATGCGGGAAAATCCACCCTGCTGAATGCACTTGCGGGGCGCGAAGCGGCGATCACATCAGAAATTGCCGGAACCACCCGCGACGTGATTGAATTACGCATGGATATCGGCGGTTTTGCGGTCACGTTGCTGGATACGGCCGGTCTGCGCGAAACAGATGAAGTGATCGAATCCATCGGGATTGAACGCGGACAGGCGCGCGCCAGGCATGCCGATATGCGCATCATCTTGTGCGATTCGCCCTTTGACCCACCACCGGTAGCAGTTTTGCCAGATGATATTGTTCTGTTCAGCAAGGCCGATCTGTATCCTGACCAACCGGGTGGTGTTTCTGGTAAAACAGGGCAAGGGCTGGATATGCTGCTTGACCGGATCAAATCAGAGCTGGCGCAACGGGTAGCGCGAGACGGGGTGACAGTGCGCCGCCGCCATCTACAGGCGATGCTGTCCGCGCAAGCCGCCCTGAGCGAAGCGATTGATAAATTGTCGTCACAGGACTATATCCCGGAACTGTTGGCAGCCGACATCCGCCAGGCAATCAACGCGCTTGATTCGCTGATTGGTAAAATAGATGTAGAGGATCTGCTGGGGGATATTTTCAGTTCCTTCTGTATCGGCAAATAGGAGTGTTTCACGTGAAACATTACGACGTCATTGTGATTGGTGGTGGCCATGCCGGAACAGAAGCCGCGCTTGCGGCCGCGCGCATGGGGGCGCAGACGGCGCTTGTCACCTTCCGCAAGCAGGATCTGGGCGTCATGTCCTGCAACCCCGCGATTGGCGGTCTGGGCAAGGGCCATCTGGTGCGTGAAATTGACGCCCTTGATGGGCTGATGGGTCGCGCCGGGGACTATGCTGCAATTCAGTATCGGCTGTTGAACCGGTCCAAGGGGCCAGCGGTGCAGGGGCCACGGGTTCAGGCAGACCGCAAACGCTACGCTGAATTTGTCGGGCGCACCGTTCTGGCCGCTGACGGGCTGGATGTGATAGCCGGTGAAGTGACCGCATTGTTGATAGAAGGGGACTCTGTTGTCGGCATAACGCTGAACTCCGACACAGATATACGCGCGCAATCCGTTGTTCTGACCACCGGCACATTCCTTGGTGGCAAGGTGTTCATCGGCGATGTGAGCTTTGCGGCGGGGCGCATGGGAAATGCTGCATCCAGCATACTTGCCCAGCAATTGCGCGGGCTTGGCCTGCCGATGGGGCGGTTGAAAACCGGAACGCCGCCACGGTTGGACGGAAAAACCATCAACTGGGACATACTGGAGAAGCAACCGGGTGATGAAGACCCCGAATTCCTGTCCTTCCGGACCGACCATGTCATCGCAAATCAGGTGGCTTGCGCAATCACGCATACCAACCCGCAAACCCATGATATTATTCGTGAAAACCTGGCGCTGTCAGCCATGTATGGTGGCCATATCGAAGGGGTGGGGCCGCGCTACTGCCCGTCGATCGAAGACAAGATCACCCGCTTCGCTGATAAATCATCGCATCAGGTCTTTCTGGAACCCGAAGGGCTGGATGATGACACGGTATATCCCAACGGCATCTCCACATCTTTGCCGGAAAATGTGCAAGAAGCCTATGTCCGGACAATTTCCGGGTTGGAGGATGTTCGCATCCTGCAGCCGGGTTACGCCATTGAATATGATTATCTGGACCCCCGCGCGCTGAAATCCACCTTGCAATTGAAGGCGCTGAACGGGTTTTACCTGGCGGGGCAGATCAACGGCACAACCGGGTATGAGGAAGCGGGCGCACAAGGCTTGGTCGCGGGGCTGAATGCCGCGCTTGGTGCATTGGGGCGCCCGCCCGCAAGTTTCAGCCGGGCCGACAGCTATATCGGTGTCATGATTGATGACCTGATTTCCCGCGGCGTGGCCGAACCCTACCGCATGTTTACATCGCGCGCAGAATACCGCCTGTCCCTGCGCGCCGATAATGCAGATCAGCGGTTGACCCCGCTGGGGCTTGATCTGGGCTGCATTTCTGATGAACGCACGGCCGCGTTTCTGACCAAGACCGACCGGTTGGACCGCGCCCGCAACCAGATGCGCGCCGTCACGTTCACATCGCGGCAGTTGAACGCGAATGGCCATAAGGTCAGTGAAGACGGGGTCCGCCGCGACGCGCTGACTTTGCTCGGGTTGCAGGGGTTTGATTTCGCGACACTGGAATTGCTCGCGCCAGATCTGGCGCAGATCGATGCGCAAACCAAGGCGCAGCTGGAGAAAGAGATGGTGTATCACGCCTATCTGGAACGGCAGAATGCACAGATCAGGGCGCTGAAGGCTGATGAGAATCGTCGCTTTCCGGATGGGTTCGATTTTGCGTCCGTCAGCGGGTTATCGCATGAGTTGATTGGCAAACTGATGACGGCGCAGCCCGAAACGATGGCGCAGGCCGCCAGAATTGACGGCATGACCCCGGCCGCGCTGGTGCTGCTGCTGTCTCGTTTGCAGCAACGCGAAAGGCGTGCGTCGGCATGACAGAAACCACGATTGCCGGCATCAATGTTTCACGTGAAACAATGGACCGGCTGAATGCATATTCCGCGCTGCTGGAGAAGTGGAATCGCAAGATAAATCTGGTTGCGCCCGCCACGATACCGACCCTGTGGCAGCGGCATATCGTTGATTCCGCGCAGGTATTTGCCCTGACACCCCGCGATGTAGGGGTTTGGGCGGATTTCGGATCCGGGGGCGGCCTGCCC
The DNA here is from genome assembly GCF_028745735.1 of Roseinatronobacter alkalisoli. GTDB lineage: Bacteria > Pseudomonadota > Alphaproteobacteria > Rhodobacterales > Rhodobacteraceae > Roseinatronobacter > Roseinatronobacter alkalisoli. Next base: position 87,862 of record NZ_JAQZSM010000010.1, read on the forward strand.
GGTGCGGTGTGTGCGATTCTGGCGGCGGAGCATATGCCGGAGTGTCATTTTACCCTTGTTGAAAGCGATAAACGCAAGGCCGCGTTCCTGATGACAGTTGCGCGTGAACTGGGCCTGCCGGTGCGTGTGCTGGCCCAACGGGTTGAGGCAGTAGATCCGTTGAATGCGGGGGCGGTTTCTGCGCGCGCGCTGGCGCCGCTCCCGCAACTATTGGCATGGATCAGCCCGCATCTTGCACAGGGGGGAATAGCGCTTTTGCCGAAGGGAAAAACATGGCAGGAAGAACTTGAAGCCGCCCGTTCTGAATGGCAATTTGCTGTTACTCCGCATATCAGCCAGACCGACCCGGCGGCGCGTTTGCTGGAAATAAAGGATCTTTCGCGTGTCTAATCCAGGAACCACCCGAATCATTGCGGTTGCCAATCAGAAGGGTGGCGTAGGCAAGACGACAACGGCCATCAACCTGGCTTCCGCATTGGCGGAGCAGGGCATGCGGACATTGCTGATTGATCTGGACCCGCAAGGAAATGCCTCGACCGGGCTGGGGGTGGAACCGGGGGCGCGAAAATACACCACATATGACCTGATTTTTGCAGAGGTTCCGGCAGGAAAAATCATCGTCCAGACGGAACAGGACGGTCTATATCTTGTCCCTGCAACGACTGATCTTTCGTCGGCGGATATTGAACTGATGTCGCGGGCCAGACGGTCGCATCTGCTGCATGATGCGCTGCGCCAGCCGGATATATTCCACGAGGGGTTTGACTATATCCTGATTGATTGCCCGCCATCGCTGAGTTTGCTGACGGTCAATGCGATGGTGGCGTCGCATTCGGTTCTGGTGCCGCTACAGGCGGAATTTTTTGCGCTGGAAGGATTGTCGCAACTTATGCTGACTGTACGCGAATTGCGTGACACGGCGAATCCGCAGCTGCGCATCGAAGGTATTTTGCTGACGATGTATGACAAGCGCAACAATCTGGCCCAACAGGTCGAAGAAGACGCACGCGGGAATCTGGGTGATCTGGTCTTTGAAACCATTATTCCGCGCAATGTACGTATCAGCGAAGCGCCATCCTATGCGGTGCCGGTCTTGCGCTATGACACGCAGTCAAAAGGGGCGGTGGCCTATCGGCAGCTTGCTGTAGAATTGCTGACAAAACATAATAAATCCCTAAGGGAAAGGGCAGTATCATGACCGAACGCAAGCTGGAACGCCGTGGGCTGGGCCGGGGTCTATCCGCGTTGATGGCGGATGTCACGGCAACGACGCAGACCGATAGCGCAGTGGGCGAACACCAGGGTCGTGAACAGCGCTTGCCGGTTGAAAAACTGGTGCCGAACCCTGATCAGCCACGGCGGCATTTTGATGACACCTCGCTTGCTGAACTTGCGGCTTCGATCAAGGAAAAGGGCGTTATCCAGCCGCTGATCGTCCGGATGAAGGGCGATATGTATGAAATCATCGCGGGCGAGCGGCGCTGGCGTGCCGCGCAGCGTGCGCAGGTTCATGAAGTCCCTGTAATCATTCGGGATTTTACCGATACTGAAGTGCTGGAAATCGCGATTATCGAGAATATCCAGCGCGCCGACCTGAACCCCGTGGAAGAGGCGATGGGCTACCGCCAGTTGATCGAGCGGTTTGGCCATACGCAGGAAAAACTGGCAGAGGCGATGGGCAAAAGCAGATCGCATATCGCCAACCTGATGCGCTTGCTGACCTTGCCTGAAGATGTGCTGGCCATGTTGCGCGAAGGGCGGTTAAGTGCCGGTCATGCGCGGGCGTTGATTACCGCTGATCTGCCATCGACATTGGCCCGCAAGGTTGTGGCCGAAGGGCTGAGCGTGCGTCAGACAGAGGCGCTGGTGAAAAAGCCAGATGTGGAATCGCGCAAGAAAACCGCAAGCCGTAGCAACCAGAAAGATGCGGATCTGATTGCCCTGCAAAATGACCTGTCAGCGGCGCTGAAACTGCCTGTCGATATTACCTATGACGGCGGCGGCAAGGGGCAGGTGGTCATCAAATACCGGTCGATGGAAGAAATGGACCGTCTGTGCAAGGTGTTGGGCAACCCTATTGTATAAGCAGTTCCCGCAGCAGGGCGTTCAGAATAGGGCGTCCTGTTGCGGTTGCGGCGATGCGGTCGGCGTTTCTGGTCATGAACCCGTCTGACACCAGTGAATCGATACGCTCAGCAGGCAGGGAATGCCCAGCAAGTGTTTGATAACGTTGAATATCTGCCCCTTCCGACAGGCGCAACGACATCATCAGATATTCCAGCGCCTGTTCATCCCGGGGAATGGTCCGGCGCGGGCTTTCGCCATGGCCTTTGGTTGTAACCTGATCCAGCCATGTCTGGGGGTGCAGGGGTGTTTGCGTGGCGATACGGGCGTTGCCAGTGGTCAGCCGCCCATGTGCGCCGGGGCCAATGCCTGCATAATCGCCATAGCGCCAGTAAATCAGGTTATGGCGCGATTGCGCGCCGTCGCGGGCATGGTTGGATATTTCATAGGCGGGCATGTCATGTGCATCACAAATTTCCTGTGTTATCATATACATATCAGCGGAAATATCGTCATCTGGCAGCCCTTGCAGCCCGCCTTTTGCATGCCGCGCCCCGAATGCAGTGCCGGATTCGATGGTCAGTTGATATAGCGATAAGTGGTCAACGGCCATAGACAGCGCTTCCTGCAATTCGGCCTGCCATTGTGGCAATGTCTGGAATTGCCGCGCATAGATCAGGTCAAAGCTGACACGATCAAACGCTGCACGGGCAATATCAAACGCCGCGCGCCCTTCGGCCACGGAATGCAGGCGGCCAAGGCGACGCAGATCAGTGTCATTCAGGGCCTGAATGCCCATGGACACGCGATTGACGCCCGCATCGGCATAGGCGCGAAAGCGCCCCGCTTCGACGGATGAGGGGTTTGCTTCCAGCGTCACCTCGAAATCATTGGCGGTGGTCCAGCGGGCGCGAATGCGGTCCAGCAGGGCGGCAACGGTTTCGGGGTCCATCAGGCTGGGGGTGCCGCCGCCGAAGAAAACGGTGTTCAGCAACCGGTCGCCGGTATCAAGTGCGATGCGATCAATTTCCGACAGATAGGCGGCAGCCCATGCGCGTTGATCGATATGGGCCGCGACATGGCTGTTAAAATCGCAATAGGGGCATTTCGACTGGCAGAACGGCCAATGAATATACAGGCCGAAGCCGCCATTCTGCCAGTCTTGCATGGTTCAGCCTTTCAGCGCGGTCACTTCGATCTCGATCAGCATTTCCGGCTTGATCAGACCGGCGATGACCATCGTGGCGGCGGGGCGGATTTCGCCCATTGCCTCGCCCAATGCGGGCAGCAGGTCATCCAGCAGGGCGGCATCGGTCAGGGTGTATTGCACACGCACAATGTCGTCCATGGCAAAACCGCCATCGGCAAGGGCCTTGGCGATGGTGGCAAAACAGTTGCGCGCCTGATCGGCCACGCCTGCGGGCATGGTCATTGTGGCATAGTCATAGCCGGTGACACCGGACACAAAGCACCAATCCCCTTTGACCACAGCGCGGCTGTAACCCATGGTTTTTTCGAACGGGGAACCGGTTGAGATGCGTTTCACGTGAAACATCCTTTCAGTAGGGCGGCGATGGCTGCGCCGCGATGGGAAAGCGCGTTCTTTTCATCCGGCGTCATTTCCGCAAATGTGCGTTGACTGCCTTCGGGCTGGAACATGGGGTCGTATCCGTGGCCGGTCTGGCCACGACAGGGCCAGACAAGCTGACCATGAACAAAACCTTCGAACACTTCTTCATGGCCATCGGGCCAGGCCAGCACCAACGTGCAGCAAAACCGTGCGTGCCAGGGCTGGGGCGCGTTGCGTTCCAGCAGTTTCGCATGGGTTTTTTCCATGGCCATGGTGAAATCACGGCCATTCGGGGTTTCGGCCCAATCGGCGGTATACACACCGGGGGCATTGTCGAGGGCCATGACCTCCAGCCCGGAATCATCGGCCAGCGCGGGCAGGCCGGTGGCATGCGCTGCGGCATGCGCCTTGATCCGCGCATTGCCGATGAAACTGGTTTCGGTTTCTGCGGGTTCGGGCAGGGCATATTCCGCAGCTGACGTGACCGAAATACCCAACGGTCCCATGATCTGGCGGAATTCTTCCAGTTTGCCAGCATTATGGGTGGCAAGCAGCAGGGTGTTTTCGGAAAACGTTCTCATATGATGGCGGCTTTCTGGGCGGCAACCAGTTCGCTGACGCCTTTTTCAGCAAGATCCATCAGCTTGTCCATCTCAGTGCGGGAAAATGTCGCGCCTTCGGCGCTCATCTGCACTTCTACCAACCGGCCGGAACCAAGCAGGATAAAGTTTCCGTCAACACCTGCGCTGCTGTCTTCGGCATAATCCAGATCCAGCACGGGCTGACCTGCATAAATTCCACAGCTTACCGCCGCCAGATAGTCGGTTACCGGGTCTGATACAATATCGCCTGCTTTCAGCAGTTTGTTCACCGCCAGCCGCAATGCAACCCAGCCGCCGGTAATGGCCGCGCAACGGGTGCCGCCATCGGCCTGAATGACATCGCAATCAATGGTGATCTGGCGTTCACCAAGCGCGGAACGGTCCACACAGGCGCGCAAGGAACGCCCGATAAGGCGTTGAATTTCAATGGTTCTTCCTTGCTGCTTGCCGGATGCGGATTCGCGGCGCATGCGGGTATTGGTGGACCGTGGCAGCATGCCATATTCCGCCGTGACCCAGCCAAGGCCGGTATTGCGCAGGAAGGGCGGTGTGCGGTCTTCCAGGGATGCAGTGCAGATGACCCGGGTGTCGCCGATGGTGATCAGGCATGACCCTTCGGCGTGTTTGGTGACATTGGGTTCGATTGAAATGTTGCGTAAACTGTCTAAGTCACGTCCAGAGGGGCGCATGGCAGATATCCTTTCATCCTTTGGGTTCCGCATACAGGGACGCATAGGCGGTGCGCAAGCCTGATACCCCTTGAATTATGTGCTGTTTTCAAGTCGATTTATGATGTTCTGAACCCGCATCCGCCATAAGGTTGCCCATGCCTGAAACCCGAACCTCCGCTGATCTTCTGTCTGAAATGAACGACCGCTCCCGCGAGGTGTTTCGCAGGGTGGTGGAATCCTATCTTGGATCAGGGGTGCCTGTCGGGTCGCGTAACCTGACACGCGACATGAGCGAGAAAGTATCCGCCGCAACGGTGCGCAATGTTATGCAGGATCTGGAATATCTGGGTCTGCTGGACAGCCCGCATGTGTCGGCGGGGCGCGTGCCCACCAATCTGGGCCTGCGCCTGTTTGTGGATTCATTGCTGGAAGTGGCGCCGCTGGATAATGCCGACCGCGCGAAGCTGGACAGCACCCTGGGCAGCAATGAGCGCGATGTTTCCAGTTTGCTGGATGCGGTGGGTGGCGCGTTGAGCGGCGTGACGCATGGCGCGTCGCTGGTGTTGTCGCCCAAACATGAAGCGGCGCTACGCCATATCGAATTTGTCAGTCTTGCCCCGGAACGGGCGCTGGTTGTGCTGGTTTTCGTGGACGGGCATGTTGAAAACCGCGTGTTTACCCCACCACGCGGGCTGACCCCTTCGGCCTTGCGCGAGGCCGCGAATTACCTGAATTCCATGGTGGAAGGGGCAAGTGTTACCGAACTTCTGGCGCGGTTCCGCCGTGAAATCAGCCGCAACCGGCGCGAGATTGACGTGCTGGCAGCAAGCCTTGTGGAACAGGGGCTTGCGGTCTGGGAAAATGAGGGCGAACCACAGGAACGCCTGATTGTGCGCGGGCGCGCGAATCTGCTTGACGAAGGGGCCGGCACTGAAGATATCGACCGCATCCGGACCCTGTTCGATGATCTGGAACGCAAGCGCGATATTGCTGAGTTTCTGGAACTGACCGAACAGGGCGAGGGCGTGCGCATTTTTATCGGGGCGGAGAACCGACTTTTTTCGCTGACGGGTTCAAGTCTGGTGGTTTCCCCTTATATGAACGCAGAACGCAAGATTATTGGTGCGGTCGGCGTGATTGGTCCAACGCGGCTGAATTACGGGCGGATCGTGCCGATTGTGGATTACACGGCGCAGCTTGTCGGGCGGATATTGTCCGACCGCCAGGCAGAGTGAAGGAAAGAAAAACGATGGCCGAGCCGAAACCAAAACTGCATCCGGAAACCGAAGCGGATGTATCGCAGGACCAGACAGCGCAGCAGGATGCGGACGCATCTGATTACGCCGACCCCTATCTGGCGCTGGAGGCGGAACTGGAAGCGCTGCGCAAGGAACGCGATGAAATGCGTGACCGCATGATGCGCGCACTGGCCGATGCGGAAAACAGCCGCAAACGCGCCGAAAAGGACCGTCGCGATGCGCAGCTGTATGGCGGGTCCAAGATCGCGCGTGATATTCTGCCGGTCTATGACAATCTGGCCCGCGCGCTGAATGCCGTGAACGAAGATACCCGCAGCGCTGCCGGTGGTCTGGTTGAAGGTGTGGAACTGACGCTGCGCGAATTGACGAATGTGATGCAGAAACATGGTGTCGAACGTATCAGCCCTGAAGTGGGGGACATGTTCGATCCCCATGCGCATCAGGCCATGTTTGAAGCGCCAGTGCCGGATTTCAAGGCAGGCCAGATCATTCAGGTCATGGCGGACGGGTTCAAACTGTATGAACAACTGCTGCGCCCCGCGCATGTGGGGGTTTCGTCCACGCCAGCAGGGTAAAGGGGTATTCCGCCCCTTTTATTGAGTGTTTCCAGTCAGATGAAGTTCAGGACCGGCTAAGGGATTTCAGTTCATACAGCAGGTCCAGCGCCTCTTTGGGTGACAGCTCGTCCGGGTTTATCCGGGCGAGTTTTTCTGTTGCGGGGCTGGATTGTGGCGCTTGCGGTGCGGGCGTGCGCGCGGCGGAAAACAGCGGCAGGTCATCGATCACGGCCTTGGGGTTCTTGCCGCTTTCGCCTTGTTCCAGGGCTGCAAGTACTTCGCGGGCGCGGGTGATCACGCTGTCGGGCAACCCAGCCAGCCGCGCCACCTGCACCCCATAGCTGCGATCGGCCGCGCCACGTTTGACTTCATGCAGGAAGATCACCTCGCCTTCCCATTCCTTGACCGTGACCGTGGCGTTTTCAACCCCTGTCAGGCGGCCCGCAAGCGCAGTCATTTCGTGGTAATGCGTGGCAAACAGGGCGCGGGTGCGGTTTACATCATGCAAGTGTTCCAATGTGGCCCAGGCAATGGACAGCCCGTCATATGTGGCCGTGCCGCGCCCGATTTCGTCCAGGATGACCAGCGCGCGGTCATCGGCCTGATTAAGGATCGCAGCAGTTTCGACCATTTCAACCATGAAGGTTGACCGCCCGCGCGCCAGGTCGTCACTGGCCCCCACGCGGCTGAATACCTGGCTGACAAGGCCGATATGTGCATCTGCTGCAGGCACCCATGCGCCCATCTGCGCCAGAATCGCAATCAGCGCGTTCTGGCGCAGGAAGGTTGATTTACCGGCCATGTTGGGACCGGTCAGCAGCCAGATTGCGGCACCATCCGCAGCGCTCAGGTCGCAATCATTGGCGATGAAGGTATCACCGGCGCGCGTGAGGGCGGATTCGACCACCGGATGACGCCCGGCGGTAACAGCAAAGGCGCGCGAATTGTCCAGACGCGGCGCGCACCAGTTGCGCGCCAGTGCCAGATCGGCCAGCGCGCAGGCAAGGTCGATTTCAGCCAATGCACGCGCAGCAAGTGCCAGATGATCAGCGCAGGCCAGAACCGCAGCACGCAATTGCGCAAACAGGCGTTTTTCGATTTCCAGTGCGCGGGCGCCTGCATTCAGGATGCGGGTTTCCATTTCTGACAGCTCGACGGTGGTGAACCGCACCTGATTGGCTGTTGTCTGGCGGTGAATGTAGCGTGCTGACAGGGGTTCGGACAGCATGCGGTCGGCATGGGTGCTGGTCACTTCGATAAAGTAACCCAACACGTTGTTATGCTTTATTTTCAGCGACTGGATGCCGGTGTCCTGCGCGTAATCGGCCTGCATTGTGGCGATCACACTGCGGCCTTCGTCGCGCAGCGTGCGCGCGTCGTCCAGGTCCGGGTCATGGCCGGGGGCGATGAAGCCGCCATCACGCGCCAGAAGCGGGGGTTCGGCCACAAGTGCGGCATCCAGCAGATCCAGAACCTGATCATGGCCGGTCAATGCCTGTTGCGCCTGTTCAATCAGGGGCGGGCATTCAGCATTGGCCAGAACCTGTGCAATCCGGGCGGCCTGTGTCAGCCCGTTGCGGATGGCGGCCAGATCGCGCGGACCGGCGCGGTCCAGCGCAATGCGCGACAAGGCGCGGTCGATATCGGGCACTTCCTTCAGGGAATCGCGCAGATCTTCGCGCAGGCGGTTCTGCCCGTGCATGAAACTGACAGCGGTCTGGCGCGCAAGGATCGTGTCCAGCCGGGATGAGGGCGAGGACAGGCGGCGTTCCAGCAGCCGTGCCCCTGCCGCCGTCACGGTGCGGTCGATAACCTGCAACAAGGCACCATCGCGCCCGCCCGCCAGCGATTGTGTCAGTTCCAGATTGCGGCGGGTGGCAGCGTCGATCTGGACAAGATCATTGGCTGAATCGCGGAAGGGCGGGTGCAGAAGCGGCAGCTTGCCGCGTTGGGTCATGTCCAGATAATCGACCAATGCACCAAGGGCCGCGTGTTCCGCGCGGCTGAACTGGCCGAACCCGTCAAGGGTCTGCACCTTGTAAAGGGTGCACAGGCGTTTCTCGGCGGACTGGCTGTCGAAACTGGCGGGCGCCAGAGGCGTCAGGGCCGCGCCCATATCATCGGCAACCGGGCGCAGGCTTTCGGCATGGGTGTCGCTGACCAGCATTTCGCGCGGGGCAAGCCGCGCGAGTTCAGGGCCAAGGCGCAGGCGCGTGCAGGGCATGACACGCAACTCGCCCGTTGAGATGTCGGCCCAGGCCAGCGCGCCATCGTCGCGCAGTTCCGCATAGGCGGCAAGGAAGTTGTGGCGGCGGGCATCCAGAAGCGAATCTTCAGTCAGGGTGCCGGGGGTGACAAGGCGCACGACATCACGCGCCACCACGGATTTATAGCCGCGTTTTTTTGCCTGTTCGGGGGTTTCCATCTGTTCGGCGATGGCCACGCGAAACCCCTTGCGGATAAGGGTCAGCAGATACCCCTCAGAGGCGTGATGGGGCACGCCGCACATGGCGATGTCGCGGCCCAGATGCTTGCCGCGTTTGGTCAGGGCAATATCAAGGGCGGCGGCGGCGGCCACTGCATCGTCAAAGAACAGTTCATAGAAATCGCCCATGCGGTAGAACAAGAGCGCATCGGGATGCTGTTCCTTGATCTGAAGATATTGGGCCATCATCGGGGTGACGGTGTCGTTCACGGGGCGCTGTTCCTTGTCGTGCAATTTGCGCGAAGGTAGCGAAAGGCGCGGGCGGGGGAAAGGGGGCGCTCGCGCCCCCTCTTGTGCGCGCTTGCGCACAATTCACCCCCTGAGGATATTTGAACCAGACTGAAACAGGGCATTGGCAGCGCTAACAACAGGATTCCCTTTATTTACCGCAACCGTTCAACTGGTTATGACAGACATAATCAGGAGGAGCAGTGCCCATGTCCCGCAAGTCGAAATTCACCGCAGAAGAGGCATTGGCCTATCATCATGCGCCCGCACCCGGCAAATATGAGATTGTCGCGTCAAAACCGATGGCGACGCAGGCGGATCTGTCGCTGGCCTATAGCCCGGGTGTGGCCATTCCCGTTCAGGCCATCGCGGACGACCCGCAGGCGGCCTATGATTACACCACCAAGGGCAATATGGTGGCTGTCATATCGAACGGGACGGCCATTCTGGGGATGGGGAACCTTGGTGCGCTGGCATCCAAGCCGGTGATGGAAGGCAAGGCGGTGCTGTTCAAGCGGTTTGCGGATGTGAACGCGATAGATATCCTGCTGGACACTGAAGATCCCGAAGAGATCATCAATGCCGTGAAGCTGATGGGACCGACCTTTGGCGGGGTAAATCTGGAAGATATCAAGGCACCGGAATGTTTTATTATTGAAACCCGGCTGAAGGAGATCATGGATATTCCGGTATTCCATGATGACCAGCATGGCACGGCGGTGATCTGTGCTGCGGGGCTGATCAATGCGCTGGAATTGTCGGGCAAGAAGATCGAAGATTGCCGGATTGTCCTGAACGGGGCCGGTGCTGCGGGGATTGCCTGTCTGGAGCTGATCAAGTCGATGGGCGCGCTGCATGACAATTGCATCATGTGTGACACCAAGGGGGTGATCTGGCAGGGCCGGACCGAGGGGATGAACCAGTGGAAATCCGCGCATGCCGCGCGCACAGACGCCCGCACGCTGGAAGAGGCGATGGTGGGCGCGGATGTGTTTCTGGGCGTGTCGGCCAAGGGGGCCGTAACCCCCGAGATGGTGGCGAGCATGGCCGATAACCCGGTGATTTTTGCCATGGCCAATCCCGATCCCGAGATTACGCCAGAAGAAGCGCAGGCCGTGCGCGCGGATGCGATTGTGGCCACGGGGCGCAGCGACTACCCCAATCAGGTGAACAATGTTCTGGGCTTTCCCTATCTGTTCCGGGGTGCGCTGGATATCAATGCGCGCGCCATCAATGACGAGATGAAGATCGCCTGCGCGCGTGCGCTTGCCGGACTGGCGCGCGAGGATGTGCCTGATGAAGTGGCCATGGCCTATGGGCGCAAGCTGAGTTTCGGGCGGGATTATATTATTCCCACGCCGTTTGACCCGCGGTTGATTTACACAATTCCGCCTGCTGTTGCGAAGGCGGGCATGAAAACCGGTGTGGCGCGGCGCCCGATTGTGGATATGGACGGCTATGTCCAGTCGCTGAAGGCGCGGATGGATCCGACCGCCAGCATCCTGCAGTCCATTCATGCGCGGGCAAAGCAGGCGCAATCACGCATGATTTTTGCCGAAGGCGATGACGAACGTGTTCTGCGTGCCGCTGTGGCCTATCAGCGCGGGGGGTATGGGCAGGCGCTGATTGTGGGCCGTGACGATGATGTCAGGGCCAAGCTGGAGGCAGAGGGCCTGGGCGATGCGGTGCGTGAACTGACGGTCGTGAATGCCGGAAATACCCGGCATCTGGGCACCTATAAGGACTATCTTTATGCGCGCCTGCAACGCCATGGGCATGACCAGAAGGATGTTCACCGTCTGGCCGCGCGCAACCGCCATGTCTTTGCGGCGCTGATGCTGGCGCATGGCCACGGGGATGCGTTGGTGACAGGTGCGACGCGCAAATCCGCGCATGTGCTGGGGCTGATTAACCATGTTTTTGACGCGCGTGCGCAGGATGGCGCAGTGGGTGTGACAGCGGTGTTGCACAAGGGCCGGATTGTGCTGATTGCCGACACGCTGGTGCATGAATGGCCGTCGGAAACCGACCTTGCCGATATTGCCACGCGCGCGGTATCGGTGGCGCGGCATCTGGGGTTGGAGCCGCGCGTGGCCTTTGTCAGTTTTTCGACATTCGGTTACCCGGTATCTGAGCGCGCCGAGAAGATGCAGCTTGCGCCGCGCATTCTGGACGAGCGCGGGGTGGATTTCGAATATGAAGGGGAAATGACCGTTGATGTTGCGCTGAACCCGAAGGCCGCCGCGCATTACCCGTTTTCACGCCTGACAGGGCCTGCGAATATTCTGGTCGTGCCCGCACGGCATTCCGCATCGATCAGCGTCAAGCTGATGCAGGAAATGGCAGGCGCAACTGTGATCGGCCCCATTCTGGCGGGTGCGCCAAAGCCCATCCAGATTTGTTCAACCGGATCAACAGTCAGCGACATCCTGAACATGGCCGTCATGGCCAGTTGCGAGATTGTCTGAAAACGGCGCATTTGCGCCGCCGCGCCATTGGTGGGCTTTGGCCCATAGTGGCGCGGCGGGCCGTATGTCTGGGCGGCGCGTCCTAGCCTGCGAAGGGCGCTGAACTGCCCCAGACCTCGCGCACGCGCTGGTCGCGCCCGCAGGCCTGACGATAGCCCTTATAGGCTACGCGCCGTTCCACCCAGCCAAAGCGCGTCAATGTGCGTTCGGCTGAATTGGCGTAATTCTGGTGAAAATCATCCGCATCATAGAATGTCGCGGCATCGCGGACCGGGGTGACGATGCTTCTGCCAAGTTCCGCTTCGGCAGCAGTGATGGCGGCTTTTGCCTGCGCGGTCTGGGCGGGGGTTGCAAAAATGGCGGTGGTATAATGCGCGCCACGGTCGCAGAACTGTCCGCCCGCATCCAGCGGATCAATGGAGCGCAGGAACATGTGCAAAATCTGGTCATAGCTGACGCGGCCAGGGTCAAAACTGATGATGGCTGCCTCCAGATGGTCGGTGCGCCCGCGCGCAACATCGTCATAAACGGGATTTGGCGTGGTGCCCCCGGTGAAGCCGACACGCACGTCAACAACGCCGTTCACGCGCCGGAAATCGGATTCCACACACCAGAAACAACCACCTGCGACAATGGCGGTCTGAACCTGTTGCGCGGTGGCAGGCAGGGTAGGGGAAAGCATGGCGATCAGCCAGAAAGCGAATGCGTGCAGCCTCATGTCCGGTATCCTTTGATATGGGTTCATGAACATTACGTTACAAAGCCGTGGAAATTTCGGGTATTGGTATCACAAGGGGGTGAAAACCGCACATTGTCTGCGTGAAAATCGCCAGTTCCCGCTGTGGTGCGCGCAACTTATGTGTTGGCGAGACAGAAAGGGTATATCATGAGCGGAAAATCAGAACCACGTAGCGGCCCCGTTATCGGCCATGTTCATCTAAAAATCGCGGATCTGGATCGTGCGATCGCATTCTACCGTTTGCTTGGGTTTGAGGTGACCCAGCGCCACGGCGCGCAGGCCGCTTTCATGGGCGCGGATGGCTATCACCACCATATCGGGCTGAACACATGGGAAAGCGCCGGTGCCGGCCCGGCGCCCTCCGGGCATACGGGCCTTTATCATCTGGCGGTGCTTTATCCGGACAGGGTTGCGCTGGCGCAGGCCTTGAATCGGGTGGTTCAGGCAGGTGTGCAGCTTGACGGCGCTGCTGATCATGGCGTGTCAGAAGCGCTGTATTTCCGCGACCCGGACGGCAATGGCGTGGAAATATACCGCGACCGTCACCCCGATGAGTGGCCCCGCGATGCGGATGGGCAGTTGAGTATGCACAATGCACGGCTGGATGTGGCGGCGCTGCTGGATCTGGCGCAGTCTGACTGACGCGATCAGATCGGCAGGCCCCGCATCAGGCGCGGCAGATCACCCGAAAGCCCCGCAGCTTCGCGGATGAACCGGCGGCGCAGGCCGGGCAGGGACTGAACAACCCCCATGCCAAGGCCCCGCACGCCCCGCAACAGCGCTGAATCGTTGGAAAACAGGCGGTTCACGCTGTCAGTGCCAAGCGCCATCATCATGGTGTCGAAGCGCCGCCATTGCTGGTAGCGCTCCAGCACGATGGGGCTTGAAATATCTTCACCACGGCGGGCGGCCAGAATCAACACCTCGGCCAGCGCGGCAATATCGCGCAGCCCGAAATTGAACCCCTGACCCGCGATCGGGTGCATGCCATGCGCTGCATCGCCCACCAGCGCCAGGCGCGGGCCGATGAAACTGTTGGCAAGGGTCAGCCGCAATGGATAGGCAAAGCGCTTACCCTCCAGCGCGATCGCGCCCAGAAAATCCCCGAAACGCGGGCGCAGCGCATCCAGATAATGCGCATCATCCATGGCGTGAATGTCTGCGGCAGTGGCGCTGCTCTCACTCCAGACAATCGATGACCGGTTCCCCGGCAGCGGCAGAATGGCAAGCGGGCCTGCGGGCATGAAGAACTGATGTGCGCAGCCCTGATGTGGATCGTCATGCGCAATGGCGCAAACCAGCGCGGTCTGGCCGTAATCCCAGCCGGTGCGCTTGATGCCCGCGCGCTGCGCCACAGCACTGTCGCGCCCGTCACAACCGACCAGAATCCGTGCGCGCAAGACCTGCCCGTCATCGGTGGTCGCGGTTATACCATTGGCGCCAATGTTCTGCGCCACCACGCGGCGCCCCTCTATCTGGGTGATGTTCGGATCCGTGTCCATCGCTTCCAGCAGCGCGCGGCGCAGATACCGGTCTTCCAGCATATGGCCCATCGGGCCTTCTTCAATCTCGGCATGGTCGAAATGCAGGAAAAAAGGCGCAGCCCCTTCGCCCGCGCGCCCGTCGCTGGCCTTGATTTGCAGGATGGGCTGCGCGTCCTGCACAACGTTTGCCCATATACCGATCCCGTCCAGAACGCGGGTAGATGCCAGCGCCAGCGCATAGGCCCGCCCGTCAAATTCCGCCCCTTCGCGCGTGTCGCGGGGCAGGGCGTCCACCACAGTTACGCGCAATCCGCCCTGTGCCAGCGCCAGCGCCAGCGATGGACCATTCAGCCCGCCGCCCACAATCAGGATATCTGCATCATATGTCATGCTCCAGATATGGCATGCGACCGGCGCTTGTCCATGCGGCAAAGCGGTCAAATTTGCTGTTCCCATTTCATCTTGTGCAAAATACTCTCTGGGGGTGCGGGGGCAGACAGGCCCCTGTCGGGTGCAAAATTCAGGGATTCCGCAATATGACCGATGCTTGGCTGACCAGACCTGCCGCAGATCAGGGGCGCGCCATCGATGCGGGCGACCTGTGCCCGCTTGCCCTGACCGAAGCCTATCTGGCGGCCATCAATGGCCATGACGCCGGGCCACGCATTTATGCGCGCCTGACCGAAAGCCGCGCGCTGGATGAAGCTATCGCCGCGCGTGACCGCGCCCGCGCGGGGTTGCGCCGTCATGCGCTGGACGGGGTGCCGCTGTCATGGAAAGATCTGTTCGACACGGCAGGGGTTGCCACCGAAAGCGGATCTGCCGTGCTGAAAGGCCGCGTGCCCGGTCATGATGCCGACCTGTTGCAGACCATGACACGCGCCGGGACAATCTGTCTGGGCAAAACACATCAGACGGAATTTGCCTATTCCGGTCTGGGGCTTAATCCGGTGACGGCCACGCCGCCCTGTGTGAATGACCCTGACGCCGTGCCGGGGGGCAGTTCTTCCGGGGCGGCCGCGTCGGTTGCGTTCGGGCTGGCAGCGGCGGCGATGGGGTCGGACACTGGCGGGTCGGTGCGGATTCCCGCAGCGTGGAATGATCTGGTCGGTCTGAAAACCACGCATGGACGGCTGTCCCTGCAAGGTGTGGTGCCCCTTGCCCCGAAATTCGACACCGCTGGCCCACTGGCCCGCAGTGTCGAGGATTGCGCGCTGCTGCTGTCGGCGCTGGAAAACCGGCCCGCGCCCGATCTGCGCGGGGCCAGCCTGTCGGGGCGGCGGTTTCTGGTGCTGGATGGTGCGCCTTTCGACGGTATCCGCGATCTGCCTGCGCGCGCATTTGAAGGCGCGGTTGACAGGCTGGCCGGGGCGGGTGCGCAGATTACACGCAGATCGCTGGCATGTGTTTCTGACGCATTGGCCTTGTCGGCGGTTATTTACACGCCTGAATGTTATGCCGTCTGGCGCGACCGGATCGAAGCCGCGCCCGATGTCATGTTCCCGCCGGTTCTGGAACGTTTCCGGTCCGGGCGGGACCATCTGGCCAGTGACTATATTGCCGCATGGGATGCGCTGATGCGCCATCGCGCCACCTATCTGGATGAAACGGCAGGCTATGACGCCGTGTTGTTGCCAACTGCCCCTAATATGCCGCCGAATGCACAGCGCCTGATGCAGGATCACGCCTATTTCACTGCAGAGAACCTGTTGACCCTGCGCAACACGCGGATCGGCAACATGCTGGGGTTATGCGCGTTGACCTTGCCGACGGGCGTGGCATCGACCGGCATCAGCCTGATGTGCCCGCCGATGAGTGAAGACAGGCTTCTGCGTTTGGGGGCCGCGGCGGAGGCGGTGATGGGCGGTGCATGACAAGACCCTCAGCAGCATAGCGACAAGGCATTACCCTCTGTGGTCATTCATGACGGCAATTCTGATCGTTTATTACGCAGTTCCGGTGTTTCAATACACGCTAAACGGCCCATACATAGAAGAATTGGACCGCGTTGGTTTTGAAGGGCCGGTTGCGAGGATAATGATTTTTAGCACGGCGCTGCAGCAAGCCGCAGGGCTTGGTCTGGCGGTACTGGCGGTGGGGTTTGCGGCCTTTGCCTATGGGCGCGTCGCGTTCCGGGTCGGGATGGTGTGCGCAGTTTCGGTCGTTTTTGTGCCGCATTTGATGGTCTTCGGCATTGTGTATGGCGGCATAGACGGCCCCACTCACACGGCGGCACTTACTTTTGCAGAACGGCTGTTCTGGATTGTTCCATCGACGATGGGATTTGCGCTCGCTCTGGCCTGTCTGAGGTTTTATCCGCGAGACCTTACGCGCAGTCTGTTTGTGGCGCTTCTGATGTTGTCGTTGGGCATGCCCTTGCTGGGCAAAGAGGTTTTGCTGGTCTATTGGGGTTTGCTGATCGCGTTTGTCATCGTGTTCGCATTGCGCCCATCCCGGCGCGGCGATGTTCCTCAAGCGGCCCGACCGTGGATGCTGGCATCAGCGGCCAGTTTTGCCTTGTCATTCCTTATATATGTCGTGCCAGATGTTGTTATTGCGCTGGGCCAAAGCAGCTTTTCCGTGCGGATGGAAAGCATAGTGAAGGCGCTTCAATTGCCCTATTTCAGCTATGAAATGTCGAGCGCGAAAGCGTTGGTGGTGGCTGCTTTGCTGAGTTTGAACGCGGGCTTGCCAATGCGACGGATATTGCTGGTTTTTGCTACGCTGGCCATAGGAAGCGAGTTGATCGTGATCGCGACAGAGATGCGGCTTCGTCTGTATATGGATCCTTATTTTGCGATTTGGATGTTGATTAATCTGGGGGCCGCTGTTCAGTTTTTTGCCCTGATCGTCGCGATCTTGCTGCATTGGTTGCGACCCAGCAGAGTTTGGCGGGGGTGATCCGGCTATCTGTAGTAGTTGTCTGCGACTAGATATCGATATGTAGTATTCGGGCGAAAGCTTCTATGAAAATGCCACAATTTCGCGGGGTTATTGGAAAAACTTCTGTCGTTTTTCTGGACGGCGCGGCCCCTGCGCGTTATCCTGCACCCAATAATGGGGCAAAAGACCCCGAGCAGTTGAGGCAGTCCATGGCATTCCCAGAGCGGTTTTCGAACCTGCCTGAATACGCATTTCCGCGCCTGCGCGCGCTTCTGGATCATCATCAGCCCGGTGGTGACCCTGTTGCCATGACCATTGGCGAACCGCGCCATGAAATGCCGCCCTTTCTGGCCGATGTGCTGAACGCACATATTGCGGGTTTCGCAAAATACCCGGTGAATGAGGGCGTTCCGCAGCTGCTGAATGAAATTCAGGGCTGGATTTCAAGGCGTTACGGCGTCACCCTGAAACCAGAGAACCTGATGGTTCTGAACGGCACCCGCGAAGGGCTGTTCAATGCGGCCCTTGCCCTGTGCCCCGAACACAAGAACGGGAAAACGCCTGTCATCCTGACGCCGAACCCGTTTTATCAGGTCTATGCTGTGGCGGCGCTTGCCGTGGGGGCAGAGCCGCGCTTTGTGGCCGCAACCGCAGCTACCGGTAATTTGCCCGATTATGGCAATCTGCCCGGCGATGTTCTGGACCGCGTGGCCATTGCCTATGTCTGCTCGCCTGCAAATCCACAAGGGTCGGTTGCTGATGCTGCCTATTGGCGTGATCTGATCGCGCTGGCTGAAAAGCATGATTTCCGCATTTTCGCTGATGAATGCTATTCCGAGATTTACCGCGACACGCCGCCCCCCGGTGCGTTGGAAATTGCCGCCGAAATGGGTGCGGACCCGGAAAGGGTGCTGTCCTTTCACTCGCTGTCGAAACGGTCAAATCTGCCGGGTCTGCGGTCGGGCTTCGTGGCGGGTGGTGTCGAATGCATACGCCGTATCCGGCAGTTGCGCGCCTATAGCGGTGCGCCGCTGCCTGAACCGTTGCAGTATGTTGCCGCCGCCGCCTGGGCGGATGAGGCGCATGTGGACCGGTCGCGGGCGCTGTATCAGCAGAAATATGCGCTGGCGGACCGCATTTTCGGAAATGTGCCCGGATATGTGGGGCCGGAAGGCGGGTTTTTCCTGTGGCTTGCGGTTGACGATGGCGAAGCCGCCGCGCTGAAGCTGTGGACGGAAACCGGCATCAGGGTATTGCCCGGCGCGTATCTGTCGCGCGATGTGGACGGTTTCAACCCCGGACACGGGTTTATCCGCGTGGCCATGGTGAATTTGATCGACGAATTGCAGGATGCGCTGATCCGGTTGCGCACCTGCCTGTATATCTAACCCGAAGGGCGCGTCAGATGGCATCTTACAATATTGACAAGCGCGATCCGCTTCTGGACAGCAAACTGCAGGCTGTTTTGCAAAAGCGTGGCCGCGAACTGGCAGGAATCGGGTTGGGGGTGCTGGCGGTTGTCTGTGGTCTGATGCTGGGGTCGTATTCGCCCGCCGATCCGGGCTGGATGGTGACAAGCGATGCGCCGGTGCAGAACTCCCTTGGCCGTCTGGGCGCCACGATTGCATCGCCCCTGATGGTGATTGCCGGTGTCGCATCCTGGGGGTTTGTTCTGTTTCTGGGGGGCTGGGGCCTACGGCTGGTTCTGGGGCGCGGTCATGAAGCCGTGATGTCGCGCGGCGTATTCCTGCCGCTGGCGGTTGCGGTGACGTCCATATGGTGCGCCAGTTTTGTGCCCAGCCAAAGCTGGGACATGTTGTATGGCATGGGCGGTGTGTTTGGCGACACGGTGCTGGGGGCAGTGGTAAACGCGCTTCCCATGTCGCCTGCGGCTGGTGTCGGGTTCATGTCGCTGCTGTTGCTGTTTGCAACGCTTGCGGTCTGGGGCTTCGTGATGGGTGTCAACCGGCACGAGGCGTTGCTTTTCGCGCGGTTCCTGCTGACGGGGCTTATTCTGACCTATGCAGGCGTTATGACGGCGTTGCGCGGTGGCGTTGTCGGCGGCGTCCGCGGGGCCAAAGTCGCCGGCGGTGTTGTGGCGCGCAGGGTGCAGGATCATATGCATGCCCGCGCAGAAAATGCGCACAGGGCGCCGCCCCCGCCCGAATATTACGACCGCGAACCGATGGTTCAGCGTGCGCAGGCATCGCAGGAACCGGTCCTGACCCGCCGGGGTGCGCCTGTCATCCGCCCCACCGGGTATGCCAACAATGACTGGCATCAGGATGATAACGATGTTCTGATTGACCCGATGGTTGCTGATATGCCCCCGCCCGCGCGTATGCGCGAACCCCTGCGTTACAGCGCCCCCCCCGAGGAAGAACAACGCGGCGGCCTGTTGTCCAAGCTTAAATCCCTGAGCATGCGCAGTGCGGAACCCGCGCCCATGCCGGAACCCGAATTGGTTGAACGGCAGCCGCACAGCGCTGCCATGTCAGCGCAGGCGCCCGCGCCTGATCGGATCAGCAGCCGCATTGCAGATGCCGTGCGCCACCGCAAGCATGCCAAACCGGTGCAAGTGTTCAACCCGAACCTGCGGCCGCCCCTAAATCCCGGCCAGCGCCCGGTGCAGGAGCCGCCATTGCGGGCACCTGTGCAGGACAATCGCCAGCCAGACCCGGTAGCTGAAGCAACACAGCCGCCCCTTGCCGCGGCGACATTCACGGCGCAGATGGCCGCACCGGTTCTGGGCAGTGTTCATATGCCCGACTGGATGCTGGCGGCGCAGCCTGTGGCGCCGGAACCAACACCTTCGGCGGAACCGGCAACCCCGCAAATGCAAGTGTCTTCACCACAGGAACCCGCAATGGCAATGCGCCCCGGTCAGGTTTTGCAGCGCCGCGTTGTGGCGACTGCGCCGGTCAAGCCGCAGACCTCGCGCCAGGCGCGCGCCGAGGCAGAGCCGGGTTTTACCTTTGATGCAGGCGAAAGCGTTGCCTATGAACTTCCGCCGTTGTTGCTGTTGGAAAACCCCGCCAATGTGCAGCGCTATTCCCTGAGCGATGAAGCGCTGGAAGAAAACGCGCGCATGCTGGAAGCGGTGCTGGATGATTATGGCGTGCGCGGTGAAATTGTCAGCGTGCGCCCCGGCCCTGTTGTCACGCAATATGAACTGGAACCCGCGCCGGGGCTGAAAGCCAGCCGTGTCATTGGTCTGGCCGATGACATTGCGCGGTCCATGTCGGCGCTGTCAGCGCGGGTGTCCACGGTTCCGGGCCGGTCCATCATCGGGATCGAACTGCCCAATGCGCACCGCGAAAAGGTGGTTTTGCGCGAAATCCTGTCCGCACGCGATTTTGGCGATACGCAGATGCGCCTGCCGCTGGCGCTGGGCAAGGCCATTGACGGTGAACCGGTGGTCGCCAACCTGGCCAAGATGCCGCATTTGCTGATCGCGGGTACCACGGGGTCAGGTAAATCCGTGGCCATCAATACCATGATCCTGTCATTGCTGTACCGGTTGACGCCGGATGAATGCCGCATGATCATGATTGACCCGAAAATGCTGGAACTGTCGGTATATGATGGCATTCCGCACCTGCTGTCGCCCGTTGTGACCGACCCGAAAAAGGCCGTTGTCGCGCTGAAATGGGTCGTGGGCGAGATGGAAGAACGCTATCGCAAGATGTCCAAGATGGGCGTGCGCAATATCGAGGGCTACAATGGCCGCGTGCGCGAAGCCCTGGCGCGTGGCGAAATGTTCAAGCGCACCATCCAGACCGGATTCGACGATGAAACCGGTGATCCGGTATTCGAAACGGAAGAATTCGCGCCGGAACTGCTGCCCTATATCGTTGTCGTCGTGGATGAGATGGCAGACCTGATGATGGTGGCCGGCAAGGAGATTGAGGCCTGCATTCAACGCCTTGCGCAAATGGCGCGGGCCTCGGGCATTCACCTGATCATGGCCACGCAGCGCCCGTCAGTCGATGTGATCACCGGCACCATCAAGGCGAACTTCCCCACGCGGATTTCGTTTCAGGTGACCAGCAAGATCGACTCGCGCACCATTCTGGGTGAACAGGGCGCCGAACAGCTGCTGGGTATGGGCGATATGCTGTATATGGCGGGTGGCGCGCGGATTACCCGTATCCACGGCCCCTTTGTCAGCGACGAAGAGGTGGAGGAAATCGTCAACCACCTGAAATCCTTTGGCCCGCCGGATTACAAATCGGGCGTGGTGGACGGGCCGGAATCCGACAAGGAAGCTGATATTGACGCTGTTCTTGGCCTTGGCGGCAATACCACGGGCGAAGATGCGTTGTATGATCAGGCCGTGCAGGTGGTTATTCAGGACCGGAAATGTTCGACAAGCTATATCCAGCGCAAACTGGGCATCGGTTATAACAAGGCCGCGCGTCTGGTTGAACAGATGGAAGATGAAGGGCTGGTCACAGCGGCAAACCATGTCGGCAAACGCGAAATCCTGATCCCGGAACAGGGGTAGCGGAAGCCGCCGACCCGATACTGTTCAGCATTTCAAGACAATCAGCGCTTATCGTGTTGATTGTTCTTTTGTGTCAGCATGACCCTTCATGTTGCAACCGTTAAGGCGGTGTTGTGCGTTGACAAGCCCGTGCTGATTGCATCAATTTATCGAAAATTTTCTGTGAGAGAGTGATGTTATGGAAAGTATGCTTTTTTGTTTTTAGGTATTGGCGCCGTGGCGATGATTGCGGCCATGGTCGACAATTCTTCCGACAGTGACCCCGACGAGGACAATGACGAAGAAATCGAACTGATCAGAGAGAATGGCCAGATAGTGCTGCAGGGCACCAGCGGGTCGGATCTGATAACGCCGCTGGATTTGCAGCGTATCTATATTGAAACCTGGCAAGAAAGTATGTTCCAGCAGCGGATTAACGAAATTCGGGGCGGTGCGGGCAATGATACGATCACCGCCGATAGTTTTGGTGACCCGGACAACCCCGGTATCTGGTTGTGGGGACAGAGTGTTGACCTTATTTCCGGCGGTCCGGGGGATGACCTGATCACCAAGAACACACCCTTTATGGCCGACATTTACGGCGGCGACGGGAATGACACCATTATCGCGGCCAATGCACGGATTTATGCTGGTGCCGGCGATGACGTAATTGTCTCGGAGTCGTATTATTCCGACGAAGAAGTTGAGACACAAATCATCCGCGCTGGCTCCGGGGACGATACTGTCATTGTTAACAACGGTTTTGCCGATATTCGCGGCGGCGACGGGAATGATACTTTCATTTTGAATTACGACCGCCCTGTCATGGATTCTAACGGAATTGTCGTTAATGACTTCCCGCGGTTCGGCAATGTGATCATCCGTGATTTCGACCCTGAAACAGACCTTCTGCGGATCAACCTGCCAGCATCCGGAAGTGGTAATGTCGAATTGGAATCGATCCAGCAGCGCGATGCCGGGGTGCGCATCAATCTGACGCTCACTGTGCCACCCTCGGGTGACGGTGAAGATGAAGGCGGCGTTTTCCGGGCGCGTATCTTCCTGCATGGCGTGACCGGCGTTGACGATTTCGACGTCGAAAACACAGATGCGGCGACAACTGTAACCTTCGGCAGGGACTGATGGGGCTGCGGTGGTTTGTCTGACGGGTAACCGGCCGGTAGAAAGGTGCCCGGCGGCAACTCTCTGCCTTGTGTAGGGCGCGTGATCACATCGTGGCTTTGCCAGACACGCATCCTGCATTATTTAGGTAATCATGAGTATTACACGCCGTTCCCTTTTCCTGTCCCTGCCAGCGCTTGCGCTGGTCCGGCCAGCCATGGCCCAGGCCATTCCGCTTGCGGAAATCTCGGGCTATTTTAACAGCTTCACCACCGCCGAAGGGGAGTTTACGCAGATAAACCCCGACGGGTCGCTGGTAACGGGCCGGATGTTCATCCGCCGCCCCGGCCGCATGCGGTTTGAATATGACCCGCCCGAACGCGCATTGGTCATGGCGGGCGGCAGTCAGGTGTCGGTGTTTGACGGGCGGTCCAATCAGGGACCAAACCAATACCCGCTGCGGCACACGCCGCTGAACATCATTCTGCAAGAGAATGTGGATTTCCAGCGCGCGCGCATGGTCGTTGGCCATACTGTTGATGGCGACGTGACAACCGTTGTCGCCCAGGACCCTGACAATCCGCAATACGGGTCCATCCGGCTGAACTTTTCCGCCAACCCCACGGAATTGCGCCAATGGGTGGTCCGCGATGATACTGGCGCGGAAACAACGGTCATTCTGGGCAATATGCGCTTTGGCGGCCAGCTGTCGGCGCGGTTATTCGATGTCTCGGCAGAAATGGAACAGCGGCGCCGGTAAACGCAGGCACGCGCCCCGGATATGACACCGCATTGCGGGTGATTCATGCTTGCAAATGCGGGATACGCTGTCATGATGATGGAATAACATCATTATGACCGGATTCCACCATGGCCAGACGCCCGACCGTGCAGGATGTGGCCCGCGAGGCCGGCGTAAGCGTGACCACGGTTGACCGCGCGCTGAACGGTCGCCTGCGTGTTCGCGAAGATACCTTGCGCAAGATCGCAGATGCTGCGCATCGCGTGGGCTATCACGCGCGCGGGCTGCTTTCGCAGAATCTGGATGCGGCCAAGCCCGAAGTCACGTTCGGTTTTGTCCTGATCAAGAAAGCGCAGGAATTCTATCAGAATTTCGCGCGCGAGATTGAAACCGCCATCGCCGCGCGCCCCGACATAAGGGGGCGGGCGATCATCCGCTATGCGTCATCTCAGTCGCCCGATGATTTTGCAGAAGCGCTCAAGGCGCTGGGGCCGAAATGTGATGCGGTGGCGGCGGTGGCGGTCAATCATCAGCGGTTGACACAGGCGGTGCAGGAACTGCAGGCAGATGGCGTGCCGGTCTTTTCGCTGCTCAATGACTTCGCCCAGGGCGTGCGGCGCAATTATCTGGGCCTGAACAATATGAAAATCGGGCGGGTTGCGGCCTGGATGGTCACGGGGCGCGCCAGACGGCCCGGCAAGCTGGCGGTCTTCGTGGGCGGAAATCGCTGGCATGGGCATGACCTGCGCGAAGTGGGGTTCCGGTCCTATGTACGCGAGAATGCGCCGGAATTCACCGTGCTGGAAACGCTGGTCAACCTGGAAACCCGACAACTTACCTATGAGGCAACACTGGATCTGGTACGCCGCCACCCGGACCTTGCGGGTATTTATATCGCGGGCGGCGGGATGGAGGGCGCGATTGCCGCGATGCGCGAATTGCATGCCAGCCCGCGCATTGCGCTTGTTGTCAATGAACTGACGGATGACAGCCGCGCCGCGCTGGCCGATGGTTATGTGACCATGGCCATCTGTACGCCTTTGGCGGAGCTTTGCACCGATCTGGTTGATCTGATGCTGCGCGCAACGCAGGGTGGCGATGGCGGGATTGCGGGCCAGCATTTTCTGGATCCGCGCATCATCCTGCCGGAAATGGCGTAAATACGTCATTTAGCATGCGCAGAAATACGTCATTAATGACGGAAAAACACGGCTGGCAGATTGACTGAATCGGTTTCCGGGGGCAGCGTGCAGCGCAACAGGCCTGTGCCGCAAGGATGATGCTTCATGAAATTCGCCCTCAACCAGATGACAGCCCCGCACCTGCAATTCGCCGGTTTTCTGGATCTGGCGCGTGATCTTGGATGCATGGGCGTGGAGTTGCGCAATGACATGGGTGCGCTGAACCGCCCGTTGTTTGACGGGCTGGCCCCCGAACAGGCGGGCGAGATGGTGCGCGCGCGGGGCTTACGGTTTCTGGGGTTGAGTCAGGTCTACCCGTTCAACAGCTGGAATGACGACCGCGCCGCAGAGGTAGTGTCGCTAATCGATACAGCAAAGCGTGCGGGTGCGGAAACCATCAGCCTGATCCCGCGCAATGACGGCACCGGTGGCGCAGAGGGCGAACGGCAGGCCAATCTGCGCGTGGCGCTGAAAGAATGCTATCCGATGCTGGGCGCCGCTGACATGATCGCGCTGGTCGAACCATTGGGCTTTGTCCGGTCGTCGCTGCGGTCCAAGACGGAACTGGTCGAGATGATTGCCGCGCTGGACATGGCTGACCGCGTTCGCATTGTGCATGACACGTTTCATCACACGCTGGCGGGTGGCGGGGCGCTGCATGCCGCGCAGACTGGCATTGTGCATATTTCTGCCGTGGTTGACCCGGCATTGCCGGTTGAACAGATGGAAGATGAACATCGCGTGCTGATCGACAGCCGTGACCGGCTGGGCAATATCGATCAGATCGCGGCGCTTCTTGCGGCGGGGTATGACGGTGTGTTCAGCTATGAATGTTTTTCACCCGAAACGCAGGCGCTGGCCGATCCGCTGACCGCGCTGCGCCAGTCTTTTGATTTCATTTCCGCCCGGTTACGGGCCAAGGCCGCCTGAGCGGAAAGGAATTCCGGCAGAGGAACAAGGTGCGCCGGACACCATCACTGGGAGGAGCCAGAAAAATGAAGAAAACCCTGTTAGCTGCCACAGCGGCCACCGCAATGATGGCATCTATGGCCAATGCGCAGAATATCGGCGTATCGATGGCACTGTTTGATGATAATTTCCTGACTGTGCTGCGCAATGGCATGATCGACCTGGCCGCAGAAATGGACGGCGTGAGCCTTCAGGTTGAAGATGCACAGAATGACGTGGCCCGGCAGCTGGACCAGATCAACAATTTCGTCGCCTCGGGCGTAGAGGCAATCATCGTCAACCCGGTTGACACCTCTGCCACGGAAGCCATGAGCAATGCCGCTGCAAGCGCTGGCGTGCCGCTGGTCTATGTGAACCGCCAGCCGGTCAATGTGGATACGCTGCCTGACAATCAGGCGTTTGTCGGCTCCAACGAAATCGAATCGGGCACTCTGGCTGCGTTCGAGGCCTGCATGTTGCTGCGCGCCGCAGGCAAGACAGAATCCGCCAATATCTATATCATGATGGGCGAATTGTCGAACCAGGCAGCCGTTCAGCGTACCAAGGATTTCGATGATATCCTTGGCATCGACATGTGTAATTTCATGAATGTGATTGACCGTCAGACCGCCAACTGGTCGCGCGATCAGGCACAGGATCTGATGACGAACTGGCTGTCATCAGGCGAACCGTTCGACGCGCTGCTGTCCAATAATGACGAAATGGCAATTGGCGCCATTCAGGCCATGAAGGCAGCGGGCATTTCCATGGATGATGTCATCGTCACCGGCGTGGATGCCACGCAGGATGCGCTGGCTTCAATGCAGGCCGGGGATCTGGACGTGACCGTGTTCCAGAACGCGGCGGGTCAGGGTTCCGGCGCGCTTCAGGCCGCGCTTGATCTGGCAGCGGGCGAGTCTGTCGCGACCAAGGTCTATATCCCGTTTGAACTGGTCACACCGGAAAACCTGGATGACTATCTGAGTGCCAACTGATCACGCATAAGATCGGACCGGCTGACGACAGGGGCGGCGGAACGCAGCGCCGCCCCAATGCCGGATAACATGGAGGATACCGTCATGGCAGACGCGATCATGGGAATTGGCGGTCTGAAATATGACCACAAGAAACGTCACCGGCCGCCGGAACTGAACGTTTTTCTGGCGTTGATCCTGATTATCGGGGTGTTCGAGATTCTGGGGCAGACCCTGCCCTATATGAACGGGCAAAGCTTTCTGTTCGACACACAGGGGCGGTTTGACAGCATTTTCAACGAAGCGCGTCTGAAAATCGTCATTCTTCAGGTTGCCATCATCGGGATTATCGCGCTGGGGGTAACGCAGGTTATTCTGACTGGCGGGATTGACCTTTCTTCCGGGTCTATTGTCGGGGCGACCGCGATGATCGCCATGAGTTTCGCGCAAGTCGGCGAAGTGAACGGAAGCCCCAATACACGGGCGGTATTCTTTGAACAGGGCTGGGTAGATCTGCCTGTGATGATACCGGTCATGGTCGGGCTGGCCTGTGGCCTGTTCGCGGGGCTGATCAACGGGCTGCTGGTGGCTTATACGCGCATTCCGCCCTTCATTGCGACACTTGGCATGATGGTTACCGCGCGCGGGGTGGCGAAATGGTGGACCAAAGGGCAGCCAGTGTCCTTCCCTACCGAAAGTTTCGCGACCATCGGTGCCGGGATGACACCTGTCTATATCTTCGTTGCGCTGGCGGTGCTGTTCTATCTGATCATGCGCCACACGGTTTATGGCAAGCATACCTATGCTATCGGGTCCAACATGGATGCCGCGCGCATGTCGGGTATCAATGTTCAGCGCCATCTGACCATGGTTTACACCATCGCGGGCGGGTTGGCAGCGATTGCTGCGATCGTGCTGAGTTCCAAGAACCTGACCGCGCAGGCGGGCATGGGCGTCATGTATGAACTGGACGCTATTGCCATGGCCGTGATCGGGGGCATTTCGCTGCAGGGCGGGCGCGGGTCGATCATCGGCACGGCGCTGGGCGCGCTGATTTTTGGGGTGATCATCAGCGGTTTCACCTATCTGCGGCTGGATGCCTATTACCAGGAAATGGCCAAGGGCGCGATCATCGTGGGCGCCGTTGTGCTGGATCAGTGGCGCCAACGCCGCGCCGCGCATCGGCTGTGAAGGGAGCATGGACATGAACGACATCATTCTGGAAACCCGTGGCCTGACCAAACACTATGGTGGTGTTCACGCGCTGGAAGACGCCAATTTCACCCTGCGCAGGGGTGAACATGTGGCCATCATGGGCGATAATGGCGCGGGTAAGTCCACCTTTGTCCGACAGATCACCGGCGTCGAACAACCTACCCGTGGCGAAATCCACTTCGATGGCAACAAGGTCGAGTTCAAAGGCCCGATCGAAGCACGCGAAGCCGGCATTGAAGCTGTCTTTCAGACACTTGCGCTGGCGGATCATCTGGACGTGCCCGATAACCTGTTTCTGGGGCGGGAAAAGACGAAATGGAACTGGCTTGGCCCGTTCCGGCGGCTGGATTACGCGGCAATGCATGCCGACACGCTGGCGGCGCTGGAAAAGACCGGGGTCAAGATCCCTTCCATCCGTAACACGATTCAGTTCATGTCGGGTGGGCAGCGGCAATGCGTGGCGATAGCGCGCACTGCGACCTTTCATTCCAAACTGACCATCATGGACGAACCCACAGCGGCGCTTGGCGTACAGGAAACCGCGCAGGTGGAAAACATTGTCCGCGCGCTGAAGGAACAGGGCGAACCATTGATCCTGATCAGCCATAACATGCGGCAGGTGATGGATCTGTGTGACCGGATTGTCGTGTTCCGGCGCGGGCGTATCTGCGCCAATCTGCGCGCCGCAGATGTGAGTGGTGAGGAGGTTGTGGCCTATATCACCGGCGCGAAAACCCAGGCGGAATACATGGTCGAAGACGCGCTGTAAGCTATATCGAACGAAAACCCGATGCGCCCGCCTTGCGGGGCATCCCTCCTTTCAAAGGTTCCGAAATGACAACACGTTTTGCCGTTCTGGGCGCAGGCCGCATCGGCCAGGTGCATGCCCGCGCCATCGCACAGGTTGACGGGGCGGCACTTGTCGCCATCGCCGACCCCATCAG
This sequence comes from Roseinatronobacter alkalisoli, assembly GCF_028745735.1. Lineage (GTDB taxonomy): Bacteria > Pseudomonadota > Alphaproteobacteria > Rhodobacterales > Rhodobacteraceae > Roseinatronobacter > Roseinatronobacter alkalisoli. The sequence continues at coordinate 116,484 of NZ_JAQZSM010000010.1, forward strand.
CGCCGCAGCCGAAGCCATGGCCACGAAATATGGCTGCGATATCCGTTCCATTGACGCTATCGAAGCTGCGGATGATGTCGATGCCGTGGTTATCTGCACGCCCACCGACACGCATGCCGATCTGATTGAACGGTTCTGCCGCGCGGGCAAGGCGGTGTTTTGTGAAAAACCGGTTGATCTGGACACAGCGCGCGTGCGGGCCTGCCTGCAAGTGGTCAAGGAAACCGGCGGCCGGGTCATGGTGGGGTTCAACCGCCGTTTCGACCCCGATTTCGCGGCGCTGAAAGCCGCGATTGATGCAGGCCGCATTGGCAAGGTCGAAATGGTAACTCTGATCAGTCGCGACCCCGGCGCGCCGCCTTACGACTATATCACCAGTTCAGGCGGGATTTTCCGCGACATGACAATCCATGATTTTGACATGGCGCGCTGGCTGCTGGGCGAGGAGGTGGAAACCGTCATGGCACAGGCATCAGTGCTGACCGACCCGAAAATAGGCGCGCTGGGTGATTTTGACAGCGCGAATGTCATCCTGCGCACCGCAAGCGGGCGGCAGGCCATCATCACCAATTCCCGCCGCGCAACCTATGGCTATGACCAGCGGATCGAGGTTCTGGGCGAAACCGGCATGGTCAGTGCGCGCAATCAGCATGCAGCAAACATCCAGTTCGCCGATGCGCAGGGGTTTCATGATGCGCCTTTGCTGAATTTCTTCATGACCCGTTATACTGCGGCCTATGCTGCTGAAATCGCGGCATTTGCGGCGGCGCTGCGCGACGGCAGTGCCATGCCCATCACTGCCGGGGATGGGCTGCGCGCGCTGGAACTGGCCGATGCGGCGCTGCAATCGGCCCAAAGCGGGCAGGCGGTGCGGCTGGTCGCGTCAGCACAGAAAGTCGCATGATGTCCCATGGCGTGGCATTGATTGGCACCGGCTTCATGGGCAAATGCCATGCGCTTGCATGGCGTGGGGTCGCGCCTGTCTTTGGTGGTGTTCATCCGCGTCTGGAAATCCTGTGCGATGTGACACAGGCACAGGCCGACGAATTTGCCGCGCGTTTTGGCTTCGCGCGTGGCATGGCCGATTGGGAAGCGGCAATCAGTGATCCGGCGGTTGATGTGGTGTCCATCACGACGCCCAATGGTCTGCACCGCCCCATGGCGGAAGCCGCCTTGCGCGCGGGCAAGCATGTCTGGCTGGAAAAGCCGATGGCGCTGACGCTTGCGGACGCGCAGGCTATGGCCGCCCTCGCTGCCGCCCATCCCCGTCAGGTCACGCTTCTGGGTTATAACTACCTGCGTGCGCCTGCATTTCAGGCCGCCCTTGCATTGGTGCAGGACGGCAGGATCGGCACGCCGCTGGCCTTTCGCGGGGTCTATGACGAAGATTACTGCGCCGATCCGGCGCTGCCCTGGTCCTGGCGGATGACGCATGAAGGCGGCGGTCTTGGTGCGCTTGGGGATCTTGGCTGCCATCTGGTCAGTGTTATGGTGGCCCTGATGGGCGAAGTCACCGAAGTTACCGCGATGACGCAGATTGCCGTGCCACAGCGCCCTGCGCCCGATGGCCCCCGCACGGTCGAGAATGAGGACAGCGCACTGGCGCTTATCCGTTTCGCCAGTGGTGCGCAGGGGTCATTTGCCACCAGTCGCGTGGCGCGCGGTCGGAAATGCCGGTTGCAATGGGAAGTGCATGGCAGCGATGGGACAATCGTGTTCGATCAGGAAAACATGAACGAGCTTTGGATTCATCGTGCCGGTGAAGCGGGTTTTACCCGCCATCTGACAGGCCCGGACCAGCCTGATTTTGCAGCGTTCTGTCCCGCACCGGGCCATAATTTCGGCTTCAATGAACAGAAAGTAATAGAGGCGCGCGACCTGATCCGCGCTATTGATGGCGGCGTGCCCTGTGGCCCCGATTTTGCCGAAGGGGTGCAGATCGAGCGGATCATTCACGCCATGGCGCGTTCACAGGGCCGCCCCGTCCGCATGGAGGATATGAAACATGACGCAGCTTGACCTGATCACGATTGGCCGGTCGTCGGTGGATCTATACGGCGCGCAGGTTGGTGGGCGGCTGGAAGATATGGGCGGTTTCGCCAAGTATATCGGCGGCAGCCCCACGAATATTGCCTGTGGCACTGCGCGGCTGGGGCTGCGGTCAGCGGTAATCACGCGGGTCGGGGACGAACATATGGGCCGTTTCATCCGCGAACAGCTGGCCCGCGAAGGGGTGGATGTGCGCGGCGTGGTGACGGATGCGGACCGTCTGACCGCGCTGGTATTGCTGGGTATCCGTGATGAGGACCAGTTTCCGCTGATTTTCTACCGCGAGAATTGCGCGGATATGGCGCTGTGCGAAGATGACATTGACGAAGGGTTCATTGCATCCGCCCGCGCGCTGTTGCCCACGGGCACGCATCTAAGCCACCCGCGCACAGAAGCGGCGGTGCTGAAGGCGCTGCGTCTGGCGCGGAAGCATGGTGTCAGAACCGCGCTGGACATTGATTACCGCCCGAACCTGTGGGGCGTGGCCGGGCATGGTGATGGCGAAAACCGCTTTGTGGAATCGGCGGCGGTGACGGAAAAACTGCAAGCATCTTTGCATTTCTTTGACCTGATTGTGGGCACTGAAGAAGAATTCCACATCGCAGGCGGCACGACAGATACGATTGCCGCACTTCGTGCCGTGCGGGCCGTGTCGGATGCGGTGCTGGTGTGCAAACGCGGCGCGGCAGGCGCCGTGGCGTTTGAAGGCACGATCCCCGACAGGCTGGATGATGGCCAGACCGGCCCCGGATTCCCCATTGAGGTGTTCAATGTTCTGGGCGCGGGGGACGGGTTCTTTTCCGGCTTGATGAAGGGCTGGCTGGATGGGGCGGACTGGCCGACCGCACTGAAATACGCCAATGCCTGCGGGGCATTCGCGGTGTCGCGCCATGGCTGCACCCCCGCCTATCCGTCGCTTGCGGAACTGGAGTTCTTTCTGGAACGTGGCGTGATCCGGCCTGATCTGCGCAATGATGCGGCGCTGGAGCAGATTCACTGGTCCACCAACCGCGCGCGCAATCATGGGGCGGACTGGCCAGATTACCGCATCTTCGCCTTTGACCACCGGATTCAGCTTGAAGAAATGGATGGCTACACCCCTGAACGCGGCGCTGCGTTCAAGGAACTGTGCCTGCAAGCCGCGCTGTCGGTTCAGGATGGGCGCGCGGGCTATGGCATTCTGTGCGATGACCGGATCGGACGGCGGGCATTGCACGCGGCCAGTGGCACTGGGCTGTGGGTCGGGCGGCCTGCAGAATGGCCGGGGTCACGGCCCCTGACGCTGGAACCGGCACTTGGCCCCGATTGCGGTGGCCTGGAGGCATGGGCGCGGGGGAATGTGGTGAAGGTGCTGTGCTTTTGCCACCCTGATGATGACGCGGGCCTGTGGGCGGAACAGATTGCCACGGTCAGGCGGTTATACGCGGCGGCGCGGCGCAACGGGCTGGAATTCCTGCTGGAAGTAATCCCGTCCAAAGCGGGCGCAGTGGATGAGCAGACCACCGCACAGGTGATTTCACGGTTTTACGACGAAGGGGTGTTTCCGGACTGGTGGAAGCTGGAACCACTTAGGACGCGCGCGGCCTGGGCCAATGCCATTGCCGCGATTGAAGCGCATGACCGCTATACGCGCGGGATTGTCGTGCTGGGGCTGGACGCGCCAGAGGATGATCTGGCAGCCAGTTTCGCCACCGCCGCGCAATTTCCGCTGGTCAAGGGCTTTGCCGTGGGGCGCACGATCTTTGGGGATGTCGCGCGGCGCTGGTTTGCAGGCAAGGTCGATAATGCGGGCGCGATCGCCGAGATGGCTGCCCGCTACGCGCGGCTTTGTGCGGTCTGGGACGGTGCGCGGGCACAGGCACGCGATGCGGCCTGAAGGGGGTCTGGGGGCGCGGCCCCCGGAATATTCTGGGCAAGATGAAGACGGGAAGGATAAGGCATGAGCGGGACAGTTCGGTTGACAGCGGCGCAGGCCATGGTGCGTTGGTTGTCGGTACAAATGGCCGAGGATGGCGCGCGCTTCATCGCGGGTGCCTGGGCCATATTCGGGCATGGAAACGTCGCAGGACTGGGCGAGGCATTGCACGGCATTGGCGATGATTTCCCGACATGGCGGGGACAGAATGAACAGACCATGGCGCATGCTGCTATTGCCTATGCCAAGCAATTGCAGCGCAGGCATGCGATGATGGTGACATCCAGTATCGGGCCGGGGGCCACGAATATGGTGACCGCAGCGGCGCTGGCACATGTGAACCGCTTGCCGGTGCTGTTTGTGCCGGGGGATGTGTTTGCCGGGCGCGGGCCGGACCCGGTGCTGCAACAGATCGAGGATTTCACGGATGGTACGGTTTCCGCAAATGACTGCTTTCGCCCGGTCAGCCGTTATTTTGACCGCATCACCCGGCCTGAGCAGCTTCTGACCGCCCTGCCCCGCGCGCTTCGGGTCATGACTGATCCCGCCGATTGCGGGCCCGTTACGCTGGCGTTCTGCCAGGATGTTCAGGCCGAGGCCTATGACTGGCCAGAGGCATTCTTTACGCCCCGGATCTGGCGTATCCGGCGCCCCTCCCTTGATCAGGGCGAGATCTGGCGCGCCGGCAGCCTTATCCGCGCGGCGCAACGCCCAGTAATCGTCGCCGGGGGGGGCGTGCATTTTTCCGGGGCCTGTGACGATCTGGCGCGCTTCGCAGAGGCGCACGGCATTCCCGTGGTGGAAACGCAGGCGGGCAAATCGGCGTTGCACTGGGAACACCCTTGGAACTTTGGGCCGGTCGGCGTGACGGGCGCCGAATGTGCCAACCGGCTGTGCGCAGAGGCAGACCTCGTTATCGGCGTCGGCACCCGCTTTCAGGACTTTACCACCGGTTCATGGGCATTGTTCAAGAACCCCGGATGCCAGCTTCTGTCGATCAATGTGGCGGCTTATGATGCCCTCAAACACGGGGCCGAAGCTGTTCAGGGCGATGCTGCGCTGGCTTTGGCTGCGCTGGGGGCCGACCTGCGCGATCACAAGGCGCCGCCGCCGCTGGACCTGCGCGATGACTGGTTTGCCCGTGTCGATCCGCTGACGTTGCCCCCTGCCAACGCCAACAGTCTGCCAACCGACCAACAGGTGATCGGCGCCGTTCAGCGCACGGTGCACAATGATACGGTGGTCATGTCGGCGGCGGGGACCATGCCCGGAGAATTGCACAAGCTGTGGAAATCCACGCGCACGGGCGATTATCACATGGAATACGGCTATTCCTGCATGGGCTACGAGGTGGCGGGCGCGATGGGTATCAAACTGGCGGAGCCCGCGCGCGACGTGATCTGCATGCTGGGCGATGGCAGCTATATGATGGCCAATTCGGAACTGGCAACCGCGGTGATGATGGGCGTTCCCTTTACCGTCGTGCTGACCGATAATCGTGGGTATGGCTGCATCAACCGGTTGCAGATGGGCACAGGCGGGGCGGAGTTCAACAACCTCTATGCCCATGCGCGGGTTGAGAACCAGCCGCAGATTGATTTTGCTGCCCATGCAAGCGCCATGGGTGCAGAGGCCGTCAAGGTGGCCAGCATTGCCGAGCTGGAATCGGCACTGGCCGCGCGCGCGGGCAAGACGCGCCCCTATGTGATTGTCATTGACACTGACCCATACCCCAGCACGCCCCATGGCGGGCATTGGTGGGATGTGGCCGTGCCGGAAGTCAGCCCGCGTGCGGATGTGCGCGCGGCGCGTGAAAATTATGAAACCAAGCTGAAAGACCGCCCATGATCCAGTTCGGCACCAACCCCATCGCCTGGGCCAATGATGATGATCACAGCATTGGCGCAGATATTCCGACCGCGCGCATATTGCACGAAGCGGGTGAACTGATCGGCTTTGACGGGATCGAGAACGGCCATCGCTGGCCAGACGACCCCGAGGAGTTGCGCGCGACCCTTGCCGCGCATGGGCTGGCCTTCATTTCCGGCTGGTATTCGTGCCAGTTGCTGGTGCGGTCCGTGGCTGCGGAAATCGAAGCCTGTCAGGCGCATCTGGCGAAGCTGCGGCACAATGGCTGCAAGGTGATGATCGTATGCGAGACATCGAATGCGATTCATGGCGGCGATGTGCCGCTGGCGCAGCGCCCGAAGCTGACAGCGGCAGAAATGCAAGGTTTTGCCGCGAAGCTGGAGGAATTCGCAGCCTATCTGGCCGGGCAGGGGATCACGCTGGCCTATCACCACCATATGGGCACGGTTATTGAATCTCCGGATGACATTGACGCGCTGATGGCCGCGACCGGGCCGCATGTGCATCTGCTGTTTGACGCGGGGCATTGCCATTTCGGCGGGGGGAACCCTGAAACGGTGCTGGCGCGTCATGTCGGGCGCGTGGCCCATTTCCATGCCAAGAATGTGCGCGACCCCATTATGGCACAGGTCCGGGCGCAGGGGCTGTCCTTCCTTGACGGGGTGCGCGCGGGTGTGTTTACGGTGCCGGGTGATCAGGAAGGCGCGATTGATTTCGAACCCCTGCTGGCGATCCTTGCGCGGGCCGGTTATGATGGCTGGATCGTGATAGAGGCCGAACAACTGCCCGATGCGCGCAACCCGCTTCTGTACCAGACCCTTGGCCTGCATACGCTGAAGCGTCTGGCCGCAAAGACAGGATTGACCCCATCGCAATGAAATTTCTGGATGTGCAGCACCCGTTCTTTCGCCCGCTTTGGCGACGGGTGGCGGTGGTGACGCTGTGTCTGGGCTGGGCCGTGTTTGAAATTGTCACGGGCAGCCCGTTCTTTGCCATATTGTTTGGTGCGGCGGGGCTTTATTGCGCGCATCAGTTCTTCATCGCTTTTGACCCGAAAGACCCGGAATAAAGGAAATCCTGATGTCGCATTTGCTGCGGAAACCGACAAGCGCCACGGGCCTTGTCCATGATATTACACCGGAAAATGCGGGCTGGGGCTATGTGGGGTTTCAACTGCACCGGCTGGTGGCGGGTGCTGTGGCTTCGGGCCTGACGGGCGGTCAGGAAGCAATCCTTGTCATGGTCGAAGGGCGCGCGCAGGTGCAGGCCGCCGGGCAGGATTGGGGCCTTATGGGGGAGCGGATGGATGTGTTTGAAAAAACGCCGCCGCATTGCCTGTATATCCCGCCCGCGCAGGGCTGGCAGGTGGTGGCTGAAACCGACTGCACGGTTGCGCTGTGTCTGGCACCGGGCAAGGGCAACCACCCTGCGCGGCGTCTGGGGCCGGATGGCATAACCCTGACCCAGCGCGGCGAAGGCAGCAATACCCGCTGGATCAACAATATTGCCATGGAAGATGCGGATGTGGCCGACAGCCTGCTGGTGACAGAAGTGTTCACCCCTGCGGGGAACTGGTCCAGCTATCCCAGCCACCGCCATGATGAAGATGATTTTCCGCGCATCACCTATCTGGAGGAAAGCTATTACCACCGCCTGAACCCCGCGCAGGGTTTCGGCATCCAGCGGGTCTATACCGAAGATGGCAGCCTTGATGAAACCATGTCGGTGAAAAACCACGATGTGGTGCTGGTGCCGCGCGGCCACCACCCCTGCGCCGCGCCGCACGGGTATGAAATGTATTACCTGAATGTCATGGCCGGCCCGTTGCGCAAATGGCGCTTCGTGGCGGACCCGGACCATGAATGGCTGATGTGACGGGGTGGGCTGAAAGCGCGATTGCATCAGGCTGAAACGGTTATCGGGAATGCCTAAGCGCGGAACCAAGGGCGCAAGCCCGCCGCGCCACCGGCGGGCCGTCCCGCGGCCTGCCGGTTCGGCTGGTGTTGTGCCAAGCCATATAGGTCGGAGTTATGCCGCCTGCATAAATTGAACTCGTATAGCGTGGGACCGCCAGACCCCGGCCCACCGCTGGCGCGGCTTGGTGCATGACCTGCGGCCCGTTTCAGGCCGATCACGATGAAAGCGCTGCTCGGCGATGGTGGAATGCTCCGGATCGGGCCCGACAGAGAGGCCCGCGCGGAACATCGCCTCGATCTGGGCGCGGGTCAGGCCGTGCTTTTCACATTTGGCGCTAACGCCGTGGTCCCAGTCGAAAGTGATCATATTGTATGTACAAATGTGCGGACAGTAAAGACGCCCGTGTGGCGGTTCGAGTTACTCAATAGGCCCATATAAGGTCTTTGGGTTTGGGATAAGTATGAGGAATATCTGAAATTGAAAAGGGGACCTCCAATTCGTTGAAGGTTGCTCTTGGTGCTTCAATTATTCCTGTTTCGTTCGAGTAGCGAATTGAAATCTTTAAATATCTTCTTAATACGGAAAGCGGCAGAAACCTATCTTTTGACTTAGCCCAGACTAATGCATCTTGTTTCCCTTTGGAGCTGTTGCACCGTATACAACAAAAAACCAAATTCTCTGCGGAATCGGCTCCACCAGTTACTCGCGCGAACAAGTGGTCCAACGACGGATTATCTGTCGAGCCACAATAGCTGCATCGCCCTCTGGATAAAAGCTTGTCGCGTTCATCAAAATACAGAGATCGAGGAGAGGTTGTCCCATCAGTAAGCGCTTTATATAGCTTTGCGCGGATCATATAGTACGGGACGCCGTATTTTTCTGCCCCGTTTCTAACTGCGGCATCTGCCATTGCCAAGTTAGCGTATGACCAGAAAAGAACCTGTCCGAGCGTGTCGAAGCTACGGCGTCCCATCTTCCCTCTACCTCGTAAACTTCTTATACTTCACCCGCTTCGGTTCCAGCGCGTCCGGTCCAAGGCGGCGTTTCTTGTCGTCTTCGTAGGCGGCGAAATTGCCCTCGAACCATTCGACATGCGCCTCGCCTTCAAACGCTAGTATGTGCGTACACAGCCGGTCAAGGAAGAAGCGGTCGTGGGAGATGACCACGGCGCAGCCTGCGAAATCTTCCAGCGCGGCTTCGAGCGCCTGCAGGGTTTCCACGTCCAGATCGTTGGTCGGTTCATCGAGCAGCAGCACATTGCCGCCTGCGCGCAGCAGTTTGGCCATATGCACGCGGTTGCGTTCCCCCCCCGACAGCAGGCCGACTTTCTTTTGCTGATCGCCGCCCTTGAAGTTGAAGGCACCGACATAGGCGCGGGAATTCACCTCTGCATCGCCAAGGGCAATGATGTCCAGCCCGTCGCTGATTTCTTCCCAGACGGTTTTATTCGCGTCCAGCGCATCGCGCGACTGGTCCACATAGGACAGCTGCACTGTGTCGCCGAATTCAATCGTGCCCTCATCAGGTTGTTCCTGACCGGTCAGCATGCGGAACAGCGTGGATTTGCCCGCGCCATTGGGGCCGATCACGCCGACAATGCCGCCCGGCGGCAGGGCAAAGGACAGGTCTTCGATCAGCAGGCGGTCGTCATAGCCCTTTTTCAGGCCCTCAATCTCGATCACTTTGCTGCCAAGGCGCGGGCCGTTGGGAATGATGATCTGCGCGCGACCGATCTTTTCACGCTCGGACTGGCCTGCCTTTTCTTCATAAGCGGCGATCCGTGCCTTGGATTTGGTCTGCCGTGCTTTCGCACCAGCCCGGATCCATTCCAACTCGCGTTCCAGCGATTTCTGGCGCGACTTGTCTTCGCGCGTTTCCTGCGCCAGGCGTTTGGCCTTTTGTTCCAGCCATGCGGAATAATTCCCTTCATAGGGAATGCCGCGCCCACGGTCGAGTTCCAGAATCCAGCTGGTAATGTCATCCAGAAAGTAGCGGTCATGGGTGACGATCAGGATGGTGCCCTTGTAGTCGATCAGGTGTTTTTGCAGCCAGGCAATGGTTTCGGCGTCCAGGTGGTTGGTCGGTTCGTCCAGCAGCAGCATGTCGGGCGCTTCCAGCAGCAGCTTGCACAGCGCAACGCGGCGTTTTTCGCCACCTGACAAGGTTTCGACCGATGCTGTGTCGGGCGGGCAGCGCAGCGCTTCCATGGCGACATCGATCTGGCTGTCCAGATCCCACAGGTTTTCGGCGTCGATCTGGTCCTGCAGGGCGGCCATTTCATCGGCGGTTTCGTCCGAATAATTCATCGCCAGTTCGTTGTAGCGGTCCAGTTTCGCCTGTTTTTCAGCGACACCCAGCATGACATTGCCGCGCACATCCAGGCTGGCGTCAAGGTCGGGTTCCTGCGGCAGGTAGCCCACTTTCGCACCCTTCGCGGCCCATGCCTCGCCGGTGAAATCCTTGTCGGTGCCCGCCATGATGCGCAGCAGGGTGGATTTCCCCGCGCCATTCACGCCCACAACCCCGATCTTCACCCCCGGAAGGAAGGACAGGCGGATATTCTCAAAGCATTTCTTGCCGCCGGGATAGGTTTTGGACACACCATCCATGTGGTAGACATATTGATAGGACGCCATGTGCTTTCCTTCGTGTAACTTGGGGGTTTGGCCTTCCCTAGCGCATGGACGGACCGTGCTGCAAGCGGGACGGGCGGAAACGGAAAACCCCCGCGGCTTGCGCGGGGGCATATCATAGGGGCCAGCGTGCCTTAGTTGGCGACCGGCGCATCGCCCTGCTGGGCGCGCAAGGCGGCCTGACGCTGGATTTCCTGCTTGTACAGGGCCAGAAAATCAACTGTGTCGAGGTTCAGCGGCGGGAAGCCACCATCGCGCGTGACATCAGAAATGATGCGGCGTGCGAAAGGGAAGATCATGCGCGGGCATTCGATCAGCAAAAACGGATGCAGCTGTTCCGCGGGCACGTTTTCGATCAGGAAAACACCGACATAGTCCAGCTCAACGATGAACAGCGCCTGATCATCTTCCTTGTTCTTGGACGTGATCTTGAACTTGGTCGCCACTTCATACTGGTTTTCCACGTCGCGCTTGTTGGCGTCAAGGCTGACCTGAACCTGAATGTCGGGCTGGACATTGCTGCCCTGCAGCTTCTTCTGCGCGGCCACGTTTTCAAACGACAGGTCGCGGACAAACTGCGCCAGAACGCGCATGTTCACTTTCGGGGCTTCGGCGGGCTGCGCGCCGTTGGTTTCTTCTGCCATGGTTGCAAGGCTCCTGTTGATGGTCAGTTATTCTTGGGCGCGCTTGTAGCAGGGGGGGGCGGGTGGCTCAATCCCGCTTTTCCTGTGGTGGCAGGCGGTGTGGGTTTTCATGCACCTCTGGCTGGGTCTCATAGTCGCCGTCAATTATGTCATCACGGGCAGGGCGGACAGAATGCGCGGCGCGGGTCTGAAGAACCAGACGCGACAGGATCAGTGCGCGAACTGGCGGCAGCAGCAGCAACATGCCGAGAGTATCGGTAAAGAAGCCGGGCAGCACGACCAGCAACGCGCCGATCATACGCAAGGCGGAATGGGCCATCGGGCTTGCGGGGCTGGCATCGCGCGCAAGGGCCGCGCGCACGCTCTCGGCGTTGCGATGGGGTTCCAGCCGCATAAGCATAACGCCAAGCGCGGCCGTGGCAAAAACCCATGCCAGCGTGGCGATCACGCCAATTTCACTGCCGAGTTGAACAAAAAGCGCGATTTCAATGACAGGAACGGCCAGTATGGCTATCAGAATCCGCATCTTTCGGCCTTTCGTCAGAAATGATGTTACCGTGGAAGGTAGACTTGCCCGCCAACGCACCTTACATAGGCATCAGAACCGCCATACCAACCCCTGGCCGAGGTAACAATGGAACCCGCCGTGATCCAGCTTCTTATTCTTGCCGGCATTGCTGTCTTTCTTATCCTGCGCCTGCGCGCTGTTCTTGGAACGCGCGACGGGTTTGAATCAAAACCGGTGCAGCGTGGTGATGGCGCATCCGAACCATTGTCGAAACCCCGCTTCGAAGTGATAGAGGGGGGGCCTGACACGGATATCACCGATCATGTTCCTGAAGGGTCCGACATGGCCAGGACACTGGCGCGGATGAAAGCGGTTGATCCCGATTTCAGCGTGGGGGAATTTCTGCAAGGTGCGCGCGGCGCATATGAGATGATTCTGATGGCGTTTGAATCGTCGGATATGGATTCGATTCTGCCCTTCCTGTCGCGTGACGTGTTCAACAGTTTTGACGAAGTTGTGCAGTCGCGCGAACAGCAGGGGCTGCGGGTCGATGCGACATTCGTTGGCCTGCGCGAACTTGAACTGATTGGCGCGGTTTTCGATGAAACCAACAATGAGGGTGAAATCACCGTCAAGTTTCTGGGCGAACTGACATCCGTGGTGCGCAAGGCCGACAGTGGCGAAATCGTTGAAGGTGACCCGAATGAGATCAAGCGCCAGCGTGATGTCTGGACCTTCGGACGTGACATGACGTCTGACAGCCCGAACTGGAAACTGGTCGCCACCGGCGAGTGACATTCGGAGGCAGGGGATGAGATGACCCGCAAATCCCGCAGGTTGCATCCCGAAGACCTGGAATTATGGGGCCGCGTCGCGAAAAGCGCGCGGCCTTTGAAATCCGATTTGGCAAAGGCGTTTGATGCGCCGGAGCAGGCAGAACCGGTATTCGCGCCCACGCCGGTAAAGCCACCGCCGAAGCCCCCGCGTCAGGGTGGAACCGTCCTGCGGCCCACCCCCCCCGACAGGCCCGCCATGCATGACCTTGCGCGCCCGTTGCCGGATGCGCTGGCCGGGGCGCCGGTCAGCATGGACAAGCGCAAGTTCCAGCGCATGACGCGGGGAAAGTTGCAGCCGGATGCGCGGATTGATCTGCATGGCATGACGCTGGCACAGGCCCATGCCGCGCTGAATGGATTTATCCTGCGGGCGCAGTCGCAGGGTTTGCGGCTGGTACTGGTCATCACCGGCAAGGGGAAATCGGTTGCTGATGACGGCCCGATCCCGCGCAGACGCGGTGCATTGAAGCATGATGTGCCACAATGGCTGCGCATGGCCCCGCTGGCGGGCGCGGTACTGGAACTGCGCGAAGCGCATCTGCGCCATGGGGGCAGCGGTGCGTATTATGTATATTTGCGCAAGGGGCGATAAGGCTCTGCGCAGGCAAGCGCCGCCCCACCCACCCGCCCGCGTGCGCTTGCCTGCGCAGGTCGGCCCCTTGGCAAGCGGGGGGATTTGCGGCAAAGGGTCATGTCCGAGCAAGGGGCCAGACAGATGACATTCCGTTTTGACATATCCGCCCGTGACGGCAGTGCGCGCAGCGGCACCATTCACACCCCGCGCGGGGATATTCGCACGCCCGCCTTCATGCCGGTGGGCACGGCGGCGACGGTCAAGGCGATGATGCCTGAATCGGTGCGCGAAACCGGTGCGGATATCCTGCTTGGGAATACCTATCATCTGATGCTGCGCCCGACGGCCGAACGCATCGCGGCTTTGGGTGGGTTGCACAGGTTCATGAACTGGGACCGTCCTATATTGACGGATTCGGGCGGTTTTCAGGTCATGTCGCTGGCCAGTTTGCGCAAGCTGACGGAAGAAGGCGTGCGTTTTGCCAGCCATATCGACGGATCTCGCCATATGCTCAGCCCGGAACGGTCAATGGAAATCCAGCGATTGCTGGGGTCCGACATTGTGATGTCTTTTGACGAATGCACCCCGTTTCCCGCTGATGAAAAAGTGGCGCGCGCGTCGATGGAATTGTCGATGCGCTGGGCGGCGCGGTCGCGGGACGCATTCGGCGACAGGCCGGGTTATGCGCTGTTTGGCATACAGCAGGGGTCGGTTTACCGCGACCAGCGCGCCGAAAGCGCCGAAAAGTTGCGTGCGATCGGGTTTGATGGCTATGCCATCGGCGGGCTGGCCGTGGGCGAGGGGCAGGACCTGATGTTTGACGTGCTGGATTATGCGCCCGGCCAGCTGCCCGATGACAAGCCGCGCTATCTGATGGGGGTGGGCAAGCCCGATGACATTGTGGGCGCTGTGCAGCGCGGCGTTGATATGTTCGACTGCGTGCTGCCATCGCGTTCGGGGCGGACGGGGCAGGGCTGGACCGCGCGCGGGCCGGTGAATCTGCGCAATGCGCGACACCGCGACGACCCGCGCCCACTGGAAGAGGGCTGCCCCTGTCCGGCCTGCCGCAATTACAGCCGCGCCTATCTGCACCATGTCATCAAGGCGGATGAAATCATCGGTTCCATGCTGCTGACATGGCATAATCTGGCCTATTACCAGCGGCTGATGCAGGGGTTGCGTGACGCTATTTTTGCAGGCACCCTTGACAGGTTCGCTGCATCCTTTCATGCGATGCGTGCTGAGGGTGACATAGACCCCATCTGACACACACAGGAGGGCCGAATGGCCGCTGACATGCTTTCGACCGTGGTAAAGCCGATTCACCGCGAGGGATACAAGTTCATCCCCGTGTTTGCGGCTGCAACGCTGGTCATGTTTCTGATCTGGCAGCCGCTGGGGTGGGTCGGGCTTGGCCTGACTGTGTGGTGCTACTATTTTTTCCGTGACCCGGACCGCCAGACCCCGGTGCGCGAGGGGTTGCTGGTCAGCCCCGCCGATGGGGTGATTTCCCTGATTGAGCCCGCCGTACCGCCAGCAGAGCTGGAAATGGGCGATCAGCCACTGACACGCGTTTCGGTGTTCATGAATGTGTTCAACTGCCATGTGAACCGTGCGCCGATTGCGGGGCGGGTTACGAAAATCAGCTACCGGCCGGGTAAATTCCTGAACGCATCGCTGGACAAGGCATCGGTAGACAACGAGCGGAATTCCATGGCGCTGGAAATCGCGGACGGGCGCAGGATCGCCGTGGTCCAGATTGCCGGATTGGTGGCACGGCGCATCCTGTGCGAGGTGGAAGAAGGGCAGACGCTGGAAACCGGCGCGCGTTTCGGGATGATTCGGTTCGGGTCGCGCGTGGATGTGTATCTGCCTGAAGGTGTGCAGCCACTGGTAGCGCTTGGCCAGACGATGATTTCCGCCGAAACGGTGATTGCGGACCTGACCAGCACAGAGCCGCGCCGCGTGGCCGCGATCCGCTGACATGACACCGCGCCGCGATACCCTGTCATTCGTGCAGCTTGTGCCGAACCTTGTCACCATCATGGGCATGTGTGCGGGGTTAAGCGCCATTCGCTACACATTTGACGGGCGGTTCGAGCTGGCGGCGGCCCTGATCATTCTGGCGGCGATTCTGGATGGTATCGACGGGTTGCTGGCGCGCAAGCTGAATGCGGCAAGTTCCTTCGGCGCGGAACTGGACAGCTTTTCTGATTTTGTCAGTTTTGGTGTGGCGCCGGGGATTCTGGTTTTCGGTTATGCGCTGACAGGGCCAATGGCCGGGTTCGGCTGGGTGTTTGTACTGGTTTTCGCAGTCTGCGCCTGTCTGCGGCTGGCCCGTTTCAATATCAGCCGTACTGTCGCTGATGGCGCAAGCCAGCGTCATTTCGTGGGTGTGCCGGCACCGGCTGGCGCAATGCTGGGTTTGCTGCCGGTCTATGCGGGGCTGGCGGGTATGGTTGACCCGTCACGTTTTCCGGTGCTGACGGCGTTCTATCTGGCGGTGGTGGGCTTGCTGATGGTGTCGCGCCTGCCAACGCCGTCGCTGAAGGGAATCCGGATCAAGCGTGAACACGCGATCTGGGTGCTGGTCGGGATGAGCGTTTTTGTGGGTTTCCTGTTCTTGCGGACATGGTTCACACTGGTTGTCGCTGACCTGCTGTATCTGGGTGTTCTGGGGTCGCTGGCGCTGCGGCATTTCAGAAAACAAAAAGCAGTAGAGTAGGGCGTGTTTTTTGCCGATAGCCGCTTGACGCGGGCAGATGGTTCGCATAATTGGACCGCACAGCGCGGTTGTAGCTCAGTTGGTTAGAGTACCGGCCTGTCACGCCGGGGGTCGCGGGTTCGAGCCCCGTCAACCGCGCCACTTATAAAAAACTCCTGCCTTCGGGCAGGAGTTTTTTGCTTTTGGTCTGTGGAGAGCCCCGAAGGCGTGGGACAAACTTCTGGCTACTGTTGCGCTGTCACCGCCGCAATCGCCTGCGGCACCAACGCGCCGCGATGGCCGATGACTTCGCGGCTAAGGGCGTGTCCCGCGCGAATGGCAGTGGTGCAATCCGCCCCGTTCAGCCATGCGGCCAGATAGCCCGCGTTGAAACTGTCGCCTGCCGATGTTGTATCAACAGGGGTTTCGGGGATCAGATCCATGATGTCGCCAGTGCCATGCGCGCCGCCAAAACACATCGGCCCGCCCCCGTTCTTGACCACGACATGGCCTGCGCCAAGTGTCAGATAGCGATTGATCGTGGTTTGCATGTCAGCATCGCCGAAATGGGCGGCCTCGTCATCGAAGCTGGGCAGGACCAGGTCCGCCAATGCAGCGGTCGTTTCGACACTTTCGCGCATCGTGGTTGTATTGTCCCACAGGCGCGGGCGCAGATTGGGGTCGAATATGACCTGCGTTCCCGCCGCACGCGCCGCTTTCAGCGCATCCAGCAGGGTTGCGCGGGCCTTGGGCGGCAGAATCGCGATTGTAATGCCGGACAGATAGGCGATTTTGCAGCCAGCAAGGGCATCATGCAGGCGTGCAGGATCATCTGCCAGCGCCTTGGCGGCGGATGAGTCGCGCCAATAGCTGAAACTGCGTTCGCCCTGATCCAGACTGATGGCATACAGACCGATTTCGCGTGATGGGTCACGGCTGACATGGGTGGCGTCAATGCCTTCGGTGGTCAGGAAATCCAGCATACGCTGCGAAAACCGCCCTTCGCCCACCCGCGACAGATAACCCACGCGCCAGTCTTCGCCCAACAGGCGGCGCAGATACCAGGCTGTGTTCAGGGTGTCCCCTGCAATGCCAAGCCGCCAGTATTCCGCCTGGTCTGATTGTGACAACTCGACCATCGCTTCACCGATGGACAGGATAAAGGGTGTGGTCATGCGTGTGGTCCCGGCTTTGCAGTCTGAATCGGTCGGAAGTGATGTATCGGGCAGGCCCCGATTTCCGCCGAAAACTGGAATATTAGTCTGCTACATGTTTCGGATGCCGCGCGGCGATTGTCAATCGCTTTGCCAAAGACGCGCATGTGGGAAGGGAAAGCCCAAAGCGCGGCGCAAAGGGCGAAACCCGCCGCGCGTATGGGCGCGCGGCCGGATGACTGGTTAGAGGTTTTTCGGGCAATTGTGAGTTGCGCCACGATGCACTTTATTTGGGGATTGAGTGAATATCGTGCACGGATTACCGGATATGCAGTGCGATCTTCAGGTCATTCACCGCATTGACCTGACTCTCGCTCAGATCATTGCCGACAGCGTTCTCAAAAATCTGTCCAACCTGATCCCAGGCTTGACTGCCTTCAATTTTATAGAGACGTCGGCCAAGGCGAGACACAGCCGCCTGAGCACCACCGCATTGATCCACCAGCCAAACTGACAGAACCCGCATTTCTTCCGCGTCTGCCCCTGAAAGGCGGTAAGCGTTGTGCAAAGCCAGATCCAGCCGGGTACGTGATTCTTTGGTCGGCAGGTCATCCAGGCGGATAAATGCTTCACCCAAGGCCGCGATTGCCAGTCGCACATCGTCGATTCCCTCGACCGGGTGCGCCTTTAGTTGCCGACGGAAGGCGATCTTGCGCGGCGCATTGCGCGCCACCGTCACGGCATCCTGAGCAGCAGAGATCGCATCCTCCGGGTTGCGCCGCGCCCACCACCAGATAGCACCACCAATCGCCAGAATAATCCCAGCCAGAATATGCATCTCATCAACCCCGTATGCCGCAGAACCACAAAAAACGGCATGCTACACCAACGGCGGTCGGCCGCAAGATCCCACATTGCTGTCACCCGAACATCGTCTGCGCAACCGAGGGCGCGTCTGTGGCAGACAGGGAACCGTTTGTCAGGTGGCGGACACTAGATATCCTTCATCAGGCGCAGTGCATCATAGATTGCCGCGTGAATATTGCGCGCGCTGACCGCATCGCCAATGCGGAAAAGCCTGAAATCCCCTTGCGTGTTATGCGTCAGGGTTTGTGGTCGGCCAGTGGTCAGGGCGTCATAATCCACAGCCCCCAGATTGACCGAATGCGGCTTCAGGTCGAAATACAGATCATCCAGCGGCATGGTGCCGTAATTCACGACAATCTGGTCATAGCTCTGGCTTGTGGTGAAATCGCTGTAATCAGTGCCGATGGTTGCTTTCAGGCGGTTGCCGTCGCGGGTGACGTTCAGCAGGCGCCGCGCCACTGTGAACATTACGTCCTTATCCTGGAGTGCGCGCATATATGGTACAAGGTTCATGGCCATGATATCAGGCGCGATGCTGCGGTCCGGGGTCATGATTTCAACGCTGGACCCTGCGTTTGCGGCCACTTCTGCGGCCATCACCCCCGGATGATCGCCGCTTTCATCATAGATCAGCACGCGGGTTGCGGGTTTCACATCGCCCGCGATCATGTCCCATGCACTGATAACCAGTGGCTGGTCGTGGCCGGATTCAAACAATTCGGTATTGGGCAGGCCGCCTGTCGCAATGATCACCACATCAGGTTTTTGCGCAATGACATCATCTGCGTCTGCAAAGGTGTTGAACCGGAACACCACATCGCGCGCGGCGCATTGGGCCATGCGCCAGTCAATGATGCCGATCATCTCGCGGCGGCGGGGGTTCTGCGCGGTCAGCCGGATCTGCCCGCCGGGGTCTGGTTGTGCCTCAAATACGGTCACGTCATGGCCGCGCTGTGCGGCCACGCGCGCCGCTTCCAGACCGGCAGGTCCGGCACCGACCACCACCACGCGCTTGCGGTTGCGCGCGGGCGTGATGACATGGGGCATGGTCTGTTCGCGGCCCGTGGCGGGGTTGTGGATGCACAGTGCTTCGCCCGCCTGATAGATGCGGTCCAGGCAATAGGTCGCGCCAACGCAGGGGCGGATATCTTCTTCGCGCCCTTCGATGATTTTGCGGACGATATGCGGGTCGGCCATATGGGCGCGCGTCATACCCACCATATCCAGCAGGCCAGCCGCAACAGCATGGCGCGCAGTGGCGACATCAGGGATGCGGGCGGCGTGAAAAACCGGCATGCCAGTGGCCGCCTTGACCGCGCCTGCGAAATCCAGGTGCGGGGCGGATTTCATACCCTGAATGGGAATCACGTCGGTCATTGCAGGGTCGGTATGAATGCGCCCGCGAATGACATTCAGGAAATCGACCATCCCGCAGGCTGCCAGCCGCCTGGAAATTTCCAGCCCTTCGGTAGCCGTGATCCCGCCTTCCGTCACTTCGTCTGCGGTATAGCGGATACCAAGTATAAAGCCATCACCCACCCGCGCACGAATTCCGCGCAGCACGTCAAACAAAAGCTGCATGCGGGTGTCGAGGGTCCGGCCCCCATATGGCCCATCCAGATCATTGGTCAGCGGTGACCAGAACTGGTCCAGCAGGTGGCCGTAAACCTGCAACTCGATCCCGTCCATGCCGCCCGCCTGCATGCGTTCGGTCGCATCTGCGAAATCACGGATGATGCGGTCAATATCCCAATCTTCCGCGCGTTTCGGGAAGGCGCGGTGCGCGGGTTCGCGGTGTTTGCTGGACGACAGGGATGGCAGCCAGTCGCCCTTGTTCCAGCCGGTGCGGCGGCCCAGATGTGTCAACTGGATCATGACAGCGCAGCCGTGGTCATGGCAGGCATCGGTCAGCGCGCGGATATGCGGCACGACTTCATCCTTCCAGGCCAGAATATTGTTGAACACCGGCGGGCTGTCGCGCGACACGGACGCGGACCCCGCTGTCATGGCCAGCGCCACGCCCGCCCGGGCGCGTTCAGCATGATAGGCGACATACCGTGCTTTCGGCATGCCATCTTCGGGATAGGCCGGTTCATGCGCCGTGGTCATGATCCGGTTGCGCAATGTCAGGTGTTTCAGCTGATAGGGTTGCAGTAGGGGGTCATTGCGCATGTCGGGTTCCGTTTGGCTGAATGCGGTGTGGGCAATAGCTTGCATCGGCAGGTTTGGTTTCGTTGGGGGCGTATCGGGGCGACTGCGTGGGGGCCGTCTTCAGCCGCGCGCCCAGCTCAGTGCTTTCCGCCGTGTCGCGACGGGTACAGCTTGTGGCAGATGTGCCTTCTTTCAGCATGGCGTCCCCGATTCAGCATGGCCAGCCCCCGCAGGTTCGATTAAATGTTCACATATGTCAAGTTTTTGTTCAGATGTGTCGATTGTCTTGCCCCCCGCCCGGCTTGCCGCTAGATTCGCCATATGGATCAGGCGCATTCAACAGCAGCAGCAGACAAGGTCAGCGGGTGGCGCGGATCGCGTGAATTATGGCTGGATGCCGCGCAGGAATCTTTTGTCGAATCCGGGCTTGATGCAGTGAAAATTCAGCCGCTTGCCGCGCGGCTGAACTTGTCGCGCACCAGTTTTTACTGGTTTTTCAAGGACCGGGCGGAATTGCTGGATGCGTTGCTGGACAATTGGGAAAACGTGAATTCCGGCAGCCTTGCCAGCGCGACCAGCGCCTATGCCGAAACCATCAGCGAGGCAGTGCTGAACCTGATCAGCATTTTCCTGCAGGGAGGCCCGTTTCAGGCACGTCTTGATCTGGCGGTGCGTGGTTGGGCGCACCAGTCCGATTCCGTGGCTGCGCGGGTGCATGCCGCTGATGAATTCCGCCTGCGCGCCATCCGCGCCATGTTCACGCGATTCGGCTATGGCGCGGGCGAAGCTGATGTGCGTGCGCGCACGGTGTATCTGGTGCAGATCGGCTATATCGCGATGCAGGTACACGAAGACATGGCCACACGCATGAACCGCATTCCCGATTACGTGGTGACATTTACCGGATGCAGGCCAAGCGATGCCGAATTGCGCCGTTTTTACGCCACGCACGGGTTTTGCGTGCCGGAAATGCCGGACCCGGCCTGACAGCCGGGCCCGGTGCGGGTTCAGTGAACCAGTTTTATGCGCGGTGTGTCATCGCTTTCGGACAGACGCCCGTTGATGACAAGCCCGTCAGGCCCTGCAGTTACCGGCACGGTGCTGCCGTCCAGCACCTCGCCGCTCAGCAACATTTCGGCAAGCGGGTCTTGCAGATGGCGCTGGATGACCCGCTTCAGCGGGCGCGCACCATAGACCGGATCATAGCCTTTGTCGGCCAGCCATGTGCGGGCGGCGGCGTCCAGATCCAGCGTGATCTTGCGCGCCAGCAGCCGTTTCAGCAACCGCGCCATCTGGATATCGACAATCGCATCCATATCCTGCCGTGCCAGCCGGTCAAAGATGATGGTTTCATCCAGCCGGTTCAGGAATTCAGGGCGGAAATGGGCGCGCACGGCATCCATCACCTGTTCCCGTGCCTGCACGCCATCAGAATCTTCCGGCAGTAGCGACAAAGCCTGCGATCCAAGGTTAGACGTCAGGATGATCAGCGTTTGCTTGAAATCCACCGTGCGACCATGCCCGTCCGTCAGTTGCCCGTCATCAAGCACCTGCAACAGCACGTTGAACACTTCCGGGTGGGCCTTTTCCACCTCGTCAAACAGTACGACCTGATAGGGTCTGCGCCGCACCGCTTCGGTCAGCGCGCCGCCTTCTTCATAGCCCACATAACCCGGAGGGGCGCCGATCAGCCGCGCGACACTGTGTTTTTCCATGAATTCCGACATGTCGATGCGCACCATCGCGCTGTCATCATCAAACAGATATTCGGCCACGGCCTTGGTCAGTTCGGTCTTGCCCACGCCGGTTGGCCCAAGGAACAGGAAACTGCCAAGTGGGCGGTTTTCGTCGTTCAACCCGGCGCGCGCACGGCGCACCGCATTGGCCACGGCGCGCACCGCGGCATGTTGACCGACGACGCGCTTGTGCAACTCATCCTCCATGCGCAGCAGCTTGTCGCGTTCGCCTTCCAGCATTTTCGATGTGGGAATGCCTGTCCAGCGTTCCACGACTTCGGCAATCTGTTCGGGGCGAACGGCATCGGCGACCATCTTCTGGGCTTCGCGGGCTTCCGCTTCTGTCAGTTTGCGTTCCAGTTCGGGGATGTCACCATATTGCAGCCGCCCGGCAGTGGCGAAATCGCCGCTGCGTTTGGCGGTCTCCAGATCGATGCGCGCGCGGTCCAGGTCTTCCTTGATCCTGCGCGCTTCTTCCAGCTTGTCGCGTTCCGACTGCCACGTTGCGGTCAGTTCGGCGCTGCGTTCCTGCAAATCGGACAATTCGCGTTCCAGCGTTTCCAGCCGGTCGCGCGATGCGGCGTCATCTTCCTTGCGCAGGGCTTCCGACTCGATCTGCTTTTGCAGGATGTCGCGGTCAAGCGCGTCCAGTTCTTCGGGTTTGCTGTCCACTTCCATGCGCAGGCGCGACGCGGCTTCGTCCATCAAATCAATGGCCTTGTCGGGCAGAAAGCGGTCGGTGATATAGCGATGCGACAGTGTAGCCGCTGTCACCAGTGCCGAATCCGAGATGCGCACGCCATGGTGCAGTTCGTATTTTTCTTTGATCCCGCGCAGGATGGAAATTGTATCCTCGACGGTCGGTTCCTCGACCAGAACAGGCTGGAAGCGCCGCGCAAGGGCCGCGTCCTTTTCCACATGTTTGCGGTATTCGTCCAGCGTGGTCGCGCCGACGCAATGCAGTTCACCCCGCGCCAATGCGGGTTTGATCAGGTTGGCGGCGTCCATCGCCCCTTCGGATTTGCCAGCACCGACCAGGGTGTGCATTTCGTCAATGAACAGGATGATTTCGCCATTGGCCGCGGTGATTTCCGACAGGATGGCCTTCAGGCGTTCCTCAAACTCGCCACGGTATTTCGCGCCAGCAATCAGCGCGCCCATGTCCAGTGCCATCAGCGACTTGTCGCGCAGGGATTCGGGCACATCGCCATTAACGATGCGCAGCGCCAGACCTTCGGCAATGGCGGTTTTCCCGACACCGGGTTCCCCGATCAGAACAGGGTTGTTCTTGGTGCGACGTGACAACACCTGCATCGAACGGCGGATTTCCTCGTCCCGGCCGATAATGGGGTCGATCTTGCCGTCGCGGGCGGCCTGTGTCAGGTCGCGGGCGTATTTCTTCAGCGCGTCATACCCTTCTTCGGCGGAGGAGCTGTCAGCGGTGCGCCCTTTGCGCAGGTCATTGATGGCGCTGTTCAGCTTCTGCGCGCTGACCGCGCCTGCATCCAGCGCGTCCTTCGCGTCGGATTTCACCAGCGCCATCGCAGTCAGCAGACGTTCCACCGTGACATAGCTGTCGCCCGCCTTCTTGGAAATCTGTTCGGCCTGATCCAGCACTTTCGCGGTCTGGGGGTCGATATAAATCTGGCCATCTCCGCCGGATACTTTGGGCAGTTTGGCCAGTGCAATGTCATTGGCCTGCGTCACGCGGTCAGCTGCACCACCGGCGCGCTGAATCAGGTTGGCGGCCATGCCCTGATCATCATCCAGCAGGGCTTTCAGCAAATGTGTGGGTGTTACGCGTTGGTGGTCTTCGCGCAGGGCGATGGTCTGCGCCGCTTGCAGGAAGCCCCGTGCGCGTTCGGTAAATTTTTCCAGATTCATCTGTGCTCTCCTTCATAAGCGCCCTGAAATAAGGGGGCCGCCTGCCATGCAGCGCGGCACCATGTCGGGCCTTGAGGCTTATTTGGGAAGGCGTGTTGCCTGTTGCAAGACGGGCACAGTCGATACAGTGCGAAAATCGCTTACAGGCGCGGGAATGCCAGCGCGGACCAGTCCAAACCAGTTCCGCGACGCAGGATAAACCGCCCCCAATCGGGCGTTTCCGGTGCCTGCGGCGCGCGAAGAAACCCCAGCTTCTCAACCAGCCGCAAAGAAGCGCTGTTGTCGCGGTGAATGCGGGCCTCGATCTGTTGCAGGCCGGGGAATTTTGTAAAGCAGCGATGGGCAAACACCCCGACCATCGGCGCGGCCAGCCCCTTGCCCCAATGCTTGCGCGCCAGCCAATAGCTGATTTCACCGGACGCAGGCGGCGTCGCGCCCGTTGCCCATTGCAGCCGGGCCTGCCCGACAAGCTGGTCCTGCCAATACACCGCCCGTACCTTGTGATGGGACGCTTGCCCTGACAGGGCGATAAGATCCTGCGCCAGTTCAAGCGTCATGGGCGCGGGATAATCTTCGTGCATGTAGGTCCACAAGTCCGGGTCATCCAGCATCTGCTGATACAGGGGCGCATCATCCTTGTGCCAACTCAGGAACTGAAATCCGCCAACCAGATATTCGGGCGGCGCAGGCAGTCTGGTTGTTTCGATACGCTTGCCGCGCAGCAGGTCGGGGACATCCCTGCCGGGACGCGGTTCATCGATGGGATATGCAGCGCTCATCATGTCATCCAATGGCATAGCTGATCTTGCTTCAATATTTAGGTTAACAAGATAGACAGGTTATTCCGCCGGGTCAGCAGAAGACAGCGCAAACTTTTCGTGATCAACAGATGAAATCAGCATATTGTTCCTGCATGCGATACATTCTGCGGCGATTGTCTGGTTTGTGTAAAATGCCAGCCCGGCGGATCAGCACAATGACGCCTGCCACACCATTTGCAAACGCCGGAAGGTGCCGTGATCGGACGGGTGCAATGTGGGAAGAACCCGAATATGGTGATGCCTCTGCCTGCCCTTTTGTGCAGGCAATGATATATTGACGTCACAAGCTGTGAAACCGGCATGAAAAGGATAAGCGTACCGTGATTATGGGGGTTGTGCTGGCGGGTGGGCGGGCCACGCGCATGGGCGGCGGCGACAAAGGTCTGCGCAGGGTCGCGGGGCAGTTCCTGCTGACGCATGTGCTGGACCGGTTGACCCCACAGGTTGCGGCTGTGGCCCTGAACGCAAATGGTGATCCGCAACGGTTTGACGGGTTCGGCCTGCCGGTGCTGCCGGATTCACTGCCGGATTTTCCTGGCCCGCTGGCAGGCATTCTTGCGGGGCTGGACTGGGGCGCGCGGATGGGGGCCGCGCACATTGTTACCGTCGCGGCCGACACACCGTTTTTCCCGCATGATCTGGTCTTGCGGTTGCAGGGCGCGGCGGGGAACTCAGGGGTGGCGGTTGCGGCCACACGGCGCAATGGCGCGTTGCAGCTACAGCCAACTTTTGGCCTGTGGCCAGTGGCGCTGCGCGACGATCTGCGCGCGGAATTGTTGCGCGGTCTGCGCAAGGTCATGCTTTGGGCTGAAAGACATGACGCGGGCATTGCCGAATTCGGTACAGATCCGCTTGACCCGTTTTTCAACATCAATACGCCCGAAGACCTGAGTCTGGCGGAGCATCTGGCGGGGACGGGATGACAGGGCGGGGGCCGGATGGAACCCCGCAGGGGTTTGATCGCATTCTGGTGGTAGACTGGTCAGCCAATTCGACTCCGAAACGTGGGGCCGATTCCATCTGGATCGGCAGCGCAGGCGCAGGGGCCACCCCGCCGGAAAACATGCCGACGCGCGCATTGGCAATGGACGGATTGCGTGCGCGGATCAATGCAGGGCTGAGCGCGGGCCATCGTGTTCTGGTAACCTTTGACATCGGGTTCGGGTTTCCGGCGGGTTTTGCGCAGCGCGTAACAGGGCAGGCCAGCGCGCTGGCGGTCTGGGACTGGCTGGCGCTGCGGATCACGGATGATGCGCGCAACCGCAATAACCGTTTTGATGTCGCAGCCGGAATCAACCGCCTGTTTCCGGGGGTCGGGCCGTTCTGGGGGCGGCCTGTGGGGCGCGACCTGCCGGACCTGCCGGACAAAGGCACCGCACGGCAGGGGCATGGGCTGGCAGAACTGCGCGCGACAGAAGCGCTGTGCGCGGGGGCGCATCCGATGTGGAAGCTGTACACGACAGGGTCGGTCGGGTCGCAAAGCCTGTTGGGACAGGCGCATTTGGCCCGGCTGCGGGTTGAATATGGCAGGCATCTGGCGGTCTGGCCGATGCAGGGCGCGGGTGCGCAAGTGGTGCTGGCGGAAACCTATTTGTCGTTGATCGGGGCTGCGGTACGGGTGGCGCAGGGTTATGCCTGTAAGGATGCCGCGCAGGTTGACTTGCTGGCGCGGGCCTTTGCCGGGGTCGATATGGCAGGGCTGCTGGTTGCCCCGGCGGCGGCGCATGTGTTGCGCGACGAAGGGTGGATTCTGGGGGCAGGGCATGACAAGGCGCTTTTGGGCGCACTGGATGTTGCTGCATAAGCGTTTGGAAGGGGGCCCGCGCGTGGCCCCACCCCCCCACCCTGACCGGACGCTTGCAGCGCCCGGCCAGGCCACGCGCGGACCCCCTGTTGCGTCCTTGGATGCTGCAGCCGGATTTGCCGGGAAAATCCCAATGGTTGTATCATATTGATTCTTAACAACTAAAAGTAGAACTAGCGCGAAACCCCGTTCTTAAACGGTGTTGATGGCGCGATCTGTTGCATAACTTCGCTAAATCGCGCCGGAAAGTGGCGATTGTCGCCGTTATGTCCCGCCCTGACCCAATTCTTGCCTGATTTCGGTGCGATTGTCGGGGCTTGTGAAATGGTAATTCGGGGCGTGACGATGGACAGACTGACCGAGATGGAAGCGTTTGCGACGGTGGTTGATCAAGGAGGTTTCACTGATGCGGCGCGCAAGATGGGCATTTCGAAATCAGCTGTGTCCAAGCATGTGTCGGCATTGGAAGCGCGCCTTGGCGCGCGCCTGCTGAACCGCACCACGCGCCGTGTCAGCCCCACGGATATCGGGCTTGCCTACTATGACCGCGCGCGCCGGGTGCTGAATGATGCGGGCGAAGCGGATAATCTGGTCGCGTCCATGCAGTCAGCCCCTTCGGGCATTTTGCGCATTGCTGTGCCCACGGATTTCGGTGCCGCGCATGTGTCACCCCTGCTGGGCGAGTTTCTGGAACGTTATCCGGATGTGTCGGTCAACATGGTTCTGAAGAACCGGTATGTCGAACTGATTTCCGAAGGATTTGATCTGGCTATCCGCATGGGCGACATGGATGACAGCAGTCTGCGCGCCCGCAAGATATGTGAAACCACCCAGCGGTTGATCGCCTCGCCCGCCTATCTGGCAGAACATGGGCGGCCTGCGCGGATTGATGACCTGAATGATCATCGTTTGCTGTATTATTCGCATAATGCCGCAACTTCGGTATGGCGCATAACCGCCCCATCGGGAGAGGTGCGGCAAGTGCGTTCGGCAACATGGTTTTCCGTGAATGACGGCCAATCCCTTCTGAACGCCGCGATAAACGGGCTTGGCATTGCGTATCTGCCCAGCTTCCTGTTCGCGCGGGCCATGAAAAACGGGTTGGTGCAGGATGTCATTCCTGATTTGCCGCGTGATGTTCAGGCCATGCACGCTGTTTACCCGTCGGGGCGGTATACCCAGCCGAAAGTGCGTGCGCTGATTGATTATCTGGTGGAAAAATTCAGCAACCGCAATGTCAGCGGCTGGTAACCTGCCAAAGAAGGATCAGGCAGGTCAGTCTCTGTGATAGGGACTGCCTGCCAGAATTGTTGCGGCACGATAAAGTTGTTCCGTCAGCATGACGCGCGCCAGCATATGCGGCCAGACCATTGCCCCGAAAGACACCAGTTTATGCGCGCGGGCGCGTAAATCGGGGTCCAGCCCGTCGGCACCGCCGATCACGAATGCCATATCCATGATGCCCGCATCGCGCCTTGTTGCGATATGCTGCGCGAAATCGCGCGAGGACATGACCTGTCCGCGTTCATCAAGGGCGATGATTTCCGCGCCATCGGGAATGGCGCGATCCAGCAGCTTTGCCTGTTCGGACGCGGTCACGGCCTTGCGGTCATCAAGCTGGTGTTCCAGACATGGGCCAAGGGACAGTGCGCGGCCCGTGCGGTCGAAACGCGCAAGATAGTCGTCAATCAGCGCGCGTTCCGGTCCCTTGCGGATGCGCCCGATGGCACAGATATGCAGGCGCATCAGGTGGCGGGCACACGGCCTGCATCCTGCCACATCTTTTCAAGCTGGTAAAATTCCCGCACTTCCGGGCGGAAGATATGCACAACGACATCGCCGGTGTCGATCAGCACCCAGTCGCCTGTGTCCTTGCCTTCGACACGGGCGGTCAGGCGATAGGTCTCCTTCAGCCGGTCCATCAATTTCTGTGCCATGGCCGCGACTTGCCGTGTTGAACGACCGGTTGCCACGACCATGTGATCTGCCATGGCTGATTTCGCCCGCAGGTCAATGGTCACGATGTCTTCGGCTTTATCATCGTCAAGCGAGGTCAGAACCAGATCCAGAAGCGCATCGCTGCTAAGGGGTGCAGGTGCCGGGGGTGCTGTGCGGGCCGCGAGGGCGGTAGGTTCTGTGGTAGACAGAGAACTGTCCTCCTGATGTGGAAAAGTTGACAGGGACAATTTAACATGCTGCCGGGGGTTACTCAATCATCCAGATGGCGCGTCAGCGGGGTTGCGGTAACTTTTTGCGTAGAAATTACGTGATGCGCCGGGCGTGAAGCGTTGCCTATGGTCTGATTCGGGCGTATGACAACCGCCATGACACGTTATTTCGACATGACAGACCATGCGCGCCTGCCGCAACGCTTTCAGCGTGAAAACCGGTCTGTACTGGCACGACTTCGCTGATCTGCCCTGTCCGGCCCCTTTGGGCCGCTTCCTTCAGCACCGCCAATTCCTCTGATCGCAAGAGAGATCGCCATGACTGTAGCCAAGACTCTGTATGATAAAATCTGGGATGCCCATGTTGTCCATGAAGACAAGGACGGCACCTGTCTGCTGTATATTGACCGCCATCTGGTTCATGAAGTGACCAGCCCGCAAGCCTTTGAAGGGCTGCGCATGACCGGGCGCACCGTGCGGGCGCCGGAAAAAACCATTGCCGTGCCGGACCATAACGTGCCCACCACGCCCGACCGCGAAAACGGGATCGAAAACCCCGAATCCCGCATTCAGGTGGACGCATTGGACAGGAATGCGCGCGAATTCGGCGTCAACTATTACCCGGTGAACGATATTCGTCAGGGCATCGTTCATATTGTCGGCCCCGAACAGGGCTGGACACTGCCGGGCATGACCGTTGTTTGCGGCGACAGCCACACGGCAACCCATGGCGCATTCGGTGCGCTGGCCCATGGGATCGGCACATCGGAAGTTGAACATGTGCTGGCTACGCAGACGCTGATCCAGCAAAAATCGAAGAACATGAAGGTGGAAATCACCGGTTCCTTGCGCCCAGGCGTGACCGCCAAGGACATTACCCTGTCGGTAATCGGGGTGACGGGCACTGCTGGCGGCACCGGCTATGTGATTGAATATTGCGGGCAGGCCATCCGTGAATTGTCGATGGAAGGGCGCATGACTGTGTGCAACATGGCCATCGAAGGCGGCGCGCGCGCTGGCCTGATTGCGCCTGATGAAAAGACGTTTGAGTATGTCAAAGGGCGCCCGCATGCCCCCAAGGGCGCGCAATGGGATGCCGCGCTGGCATGGTGGAAAACGCTGAAATCCGATGACGATGCACATTGGGACAAGGTTATCACCCTGCGCGGCGAAGATATTGCGCCGGTGGTGACTTGGGGCACCAGCCCTGAAGATGTGCTGCCCATCACCGCAAATGTTCCAGCCGCAGAAGATTTTGCTGGTGGCAAGGTGGATGCCGTGCGCCGCGCGCTGGACTATATGGGTCTGAAACCGGGCCAGAAGCTGACCGATATCGAAATTGATACTGTTTTCATCGGGTCATGCACCAATGGCCGGATTGAGGATCTGCGCGCTGCTGCCGCAATCCTGAAGGGCAAGAAAATCAAGCCGGGTCTGCGCGCCATGGTCGTGCCCGGCTCCGGGCTGGTGCGTGCGCAGGCTGAAGATGAAGGGCTGGCGCAGATTTTCATCGATGCGGGCTTTGAATGGCGTCTGGCGGGTTGCTCGATGTGCCTGGCAATGAACCCCGACCAACTCAGTCCGGGTGAACGTTGCGCGGCTACATCCAACCGCAATTTTGAAGGGCGCCAGGGCCGTGGTGGCCGCACACATCTGATGTCACCCGGAATGGCGGCTGCGGCGGCGATTACCGGTCGCCTGACGGATGTGCGGGAAGTGATGACCGAGTCCGCCTGATTTCATCTTGCCCTATATACTCTGGGGTCCGGGGCATAGCCCCGGCGCCTCGGACGAGGAGACGACAATGGATAAATTCAACACCCTGACCAGCATCGCGGCGCCCATGCCGCTGGTCAATATCGACACTGATATGATCATCCCAAAGCAGTTCCTGAAAACAATCCAGCGTTCAGGGCTGGGCAAGAACCTGTTTGACGAAATGCGCTTTGATGACAATGGTAATGAAATCCCGGATTTCGTGCTGAACCAACCTGCCTATCGGCAAGCGCAGATTCTTGTTGCGGGCGACAATTTCGGTTGTGGCTCGTCGCGGGAACACGCGCCCTGGGCATTGCTGGATTTCGGCATTCGCTGCGTGATTTCCACCAGCTTTGCCGATATCTTCTACAATAACTGCTTCAAGAACGGGATTCTGCCGATCGTGCTGCCGCAGGACCAGGTTGATGTGCTGATGGACGATGCCCGCAAGGGAGAGAATGCGCGCATTTCAATCGACCTCGAATCGCAGACAGTGACAAGTGCCGACGGACAGCAATTCCATTTTGAAATTGATCCGTTCAAGAAGCATTGTTTGCTGAACGGACTGGATGATATCGGCCTGACATTGGAGAAAGTATCGTCAATTGACAGCTTTGAGAAGCAGGCAAGCCAGTCCCGTCCCTGGGTTTGAGCGCGCAAAGCGCTTTTAAATGTGGCTTTTTTCAGACGGCACCCGCTTCGGGTGCCGTTTTTTCTCCACAAATTTGATGCAAAGTCGCGACAGTTCGACCGTGAAATGGCCATAGCCTTGCGCAATAGTCATTTGAGTCTTGCGAGGGTGGCGGGAAATGGGCAATTTTGTGGCAAAAATAAGGCGGACGTTTCCGGAAGTTCCGGAAATCATGCGTCCCGTCGGAAATAAGCGCTCCGTATTGTCGGAAAGGCGCGGGATAAGGCAAGGTAGCAGGTCGTCCATGTCGCAAGTCGGAAGCGCTTTTCTGCGCGGTTTTCTCATGGTGCTCCTTGTCTTGGTACCGGCCCTGTTACTGCCCGGTATTTCGCAGGATATTTCGCAAGGACTGACGTTGATTGCGCTGATCGCAGGTGTTGTGGTGGTGGTGGAATATACTGCGCGCCACCCCGGACTTATCGAATTCCGCGATGCCAAACCTTATAACCGTGCTCGTTTTGCACTGTTTTTCGCCATTGTGCTCGCCCTGACGATGATGCAGCGCGCGGTCAGTCTGCATGACGGGCAACATGTGCCGCAGATTGCCATGTGGCTGGGCGCTGCGCTTGATTTCAATTTCAGCCCGGTGCGCATGTTGCGCGCGGCCCTGCCCGCAGGGCTGACCCAGGAACATGGGGCAAATGTGCAGGCCGCGGCCTCGGTCGCGTTCGTGCTGGCGCAGCTTGGGTTGCTGGGGTTTCTGGCGGCGGTTTACATGCGCTACTGGCCCAACCGCAGTTCGGTGCTGAATGTCTGGGTGAACCTGCCCAATTTTGACCCGACCAAGGGAATAGATGTTGTCCACCGGCTGGAGCGTGAGGGGCAGGTTAACATTTTGGTAGGGATTATACTGCCATTCTCCTTGCCGGTCCTGCTGCATATTTCCAGCCTGCTGGTGCAGCCATTGACCCTTGAAACGCCGCTGTCATTGGTCTGGGGTGTCGCATTATGGGCTTTTGTGCCGGTCAGTCTGGTCATGCGCGGGGTCGCGATGTACCGCGTCGCGCAGCTTATCCGCGCCCAACGTCGACGCATTGCCGATGCGGAAGCATCCGTACCCTTGCCCGTGCGATCTGCCTATTCCTGATATGCCTGATCGGGGCCAGTGCCGCCACAGCCGGGTCCGACAGTCCCGATGCCGAACTGCGGCTTGCGTTCTGGCGGGTTGATCTGGGCGGCCGCGGCCCCGGACTGGCGTTGCGCGACATTCTGGAAAATGCCCCCGCGCCGGTGGCCAAGGCGCAGCTTATTGCGCATGTCGCGCCGGATGTGCTGGTCCTGTCCGGGCTGGATCATGACCATGATGGGGTCGCATTAGCTGCTTTTCGCGACCTGATTGCCAGTTATGGCCATGTGATGGCGCATGTTTTTGCATTTCCGTCAAATGCGGGCCTGCGCACAGGGCTGGACATGACGGGGGACGGGCGCGCATGGGGGCCGGATGATACGCAGGGCTATGGTGACTTTGCCGGGCAGAAGGCGCTGGCCATCCTGTCGCGATTCCCGATCCTGCCCGAAAAATCCCGTGATTTCAGCGAATTTCTGTGGCGTGACCTGCCCGAAAGCCTTAGCCCTTACGCGCCCGGGGGGTCCATGCCGGACCCGGTACGACATGGGCTGCAACGGCTGTCCAGCACCGGCCATTGGGATGTGGCGCTGGACCTTCCCGATCGCAGGCATTTGCATCTGCTGGTCTATCAGGCTGGCCCCCCGGTGTTTGGTGGGCGAAGCAATCGCAATCTGCATCGCAACCATGATGAAACGGCGTTCTGGCGGCATTTTCTGGATGGCGCTTTGCCCATGCCGCCGCCAGATGCGCCATTCGTGCTGATGGGTGGCAGCAATCTGGACCCGTTTGACGGCGATGGACTGCATGACGCGATGCGCGGTTTGCTGGCCCATCCGGCGGTGCAGGATCCGCAACCTGCCAGCGACGGCGCGCGGCACGCGGCGCAGGCAGGTGCCAGCAGCGCGCATCAGGGACCGCATGTGCATGACACGGTTGACTGGCCGCAGGTTCCGGGGCCGGGAAATCTGCGGGTAAGCTACATCCTGCCTGCGCGCAGCCTGAAGGTGACCGGGGCGGGGGTGTTGTGGCCGTTGCCCGGCACACCGGAGTCCACGCTTCTGGGCGACCCGGATGACCCGCCAACACGGCATCGGCTTGTCTGGGTCGATATTGACGCAAATGGCATCTGGCGGGCCGCCGAAAACGCTTCTGAAAGGCCTTTCTCCTCAACGGAACCGGCCCCGGTCGCGACAGCTTTTCCGCAACTCGATGAGGGAGCTTGAAAGACCAGCCCATTTGGGCGCAAGCGCCGCGCTGGTGGAAGGCGGCACCGTCGAATAAGCCGGTCCGCTGCATCAATCTGTTTTCAGGACATCCTTGCAGACAAGTGCTGCTGAATTCGTTAGATAATTCATGTATTCTGCGGCGAAAAGGACATCATACATGGGCTATATACTTGCGATAGATCAGGGGACGACATCGAGCCGTGGGATTGTTTTTGACGGTCAGATGCGGATTTCTGCGATCGCGCAGGAGGAATTTCCGCAGCATTACCCGGCCTCTGG
>NZ_JAQZSM010000100.1 GCF_028745735.1 Roseinatronobacter alkalisoli
TGACCAAATCGCGCGATCAGCCGGTTCAGGAACCGCCTTGCCGCCTTGGCGTTGCGGCGCCTCTCGAACCAAGATTTCAAGCGTGTCCCCATCAGCATCGACAGCCCGCCAGAGCCATTGTTTTACCGAACCCGATCTATGAATTCTATCGGTGGTGCATCAAGGAGTCGGCGAAGCGAGAGATTGACCGGCTGGGCATCCTGTTCCTGTGCCTCTATTGGAAAGTTGGCCTGTGACCAATCACCCTGGGCCGAAGGCGCCACAACCGATCCGAACACCGCAAACAGAAGCACAAAAAATGATTGGATCAGGCGGCGGAGCACAATCATTATTTTGCACCATCCGAGGAAATTAGATCCGGCGGTAATTTTTTACTAGCCTGAAGAATTTCAATGCCAATGAGACGACCCTCGTATCAAAGTTCAAGTGAATTTGCCCTTCTACCTCAGCAGGATCGCAACAGTATGTAAATCCAAAGGAAGTTTGATCATCATCAGATTTTAACTGAACGTATGCGGCATCGACTGACGGATCGTATTTGATTTTCATTGCCTATTCCTAAGATTGGCATTGCCAAGTTGTTGAGCATTGGATTTGAAAGGTACTGGCTGGATACATCAAGCAGTCATCTGAGCGGCATAGTCTGTCCAGAGACAGAAAGCATCTGCCCGGGCGTGGCGATATGAGATGGCGGTCAGTTTGTAGCGTCGAGGGCGGAAGATGGTGTTGATCTGGTCATGCGCGACCAAGAAACGTTGTGCCTGTCTGGGCGACTTAAACCGGCCCCTGATCTTTTCTCGTCGTCGTGTTGGCCTGTGACTGCCCTCAATCCTGTTGTGAATGCCCTTATGGGCCCGGTGGTCAGCCCCGGCGCTTGATGGGCAATCGGCTTGATGTAGCTACGCAGCTTGTCTGTAACGACGACCCTTGGTTGGCCGAATTGCGCGATCAGCCTTGCCATGAAGCGCTTGGCAGCTTTGGCATTCCGACGCGTCTGCACGAGAATATCAAGCGTGTCGCCGTTGGCATCGACCGCCCGCCAGAGCCAGTGCTTCACCCCGTTGATCGGGATCACAACCTCGTCCAGATGCCATTTGAGCGGGGGCGGGGACGGTCCCGACGGATGCAGGCGGCAAAATGCGCGCCAAACCGGTTGACCCAGAGACGGATCGTTTCACGGCTCACGATGACGCCTCGTTCGGCAAGCAGATCCTCAACATCCGCCGTGCTCAGCGCAAACCGATGGTACACCCAGACAGCGTAAGCGACAATCTCGCGTGGAAAACGAAAGCCCTTCAGGCGCGGCATGGACGTCGGTAATTTCATACCTCAACCCGTAGCGAAGTCACGCCGCGCAAACAACTTGGCAATGCCTGCAGAGGCTATGATGGCTGCGGAATAGGCATGACCTGCCCCCCGATCGTCCCTCGTTCATAACGAGAGTCCTTTGGGTTGATAGTTGTCGTTTTGGGCTTGGGCAAGCGCGCCGTGCGCGGAGCCTTCAGATAGCTCAAGCGCTCGGCGCGCTTCAGCGGGTGTTTTGTTGCCCAGAGATGAGTG
This sequence comes from Roseinatronobacter alkalisoli, assembly GCF_028745735.1. Taxonomy (GTDB): domain Bacteria; phylum Pseudomonadota; class Alphaproteobacteria; order Rhodobacterales; family Rhodobacteraceae; genus Roseinatronobacter; species Roseinatronobacter alkalisoli. The sequence continues at coordinate 1,561 of NZ_JAQZSM010000100.1, forward strand.
TGGCCTGATGTGGTTGTAATCATAGCGCCACAGCCCCAGCTTTCGTCTGGCATCATCCAGGCTGTCGAAGATCTCTTCGTTCAAGCACTTCGTCGCGCAGGCTGCCATTGAATGACTCGATGTAACCGTTCTGCTGCGGCTTGCCGGGATCGATATAGTGCCATTCGACGGCGTTTTCGTTCGCCCACTTTAGGAT
>NZ_JAQZSM010000101.1 GCF_028745735.1 Roseinatronobacter alkalisoli
TTGATCGGTTCAGCATCGCGATTGGTGAGTTAGAATATGACGATCAGTTCATGGCAATCCTGAGCTACGACGGCAGGTTTCCGCAGCCTTGGTCGCGAGTCGATGTTGATCGCGAGATCGCCGACATTGGATACTTGAGGCTGACAGAGTATAACGATCCGATGCCGGTCGCACTCAGCAATGAAGGCGATGTCTACACAATGTTGCCCGGCGGCACCGACTGGTCGAAGATACCGGGGACAGGCATCCTGAGCGAAGATGCCGATGGGCGTGGTGACGTCTACAATTTTTTGATCGATGGAACACGCTGCTTTGTCTTGGGAAGAAGCGGTCAGCTTTACCAGCGGGACAAACTCGGCGAATGGGAAACGCTTTCGTTGGAACGCACTTCCGAGCCGGGATACAGGCCCGAGGCCTTTGGCTATGTGACCGTCGCCGCTGACGGGTCTGTCGTTATAAGCTCCTCGCAGCAACCTGCTTCACCCACAGGGCGTCTGACACATGATCCGCGTTTCAGAGCGGATATGTCCGCGACCGAATTGGGAGCGCTGATGGCGCAACGCCGCCATGAGGCGGCCGGTGGGTCGCACATCACACGGCTCTACCGCTTTGATGGCCGATCCTTCTCACGCCTCGACATCCCAGAAGATCTCCATATTCGCAACATCCATACCGACCCGATGGGTCGTATCTGGATCGTCGGAGTTGACGGGCTGATCTTGCGCGGACGCCCTGAAGACGGGTTCGGGCGGCTTGATTTCCATGGCGATACAGAAACCCTACACTCAGCCACGTGGTTTCAGGGCGAACTGATTGTGGCCTCCGGCTACATGCTCCATCGCTTTGACGGTCATCGTCTGACACCACTCAAGCCAAAACTCAACGATCCGTTCCGCAACCGCAATACCCCCACGCCGATGAAGCTTCAGACAGTCGGCGACGTGATGTTCTATTTCGACTACAAACACGGCGTCTGCCGCTGGGACGGCGAGAGTTGGGACTGGATCGACATTCCGCCCGCGTTGCTGGAGCGCGATTTCAAAGGGTTTCCTACCCCCTGAGACATGGAATTCCCGATGATTGCATTCACGCGCCCCCACTCCGGGACAGCCCTCACCGCACCTGCCTCGGGTTCTGTGCAGGCATATTCCTGGGGAGGCGATTTAACAGATCATAGGGGGCGGACAGGGCGAAATTGAACAGCTATATAGCGGGCGCACGCGAAAATTCATCCATTGGCCCACAATGGCGCGCCAGACGTAGGTCCGGGGCACTGGACGTACATGCAGAACGGTTACGCGACAACGGCTGCCCCCCTTGTGCGCGTTCTTTTGATCGCAATATAGGACACACAGATGACGGATGAGAAAAAGACCCCCAATATCCGCCCACCATTTGAGCGCTTGCTGGAGCGTTTTGGGCCGCCTGACGGAGACGGTCCGGTGCCCGCTTCCGAGGCGGATGAGTATCGCGGGCGCGTCCCTGATGCGCTGATCGCATTCTGGCTGGAGCATGGGCGCGGAGGCTGGCGGGATGGCCTCTACTGGCTCTGCGATCCGGCCCCCTTGATGCCGATCCTGCGCAGCCTGTTTCGCGATGACCCGGAAATCGACGCGGAGCTTCTGGTGCCGTTTTTTCGTGACGCTTTCGGA
>NZ_JAQZSM010000102.1 GCF_028745735.1 Roseinatronobacter alkalisoli
AGCGGGATCAGGCGCGTGATGTAGCTGTCGCGCGGTCTGGGGTGTTATCCCATGGCGTAGCCTGCGCCTCGGACGGTGCGGATGGGGTCGGGGCCGCCGGTGGTGCATAATGTCTTGCGCAGCCTTCCCACATGCACATCCACAGTGCGCGTGTCGATATAGATGTCGCGCCCCCAGACGCGGTCCAGAAGCGCCTCTCGGGTCCAGACCTTGCCGGGGCGTTCCATGAAGGCGCCCAGCAGGCGGAATTCCGTCGGGCCAAGATGCACCGACACCCCCGCCCGCGTCACACGGTAGCTGTCAGGGTCCAGCCTTATATCGCCCAGTTCCAGCGCCTGCCCGCTGACCGACGGGCGCAGGCGGCGCAGATTGGCACGCACCCGCGCCACCAGTTCCGCCACCGAATAGGGTTTCACGATGTAATCATCCGCGCCCGTGTCCAGCCCGCGCACGCGGTCGCTTTCCTCGGAGCGCGCCGAAACCATGATCACCGCCGCATCGCGCCCTTCCGGCGTCGCCTTGATCTGGCGGCAGGCTTCCAGCCCCGACAGCCGCGGCAGCATCCAGTCCAGAAGCACCACATCCGGCCCCTGTTCGGCCACGGCAAGCACCGCTTCCTCGCCATCTTTTGCCGTCGCAATGCGGAACCCCGCCGCCTTCAGGTTATAGCTCAAAAGCGCAAGCTGCGCGGGTTCGTCATCGACAATCAGGATCAGCGGCGTGGCAGCTTCAGACATGGTGATCACCCTTTGGGCGCGTCAATCAGCGCCGTGGAATGGCCCTTCTCGCGGGCCGCGGCAGGGTGCCCCTCGGCCACGAAAATCACCTGTTCCGCACCATGGGTCACCAGATCGCCCATCCGTTCTATGTTCTTGGCAATGAACACATAATGCAGACATGGCGTGATATTGCGCGGGTCTTCCATCATATGCGTGATGAATTCGCGAAACAGCGCATTGGTCATGTCATCCACTTCCACATCGCGCGTGATCACATCGCGCGCAAGCGCCACATCCAGCCGCGCGAAGGCGTCCAGCATGTCCTTCAGCATCTGCCCCACCAGCCGCGCCTGACGCCGCAGCGCACCCGCCGCACCGTCAATCACAGGCGCCGAGATCAGCACAGGCACGCGCCGGGCCATGTTCTTGGCGTAATCGCCCAGACGCTCCAGCTCGCCCGCCATCTTCATCACCGCAACTGCCGCGCGCAGATCATCCGCCTGCGGCTGGCGCAGCGCCAGAAGCCGCACCACCTGCGCGTTGATCTCCTCCTCCGCGGCGTCAATCAGCTTGTCGCCCTGCACAATCTGCGCCGCCAGATCCTCGTCGCGCGATTCCAGCGCCCGCGAGGCATTCAATATCGCATCCTCCACCTGACCGCCCATCGTCAGGACATTCAGACGGATCGCTTCCAGATCACGGTCAAAGGCAGATAGCGTATGCGGCTTCATGGCAACATCCCTTCAGTTCCCGCAATCCATAAACAAGCCATGTGACAGTTCCATGACACACAACACACTCACTCACACGCAAGACAGAAACGTCACAAAACA
>NZ_JAQZSM010000103.1 GCF_028745735.1 Roseinatronobacter alkalisoli
TGCAGAATATCGTCATCCTCGCCGGCAACATTGGCCAAAAACCCGAAGCCCGCACCACCCAAGGCGGCACCAACATCACCAACTTCAGCCTCGCCACCTCCCGCCCCCGCCTCTCGGAAGGTCGCGTGTTGCGCGACGACAACGGCTACCGGGTCATGGACACCGAATGGCACCGTATCACCTGCTTCAACGGTCTGGGCAAGACGGTTGCGGAGCATTGCGAAAAGGGCATGAAAGTCCTCGTCCACGGCCGCATCCACTACACGAAATGGACCGACGCGGCAGGCAATGATCGCTACGGCTGCGAGATCATCGCCGAGAAGGTCGACTTCCTGAGCCGCCCTAAATCGGCTGAGAGTGAAAACCCCGAGCTGGTCGACAAAGACGACGAGATCCCGTTCTGAAAAGAACGGGGTCTCCCCCTTGGACCCGGTGGGGAAACCCGCCGGGTTCGGGGTGTCGGGGTGCTTACATCCGCCCCAAACGGTTCTCATCATCGACAACTTCGAGGGCATAGTCCTCGCCAGTCCAGCGCCACAGAACGATGTTTGGGTTACTCTGGACGGCTCCGTTTGCGAAGCTGCGCGTAAGCAGACCTGCGAAGCCGTCGGTGAGGAGCCTTCGTACGAAATCTTGTGTTGGAACTGGGCGCCCCTCAAGCATTTGTGCGCGCCAACCGGGGTCAGCCAGTATCTGAGAAGATAGCTCATACTGGTTGAGCGCTTCCATATCTGTTGTATCGAAGATTGGCCCGATGTCAGCCTTGTAGGACACCAACACTGTCGGTTGCAGGCTGCCGACCTGATTTGCTTCTCGCAAGGCCGTGGCTGGATCGAGAGCAGTATAGAGCGCGGGCGTGCCTTTGGGGTTGAACCGCCCGCCATGAAGTGCAGCGCCGCGACCTGATAGCGGCTCTCGTGCATAGACCGGGTTCAGGGCGCGGTAGAGCGGTCCTGCATAGCGCCCATCTTGCAAGAGCATCAGGCGAAAACGCCGGCATCGACCGCGTCAATATATTCCAGTACCTGTTGTGCCTTGCCTTCCTTGACGAGTTGCATCGCGGTGCGTCCATCAAAGCCCGGCAACGGTTCTGACCGGTACCAGGCATAGGCCATGAGTTCAGAGCCAAAGCGTGGTTCGACCTTGTTGAGGATTTCTACCAATTCACGCAGGCGGCGTTGGGTCTTGTCCGAATTGATCCGTGTGCGCCGCTGAAGGGCATCCTTGCCCAACCCCACTGTCATGGCGACCTCTTCGGCCGAGGTGCGCAATGCGGCGGCGATCTTGCGCGGCTCAAACTGTCCGGCTTCCGCAAAGTTCGTGATATGCATGGCACAGATCCAATCGGTTATTTTGTCATAATATAGTGTAATAATTGCCGATATACAAGGTTTGGAGAGAGTAAGATGTTGATTGTCACTTCTGTAACAGGGCCTTTCGAGTCAAGTTAGTTTTTCCACAAAAGCAACCCCCGCCAATTTACGCATCTGCGGGGTGAAGTTCGTGGCTCACATCTATTTTGGGATAATGGCGT
>NZ_JAQZSM010000104.1 GCF_028745735.1 Roseinatronobacter alkalisoli
CTGCAATCACCGGGCCGTTCGCCGGTCAGGACCACCGGGGCAATGGCGGCGACTTCGCACCCGCTGGCCACCCTTGCCGCGCTGGATATTCTGCGCGCAGGCGGCAATGCCATGGATGCCGCAATCTGCGCGGCGGCGGTTCAGGCGGTGGTGGAGCCGCAATCAACCGGGATCGGTGGCGACTGTTTTGCGCTGTATTGCCCGCGCGGGGGCAGTGATGTCATCGCCTTTAACGGGTCGGGCAGGGCGCCGATGGGGGCCACAATTGACGCCTACCGCGCCATGGGCCTGACCGAAGTGCCCAAACGCGGTGTCCATGCTGTCACCATTCCCGGCGCGATTGACGGCTGGTGTCAGCTTCTGGCCGATCACGGGCGGCTGGACATGGCCACGGTTCTGGCCCCGGCCATCCATTATGCCGAGAACGGATATGTGGTGCATGACCGCGTGGCCTTCGACTGGAAAAATGTCGGGCAAGACCTTGCCGCCGATCCCCACAGCGCGCGCATTTTCCTGCCGGGCGGCAAGGCCCCGGACGCAGGCGATATTCACAAACAGCCGGAACTTGGCGCAACCCTGCGGTTGATTGCCGAACATGGCCGCGCCGGGTTTTACGAAGGTGCGGTCGCAGAAGACATGGTCAACCGCCTGCGTGAACTGGGCGGAGTTCACACGCTTGAAGATTTCGCAGCAACACGCGGCGAGTATGTTACGCCCATTTCCACAGATTATCGCGGGCTGCGCATCCATCAGGTGCCGCCCAATAATCAGGGGCTGACCGCGCTGGTGATGTTCAACCTGATGGCCCAGCATGACCTGCGCGGGCTGGACCCGGTCGGCGCGGAAAAACTGCATCTGGAAATCGAGGCGGGCAGGCTGGCCTTTCGTGAACGCAATGCGCGTATGGCCGATCCTGCCGCGTCGCAAGGTGTGGTCGAGGAATTGCTTTCAGCGGACTTCACCTCCCGCCTGTCCGCCGAAATGGACCCCGCCCGCGCGATGGACCATTTTGCTGATGCTGAACTGGCGATGTCCGATACGGTTTATATCTCGATCGTGGATGATGAAAGGAACGCGGTCAGCTTCATCAACTCCACCTATTTCTCCTTTGGCAGTGCGGTGACCAGTCCCGAAACCGGGGTCGTCTTGCAAAACCGCGGCCACAGCTTCCGGCTGGACCCGGACCATCCCAACGCATTGGCGCCGGGCAAGCGGCCGCTGCATACGATCATGCCCGGCATGGTGACCCGTGGCGCGCGCGCGGTCATGCCATTCGGTGTCATGGGCGGGGATTATCAGCCCTTTGGCCATGTGCATGTGCTGACCAACCTGCTGGATCACGGGATGGATATTCAGCAAGCCATCGATGCCCCGCGCGTGTTTTATGAGAATGGCGCGGTCGTTGCGGAAACCGGGGTTCCCGCGCAGGCAGTGCAGGGTTTGCGCGACAAGGGCCATAAGGTCATCGCCGCCAAAGCGCCCCATGGTGGCGCGCAGGCCATCTGGATTGACTGGGA
>NZ_JAQZSM010000105.1 GCF_028745735.1 Roseinatronobacter alkalisoli
ATGGCGCAGCTTCGTGTCCTCATAGTATTTGATCCTCTTGGCGCGCGCCGGGTGCTGACCGTCGATCACGAGGATGATGTCATCAAGATCGAGCCGCGCGGCCTCATCCTCGGTCAGCAGCGGGCGTTCCTCGGTCCGCTCGCTGACATTGGTGTCGAACATGCCCCGCCCCATGGAGCGGGACTTCGACACCACACGCTTGGTGGTCATGCCCGCGGATTCACTGACCTCGGTGACCGTGCGCTTCTCGGATGGGGTCATGTAAAGCTTGACCCCGGCACCTCCTTGAAGAGAGAGGCGGGTGTTCTCTCCATAGATTTCGTCGAGGGCTGGGATGGTCTGAGTGATGATCGCCAGATGGCCCCCATAGGAACGCAGGGTCTTGATGCTCTCGGCGACGATCGGCATTTTGCCAAGGCGATCAAATTCATCGAGCAGGATCATCACGGGCCAGGGTTCTTCCTCACCCGGCTCATGGTCCTGCAGACAAGCGATCATATCCGAAAAGAAGAGCCTGATCAGCGGGGCCAGCGGTTTGATATTGTCCGGTGAAACGACCAGATAAACTGTCTGCGGATTGCGCCGGAAGCTTGCGAAGTCGAAATCCGACACAGATGTCGCGCGGTCGATGGTCGGGTTGTCCCAAGCGCTGAGCCCCGACGTCATCAGAAGCGAGAGATAGGAAGTCAGTGTGCGGTCATTGGTCGAGGCCAGCCGCTCGAAGATCAGCTTTGCAGGTGCGCTGCGCACTTCCTCTGCATAGCCCGCATATTGCTTGGACTTGTCACCGCCTGAGGAGGCGAGGCGGTAGATTTCGCCAATGGTGGGCTCACCACGTTCCATGGCGAGGATCCCGCAGGCCACGAACAGATCGATGCCGCCCTCTAGGAGGCCCTTGGCATTCTCGCCATCGGCCTGCAAAAACAAATTGGCGGTCTTGCGCAGCTCCATCTGACGCTGATCGGGATTGGAGAGGGCAGCGATCCGCTGCAGCGGGTTGTAGCGATGCGTGGGGCGCTCCCAATCGACCGGGGCAAAGCGCCAGACCTTGTCGCCACGCGCGCGGCGCTTGCGCGCGGTCTTGTCGAAATTCTCTCCCTTAACATCCAGCACCACGGCAGATCCGATGAAGCACAGAAGGTTCGGGATCACGAAGCCCGTGCCTTTGCCGCGCCCGGTCGGGGCCACGACCAGACAATGCGGGAAACTGGTCGAGCAGAGGAATTTCGCTTTTGACTTAGGCTTGCCCATCTTGCCCAGCAGAAACCCGCGCCCAGGCTTTTCAAAGAAGCGATTGCGCTTCAGTTCGGCTTTGGACTGCCAGTGGGTCTCGCCAAAGCGGGTCAGCCCCTCATGGACGACGAAGGATCCGAGCAGCAAACTGCCCAGGGTGGCAAATAGGAAGATAAGCCCGATCACCTGCCAGAGATCGGGATGGTGGAGCCGGATTGCCTGCCAGTTATGGAGGAGCAGGCCCCAATCGAGCGTGGCAGCACTGCCGGTGAGTTTGAG
>NZ_JAQZSM010000106.1 GCF_028745735.1 Roseinatronobacter alkalisoli
CGCGTTCTGCTAGACGCCCAGCACTGCGCTGACGGCGCGTTTCCATCGGTCGTATCGTGCCTTGCGCGGGGCGGTTTCCATCTGGGGGGTGAACTGGCGTTCCACGGCCCAGCCTCTGGCGAATTCATCCATGTCCGGCCAGACACCCGCGCGCATGCCTGCCAGCCACGCTGCACCAAGTGCGGTGGTTTCCAGCACCTCCGGGCGATCGACAGGCGCGCCGATGATGTCCGACAGAAACTGCATCGCATAGTCATTCGCAGCCATGCCGCCATCCACGCGCAGAACCGGCTGCGCGCCCTCGCGCAACCAGTCGGCCTGCATCGCTTCCAGCAGGTCGCGGGTCTGGTAGCCCACTGATTCCAGCGCCGCGCGGGCAAATTCCGCCGGGCCGGAATTGCGCGTCAGCCCAAAGATGGCGCCGCGCGCTTCAGGCTTCCAGTAAGGCGCGCCAAGGCCCACGAAAGCGGGCACAAGGACCAGGTCCTGGCTTGGATCTGCGGTTTCGGCCAGGGCCTGCGTTTCCGGTGCCGCGCGGATGATCCTGATCCCGTCGCGCAGCCATTGCACCACCGCCCCCGCAACGAAGATCGACCCTTCCAGCGCATAAGTCGGGCGGCCATCCAGCTGATAGGCAATGGTTGTCAGCAGCTTGTTGGTGGACGCCACAGGCGCCGCACCCGTGTTCAGCACGGCAAAGCACCCCGTGCCATAGGTCGATTTCAACATGCCGGGCGCGAAACACGCCTGCCCGATGGTCGCGGCCTGCTGGTCGCCCGCCACCCCGAGGATCGGAATTTCGCGCCCGAACAGATCCGCGCGCGTGGTGCCGAAATCCGCCGCGCAATCACGCACATCGGGCAGCAATTCCAGCGGGATATCCAGCAGGCCGCAAATGCTCTCGCTCCAGCGGCCCTTGTGGATATCATAAAGCATGGTGCGCGCAGCATTGGTGGCGTCGGTGGCATGCACGCGCCCGCCCGTCAGGTTCCAGATCAGCCAGCTGTCAACCGTGCCGAAGGCCAGTTCCCCCTTGCGCGCCCGTTCGCGCGACCCGTCAACGTGATCAAGGATATATTTCACCTTGGTTGCGGAAAAATAGGGGTCCGCCAGCAGCCCTGTGCGCGCCGTGATCATCGCTTCATGCCCGTCTTCGCGCAGCTGCGCGCAGAAATCAGCAGTGCGGCGGTCCTGCCAGACAATCGCGTTATGGATGGGCCTGCCGGTCTGCCGGTCCCAGATCAGGGTGGTCTCACGCTGGTTGGTAATCCCGATAGCCGCAATATCAGTGGCATGCAGACCGGCTTTCTCAATCGCGGCGCGCGCTGTCGCAGCCGTGGTCGCCCACAGATCGGACGGGTCATGCTCCACCCAGCCAGAGGCCGGGTAATGCTGCGGAAATTCCTCCTGCGCGATCGCAGAAATCCGCATCTGACCGTCAAAAACAATCCCACGGCTCGATGTCGTCCCCTGATCTATCGCAAGTATATAGCCCATGTATG
>NZ_JAQZSM010000107.1 GCF_028745735.1 Roseinatronobacter alkalisoli
GCCCAAACAGCGTAGGCGACAATCTTACGTGGGAAACGAAAGCCTTTCAGGCGCGGCATGGACGGTGGCACTTGCATCGGTCACCATCTACCCAAGTCATGCCACACAAACAACTTGGCAATGCCCTTGGGGGCTATCTGCCTGTTCGTGAACGCGTCCAAAGGCCTTTCAGCTGTTCAACTGTCCCGTGACCTGGACATGCAGCACAAAACGGCCTTTGTGCTGATGCACAAATTGCGTGAGGCACTGGCTACAGAGGTCCAGGATATTCAGTTGGATGGTGAGGTGGAGGTGGATGGCGCGGCTTTTGGCGGACATGGAGCAGCAGCTTGTTCAACGTATGGGCGAAGGGACTCGTAGATGGACGCCGGATGAGTTGGAAATCTTGCGAAACGGTGGGAGACCGAGCGGATATGTAGGTGATCACATAACATCAGTGGTCGCAGATATCAGCAGAGCGGCGGATCACCGGAATATCCAGTTTCTCACTCAAGCCGAACATAGTGCGCGACACAGTAGTCACGGCGGGACCAGAGTGCCCATATCAGAAAATCGGGTGGTTGACCGCACACTTGGTGGTCAGCTTCCCGATCTTGCTACGCAAGGGGCCAGATCGTGGCCACAACGGGCAGCAGATGCGATGGATAAAGTCTTTGAAAGTAGAACATTTGGCCTTATTGATGCCTTCGATGCGACCTCATTAGCGGATAGGGCATTTCAACAGTCATTTGGGTATAGCTGGTTCTCAAGGCCATCCTGGGAAGCACGATGCGCTGCAAGCCCAGACTGCATGTAGTGGGTAATGACATGAACGATATACGAGCATTGCTTGATCTGGAGCGCTGGCCTGATCTGCAAAGGCAGGGTGAAGGGTTCGTCGCGATACATGAGCCTGAAAAAGCCGAGTTTTACTTTAAAATCAAAGTAAATGATCCACTCCCCCAAGACAGCATCGAAAAGATCGTTATGTTTGGTGCGGGTGCTGATCCAGTTCTGATCCGACACTTGTTTAGCTTGTGTAACGGTCTCTGGATCGCAAAGTTTGCCGTTTACGGGCTGCTCTCCGGCCCACGGGGGCTGTCGCAGCCTTGGGATATCAATGTGCCCAATTGTTATCGACGACCAGAGGGGTTTCCCGAGGATTATTTGATTGTTGGAGTGAATCAGGAAACGGATACCAAGGGAAAAACTCATGAACAGTCGCATTGCATTACAGGTGATGGGCGGATTGTCGTGATAGAGTTGGAAAAGCACGAAACCATTTTGAGAGAATATCGCTCGATAGAAGATTGGCTTAAGTCCGAGGCGAAGCGAGCTTTGGTTGCCTGAAAGCTATGTTTCAGGCTGGCATTGCCAAGTTGTTGTCCGCTGGGTGCAGTGATCTGCACCTCGTGCATTCATGCGGTCATTTCACGGGTATACTCGGCCCACAGCCCGAAGGCATCGGCACGGGCGTGGCGATAGGACGTGGCT
>NZ_JAQZSM010000108.1 GCF_028745735.1 Roseinatronobacter alkalisoli
TGATGGCATGGATGCCCCCTCCCGACGGCATCGTAATGTGCCAAGGTGATGTTTGCTGAAGACATCACAGAAGGAGAGAGCATCCATGTCCGAAGTTACCATCATCGGGATTGATCTTGCAAAGCGCGTTTTCCATTTGCACGGCGCGCGCGTCGATGGATCTGTCATATTCCGCAAGAAGCTTTCGCGGGCTCAGTTGCTCGCGTTCTTTGCCCAACATCCGAGATGCATTGTTGCCATGGAAGCCTGCGCCACTGCGCACGGTTGGGGCCGCGAATTTGAGAAACTCGGGCATGACGTGCGATTGATCGCACCGATCTATGTGAAACCGTTCGTGAAGCGCCAGAAGAATGATGCGGCCGATGCCGAGGCGATTGTGGAGGCGGCGTTACGCCCGACCATGCGGTTTGTTACTGTGAAGACGGAAGATCAGCAGGCGCGCGCGATGCTGTTCCGGACACGGCAGATCTTTGTCGGCCAACGCACTCAGATGATCAACGCCTTGCGTGGGCACTTAGCGGAACACGGGCTGGTGGCGGCACGAGGTCCGGCTCATGTCAAGCGGCTCGCAGACGCGCTCGCCGATGAAGACACAGTGCTGCCTGACGGCGTTCGCGATCTTGGCCAGATTTATCTGGACCAAATTGATGGTCTGACTGCGCGGATTGCAGACCTTGACGCGAAGATGAAGCGCGCCGCCAAAGACGCCGATCTGGCCCGCCGTGCGCAAACCATGCCGGGCGTAGGGCCGGTCACTGCGCTTGCGATCGAAACCTTCGCGCCAGATATGGCCAGCTTCCGACGCGGGCGTGATTTTGCGGCCTGGCTCGGCCTCGTGCCGAAACAGCACTCTACAGGCGGGAAGGCCCGGCTGGGGAAGACCTCGAAGATGGGGCAGCGCGACATTCGCACGCTTCTCGTGTCTGGAGCCATGGCAGTTCTTCAGGCCGTCGAACGATTTGACACCCCGAACAATGGTTGGCTGAAGCGCCTGCTGACCCGCAAGCCGCGCATGGTCGCTGCGATCGCGCTGGCGAACAAGATGGCGCGTGGCCTTTGGGCCATGATGACGAAACAGGAGGATTACCGAAATCCGGTGGCGGCGATGGCATAAGCGCGGGCGCGCGTCATTCCGTCCCGGGTCACGTCGGGAGTGTGAGGAGGTCACTGAACAGTAAGGGCAAAGGATCGATCAGATCCGGGTCAGAGAAAGCAGTCTTTGTGCAGGAGCCAACGAGCTCGGTTTGTTGATTTGCTTCTGATCCGCGCATCGCCATACCGGCCAGCGGCCATGTCAGCGCCGCAGAGAAAGGCCTGATACATGACCGCACCCGATCACACGCTTGAGCCGTTCAGAAACTACTTGCACTGACGGGGGCATCCATACATGCACAAATCG
>NZ_JAQZSM010000109.1 GCF_028745735.1 Roseinatronobacter alkalisoli
GAAACCCGCGCCCAGGCTTTTCAAAGAAGCGATTGCGCTTCAGTTCGGCTTTGGACTGCCAGTGGGTCTCGCCAAAGCGGGTCAGCCCCTCATGGACGACGAAGGATCCGAGCAGCAAACTGCCCAGAGTGGCGAACAGGAAGATCAGCCCGATCACCTGCCAGAGATCGGGATGGCGGAGCCGGATTGCCTGCCAGTTATGGAGGAGCAGGCCCCAATCGAGCGTGGCAGCACTGCCGGTGAGTTTGAGCGCGAGATAGCCTGTTGCCAGAATATAGGCGAGCACGAGCCCGAGAGCAGCGAAGAGGCCCAGGCCCGCCAGAACGCGTGTCTTAATCATGTTCCAGCCCCCGGTCCTGTGCTGCACTGGCCGCGCGCTCGTCGAACCATTCTTCGGTCACTTGTTTCAGAGCGGGCTGCGAATTGCCCTCGGCCTTGAGATATTCGCGCGCAACAGAAAGCTGGTCTTCGCGACTGCCTACACCGTCGAGCCCCGAGATATCGCCCTGTTTCAGGCGCGCGATCTCGTCGGGTGTCAGACGCTCCTCCACAGCCTCGCGATAGGCATCCGCGCGTTTCGCGTCCGTAGGCGCGGGCAGTTTTGCGAGATCGGATTTCGCAGCGATCAGCATGCCGGCGGCAGCGGCAGTTGCTGCGGCGGTCGTCGCGGCCGCGCCGGTGCTGATCCCCGTGCCCGTCCCGGTGTCTGCTGCTGTGCCGCGCTGGATATCCTGCGCCTCCCAGGCCCGTCGGCTGCCTTGCTTCTCGATGACCTCATTGCTCACGGGATCGCGCGTGGTGATGGTGACGGCCTCGGAGCGGGTTGAGGACAGAGTCACTGTGTCGCCCGTTGTCGCGCCCCGATCCGCCAGCGCCTTGGTGACCCCCATGCCCCAGACATCATGTGTGCGGCCATTCGGGAGCTGCAAGCGCACATAGGGAGACTCGGCCGCGCCGGGGCGGTCGAGATAGGGTCGCGTGCCTTGCGCAAGCACTGTACCGCGCACACCCTGGCTGTACTCGACCTTGTCGCTGGTCGTACCCCCGGCAAGTGGCGCTGCCGGGTCCCGGGATGCGCTGCGAAACAGGTCACGGCCTGACATATCGCTTGCCGATAGAGCATTGGCCGGGTCGCGCCGCTCAGAGACAGGCCCATCCGTCCGCTGCAGGCTGCGCGGGCGTTCCATGTCACTGCGCCGTGCCGCTTCCTCGATATCGCGCTCATTGGGCTTGTAGCCTTCGACCTTGATACCCTTAGCCGCGCCTTCAATCCACATCTCACGCCGGAAGTCCTGCGGGCCGGTCACTTTCATCGACTCCCAGCCGCGATGGGCGGCGAGATTGACCATGTCGAGGGCTGTCGCCTTGTCGGCGGCCTTGGTGC
>NZ_JAQZSM010000011.1 GCF_028745735.1 Roseinatronobacter alkalisoli
GTGCTGTTCAAGCTTCCCTTGCGCCAGACCGCGGGGATGGTCGCGAGCCTGCTGAAGCTGGCGGGGCTGGACTGGCCGGTGCCGGACTTTTCCACCCTGTGCCGCCGGCAGAAGACCCTGGCCGTGCAGGTCCCGTATCGCCGTGCCGCTGAACCTGCTGGTGGATAGCACAGGCATCAAGTTCCTCGGCGATGGCGAATGGCAGGCGCGCAAGCACGGCGTTCAGGGTCGACGCCAATGGCGCAAGGTGCATCTGGCGATGGACCCGGCCACGTCCGACATCCGGGCCGTGGAATTCACGCCCAGCCGCGACGGCGACAGCCCCGTGCTCCCGGACCTGCTCGGGCAGATCCCGGCCGACGAACAGATCGGCACGGTGACCGCGGACGGCGCCTATGACACGCGCCGCTGCCACAGCGCCATCATCGCACGTGACGCGGTTCCGATCATCCCGATCCGCAGGAACGGGCGGCTATGGAAGGAGGATTGCCCGGTCGCAAAGGTCCGCAACGAAACCCTGCGCGCCACCCGACACTACGGCCGGGCGTTCTGGAAACGCTGGACAGGCTACCATGCCCGCAGCCGGATCGAGGCGAGGATGCGTTGCCTGAAAGCCTTCGGCGAGCGCATCATGGCACGAGACCCCGACCGCCAGACCGCCGAGATCCACATCCGCATCGCCCTCATGAACCGCTTCAACGCCCTCGGCACCGCCGAGATCGTCCGCGTGGCATGACGTCAGTAGGGAAAGGGGCAGTCACGCCTCAAGCGCGAGTTGCGCAACAACGCCCGTTTCGGGTGTAGGTGTGGGTCCTCCGCTCGGCTACGCCGGGGGCCATGGGCAACACCGGCTGTTCTCGATCCAGAGCCTGGATCTGGGATTTTTCGTCTACACACAAAACGATAGCCCGGTTCGGCGATCACATGTAGAGGCCGACCACGTCCTGCACCTTGTCCACGAACAGCGGGTCGGTGGACAGCTTGAAGGTTTCCGCGCGGTGCGGCTGCAGCGTAAGCGGCGTTCCAGATGCGGCGGATCGTAGTGTGTGACAAACCGATTTCTTCGGCCATCGTCCGGATCGACCAATGAGTTGCATCCCTTGGCGTCGTTTCCAGCGTTCGCTTGATCACATCGGCTACTTGTTCATCCGAAATCGTTCGAGGGCGGCCCGCACGATACTCGTCCGAGAGGCCTTCGATACGGTGCTCGGCAAATCGTCGCCGCCACTTACCGATCGTATGCTCGGAATGGTCAAGCTCAGTGGCGATCTCCTTGCTGGTCAGGCCGTCAGCGCATCTCGACACAATCCGGCATCTTTCGGAGAGCGACCGTCCCGCCTTGTGCTTCCGCAGTTGCGCTTCCAGAAAACCCCGCTCCTCATCGCTCAGTGAAATCGCGACCGATGACCGACCACGCATGACACCCCCCCAAAACTTGCCTCACGTCAATGATGGCAAATTTGGTTCCAGATGACCAGGATGCGCGTCCAAGGTTTCGTGCCGGGTGACGCGGTCGATTTCGCGAATTAATGGGTGTTTCGGATAGAGTCGATGGTGTTAGATGGCCAGACCGTACTCCTGCACCTGGTACGTTTGAAGCATGGCAATCGCTTCAACAAGAAGGTTTCAAATGGAACACTGAAATGATCCTCAAGATAGCAAGATTTTTTTCGCTCCTGACATTCGGTATATGCTCGTCGCTGCCGACTGTTCAGGCTGAGGAACTGCATATACTGACCTCCTATGAGGCTGACTTTGTATCCCCGTTTCTTGCGGAATTTTCGAACCGGCATCCGGAAATTTCCGTGTTCCACCTAAATAAGAACACCAATGCCGCCGTTGATGAATTGCTGAGAGGGAACGCGCGGCAGTTTGACATGTTCTGGGCGTCATCATCAGAAGCATTTGAACTTCTGGATGAATATTCGCGACTGGTGGATATCGGGTTTGGGTCACATGCTGATTTTGCTTTTTCTGCTGTCGGCTGGGCTTGGAAGAATGGCATGGATTTGCCACCTCCCCAAGACTGGAACGACCTTCTTGATCCAGCATATTCTGGTCGGATCACCATGTCTCATCCGATGCGTTCGGGCACAACCCACAGCCTGATAGAAACGATTCTGCAGGATCGTGGCTGGGAAGCCGGCTGGGCCTACTTATTGCAACTGGCCGGGCAACTAAAAAGCATATCAGCTAGGTCTTTTGGTGTGTTGGAGGGGTTGGGAAATCGACACGACATTGGCTTGACGATCGATTTTCTAGCTCTGCAACGCGCTGATCAGAACGTTTTGTTCAGATATGGCCGTCCAATCATCATCAGTCCCGCACGTATCGCGGCGTTGCAGGGCGGAAAAAGCCCTGACGCTGCCAGATCGTTTATCGACTTTCTTTTGTCGGTTGATGGGCAACGACTTCTTCTACGCCCGAATATTCGACGCATACCCATCCACAACGAAGTTCGTGCAGAACTTGCCGAAAGTCTGATTCCGGAAATGCGCGCGGCCCTGACCTTCAGCTGGTCGCGCTATGACCCTGAACTGGCTCGAAAACGCTACTGGCAAGTGAACGAAATATACAATATTTTTATTGCCCGCGATTTTTTACGCCGACGTGACCTATGGCGCAGATTGAATGATCTGGACCCTGGGGCAGTACAGGATAGATCCATGATCGCGCAGATTCTGACCCATTTACCCGTCTCCGAAGCAAGCCTGCGGCTGGCTGTCCCGGGCCGCAACACTCTTTTGTCCTGGCAGGCGGAGTCGAAACGCCTGCTGGATGCAGCAGAGGCGCGTTTGCACAACGCTGAATTAAGACGATGAGGCGCTCCATTTCTATCTGGACACGGCTGTTGTTGGGGATAGGTGCGATAATGATTATCGCAGCAGTCATCCTTGGGGCTGGGATGGTGCTGGTACTGCGCGCGGAACGCGATTTCGCCAGCTTGGCAGAAGATCGGATACCACGCGTTGCGGTTGCAGGCGAACTGGCGGAGTTTACCGGCGAGTTGGCCGCGCTGTCGACCGCGATCATGGCAGAGGGGCAGAAACCTGATGGGCAGTTGCAGCCCTTCGTTCATCGTATAGAGAGTACTGCCGCCGGATTGGCCAGCCTTCTGCGCAGTCCAGTGCTGAATGACACCCCAGAGGCTGATACCATGGCCACTGCAGAAGCGGAGTTGCGCGACAGCTTGTCGAGGGTCATCCTGGCATCGATTGAAAGCGCGCATCTGTCATCTGTCTTGCAAGAGGCTGATGAACAGTTGCGTTGGAATCAGGTTGATGTGCAGGATCAGGCCAGCGCGTTGTTGGACGACATGTCATTCAATATGGATGCCAGCTTGCGCATTTTGATGACTGCTACTGAAGATGTGCGATTGGGTACGGTCGAACGCGAACTTGGTATCGAACGGCGCCAGCGCGACAGGCTCCAACGCCTTGCGACAGAGGCCGCGACTCTGGCAGCACTTCTCTTACAGGCCCGTGCTTCCAGCAGTATTGTTGCCCTCGAACAGGTTGAAACATTGGGGCAGGACACGCTTGATATGATCGCTCTTGCGCGGAGCGATTTGCCCGATCGCATTGAAATAATGTTCCTGCTTCAATCGCTTGACGAACTGGTAGAGCTTGCCCAAGGCCCGAACGGAATCTTTGTGTTGATGCGTGAACAAATAATGCTGCGCGAACAGATACTTGACGCGCTTGCACTTGCGCAAGACAGCCTTGGAACATTGCAAACGCAATTGACGCAGTTTGGCCAGACGGAACGACTGGCAGCCCAGACGCGCGCAGATGACGCAGCACAGGGCATGTTGCGCGGTGCTATGGGGCTGGGCGTGCTTATATTTGCCGGTGCGGTTTCTGGTGCTGCTATCCTTTTTTTCTTCGTACGGCGCCGCATTGTCCAGCGCGTCCGGGAGTTGACGGATGATCTGATGCACATTGCATCGGTCGAATTGTCGTCGCTTCCGAACGCAGGGCAGGGTGCAGATGAATTTGTCCGGATGTCACACGCAGTTGACGTCTTTCGCATGGCTGTTCAAGATTTGAAAACCACGCATCTCGAGCTGTCGAATGAGGTGCGAGAGAGACGCTTGGCGGTCAAGCAACTTGAGCAGACACAGCGAGAGCTCGTCCAGGCGGGCAAGATGGCCGCCCTTGGGCAGATGTCTGCCGCGATCAGCCATGAGATAAACCAGCCTCTTGCTGCCATGCAGCATCGGTTGCATGCCCTGCGGCAGGCCCATGCCGAAACTGGACCTGCACTGGATCGGATCGAGGCGTTGATGCGTCGTATCACGCGCACGATAAATCATTTGCGGCGCATTGCGCGCCGGGCAGAGTATCGCCGCGAAATTGTCTGCATTCGCGACCCGCTGAACGCGGTTCTGGAACTACTTGCACACAGGCTGAAAGAAACTGGCGCCAGCATGCATATCACCGAGAACGTCAAGGAAATGGCTGTCGAGGGAGACGAGATACTCATTGAGCAAGTCTTGTTGAATATCCTGTCCAATGCGATTGATTCTATTGAGGAAGCAGACGGAACGGACGGACATATTGTCGTGGCGCGTGATGGTAAAACGAGTGCGGCCCTGTCGATCATGGATAATGGGGTTGGCCTTCGTGGGCTAAGTGGCGCTACATTGATAGACCCATTTTTTACCACAAAGGAAGTTGGCAAAGGCCTTGGCCTGGGATTATCCATCGTGTTCAACGTGATGCAGGACATGGGGGGGGATATTAGTATCGTATCAGGCGAGGAGGGCGGGGCAAAAGTACTTTTGCGCTTTCGTGATGGTGGGGGAGAGTGTGGCAATGGCACGCAAAATGGCAGTGATGTTGATCGAGGATGATCAGGACCTACGCGAGGCAACATGTGAAACGCTTGAGGCCGCCGCATTTTCAGTGCACACCTTTGGAAATGCCAAGGCGGCGCTGGAAAACCTGGACTCAATCTCTCCTGATGTAATCTTGTCCGACATGCGTCTTCCAGGGATGTCAGGGTTAGATTTCTTGGACGTCATCCGTCAACAGGCGCCCGATATTCCCTTCGTTCTGATTACAGGGCATGGTGATGTGAGCAGTGCCCTTCGCGCTATGCGGGCCGGGGCGCATGACTTTCTTGAAAAGCCCTGCCAGCCGGAACTGGTCATTGATATCCTGCGTCGCGCAGTCGCTATGCGCCGACTTTCTCAAGAAAACGAGGCGCTGCGCAATCGTCTTGCAACCACTATTGCGCCTGAAGACCGGCTGCTTGGCAAGGCCCCTGTCATGGTAGAACTGCGCCGACGGGTCGCTGCTTTGGGTGGCCTGCAAGTTGATTTGCTGATCGCCGGAGAAACGGGGACGGGCAAGGAACTGGTCGCACGCGTGCTGCATGCCATTTCGGCGCGGCGCAATGGGCCTTTCGTGGCTGTGAATTGCGGTGCGCTGAATCAAGCAGAAATTGACCGCGAACTTTTTGGGGATACATCTGTTCCGGGCCGTTTGGTGCGCGCCGAAGGTGGTACGCTGTACCTCGATGAACTTGAAGCCATGCCAGAGGCCTTGCAGGTGCGTCTGCTTCGCGTTGTGGATGCCCGCGAGATATCACCACTTGGAATGCCGCCACGACAGCTTGATCTGCGTATACTTGGTAGCGTCAAAGGTGATCCGACACAGCTTGTTGCCCAAGGAAAACTGCGTGCGGATCTGTTTCACCGTTTCAATGCAGGCGCACTGCGTTTGCCGCCGTTGCGAGAGCGCCCCGGTGATGCTGAAATGCTGCTGGAGCACTTCGTCGCAGAGGCTACAGAACGTCATGACCTGCCGGTTCCCAACATTTCCACGGCGTTGCTGCGGCAAGCGGCTTGGTATGCATGGCCCGGAAATGTCCGAGAGGTTCGAACTGTGGCGGAGCGTCTGGTAATTGGACTGGATGTTTCACTGGATGAGGGCTTGCAAGAACGCGCAGTTGTGTCCGAAGGCTTCGATGCAGCCATGGAAGGTTTCGAATCACGGCTGCTTCAGGCGGCGCTGTTGCAGGCGGGCGGGCGAAAAAATGACGCGGCATCGCTGTTGGGGATTCCCAGAAAGCGCCTTTATTTGCGCATGCGTCATCATGGTTTGGAGTGAGCGGGTCACAATTGACCCATTTCACGGGTCAGAAATGACCCAAAAATATTAATAAAAACAAATATTTGCAAGTTAATTTGGCGATACGCATACTGTGTGTGCATTGCGAGGAGGCAGTGCGCACCCTGACTTTTAGGCCAAGGGAGGGCCCCGTGAAAAAACTTATGCTTACAACCGCGCTTGCGCTGGTTTCCAGTGCTGCCGCGCAGGCGGACACTGTTGTTGTCGTGACATCTTTCCCCCAAGATCTGACCAATCCGTTCAAGGTCGCGTTCGAGGAAGCGCACCCGGAACACACGCTTGAAGTGGTGAGCCGCAATACCAACGCATCTGTGGCTTATCTTCAGGAAACGCGCGGTTCCAACACGACGGATCTATTCTGGGCTTCGGCGCCAGATGCGTTCGAAGTGCTGAAATCTGAAGGGTTGCTGGCCAATGTAGATATCAGTGTTGATGGCATTCCGGATGACGTGGGCGGGTATCCGATCAACGACCCAGACGGATATTACTATGGTTTTGCGGCCTCCGGATACGGAATTATGTATAATACCCGTTACGTTGCTGCAAATAATCTGCCGGTCGCACGGGAATGGGATGACCTGATTCGCGCCGAGTATAACGGGCATGTTGCAATGTCATCGCCCTCGCGTTCCGGCACGACGCACCTGACCGTAGAAACCTTGCTGCAAGGCGATGGCTGGGAAGAAGGCTGGGCGAAATGGAAATGGATCGCGGGCAACATGAACACTGTGACCGAGCGCAGCTTCGGTGTTCCTGATGCCGTCAATTCCGGTTCTACCGGCTTTGGGATTGTGATCGATTTCTTTGGGCTTGCGTCCAACGCATCGGGCTTTCCTGTTGAACTGGTTTATCCCAGTCTTACGGCGATTGTTCCGGCGAATATCGGCATCGTGGAAAACGCACCCAACGCGCAAGGAGCCAAGGATTTTGTGGAATTCGTGTTGTCACCAGAGGGCCAGCGCGTACTGCTGAATCCTGCGATCATGCGCTTGCCTGTGAATCCAGAGGTTTATGCCGAAGTGCCAGAGGGGTTCCCGAACCCGTTCTCAGAAGATTTTGCACCAGGAGCGATTGCATTCGATGTTGATACTTCGGGCGCACGCTACAATCTTGTAAACTCGCTGTTTGATGTCATGATCACCTATCGGCTGAACGATCTGCGCGCCGCTGTTGCGGCTATTCAGGCGGCTGAAGCCGTGCATGCAGACAGCGAAAATGCAGAGGCGCTTGCGCTTATTGCAGAGGCGCGCGAACTGGTCGAAGCCCTGCCAATCACTGAAGAGGAATCCCTCGACCCTGCCTTTGCCGGGGTATTCCAGATCTCACGCGTAAGTGCGGACATCGCAGTCGTCGGTCGACAAGCCGAGGTTGAGCAGGCCTGGGACGGTTTTACAGTTGCCAACTATGCAAAAGCCAAGGAATTGGCTGATCGCGCCGTGGCCATGCGCTGAATCTTCTGCCTGCCCTGCAATCAGGGCGGGCATCACTAGTCTCAGGGAAAAAACCATGTCTGACATGCCACAACCGGCCAGTGGTGCCGGACGTTTCACGCTGTTCCCCCGTCTGTCCGGTGTCGCAATTACTGGTATCCTGATTGCGATTTTTCTTATGGCATTCTTGGTTCTGCCGGTTGTACAGGTGATCTATGTCGCGTTTCTGGACGCGCGAACCGGGGCAATGACCCTGCAGAACTTCAGGGATTTTTTCAACACATCGCTGTTTCGCGAAAGTTTTGTGAATTCCTTTTATGTTTCCGCGATGTCGGTGGTTTTCGCAACTATCATAGCGCTGCCGCTGGCCTATATCACGACACGCTTCAACTTTGCAGGCACTGCAATCATCCAGTCGCTGGGCTTTATCCCGCTGATCATGCCCCCCTTCGTCGGTGCTGTCGCGATGAGCTTGCTTTTTGGTCGCAACGGGTCGGTAAACTTGCTGCTTGATCAGTATTTCGGCTTCAAAGTTCCGTTTATGGAAGGCTTGAATGGCGTCATATTCGTGCAGTCGATCCACTATTTCCCATTCATCCTGATTAATCTGTCCGCGTCGTTGCGAAATATCGACCGCTCGATGGAAGAAGCCGCGCAGAATCTTGGGTCATCGGGTATGCGGATGTTCCGGCGCATAGTTTTTCCACTGGCCATGCCGGGCTATCTGGCTGGTGCGGCGCTGGTGTTCATCAAGGTCTTTGATGATTTGGGCACGCCGCTGTTGTTGAATGTCAACACGATGTTGGCGCCACAGGCCTATCTGCGCATCACTGGAGTCGGCATCAATGACCCGATGGGCTACGTGATATCATTCATTCTGGTCGCTTTCTCAATATTCGCACTTTGGGCTTCCTTCCTGTTCATGCGGGGCAAGGATTATGCAACGGTACAAAAAGGGGGTGGCGGGCTGTCAAAGCGTGACCTCGCCCCGCGCGAAAAGCTGATAGCATGGGCGGTGATCCTGTTCATTCTGGCGCTCGTTTTGGCCCCACATTTCGGTCTGATGTTGCTGGCTTTTGGCACGATATGGTCGTTCTCACCGCTTCCTGACGCGTTTACGTTGCAGCATTTCGGAACAGTCTTCACGCAGTCTTCACAATATATCTGGAACACGGTTCTCTATGCAGGTTCAGCGGCAATTATCGATGTCATCCTTGGGGTCGCGATTGCCTACATAGTGCTGCGTACCGGATTGATCGGGCGAAAGTGGCTTGACTATATGGCCACAGCAGCATTGGCGGTGCCCGGTGTGGTTCTTGGTATTGGGTATTTGCGCATGTTTCATGGGGTCCAGCTGCCCTTTGGGCTGGGTCAGATGTCCAGTTTCTGGGGGCTGATCATCGTGGCGCTGGCCGTACGCCGCCTCCCTTATGCGCTGCGGGCTTGCATGGCCGCCCTGCAGCAGGTCGCGCTGTCGCTGGAGGAGGCTGCTGAAAGCCTTGGTGCAAACAAGTCCAGCACAGTACGGCGCATTGTCGTACCGTTGATGACTGGAGGAATTCTGGCCGGTTTTGTGACCAGCTTTGCCACTGCCGCCGTCGAATTGTCTGCAACGATTATGCTTGTGGGCAGGGCGTCTGACGCGCCGTTGGCCTACGGGATTTACCTGTACATGCAATCACCGGCAGGCCGTGGAGCAGGCGCGGCACTTGGCATTCTGGCCGTCGTTATTGTGGCACTTGGTACCTACCTGTCGCAACGTATCATCGAAAAAGACCGCAACCGCCGGGCCGCTGCCCCAGGCGCAGAACAATAGGGAACAACGCCATGAAAAAAGCTGGCATCCGCATTGAAGACCTTCACTTGTCCTTCGGTGACACAACCGTTCTGGCCGGGATTGACATGGAAATCTATCCCGGTGAATTCTTTGCCTTCCTTGGACCTTCGGGTTCGGGAAAGTCTACACTCTTGCGTGCCATCGCTGGATTTGGACCCCGACCCAAGGGCCGTATCCTGATCGATGGGAAGGATATCGCAGACCTGCCGCCATGGAAGCGCAATGTTGGTATGGTGTTTCAATCCTATGCGCTGTGGCCGCATATGACAGTGCGCCAGAATGTGGCTTTTGGGTTGGAAGAACGCCGGATGCCGCGCGCGCAAATAGGCCCCAAGGTTGAAGCTGCTCTGGATTTGGTAGGTTTGTTGCACTTGGCGGAGCGCATGCCCTCACAACTGTCTGGTGGTCAACAGCAGCGCGTTGCACTGGCTAGGACGGTGGCGATTGAACCGCAGGTTCTGCTACTGGATGAGCCGTTGTCGAACCTTGATGCGGCCCTGCGCGTTCAAATGCGCCGTGAACTTCTTTCACTTCAGCGCAAATTGGGACTGACGACGATTTTCGTGACGCATGACCAAGAAGAGGCAAATACCACATCTGACCGTATGGCCGTATTGGATGGTGGCGTCATTCAGCAGATTGGCACTCCACAGGAACTTTACGATACGCCGGTCAACGGATTTGTCGCGGGGTTCCTGGGAACTGCGAATATTCTCGCGGGGCATATGAATGAAGGATGTTTTGTAACCAAAGGCGGAAACCGGCTGGCAGTTGATAACTATAGGGGCACTGCAAGCCGCATCGTGCTGCGCCCACAAAGTGTTTCGCTTGCTGATGAGGAGCGTGGTTCGATCGCTGGAAAAGTCACCCACCGGGAATTTCTGGGCAGTCAGATCCGCTACTTGGTGGGAACGGAAGATGGTGAAATCATCGTTGATACATTGCACCATGCGGGCCAATCAGGACATGCTGTCGGTGCCGACGTCATGTTGATGATCGACAGCCGAAGTGCATCGTTGCTGGACTGAGCATGGCAGAATTTTGGTTCATTAGACATTTTCGGACTCCGTGGAATGCCGAGGGCCGATTGCAGGGGCGGCGTGACATCGCGCTTGACGACCCGTTGTGCAGTAATGATCACACCGCCCTTGTTAATAACCTTTCTGCACTTGAAGGAATGGTTTTTGCAGAAATCTGGACTTCGCCCCTGCAACGAACGCGGCAAACTGCAGCGCTGCACGGCTATCCGACGACTGTCGCAAAGGACGCGTTGCTGGAACTCGATTTCGGCCCTTGGGAAGGGCGTACATGGACCGAGCTTCACGCAGCCCATCCGGGCTTGTGGAGTGCCGCGCCTGATGATTTGCCGCTGGGCGAGAGCTTCGTTGATTTCGAACGACGCGTGACGGCCACATTGCACAATGTCTGGAACAGGTCTGGCGCTCCAGTCCTTGTCTTTGGTCACGGAGCTTGGGCAAATTGCGCACAGGCCGTTGCGGCTGGTACGTCTGCTGCAAGAATGAATGAATGGAAAACGCCAAATGGCGCGCTTATTCGCATACGTGCGAAAATACCCAGAAAGGTCCACGGATGACGGCAATTATATTTGACCTTGATGGCACACTGATCGACAGCGTGCCTGATATCCATAAAGCAGCATCCGAGATGCTTACGCAGGCAGGGCAGGCGCCGTTAAGTGTTGCCAAAATTCGCAGTTTTATCGGCAA
This sequence comes from Roseinatronobacter alkalisoli, assembly GCF_028745735.1. Lineage (GTDB taxonomy): Bacteria > Pseudomonadota > Alphaproteobacteria > Rhodobacterales > Rhodobacteraceae > Roseinatronobacter > Roseinatronobacter alkalisoli. Next base: position 11,132 of record NZ_JAQZSM010000011.1, read on the forward strand.
TGGAGTGCCCGCGCTGATCACGAAAATAATGTGTGAGATCGACGAAAACCCCCAGGATAGCGCGCGTCACTCCATTCTGGAACAGTGCTTCATGCGTCATTACACAGCTGCTCCCGCAGTCCTCAGCACGCCATTCGATAATGTACGAGCGGCATTGGAGGCTTTGTCTGCGGACGGATTCAAGCTTGCAGTATGCACAAACAAACCGGAGGGTATTGCTAGGCAAATACTCCAGGACCTAAATTTAGCGCCATATTTTGCTGTTGTAGTCGGGGGGGATAGCTTGCCTGTGCGCAAGCCTGATCCAGCCCCATTGTACGCAGCAATTGAGCGAGTCGGCACCAGTGCCGCGATTTATGTTGGCGATAGCGAGGTTGACAGTGAAACTGCGCTGAATGCAGACGTACCGTTCATACTGTTTTCCAAAGGGTATCGCCGTGGTTTGGTAAGCGAAATCCAGCATCATGCTACATTTTCGGACTTTGCCGAACTGCCAGATTTGGTTCGGACGATATGCGGCCATGTATCTGGCAACTGGATTGACAGCACCGCCCTCCACAGATTCTGAGTCACCATCCGCCAAGGCTAGAAGACGATATGCGGGGCGTAGAGTGGCTTACTCAGCTCGTACGGCCTGATCAGAGTATTGCAAATGTGTTGTACACGTCGTAATTCCTTGATGCTCCAAGATAATTGGTGTCGGCCGGATGTAATAGCTGCTACTCTACGCCAGATTCAAAGGACAACTGCGACCTCAAGGAAATCAACTCGGAAGGTGCCATCCCACTTGGTGATGAGTTGAGCAAACTCGTGGCGTTTCAGTCAGAGTTTCGAAATATATCAGTGTTATTGACATCGATACTCTTCATTCCCGCTGAATCCGCGGCGGCAAGACCTTCCGGACTGTCTTCGAACACTAGGCAGTGTTGCGGGTCGATTCCGAGTTGTCTTGCGGCCAGCAGAAAGATTGCCGGATGCGGTTTCGGTTGGCTGACATCTTCTCTGGTCACAACGACATCGAAACACTCACTCAGGCGTGTAGCGTGTAGAAACGCAGTGACGATCGGGAGTTCACTATTGGTGGCCAGAGCCTTCGGCATGCTATTGGACCTGTCGCGCGCCAGTGCAACAACCGGCGGATTGGGCCGGGCGCAATGTGCCAGGGCGACGGTCGCGCCAATGCTCTCGCGACAGAAGCGCGCGACGTCTAGGACGGCACCGGTTTCGAGGGCAACCTTCTTGACGAGGTCCAACCGGCTCAACCCGGATTGTCGAAGGTACCAGTCCTTCTCAATCGTCACCCCCTGATTGTCCAGAGCTGTCGAAATCGCGGTGAAGTGAATATCTGCGGTTAACAGCAACGTGCCGTCGCAATCGAAGATCAACGCTCTTGGCAGATCGTTCATATGTGTTCTGTTCCTTGTCAGAGTGAAAGCGCTGCCGCGGGCATTGCCAAGTTGATCACCGCATCTGATTTGGTTAGGGGTGAGGCATGAAGATGTTGACGTCAATGCCACGCTTGAAAGGCTTTCGCTACCCTCGTGAGAACATCGCGTATGCGGTCTGGGCTAGTCATCGGTTTGCGCGCAGCACTGCGGAAGTTGAGGATCTTCTGGTCCAGCGCGGCGTGACAGTGAGTCGCGAAACGGGCCGGCTCTGGATCAACCGCTTCGGCGCGCATATCGCGGCCTACATCCGACCTGACTGGCCCCGTCCGAACGACAACTGGCATCTGGACGAGATCGTAATCCCGATCAACGGCCTGAAGCATTGGCTCTGGCGCGCAGTGGATGCCAACGGTGACACGATCGACATCCTCGTGCAGACCCGCCGAAACGCCAAAGCCGCCAAGCGCCTTCTGGCAAGGTTAATCGCGCAATCCGCCCAACCGCGCATTGCTATGTCGGACAAACTGCGCAGCTACACCAAGCCGCTTGCACTCCAGGCGCCCGATGCTGATCACAGAGCCTACATGGGGTTGCATAATCCTATCGAAGGCAGTCACAGGCCGACATGAAGGTGCGAAAAGATCGTGGGGCGCTTTTCGCCCCCAAGGTAGCCCCAGCGGTTCTCTCGCCGCCCATGACCCTATTAACACAATACTCCGTCCCCGTCGTAATTGTCTCTGCGCCAAGTCAGATAGCCATGCCTGCGCAGATGCCTTTCGTCTGTGGAAGGACCAAGCCGCCGAGAGGCGCGCATGAAAACTATCTCCGCAAGCCAGGCTCGGTCTCCCGAAAACAACTTGGCAATGCCGATAACACGCCACAACAAGAGGCTTGTCCTTCCGCCTGCTTGCAGGACATATGAGATATGCGCCTTGCCATGCCCAAATCACTGCCCGGATCAAGAACCCGCACCCGATTCAGTGCGGCACCTTATCCGTGCGGGATGCGGGCCCGCGCTGTGCTACTGGGACTGTGTCTGTTGGCCAGTGCCGGTGCAGCGCAGGCCGACTTCATTGTCTGCAATGACAGTTTTGACGTGCTCAATCTGGCGCTGGCGCGCGATCCGGGGACTGGCTTTGTCAGCGAAGGCTGGTGGAGCGTGGCGCCGGGGCGCTGCGCTGCGCTGCTGCGCGGTGATATCGACAGCCGCTATCTGTATCTGCACGCTATCGATGTGTTCAGCCAGCCTGTGCTGGAAGGCCAGGTCACGTTCTGCGTCGGCGAGCAGGGCTTTCGCATTCCTGGCGCGCAGGATTGCTGGCAGCGCGGCCATATAGCAGCGCGGTTTGCCGAGATCGACACCGGCCAGTCACGGCAATGGATCACCTTCCTGAACGCTGAGGGCCAGATTGACAGCACACCAGAGTAAGCAGATCAGCGTAAAACTACCCGCCGGACACCCTGCCGCGTGCATCTGAATGAACGCGACTCCTCTCGCTTTACTCCCCGGAAAGGGCGCGCAGCCGTTCCAGCCCTGCTGCGAACCCCATCAGTGAGATCGGCACGCCCAAGGCATCACCCTGACGACTGACCAGCACTACTGCGCCCTCGCGGGCCTGCCGCATTGCCGTGATCATTGCCGGGTCCATCGGGGCCACGACCAGACAGCCTTCAGGCAGGCAGGTCTCGAAACCCAGATGTGCGATCTGCTCATCCCCGATCTGCACCCGCACCCCCTCTGCCAGGCGCAGCCCGAACGGGGTAATCAGCACGCTTATCGGCTGGTCCTCATCATTGATACGAACAGAGAAGGTCAGTACCCGTTGACCCGATTCCTGATGGTCGATCTGCTGAAACATCTCGCAGACGCGTGCCCCGGCGTTGGCGGGGGCATCCGCCGCGATAGTGACGCAGTTCACGATCCAGTCACGGAAATCCTCTCTCAGGCTGTCGGGCGCGGATTCTGCGATTTCTGTCTGCGCTGATACTGGAACTGCCATCAGCCCGGCTGTGGCCAGCAGCGCCAGCCCTGTGCTTGCGGCCACCATGATGCACTGCAGGTTGCGCTTCGTTGTCATCATCTCATCCCTTACTTGTTTGTCAGAGCGGGACGCTGAAATCCGGTTCCCGCTTTTGTGCAACCTGCTTCGGAGCCGGACCGGGACTGGCCCTGGAGCAGACCCCGTCTGCCGGGAATGGAGCGCGCGGGATTATTGCATCGCATCTCTGCGCATCCCCTTTGGAAAGTGACGATTTTCTCTTGGAAAGATCGTCAGCGAATGCCATTGTATATGCCATATCGCACAGGCGAGGGACAGTCCCGATTTGGCGGGGCTGTTCCTGATTTACAGCCAGATGCGCGACCGATGCATTTGGCACGGAACAGACCGGAAAGGTGGCAGAGCATGTCATGGTACAGCAAACTGGCCTGGAAAGAAGGCCTGCTCCTGCAACCACATCACTTGCAGCAGCATGACCGGTATGTCGAGAAGCTGATTGAAGCGCGTAGCCATCATATGACCCCCTATCCTTGGGGGGTAGCCGCGCTGGAGATAGATACCGACCTGAGCGAACAGAACCTGATCGGGCTGCGCCGCGCCGCGGGCATCATGCCCGATGGGTTGCCCTTTGACTGCCCCGGCACTTCGCCGTTGCCAACTCCGGTAAGCGTGCCCGAAGGGGCGGAAGGCAAATATGTCTGGCTGACCCTGCCGTTGGCCGAATCCAACAGCCGCGAGATCGGCATGGATGACGAAGGCAGCCGCGCCACCCGCTACATGCTTGCCCGCGAGCGCGTTGCCGACAGTGCAGCTGCGATGCGGCTGGAACAGGATCTGGATATTGCCCATCCGCGTCTGGCTCTGGAAGTGCGTGCAACGCCCAAGCCGGGATTTGGCTGTCTGGCGCTGGCGCGCATTATCGAAGTGCGTGATAAGACAATTTTGCTGGATCAGTCCTTTGCGCCCCCGGTCCTGCTGATAGGCGCGCATCCGGTTGTTGCAGGCTGGCTTGACCGGGTGGTGGGCTGGGTCGAGACCCGGCTGGCGGCGCTGTCGCGCTATGCTGCCGATCCTGGCACTGGTGGCGGGCTGCAGGCGCAGGATTACTCGATGTTGCTGTTGCTAAACCGTGAAATCGGCCTGTTGCGGCATCTGCGCGCCTCGCGCTATGTCCATCCTGAACGGCTTTATGTCACGCTGCTGCAACTGGTGGGTGAATTGTGGACATTCGATCCGGTGCGGTTATGCCCAGAATACCCGCCTTATGATCATGACGCGCTGGAAGATACGTTCGCGCCGCTGCTACGTGACATCCAGCGCCTGCTGAGCCGCGATATCAGTCGGGCCATTCGGTTGGACCTGCAGCAGCCCGTGCCAAATTCCTATATCGCCATGGTCAAGGACCGCAACCTGTTCCGCGATGCAGCTTTCGTGGTCGAGGTTGCGGCGGACAAGCCGCTGGGCCAGATCCAGAATCAGTTTCCCGCGCTGTGCAAGATCGGCCCCAATACCCGCATGAGCCAGATCGTGGACAGCAACCTGCCGGGGCTGGAACTGATCCACATGCCCACCCCGCCGCGCCAGATCCGTGCGGTCACCAGCCATGTCTATTTCACCATCGACAAACGCTCGGATCTGTGGCGCGAATTCTCGACCGCTTCAGCGATCGGTCTGCATTTCGCGGGTGATTGGCCTGAACTGGATCTGGAAATCTGGGCCATCATGGAGAATGGATCATGAGCAGCGGTGGCGGCAGCGGCGGTTCTGGCGGGCCGGGGGGCAAGAAACCCCATGCGCCGCCTCAGCGCACGATCATCGCGCCCCTACCGGGCCGGGGGCCTGCGCCCGGTGGTCCGGGGCAGGCGCCGGTTCCGGGGGGCGCGGACAGCCCGTTCAGCGCATCCGGTCAGGGCAGTGCTTGGGGGACAGGACAGCCTGCGCAACCGCCCGGCCCGCAATCGCACCCGCATCAGCCGCCCGCAGGTCAGGGCGGCGCCCGTCCCTTGCCGCCCATGGGCAGCCCCCCGGCGGCGCCCCCTGGCCACGGCAGTGGCGGCTACCACCCCGGCGCCGCCCCTGCATCCGGTCCCACCGACATGTGGGGCAATCCGCAGCAACCCGGCCCCGCCAGCCCGGGACTTGGGCAGGGCGCGGGCCAGCATGCCTGGATGGGCAGCACCGGGGGGAACCAGTTCTTTCCCGAACTGGCCCGTCCGGGCGCGCCCCTGCGACCTGTGGAAACCCCGCGCATTTCGCTGGATGACGCCCTGCGTGGGGCTGCGACCGGCCATTCATCGGGCAATAACCCGTTGACCGCTGCTGCGGCCAGCCTGCTGATCCTGTTCGGGCGGCTGCGCAGCCAGGTGGTCGAGATGCAGGCCGTGCCGCTAATGACCCATGTCGCCCACGAACTGGACAGCTATGAACGCCGCGCCATCGCGGGCGGTGCCGACCCGCAGGACGCGCTGGTCGCCAAGTATGTGCTTTCCGGTACCGCGGATGATATTGTTCAGAACCTGCCCGGCACTGACCGCGAGATATGGGTGCAATATTCGATGGAGGCGCGCTTTTTCAACCGGCGCACCTCGGGGGTGGGCATATTCGAGGAAATCGACAAGGCGCTGGCCGACGCCCATCGCCGCTATCCACTGCTGGAGTTGATGCTGACCTGCCTTTATCTGGGCTTTGAAGGCAAGTTCCGCGGTGCACCCGGCGGGGATGTTGATCTGCAGCAGAAACGCCGCCAGATCTATGAAACGCTGCGCCATGTGCGGGCCCGCGAAGATGACGACATCTCGCCGCGCTGGCAGGGGATTGCCGCAGTCCCGCTTTATCTGCGCAGGCAGGTGCCGGTCTGGGTTGTGGCCGCGCTGGTGCTGGCGCTGCTCAGCGGGGCCTATATGGGCATGCGCATGTATCTGGCCGATGTATCCAACCGGCTCAGCAGTGACATGCGCAACCTGCATCCGCGTGACACGCTGGCGCTGATGCGTGTCACGGCCATCCCTGATCTGCCGGTGGAAGAAGACCCTGAACCCTATGAACCGCCGGAATTTGACACGCCGGGCCAGCTGGAGCGCATCCGCGAGGCGCTGGCCGAGGAAATTGCCGCAGGCCAGCTCAGCGCCGATACGCGCGGCAATTTCATTGCCGTCACGGCCAATAACATCGTGCTCTTTGCGTCCGGCAGCGCCGATGCCCGCGAGGAATTCCGCCCTATCGCCACCAGCATCGCGGAGATGCTGGACGCCGAATCCGGCGATGTGCAGATCGTGGGCCATACTGACAGCGTCCCGCTGAGCGGGCGGGGGCGGTTTGGCAACAATCAGGAACTTTCGGTGGCGCGCGCGCAATCTGTGGCGGCTATGATTGTACCGCTTCTGTCCGACCCTGAGCGCGTCGAGGTTGTGGGCCGGGGCGAGGATGACCCCATCGCAGACAATGCCACCGCCGAAGGACGCGCGGAAAACCGCCGCGTCGAGGTGCTGATCCGGCGCGAAGACGCTTGACAGGGAAGGACTGGAATGAAGCGTATCCTGCGCATATTGCTGATTGTTCTGGCGCTTGCGGCTTTCGCGGCCGCAGTCTGGTTTGCCGGGCCGCTGCTGGGTTTTGCCGAACGCTACCCGCTAAGCACGGTATGGGCGCGGCTGCTGACCATTGGGCTGGTCTGGGGTGCGGTGGGGCTTTACTACGGTATCAGGTTCTGGCGTGCTCGCCGCGCCGAAAAGGCACTGGAAGAGGCCATCATCCCCGCAGGGCCGGTTGGCGACGGCGAAGTGCTGGGCGAAAAAATGCAGGAAGCGTTGGCCGTCCTGCGCCGCTCTGCGGGGTCGTCGTCATATCTGTATGAACTGCCCTGGTATGTCATTATAGGCCCGCCCGGCGCGGGCAAGACCACGGCGCTTCTGAATTCAGGCGTGCATTTCCCGCTGGCCGACAAGACCGGCGGTGCCATGCCCGGCGCAGGTGGCACGCGCTATTGCGACTGGTGGTTTGCCGAGGAGGCGGTGCTGATCGACACGGCCGGGCGCTACACCACCCAGGACAGCGACGAAGAAGCCGACCGTGAAAGCTGGGTCGCCTTTCTGGACCTGCTTAAGCGTCAGCGGCCGCGCCAGCCAGTTAATGGCGTGATCGTGGCCCTGAGTCTTGAAGACCTGCTGACCGGCACGCCCGAAACCCTGGAAGCCCATGCCCGCGCCATCCGCGACCGGCTGATGGAACTCTATGAAGTGTTCCGCATCGAGGTGCCGGTCTATTTCCTGTTCACCAAGGCCGATCTGATCGCGGGTTTTGACGAATTTTTTGGCTCTTTCAGCGCGTCGCGACGGCAAAAGGTCTGGGGCACCACCTTCCGGCCCGCCAAGCGCAATGACCCGGTGCTGCCGCTGGTCAGCGCGGAATTCGATGCACTGGTGGCCCGGCTTTCGGCCGAAGTGACCGACCGCATGCAGGAAGAACCCAATGGCGTGCTGCGCATTGCCATTTTCGGCTTTCCGGCCCAGGTGGCGATGCTGAAAGACAAGCTGGAGCAGGTGCTGGAGGGGGTGTTCGGGACCACGCGTTACAAGGTCAATGCCACACTGCGCGGTTTCTATTTCACCTCCGGCACGCAGGAAGGTACCCCGATCGACCAGATCCTCGGTGCTATGGAACGCAGCTTCGGCGGGGCTGTCGGGGCAGGGGCATCGGGTAAGGGCAAAAGCTATTTCCTGCATGATCTGCTGCGCAAAGTGATCTTTCAGGAAGCCGGCTGGGTAAGCCAGGACAGGCGCGCGGTCCGGCGCGAGGGTGTGCTGCGCTATGGCACGATGGCGCTGATACTGGGCGGGGCGATCTGGCTGGCCGCAATATGGGGCAACAGCTTTTACCAGAATTACCGCCTGATCGGCATGGCCCAGGCTGAGATCAGCCGCTACGAGGCGCTGGCCCGCCCCGAACTGGACCGCAACGAGATTGATTCAACTGATCTGAGCGAGATTGCGCCCCTGCTGCAGGCCTTGCGCGAACTGCCGCTGGGATATGTCGACCCTGAAGCGGATACTGTGGGCATTCTGGAACGTTTCGGACTGAGTCAGCGCGCCGCGCTGGCCGCATCGGCGCGCGCCGCTTATCGCGACGGGCTGGAACGGATGCTGCGGCCGCGGCTGATCCTGCAACTTGAGGAACGCATCGCGCAGGATATCTCGCAGAACAATCTGCTGTCGCTTTATGAAGCGTTGAAACTCTACAAGCTTCTGGGCCATGCCGCGCCGCGCCCCGATGATGGTTTCGTTGTGGCCTGGATCACCTCTGACTGGGCCGAGGATCCGGCTCTGCGCGGGTCCGGCCCATTCCGGGCATTGCGCGACGAACTGGAGGCGCATCTGTGGGCGATGCTTGATCTGTCGGCCACGCAAAGCCGTGCGCGGGTGGAACTCAATGGTGCGCTGGTTGCGCGCGCCGAGCAAATCCTGTCTCTGATGAATCTGGAAGATCAGGCCTGGCTGCTGGTCATGGGCGCGGGTGGGCCACAAGACCTGGAGCCGTTCAATCTGGGCCTGCGCGCGGGCCCAGATGCCGATCTGGTCTTTGAAACCCTAGACGGCCAGCGGCTGGATGAACTGATCGTGCCTGCCATCTATACCCATCCCGGGTTTCACCAGTATTTCCTGCCGCGTCTGGCCGAAGTGGCGACCAAGCTGGAATCTGAACAATGGGTGCTGGGTGCGCGCGCCGAAGCGGCCGATGTGTCGGGGGAGTTGCGCCGTCTGGGCGCGCCGATCATGAACCGCTATGCACTGGAATTCACCCGCGCCTGGAATGCCGTGCTCGACAATGTGCAGCTGCGCCCGCTATCGGCGGACAGCCCGCAATTCCTGGCACTGAATGCCGCGTCTGACCTGCGGCAATCCCCGATCCTGAAACTGACAGAGGAACTCAGCCGGACCACGCAACTGACCCGCGGTTTTGATGAAGAAGGCGGTTTCGGGGCAGGGCTGGGCCAGCTTGCTGAGGGTGTGGGCGGGGAACGTGCACAGGCCGCCGCCGGGGTGGTGGGCAGCGAATTGCTGCGCCGGGCGCAGGAACGCGCAACCGGGCTGGGCCAGATTGGTTTTGACGTACTGCGGTCTCAGCGCAGTGAATCGCGTGCAGGCGCGGGGGCGACTGCAGGAACCCGGCCCGAAGAAGCCCTGCCCGGCGCCAATGTCGAAGCTCAGTTCGGTCGCTGGCATGATCTGGTTGAGGATACGGGTGACACTCGCCCGATAGAGGTGCTGCTGCGCGATCTGCAGGAAATCTACCGTCTGCTGCTGACATCGACCGCCGGTGCCGGGCAGGTACCCCCGTCGCTCGGGCAGGATCTGGCTACGCAATCGGCCTTGCTGACGCGCCATGCCTCACGCATGCCGCCACAATTGTCGCGCATGATCCTGCAGGCCTCCGAGGAATTCGCAGGTGGCGCGGCAGATACCACGCTGGCCGCTCTCAATGACCGGCTCAACCGCGAGGTCACGCAGGTCTGTGAATCGCTGGTGCCTGACAGCTACCCGTTTTCGGGCCAGTCCAACCGCGACCTGCCGCCGTCGGAATTTGCCCGCCTGTTCGCGTCGGGGGGCGTGTTTGACCGCTTCTTCAACGAAGCGCTTGCGCCCCATGCCGATCTCAGCGGTGATGACTGGGTCTGGCGCAGCGACAGCCGTCTGGGCGCGCAGATGTCGCCTGCCACCCTGATGCAGTTCCAGCGCGCCGATGCCATCCGCGAGGCGTTCTTTCCAGGGGGGTCGGCAATTCCGGGGTTTGACGTGACCATCCGCCAGACCGCGCTGCACCCTGAAGCCGATATTGCGCTTCTGGAGGTGAATGGCCAGCAGATCGTGACCCAGCAGCAGGGCTCGCTGCCGCAGACGCTGTTCTGGCCTGCGGCGGGGGGCGGGTCGGCTGCAGTGCAGCTGGGTCCGGAACTGATCGGGCGTGAGTCGGTCCTGCGGGTGCAGAACGGACCATGGGCGCTGATGCGCCTGATCAATCAGGGCCGCCCGCGCGCGGCGGGATCATCGGTCAATATCCGGCTGGATGTGGGCGGGCGCTATGTCGCCTATACGGTCACATCCGCCACCACGCGCAACCCGTTCTTCCTGCGCGAACTATGGGATTTCCGCTGTCCGAGGGGGCTTTGAATGAACGAGGACAAGAAAGACCCCGGTGGGCGGACCGCAGCGGACGGAACACCTGACAGGGTAGTGGACGGGACGCCCATGGCCCGCAAGCCACAGGATGGCTCGACAGCACACACCCCCGATATGGTGTCTGATATGGCAGCTGTGACGCCCCCCCGGACCCTGCAGCCGCAGGATGCCCCGGCCCCTGAACCGGCGGCAGCGGATCTGGTGACCGACACGCCTGATCCCGATGACGGCACCCCCGCAGATCACGGACCGGCGGATCATGACGCGGATGCATCAGAAGATGATCAGGCGGATACGCCGCCACAGGATACGCAATCAGAAGACACAGCCCCCGGTAACGTCGGCCTCGATGATGACATGCAGGCCAGCGCCGCGCCGCCGGCCCCCCATCCCGCGCCGCGCCCGGCCTGCACGGCGGCCCTGTTTGGCAAATTGCCCGCGCGCGGCGATTTCATCGCGCGCAATATGCCCCGCCCCCTGCAGCGCCCGTTTGAGGACTGGCTGATCCCGCTGATACAGGAAACCCGCGCGGAACTGGGAATGAACTGGGATGCTACATGGCGCAGCGCTGGACCATGGCGCTTCTGGATCGGTCCGGATGTGCTGGGCGGAAGCTGGCAACGCGATCTACGCAAACCCGTTCATGATCAGGCGGGCACGGGCGGGGCCATGACCGGGGTGCTGCTGCCTTCGGCTGACCGGCACGGGCGTGATTTTCCGCTGGTGCTGCTTCTGGCTGATCGGCTGGCGCGGCTGATCCCGCCACCTGTCACTACCCCGCCCGACCGAGGCTGGTATGATCTGTGCGAAGCGTTTCTTTATGCGGCACGCGGGCGTGCCGATATCTCCGCGACGGAGGCGGAACTGGACCGCTTGCCCGGCCCGATTCTGCCCGAAGGGGCAGATACTATGGATGCGCTTCTGGCGCGGCAGGCGCTTTGGGCACAAAGCCATGAAACCACTGCGGACGGCACCAGCATGATCTGGCTGGATATAGCGCAGGCCGACCACCACCTGGCCGCAGGCAGCCGCAGCTACTGGTGGCAGGCCCCTTCCGGGCGGGCGGCAACACGGGCGCTGTCACTTGCGGGCTTGCCAGATGCCGGAACTTTTGCCTTCATGTTGTCACAGGGACAGCCGGATACGGTCGCCCCATCATCATGAGGCCTTCAAGCAGGACAGGTTCCGACATGCCCAATCCCAGCTATCGTTTCGAGACCGGCGCGGCCACGCATGGTGGCCGCGTGCGTGACCACAATGAAGACCGGTATCTGGCAGCCCCTGATCAGGGCATTTGGCTGGTCGCGGACGGGATGGGCGGGCATTTCGGCGGTGATGTGGCCGCCCAGATCATGGTTGACCAGGCAGCGTCAGTGCATCGCGCAGCGACAGCGCCCGATCTGCATGCACGCTTTCATGACCGTATCGCACGCGCCAATGAAGATATCCGCGCCCATTCGCTGCGTAATGAAGGGGCCACTATCGGCACCACGCTGGCTGCCCTTCTGATCCATGATAACAGTTTCGTTGCCAGCTGGTGCGGCGACAGCCGCATCTATCTGCTGCGCGAAGGCACGCTGCATCAGGTCAGCCGCGACCATACGGAAGTGCAGGAGTTGCTGGATACCGGCGCGATCACTGCCGAACAGGCCCGGCACTGGCCGCGCAAGAATGTCATCACCCGCGCCATCGGTGTGCATGAAGATGCCCATGTCGAGGACCGCTATGGCGACCTGCAGGACCGCGACATTTTCCTGCTCTGCTCGGACGGGCTGACCGGCCATGTCGATGATGATGAAATCGCCGCCAGTCTGCGCGGACAATCGGCGCAGCGCGCCTGCGAGACGCTTCTGAACATGACGCTGGATCGCGGCGCCAGTGACAATGTGACGATTATCGTCATCCGGTGCGCCTTCAAGACCCTTGTGACCCGTGCAGAAAGCAATTCCGGCGAGACGGGCAAGGTGGGCTGAGATGGTATCACGCCCTCCCTCTGGTGACGGGTCACCCGACGATGTGCCGGCACGCCGGCACAGTGGCGGGGCCGCGCGGCGCAATCCGCTGGAAGTGCCGGCCGGGACGCTGCTGATCGGCACCTATGAGATCCTGGAGCATATCAATACCGGCGGCATGGGCGAGGTTTACCGCGGCGTCAACATTCATAATGACGAAGTGGTGGCCATCAAGATCGTGCTGCCTGCACTGGCGCATGATGAAAAGATCCTGTCGCTGTTCCAGAAGGAATCCACTGTGCTGCGCCGCATCGCGCATGATGCGATCGTGCGCTACGAGGTGTTCACCCGCGACCCCGCCATCGACCGGCCCTGCCTGATCATGGAATATGCCGAAGGCCCCTCGCTCGGGGACCGGCTGGAATTGTCCCCGCTGCCGCTGCGCGATGTGCTGGTGCTGCTGCTGCGCATGACGGCCGGGCTGGAAGTGGCGCATCGCGGCGGTGTCGTACACCGTGACCTTTCGCCCGATAATGTGATCCTGTGCGGCAATGATGTGGCCCGCGCCAAGATCATCGATTTCGGCATTGCGAAAGCCAGCACACCGGGCGGGCGCACATTGATTGGCGGGCAGTTTGCCGGCAAGCCGGGCTATGTCGCGCCCGAACAGCTCGGGCTTTATGACGGCCATGTCACTGGGCAGGCCGATATCTATTCGCTGGGGCTGATGGCGGCGGCGGCGGCCCTGGGCTATCCGATCGACATGGGCGACAGCCCGGCAGCGGCGGTGATGGCGCGGGTCAAGGTGCCCGATCTGGGGGGGATTGACCCTGAACTCGTGCCGCTGCTGGACTGGATGCTGCAACCCGATCCCGCCGACCGCCCCGCCAGCATGAGCGATATCAACGCCTGGATCACCGGGCATTTCAGCGATATCATTGCCATTGATACCCCGCTGGACGGGTCATTTCCGCCCCAGACACAGCCCCCCCGCAGCCCCGGCCCCCAGCCAGTACCAAGGACATCACCAAGGCTGACATCACAAAGAGTGGTGTCGCAGGGCCAGATATCACCGGGCCAGATATCGCAGGATCAGACATCACAGGGTCAGCCCCCCCCTTCTGCGCGCCCCGCGCAGCCTGCAGCCTATCAGCCCACGGTTCTGGCCGAACGCCCCCCCACCCCGATGCCGCCGGTATCGGCCCCGCCTGCGTCCACGCCGCCTGCATCTGTGCATCCAGCCACGCCGCCAGAGCCGGAGCCAGTACCGGAATCTGCATCGGTGCCGCCATCCCCCGTACCGCCTGCGTCCACGCCACCTGCGTCTATACCGCCCGCCAGCCAGCCACCGGCATCGCCCTTTACCAGCCCTGCGACCCCGCAGGATGACGCAATGGTGTCTGCACATCCCGCAGCACCAACCAGCCCTCCCGCCCCGGCTCCCCCTGTGTCAGTACCGCCGCCCGCCATCGCGCCATCTTCCGTATCGCCTGTCTCCACTCCGCTTGCGTCCGTACCGCCCGCCAGCCAGCCACCGGCATCGCCCTTTGCCAGTCCCGCAGCCCCGCCAGATGACGCAATGGTGCCAGAGCAGGCCGGGCCATCCGTATCCGCCCCGCCCCGGTCAGCGGCAGGGCAGGCCACCCTGCCGCCCACAACGCCGCCGCTCACAGTGGCGCAGCCCGCCAGCCCTTTCGGCCCGGTCACAGCCCCACCCGTCCCTGCATCGCAACCCGACCCTGAACCGGCCGGGCGCGTCAGGCTGCCGGTTGTCGCGGCGCTGGTGATTACAGGGGTTATACTGGGGGGGGCAGGGCTGTGGATTTCGGGGGTATTCAGCCCCGCCCCGGACCCACAGGTCGCGGCCGCCCCCCCTGTCCTGTCAGATCCCGCACCAGAAGTGGACCCTACGCCAGAGCTGGAACCTACGCCAGAACCGGAACCGGTGCCCGAACCCACGCCAGTGCCCGAACCAGAACCAGAACCAGAGCCTGAGCTCGAACCAGAGCCGGAACCCGCACCCGCCCCGGCACAGGACCCGCAAACCCTGCAGGCCTGGCTCGACGAGCGCATCGCCCAGGGCCCGCCCGACAATTGCAGCTGGCTGCCGCGCGGCAGCGATGTGAACGCCCCGGTCGGTTTTGCCGGTGCGCCCGGCGCGTTTTCATCCCTGCAGGCGGCTTTCACTGCGGAATTCGACCTGCCGCTGACCCTGACCCTGCACCCGCTGGCCGCAGCGCAATGCCACGCTGTCGCGCAGATCGCTGCCCTGGAGCAGGCGCGCGCCCCATCGGGTCGGCTGGGGGTCAGCCTGCCCGCCACGCTGTCGCGCGCGCAGACCGAACTGGAAGGGCATATTACAGGGGCAGCGCAGGGCCATCTGAGCGTGCTGATGATCGACCCGGCCGGGCAGGTGCAGAATATCACCGGGCTGATCGAGGGGGGCGCTTTCGCGCTTTCGGGGCTGCGCATCACTCCGCCTCAGGACGCGGTCGTGCAGGATGCACCATTCCCGCCGGTCTTTCTGGTGGTGGTGCTTGATACTGCCGTGCCGCTGGCCACTGCCGGTGCGATTCCCAGCAATGCCATTCTGCCCGCCGGGCAGGCCGGGGAATTCTGGCGCTTCGTGCAGCGCGATCTGAACACCCTGTCCACCCCGCCCGATATCGACATTGCCGTTGTGGCCTGGATCGACTGACCCCCCGCTGATTGTCACCGGGGGCGGATCCGGCGCAGGGCCCCGCGCAAGGTTTTGGGGCAGATGTTTCGCGCGCGAAACACGCAAATGCGCCCATGCGCAAGCGGTCCATCGGGGTTTCAGCGCGCATCGCAGGCATTTTCCATCACGCAAGGCACCATATAACCATATGATAATGTATGATAAATATGCGCATAAGCGGCCCCCGCCCCATCCCGCACCATGCACGGCCCCCGCCTGCGCCACGACCTGCCGGAATTTCCGGCCGAAGGCACATGACAAGACCGATGACAGCGCGGCTCCGGCCTGCTAGATTTGCGCCATTGTCATCCTGCGTCCCGTTTTCCATACCCGCTTTTTTGTGATGGAGTCTGCCCTTGCCCCCCGCTGCGCGCATTTCCGATCTGCATGTCTGCCCGCTGATGCCGCCGCCGGGCGCGCCGATAATCTCCGGTGCGCCGACAGTGATCACAGCGTTCATGCCGCAGGCGCGGATGAGCGATATGTGTACCTGCACCGGCTCGCCGGATGCCATTGCGTTTGGCAGTCCCACAGTGCTGGTCTGCGGCATGCCCGCCGCGCGGATGGGCGATCCGACCACCTTTGGCGGTGCCATCACAACCGGTGCGCCGAATGTGCTGATCGGGATGGTGGGAACGGGTGCCACCCCGCCGCTGCCCCCGGCCCTGGTGCCGCCCATCTGTCTGGACCTGGCGCAGGCGCTGGCGGAAAACCAGACCGCCCGCGAGATGGCGCAGCTTGCCGATGCGTCCTATGGGGATCGTGAGAGCAACGAGGGGCTGCCCGAAGGATACCGGCGTGCCCGACCGGATGAAATCGAGGCATTGGGCCTGAGCGACGGAACCATCGACATGACGCAGCGCCCGGACAGCGATTTCCGGGCGGATGTATTCGTGCGGCAGGGCAATGACGGGCAGGAGGAATATGTGATTGCCTTCAAGGGCTCGACCACGGCCGAAGACTGGCAGAACAACCTGATACAGGGCACCGGGCTGCGCGGCGGGCGTGTTGACCGTTTCGCGCGTGAGCGCACGCAGGACCAGACTGATTACTATAACGAGGCCGCCCTGATCGGCAGGACTGCCTCTGCCATGGCGCCCGGCCGGGTCAGTTTCACCGGCCATTCGCTGGGCGGGGGGCTTGCCTCTAACGCCGCTGCGGCATCAGGGGGGAATGCGCATACATTCAACGCAGCCGGGCTGCATGAAAGCACCCTGAATGAATTTGGTGCCGAAGGGGCCGACCCTGAGAATGTGCAGGCCTATTATCTTGCTGATGATCCGCTGAACAGACTTCAGGATGGTGTCGGCATGGCACCAGAGGCTTATGGTCAGCGTCATCGCATGGAAACAGTCAATGAATGGACGGAATCCGACCGGCAGGCAGGCGCTGATGCGGTCAATCCCGATAACTGGATCCCCGATCGGCTGGAACGCGCCGCAGGGGAACGGGCAGCCCAACAAATGCGGTTTCATGGAATGGAAGAAATGATGGAGTCACTGGACCAGCAACACGCAGATATCGAAGCGGCGCGGGCGGCGAACGGGTGCCCATAAGCCTGCGACGGGTCTGGCCGTGGCTGATCGCCGGCGGCATGGTCGCGCTGCTTGCACTGTTCGGACTGACAAGGGGAATGCACAGGACCATGACACAGACAGATATCGATGCACTGGATGCCCGCGGGCAGTCGATCATGTTCCAGCGCGTGATGGAAGAGGATTTCACGCAGATGACCGCCCTGCTTGATGCGGGTCTGCCCATCGATATCCGCGGGTTCCAGAATTCCACCCCGGCCCTGCATGCTGCGATGGCGGATATCTGGCCAGTGGTGTTGTTCCTGCTGGAACGCGGCGCTGATCCGATGGCGGCGAACCGCCTTGGCATGACCCTGCCATGGCTGGCCACCACATCGCGTATCAGCGGCGATGGACCGCGCGCCACCGCGTTGCAGCAGGTACGTGTGCTTCTGGCCGGGCAGGGCCTGCTGTCGCGGGTCTACACCCTTGAGGAGGTCCGCGCCATGCTCGCCGAAGGAAGCTGGCCGCCTGCGCCGCAATGACGCGCGCAGGCGCTACGGAGACAGCCATACTGATGGCGCTGGTGTCTTTTCTGCCCGCCATGGCCCGGCCAGAGCCGCGAACAGATATCACTGCCAAAGGCCCTGACGGGCTGCCGGGCATCTTCTGACAGATCAAGCAGCGCGATCAGGCCGCTGTCGGGGCGTGGCTGGATGCAGGCGGCGATATCGAGGTTCCGGGCTTCCAGGGCGCGCCCCCCGTTCTTGCGGCCGCGATGGCGGATAACTGGCCGATGGTGCTGTATCTGATTGAGAGTGGCGCGCGGATGGATGTGGCTGATCGTCAGGGCTTTACGCGCCCTACCGGACCAGTTCGACCCGTGTGGATTCCAATGGTATCTTTGGTTCGCGACTGAACGCCGTGCGCGCGCATCTGGCGCAGGCAGGTTTGCTGAGCCAAGTATATGCGCCTGCGCAGGTCCGTGGGATGCGGGCAGAAGGACGCAGGCCTCCTATGCTGCAATGAAGGGGGGCGGCACTCAGCCGGGGTGATCCTGCCCTACGGCAGGGGGCTTTGGGGGCGGCTGTGCGTGATGGCTTTGCCAATAGGCATGGACGATATCATGAAGTTCCCCGAAGCTGACATCAAGCCCCACCGCCGAGACCGTGACGCCCGGCCGCAATCCGGGCATTATTTTCCTTTCAAGCCATGCAAAACTGCGCGACACGCCCAGCTGCGAGATATGCGCAGGGTCCATTTCCAGCCGCAAAAGGGGCTGTCCTGCCCGTCCGACCCTGATCACAGCAACATTCAGGATGTTCTGCCAGGAAATTTCCACCGGGCTGATGTGATGATCGGTCAGCCCGGTGGGTGTCAGCACTAATGTATCGCGCCCCAGTGCTGTGCGGAATTTCCACATGATCACCACAGTGCAAAACCCGAAAAACACCAGGGTAGTCCAGCCGACAAAGGCCACTGGCAGGCCCTGTCTCGTTTCACCGGGGGCCGTGTGGAACGCCAGCCAATAGCCGATCCCGACAAAACCCATGCCGGCCAGAAGAAGAAGCGCCAGCTTGTGGCGGTCATACTGAAAGCGGCGTATCTGTCCGGACCCGATCACGGTCATGCCATGACACCTTTTGCGGGGCGCTGCGGCGTTGGCGGGTATCCACTGCAGCGGGTTGTCAATCCTGTGCGCGTCAGAGCGCATCCGCGTTATAAGGCTGAATACACTGCCTTTGCTTATTCTGAAACTACCGCAGCATATCATGGTTTTGCGCAGCTGTGAACGGCCCCGCTACGCAGTACGGGAGCATGCCGGCGACGCGCGCGGGGTCCGGGGATGGGGACGGGAGATCAGGTGCGGCGGGCATAATTTTACCACATATATGCATGCCGAGATTGTGCGGCTATCCAAAGACGACATTATCTGCTATAATATGTCACAGGAAAAAGGTGCCCCGCCTGCGCGGGGGCCATGCGTGCACAGACCCGCCGTAGGTCATGACTGTGGCAAGGCGGGCGCGGCGTGGTAAACCACAGGATTGGCCCGCCTAGCGTGGCCTTACAGACAGGATGACAGGATGACAGCAATCTCACGCTTGACCGCCTCTGCTCATCTGCGCCTGCCGCTGGCGCTGGGTGTTGCCGGGCTGATGACCATGGGGTCGGCCGCAATGGCCTGGCCCGTGCTGAAAGGTGCCTTTACGCCGGTCCCCTCCGGCGGGATGGCGACAAGCCCTGCTGACCCGGCCGCCATATCGGGCTTTGTTGACATGACCCGCGCGCAGATGACCGCGCAACCCGCCGTGGCCGATCCCGCCGGGATACCGGATATTGTGCTGGTGCAAGCCACCGATCTGCCGCGCTTCACTGCGGATATCTATACCGGGTCCGATACGGAAACGGCCAATACCCCGTTTCAGGACAGGGACGAGCAAAGCACAGGCGGGGATGATCAGCAGGCCCAGCCCACCCGGCCGGAGCCGCGCCCCTTTGAGAACGTACAAAGCGATTCTGACAGCGACTACACCCCCTTTGTGGCTCCTGTACGCCGCGTCCCGCTGCGCGTGACCCCAGTGGCGCAAACCGAAAGTCTGCAGAACCGGGCACCGGGAGAGGGTTCCCAGCGTCTGCTGAATGTATGGGTATCAGGCGCTTTTCGCTGAAGGCGCTGCACAGATTTTATCGTCATACCGGCAGCAATGTCTGATCCGGTGCGTACAGGGGCTGGCGTAACCGTCGGCCCCGTGCATATTTATGCCCCCCTGCACCTTGATCGCATGCCACTCCTTCGGGTGCCGCTGACAGGCGTCAGTTCAGAGAAAACGCGATCAGAGCAAGATCGGTGGCATGCCCGCGCGTGGCGATTTCTGCGCGCAGCCGGGCGAAGAACGGCGCGGCTTCCTGCGGACCGGAAAATGTTTCAATCGTGGCCAGCGGCGCATCACTGGAAATCGCCAGCAGTAATTGCCAGGTCTCGACCGGGGGGCCTTGCAGAGTCATGGGCACGGCAAAATCTGTGGTGATCCCGTCCCCGGCCGGGCGCAGGAAGCGCGCAAGTGTCTGGACACGCCCGGCATTGTCGATCAGCAGCAGATGCGGCAGCCGCGCGCTGCTGTCATGGACCTGCCCTTCCAGCTGGCTGCCACTGGCGATACTGCGCGCGTCTAGTGTGATATATAGCCCATAGGCCGGATAGTCGCGGCTGCGGCGGATGAAATCCAGCGTTTCGCACTGGCCCTGGGTGACCGCGCGCAGCACCATGCCCGGCACCAGCCCGGTTTCCGCCTCCAGCCCGGTGCGGAACACCGCGAGCCCGGTCTGTGCCGGGCCGAACACCTCCAGGCGTAAGGCACCTGCCTCGTCAAGTGCAGGCAGTGCGGCAAAACAGGGAATATCGGGCAGGCTGCGCAGATAGGCGAGCACTGCAGCATAAAGCGGCTGATCAGGGGCCGTGCTGTCTTCGGGGGCCGGGGCGGCCAGCCCGCCACCTGCGGCCGTCGGGCGCGGTGCCGCGCTGCGGTCACTGAGAAAGGTCCGGGGCCGGTCCTGCAGCGCGCGCGCCAGCGTATCCTCGGCCGGGGGTTGCATGGCCATGCGCAGCCTGTCGCCCGCAAGCGCGGACGACGGCGGCGGAGTGTCCGCATGCAGGGGGGAACCGGGGGCCGGTTGCGGGACGGGGCTGTCAGGGCGCAGACGCACAGGCGCGCCGGATGCGGGGTTTGCAGGGATTGCGGCGCGGGGGGCTTCATCCTGGGCCAGAACCGGGGGGCGGGCCGCATCGGATGCGGTCACGCGCGGCGGCGCTGTTATGGTGCCAGCCTGCTGCATTTCGGGTCGTACTGTCTCTGGCCGCAGCGTGCCGGTCCGCAGCGTGTCGGGCCGGACAGACCTTGCCGGGGTGGTGGTTTCGGGCAAAGCGGGTGCAGGATCACCGGGGGTCAGCGCAGACAGACGCGCCACCGGGGCTGCGGGTGGGGGTGGCAGCGGGGATGCCGCAGAAGGGGTCGGCTGTCCGGGCCCGATGGCCTGCAGCGCAGGCAATGTGGCCAGCGCATCCACATGCTCTGGCACGGCAGCATCTCCCTGCGGGTTGCGGTCCTCTTGTGGGGCAAGCCGGGTTTCGGGGGTCGCTGCGCGCAGGCGCGGGGCCTGCTCCTGCCCGCCGCCCGCCACCAGCGGCACGCTGCGCAGCATGATTTCGGTTCCGGGGCCGGGGGCTGCGCCGGGTGTGGCGGTCAGTCCCATCACCACCAGTCCCGCCAGCCCGATATGCAGCGACAGCGACAGCCCGGCCGCCAGTGTCCAGCCTGCGGTATCCGGCGGGGCCGTTGCCTGTGTGTTCCGGGGGGCGCTCATGGCGCGGCCTCTGGTGCGATGCGCAGCGTGACCAGAACCACCTCGGCGCCAGCCGCACTCAGCCCGGCAGTCAGATCCAGCACAGCCTGCGCCGGGTGATCGCGCGCCACCAGAAGATGCAGCCTGTCCAGCCCGCCCTGCGCGACAGCCTGTTCCAGCGCCCCACGGCTAAGCACGATCCCGTCCAGCACCAGACTGCCCGTGCCGCTTTCAACCAGCAATAGCGGGCGGGGCAGGGCGTCCAGCGGCAATTCGCGGGTAATGGGCAGATCGACCTGCCGCTCGGCCTGATCGGCAGGCGCGCCCACAATCAGGAAGAACAGCACCAGCAACAGCACAATATTCACAGTGGATAACGAAAAATCGGGCGCGCGGCGTGATGGCGGAACCAGACGGGGGCGCAGGGACAGGGCCGGACCAGGATTGGGGCCAGAATCGGGGGGGAAATCGGGTCCGGACATGGCGCTATTCCCCGACCAGTTGCAACCGCGCAAGGCCCGCGTGCTGCACGGCTTCAACCAGGGTTGCCAGATCGCTGGTTCGCGCATCGGATGTGACAAAGACGACCAGTTCGCTGATCTCTTCGGCCTGCAACCCCTCCAGAACGCGCGGCAGCAGATCCAGCGCGATGCGCGCCTGCCCGCTGCGGATTTCGCCATGGCCCAGATGCCAGATGGCCTGCGCTTGGGCGGGGATGGTGCCGGAGGGGGGCGGTGTTTCGCGGGCCTGTGCATCCGTTGAAGCGCCGGCAGGCGCCCCCAGCGGCAGAAGTGCATAGGGGGCCAGCGCGCTGGTCAGCATGAAAAACAGCAAAAGCTGGAACATCACATCAGCCAGAGGGGTCAGCGTGAAGCCCCGCGCCCTGCGGCGCGCAAGCAGCAGGCGGGGTGGGGGCAGGGCCGCATCAGCGGCCCCGGTGCGCGGCGGGGCAAGGGCGGTCATCGCCGGTTCCGGAACCCTTCGGGGGCGGGACCGGTACCGGGGTCGGCATAGGCTGAATGCGCGTTTTCCTCCGATATGCCGGGCAGCGGGGCATAGCCTCCCGGATCCGTGCGCTGGGTCGCACCGCCTGGCATGGGCTGAACAATAGTGTGGCGCGCAGGCGGCAGCGTGCCAGCTGACGCGGATGGTGGCGCAGGCGGTGCGGGCGGCAAGTCAGCCGCGCCAGTGGCGGAGAAGAGGCTGGACGCAGGCTGAGGCGTGGCCGAGCCGGGATGGGACATGGCCCCGGCAGGGGGCTGGGCGGGTGTAAGTTGCAGCACGGCTCCGATCATCCGTTCAAGCGCACGCCCTTCAGCAGCGATGCGCCCTTCCAGCCAGAGCGAAACCAGATAGAACACGATGGCAATAGCCAGCCCCAGCGCCGTGGTGACCAGCGCGGTCCAGATGCCGCCCGCCAGTTGCGCCGGGTCCGCCGCACCAGAGGTTGCAGCCAACGTGCCGAACGCTTCTATCATGCCGACCACTGTGCCCAGCAGTCCCAGCATGGGTGCTGCCTGTACCACGCCTTCCAGCCCACGCATGTTGCGCGACAGTGTTTCCAGCCCGTCACTGGCCTGTTGCAATGCGCGCGCCTGCGCCTGTAACGGGCTGGCCCCTGGATGCGACAGCGTGTCAAACAATCCGCCCAGCACCTGCATCCGCAAGCTTCGAGCGCTACGGCCGCCCTCGGTCTGCGCGCGCGCCGCGCGCTGCTCTCCTGCCTGCCAGTATGCCAGCGCCTGCGTGACCGCGCCGGTAATACGCGCCTGCCCGACACCCGCCTGGGCGAATTGCACAAGCTTGACCAGCACCACGCTCAGCGCAAAGACCGACATTAGCGTTAGCAGCCCCAGAATACCCCAGGCCAGCGCGCTGAAATCCTGAAAGGTGATCGTTTGCATCCGCTTCCCCCTTTGACTGAAAGGCCCTGGGCCGCCATCTGCGGATGCGGCACGAAGCGCCCGCGCGCGGCCCGGTTCAGGATCCGAAGATCACATCCGCGCGGCTGCTGGCGCTCAGCGCCTCCATGCAGATGCGCGAAGACTGGCCCGCTGCATCAAGGCATTCCTCGGCCTCGTTCAGCAGCAACCGCGAGATCTGGTCGCAGCCGCGGTTCAACAGGAACTGCACTACGCGGGTCTTGTCTTCGGGCAGATGACCGAATTCCAGGATCAGCCGCTCCGACACGGCGCCTGTGTCATCGAATACAGCCACGTCATAAGATGTCTGCGCCAGTTCGATGCCCGTGGCATTGAAGGCCACGAAGGTCAGCCGACAGCCATTATCGACCGGTTCGAGATTGTTCAGTTCCAGCCGGAATTCACCCGCCTCTTGTGCGGCGGCAGGGGTAACAGCCGGAGATATGGCCAGCAGGGCCGCACTCAGCGTGACAAGACAACGTGACCAGAGGGGCATCAGGAAATTCCTTCGGCAAGGTTTGAACGCGCGCAGGTGGCAATGATGTCCTAGGCTAGCATGACCGCACGATTTAGCAACCTTGAAGGATGCGCGCATTGTCCGGCGATACACACTGCCTGCGCCTGATATTCCCGCAGAACTATTGCCATATGCAGAGCAATTCCGAAGAAATTTATTTGAATGAAGATTGCTGATATCACTGGCACTTTAGTCAAGGCGGTTGCAGAGATACCGCTTGATCTTCGTTGGGTACCTAGCGCTCTTTTGGAGATTTCGACCTGATGGACCGTGAGACCGGAAAGGCACTTCAGGAAGAATGTGCCCGTGTCGCTGATCTTACCCGCGATTCGCTTCAGAACCGGCAATCATTGGGCCACCCGAACTTCTTGTTCAACCAGTTCGGCATGCTGGCCGACACGCGCTTGACCGCAACCCAGATCCAAACTGAACGAAGGAGGCTCGCCAGATCTGTCCACTGCGCTGAAAAACTTCGCTGTCGGGCCGGGATGACGCGGGTTAGTGGCTTGATCTGCCCAACTCCAGGCGCTCTCGCGACGACAGACGCACTTCGGAATGCAGAACACTTGATCCGTAGGCCTTTTCAGGCGAACCTGATGCCAAACATCAGGCCACTTGGGAAATGCGGATACAGACGATACGAGAATTGCAGAGGATGGCGTCATGACAACGAAGCAGAAAGGCTTGGTGGCGGGTATTGCACTGATTCTGGACCTAAGCTTCGGATCGTACGCGCAGGCTCAGGATCTCGAACTGCCTGGCCTGCTCAAGGGGGGCACGGCCCTCGAGGTCTGCGAGCGGAACGGCAATCTCGCCGAGGTTCAGCCGGTGATGGTCAGGACGGGGCTCTTTCCGCCCGCAGCCGCGCTCCAGAATGGTACGACGATCTATGTGCGGTCGGACGATTACTACCACAGGGGCAGGCCGAACCAGATGATTCAGATCATCGGCTACGTGAACCTTTCCGGACGCGAGGAGTACCAGATTTCGGGCTACATGCGGGCCGGAGATCTCGCCGTCCTCTGCCCGGTCCAGCACAGCCCGCAGCGATCCGGTCGCACGGCCTCAATCGTAAACGGACAGCTCATGGCGCTCGGCCCGGGCGCCGGAATCGCATTCCAGTCCCGCGCATCGGCGCGCGCGGGCGCGGCACCTGAGACCAACAACGACTCCACCCCGGAGGCTGCAGGCTCGACCACCGCGGCGGCTGCCGAGGTCGCGCCTGAGGTCGCCGGAGATACCTCCGGTTCCGGGTCGTCGGAAGAGCGTCTGTTCGGCGCCAATCTGGCCGAGGAATTCGAGCGCAGGATCGCCGATCACTGGGCCAACATGCCAAGCACGGAAGAGGTAAATCAAGGCATTCGCGATCGCATCCTCGGCCACGGACGCCCGGACGCTCGGACGAACACGCCGCCTGACGACGAGGCAGGCGCTGCGGCGCGCGCCGAGCAGGCAAGGATACTGGACGAGAACACGGAGGCTCTGATCCAGTTCCGGCCGCCAAGTCACTCATTGGAGCCCTGTGCCCCGATGCCGATGTTCCGTCCGAGCGGGAGTTACCTATCGCAGCTAGATCAACAGGGCAACGCCATTCGCCTTTGTCTCATCGAGCGGATCGAGGCGGACATGGCTGCCCTCAAAGTGATCGTCATACGCATAGGCGGCACGATCCAGGGCGAGGAAGAGGTGATGTTCGGTTTCAGAGTAGACCCAAATCCACGCTGCGACGAAACCTGCATGCAATATTTCGACCAGGCCTATCAGGATCTGGATAACGCTGTAGAATTTGGGCTTTCGCGCATTCAGGGCATAAACAACCAAGTCGAAATCTGGAATGCTTGGGTCCAGCAGGGCGCGAAGGAAGGTGTCTGGCCGGAATAGCTAAAGAAAGCAGGCCCCTTGCGAGCGGCAGTCCATTGACTGGGCGGATCTGAGTGGTACGTGAATTTGGGCGGCACCTCGCTTGCTGCGCCAAGGGCGGCCACATCAAGCGTGTCGAGATACTCACGGACGGCGCCGGGTGCATCCGCCGGGTTGATCCGGGCGGCGTCCCAGTCTTCCTTCGACGTCGAGTTCTGTTTGTTGTCATCCACTTCGATCAGGCTGGCATCCATGGCCATACGTTGACCGCTGACCACTCCTTCCGCGATACAGCGCGCAACAGTTGTCTCAAACAGGTGCCGCAGAAGCTCACCGTCTCGAAACCGACCGTGACGGTTCTTGGAAAACATCGAATGATCCGGGATCGGATCAGTCAGGTCGAGGCCACAGAGATGGGGTAGGTTGGCGGCCCTAGATGGCCGTTCATAGCTCCATCTAAATGCCGATTGGAGGAACAACATGGCACATTATGTCGAGATCGATGTGTCCCTTGAAACTGTCAACATTTGCATTGTCGATGATGAAGGAACTGTCTGCCTCGAACGCAAAACCGAAGCAGAACCAGAGGCGATTATCGACCTATTGAAGAACTTCGGGCTGTCTGACGTCAGCACCCTTGGGACAGACTTGAGGATTTAAATAAGGGAGGATTTCTGGTTCATCTTATCGATTGGGAGATCGAGATGACAAAGAAACCGCAGACATCGAAAGACGCCGCCGAGAAGGTGGTCAAAAACATCTGCCGTAAGGCTCGGCAGACATATTCAGCTTAAGAGAAGATTTGTATTGTATTAGCAGGCCTGCGCGGCGAGGAAAGCATCTCGGTGCTATGCCGCCAGGAGGGTATTGCTGAGAGCCTGTATTACAGCTGGTCGAAGGAATTTCTCGAAGCTGGCAAGCGGCGGTTATCTGGGGGAGAACTGCGCCAGATAATTGTGCTCTGTTTTTCATTTGCCAGACGTCCCTTGTAGAGGGATTCCGTGTTCAATTCGGGGACGTCTTTCGCTTCGAAAAGAACCGCGCAATCATCCCTCACCTTGAATGTCCCCTGCCCAAGACGGCCCTGCAACTCTGCATCGGCAGGGCGCTAACTTACCATCTGCATAAGGGTTTGAGCAGCACGCCTACTTTGCTGTAAACTAGCTGCCGGGTGAGTGTGCGTTCTTTGTCCGCATTGCTGACGGTTGGTATATCTGAAGCCCCCTTTCAACCTTGACAGCACAGAGCCGCTGAATGGTATAGTAACTATACCATTTTCAGCTTATTTGCCGCTTATGAAGTTCGAGTATGACCCGGACAAGAGCACCGCGAACCGTGAAAAACACGGGATCTATTCAAAGCTGTCGGAGGTATTTGCAGAATGTTTGCCCAAAAAGTATGCTGGAACTATTTTCACACCACCGGATATGTCTTAAGTTAGACCCGAAAAGTTGGTTCCCGCGATTGCGCGCGCTCTGCCAAGCGTCATAGTACAGACCCCGCGACCTGATTGGTTTGCGTTTCACAAGTTGATCGTGGTCGAACGCCACCGCCAAGGACACAAGCAGGCGAACGCCTGGAAGGACCGTGCACCTTCTGTGGACCTGATCGATCTTCTGGCGCAGGACAGTTCCGATGACTTGCGTGGAGCAAATCAGGACGTGTGCTGGCGGGAATGGATGCATTCCAGTCTGTCGATGTTGCAGGACACGGCCGCAGTACTTCACGGTCGCGCTCAAGCACCTAACAAGAAACGAAACAGGGCGGCTTTCGCCGCCCTGTAGAACCTTTACTGCAATAAACGTGCCAGTCAGAAACGGAGAGATGCGCCCAAGGCTAAGCCAGTGGCGTTAACATTGGCACCGCCACGGCTGCGGCTATGCAGAACTTCGCCAGTTAGGATCATGTTGCTCTGCATCAGATGCGAAACGCCAACCCCTGCCACCAGACCATTGGTGCTGCGGGTATCGCCACCGCCAACAGCATCATGATTCACATGGGCGACGCCGAGTGTACCGAAGCCCCAGAAACGACCTTCGTCCCCGAATTTTGGGCCTGCCCGCCCACGTACCGCAGCCGCCCAGTTGATTTCGCGCCCACCGATGGTCTGATCAAACCCCGGCGCGACCGACAACTCGACACCAGTGACCCAAGTGCCCATATCCATGTTGTAGCCGCCATGCAGTGCGCCTCCGGCAGCGGTCTTACTGTTACCACCTGTCCAGGTAGCGCGACCGAAACCAAGGGTCGCACCTGCGTAGGCACCGGTCCAGTTCACATAGGTGGGTGCTGGAGCTGGTGCAGGTGTCATCACCTGAGGCTCAACTGTCGGTTGCTTCACGTTGCCTGCAAAAGCAGGCGCGGCAAAACCTGCGATTAGTGCTATGGCAATCAGTTTTTTCATTGGTTTTCTCCTTCCGGGTCGACCTCACTTTGTGGTCACCCTATCACTTGCACATAATGCATGCTCTCCTGAAAAGGTTCCACCGCTCGCCGAGGTTTATTGTTCCCCACCCCAAAATGTTGCGCGACAGCAACAGCATTGAGCGGCATGTTGCCGAAACCATGTAATTGTTCTCGCATCGGTCAGCGACGCAGGCGATGATAATCGGTTGACAACGCGGAACAAAATCTCGTCGGAATGCGGAGATGTGTATCACCTTCGGCGTGAGGCAATAATCCGATGGAACGCGAGTGCTTCGAGAGACGTTGGCGAACGCATTCTTTACCTATTCCGACGATTACCTCATCAATTCCGATCACTGAGGAACCGTGGAGATCGAAGGCATCGGATCAATCCGGCAAGCAGAAGAAGAGGCCACGGAGGACGCTCAATTGGCAACACGAAACCTCTGGAATGCTGCTCCACTAGATGATTTCAGACAAGGTCTGTGGGTAGAGGCGGTCTGGAACAGATCATAGCGTGGATTCCGCCGTTCCGCTACATTGTTTGAGGAAAAGCTATTTTTTTTCGTGCACGGCGTCGTCGTTGATTTTGTTGAGATCCTTGATCACGCCTTGAATTGCTCCGCCGCACAAAGGCCGACTTGTTTCTAAAGCAACGCGACAGCTAGCTCCCTACAACTTGGTGCCCATCGAGGCGCTGCGAGCCACCATCCAGTACCTTGGTACGGCTTCTGGCCCGACTGGAACACAACGTGGAATGAAGGGGTTCCGGATCCGTCAGGGGGCTTCGGATGTGCCAAGGCCCAATCTGGCTGCATGCCATGAAGCTTCGGCACGAGAGGAGATCCCGAGTTTGCGATAGATGTCCTTGATATACCCGGCGATCGTGTTCTCTGAAAGCGTTAGCACTTGAGCCACCTCGGCATTGCGCAGGCCGCGGCCAATCATACCCAGTACCTCGCGCTCGCGCAGGGTCAGGTTTACTTCGGGGGCAGCCGGGCCAGTTCGCTGGAAATGCTGCATGATCCGGCGCGCGACCGAGGGTGACAGCGCAGGGATGCCCCCGGCCACCTGTTTGAGTTGCGCCGTCAGCATATCCTGGGGCTGTTCCTTGAGCAGGTAGCCGTGCGCGCCCGCAGACAATGCCCCCACGATCGAGGCATCATCCCCCATGACGGTGGTGACGATGCAGATCGTGTCAGGCTTCAACATGCGCAGCTTGCGCACTACCGCCAGTCCCGACCCATCTGGCAAGCCAAGATCTATCAGAGCCATATCATAGTGCCGCCGAGTTGATTGCGCGAGGCCGCTGCTCTGGCTTGTCGCCTCGTGCAGGGTGCAGCCCGGAAACGCTGCCATCACGATCTCGCCTAGCCAGTGACGTGTTTCGCTCAGGTCCTCTACAATCAGCATCTGCCTCATGTGTCTTCTTTCATACTTTTGCTCAACGGAATTTCTGCAGTGATGCGCGTGCCTTTGGGACTGCTTTCAATTCTGACCACGCCGCGCACGGCGTCGATCCGGTCCCTGAGGTTTGCCAGGCCGTTTCCATGCTGGACACGTGCTGGTTCAAACCCATTGCCATCGTCAGATACGCTGACCAGAATGCGTCCTCTCGTGAAGCGGACAGAGATATCCATACGGCCTGGCGAGGCGTGTTTCAAAGCGTTCTGCACGGCCTCTCGGATAATCGAGCGCAGCATGTGCGCCGATTGCAGCGGCAGCGCGAGGGCCTGCGCGTTTTCGGCCCACCACTTCATTGTCACTCCGGCAATGAAAAGCTGTTCGGCGATCTGGGCGCGTAGGTCTGCGAGCATCTCGTCGAAGGACATGTCCGGATTGGACGCATTGTTGATGATGTCGCGCAGGTCGGTCAGGGTTTCGCGGATCATGATATCCTTGCGCGTTCGTTCCGGGCTGTGCAGCGCTGCCATGAGTTGCACGCCGATATTGTCGTGAATATCGCGTGCGATGCGCGTCCGCTCCTCGGACACGCCTTTTTCATAGGCGGCACGACTTTCGAGTGCCTGAGCCAGCATCGCAGTCATCTCTGTGGCAAGTTCCAGATCGCGTGCTGAGAACAGTCGACGTCCGCCGTCAGCGAATCGGAGTTCAAGAGGAGGCAGTGTGTGGACTCGGGGCAGTGCAAGAATCAGACCATCCTCGCGCAGGTGAGGGGCGCCTGCATCAACTCCGTGTACAAGACTGAGCGGGTTGAACATGTCGGCCAGTAATACTTGCCAACGGTTTTGTTGATCGCGTTCCGGCGGGGTCAGGGCCACATCCATGATCTTGCGAAACCGGTCAGCACGTGCTGGCTCGCGGCGGCGCAGGATCAGTCGCGCGAGTGTGTCGCGCAGGGGCAACCATACAAGCGCAACGATAAGCAGCGACAGCGCGAAAGCTGGTACGCGCTCGTCCACAATGGTCAAAATCAGCAGCGCATCAATACTCAGGAGTAGCACCACGCCCACCACATAGAACAAAATACGAAAGGCCCAGTTTTCTAACTGGAACAATTGAAAACGCGCCACACCCAGTGCAACACCGACATAAACCAATAGAAAGAAAACGAACGCCACACCTTGCGATAGGAAGGCGTCGATCCCCAGAAGGTGCGGGGCGATGACGGTTATCACAAACGCGCCCGACCCAACCAGCACAGCCAGCCCCAGCCAACTGAGTGCCGCACGGTCGCGTGGGTCGCCGCGTGTAGCCCGGAACTGAAGGCCCACAAGGATCACAATGGCCAGCAGGGCCAGAATGACCCCCATATGAATGCCGATGACTGGACTCTCCATCATTCCCAGATGTGCGAGCACGAACCATGTGCCAAGCACGAGTGCGGGGAACACCAGCCAACGCGG
Source organism: Roseinatronobacter alkalisoli (assembly GCF_028745735.1). Lineage (GTDB taxonomy): Bacteria > Pseudomonadota > Alphaproteobacteria > Rhodobacterales > Rhodobacteraceae > Roseinatronobacter > Roseinatronobacter alkalisoli. Next base: position 41,793 of record NZ_JAQZSM010000011.1, read on the forward strand.
CTGGAACAAGCGGCGCGGATATACCATGAACAGCCCGATCATGCCCACGCCAAAGGCGAAAGCTCCCAGATGGTTCAGGGAAGAAAGCGCTCGAAAGAGGTCGGCGGGAAGGGCTAGTTCACGGGTCGAGTAGATGGCAGCCGGAAAGGCCGAAACCATCAGTCCTGCCCCGCTGAACGCGAGGCAGCGCGTTGCCCAGTCACCGCGCCGCAAGGCCCATATCCAGACCCCGATCCAGACGCCGCCCAGCCCCACTGTGATCTGCAGCCAGAAGGCGAAGGGCAGACTGCGGATTGGGCGCTGGCGCGCAGGTTGGATCGTGAAGAAGCGGCTCTCGTCCAGGAATTGGACCTCCAGCGTCACCGCGTCATTGCGCAACATCTTCGAAATCTCATCCTGGCGGGCGAAAAAAGCGTCCATGGTCGCATAGCTGTCCATCGCATCGGGTTCTTCGATCAGATCTTCGGGGGTGATGGACAATACCTTGCCATCGCTATCAGCAAGGGCCGCGAGCGAGGAGAGCAACGTCGGGATACCTGTGCCGGGCAGACCGGCCACAGGGCTGCCAGGGAAAACTGCGTCGATCCTCATACCGTCAATGCGCGCCGGGGCCGTACTGCGGGCCTCGGGCGTCAGTCGCAGGCCAAGATAGGCCTGATCCAGCGCAATGCCCAGTGAAAGCACTGCCAGAAGCAGGCTGATCGTCCCCAGGATGTAGATTTGGATGACCGGCGGAATGCGGATTTTCACTTGGATGACACCCAGTTCGGACAGGGCAGGTTAGACAAGCGTGGGGCAGTGATACGACGGCCATCTTATCGCGCCCGCCCATTTTATCAATCCGGTATCCCTGCATCCGCCCCCCCTGTTCGGGGGGGTGACGGACAATGACGCGCCGCTAATCTGTGTGCCACAAGGTTCGGAGCATCACCGGTGCGCGTTGCCTTTGCATATTTAAGACAATTGGAGGCAATATGATCAAACGGTATACATTGCGACGCACAGGAGTAATGATCACAGCAAGCGTTGCGCTGGCTGGCTGCCTTGGCGGCGGCGGGGGCGCAGGAGGAGGAGGTGGCGGGGGCGGCGGAGCTGGGACAGTTACGCAGCATGATGCCCGCTTTGATCAGATCTCGGGCATGATACCGACAACTGACATGCCGACAACCGGGAGTGCCGATTACGCAGGTTCGGTCAAGACCGTCCTTAATGAGGGCAGCACCCCGATCGGCACGTTGTTGGGGGATATTGAAATGCAGCTCAATTTCGGGCAGGCCTTTGCTGATCCGGCGTCACAAAGCGTGTCAGGGCGTATCCACAATATCCGGGGCACGGTCGGAACTGAGGATGTGACCTATGAGGGGGAACTGACGACGGCAGCTGCCGCTGCGCCTAGCACCATGTCGATCAACCAGATGGCTATTGCCGGAACGACAGTGACAACGGGCGTAATCGCGTCAAACTTTGGTGGTGAACTGACACTTGACGGTACTACTGGCAATGCGAACCTGATGCTGGGCGGTGCGTTCGTCGGGGCAGGTGGGCAGGCAGCTTCTGGCCCTGCGGTTGGTGGATGGTGGCGTCCCGGCGGGCTGTCGGATTACACGGTAGGCGGCACCTGGTACATTGAGCGGCAGTGACCTGCGTGGGGCTGCCAAGGAGGATGAGCTATACCCGGAACGACCTTCGTGTGATACGGCGCGCTGCCGCTGCCGCGTGTCTGGCGGTGTTCTACTGTTTATGTCCGTCTGTTTTGACAGCGCAGTCCTCATCCGAGTCAGCGCAGCACAGCCTTGCCATGCTGAGCGGTCAGGTATCCGCCGACCCAGCCGACCCAGAGGCTCGCATCCGACTGGCAATGGCGCTGCTGCTATCAGGTGCGCCGGACCGGGCGCGCTATCATTTGTTGCAGGCGCGCGGTACCCCTCTCGCTGTGGCAGAGCGCATCCAACTGGACGCGCTTCTCGCACGGATCGAGCCCCGGCGCGATCGCGAGGGCTGGCTAAGCTTTGCGATTGTCCCGGAGACAAATCCGGCCCAACGCACCGACACTGATACGATCTGGATCGGCGATGTGCCATTTCGTCTGAACCCTAATGCACGTGCGCAGCGCGCGACTGGGCTGCATATCAGCGCAGGTGGAGCGCTGATGCCACAAATTTCTGCCGGTCTGCGGGTGCGGCTTGGGGCAAGTGTCGCTGCACGGCTTTACGGAAACCGCGCGCTGCGGGACATCACACTGCGCGGCGATCTGGGCCTGCAAGGTCAGACAACGGGGGGGCATGATTGGCAGATTACCGGGTCGCTGGCGCGGCGCTCTCTTGGTGGTCGTAGTTTCGGGCAGGGTATGGGTCTGCATATGAGTTGGTCACAACGGCTGGGGCGCGCCTCGGTCCTGCGGCTGCGCATGGATGGGGTGAACTGGCGTTTTGCCAATCATCCGGCGCTGGATGGCCCTCAATTGTCGGCATCTGCCGATCTACGCCATGTACTTCGCCCTGATCTGGTGCTTACCGCCACCGTATCCGTGTCACGTATCAAGGCGCGGGCTGCCCATGAGGCCGGGCGCAGCCTGCGGGTCGGTCTGGGGGCACAGCAGAGCTTTGCGGGTGGACCGATTCTGGGAATCGATGCCTATACACAGACCCATCGTCGCGATGGCGGCGACCCTGTGTTGGGCATTATACGTAGCGACAACCAAGTCGGGCTTAGGTTGCGTGCCATGCACCGGGATCTGACACTTGGCACCTACAGCCCCGCCATCGAGATTTCAACTACCCGGCAACGATCAAACAGTCCGCTGCATACCTGGCGCAACACTCGGGCGTCGCTGTCACTGAGCCGGGCATTCTAGAGTAGACTGCGCACGAGTTGACTTTTGAGAATTTCCGTCTGGCTTGATTTCTGATTCAGACTGACTGCCGTGAAGGAAGTTGGTATGTATCGGCAAACCGTTTTCTTCAGATTTGCGTCCGCGATTTATCGCTGCTCTGGATGAAGGTATGTCCTCCAGTGCTGCGAGGCCAGGATGCAGATCTGCGCGGTTCAAGGCAGATCGCAGGCGGCGACGTGTCAGTGCTAAGGTCGGGCCGAGGCGTTGTCGATGGGCTGATACCGCACGTCTGGCTGGCCGGAGAACATGCTTGAACTGTTCCTGAGCTGAAACGTTGCGCGATCGACCGATAACCGCATCAAGAGTTCTGTGAGTAGCGTTGCGTGGCGGTTCACGCACCCTATCGACCCAGCGCGGCGACACCGAGTTGCCGCGCAATACGCCACAATACCTTGTGCCCTAGATCATGATAATCAACTTCTCCCGACAGTAGCCGCAAATAGCTGCGCGTCATGGAAGGGTTGCGTTCTACGGTACGCGGGAAATAACGGCGCACTGGCGTTGCATATATCAGCATACGAATGCGCCGGGCGACGGCAATTTCGCGGTGAATGTAGCGCAGCCGCTCCATATAAGCATCCATAGGGCGCGTGTTGGTTTGCAACGTCCTGACCGCGACTTCTCCCGCGAATTGTCCTGATCTCATCGCCCACGCTATTCCTTCGCCAGTGATGGGATCGACAAGCCCAGCGGCATCGCCTACTAGCAGCACAGGACCGCGGCCTGGTACCTTGCGATAAGCGCCGAAGGGCAGGAAGGCGCCCTTGCAGCGGATCCGGCTTTTATCCCTCAGATGCGGCGCATGCAGCGCAAGATACTTGCGAAAGTAGGCCTGCATGTCCGGGTTCTTCGCGTGCAAACCGCCAACACCTAGGGTGATCGAGTCATTCTTGGGAAACTTCCAACCATAACCCCACGGCGCTGCACCCAAATCAATCTCGACCGTATTATCATCGGTCAGGGAGCGGTCGAGTTCGACCTCCAATCCGAAGCCGATCTCGGCTGGATCGAAGGCGCGTCCGTAGAGTGAACGTGCCACAGCACTGTTGGCACCATCCGCACCGATCAGAATCCGCGACGACAGGATGCGGCCATCGGCTAGCGTTAGGCTGGGCGTCTCAGTGTTAATTGTGCTGACCTTCACAGGCGCAAAAACCTGTGCGCCTGCGGCCACTGCGCGGCGATGCAGTTCTGCGTCAAATTCGCGCCGCATAGTCATTTGAAGCACAGGCGCGTCGGCCATTTCGCCAATGGTGCTCCCTTCAAAAGCCAAACGAAACCTGGTTGATCCCAAGAAAAGGTTCCGATCGGGACAAAGTTCAAAGATTTCCGCCATGTAACGCGCGGAGCGCCCAGTGATACCGCCACCGCACAGCTTCTCGCGTGGAAAAGCTGACTTGTCTATAAGGGCAACCGAAAGCCCTGACCGTGCCGCCGTGATCGCCGCTGCACTACCTGCAGGGCCAGAGCCCAGTACAAGAACATCAAAGCTGTGTTTCACGAAGCAACCCTCTTGTTTGGGAGAACGCCGATCAGTTATTGTTGAAACTAGCAGGTTTGAGACACATAAGGCGTTTGGTCGCCTTGAGGTGGTGGTTGCATTGTGGGCGAGCAGACGCTTCTGTCCTTTCATTCTCCATACGACCGACCATTTGACGATAAGATTGCCTGATCCTGCCTACTGATCAAGTGTTTAGCATTGTGCATGGAATTGGTGTTCACTTGAAGCAAGTATATTCGGGCCGTTTGCACTGACAACCAAGGGCTGTTGACGATCAGGATTGAACTTACCCGCTGACGCGGGAGGCTGTTGATATCTGCCGCGACAACTACACGATGCACAGGTCTGGTTGCTAGACCAATCCTCAATCAGGAGATAATCCCATGACTGATATCACGGCAGCAGTGGAACCGCTGCGTCGTCGTATGATCGAAGACCATGAACCTGCGCAACCTGTGGCCTGCAACACTGCCTGCCGATCCGCAGCCAAGGCATCATGCCTGTCCATACGGTCACAGCGTCGATACACCGTGTCACAGCTTCACAACCCAGTTGCTTGAGAGCGGCACGGATTCCGGACCATTCCGGTTTTGTTGGAACATGCCAAGCTTCTGCCGGTTCCCGAGTTCCATGTCGGCTTTACGGTGCCCACCGCGATTGCCGAGGTCACCTTCATAACAAGGCCATTGTCTATGCGATCCTCTCTGAACGCGTGTGGCCTCTGACCCAAGAAACATGCGTTGAGCTGCGCGTGAGTTATACTGGTCTTGCCCCGCGTGGACATCTGCGACGGATCGATGCTGCCCGGGCGGCTATTGAAGCAGCAGTCAAAGGACAAGAATAAGATATACCCCTACATGAGTCTGACCTTGATAGCACTTTGTAGAAGGTAGAAGATGGCTCGCGTGCGCGATGATCCTGACGCCAAGATCAGCCTGGCTGCGACCATCAAAGAAAGCTTTGTCGTTGACGCCCACTCCATACCACACAACCGCTATGCGCAACTACGGGCGATGCTGTTTTTCCTGTCTTGATCGACAGAAGAATGCCATACATGCTCTTGTTCCACACATTTTTTGGGGGGGCTTCGATGGGCCGCGGCAAAGTGAATCTGACGCTGGACGCAGATGTAGCAGAAACCGCACGTGCACTTGGACTGAACATGTCACGCCTTGCGGAAGCTGCTTTTATCAGAGCTGCTAAACTTGAGCACAATCGTCTATGGCGCGAGGAAAACAACCACGCCATTGCCGCCTATACTCAAGAGGTGGCTAGGAATGGCTTGCCCCTGTCGCGCTTCAGAAGCTTCTAAAACGCTGTTGGCATGACATAATTTAGTCTGAGATGCTGCCTCCTGCGATGCGGTCAGCTTGTCGTTGATCTCTAAACCGATCCTATGGTTGTCGATGTATTGCAGATCGTTACCCTGCACGTGAAGTAGGGTAAGTTGCTGCCGTTCGGAGCCTGACTCTGGTATGCAAGTTGACGGCGCCACTTGGGTTGTCCGGATGCAGGGGTCAGCTGCGGTGCCGGGCGCGGAATTCTATGAGTCGATTGGTTTGTTGATCGAATATTGCGACGCCCTTAAGCGCACATTGGATATTCTGAACGATAAGGTGCGAATTTTTCGCGGATTGGACAAAACGAAGTCGACAGGAGCACCACGTGCCACATCTCTCCTGATGCGTGCGATTCACGGAGCAAACTAAGTTGGGCATTCTACTTAATTGTGAATAGAGGTACTTGTGCTTGATACACAAGTCTTTTGTCGCGAAACGCCGATGGTTCATGCGCGGTTCCGGACGGCGTGTGGTCAGGGAGGCGTTAGTCGTGACATTGAGACGCGAGAACGCTGAGTTAGTATTCGGCAATATTGTGCTGGGAGCCGTGTGCCGGATATGGGGTCGTTCTAACCGGTGGCCGTCGTAGAGCCAGTAAGGTGTCGCTGATGGTCTTGTCCAGCATGGGTGCAACGTACCAATTCAGTACGGAAAGGAATTTCGTTTTCGTGGTGTGGTTGCTACACAAGGCCGGAATAAGGCCGGATACTTTTCCCAAAATGAAAGAGCGAGCAGGCAAGTGCTGAAATCTCTGTATGACTGGACCTTGTCACTTGCGCGCCATCCGCATGCGCTATGGGCTTTGGCGATCGTGGCGTTCATTGAAAGCTCGATCTTTCCGATTCCGCCGGATGTGCTGATGATTGCAATGATCGTGGCGCGTCCGTCGCGGGCGTTTGTGATTGCGGGCGTGGCCACAGTCGCGTCTGTGGCTGGCGGGATGGCGGGATATTTCATCGGCTATGGTGCATTCGAGACATTGGGGCGACCGGTGTTGGAATTTTATGGCAAGGATGCCTATTTCGAGCAGTTTCAGGCGCGGTATAACGAATGGGGGGCCTGGGCGGTGCTGATCGCGGGGGTGACGCCTTTTCCCTATAAGGTCATTACCATTCTGTCGGGGGCGACCGGGTTGTCGCTGCCGGTGTTCATTGTTGCATCGGTGATTGCGCGGGCATTGCGCTTCTTCATTGTCGCCGCCCTGCTGTGGAGATTTGGCGCACCGATCCGTGATTTCATAGAGCGTCGTCTGGGGCTTATGTTCACCTTGTTTATGGCGCTTCTTCTGGGCGGATTTCTGGCTGTGAGGTATCTATGATGCGAAGGCGGGTTCAAATTCTGGCATTGGCAGGGCCTTTGGGGTTCTGCTTGACGCACTGATGGTGGCATTGCGCACTGTATATCTGGCAGCGCTGGTCGCATGTCATAACCCTGTTGTGCGGCAGCGGCACCGGTCTTGCCCGAGCCGGTCGTTGCGATGACCGCACGGCGAGGGTCAAGACATCTGGAACAGCCTTTTGCACATGCCGAAGAATTTCTGGCAGAGTGTGACTGTTTTTCGGCATTTCGACCCGCAGCCTTCGCGTTATGTCAGAATGTATCGAGCCAAGCGAGCTAGTGCTGCATCCCTCTTCCACGATGGCCAATCACGTGGTCAAGCCAGCTGCGGCCAACCGTCCCGCAAGGTCGGGTTGGTTTTCAGCAGGCGGCAGAAATGGGCGCTTGGTGCCAGCATCAGTTAGCGGGTGATTTCCCAAGCCAAAAAACATGCGCGATGTCTTCTATCCCTGTGCATCCAGCCCAAGTGTTGTCAGCGCCATGCGGATCATCACTGAATCGTGTCGCGATGCGACAAAATCCTCAATCGTTGTCCCAACCCAGATAGGTCAACACGCGCTCCGGCGCGATGTTGAATGGGTGGGGGCGGACTTACACGAGTGATGGGCCTTTTCATGTGCGCATATTCCGTCCGTGTGCGTACATTTTGCGCACATGGATACGTTCTCATGCCGAGCCATATTTTCTTTTAAATTTCAAAGCCGTACGTTCTTCCTGACTCAGGTTCTGCTTTTCTCGCTAAGTTTTGTGTCGCGCATGCCAGGTTATACTTGGCTATAAAAGAGTAACTACAACCTGCCGATGCCCTTCCAAGCCATTATTTTTAAAAAGATAAATATAATCAGTTGAGGCTATGGTGATTCCGAAACCACGATCATGCAGGGCCGAAACACCGCATCTGAAATTTCGACACCCAAAATCCGACGGGTTCGTCTGACTGACCCAGTGGATAAGTTTACGCTGGTGTTAATGAAACCACGAACGCCACTGGGGCGCGGAGCTTTACGATTGCGGGGCAAGTCGGAGCTGGAAATTGACGTATTACATGGCCGCAAGTATTGTGATCGACCCTCGCCGACAAGCGATTTTTCGTCTGGGTCATTTTCAGGGTGAATACGATGGAGCATCCGCATTTTTGCTCTCCACCCGATCGATTTCCTAGGTCAGAATGATACCTATTGCGGCGTGTAGGGCAGAGTGACGTAGTCAAGCGCGGGGGTAGGGGGGCAGGTCGCCCCGGCGTGTGCGTGATCTGCTGGCGTCCACCAATTGCAATCCTTCTAGAGCGGCTCTGTCTTTGTCATAATCGAAAGGGGATTCCGATTTTGGTCGCGGTATGCTTCAGAACCTCTACCGGTGAAGGGGGCCAGCATGGATGACGAAACCATGCTCAGACGATCTTCGGGAGCGCGTTGTCGAGGCGATGCAATCCGGGGCGAGCTGCCGTAGCGTTGCGGCACGGTTCGGAATTGCGCCGTCGAGCGCAGTGAAGTGGGCTCAGCGCGCGACGCAGACCGGCTCGGTGAGCCGGGCACAGATGGGCGGCTATCGGCGGCCCATTCTTGAACCGCACCGGGACTGGCTGCTGGATCAGGTGCGCGCCTGTCCGCATATCACCCTGGCGATGCTGCAAGAGCTGCTGGCCCAGCGTGGGGTCGACGTGACCCATGACACCGTCTGGTGGTTCCTGCGCGGCTGCGGGTTCAGTTTCAAAAAAGACGTTGGTCGCCGATGAGCGCGAACGCCCGGATGTTAAGCGTCGCCGCGACAGGTGGAAGCACCATCAGGGGCGTATTGATCCGACACGACTGGTCTTCATCGACGAGACCTGGGTGAAGACAAACATGGCACCGCTGCGGGGCTGGGCGCCCAAAGGCGAATGCCTGCCCGGCGCCGCGCCTTTTGGGCACTGGAAACCTCCACCTTCATTGCCGCCCTCCGCCATGACTGCATCGATGCGCCTTGGGTGTTCGATGGCCCCGTGAATGGGGACATCTTCCGGACCTATGTCGAACGGGTTCTGGTTCCGGCTCTGCGCCCTGACGATGTGGTCGTGATGGACAATCTGGGAAGTCACAAGAGCTAGGCTGTGCGGCAGGCCATCCGATCTGATGGTGGGCACCTCCTGTTCTTGCCCCCATACAGCCCCGATCTGAACTCCATCGAACAGGCATTCGCCAAGCTCAAACACTGGATACGCAACGCGGCACCTCGGTCGAGAGATATGCTTTGGCGCACCGACGGAACGATCCTAAACCGCTTCACCCCCGACGAATGCGCCAACTACCTCAAAAAACGCAGGCTATGCTTCCGTGCAAACCTGATGAGCTAAGCTTGAAAAGCCAAGATTGCGGTCGAGAGAAAGAGAATGCCAACAACGACAGATTTCGGCCGTACGTTTCGTTCTCCGATCAGCATGACGGACAACATGAAACCTACGATTAGGCTCGCCCGGCGAAAGACAGACAGATAGGTAACGCTCGCCGAAGGATCGTTGATTGCTAGGAAATACACCCATTCGGCGGCGACCCAAGATAGACCAACCAGCGGGATCCAAATTGACCAGGTTGGTTTCCATGCCGTCGGGTTTTTTCTGCACACCCAGGCGAGAAGTAGCCCCGCGAGGAGGAAGCGGTGAATGGCTGACCATGCCTGCACAGTCGTTGCTGATATGCCGATATCGTGGACGATGAACTTGTCATAGACAGTTGTCATGGCCGATAGGATCGTTGCCAATAGCATCATCAGCACCGGCACCGAGCGCATCAGTCGGATTCCCTCAGTTTTCCCGATCTGCGACAGCAGAAAGTAAGCCAGCACAGCGACGATGACGACAAAGAACTGAACGGGGCTCAAAAATTCCTGAAAAACGATGATGCCGCCGAGCATCGTCCAAAGTGGGCCTGAGGCGCGCATCGCCCCCGAAAACGACATCGGCAATTCACGGACCGCGTAATAGGCAAAGACCCAGCTGCCCGTCATCATGACCCCCTTGATGAGAATCAGCAGTTGTTCTTTCGCGTTGGTTTCCGAAACCCGAACATGAAACCCGGTCCCTGTCGCAATCGGCAAGAAGGCGACTAGCCAGGCCAATGCCCCAAACAGCGCCGACCAGAAAACGACGGTCATTACCATGTTTCGAGACATGGCCTTCTTGGTCCAATAGTCATAGAGGCCAAGGATGACCCCGGCCAGCAACCCGAAACCGACCCAGCTCATCGTCTTGCGCCCGCAAAGGCCTTGAAATTTTCACGCAAATGCAACGGTGATCCGGTCCCCGTCAAAATTACGCTACCAGCTGGTAGGTTAGAGGAAAGGATGAAGGAAAAAGCTGCCGTGATCTGGGAACCGGCGGCCAGTTGTCCCATGGCAAGCGGGCGATTGATCAATGCCCGGATACTCGCATCTGCAAGTTCCTCAAAAATTTCAGAGAATTGGGAATTTGTAGCACTGAAGGGAAACTGAAGCCAGTCGAACAGGCCAATCTCCATAGCAAGACGAGCTGAAGGGATATCGGAAACAGACGCTCCAAAGGACGTGATGCCGTTATTGCGCGCATGAGTGATCGCTGTGACGATGCCAGGCGATCTTAGGGTTTCGGCGCTTGCCTTGTGTATCTGAAGGATGTCTATCCTCCCGAGGAGCCTCAAGCTTTGATCAATACTGCGACAAAGCTCATCGGCATCGTGGCAAACGCGTGTCGAATTTCCCTCACCAGCCCAAAATTCACCCATCTTGGTGCTGATGACGAGTTGGGCACGTTCCTCAATCGTCAGATTCGCCAAAAACTGCCCAAGGAGCCGTTCACTGTCCCCATAGGCCGGGGCGGTATCAAAGCATCGTATGCCTAGTGTATGGGCGTCCTGCAGCAATTGCATTGCTACGTGCTGCAGGGGAGGCTGTGAGTTGTGCACACCCCAATTGCGCCCGATTGAGAGCAGCCCGAGCCCTAATTCCACGTTCGGCCTCATTTTGCGGTAGGGTGATAGAAGGTCTGCGATTTCATAGCCGCTGCATCGAAGCTTCCCTGAGCAGAGATGACATATCCCTGCGGTACGATCAGGTCCCGCGCTGTGCCTTGCCCCTTGAGGACACCGCCGCGCAAATCCGGATCTGCGGTATTGAACGCTGCGCCACCCTCAAGATGGCTACTGTCGACCAAGATCGCCCCGAGGATCTGTGAGCCGTCTTCGAGTTTGCTCGTCCCGTAAACTGCAGCTCCGCCGAGATATCGACCGTGGGAACCGATTGTGATACGGGCACCACTCCGATTGGCTTTGGCGGTGAAGCCCCCCTCTCCGAACTGGTTTTTATCAGCGACTAGGATGTCGCCGCTAGTCGCTGCGATCACTGTGCCGGGATGAAAGACGTTGCCATCGCCGATCTCCAACCTTGCCGCCCCCTCACGAAGGAGGGAGACAACCGGGTAAATGACGTTGCCCACTCCAATCTCGATACCATGGGCAATCAGCACAGAGAACGGATCGAAGATCGTGTTGCGAGACGACAGCGCAATGACATCTTCTATCGATAGCAATCCAGCCGCTTCCCGGACCTTGTTTAGCGTAGTAATATCCATGGTCATGCGATCTCTCTCATGGCCGAAGCAGCCGCATATCTGTCGCATGGCCGAGCTGAGATCAAATCATCATCGATGGCATCGTGGATCTTGGCGACTATGGCATCGGTCAAATACGGGGTTTCAGTCAGCTTTCCTGGCAGGGCAACAATATGGCCCGGGATCGGCTCACGGATCGCGACATTAAGCGAGCGGGCAGCGTCTTCCTGATCGACGAGATCAACTTTGACGCAGGCAATATCCATCGCGTCAGGATCGTGCCAACTTGGGAAAATTTTGCGGATTCCCTGCCGCAGGTTCTTCGCCCTATCGGGGATGACGTTGTAGCCCCGAACATCACAGAGGACGGCGTCTTCGTTGAATCCGATAACCGATACCTCTCCATGGTGCATCATCGCCGCTTCGTGCGCATCGAGGTAGAAAACTCCCATGGGTGCGAGCCGTTTGGTTACGACCAGATGGCTTTTCCAATAGCGCACTGGGATTTCGACCTTATGCAGAGCGGTAAAGAGATATCCGGTTTCCGCTCCTGTCGTATAAACGATGCGCTGGCCGCTGACACGCAGATGTCCACCATTGGGGTCCTCTAGTTCGAGAGTCAGTCCTTCACACCTGATGATGCGGTGGGCCACGAGGAAAGTGCAGCCGCTGACCCGTGCCGTCCCGAGGAGCTTTCGGTAAAGCAGACGGGTATTGATCGAGACGTCGTTGACCTCGAACAGGGCAGCAGCACGGGAAAAATCAGCCGCTGGGACACGCGACGCAGCGGCCAGCGGCGAGATTTGTCTGAAACTTACGTTGGCGTCTTCCCAACGGCTGATAACATCTTCGAGACGATCACCATCCCTGAGTATGGCGATGGATCTCTTGTCCGTATCCTCAATCGCCTCTGGGACGAACGCCTTCAGTTGTTTGTGTCCATAAATGCAGCGCCGGGCGACTTGCAGAGCGTTGGCGCGATCCCGGATCGAAACAGCATGATACGTGCCGCGATGCAGCCACCCTTCATTTCGTGTGGAGGGCCCCGATGCCAGACGCGGCTTTTGTTCGATCACTACAACCGAAAGCCCGATCTGGCTCAGCCTTTGTGCGGTCATAAGGCCAGCTGCACCTGCACCAACAACGATCACATCATAATTCACTGTCATTACTTATTACTCCTAAATCGTACCACAGAAAGAAAGAAAGAAAGAAAGAAACGCGAATAGGTTGTCAACAATAGGTTGTCAACCATGCAGAAAGATCATCCCAAGGATGCATCGCACCGGCAGCCCAGGCACGGCCCGTTCCTGGGCGACGTGGGCCACAAAAACCACCTGCCCGATTAACTACTGACACTCGCTGATGACGACATTCTGTTTGGCCTCCGCGCCCGATTCTGCTTGTGCCCACTCCGGCCCTCTGCGCGCTGGCCTGCCACCCCTTTCAACCGCAGATCCAAAAGCAGATGAGTGCCCTTGTGGTAGGATTCTTATGCGCTCACCGTCGAAGCCCGGTGTGGTGTTTACTGGATGGATCAGGGATAATCCGTGCGCGAGCATGACAGCATTAACGATGTAAATTTCCTGCGTATTCAGAGTGCGTCTGCACAAGAATGGGAGCCGTATTAATTGCGGGGGCATGTCTGACATGTTCGTTAAGAACTGGCATCCGCATTCCAACGCCCCGAACATAGGAAGCTGGGTTGCGGTCGTATTGTAAACCACCATCTTGGCTAAACCCGTGCTACATCCTTCACAAGGATGCGCCTTCAAAAAACCGCATGGGCAAAAAGCTGTTTCCCCTTGCTCGAAAATTGGTCTAGCAAATGCAAAACAAAGGTATTTCCATGGAGATCAGTTCCTTCGATATTCCCGGCCCTGTGCTAGTCACCCCGCGCCGATTTGGCGATGCGCGCGGCTGGTTCTGCGAAACATGGAACCGGACGAGGCTGCGGGCATCCGGACTGGACTGGCCGGAATTCGTGCAAGACAATCACAGCTTTTCCGCCCCGCGCCACACCTTGCGCGGCCTGCATTTCCAGCGCCCGCCGCATGCACAGGACAAGTTGGTGCGTTGCTCGCGCGGGGCCGTGCTGGATGTCGCAGTGGATGCGCGTAAGGGGTCCGCCACATACGGGCAATGGGTCAGTGTGGAATTATCGGCAGCGACTGGCACGCAGCTTTACGTTCCCAAAGGATTTCTGCATGGTTTTTTGACCCTGACGGATGACTGCGAGGTGCAGTATAAATGCACTGATATTTATGCGCCCGACTGTGACGGGGCGGTACGCTGGAACAGTCTTGGCATTGACTGGGGAACGGAAGCGCCGGTGCTGTCAGAGAAGGACGCGCAGGCCATGCCATTCGCGCAGTTTGAAACACCTTTTCATGCTGAAGGTTAGATCATGAAACTGCTTGTTACAGGGGGGGCAGGGTTCATCGGTTCTGCCGTGGTGCGTCTGGCAGTGGCGCGCGGGCACGCGGTCGTCAATCTGGATGCGCTGAGCTATGCGGCCTGTCTGCAGAATGTGGCATCAGTGGCGGACAACCCGCTTTATGCGTTTGAACATGCCGATATCCGCGACCGTGCGGCACTGGAGCGCATCTTTGCCACCCACCGCCCCGATGCGGTCATGCATCTGGCCGCTGAAACCCATGTCGACCGGTCTATCGACGGGCCGGGGGATTTCATTTCGACCAATGTGACCGGCACATATGAGATGCTGGACGCTGCGCGCCGCTTCTGGGATGGTGAAGGGCGACCCAAACGCTTCCGCTTTCACCATATCAGCACGGATGAGGTCTTCGGCAGCCTTAGCCCGGCAGGGCTGTTCACTGAAACCACCCCCTATGATCCGCGCAGCCCCTATGCGGCCAGCAAGGCGGCCAGCGACCATCTGGTGCGGGCCTGGCACCATACTTACGGCCTGCCGGTAGTCATGACCAATTGTTCCAATAATTACGGCCCCTTCCATTTCCCTGAAAAGCTGATTCCGGTCATCATCCTGAATGCGCTGGCGGGCAAGCCACTGCCCATCTATGGCGACGGGTCCAACATCCGCGACTGGCTGTATGTGGACGATCATGCCGATGCGCTGCTGCTGGTGCTGGAAAAGGGCCAGACCGGGCGCAACTACAATATCGGCGGCGAGAATGAGCGCTCCAATCTGGAACTGGTGCGCGCGCTATGTGCCCTGCTGGATGAAAAACGCCCCCTGGCGCAGGGCAGCTATGCAGAGCAGATCACATTCGTCACTGACCGCCCCGGCCATGATGTGCGCTATGCGATTGACCCCACCCGCATCCGCACCGAACTGGGCTGGCGCCCGTCGGTAACTGTCGAGGAAGGGCTGGCGCGCACAGTGGACTGGTATCTGGCTAATGAAGGCTGGTGGCGGCCCCTGCAGAACCGCGCCGGTGTCGGCCAACGCCTGGGGGTGAAGGCATGATCCTTGTCTTCGGGAAAACCGGACAGGTGGCGTGCGAGCTGGCGCGGCTGGCCCCTGATGCGGTGTTTCTGGACCGCGGTCAGGCCGATCTCTCGGATCCTGAAGCCTGCGCGGCGATCATCCATGCCCATGCGCCCCGCGCGGTCATCAATGCCGCCGCCTATACGGCCGTGGACCGGGCCGAGGAACAGGAAGCGCTTGCCGCCTATATCAATGGCGCGTCCCCTGCGGCCATGGCGCGCGCCTGCGCGGGCCTGGGGTCGGCGTTCGTGCATATCTCGACGGATTATGTATTCGATGGCGCGGGCAATACTCCTTTCGCGCCTGACCACCCGCCTGCGCCGCTCAATGCCTATGGGCGCACGAAACTGATCGGTGAGACGGGCGTACGCGCAGCAGGCGGGGTCTATGCCATCCTGCGTACATCCTGGGTGTTTTCCGCCCATGGGAGCAATTTCGTGCGGACCATGCGCAGGCTGGGGGCGCAGCACGATGTGCTGCGCGTGGTGGCGGACCAGATTGGCGGACCGACACCGGCGCGCGCGATAGCGTCAGCCTGCCTGCACATCGCGCAAGCATTGCAGGACGCCCCCGGAAAATCAGGCATTTATCATTTCAGCGGCGCCCCGGATACAAGCTGGGCGGAATTTGCCCGTGCGATCATGGCGCAGGCGGAACTCGATTGCCGGATTGAAGATATCGCAAGCAGCGACTATCCCGGCCCCGCCATGCGCCCGCTGAATTCCCAGCTGGATTGCAGCGCCCTGTCCACTTTCGGGCTGGCACGGCCTGACTGGCGGCAAGGGCTAACAGAGGTGCTGCAGGACCTGAAAGGCACATCATGACGAAACAGCGCAAAGGGATCATTCTGGCAGGAGGGTCGGGCACACGGCTATGGCCGATTACCATGGGCGCATCCAAGCAATTGCTGCCTGTCTATGACAAACCGATGATCTATTACCCGCTTTCGGTGCTGATGCTGTCGGGCATCCGCGAGATTGCCATCATCACCACACCCGAAGATCAGGCGCAGTTCCAGCGGCTGATGGGCGATGGCAGCCAATGGGGGCTGGCTTTCACATGGATCATTCAGGCTCGCCCCGAGGGGCTGGCGCAGGCCTATCTGCTGGCCGGGGATTTTCTGGCAGGCGCACCCTCGCTGATGGTGCTGGGCGATAATATCTTCTTTGGCCATGGCCTGCCGGAAATGCTGGCGCGCGCCAGCGCGCAAGAAACCGGTGGCACGGTCTTTGGCTACCGCGTAGCCGATCCCGAACGCTATGGGGTGGTGGATTTCGACGCGGATGGCCGCGTGCGGTCGATCATTGAAAAACCCGAAATCCCGCCATCGAATTACGCCGTGACAGGACTTTATTGTCTGGATGGCACTGCCCCCGCCAAGGCCGCGCAGATCACCCCCTCGGTGCGCGGAGAGCTGGAAATCACCGCGCTGCTGGAAATCTATCTGGCACAAGGGACACTGACTGTCGAAACCATGGGGCGCGGTTATGCATGGCTGGATACCGGCACCCATGACAGCATGCTTGATGCCGGCAACTTCGTGCGCACGCTACAGGAACGCCAGGGCTTGCAGATCGGCAGCCCTGACGAAATTGCCTTTCATCAGGGCTGGATTTCGCCCGATACACTGCGCGCACGCGCACGCCTTTTCGGAAAGAGTACCTATGGCCGCTATCTGCATGCCCTGGTCGGCTGAGATAACCCGAATTAATCGCGCGATCGCGTCGGCCAACCCGCGACCTGATTGCTCAGAAGAGGCGTATCCACTGCAAATCAGATAGACAGCCGTATGGGCAGAACACTATTTCTTTGACATGTCCTCCCCGTGATCAGACCGCGACAGCAAGTGGCGGGCATATAAACCTGCGACAGATCCGCATTGGCAACCGTTTTGCTGCCGGCCACGCTCTGGGCTGCGGCCCTTCTAAGCTGCCAACATACAGTTTCAGTGGCACTGAAACCAGCAGGCACCATTTGTTCATCAAGTAGCATTTGAGGCGAAACGCTCCCACGAACAGATAACCAGGTTGACGGATTACTGAGAAGTTCAGGAATCCATGGGAACGATCGGTGACGACTTTAGGATACAATCAAATCGGCTTTGGCGGCTCTCCCATCCCCTGCGAACGACCCAGTCAGCGACGCTTGGATTGTTGCTGGATGACGCAAAGCAATCGTTGGGTAGTCCTGTAGACAATTCACGCCGAACTGGCCAAAACACAGCATTTGCGTGAAAAATTCTGTGATCTTTCCAACCTACCTGCCTCTTTTGCGGATTGCCGCCGAAATTTTGGGCGATCAATAGCCCACCTTGCCCAGAATACTATATTGCCCTAGGAAAGCGCCTGAATGTGGCTTAGATGGTGTCAGCATTTTGCGACACAGGCTTTGCTGGCACTGAATGTGCTGGAGAGTACGAGTATCTGCTTTTCCGAAAGTTTCAGTATATGTTGGGTGCATCGTATGTGCAGGGCCATTTGAAGAACTGGTTTTTGGAGCCTATCGAAAGATGACATTCATACTTGACCGCCTCATCAGGATAAACCGACCGTTCAAGCGCGCGCTGCAGGTATTTGCTGACAGCGCCCTGATCGGGCTCTGTTTCGCGACCGCGATGATGCTAAGGCTGGAAAGCGTTGTGTTTGTGTCCGATCCGCAGGTCTGGTTGGTGCTTGTGCCGGTGCTACCACTGACGATTTTCGTATTCGCAAGACTCGGGCTATATCGCTCAATCGTTCGCTATATCACAGGGCGAGCGCTGCGTTCGATCGCGATAGGTGTGTTTTTTTCCGCTGTCATATTGTTTCTGGTTGCGCTGATGTCATCGGCGCCCATCCCTCGCTCTGTTCCTGGAATTTACGCGATTTTGTTGTTCCTCGTGGTCGGGGGGGTACGCTTTCTGATGCGTATTGCGTTGCGTCAGTCTTCGGGAAATGCCCGGAAGCCGGTTGCGATCTACGGTGCTGGCGAATCAGGCAGACAGCTTCAGAATGCACTCGATCAAACACGAGAGTATACAGCACTCGCCTTCATCGATGACGATCCGGAATTACAGCGCAGCCTTGTCGCGGGCAGGCGGGTCTTTTCACCCGAACAGGCTGGGCTTCTCGTCGAAAATTTGCAAATCAAGGCGATTTTGCTCGCTATTCCCAGCGCAAGCCGGGCGCGGCGGCGCGAGATTGTAGCTCAGCTTGAGCCCTTGGGTGTCGAGATCAAGACCATCCCGGGGATGACGGACATTGTGTCTGGCGTAGCTAAGTTCAGCGATCTGAAACAGGTTACACCAGAAGACCTGCTTGGGCGCGACCCCGTACCATCACGCCCAGAATTGATGCGTCAAAACATCGCTGGCAAAGTCGTGCTGGTCTCGGGTGCCGGTGGATCGATAGGTAGCGAATTATGTCGCCAGATTCTCAAGCAAAATCCAGCCGCGCTGGTTTTGCTTGAGGTTTCGGAATACGCTCTCTACGCAATTTCAATGGAATTGCGCGAAACGTTGGCCCGCGAGGAACGGTCCATTCCGATTGATGCGGTGTTGGGATCGGTTCAGAATCCCGGACGCGTGCGCGCTATATTGCGCGCGTTCCAAGTACAAACTGTTTACCACGCAGCGGCCTACAAGCATGTCGTTCTGGTCGAAGAGAACGTTGTCGAAGGCATTCGCAACAATGTGTTCGGGACCAAAGTCATCGCCGAAGCAGCCGCAGAGATGGGGGTCGAGAATTTCATCCTGATTTCAACGGACAAGGCGGTACGCCCGACGAATTTCATGGGGGCGTCGAAGCGCATGGCCGAGTTGGTCTGTCAGGGTTTGGCACAAAGCCAGACTCGCACAACCTTTTCGATGGTTCGTTTTGGCAATGTGCTGGGGTCGTCGGGTTCGGTGATCCCGCGTTTCCGGGCGCAGATCGAGGCAGGTGGGCCGGTAACGGTGACCCATCGAGATATCACGCGCTATTTCATGACTATCCCTGAGGCCTCGCAGCTTGTCATTCAGGCGGGGGCCATGGCTAGGGGCGGAGATGTTTTCGTGTTAGACATGGGCGATCCGGTGAAAATCCTTGATCTGGCCCAGAGCATGGTCCGGCTGCATGGTCTGAAACCCTATATCATAGAAGAAACCGACCAGCCTGAAACCGAGCGCGGTGATATCGGAGTCAAGATCGTCGGGTTAAACAAGGGCGAGAAGCTATATGAAGAGCTGCTGATCGGCGACAAGCCCCAGGGAACCGATCATCCGCGCATTATGTCGGCAACAGAGGTATCGTTGCCCCAAGATGAACTGAATGCGTTGTTGGAGCAGTTGCAACGTGCCTGCCATTCCTTCGACATCGCCACAATTCGCAAGATTTTCCTGCAAGCACCCCTCGCGTATCGACCCAATGGCGAAGCAATATACGACCTGATGTGGACTGCGAGCCATCGCAAGCGAGTGGTAACTTTACCCAAGCTTACTGTCATCGAGGGCGCAAAGGACGACCTCCAAGCGAAATACTCTCTATAGCAGCCAACGATTTTGGACTGTTCTTCTATTCGAAGATTGGGCCTTTGCCAGCATGCCGCACGCCTTCATACACGAGCACCTTCAATAGCGAAACGACAGGATAATTATATCATTTTCAACGATCTATTGCTATTTACAAGAAGCTGGCAATCTTTGACACCCGCCGCAATCCGACGCCCTTCAAATTCTCGCATAATTCCGACAATAATCTTGATCGAAGCATCACGACGGGCTGGCTCGACCCGATCGGCGTGTACGCGCCGACCGGACCTGACTATATTGATTGCTGAGTGCGGCTGACTGGAAATCATCCCGACATGGTGATACCCAGCATCTCAGATAGGGTGGACACGGACGATACCCAAGGATGTGAGCTGCGGGGCAGGTTTCGCGGGTTTGGAAAAGAGTTGGAGAGCAGGTCACTTTTTGAGGGACAGGGTTTGATAATTCGATTGGTGTGCTTGACGCTGGTCAGGTTCGAGCGAGAACTAGACTTCAACAATCTCGTGTCCGGCTGATGATTGAGTCTTTCCGCACGAGAACGGCATATTCCACGCGAAGATACTTCAAAGCCTGAACCCAATTGGGCTTCTGCTTGACGGACAGCAAAGGCGTGCACGCATGAATCATCACGATTGTAGGTCCTGCTGGTTTTTGGCGCAGATCAAACCCAACAGCCATCGCATCGCCGAGCGCAATCTTGCGCGGCAAGGGTTTAGGACCTTCCTGCCGCTGCATGAGGAGACCAAACGCGCTCGTGGAAAGTTTCGCACACAACAGAGCCCGCTTTTCCCCGGCTATGTCTTCGTGGAGTTTGATTTGTCACATGGGAGCTGGCGCACTGTTAATTCTACCTACGGCATCACACGGCTTGTGAGCTTTGGCAATGCGCCGACTCCTGTCCCGCTTGATCTGGTCAACCAATTAATGCTTCGCTGCAACCGTGACGGCAGGCTCGTGCCACCCAAGCTGCTCAAACCAGGTGATCAGGTGACGCTGACGAAGGGGCCATTTGCAAATTTCGTGGCAACTATAGAACAAGTTGCCCCAGATCGTCGTATCTGGGTGTTGATGGACATTATGGGCGGGCAGACGCGTGTGGCGGTTGATGCTACCAGTGTCCAGACAATCCGCCAATGAAAGTCACCATTACCCATGCTGCTGAAAGCTCGGCGTCATGAGTAGTATGATTCCGTTGTGACGATTCGTTCAAGCTGTCGTGTTCCATCCGCTTGAACATAGCCTCTGGAATGTCGACTCTAGAAGGCCATTCAGCGCAGGTGTTTGCTGCAGAATAGCAGTCGGACAGGCATTCTCGTGGTAACGGCTTTGTTGTCGCTCCGCGTGGGCGCCTTTGTGTATCAGCGATATTTCGCAGGTGCAGAATTCCGGTGTTGCGGGACCATTCCCAAGCTATTACCTTGCCGGTGATGTCGTTTCCGTCGGCAGCTATGTCGATCCGTGCGTTTTGCTAAATTGTAGCGA
Organism: Roseinatronobacter alkalisoli; assembly: GCF_028745735.1. Lineage (GTDB taxonomy): Bacteria > Pseudomonadota > Alphaproteobacteria > Rhodobacterales > Rhodobacteraceae > Roseinatronobacter > Roseinatronobacter alkalisoli. Next base: position 62,884 of record NZ_JAQZSM010000011.1, read on the forward strand.
TTTTGGACAGCCCCGTCTTTTCCTCACAGTCAAACAAGTTTGCTGGTTGCAGGCCAACGCAGATGCAGTATATAGCTCAAAGTTGAGCAATTATGTTAGTAATGCTTCTTTTTGCTAAATCAGACTCCCAAGGCACCCTATGGGCAGTCCTTGTGCGGTAGCCTGCGAGAAAGCCCCAAGTCATGACAACCCAACGCGACAAGTTGCGTGAAGATGTGCAGTTTCGCATTCTGCGCCTTCTTCAGGAAAACCCCGAGTTGACGCAGCGCGACCTAGCTAGGGCCGTTGGCGTAAGTACGGGAGGGATACACTATGTGCTCAACGCTCTGGTAGAAAAAGGCCTTCTAAAGTTAGGCAATTTTACCTCTGCTGCGGACAAGCGCCGGTACGCCTACAAGTTAACCCCGCAAGGGATCGTCGAGAAGGCAACGATGACGCGCAAGTTTCTTGTCCGTAAGATGGCGGAATATGAAGCGCTGAAGGCCGAGATCGAAGACGTGCGCGGTGATCTTTCCGATCAGGAGCTGGCGGCGATCAGGTCCGACGTTAAGAGCCAGTAGATGAGCCCGGTGAATACCAACCCGCCACCCCCGCACTGCAAGGTCGACTTGCCCCTTGTCGGACACGGCATCGTGTTTATGCCCGCAACCGAGGCGAGATCCGACGCACTGCTTCTATTCAATAGTGTGCAGTATATCCTGTCTTCGGGGGAAGTTGCGAGAGCGGATATGGTAATCGAAAGGAAATTTAGACAATGAAGATTGCAATGATCGGCACAGGCTATGTAGGCCTTGTCTCTGGGGTGTGTTTCTCCGATTTCGGCCATGATGTGGTCTGCGTCGACAAGATGCCCGAAAAGATCACCATGCTGGAACGCGGCGAGGTGCCGATCTACGAGCCGGGGCTGGATGCGGTCATGGCGCGCAATGTCGAAGCGGGCCGACTGACATTCACGACTGATCTGGCTACTGCTGTTGATGGTGCCGACGCAGTGTTCATCGCGGTAGGAACCCCGACACGCCGCGGAGACGGTCATGCTGACCTGACCTATGTCATGGCCGCTGCAGCAGATATTGCCCATGCCCTAACCGACTATACGGTAGTGGTGACTAAGTCGACCGTTCCTGTGGGCACCAACCGCAAGGTGGCCAACGTCATTCGAGCCACGCGCGCGGACGCAGAGTTCGATGTGGCATCAAACCCGGAGTTCTTGCGCGAAGGCGCTGCGATTGATGACTTCATGAAACCTGACCGGGTCGTGGTCGGGGTTGAATCCGAGCGCGCAAAGCAAATCATGGGCGAAGTCTATCGCCCTCTCTTCTTGCGTGAATTCCCCATCGTCTATACCGATCTGGAATCGGCCGAGATGATTAAATATGCGGCCAATGCCTTTCTGGCGACCAAGATCAGCTTCATCAATGAAATTGCTGCGCTGTGCGAACGGGTCGGCGCGGACGTGAAATCCGTGGCTAAGGGCATGGGGCTGGATGGGCGCATTGGCAACAAGTTCCTGCATGCAGGCCCCGGCTATGGCGGGTCCTGTTTCCCCAAAGATACCAGCGCACTTGCCCGGATCGGACAGGAGTATGGTGTGCCCCAGCGGATCACGGAGACCGTGATCACAGTCAATGACATGACCAAGCGGCGCATGATCGATAAGGTGATGGACCTGTGCGGCGGATCAGTGAATGGCAAGACGATTGCAGTGCTGGGGGTCACATTCAAACCCGAGACGGATGACATGCGCGACGCCCCTTCGCTGACTGTCGTACCGGCGCTGGTGGGAGGTGGCGCGCACGTGCGCGTGGTTGACCCCCATGGCAGGCGAGAGGGTGAGGTGCTCTTGCCCGGCGTGGACTGGGTTGAAGACCCTTATGCCGCAGCCGAAGGCGCGGAATGCCTGCTGGTTCTGACTGAATGGAACCAGTTCCGCGCATTGGATCTGAGGCGCTTGGCTGGCTCCATGGTGACCGCTCGTATAGCTGATCTGCGCAACATCTATAGCCGCGAAGACGCGTTGGCGGCAGGGTTTGTGGAATATGAAGGCGTTGGCCGCGCCAGCATCTCTGATCTGTCCGCTGCGATGAGAGATGCTGCCGAATGAAACGCGCATTCATTACGGGAACTGCCGGTTTTATCGGCTTCCATCTGGCTGAATTGCTGTTGCAGGAAGGCTGGGAAGTAGCAGGCTATGACGGCATGACCGACTATTACAACGTCACGCTCAAACACCAGCGCCATGACATGCTGCGCCAGCATGCGCGCTTCACGGCGACCGAGGCGATGCTGGAAGATGCCGACACATTGTCCAAGGCCGTCGAGAATGCGCAGCCTGACATCATCGTGCATCTGGCCGCGCAGGCGGGCGTGCGCTATTCGATCGAAAACCCCCGCGCTTATGTTGAGGCCAATATCATCGGCAGCTTCAACCTGATGGAAGCGGCGCTGTCGGCGCGGCCTGCACATTTACTGATGGCCTCGACCAGTTCGGTCTATGGCGCGAACACAGAAATGCCCTATGCCGAGCCCCACAAGGCCGACACCCAGATGTCCTTCTACGCCGCCACCAAGAAAGCCAACGAGGCTATGGCGCATTCCTGGGCGCACATTCACGGCCTGCCCATCACCATGTTCCGGTTTTTTACGGTCTATGGCCCTTGGGGGCGACCGGATATGGCGCTGTTCAAGTTCACGAAAGCGATCCTCTCAGGCCAGCCGATCGACGTTTATAACCACGGCCAGATGTGGCGCGATTTCACCTATGTCGACGATCTGGTGCGCGCCATCCGGCGGCTGATCGACGCAGTACCGGGTCAGGGTACGGAAGTTGAGGGGGACAGCCTGTCCCCCATCGCCCCGTGGCGGGTCGTGAACATCGGCAATTCAACCAAAGTGCGGCTGGAAGATTTCATCGACGCGATCGAGGCCGCAACCGGCAAACCCGCGATCCGCAACTACATGGACATGCAACCCGGTGATGTGCCCGCAACATGGGCCGATGCCAGCCTTTTGCGAGCACTGACCGGCTATGCCCCGCAAACCGAGCTGTCCGACGGGGTTGCGCGCTTCGTTGACTGGTACAAGGGGTATCACTGTGGCTGACATGCCAGATCGCTCCTCGCTGCGCACCCGCATCAGTGCGCGTCTGTTCGGTGGGGCCTCGGGCGGGGTGTTCCGGGGGATGGTGACACTGGCACTGGGCAGTGGCATTGGCCGGATCATCGGCATTGCGTCGATCCCGGTTCTGACACGGCTCTACAGCCCCGAGGACTTTGGCGTGCTGGCGGTTTTTACCGCGCTTGTGGCAATCCTCGCACCGCTGGTCACGCTGCGCTACGCACTTGCGCTGCCCTTGCCGCGCCATGACGGGATCGCGATGAACCTGCTGGTTCTGTCTACAGGGCTGATGCTGGGGCTGACGGGGTTTTTTGCGCTGACACTCTGGCTGTGGGGCGCGCCCCTGTTGGCGCTGGTCTCGATGCAGGTGCTTGCCCCCTGGTGGTGGCTGATTGCGCTGGGGGTATTGGGGACCGCTGCCTATGAACTACTGACCATGTGGGCCACGCGCAGGCGCGCTTACAAGGTGATTGCACAGACCAATGTGACCCAGAGCGCAGCAGGCGCACTGGTGAAGATCGGCCTTGGCCTGGCCGCGCTGCAGCCGCTGGGGCTGTTGGTGGGTCAGGTGATCGCACAGACAGGGGGCGTTGGCCGATTGATAAGCGGCTTTCAGGCCGAGATGCGCGCGAACTGGCGCCATGTCAGCGTGAGACGGATGCGCGCCGCGGCATGGCGACACCGGGGGTTCCCGATCTGGCGCGTGCCGTCGCAGTTCCTGATGGTGTTCTCGATGCAGGCGCCGATGCTCGCGTTCGCGGTGTTGTACGATAAAGGAGTGGTTGGCCAACTTGCGCTTGCGTTCAGTGTCATTGTAGTTCCTGTAAGTCTGCTTGGCCAAACAACTTCGCAAGCTTATTACGCTGAAATATCCAAATTGGGGCCGAGCAGACCAAAAAGTATTCTGCTTACCATGAAAAGCACATTGAGCAACATGTTATGGCTCTCGCTCGTACCAACATTAATAATCTTTTTTGGGGGAGGAGCGCTCTTTGCATTCATTCTCGGTGCAGCATGGCTCCAATCTGGTGAGTTTGCGCAGATTCTCTCGATCTTTATGCTGACACAATTGCTGAACAATCCTATCTCAAGAACATTCTCCGTACTCGGAATGGAGTCAAGATATTTTCTCATGAACGCTCAGCGCGCTGCGTTAACCATCAGTAGTTTCACGATGAGTTACTTTTTTGCTCACGATCCTTTTCAAACACTCATTCTCTATGTTGCCCTTACTTCGGCACATCGTATACTCGTTATCCTCTATATTTTCCTAACCTTAAGAAGTAGGATTCGTCAGAATGCCCATCTATAAGCAGGCTGTAAATCACAACGTCACTTTGGGAAGATGGTTAAAATTCCAGATGCGAGATGCGCTTGTCAAATTACTGACACGAGACAAAGAAATCAAAATAAATCGTGCTCATCCCGTGTTCATTGTCGGCTGCGGCCATAGCGGGACGACACTCCTTGCAGATCGACTAGGTTTGCATCCTCATGTTCACACCATCCGTCAAGAGACAAACATTTTTTTGCCAAGTCGTTTACGGTCGGCAGCATCGGATTGGCTCTCACATTCTCTTGATCTAGTTTCTGATATCGGGAAACATGTACTGATCGAAAAGACTCCTAAGCATGTTCATGCCATTGAGGATATTCTCCGGGTCTGTCCTCAGGCGGTGATCCTAGGTTTGTCAAGAAACCCACTCGACAACATTGGCTCTCTGAAAAGAAGATTTGGCGCTATTGATCTCTGTATCGACCGATGGATGATTGATAATTGTGCGCTTCTGGATGCAACCGAAAAAGGCCAGGTTGAAACGATCAAATATGAGAGCCTAGTGTCAAATTATAATTATGTGATCGCAAGCGTGTTTGACAAGATCGGGGTCGAACCACTGGATGCAGATTGGATTGAAGAACGAGCGAAGAAGAGAGAGCTTGTTCCTAAAAACGAAAATCAAAAAATCAGATATGCCGAGGTATCTCGCCAAATTGAGAACAAGATTGGGTTCTCCGCATCATACCTCACTAACGAAGAAAAAGATGTAATCCTAGAGCGGACACATTCCGTATCTGAAAGACTAGGCTATTCGAAAGACTTCTTAAATGATCTAAAAGGCAAAAACAGATGAAGTTGAAAACAAATGCGGCTTCGATTTTGAACGGTTCCGTATCCGTCAGCGGCGCCAAGAATTCAGCGACACGTGTACTCGCGGCCAGTTTGCTGAGCGACTACCATGTGACTTTGCGGAATTTCCCGCTCGAACTTGAGGACGTAAAGGCAAAGCTTGCGTTCATTCGTTCAATGGGGGCTGAGTTGGTAGCCTCGTCTGACACGGAAGAGCTGTGCGTCCACGGGCGAGATTTGAGTTTCGATCAGATTTCAGATTTCAATCTGCCGATCCGCACAACCTATTTGCTAGCCGGAGGGGCACTGGCGCGGCATGGTCATGCAAAGGTTCCATATCCCGGCGGGTGCAAGATCGGCAGTCGGGGCTATGATCTACACATCATGGTCTGGAAGGCGCTGGGGTGCGAGGTCGAAGAACTGCCGGAGTATATCAGTGTAACCGGGCGGCTAAAGGGTGGTGAGATTGATTTTCCGATTTCCACTGTTGGTGGAACCGAGAACGCACTGATCTGCGCCGCGGTCGCGTCTGGCGACACACGGATCCGCAATGCTTATGTCACTCCCGAGGTGCATGATCTGATCGCGTTTCTACGCGAGATGGGTGCGCAGATTGAGCTGGAAGGAAGCAGTTTGATCAATGTGAGTGGCCGAGGCGGGCTACTGGGTAGCGCAACATTCTCCATCATGCCGGACCGGATCGAGGCGCTGACATGGATCGTGCTGGGTGCGGTCAGTGGCGGGCGGTTGCTGGTCCGGAATGTTCCATTGGACACGATGCAAGTACCGCTGATCCACCTGCGTGATGCAGGGCTGGATTTTTTCACGAATTCCGACTCTGTCCAGATCGGACCTGAGTGTATAGGGCCGCACGGTCTACAGCCTTTTGAGCTCGCAACGGGAACACATCCGGGTGTGATCTCTGACATGCAATCATTTTTCGTGTTTCTGGCGCTGTTCGCAAACGGTCGCTCGATCATCCATGACTACCGATATCCGGAACGGATTGCCTATGTTACAGAACTTGCAAAGTTCGCCCCCAATGCACTGGAAGCTGAACAAGGCAAGATAACCGTTCGCGGGCCTACCAGCCTGATCGGCGCTCATGCGACTTCAACTGATCTGAGGGGCAGTATGGCGCAAATTATGGCGGCTCTGTGCGCCGAAGGTCCAAGCAGGGTTGATGGCGTGGAAATGGCGCTCCGCGGATACAATAGGTTGCCAACCAAGCTTCAGTCCTTGGGAGTGCAGGCAGAATGGACCGACTGAGCGCCACCGATCTGGCCGAACTCTCCGCGCTTTGTCCTGGCGGCGTTGCGCGTGATGTCGACCTGTCGGCCATCAGCCAGTGGCGGATCGGGGGGCGCGCCGATCTGGTTTTGCGACCAGAGGACACAGTGCAGGTCGCGGCACTACTTCGCTGGTTCGCGGACCGGTCCATTCATCCAGTTGTCATCGGACTGACCAGCAACCTGCTCTTCGATGATACCGGCCTGCGCGCGCCCTGCATCCAGATCGGCACGCGCATGGCGCAAACGCGGATCGAGGGTGCCGATGTCCACGCCGCTGCGGGGGTATGGGTGCCGGGCCTTGCGCGTCGGCTCATGCTGGCCGGTCTGGGCGGCGGCGAACATATCTGCGGCATCCCCGGAACACTCGGCGGCCTGATCTGCATGAATGGCGGCAGCCAGCGCAAAGGGATCGGCAGCGCTGTGGTCACCGTGGACAGTGTTGACCTTGATGGCACCATCCACCAGCGCCGGGCCGATGCGTGCGGCTTCGCCTATCGCCGCTCGGTCTTTCAGACAAATGGCGAGATCATCACAGCCTGCCATCTGCGCCTTGCCTCGCGCCCGCGCACTGAGATCCGGGCCGAGATGCGCGCCATCCTGGCCGACCGGCGCCACAAGTTTCCGCGCAAAGAGCCCAATTGCGGCTCGGTTTTCAAATCGAACCCGGCGATGTATGCTGAAATCGGCGCCCCTGGTGCGGCAATAGAAAGCCTGGGCTTCAAGGGACAGCGCATCGGCGGAGCGCTGGTGTCACCGCGCCATGCGAATTTCATTGTCAACACGGGCGGGGCGCGCGCGCAGGACGTGTTGACCCTGATTGCGCGCATTGTGGAAGCGGTTGAGGTCGCCACGGGCTACCGGATGGAGGCCGAGGCGATCTTTGTCCACGCCGATGGCCGGCTCCAACCCGCTGATACAGTTCTGGAAGGATCGTCATGACCGAAACAATGCCCACGGTGTCTGTGGTCTGCGCCTGGTATAATAGGGCCGACTATATCCGTGACACCATCGACAGCCTGCTGGCGCAGGATTACCCGAATTTCGATATCACTGTGGTCAATGATGGCAGCCCCGATCCGCGGGTGCGAGAGATCCTCGACAGCTACACGGACCCCCGGCTGCGGGTGATCCATCAGGACAACACAGGCTTCACCCGCGCCATCCGCCGCGCGATTGTTGAAAGCGACGGGACGTATATCGCCATCCAGGGGGCCGGGGATATTTCGCTGCCGGGGCGGTTGTCGGCGCAGGTGAGATATCTGGAGGACCGGCCGGATTTTGCTGTCGTGGGATGCCGTTATGTGAATCAGGTCAAGGGACCGGACGGAGATGGCGAGCGCAAGCTAGCTCGCGTTCGGACATTGGAACCGACGGCGCGCGACATCATGCGGGGAAATCCATTCGGACATGGTGAGGTGACTATGCGGCGGGCCGCCTATGATGCAGTTGGCGGATACCGTGTGTTCTTCGAGAATTCGCAGGACAAAGACCTCTGGATGCGAATGAGCGTAAACTATCGATTGGGGATCATTGACGAAACCCACTATCAGCGCGTTATCTTTCTGGCTGACGGAATCGCGTCTAGTTTCGAGAAAACTCTGAAACAAATTGCTTATTCACGCGTGGCAGATGTGTGCCATCAGGAGCGCCTCAAGGGGGAGCGGGACTCAGTGGATCGTTTCGGCCAACTTGCTTTGATGAGGGTGCCAAAAGGATGGCGCACGACTTGGCGAATTGTGAGGGCAGTGAAGCAAGTGGCTTCTCAAAGGCTCTTAGCGTTTGAAGACTTCAAGATCACTCAAGAACTTTTTGGTACGTTTGCAGTGATTCCGAACCTGTTGTTCTATGTTGTATATCGAAAAGTATATGGTGTTCGATAGATGTTCATCTACGTAGGCGCTTTACTCGTTGCATTTTGCGTTTCTATATTCGCTTTAAGGCGTCAGCTTGCTTTGGAAATAGCTGTGTTTCCAATAATTATGATTCTGTACTTTTTAACTACCTTCTACATATTCGAGGTCGCTCACGAGATTCCAATTTTTATTCTTCACTATGAGAGAGGGGAGGAATATTTGTATGCTCTTATTGTCATTACGCTTTACCCGGCCGGAATTTTGCTGGGGTTTTCAATTCCAGCAAGATTGTCGGGAATGCGTTTTAATACTCGCCATGTAATTAACTCAGCGATTTCCAATTTAAGGATGAGGAATGTAGCGAGGCGCAGCGTCTTTGTCGAACTATCTCTTTTCTTTGTGGGTATCGTGCCCGTGCTTATTATACTAATTTTTGCAGACACCTCAGATCTCTACATTAGAGATACCTTCCCGCTTCGATCAATCGACGGGTTCGCGATGGGTTTGGCTGATACATTATTTTGGGTTTCTCTTATTGCGATACCCATTATTAAAAACCGTGCTCTCAAATATTTTTCACTGCTTGCATTGATAATAGTGTTTGCGGCCGCAGGCGAAAGGCAAGCGTTTGTTGCGCCTGTCGTATTCGTATTTTTCGAGCGGGCTGTATTTGGGAGAAAGAGTTTTGGGCATATTTTTTTAATTGCTTGCTCTTTCTGGTTGCTTGCTGTTCTGATATATTTAAGATATCAGTGGTTGGGTGGTTTGAAATATGTATCTCTGCTGTTTTTTTCGTTTGATGGTGATGTTATTGGATTTTTGGTGTTCTCTGTTAACTATATGTCGGTTTTTTCGGTTGTTACAGTGAGTGAGGCTATGATTGTGTTTGGGGAAGATTGGAGGGCATTTTGGTATGCAATCAACCCTCTTCCATCCAGCTTTGCTGACGGGCAACGTGAATTTTTGAATACAGCATCTCTACGACCTAATGTGCCATATTCGGGCTTGGCGATGATGCATAATCATTTAAATGTTGTTGGGGTTGTTGGGGTTGGGTTTGTTGTTGGATTGGTGGGATTTATCTCTGTTCTGCTTTCCCCCCGTGTCAATGCTTTGTCCGTGTTGCTTCTTTTGACTTTCTTGATGGTTCCATACATTTTCTCTTTGCAGTACAATCTTCGCGCATTTAGTAGGCTTATTTACTTTTCAGGTTTTATTTTTGTTTCTTATCAATTATTATTTCGAAGGCTGCGCTTTAATTTTTTAGGTATGCATGGGTTAAAAAATGTTTAACGAAGCGGTACTGATGCCCGCTTCGTTGCAAGAATCCAACAAGAGATTTAGATGAACGTGAATACTTTTGTTCTTATCACTAAGACCCTCACGAAGGGCGGAGCCGCCTCCGGAGCACGCAACCTACTTGGGGCACTCCGGGCTGCCGGGGCAGAGGTGACAGTTCTGGATGCCTATGCTCAGATGCAGCTACACCCGATCCGCGCTGTGCGTGTCGCGGAACGGGTTGTCGAGCGGCTGGCACAGGATGCTGAGACGCATTTCCTGCGCCTTGGCCCGCCAACCTTCGATCTGAGGGCGGTCTACCGTCAATACAAGCCAGACGTTATCCAGCTATGCGACATTTCTGCCAATACGATCCGGTTCAGCGACATTGCGCATCTGCCGTGTCCGGTCGTGCATCGTATGAGTGATTTCTGGCCCTATAACGGTGCGCATCATTACGCCGAGACTCCGCCTCGACAGCCTGACCTTGCGGATCGGATGTTGCGGCGTCTGGTGTTTGACGGGCGCTCGATGCCCCATCGCCGCGTCGCGCCCTCTGATTGGCTGGCCTCACGTCTGGGCGGTCCAGACATCAGCGTGATCCGTAACGCGGTTGCTGTTCCGACGCACGTGGACCCAAGATCGTCGGTCGAGGGGGTAGTGCGGTTTGGTTTCATCTCAGGTCAGATCATGGACCCACGCAAGGGCTATGCTGCCTTGCCCTCGCTTCTGAATGCGCTTGCCGGTCGCGTAGACAAAAGGGTGCAGCTTCATGTTTTCGGGCGCAATGCGAATGGTAATCTTGCGCAGATTCCGGGCGTCGAGACCATTCATCATCCAGCTTTTTCCAGTTCCGATCTGGCGCGAGTCTATACGTCTTTCGATATCTTGCTCTGTCCGTCCCGTTTGGATAACTCCCCCAATGTTGTGACTGAGGCGCTGGCCCACGGCACCCCGGTCATCGGGCAAAAGGGCACCGGGATGGAAAGCTATATCCGGCAAGATATCGGGGGGCTGATCGACTTTCACCGGCTTAACGGTCCTGCTGTGGAGGAATTCTCTGGCGTCGTGCAGGCGATCAGCCGCAATTACGAACAGATATCTATGCAAGCGATGCGATACACGCGGGACGAGCTGTCCCCACCGGTGATCGGAAAGCTATATCTCGATCTCTATGAGGAACTTCTGATGAAGGGCGTCAAATGAAAATCTCTGTCATCATGGCAGCCTATAATTCTCAGGCCACTATTGGCCGGGCCATCGAGTCCTTTCTGGCCCAGGCCCATCCAGACAAGGAGTTGATCGTCATCGACGGTGCTTCGAAAGACAACACCTGCGCTATTGTCGAAAACTTCAACAGCCCGCTCATCCGCCTTCACAGCGAGCACGACAACGGCATTTATGATGCCATGAACAAGGGATTGCGGCGGATCTCGGGCGATGCTTTCGGCTGCCTCAATTCCGATGATTGCTACGCCCGTCCCGACGCTCTGGCCCTGATTGCCGATGCGTTGAAAGACGCAGATATCGTTTCGGGCCGCCTACATTTCGTGCGCGAACATGACGGCAGCGCACCGGTGCGCAGGTGGCATCCGGAATTGCATCGGCCCGGTGCTTATGCGCGGGGCTTCAGCCTGCCACATCCTACAAGCTATGCGCGCCGCACGGTGTTGGAGCGAGTGGGAGAGTTCAGCACGCAGTATCGTAGCGCCAGTGATTATGACTGGCTAATGCGCGCGCTCGAGATCGAAGGATTCTCACATGCGATCATCGATGAAGTGCTGGTGAATATGCGAATAGGCGGTGAGAGTACGGCAGGTCTCCGCGCTATCTGGAAGAACTCGCGCGAGCTTCTTGAGGTCCGGCAGAAACGATTGGGCAGCGGTGTGTTAGATATAGCAATGGTTCTGAATCTTTACAGAAAATTCATGCAGCGCGCTGGTCACTGAACAGCGTGGGAAGACAATAAGGACTCGATAATGAAAAAAGCACTCATCACAGGCATCACTGGCCAGGACGGCAGCTATCTGGCGGAATTTCTGCTGGATAAAGGCTACGAGGTGCATGGGATCAAGCGGCGCGCATCGCTGTTCAACACACAGCGAATTGACCATATCTATCAGGATCCGCATAGCAATCACCAGCGGCTCAAGCTGCATTATGGGGATCTGACCGACAGCTCGAACCTGACGCGGATTCTGTCTGAGGTGCAGCCAGATGAGGTGTACAACCTTGGCGCGCAGAGCCATGTCGCCGTGAGTTTTGAGGCGCCCGAATACACAGCCGATGTTGATGGAATGGGCACGCTGCGTCTGCTTGAGGCGATCCGGTTTTTGGGCCTGGAGCAGAAGACGCGGTTTTATCAGGCGTCCACATCCGAGTTATATGGGCTAGTGCAGGAAATCCCACAGCGCGAGACCACGCCATTTCATCCTCGTAGCCCTTATGCCGTTGCGAAGCTCTATGCCTATTGGATTTGTGTGAACTATCGCGAAGCGTACGGGATGTATGCCTGTAACGGCATTCTTTTCAATCATGAAAGCCCGCGCCGCGGTGAGACATTCGTGACCCGCAAGATCACCCGCGGGCTTGCCAATATTGCGCAGGGACTGGAGCCTTGCCTGTTCATGGGCAATATCGACGCGCTCCGCGACTGGGGGCATGCCAAGGATTATGTGCGCATGCAGTGGATGATGTTGCAGCAAGAGCAGGCGGAGGATTTCGTGATCGCAACCGGCGTTCAGTATTCAGTCCGCGAGTTCATCACATGGACCGCAGCCGAGTTGGGCATGATACTTGAATTCAGGGGCGAAGGCGTTGAAGAGGTCGCTGTCGTGGCCGATGTGCAGGGCGATAGCGCTCCAGCAGTCAAACGCGGAGATGTGATCATGCGCATTGACCCACGTTATTTCCGGCCCGCCGAGGTCGAAACCCTGTTGGGTGACCCGACAAAAGCCAAAGAAAAGCTGGGCTGGGTGCCGGAAATCACCGCGCAGAAGATGTGTGCCGAGATGGTGGCCAACGACCTCAAGACCGCGCGTCGCCATGCCTTGTTGCGCCAGCACGGCATGGATCTTCCTGTTTCGCTGGAAGGGTAGGGCATGAAACGGATATTCATAGCAGGCCATCGGGGCATGGTGGGAGGGGCGATCCTTCGAAAGCTTGAGGCACGCGCAGCGGCCGGGCACGCTATTACGATGATCACGCGGTCGCGCTCTGAGCTCAATTTGACTGACCAGCACGCTGTGCGCGACTTCATGCAGACGGAGCGGCCGGATGTTGTGATTCTGGCGGCGGCCAAGGTTGGCGGCATTCATGCCAACAACACCTATCCCGCAGACTTCATCTACGAAAACCTGATGATTGAATGCAATGTAATTCATCAGGCTTTCCAGGCTGGGGTTCAGCGCTTGCTGCAACTGGGATCGTCTTGCATCTATCCACGCATAGTTGCCCAACCGATGCGTGAAGATGCCCTGTTGACAGGTGTCTTGGAACCCACCAACGAGCCCTACGCCATCGCCAAGATTGCAGGGATCAAGCTTTGCGAAAGCTACAATCGTCAGCATGGGACGGATTACCGCAGTGTCATGCCGACCAACCTTTATGGCCCTGGTGACAATTTTCATCCTGAGAACAGTCATGTCCTGCCCGCGCTGATCCGCCGTTTTCACGAAGCCGCGCAGTCAGGTGTCGATAGCGTGACGATCTGGGGTTCAGGGTTGCCGCGCCGGGAATTTCTGCATGTCGATGATATGGCCGATGCCAGCCTTTTCGTGCTCGACCTGCCAAAGGGCGACTATGACACCAACACCCAGCCGATGCTGAGCCATATCAACGTGGGCAGCGGCGTGGATATCTCGATCCTTGAGCTGGCGCAGATGATCGCGGACATCACCGGTTTCGAGGGCCAGATCAACACTGATCCCACAAAGCCGGATGGTACAATGCGCAAACTGATGGATGTCGGGCGCCTCAAGGCTTTGGGATGGTCCGCAGGTATCGGTCTGCGAGCAGGAATAGAGGACACATATCAATGGTATCTGTCCCATCACGCCAAAGCACGTCACTGAAAGCGAGAATATAGCCAATATGTCAACGCTCATTCATCCAGTTATTCTATGTGGTGGCGCAGGGACGCGATTGTGGCCGCTGTCGCGAAAAAGCTACCCCAAGCAGTTCACGCAAATTTTGGGTGATGAGAGCCTGTTTCAGGCTTCGGCGCGGCGGCTGTCGGCACCAATGTTTGCACCGCCCACAGTCATAACCGGGGCGGATTTCAGGTTTATCGTCATCGAGCAGCTTGCAAGCATCGAAATTGCGCCTGGCGCAGTGCTGATTGAACCGACAGGCCGCAATACCGCGCCTGCCATTTGCGCCGCCGCACTGAAGTTGCAGCAGAACATGGACGATGCCGTCATGCTGGTTGCGCCGTCTGATCATGTCATTCCGGAAGACTCAGAGTTTCGCGATGCGGTCGCAGCTGCACTCCCCGCCGCGGCAGAGGGGAGGTTGATTACATTTGGCATTCGCCCGGACCGCGCCGAAACCGGCTATGGTTGGCTGGAGCTTGGGCAGAGTATTGAGGGCATTGATGTCCCGATGGCCCTTAAGCGCTTTATCGAAAAACCCGAAGCCGATCTGGCGCAATCGATGCTTGATGGTGGACAGCATCTGTGGAATGCGGGGATTTTCCTGTTCTCAGCAAATGCAATCCTCAAGGCGTTTGAGCGATTTGCGCCCGATATTCTAGAGGGCGCGCGCGCCGCGGTCGCGGGTGCGCAGAGTGATCTTGGCTTTACAAGGTTTGACCCGAAGCCATGGAACGACTTGCCTGACATCTCGATCGACTATGCCGTGATGGAAAAGGCTGACAACCTTTCGGTTATGCCATATCGCGGGGCTTGGTCAGATCTCGGTGGATGGGAGGCCGTCTGGCGCGAGGCGGGACCTGATGCGCAAGGCGTAGTCACCCATGGCCCTGCGCATGCTTTGGATTGTGAAAATTCACTGCTGCGCGCAGAATCCGAAAAACAGCAACTTGTCGGCATTGGCTTGAAAGACATTGTCGCCGTGGCAATGCCGGATGCTGTGCTTATCGCACACAAGAGCTGTGCGCAGGATGTGAAACTTGCGGTAACGACACTCAAAGCGCAGGGAGTATCCCAAGCCGAAACACTGCCGCGCGATTACCGGCCATGGGGCTGGTATGAAAGCCTCGTCATGGGCGCGCGCTTTCAGGTCAAGCGCATTGTTGTGCACCCCGGCGCGGCACTTTCCCTGCAAAGCCACAATCACCGCTCTGAGCATTGGATTGTTGTGGAGGGCACTGCAAAGGTTACGATTGATGACAGCGTGAAACTGGTGACCGAGAACCAGTCAGTCTATGTCCCGCTTGGGGCTGTGCACCGCATGGAAAACCCCGGCAAGGTACCGCTGACACTGATCGAGGTGCAGACCGGCAGTTATCTTGGCGAAGATGACATCATTCGCTACGAGGATGTTTATGCGCGCAGCTGACAAATTGCCCGTGTTGCTGGTTGGCGCCTCTGGGCGGGTCGGTCGCATGGTCACGCATCATTGGCCGCAAATGTCAGGCAGCTTGCCTATGGTGGCACAGTTTCGCCGCAGCACCACTCTGCCCGATTGCTTGATTTGGGATCCCTTGACTGGGCCAGAACCATTGCTGGATGCGGTGTCTATGACGGGTGGTTTCTCAGCCATGATCATGCTGGCTGGCGTGACGCCGGGGCCAGGTAAAGATCTTGCATTGAACCGGACATTGGCGGAGGCCTGCCTTGATGCGGCATCGCGCGCTGGGATCGGGCGGGTTCTGCTTGCGTCGTCCTCGGCGGTTTATGGTGCGGGAGCAGGCACGCCGTTGGCAGAAACTGCATCCTGCGATCCTGCCAATGCTTATGGGGCCGCTAAACTTGCGATGGAAAAGGGCTGTGCGTCTTGGCGTGCGCGCGGCATGGACCTTTGCATGCTGCGGATTGGGAATGTGGCCGGGGCCGATGCCTTGCTTCTAAACGTGGCAAAATCTGCGCCGGATCAAGCCATTGAGATCGATATTTTTGATGATGGCCGTGGGCCGGTCCGCTCCTATATCGGGGTGCAGACCTTGGCATCGGTCCTTCAGTCGCTTTGCCTGCACCCTGACCAATTGCCGGAAATTGTCAACATTGGTACGCGCGAGCCGATTTCGATGGACGCCTTGGGTGATGCTGCGCGCCACCCCTGGCTTAAGCGAAGCCCTTCTGGGTCTACCCCTCAGAGCATCACGCTCGATTGCAGTTTGCTTTCGACATTGCATGAATTCAACACGCTGGACTCTCGACCCGAAGAAATGGTCCGGCAATGGAAAGAAACCCTTCAGCCATGACTTTTTCCAAGCGTGCCCTTGATCTTGTCGTCGCGATTATCCTGCTGGTCATTCTTGGCCCAATCATCTTGATCACCGCTCTGATCATTCTGGTTCTGGATGGGCGACCGGTTCTCTATATTTCGGAACGCATGAAATCCCCCACAGAGGGTTTCAATCTGATTAAGTTCCGTACCATGAAACCTGTTGCCGAGGACAGTGGTGTCTCTGGCGGGGATAAATCAGACCGCATCACACGCACCGGCCCATTTCTGCGGCGTTCGCGGTTGGATGAGTTGCCACAGCTTTGGAATGTGATCCGCAGCGATATTAGTTTCATCGGACCTCGCCCGCCTTTGCGTCAATATGTAGAGCGCTTCCCAGATCTTTATGCGCGGGTTCTGAAATCGCGGCCAGGCGTGTCGGGACTTGCCTCGATCTATTTTCATGCACATGAAGAACACCTTCTGGCGCGCAGCCGTAGCCGAGAGGAAACCGACACGATCTATTGCCGCGCCTGTATCCCGCGCAAGGCGCGGCTGGATCTGATCTATCAGGCCAGGCGCAACCTTTGTGTAGACATCATGCTCATGCTCAAGACCGTGTTCAAGCGGCTAAGGTAATCCACAGCTGTTCTGCCTTCTTTGTCCGGAGACGGCAATCCACTGGGCTTCGAAGACATCTACATTCCTTTCTCCATTCTTCGGAAAAGTTGCGCCGACTCGAACTGCCGATCTACACGCAGGGGGCGCTGAATACGGAAGTATTCGCAATGACTTCCATGCTAGCACCGAGGCATGAATGCAATGGGCGGATGCCCCTGTTCCGCTCACGCTTGGTGGGTAGCGACCGGCGATATACTGAAGTCAGAGACTTCGACAGAGCGTGCGGTCCCAACAGACGGCCAAGGGGTAGTGTCGCTCGGGACAAACGGTTGAGTGTGGATCGCCGATCCGAATAGAGATAAGGAGCGCCCTGAAAGTTGATTGCTCATTTGGTGTAGGTCTTTCCCGAGCGCTAGATGGGCACGACGTGACTATCGTAGTGATGTCATATTCTCGATCTAAGCGAGCGAACGTTGTATCCGGTCGATGTATAACCAGTTTACAAATCTCCATAAGCTTATGATATGAAAGAAAAAAAGCCAATGACGATTCTCACTTGCTTTAAAGCCTATGACATTCGGGGCCGCCTCGGTGTCGATCTTGATGAGAGCATCGCAAACCGTATCGGGCGGGGCTTTTCGCGCGCACTGAACGCCCAGCGGGTGGTGCTGGGGCGTGATTGTCGCGCCTCTTCCAAGGCGTT
Source organism: Roseinatronobacter alkalisoli (assembly GCF_028745735.1). Taxonomy (GTDB): domain Bacteria; phylum Pseudomonadota; class Alphaproteobacteria; order Rhodobacterales; family Rhodobacteraceae; genus Roseinatronobacter; species Roseinatronobacter alkalisoli. The sequence goes on from NZ_JAQZSM010000011.1 coordinate 80,224, forward strand.
GGCGCAAGCGGTCGCCGACGCACTCATGGCTGAAGGAGTCGAAGTACTGGATCTTGGACTGTCGGGCACGGAAGAAATGTATTTTGCAACGACGTATTTCGGAGCTGATGGCGGCGTTTGCGTTACCGCCTCTCACAACCCGATGGATTACAATGGCATGAAAATGGTACGCGCAGGTTCTGCGCCACTGGATGCCGAGGGTGAACTTGCCCACATCCGCGCACTGGCCGAGGCCGATGATTTCGGCCCTCCCCGTGAGGGTGGCAGCCTGCGCGACGTGGCAATCGAAGCGCGCGCTGCTTATGTCACTCGAGTGCTGTCCTTTGTCGATGTCACCGCATTGCAGCCCCTGAAGATTCTGGTCAATGCCGGGAATGGAGCAGCCGGTCCGACCTTCGACGCCATTGCAGCGGAACTCGCGGCGCATGGCGCACCATTGCAGTTCATCCGCATGCACCACGACGCCGATGGCAGCTTTCCCAATGGCATTCCTAACCCGCTCCTGCCAGAAAACCAGCCGCAAACCGCCAATGCCGTGCGCGCGGCAGGTGCAGATTTCGGAGTGGCCTGGGATGGCGATTTCGATCGCTGTTTCTTTTTCGACCATGCGGGTGATTTCATCGCTGGCGAATATCTGGTTGGACTCCTCTCGGAGGTGTTTCTGGGCAGGGAGCCGGGCGCGACCATCATCCACGACCCGCGCGTCATTTGGAACACACTGAATGTCGTGGCAGATGCAGGCGGTCAGGCGGTGCAGTCACGCACTGGGCATGCCTTCATCAAGCAGGCCATGCGCGATCATGGAGCGGTCTATGGCGGTGAAATGTCCGCGCACCATTATTTCCGTGATTTCGTCCATTGTGATAGCGGCATGATCCCTTGGCTGATGATCGCGGAACTGGTCAGCCGACGGGGCGCGTTGCGCGATCTAGTGGCTGCGCGGCGCGCAGCCTTTCCGTCTTCTGGCGAAATCAACTTCGTGCTGGACGATGTGCTAACAGCAGTAGCACGGGTGCGTGCTGCATTCGAGCCCGAGGCGACAGGCATCGATGAAACCGATGGGCTGAGCCTTGATCTGGGTGATTGGCGCTTCAACCTGCGCGCGTCGAACACCGAACCGGTCCTGCGCTTGAATGTCGAAACACGTGGTGATGCAGCACTTTTGGCGGACAAAGTTGCTCGGGTATCGGACATGTTCTAACGGGGCATTGCCGAGTTATTTGGCGCGGATGATTTGGGTAGATGTTGAGCCATGAAGGTTCCACCGTCCATGCCGCGCCTGAAAGGCTTTCGCTTCCCACGTGGGATCGTCGCCTACGCTGTTTGGGTTTACTACAGGTTTGCCCTCAGCGCGGCAGACGTTGAGGATCGTCTGGCGGGGCAGGGCGTCATCGTTAGCCTCTGGGTTAATCGCTTTGGTGTGCATTTCGCCGCTTGCATCCGCCGGGATCGGGCGTGCCCGGATGACAAGTGGCATCTCGACTATACCCGCGCGATGGCCGCATAAATGACGAGAGCCATCAAGGAAAACTCTTGCCAAGGGCGGCAGAAGGTTCGTGGGCGGACCAGAGGGACAGATCAACCGCCTCAAAACTCTCAAACGCCAGATGTATGGACGCGCCAACATCGACTTGCTCAGAGCCCGGCTCATTGCAGCGTCCTGACAAGGAGGCATCCGACGCTGCACCAAAACTGCGTCAGATCCAGTTTTGCACACCGAAACACAGAGAAACGGGGTATCAGGTAGACTATTTGAGGGACTCAGTGTGTCGTAAAGGTCAAGCCTCTCCTGCGGCGTTTTGCTGATGGAATTACCCTTCGGAGCCAATGCTGCCCATGTACTGACGTTCTTCGATGATCGATAGCGATGCGGATCGTCAGAGCCACGAGCGCGCCGACACCCCGTATGGTAGGTAATGAACTGTCGGCAGATGGGAGCGGAGTTGGCATGATCGCACAACAACTTCTTCAGACCAGCCTCAAAAATACCGCTCAAGTGGAAAAAAACCGCTCAGGCGGAATGAGGCACTGGATAGCGTGCTCCGGGTTCGCTACAAGGCAAAACAATAGATCTGAGATGTGTGCCACATCCACCTTGAAGCGTGCGAGACGTATGTTTCGCTCGGCTTCTATGACGCGATTGAGGGAAGTTTCGATGGACAAGGTTTCGTGGAGAGCGGAGAATGCCCTGATGCAGAGCAAGGTGCCTGTTTTTATTGCATTCCTGTTGATCATGGCCATCACAGCTTGCTCCGATGGATATGTTCAATTTCCGACCGGGAAAGAGGCGCAGGGTTCTCTTGGTGACGACGTCGAAGTGATCGTTTTGTCATCAGAAAATATCAGTGATTTCACTCGCCCTGCACGCGGGCATCAGGTAACCCAATTGCCTAATCGGCGCGACTGGACCTATGCAGTTGGTGCTGGTGACATTCTTTCAGTCATTGTTTTCGATCACCCGGAATTGACGCTTCCCGCCGGGCCGCAGCGCAGCGCAGCCGAAAGTGGCTTTCAGGTCGCCAGCGATGGCACCATCACCTATCCCTATATCGGAGCAATACGAGCGAGTGGTCGTTCTGTCGGTCAAATCCGAAGTGATATCTCACAGCGCCTCGCAAATTTCATCCCCGATCCCCAGGTTGAAGTGCGCATAGCGGCCTACAATTCGCAATCCATCGTGGTGTCAGGTGAAGTGGCGGCGCCAAACCGCCAGCCTCTCACTTCTGTGCGGTTGAGCCTGGTTGAGGCGATCAATGCTGCGGGAGGCCTCACAGATGAAGCTGACCCCCGCATTGTCAGCGTTCAGCGCGGCGGGCACATCTACCATGTTGATGTGCTGGGCTTTCTTCAAGATGGTATCGAACAGAACAATCCTATCTTGCGCAACGGTGATGTAGTGAACGTCCCCCGCCGCAGTGCCGAAGAAGCGTATCTTCTAGGCGAAGTTGCACGTCCCGATGTCGTTGATCTATCGCGCGAGGCAATCACGCTCACTCAGGCTATCACGCGTCGCGGGGGGTTGCAGCAGTCTCGCGCCAATGCCCGTGGGGTTCTGGTGTTCCGAGCGCATGGTGATCACGTAACGCGTGTCTTTCAGCTTGATACGTCTTCACCAAGCGGTTTGCTGCTCGGCACCAAGTTTGTTCTTGAACCAAGGGATGTTGTTTACGTACTTCGCTCTCCGTTGCAGCGCTGGAATGATACGATTGTACGGCTATTGCCAACCGTGCAAGCCGTCAATACTGTCGATAGCGTTGTGAACTAATATACAATGGGCGTAATGTTTCCATCCGTTCTGGTGGTCTGCGTAGGCAATATATGTCGATCTCCCGTCGGCGAACGCTTGTTGGCGACCAAACTTGCGCAGCATGGCTCCACGATAAATGTATCATCAGCAGGGATCGCTGCGCTTGAAGGCCATGCTGCTGATGAAGATGCCGCCACAGTTGCAAAAGCGCATGGCGTGTCACTGGATGGACACATAGCGCGACAGTTCTCACGAACACTTGGTGCTGAACATGCCCTGATTTTGGTAATGGAATCCGGCCACAAGCGAGAGATTATCAAATCTGCCCCCGATTTGTCTGGCCGAGTCATGCTGTTTGACCATTGGATTGGTGGCAAGGGCATTGCCGATCCCTATTGTCATTCGATCCAGTTTCATCAAGAGGTGTTTGCGCAAATAGAAGCCGCCGCCGCTGCGTGGACGGAAAAGCTGGTAAAATAAGCTGGAGCAATGGGTTAGGTGAAGGATAGCTGTACTGCAGATCCTGACCTATTGCGATTAGCCCAAAAATGGAAAACCTACGACCATGACTGCCACGCAAAACTTGAGCGATGATGAGATCGATCTAGGCCAGTTGATTGGCACGCTGTGGCGGGGCAAATTGGCGATCGCCGCTGCAGCAGCGCTCGGAATAGCCATCGGCGCGTTTCATATTGCCAACACGAACCCCACGTTTCAGGCCGATGCTCTTTTACAACTCGAAGAAAAATCCGGGTCGCTCGCCCTGCCCAGCAGCTTGTCGACCATGGTTGACAATGATCCGCGCAGTGTAACGGAAATCGAGATACTGCGATCACGCATGGTTCTCGGTCGCGCGATTGCTGACCAGAACCTTGATTGGCGTGTCAGTCCGGACATCATGCCCTTCGTCGGAACGATGTTTTCGCGATATCGCTTTCCTGTGCTTAGTTCTGCCCTGCCATCCAGATTTGCACGTCCTGGAGACAGGATTGAGCTGGAAAATCTGGTCGTGCCACCCAGCATGTTGAACCAGAGCTTCGAACTGATTGTAACAAGCGAAACAGAATATCGCCTGATTTTTCCGGATAGCTTGCGCCTGGATGGAACTGTCGGACAGCCAACAACGCTCACGGAGACAGGGTTTTCAATTACAATTTCCCGCGTCGAGGCCCCAGCCGGCCGGAGATTTTTTATCAGGCAGGTCGATGAACGGCGTGCAATCAATGACCTACGAAGCAGACTTTCTATCAGCGAGCGTGGCCGCGCATCCGGTATCCTCGAGGCACGCCTGACCGGCGAGAACAGGACCGAGAATACTCGCGCCCTAGAAGCGGTAATTCAGGCGTATCTGAATCAAAATGTCTCCCGCAGTGCTGCCGAAGCTGAGAGCAGCCTGACGTTTATCCGCGAACAACTGCCTCAAGCAGAGCAAACACTGCGCACTGCGGAAGCTGCGCTGAACGCATTCAGGCAAGAACAGGTAACGGTTGACCTGTCCCTCGAGACGCAGACTATTCTGGGTCAGGTTACGCGCATAGAAGGTGAGTTGGCAGACCAGCAACGCCGTGAAGACGAATTGGCGCAGCGCTTTACGCCCTCACACCCGACATACCGGCAATTGCTGGACGAACGTGCGCGCTTGGAGGCACGTCTGGCAACGTTGCGCGATCAGGTTGGCGCTTTGCCAGAAACGCAACGACAAATTTTGAACCTGACTCGTGAAGTGGAGTTGGCACAACGCATTTACACCGAACTGCTCACCCGCGCGCAGGAAGTTGAAGTGCTGCGCGCCAGTACCATCGGAAATGTCCGGATAGTCGACGGCGCCAGCGCAGCGCCTTTGCCGATTGCGCCGCGCAAAGCACTGATTCTGGCCCTCAGCATGGTTCTTGGTACTATGGCAGGCATTGCCGTGGTGCTTGTCCGCAACTGGATGCGAAAGGGCGTTCAAGATGCGAGCGAGCTTGAAAAGCTCGGTATGCCGGTTTTCGCGACAATCAACTATAACAAGGACGCTGACACAGATGGGCGCCGCGGCGGAAAACTGCCAATCTTGGCATTTGAGAGCTCGGCCGACCTGACGGTCGAGGCATTCCGCTCTCTAAGGACCAGCCTACATTTTGGGATGCTCGACGCCAGCACACCAAGCCTAACTATAACGTCTTCACATCCCGGCGCAGGGAAGAGCTTTCTTTCAGTAAATCTCGCGGCAGTGGCGGCACAGGCCGGGCAACGCGTCTGTGTGATAGACGCTGACCTCCGTCGTGGGCAGTTGCGCCGCTATTTTGACCTGCCACGCAACGCGCCGGGGCTAGCAGAAGTGTTGGCGGGCGATATTTCCTTCGACGACGCAGTTGTCCAGGGATCGCACGAAAACTTCTTTCTACTCCCAACAGGTCGGTATCCACCAAACCCGTCAGAATTATTGATGCGCGCTGAATTGTCCAAATTGATCGAAACCTGCGCGCAATACTTTGATTTGACGATTTTTGATGCCCCTCCTGTTCTTGCAGTGACAGACCCGGTCATTCTCGCGAGAAATACCGGGTCAACCATTTTCGTGGCCAGACATGATATAACCCCGTTAGGAGAGGTGGAAGCGGCACAAAAAACGCTTTCTAGCGCTGGACTGAAGTTTTCCGGCGCTGTCCTTAACGGGTTTGATCCCAAGAAAGCCGGCGGGCGGTATGGATATGGATATGGGTATCGCTACGAATACAAACAGCGCAAACAATAGGTTCTGGCCGTCAAAAATACTGACCGGGGGCGCGCATTATGGCTGTTGGCGTGATTCTGAGACGAGTACTTGAACCCCCGCCAGCAGGATGAACATCTTGAAACTTGGCGATTGAGCCGTTGATCATTGCGTATTCAAGCCTGTTACCCCGCTCAACTCTTTTAATAGGCTATATGTAAATGCTGGCTTAAATTCCCTACCTCACGGGGTCGGATGATTTCCCAGTGTTTGCTTGTACGACCCCGGGGATTTTTGCCCGCGAGGTCATTCATCGCCATCATGTCCCGTGTTCATTCAACTGTCACAGATTTGGCCAGATTTCGTGGCTGGTCCACATCTGTCCCTCGTGCGAGGGCTGTGTGATAGGCGAGCATCTGAGCAGGAACAGAATACACGAATGGCGAAATAAAGGAGGGGACTGCTGGCAAGGTGATGGTATATTCTGCACCGCCAGTTGCGTTAAGTCCGGCTTTGTCGGAAATCAAAACGATCTTGCCACTGCGCGCCATCACCTCCTGCATGTTCGAGATGGTTTTACCGAACAAATCGTCTCGTGGTGCCATCACAACGACAGGCAGGTTTTTATCAATCAGAGCGATTGGGCCATGCTTAAGTTCCCCAGCCGCGTAGGCTTCAGCGTGAATATAGCTGATTTCCTTGAATTTGAGAGCAGCTTCCAGAGAGAGCGGGTACATCAGGCCGCGCCCTAAAAACAGCACATCATCATGTTTGGCAAGTATCTCGGCGATGGATCGATAATTGTCCTCTCGGTCTAGCGCCTGTGCGACATATCCAGGAACTGTTTGAAGGGCCTCCAGATGTTGGTCGCACGCCTTCGCATCAAGACGCCCACGATCCACCCCGGCTTTGAGAGACAGAAGGGCCAGGACGAGCAGTTGCGCTGTGAATGTCTTTGTTGAGGCGACACTGATTTCAGGACCAGCATGCAGGGGCAATGCCAGATCCGCCTCGCGCGCAATCGACGAGGTGGGTATATTCACCACCGCAATCGTTTGCGCTATTTTACCTTTCACATGGCGCAAAGCTGCCAATGTGTCGGCGGTTTCACCGGATTGGCTGACGAAGATCGCGATAGTTTTTGCGGTCAGCACAGGCGCTCGATATCGAAATTCCGATGCAATATCGATTTCAACGGGGACGTGTGCGATCTGCTCGAACCAGTATTTGGCGACGTGACAAGCGTAGTGCGCGGTCCCACACGCCACAAGGATCACGCGATCGGCTTGTGCAAAATCGACGCCCTCCGGTAGCCCGGAGATGCCCGAATTTGGAACGCCATAGAACCCGAGCGCGGCTTTAAGTATTGCTGGCTGCTCTGCCATTTCCTTGGCCATAAAATGTCGATGACCCGATTTGTCTATCCGGGTGTTCTGCTGTGAGATACGTGTCATTGGGCGCGAAACGATGTTTCCACTCGCATCGTGGACCTCTGCACCTTCTCGCGTGATGACTGCCCAGTCGCCTTCTTCCAAATAAGTCAGCAGATCGGTCAGGGGTGCCAATGCGATAGCGTCAGAGCCCACATACATCTCGCCCTGACCATGACCTATCACCAAGGGTGACCCGCGGCGGGCTGCGATCATCAAGTTTTCTTCACCTTCAAATAGGAAGGCCAAGGCAAATGCGCCCTCAAGCTTCTTCAGTGTTTCCCGTGCGGCAACATCTGGACTCATTCCCTGGTCCAGAAACTTGCTGGCAAGATGAACAATTGTTTCGGTATCCGTTTGTGACGTGAACTCAGAGCCATCCGCGCTAAGCTCTTCACGTAATGCGCGGAAATTCTCGATAATTCCGTTGTGCACGACAGCGACGCGGCCCTTGTGATGGGGGTGCGCATTGGCGACACTTGGTCCGCCATGTGTTGCCCATCGCGTATGGCCGATACCGGCTCTGCCCTTGAGCGGTTCATGGACGAGCAAATCAGAAAGATTGATCAGTTTTCCAAGTGCCCTGCGACGATCTATCTGCCCTTCGTCCAGCGTAGCAATACCAGCGCTGTCATAGCCCCGGTATTCCAGCCTCTGGAGGGCGTCGAGTATGAGCGGCGAAACCTCATGCTTGCCAAGAATGCCCACAATTCCGCACATGGTTGTCCCTAAAGCTAAGATTCTTAAGTAGTTTCTATCGTGCTCCGTATCGCGTTTGTCGTTACTTGACCAGCCTGCTCAGGCCGCCATGAGCGCTACTTGCTCCTCGGGCTTTAGCTTCGGCAGACATTCGCCTGCCGTCACGATCCCCGTGCGGCATCAGTATCCCCGTGCGGCATCAGCTGTCTGATCAATCGAAGTGGGCAAAACCTTGAAACAGAACCAAACCGCCATGTTTAGATTTGAAATAGACCATTTCCCGTCGAGAACAGCCACCTTAGCGATGGTGACGTGGTTAGCTCCCTTTGGCGGCCACGTCGTCTGGCGGCACTGGCCCATGCGGGTGTTACCAATTGTCATTGTCACAGATTTTTGCGCGCGAAGGTGCGATTGGAAATCCCTAGAGATACCGCGAACCATAGTTGGTCAATGACCTCATGTGAACGGCAATATATGAGCAGAGTTCCCGGAATAGCACCAGCACTCCGCTTGCGGCGACTTGGACGGTAGCATCTTCCACAGTCGCCAAGCGCAATCTACTATGCGCTATAGAAGACATACTTCCACTGCCGTGATTTGGCATGCCACACGAACACCATCGCACGGTCTCGGTAGGACGCTGAAACTAGCCGGAATTCCGTTGATGTGCTTTCCGTGCGACAAGCTCCTATGGCTATGTCGACTTTTCAGCCATGCATTGAAATGGGCCGCCAGTCGAAAATGCGGCGCACAGGCTCTTAAATGGCCCTGCGGATCAGTTTTGTTAGTACTGGCTCGCGATCGGAGGTGACCGTGTTGGAACACTCTCCGTATCATCCGAAGCCCATCGAACCCTGACTCCGCCCCTGCTGACAAAGAGCCACGGCCAACAATCTCACACTCACAACCTGCCGAGGTCAATCTCGATCGAGATAGGACAGTGATCTGATGGATAGCGCGCTGCTGCGCCGCTGAATGTTGTTTCAGTAAATGACCCTCGCAGCTTTGCAAATTGTGCTTCGTCGTTCAGGATCAGGAAATCAATAAACTCGCGATACTGAGGCAAACAATTGGGCCGAATACCTTCTCCGGCGATATGCAGGTCGCCGAATTCGTTCAGCACAGCCCAGAACACATCGCTTGAAACCTCGAGGCGCCGGTTCAAATCGCCGCCGATGAGCGCTGGCCCACTCAAGGCATCGAGCCATGAGCGCAAGACTGGCAACTGCGCGAAGAGATCTCCACAAGCCTGACGCCCGGTGCCTTCAAAACAGCCCGATTTCAGATGCGTGTTGAGAATGGTCAGTGGGCGACTGGCCGACAGCTCGACCTGCACAGCGTGGCGCAGGGAGCCCCGTCCTGAGATGTCGAGTGCCGCAAGATCATGAAGGCGTCGATGCGCCACGTCATTGCGAACGACAATCGCAGTGGACTGCATCGACAAGCGCTGACCAGCCGTGTTCCGGCATTCGGGGTAAGACCGGCGTGGCTGCCGTTCCTCGATGTGAAACACCCACTCAGCTGCGTCGAACACCCGGGCGAGGGCCGCCTCACCTTCGATTTCCTGCAAGAGCCAGACATCGGCATCAACCTCTGCGATGACATCTCGCACGCGTTGGAAATCTGCCTCGTTGCGCGGGCGGCAACCTTGATCGAAACCTGCTACCAAATGCTCGATGTTCCAACTCGCGATGCGCAGGGTTTCTGCGCTGACCAGCGGTGCCCAAAGTATCGCGGCAATAACGAGCAGAGTACGCATTATGTCTCTCCAAAATTAGATTTCGCTCAACCACACAACCTCTGCCGGACGCCATTATCCGCCCCCGCGAGCAAGAAAGATATTTCCATCAATTATAGATGCTGGCGTACAGATGTGCCAGGCGCGAGGGCGGGAATTCAGCGATGAACCGAACGCGCCGGGCCCGTGTATTCGTACTCTGCCCAAGGCAAAGCGACAGATGCCGTTTTGTTGTACCAGCCCTTCCGGGCCCACGTGTTGCACCACGAAATGACCTTTGGGGGCACTATAGCAGTTCCCCGCCATCATTCGCATTACTCTGCATTGGTCTCTCAGCCATGGTCCTGCCGCGCGACAATTTTCTCCATAGCCGGAGAGGATTTTAAATGACAAACATGATTGATGAGAGGCCCAATGTGGTGCCAGAAGATTTGATGCGCAATTCTCAGGCCGAGGGCTACCTGCTGGAAGTAGTCTGCATCCAAAGCGGTGAGACGCGCCATAGCAGCCGGTACAACACATGGGTAGTGCGCGCAGTCTGATGATGGCAGTCCGACCATGCGGCTTGTTACCAGCCGCAGCTATCTCAATATCTCGAGTTCAAGACGATTGTCGGTCTGGCGGACTTCCTTGCGGATATGGGCTGCACAACAGCCAGCATTCCACTGAAAGAATTTGGGCGCGCGCGTCGCGCGGCCACTGGAAAACCTGTGTGAGTGCATTTTCTAACTGAGCATACTTGGACGTCCCCCGAATATGTCCATCGCCACACTTCATCTCACAGGCGCGGCGGCCTTGCAGAAATTCACCCATCGCTTCTTCACCGACGAGTCGTTGAACCCGATGCCGTGGCGCCTGAGATTGCCCCGGAATTTCTCCGCTACCCTGTTCATGCAAGGCCGCGATCGCCCGCCGGGCAGGTTGAGGCGCGCCAGATCAGCCCAGAACGTGTCATAGGTGATGGCGCCAGAGGCGGGGAAGGGCCCGGATGTCTTTTCCTGATCAGATTTTTCAGCGGTAATTGATTTATATTTCAAATCTTTCTTCTTGGGCGGACACTGGTTGTCCGGGGTCTTTTCGCGGCGCGCCTCAAACCATTCCCAGAACCCTTTGAGCCGCACGCGGTTCAGGAGGTTTTTGTAACGATGACGGGGGTTCTTACGGTATTCGCGTGCGATTAGGCCCAAGGCTTCGAGATGGGCCAACCAGCGCCGCGCGGAGCGAATGGTGACGCTGAAACGCGCGGCGATGGCGGCATTCGAGACAGGCCGTGTCTGGAACGCCCGCCCTCCACTGAAGTCATAGCGTTGCTGCTCGAGATAGCTCATCAGATCGATCAGGACCGAGACCTGCACACGGGTGACCTGTGCGCTCAGACGAGGGCGCACGACCTCATCAATATAGATGCGGAAACTCGCGCTGCTCGGCTTAAGCGTGCCTTGGGGCGTAGACATTTGGCTTCGATCTTTCAATCAGTCAGGCGACCGGCACAGCGCCATCCTTCGCACGGATGCGTTTTTTGCTTGTGACGGAGGAGAGAGAAGGCTAACAAGCCAATGGTTTTGTTTATTTTTCCAAGGCGGACACCTTGGTATCTGTTAGCCCTGTATCTCCCCCGTAGGTCTCCTGCGGGGGATTTCAGTTTAGGGGTGGGGGCTCGACCTTTTCTCCTCTGGTTTGTGTGCTTGTCGCGCGCGCGGCCTGCAGGGAGACGCGCAGCTTAGTAATTCACAAATTCAGTGTGCTTGTTGCCCTCGAAATCTTCATAGCGGATCGCAACCACAGGCCTGTATCCAAGCAAAAACCCTCCCGCAGGCCAGTTCTCATAGTGTGAGACACGCCATTCCCAGCAACCATTGTCGGTCTCGCGTGTGCAAACCTGGATGGGCACGCGGCGGACGCGGTCCGACTCCGCCAACCATGCCGGTCCATGGCGCAGGCTGGCACCGACCCAGCGATGACTGCCATCGTCCAGATAGGTACCGCGCTGCGTATGATCGCGCCAGGCACTGTCGGGCGCCTCATCATCCACGGGAGGGAATGTGCGTATGTGATAGATCTCAATCGCGTCGCGGTAACCACGCACCTCATCAGTCAGCCCGTCGGGTCCAAGACTGATCCCGGGGCTGCCCGGTGCGGCTGTAAATCCCGTCGGCAGGCCGAACGGGCAGTTCCAGAGTTGCAAGGGCGGTGACACCGGCCAGGGCGTAATGCGCCGGATCATGGTCAGTTTTGCGCTCGAACATTCAGCACTCGCGGGAAACCCGCCCGCAAGGCACAGAAGGATTGCGCAATCGATCGGATAGGCTCGGGCGGGAGGGCTATGCAGAATCGTTGCGCCAAGCACCAGGCTGGCGAGCGCTAAGCGTGAGAGTGACATGAGGGGTTCCTTTCTCTTGGATGGAAGGACTGTGCGGATCAAATCGCATAGCGGGTGAGGTGCACCGATCACGGCGGTGCGCGGCGCAGGGAGTCTAGGAAGGTGCCATATTGTGCAGTGACCTGAGCAGCCTCACGCAAGGCGCGGTCGCGCTCGTCATCAAGGCAGCGGAAATACCGCGTTACCTCCGATAGGTACTGCTCGAACTCTTCGCGCAGTAAATCTTCGAATTCCCGCATGAGTTTATCATCCGCGGGCAAGATCGGCGGGATGAGGAGCAGGCAGTATTCCGGGGCTATCTGGGCATGCACATGCCTATGCGGCGATGCGAGAGTCGCGAGCAGCAGTGCCAGCGCAGTACCTGCGTGGGCGCGGAATGCGTTGCGTCTTCCCTGCTGCTTCTCGGGCACGGGCGTCTGTCGAGGGGCACTCAGAACCGGCAGCCTCAAGATCTTCCCGGGCAGGGTGGGGCGAAAATCACCTTTGCGCGCGGGATGCCTTGGCTCGCGCGCCATCAGCGACCGTAGGGAGCAGAAGATTCGAGGGCGATTCGTAGCGCAAATCTGGTTTCGCATGCGGCTTCGATTTCGATATTTCGCACTGGCCCCAAAGCCTGTCACCGCCCACGTTAAGAGGGTGCAAATCATAGTTCGCGCAGAGCGCAGCAAGTGTAAAATAAGGTCTGTCAATTTATTTACTCATGGTTGTATTTTGAGGGTTGCCCCTCAAGAAGTAGCTGTTTAAGACACGCGAAAACACAATCTATAGGGGAGTATTTGTTCAATCCTGACATCTAGATATGCGTGAAATACCGCCGCCTATGTCGGATCAGAAGTTTTTCTGCAAGTGCAAAATATGGATTTAAGATATTGTAATGGTATGTATATTAAGAATCCTCGAGAATATTGCGGGGCGGGTTTGTGTGAGACAATGATCATTTGATCGTCTCCAAAGCGCACAACCATAAGTTGCATTATAAGCTCAATCCGGTCGCACCTTCCTAAAGAAACTGGTCAGAAACATTTTTGTAAATTTTGGCTGTCTCACGCGTGTTTTACGCTCGGTCAGCCCAGTTTCAACGCCACGCAATTGCCTTGCGCGGACCGGTCTCTTGCATCCCCAAACCACGGCGCACGACGCAATCGATCTTCACGAAACGCACCAAAAGACGCCCCGAATGATGCAAGGCCAAGAAAGGGTATTTTAATGATTGACGAAATCTCGATCCGGGCGCTCACCCTCGCAGGCGCCGTGATCCTCGCCACACCAGCACTGGCTGGCGACGGGCTGATCCTGCGCTTTGACGCAGATGGCCGGTTCGGTCCCTCCGGGACCACGCGGGCGTTTGCCAAGCACTATTCTGGCGGCGGGGTGCTGTCCCATCCCCTACAACAAGCCGCGCTGGATTCCGCCGAGTTGGACGGGCAGGGCAGGCGCTCAACTCCCCCAGCAGCACCCGTTTCCGCAAGCCCCAAAGTCCTCACAGCCATTCTTGACGCCGCGATGCGCTATGCCGGGCACCCCGCTCTACGCGAGACGGGGCTAGGTGCGACAGACTGGGTGCTGCTGTTCCAATCCAATATCGAGATTGAGAGCGCCTATAACCCGCGCGCGCTCTCACATGCGGGCGCCATCGGGCTTGGGCAATTGATGCCTGACACGGCCCGAGCACTTGGCGTCGATCCCCATGACATGGATCAGAACCTTGATGGCTCTGCGCGCTACCTGCTCAAGCGGCTTGCACAGTTCGGCACGCCCGAACTGGCACTCGCCGCCTATAACGCAGGGGCTGCAGCGGTCATCCGCCATGATGGCATCCCCCCGTACCCCGAGACCATTGGTCATGTTCGCAAGGTCATGGCCGCATTTCACCGTTTGAAAGGAAAGACGTCATGAGACATGAGACTTTGGCGCTTGTAGTCCTGCTGGGCTTTGCGACCTTGCTGATTTCTGTCAGCCCTGCACTCGCGCAATCGATTGATCTCGATCCGGTAACCAACCTGTTGCACGGGATCATCGACACGATCACGGGGCCGTTGGGCATGGCCATCGCAACGCTCGCAGTCGTAGGCATCGGCCTGAGCTGGTTTTTCGGGATCATCGATTTTCGGCAAGCCATGTTCGTGGTGATTGCCATCGCCATCGTGGCGAGCGCCGCCACCATCGTTAGCGCCATCTGGCAGACCTGAGGGCGCGAAATGCCGGAACGCTCAACACTCTTTCTGGGGCTTGTACGCCCGCCGCAGATGCTCGGTCTGCCGATCCTCTATGCGGTCTTGTGGATATTTGGCTCAGTCCTGATCCTCATCTGGTCGCAATCGCTCTGGGCCTTCGCGCTCTCAGGTCTGGCCTATCCGATACTCTGGGGGGCGGCGCAATGGGACCCGTATTTCGTGGAAGTGGTGCGTGTCGTGACCGAGCGCACCCGCCCCACTAAGAACCGCGATATCTGGGGAGGGGACAGCTATGGCCCGTGATCTGGAAATGGGAATTGCGGGCACGCAGGTCATGCCCGCATGGGCAGGCGATGAGGCGCGGCTTGCCCATCACCTGCCCTATATCCGGCTGGTCGATGATCACACGATCCTGACCCGCGGCGCCGAATACATGCAATGCATCCGCGTCACGGGCGCAAACAGCTTCACGGCCCTGGATGCAGATCTCGACAAGGCCCGCGCGACACTAGCCACCGTGATTGCCCAGAGCGGGGCAGGGTTCTCCTTCTATGTGCATAAAGTATCCGCGCGCGTGCCGGTTGATCTTACACCCGTCAGCACCGAGGGATTCGCGGACGCCGTCGATCAGCGCTGGCAAAGCCACCTTGCAGGCGCAGGGCTGCGCGATCGCACGCTGACCATCACAGTCGTGAAACGCCCCACAGCGCTGGAGCGTGTCTCGCTCTGGCCCCACCCGCGCGGTGGTAAACCCCGCGATGCGCAAAAAACCCAGATGGCACGGCTCACCGAAGTCGTGCGGTTTCTCATGCAAAGCCTGACTGGTATGGACGCCCGACTGCTTTCAGCCTCATCGGGCGAATTGCTGGGTTTTCTGGATGGGCTTAATACTGGGCTGGAGGGTCATACTTTCCCGCGCGGCTTTCCGTCGACAATCGCCGATGATGTCGCCAATGCCCGCATCACGTTTCGCGGCGAGAAATTCTTTGTGAGCGGCGGCTCGCATCCCGATCGCGTGGGGCAGATATTTTCCATCAAGACCTATCCGACCCAGACCGGGTGCACGATGTTTGATGATCTGGCGCTCCCGATCGATATGGTCGTGACCCATAGCTTCACGCCGGTGAACTCAAACCTCATGGGTGACCGGATCAAGCGCCAGATCCGGATGATGCGCGCGGGCGATGATGCCGCAATCTCGCTGCAAAACGATCTGGTGCAGGCCGCCGATGATCTGGCCTCGCAGCGCCTGATCTTTGGCGATCACCACATGACTGTGGCGACCTACGCCGATAGCGAAGCAGCACTTGACACGATTTCGGCAGAAATCCGCAATATCTCGGCCTCCGTCGGCGTAAAACTGATGGTCGAGAGCTATGCCGCACGCGCGAGCTATTTTGCGCAGGCGCCCGCCAATGCCAGCTACCGAGCACGCCGCGCCACGATCACCAATCTCAATTTCGCCGATATGGCCGCCCTCCACCGCACACCACTGGGCAAACCCGGCACCAAGGCCCCCTGGGGTACACCGATCACGATGTTTCCCACGCCCGAACGCTCGGCCTATCGGTTCTCGTTCCATGAGAAGGGCAGCCCCGGATCCGAGCCCACCAGCGGGCATACCATCATTCTGGGCCGCTCGGGTTCGGGAAAATCTGTGCTGGCGAGTTTTCTGATGGCGCAGGCCCGGCGCACGGGCGCGCGAATATTTGCCTTCGATTATCGTTACGGGCTTGAGATGGGCCTCCGTGCCCTCGGGGGCAGCTATCAGTCAATTGAGCCGGGCCAGCCTACCGGGCTTAACCCACTCTGGGTAGAGACAGACGCAGGCGGGCGCGAATGGCTGACAGATTGTCTGGTGACACTCCTGGAATCACGCGGTGCACAGCTCACCCCGCAACAGACCCATGCGCTCCAGCAAATGGTTCGGCGCAACGCAGAGGCGCAAGACCCGAGCCTGCGGACATGGACGGAATTCGCAGGCCAGTTCCGCTCGGTCGATGATGGCGGAGATCTGGCCGAGCGCGTACAGGAATGGACACCACAAGGCAGATTTGGCTGGGTGTTCGGCACCACAACGAAAGATACCTTCACGCTTGATGGCGATGTCGTGGGCTTTGACCTGACAGGCATTCTGGATACGGAAAACGAGACCGCGCGCATGGCGGTCCTGAGCTATATTTTCCGGCGTATCGAGCGCAAGATCGAGGATCGCCGCCCGACCATCGTGCTGATCGATGAAGCATGGAAAGCGTTTGATAACAGCTATTTCGCAAACAAACTTGAAGACTGGCTGGTCACCGCGCGCAAGCAAAATACCGTCGTTGTGATGATGACGCAATTTGCCTCGCAGCTCGAGAAATCGCGCGTGGGCGCGACCCTCATTCAAGCCCTGCCTACCCAGATTCTGCTGCCCAATTCCCGAGCCAAAGCCAGCGATTATGGCCCTCTACAGCTCAGCGACAAGGAGCTTGATGTGATGCTTGGCACGCTGCCTGCCTCACATCTGGCCCTCCTACGCGATGATCAAGGCTCGCATATCATCGACGCCGATCTCTCCGGCCTAGGCAGCCATCTCGCAATCCTTGGCGGGCTTTCCTCCGGCGAGGCCGTGGTGGGCCCCAACTATCGCGACATCCCTGATTTCTGGAGAACTGCCCCATGAAACGCGCTTTCATTCTCGGCCTGCTGGCCGTCATCCTCGCTGGTTGTGCCACCACATCAGCCGCCCCAGTCAAATCTG
The DNA here is from genome assembly GCF_028745735.1 of Roseinatronobacter alkalisoli. GTDB lineage: Bacteria > Pseudomonadota > Alphaproteobacteria > Rhodobacterales > Rhodobacteraceae > Roseinatronobacter > Roseinatronobacter alkalisoli. The sequence continues at coordinate 97,330 of NZ_JAQZSM010000011.1, forward strand.
AATGTTTCCGCTCTGACGGCAGCGCGCGCTGCACATTCACCCCGCTGCCGGAACTGTGGGAAAGGGCAGGGGGGCGTAATGCGTGAGAAGTTGCGTGCGAGCGTTCGCGGGCTGGCGGCGATGGGGGCTGCAGTTACAGCCCTGAGCAATGGCACTGCCAGCGCGCAAGGCGTGCCGATCTTTGATGCCGCGCAAGCCATTGAGCAGGCGCGCCAGATGGCTGAGCAGACGCAAGACCGGGTACTGCAGATCGGCAAGGGTGATCAGCGCGCCCGCCTGGACGAAATCAAGCGTGCGCAGCTTGAGGTGCTGGATTCTATCATTGAAAGCAGCACGATCAACCCAGCAGATGTGACTGCGACCATTCAGTCACTGGAAGCAGGGCAGGGAGCGGAGACCGCCGCCACGACAGTCTATCCAGCCCAGGAGACCAACCTGCCTGCCACCCAACTTTTTGGCGATGCGCGCCAGAATATCGAGGAGATGATCATCGAAGGTGCGCGCGAGACACACAATCATCCTGGAGTGGCCAAGGCGGGTCTCTCACTCGTGCAGTGGCGCGCACTATTGCAGGCGCTGATCTGGCAGGAAAGCCGCTTCAACCCGGCCGCCGAATCCCATGTCGGAGCCTATGGGCTTACGCAAATCATGCCCGACACGGCCCGAGACCTCGGTATCTATCCCGCCTATCGCACCGATCCCTTGATGCAGGTACGCGGCGGTGCGCACTATCTTGCCTCGCGGCTCGATCACTTGGGCGGCAATATCACCCATGCGCTAGCTGCCTATAACGCTGGACTTGGCCGCGTTCAGCAATATGGCGGGGTACCCCCCTTTGCCGAGACACAGAACTATGTCGTCGTCATCCCGCGCAAGTACAACGAATATTTAGCCCGCTTGGGCGGTATCGACGCGCTTGGTACAATCGAGCCCACATATCTCGCCAACGGCGAATTGGCACTGCAGGGCTTAGCCGCGATCGGCTATGCGGAACTGGCCTATTCCACGATTCAGGCCGCCGCCCAAAGGCTCGCGCACCTCGTCGAACAGGTTGGCCAATCCAGGGACTGGGCGGCGGCCCAAGCACTCAACACCTATGCTCGCACGGAAATCGCGCGCCTGCTGGTCCTGAGCATGCGCCTGCAGGCAGTGCGCGCAAAACCACTAAGCGCTGCACAGCTCGCAGTCATGGCCCAGATGGCCGACGAGAAGGGGTTTTCTGACATGACATTGCAGGAGTTTTGATATGTGGAGCAAGTTCAGGATATCAGTTTGCGCACTCAGCCTGGCCGCCATGCCGCTCGTCGCACCAAATCCGGCGCTGGCACAAGGTGTCCCCACCTTTGACGCTCAAAACCTTACCAACCAGATCCGGCAGCTCCAGCATATGCTTGATGACATGGGCATTCAGACCGATCAGCTTGATACGCTGATCGAGCAGGTCACGTTGCTCGATGATCAGCTCTCCCAGCTGCAGGATATCCACGGTATCCTGACCAGCAGCAATCCGATGTCACAGCTTCTCGGTGGCGATCTTGACTGCGTGCTCGGGCAGGATTTCTCTGGGTTGATGAATGTCGTCCACGGCATTTCTTCGGGCAGTATCGTCTCAACGCTCACGGGCGGCTGCGGGGACATCGGCGCCTCGGTCGAGCGGGTGCTGACCAGCGCTGGTCTGGGCCCGCAAATTGTCCAGCAGCTCTCCGGGTCCATCAATGCAGGCGACCGGCGGCTCGGACAGCAAGCCTCTGCTGCGGCGATGACCAGTGCGGCGGCCGAGAGCAGCTATGAGCGTTCGAATACCAGCGTGCGGCGCATCGAGATCATGGTGGGTGAGATTGGCAATCTTGCGGACGTCAAAGCCTCGGTTGATCACAACACATTGGTGACTGCGGAGATCGGGATCATCCTGTTACAGATGCTGGAGCTGCAGGCCGCGCAAACCATGGCCGATGGGGTTGCAGGTGTCAGCACGGCCTCGCAACAGGCCGAAGAGAAGGCGTTTTCTGATCTGACCATGCCGCCCCTGAGGGTGCAACCATGATGGGCTTTGGCAGGATGCGCGCGCCTGTGCAAGCTGACATCGCCGAGACTGTCACCGAAGAGTTGATCTATGGTGCGCTGAGGCGCGAGCGCCAATGGCAGATGATCGCACTTGGTAGCGCCGCTTTTGCGGCCCTGATGGGCTGTGGGATGATGGTCGTGGCGATGAAGCATAAAATGCCCACGCCGGAACTTGTGCCCTTTGACACATCGACGGGCACAGCCGTCCCTTGGGCGCAGGTCCGCGCGATCTCTGTTCATGAGGAACGCGCGGTGGCAGATTCGCTGATCTACGCCTATATCCGCGACCGCGAGACCTATAACCAGCTCGACAATGATCTGCGCGTGCGCGCGGTCATGCAGCGAAGCGACGGCGAGGCAGGCGCCAGCATGCGCCGGCTCTGGAGCAGCGCCAACCCGAATTACCCGCCCGCGCGCTATGGTGACACCGCACGAATGGATGTCGAGGTCATCTCGATTGCGTCGCTTTCGGGTAATCGCGCGCAGGCACGTATCCGCAAACGCCTGCGCGGTATAGAAGGCGAACAGATCGGCAATTTCACAGTGACACTGGCCTATGATTTCCAGCCCACGGAAGTGCGCGAAATCGCCGATGTCTGGGCCAACCCGTTCGGCTTCACAGTCACGGACTACGCCATCACCTCTGACCGGTTCGAATGAGGCCCCTTATGCACAATGCGCTCCTTCTATCCACCTGCCTCTGCCTTGTCGCCAGCGCAGCATTTGCGGAAGTAACACCGCGCCGCGGTGCACATGATGCCCGCGTGCGCGAGGCCCTCTTTGTTGATGGGCAAGTCTATACCCTGATGCTGATGCTCGAGCGCGTCACCACGGTCGAGTTTCCCCGCAATGAGGAGATTGTCTCCGTGGTTGCAGGTGACACAGAAAGCTTTGATTTCGACGCAGTACCCGGTGGTCGGGCTTTTGTGATCAAGCCCAAGCGCTCTGGCGCACGCACCAATATCACTGTCTTCACCAATCGGCGCAGCTACTACTTCACGGTGCAGGAATCCCGCGACACGGCCTTCTATGCCGTGCGATTCACGGTACCCTCGGAGCGTGACCAAGGTACTCGCACCCAGGTAGCTGCGTGGCCACCCAATCTGCACTACGGCGCCAATGCAATGAACGCAATCACACCGCGCGAAGTCTGGGATGATGGTAGCTTCACCTATTTCCGATTTCACGAGACAGGCGAGATGCCCGCAATCTTCGCAGTCTCGGACGGCATGGAGCGGGTGGTAAACGCCCAGATCCAGCGAGATGGATCCGTGCGCGTCAGCGGTACCAGCCCCTATTGGGTGCTGCGGCTTGGCAAGACCGAGACTACCATCGCCGACCTAAAGGTGCCGCAATGAGCACAGACAGCGATCTCCCGACCCGTCTCAAGGAGCTTGAAGGTGAGTTTGAAGGCCCGCGTCGTGCCCGGTATTCACCTTCCCTGATCCTTGGCATTTTTGCTGCTGCCGCCGCGATGTCAGTGACGGTCTTTTTCTTGTTGCGCGAGAGTGACACAGCCCCGCGCCTTGCCACGCAATCGAGCCGGGAGTTTCAGACCGGTGGTTCAGCCTTCGGGGATATGGAGATCGCGCGCCGTGATCCACCGTCGCCCACAACGCGGCCTGAACCTGAAGCCCCCAGCGAAATGGCTCAGCTGCTCGAGCAACTGGCCGCGATGCAGGCAGAGCTGGCTGCCCTGCGCGCGGCCCCGGTAACTGCGAATAACGATGAGGACCCGGCGGCGGAACTCAGCGCCCTGCAGGCGAAGGTAACGCAGATGCAGGCGGCGGCCGATCAGGCACAACGCGAGGCACAAGAGGTTGCGAGGCGTCTCGACCGCGATCTCGCCGAGCGCAATCGCGAAATCACGCGGCTGGAAAGCGAGTTACAGATGGCGCGGATGGCACAGCCCCCGGAGGCGTTTGAGGCCCGCGACCATGAACGCGAAGAGTTACAGAGACGGCGCGCGCAAGCCGAGGCCGAGCAGCAGGCGCGGCTGAACTCTTCCATGTTGGCCATTGGCGGGCGCAGTTCTTCCGCGGCGGGTGCCTCGGATCAGGATGCGCGGCGCCTTGATGACAATGAAGCCTTTGTACGCAGTGCAGGCAAGCCCGCGCCCGTTGAGCGCGCTGGCATCATCGTCAACCCGTCAAATACAATCACGCAAGGGACCGTGCTGCAGGCGTCGCTAGAGACCGCAATAAACTCCTCGCTGCCGGGCCCCATCCGCGCACTGGTCACGCAAGATGTGCATTCCTATGACGGCACGCGCATACTCATACCGCGCGGCAGTCGGCTCATCGGGCGCTATTCGGCCAATGTCAATATCGGGCAATACCGCGCCATGGTGGCTTGGGAACGTATCATCCTGCCCGACAACCAGACCGTCACGATTTCAGCCTTTGGTGGCGATCAGATCGGGCGCTCGGGCGTCTCGGGCCGGGTGAACACGCGCTTCGGCGAGCGCTTCGGCTCGGCCGCGCTGATCTCGCTGCTGGCCTCTTCACCTGCGGCTGCGAGCCGGAACATGACAGATGAAACTGTCCGCGAGGCAACCGCGCGCGTCACGGGCGATCTACGCGATGCCACAGGCGATGCAGTCAGCGAGTTTCTTAACCTGCCTCCAATCATTACCATCGACCAAGGCGCACGCGTCACGGTTATGGTTGATCGTGATCTGGAAATCTTCTGATGGATGGGGCGAGTTACTTTGCGCAGGAGATGAACCGGCTCGGCCCCATCGTGCGCGATCCAAACCTTGTGGAGCTCTGCATCAACCCTGATGGCCGGGTCTGGGTCGAGATGCAGGGAGATTCTGCCATGCGCAATACGGGCCAAAGCTTGTCGGCCACCGAAATGCTCGATCTGGCCAGCAACATCGCCTCGACGGGCAACAGCAGCCTCGGACGCAGCCGACCCATCATCTCCGGCTCTGTACTCTATCAGGGCCGCGCGGTGCGCTATCAGGTCGTGGCCCCGCCCGTTGTCGCCCAAGGCCATTCCATCTCAATGCGGTTTTTTGCAACCCTCGCGCTGGACAGCATCGCGCTGCAATTCCTGCATGGCGGCCAAGTCTCACTGGAAGCGCGGCGCGCGGGATTGGGGCGCGCGCTGCAAGGCCTCGTCGCAAAGGGCGATATTGATGCAGCGTGTCGTTTCTGCATCGACTATAAGCTGAACCTGATCATCTCAGGAGGCACCTCGACTGGAAAGACCGTGCTGGCGCGCAAGCTTCTGTCTTTCATCGCGCCTGACGAGCGCATAATCACCATTGAAGAGGCGTCAGAGCTGTTGCCCACGCAGCCGAATGTGGTGACCTTGCTATCGGATCGGGACAACCCGCTGCGCTCGACCGATGCGCTGCTGACCTCGTCGCTCAGGATGCGGCCCGACCGTCTGGTTCTGGGTGAGGTGCGCGGGGCGGAGGCCATGACATTTCTCGAGGCGATCAACACAGGTCATGGTGGCTCGATCACGACGCTGCATGCGGAAACCCCGCAGCTCGCCATCTCGCGCCTTGCCATCGCCGCCCTGAAATCCAACCTCCCCCTGACCTATGACAATATGCGCGCCTATATCGAAAACTCGATCGATGTGATCATTCAGGCCGGGCGCTATAAGGGCCAGCGCGGGATCACCGAATTTCATCTCCCCTCCCATGCAACAGACCAGGAACCGATCCCATGATCCACATCACGCTTGCCACAGCGCTTATCCTCGCCACGCCTTTGAGCGCCGGGAGCGAAGGGACGCCGCTCAATCCCAGCGGCCCGCCCGCCGCCATGAGAGGCACGCTCGATCTCGACCTGAGCCTGCCCGATCTCTTTGGCTCCAGCGAGCCGGATCGCGAGATCAATGGCTGCATCGTGCCCGGTCGCCCCGACTGGGTCTGGCAGATGGATCCAACGACGACCAATGAACGCGCGCTGGCTAACGCTATGTATCAGCACCGCTGGTCCGCCGCCGTGGTAGAAAATCAAGATTGTGGCTGCGCGCTACGCTATCCCGATTGGCATGAAGTGATAGAGGAATTCCAGTCGAATTATGACGGAATGGACCCGCAGGAAATGTTTAAGATAATCATGGCATATCGATCAAAGTTCCACCAAGTAGTCTCTCGCGCCGACAGTATCTGCAGCGAGAAAACCCAGTAAACATGGGAATCGTCTCCTGGATCGTCGGCTCGGTTGATAGCTATCTCGCATCCGCAGGCCAAACGGCCTTCGGGGCGTTACTAGGCGCAGTCGGGATGATCGGCATGACGATGGCCACACTCGCCGTGATCTTAGTTGCGCTCAATGCCATGCTGCAGGTCCGATCGATCGATCTGCGCACCGCCGTTCTGCTGGGCGTCAAACTCGCGTTAGTTGGCATCTTCGCTCGGAACTGGGCGGAGTTCAATTCCGTGACCAATGCCATCGTCGGCGGGTCGGAATACCTCGCCGGGGTGATTGTTGGAGCCGCCGGTGGTCTAGGAGATGGCTCGGCCAGCAATTTTGCGCAGCAATTCGATTCGATCATTGCCGACCTAGTTCGTACGGCAAACAATATCGGCAGCGCGATGAACTGGGTCGGCGGGGCCTTCTTCACAACTATTGCTTTCATCATTCTCGCTGCCATGGGGGCATCTGCGGGCTTGATGATCGTCTTCGCCAAGCTGATGATCACTTTCTATGTCAGCATTGCGCCCATCATGATCACCATGTCCCTCTTGAACGCTACCAAGGACTACTTCCAGAACTGGCTGACCGGGATCATCAGCTATGCCTTCTATCCGATCGTGATTGCCGCAGTCTTCTCAGTCATCATCTCGATGAGTGATCAGATGGCCACCAATGTGAATTCCGGCGATCTGGCCACCCTCGGTCAGGCAATCCCCTTCTTCGCCATGATCATCATGGCCTTCTTCGCAATCTTCCTGATCCCCGTGATCATGCGCCAGATCACGGGCAATATCCAAATGACCTCGGTGATGAGTGGCCCCATGGCGGCGCTGAGCACCTTGTCAGCCGCGCGCATGGCCGGTCTGACCGGACGGCCAGCACCCTTGCAGCCTCTCCCGCCAGGGGCGGGAGGCGCGACGCGTGGGCCAACACCACCAGCAAGCGGGGCCGCCTCTGGTGCCAGAGCTCGATTGGCGCGCTCAGCAAGATTGGCAGGAAGTAATGGATAGTCTCTTTCAAGCGACGCAGTTAAACACACTCGCAAATGACCTGCCCCCGGTCATCCCTCAATCTGATGAAGAGCTTTGTTGCCTGTGATCCGACCCCCAACGTTGGACCGCCGGAAGCTGGATTTTTCTGGCTTCCGGTCCCTACTGGATGAAGGTTCAGTGGCAGGTCAGACAGGGCACCGGCGCAGGGAAATTCACAGTGATGGCGCAAGTGAACATACCCGATCAAAGGTCAAAAACTGCCGTTTGTTGGTGAGCTAAGAAATCACACCTTACCGACCAACTGAGGTTTGCTAGCGTCAAAGTAAACGCCGTCGTGACGCTTCCAGCAGGGCCGCTCCGCGGCTGTTCACGTCGAGCTTGGAATAAATGCGCTTCACATGCGTCCGCACTGTCGACTCTGCAATTCCCAGAGACCGCGCAGCCTGCTTCAGCGTATGACCGGTGGAAATGCTATTCAGCACATCCTCCTCGCGCTGCGTCAATTCGACAGGTGCCATTTGTTCATCGGAAGGGGCGGCGAGGGAGTTCAGGATATAACGCGCAACCTTCGGGCTGATGGGCGCACCGCCGGCCATCATCTGCGACAGCATTTCAATCAGACTGCTCCCGGCATTCTCTTTGAGGATATAGCCCGACGCTCCTTGGCGAATAGCCTCCAACACGGTTTTCTCATCTTCGAAAATCGTGCAGATGGCGCCCTCGACAGCCGGTTGCAACTTAGACAATTGCGACAACACCTCAAGGCCGGAACCATCAGGCAGGCCCACATCTATCAGCGCAGCGTCGAAACGATATCGTCGCAGGGCAGACTCGGCGTCGCGGACGCTTGCAACAAGGGCTGTTGCCTCAAAATTCGGCGCTAAGGCAAGGATATCTTGGAAATATGTCTGCCAATCCAGATCATCCTCTACCACCAGAACCCTATAGATCATTGCGTTCCTCCGCGAGTGCGCGCTCGCATGAAGGGCGTGCATTCGTCATGCTCTCCGTTGTATCTCAAAAATGCGCAACAGGGATAACGCATTCGACCGTCCAGCCGCGTTCACCTTGAGTGATAGTCAGTGTTCCTCCAAGGCGTGCCGCGCGGGAGCGCATAGTGTCAAGGCCACGACCGATCGGATTTTCCCGAGCTACGGTGCGCGGACACGCGGCCCCTATATCGGAAATACGCAGGATGAATTCCTCAGCCTTGCTGAGTAACCCCTGAACTTTGATCTCACGGCTTCCGCTATGGCGCACCGCGTTCGACAGCGCTTCCTGTCCTATACGCAGAATGTTCAGCATCTGGGTTGGAGGCATCTGCAAAGCCCGCACCGGGGGCGTGCAATCAAGCAATATATCAATGCCTAACGCCTCTGCAGCACTTCGATTGATATGACACATATCGACTAAGGCCTCACCCACCGTGTGGACATCACGCGCAGTCATGACAATGCGCAGATCGTCCAAGCAATCACGCAGAGATTTGACCCCTGGCAATTTCTGCGCTCGAAAAGTCGCAATCAACATCGACAGGCGGTTGCCAACCCCGTCATGTAGATCTTCGATTAGCTGCGCGCGTTCAGACGCGATGGTTTCGCGACGTTCCGCGATGATGCGTGCTTCATATTGCTGGTGCAGTTCTTTCCGCGCGGCCTCGATGCCTCTGTTGAGCTCGACATTGGCCTCATGCGCACGCACCCAGGCGCGCGCATAGCTGTTTGCGACTGTAACCGAAATGGCGAACATGATTGTCGGCATCGCCACAGGCAACAAGAGAACTGTCTCGAATGGCAGCGCGCCTCTTAGCCAAGCCAGATCATTGATTGTAGGCGGCACGATCATCAACAGCGCAAGCGAAAGCAGGATAAGGTCACGCTCCGGGCGCATTATTGTTTTGACACAGATAAAAGTGATGCATGCGACCCCGACTGCCGTCAGCGGGACATAGAAAAACAGTGTCCGGTTCTCGGCGAAGTAGCTTTGTGGGAACAGGAACAGAACAGCGGTCCCCGCAACGGTCGCTACGATGATACACCTTTCTGGAAGTTGCCAAACCAATCCGGACTGACGCAGCAAGAAGATGGAAAAGAATGCAACTGCCCAAGCGAGGCTGGAACTGACAAGTGGCACCCAAATCTCAATTGGGATCGGCACTTCGCCTGCATGGACATGCAGTGAACGAAACGCAAAGATTACCATCGCCCCCGCAAGAAATCCGTATGATGAAAAATGTCGGTGGAAGGTGAACCTGCGGCCCTGCAACCAAATCAACAGCAGCGGAATCGCCATGACGAAGGTAGCCAAATTTGCAAATAGCGGTAAACTTTTCTGCAGGAAATTAAGTCGGTTTCCTATCGTCTCAACCATCGCGGTCGGCCCCAAAAAGAGCTTCGACAGGCCTGCAGTGCTATGGAAAGAAGCAGTGACCGTCACATTGAGGAGATTTTCGCCCTGACGTATCAAACCATCGGGCAGATCGACAAGCCGCGGCGTGTACCATTCCCAGCTTTTCATCGCATCCTGCTCGGACTCAGTGTAAATCAGTTCACCGTTGAGCACCAAATCCATAGTCCGTGCGACACGCGGAATCAGTATGGCCTGAGAGCCCATAGGTTCATTAACCTGTGAGAAAGGAATCGTGTAATATCCTCGAACAAGACCCAGCGGTGCGCGCCCGTCCAATGAAACATTCATGCGCCAGTCTTGTGATAGGGTGAAATCGTGTTGACTGGCCAGAGGCTCAGCTGTCTCTGCAATAACAAACTCGACAGTATGGACATGGTCAAGAATGACTATCGGTGCTGAAGTCCGGTGTGGGTTATGATCTAAAATCAAAACGCTCGTCACCATCAAGACGGCGGACAGTAGTGCGAATGTTGCTACTGAGAAAGTTGACTTTTTTGTCACTGCCCGACCGCCTGCTTGCGCAACAAGCTTAGTCAGAGCCTTTCGTTGCGTCAACGGGCTTGCGTTTGCTACACTAGTCGCCTGAATTTGAAGTTCATGCTTGTGCTTTCTGGCAGAACTTTTTGACGGAGGTGAGGACTTCGTCTGCAGACTTGACCCTCTGGCGTCTTGTGGGTGGCGTAGTTCACCCTGGCGAGATGCATGTCTTGCCCCTCAAACTCTCTCCCGTCGATCTTCTTGAGGAAGTCGACGAACTCCGTCGTGCAGCGACGTTTGTAACACTTCCCGATCGCCGCTTCGGTGACAATCAACCAACAGAGCCGGAGGCCGCTAGGACAAAATCATGCCGCCTGTTCCAAATCATTCGACGACAGACAGTCTCTCAAGAGCGCGATACACAGTCGAGCGGACCCAGAATTGCGCAGAGCCCGAATGCTACCCCTTGGCCACACAGAGCGACGCAGAACCCAATTAAGGGCTTTGGAATGAAAAAAGCGGCAGCCGGTAGGGCTTAACCACAGGCATGTACCATGACAGCCATTGATGCGATTACTGTGTCGCGGCTATATATGGTTCAAGCGCGTTCTCTATACTCGTCAACAGCATGACTTTTGCGTTGGGGCCGACAGTGCCCGCGCGAAGTTGGGGGGTGAGTCGCCCCAGGTACTGACTGACTAGGGAATCCGGGATAGGTTTCTCCCCAAGCAAATCCAAGAGCAGAGACACTGAAGTTTCGGCTTGCGACATCGGCCATGCATACCGGATTCGGTCGCTGAGGGAAAAGTGGCGCAGCAGACGCTGCTGGTCTGCTGTGCCCTTATAGTAGTCCTGCCAGAATTCTGGGTGATCCAGCAGAACCCTCTCCATGGTAGCGCGCAAGGAAATGGGGCGCTCGTTCGGAAAAAGCTCTGTTGCAATCTGGTCCAAGCCATACAGGGCCTCGCGCAGCGCAAAGGTAAGCCCTGGTCCGACCTTCAGGATTGCAAAGCCATCGCGTACAAGGGCAGCAAGGGCCCCCGGAGTTTGATAATCGGTCGAATGGGCCTCGAACACCATACCAGGAAGTTCTGGCAGAACTGCACTCAGTGCGCGCGCGGCGTTTGGGTCATAGTCGATGACGTTGTGGTTACCAAATTCCACGCCTGGCTGAACTACAAGGCCGATCACGCGGCGCAAGGCAGAGTCAAGACCAGCGGCAACAAACGCCTTGCGATGGATCTCGACAGTGGCAAGCGCTGCGTCGGCAGTTGTGACAGCCAGTTTTCCAGGTTCTTCCATAGCGCCCCCGGGGATCGGGACTTCGGTGCCGATGATATAGACCGGAGGCGGCGCTGGCGCGCCGGGTAGCGCTGCTTCGGCAGCGGCGGCGAGGCGCGCGGCGCGGTCCGCGGTCTGCTGATCGTCAAGCGCCACCGGTTCGCCCGCGCAGCCCATCGAGCAATCGAGATGCAGTTTGGTGAAACCGGCGCGGACATAGGCGGCGATCATGACACAGGCGTTTTGCATGGCCTGCTCACTGGGCAGTGCTTTCCAGGGGTTTGGGCCCAGATGGTCCCCGCCGAGGATCAGACGATCCTGAGGAAAGCCGACGCGTTCCGCGATCCCGTCAACCAGATCACGAAAATCCTGCGGGGTCATGCCGGTATACCCCCCCTCCTGATTGACCTGGTTGCAGGTGGCTTCGATCAGAAGCGGCAGGGCAGAGGGCAAGGTTGCGCGCATCGCGGCTTCCAGAACGAAAGGATGCGCGGAACACACCGATGGAATGCCACGCGGTCCCTGCCTTTGCGCCCATGTGGCGATATCGGCAAGCGGATGCGTCGTCATGAGAGAGCCTTTTGTTTCTTCAGAAAATCATCAATCTCGGCGTTCGTCGACGTCCCCTCCATCGGGCCCAGACGGGTTACAGCAAGGGCACCGGCGGCATTGGCGCGATGCAATGCATCCGCGGGCCGGGAACCTGCAAGGCGCAGCGCAACATACACCCCGCCGAAACTGTCCCCTGCGCCTGTGGGATCGACCTCTTCGACCGGGACAGGACCCACATCGAAGCGTTCTTCCGAACTGAAAAAGCTGGCACCCTGCGCACCGCGTTTCAGCACAATCTCGCGGATGCCCCGCGCCAGAAGATCGGTGACGGCGTGTGCCTCAGTCTTGTCATTCGAGAAAAGGAAAAGCTCGCGTCCCGAAGGCATGAAAATATCAGTCTGGGCCAGAATCTTGTCCAGACGATCCCGCATGCCGGGCGTGTCGATAAGCTCCGGGCGCAGGTTCGGATCGAAACTGAGTGTGCCGCCGCGCGCTTTCACTCGACGTAGGGCTTCAAGCGCTGTATCGGCCATGCCGGGCGCGGCCAGTGCCGTGCCCATGATATGCAGGTGATCGCAGCTTTCCATCAGCGCGGCACCGGAAGGGGTGACCGAAAGCATTGCTGTGGCGCTCTGGTGCATCGTGAACAGAAACGCGCGGGAGCCGTCCTCGCGGTAGCGGACAAAGGCGCAGCCGGTAACTTCGCCGGGCGCAATCTCAATGCCTGAAATGTCAACGTCATCCCGGGCTAGGCGGTCGATATTCAAGTGACCGAAATCATCGTCACCGACGCGTCCGATGATTGCCGCCGCGCCTCCAATCTTGCCGACCTGATCCACGAAGATCGCAGGTGCTCCAGAAGGGAAAGGGCCAAAAAATGGCTGTGCGTCGCGAAACCCATCTCCCTTTGTGGTGGCCACCAGTTCGACGAGAATTTCACCAACGGTTAAGATTTTTGGCATGGGCTATCCGTGGAATTATTTGAGTACGCGCGCCTGCACTCTTCATATCATGCAGGCGCGCGGGGTCGGGGTCAGAGCGTGGCGCCCATCATCATGCGGACAATTTCCTCGTCATTGGTTTCCGTCGGCCGGCGTTCGCCAGCCACCATGCCGCGGGCCAGCACGATAATCCTGTCTGCAGCGGCAAAGATGTCAGGCAGATTGTGTGAAATCAGGATGATACCCACACCTTTCGATTTCAGGCGCTCGATCAAGGCCATGACTTCGCGCTGCTCGGGCACACCAAGTGCGGCTGTCGGCTCGTCCATGATGACGATCTCGGCTTGCCAATGAATTGCTCTGGCAATGGCGATCGCCTGGCGTTGGCCCCCTGACATGTCGCGCACCGGGGCTGCCGGATCAGGCACCACGATGCCCAGGTTGCGCATGACCTCTACGGCGTCCTCGCGCATTTTCTTGCGGTCAAGGAAAGGAATGCCGAAGACGCGCCTGGTCACTTCGCGTCCCAGATACAGGTTCAGTCCCGGGTCAAGATTATCTGCCAGCGCAAGATCCTGATAGATCGTTTCAATGCCCGCGCTGCGCACCGCTTCGGGAGATTTACCGGTCAGCAAGGTGCCATTCTTGTAGACCTTGCCATCGGTTGGCTGATAGACGCCCGACACCATCTTGATGACGGTGGATTTGCCCGCCCCATTGTCGCCTGCCAGCACGACGCATTCGCCGGGATTGACCTCGAAGCTGACATCGCGGACCGCTTCATTGCCGCCAAATGTTTTCTTCAGGCCGTCGATTTTCAGAAGTGGGGTCATGATCGGTCTCCCACAATACGCTCTTTCGACTGGTCGACGAGGACGGCAATAATGATCACAAGGCCGACGGCGACAAACTGCCAATAAGGGGGCAGGCCGGAATAGACGAGGCCGAATTGGATCACTGCAATGATGAAGGCGCCAATGACGGTGCCGCTGATGGTTCCCTGCCCACCAGTCAACGATGCGCCCCCGATGAACACTGCGGCAACGGCATACAGCAGGATCGGCTCACCCGCATTGGCGGCCCCGGCCGAGAAGCGGCTGGTATAGATCAGCCCACCGATACCGGCAGTAATGGCAGACAGAACAAAGAGCTTGATCAGAAGCTTCTTCACGTCGACACCAGCGCGTTCTACTGCCGCACGGTTCGCGCCAAGCGCATAAGTGTGGACACCAAAGCGCGTATGCTTGAGCAGGTAATGGCAGCCGAGCGCCAGCACCCCGGCTACAACCAGCGGGATCGGTATGCCAAGAATGTCGCCATTGCCAAGTGCGCGGGTATGGTCATTGCGGATCGACACAGTGGCGCCGCCCGCCACAATCAGGGCCGCGCCCCGCGCGATCCCATAAGTGCCGAGTGTCCCGATAAAGCTAGGCACATTCAGATAGGCGACAAGCCAGCCATTCACCAGACCGACAGCCGCCGCAGCGCCCAGACCTGCCAGTATCGCAAGCCCCACAATCATCCAGCCTGCATCCACGCCAGCTGCCCGGATGATCAGCGCCATGACGACAGCCGCAAGCCCGGTGCTGAAGGCAATTGACAGATCAATCTGGGCAGCGACGATTACGAGCGTCAACCCCAGCCCCAACAACAGGATTTGTGATGCGGCAATCGAGATGGATTGCAGGTTGTGGATGCGGAACAGGAAGGTGCTTCCGGTCTGAGTCTGCGCATAAATTTCAAAAAAGCCCAGGATCAGGATCAGAAACAACCATGACCAGGCGTCCAGAAGGGACCTCGCAAACGAGGCCCCCCTGGAATGCTTCTTGGTTTTCACCTCATTCATCATGTCGGTTATCATTCCGAATAGATGAATTTAGCAATGTTCTCATCATCGACATTATCTGCGTCGATTACAGTGAAGCCGGTGCCGATTGTTGTCGGGATGGACTGACCTGTGAGCGCGGCATATGCGGCTACAACACCAAAATACCCGATTTCTGCGGGGTGCTGGGCAATCGCTGCGTCAACCAGCCCCGAAGTGATGTTGTTGACAATCGATTCAGGCGCATCGAAAGCGATCACGGTCACCTGATCTTCCATTCCGGCGCTTTCCACACCATTGGCCGCACCCAGTGCCGAGAAGAGATTCGCGCCGAAGACACCGGAAATGTCAGGATTGCGCGCCAAAACGGCCTGGAACTGCGATGCTGCCAGCGAGGCGTCGTTTTCGTTATACTGAGTCTGCAGAACCTCGATTTCGGGATAGTTCTCGCTCATTTCGGCCATGAAGCCTTCTTCGCGCTGGTCGGTTGTCGAAATGCCGGGCCGGACGTTGGACACGTAGACCTTGCCTGCCGCACCCATGGCTTCGGCCATGTAGCGCGCCGCCATACGTCCACCGGCGATGTTGTCCGACGCGATGTAAGACAGCGGGAAATCCGCATCCCCAGAGCCGGTCTGATACATGCCATCACCGATGAAAGTATCGACAGTTATAATTGGGATGCCCGCATCCGCAGCCCGGCGCAATGGCTCGATCATCTGGTTGCTGTCGGTCGGTGCAATCAGGATCGCATCCGGGCCGCGGCCAATGACAGCATCAAGGACCGGGGTCTGCAAGACGGGATCAAACTCTTCTGCACCTTGAAAATTCACTGTTATGCCGAGGGCCTCGGCCGCGGCCTGTGCACCACGGTTCATGGTGATATAAAATGCATCGGTTGTCAGGCCCGGAATCAGGGTGATGGTGAGATCTTCCTGGGACTGGGCCGCACCTGCAGAGCCCAGAGCAGCCGCAAAGACAGCTGTCTTGAAAAAGTTCTTCATAAGGTTTCCTCCCTTGAGCGTGCGGCATTCCGGTTCATTGAGGTTTGCACGCCCCTTCCTCATCAGGGCGAATCAATGACCGAAATCCGACATGCGAAGATTGCCGGAGATATCCATCTCTGACAAGATGGAAATATCAGAAATATATTTCCACGTTCTGGGATCCGGGCGCGCATCTGCTGAAAGCATTTGCTATTTCGTGTCGTCTCCTGCAGTAAATTTACATCAGCAACAAATTTCAGTGGAGCACTGATGAAGCGCGCGAAGCCCGGAAAACTGCTTAATCGCCGCATGATGCATACTGCGGCCAAGCTTCATTATTTGCAGGGATTATCGCAAGTCGAAGTGTCCCGACGTATGGATATCTCAACTGCGACGACATCACGCCTGCTGGGTCTGGCCCGCGAAGAAGGTATCGTCCGCATCCGGGTGTTGGACCTTGATGAGTTTGATGGCCTGAGCGACAAACTGGCTGAAGCACTGCGCCTGAAATCAGTGCGGGTGACGGAAAGTGGCAAGGCAGCGGCGCTCAGCACGCAGGTGGGGACACTGCTTGATGAAGCGAAGCTTGCGCCAGGTTCCGTGGTCGCAATTGGGTGGGGGCGCACGATACAAAGTATCATTTCGGCAGGGTTGCCCAAATTGCCGGAGGTCGAGGTAGTGCCGATGACAGGCGGGATGCATGAGGCGGCTTCTCACTTTCAGATCAACGAGTTTGTCCGCATGGCTGCCGAACAAACGGGCGGCGCGGCACGGTTTCTGTATGCGCCCTTTATGGTGTCGCCAGAGTTGCACTCAGTTCTCATTCGCGATCCGCGAACAGCGCAGGTGATCGAGCTTTGGGCGCGGGTCGAAGCTGCAATTGTGGGGATCGGCGCCTATGTCCGTGATGGAATCCAGACCGAAGTGGGCTTCAGCGAAGATGAGGTAGAGCGCGTCGTGGGCGATGTGATCCGGCATTATTTTGACAGTCAGGGCCGCGAAATCCGTTGGCCGGGGCAGGAGAACCAGATGTCGATCGCGCGCGCACAGCTTGAGCGGATTCCGCTGTCAATCGGCGTGGCGATGGGGCGCGAGAAGGCAATGTCCATCATCGGGGCGGCACGTTCCGGGATGATCAATTCACTGGTGACAGACACAGCGACAGCAAGCGAGATTCTTGGCCTTCTGGAGGAATCCGAAGATATTTGACTTATTGACAGAAATATATTTCAGCAAATAATTGTTGATACATGCGAGCGCGCTCGCTAATCCTGTCATCAGTTTTTTGGGGGGTAGGATAGCCAAGGCGAATCACGTTTCTCGATTCGATGGGAAAGATTTTCCTAAAAAGATGCTCCGGCACGCGGCGATGGCCTGGGTGACGGGCCCCCAGAAACGGTAAACTGCAGCAAGCACAACCGGCAAGCGCTGGTTTTGAGCATATTTGAGACAAGGATCAGCCCAAATGACCGAAGCGATGACGACTGCTGAACGCCGCGGATATCAGCAGATTTGTGCGGAAAATGGCCTGATGATGGTCGTGGCCTGTGATCAGCGCGGCGGGATGCGCAAGGTGCTGGCCGACACCCCCGAAGCACAGGCCGCCATCAATGAGGCAGCGCTTGGCGTGGTGAAAACGGGCATCGTCCGTCATTTGGCCAACAAGGCGTCCTGCGTGCTGCTGGACGCGGTTTGCGCTGTGCCCGGTGTGGTGGACGAAGGCGCGCTGTCGCGTGACACCGGCCTTCTGATCGGCCTTGACGCGTCCGGTTGGGATACCGATGCCAACGGCTATCAGATTTCGAAGCTTGTTCCGGGGATCACGGCGCGGCGGGTGCGTGAACTTGGTGGGACCGGCGCAAAACTCATGGTCTATCTGCGGCCCGACAAGCCAGAGGCAAATGACGTCAATATCGGCATCATCCGCGAGCAAATCGCAGATTTCGCGGCGGAAGACCTGCTGCTTGTGGTCGAGATCCTGACATATAAACTCGAAGGCGAAAGTGATGAAGCGTACCGCGCGGTTTTCCCAAGCCTGATCGTGGAAAGTGCCCGGATTTCGATAGAGCTTGGCTCGAAAGTGCTCAAGCTGCCCTATCCCGGAACGCCCGAAGCTTGTGCAGAGATTACCGAAATCTGTGGTGACGTGCCCTGGGCCGTCCTTTCTGCCGGTGTCGACCATGAAACCTTTATTGGTCAGGTCGAAATTGCGATGCAGAACGGGGCGTCGGGCGTTATCGCCGGGCGCGCATTGTGGAAGGACTGCATCTCCCTGGATCCGGAGGTGAGCAAAGACAGGCTGGAAAAGATTGCCAGCAGCCGCCTGAAGCAGATCCAGGCAGTGTTGGACCGCCATGCAAAATAAAGCTGAAACGGCGATCGGCGTAGATGTCGGGGGAACCCGTATACGGGTCGCGCGCATTTCAGCAGATTGCCGCATGCTGGACCGGGTGATCGAACCGGTGCGTCAGGACCGGGCAGGATTTGTGGCGCAATTGCTGCGACTGATCAACGACCTGCGCGACAACGCCTGCGCTGTCGGGATTGGTATTCCCGGACGTGTCCACGGGCACAGCAAAAACATTCTGTCAGCGGGATATTTGGATATCGGCGATCTGGATCTTGCACATGAGGTCAGCCAAGGAACCGGACTGCCCGTCCGGGTGGAAAACGACGCGACCATGGCCTTGATTGCCGAGGGGCGAAGCCGCCCGGATTGCAGCGCGGGCCTTGTGTTCATGGTCACCATCGGAACCGGTATCGGCGGAGCGGCCCTGCTGGATGGCGCACCGTGGTATGGTGGGGGGCTGGCCGGGCAATTCGGCCATATCGTGGTGTCCGCAGACGGAGAGGCATGCAAATGCGGGCGGCGGGGCTGTGTCGAAACCTTCAGCTCGGGCACCGCGCTTGGCCGACTTATCGCTGAAGCCGGATTGCCTGCCGACCTGCGTGCGGAGGCGCTGCTTGCACGTGCAGAGGCGGGCGAGCGCCATGCACAGTCACTTCTGGCGGATTGGGCAGCGCCGCTTCAGCGGGCGTTGCAATCGCTGGTATCCGTGGCCGATCCGAAGCTGATCCTGGTGGGCGGCGGTCTGGGGCGCGAGATGACAGCGGCGCTTGCAGGCATTCCTGACGAGTCCCACTGGTTCAGGGTTCCGGTGGACGCCGCCCGGCTTGGGGATACCGCAGGCGTGATCGGGGCGGGCCTTGCTGCACTTGATCTGCCCGACAAGAGGGAGGCGCGCGTTCCATGAGATGTGCGGTGTTGGTCAACGGCGTGCCCGCCAGCGGCAAATCCACAGTTGCGGCGCAACTGCTGGCGCAATTACTCGAAGCTGGCCTTGCGCCGGTGCCTTTGGCGCTGGATACAGTTAAAGAAGGGCTTTTTGCGCATGTCGGAACCGGTGACCGCGAACATAACCGGATGCTGGGGCGGGCGAGTTATCATGCTATTTTCAACTCCATCGCCGCTTTTCCGGATACCCTTGTTCCAGTGATCGACGCATGGCACGGGTTCCAGCCCGCTGATGTCCTGCGCGAGCATATTGCGCGGGCGGCGATTGACCAGGTGGTCGAGGTTTGGGTCGCGGTCACGCCAGAGGTCGCTGCGGCACGGTATCGCGCGCGGTCGGAACACCGGCATGGGGGCCATTTGCCTGCGTCCTACGCCAATGAACTGTTTGATCTGGCGGCTATGGCGCGGCCGATGGCCTTTGGGCCGGTGATCAAAATCGATGGTGATGCGCCAGTGCCTGCAAACCTCGGTTCACAGGTCATTGCCGCGATGCGCGTGGGGGGCCACGATGTCTGATGGTCAAAAGCTGCGTCTGGCAGAGCTTGCGGGCATCCTAGCGGAAGCGCCGGGGCAACGCCGACTGATCGCGCTGGCCGGTCCGCCCGGGTCCGGCAAATCGACAACAGCGGAGAAGCTTTGCACGATGCTTGCCCGGTTGGGGCGCTCGGCGGCGGTACTGCCAATGGACGGCTTCCATTATGATGATGCAGTTCTGAAGGCGCGCGACCTGCTGCCCCGCAAAGGGGCGCCGGAAACGTTTGACGTGGCCGGGTTGGAACATATCCTTGCCCGCCTGCGCGACAACAGCGCGCCAGAGGTGGCCGTGCCGGTTTTCGACCGCACGATCGAAGTTTCGCGCGCCGGTGCCCGGATCATCCCCTCGACTGTCGATCTGCTGATCGTCGAAGGCAACTATCTTCTGCTGGACCGCGCCCCGTGGCAGGCGCTGAAAACACATTTCGACACAACCGTGCGGATTGATACACCGATGGATATTCTGGAACAGCGGCTTGTGCAGCGTTGGGTCAGTCTGGGGCTGCCCGCAGAGGAGGTGGCGCGCAAGGTCGGGGAAAACGACATGTTGAATTGCTTGATCGTGACGACAGAAACAGGCCCGGCCGATTACATCATCGCGACCTGACTGGTCACACAGAGGGAGGAGGAACAGACATGGCTGACTATGACAAGGGGGCGATCCTCGTAACCGGGGCCAGCGGTGGCATCGGCGGTGAGACGGTGCGCCTGCTATGCGCGAAAGGCGCCGATGTGATTGCCGCCGGGCAGAACCTGGAAAAACTCGGCGCCCTAGCGCAAGAGACCGGTTGCCGCACGCTGGCCTTCGATCTGACGTCTGAAGAAAGTGTCGAAGCTGCACTTGGAGAACTCGATCTTTGGGGTGTGGTGAATTGCGGGGGGTTCGGCGGCGAAATCGCAACGCCGATGGAAACGGATATCTCTGTCTTTGACAAGGTGATCTCGATCAATGCGCGTGGCGCATTGCTGGTGACGAAATACGCGTCACGCTCGATGATCCGGCTGGGTCAAGGTGGGACGATTGTCAATGTGTCAAGTCAGGCGTCGCTAGTCGGGTTGAAGGGGCATATTTCCTACGGGTCGTCCAAGGCCGCACTGGACAACATTACCAGAGTGTCGGCGCTGGAGCTGGGGCAATACAACATCCGCGTGAATGGGGTGCATCCGACTGTGGTGATGACACCGATGTCCGCATGGTACTGGGGCCGCCCCGAAATCGAAGGGCCGTTCCTGAAACAAATGCCGCTGGGACGCTGGGCCACAGAGCCAGAAATCGCGGCCCCCATTGCCTTTCTGCTGTCTGACGGCGCGTCGATGATTTCTGGCGTCTCCTTGCCTATTGATGGCGGCTTTACGGCGGTCTGAGATGGGCAAGGCAATACCTCTTTCAAACACGGCAGTGATCCCGGATTCAGGGAATGTGACCTGGCCAAAGTATGACCGGCACGCGCTTACGGCAGGCGTGGTGCATCTGGGTGTTGGGAATTTCCACCGTGCGCATATGGGTGTATATTTTGACCGTCTGGCCGCCAGCGGTCATACGGATTGGGCAATTCTTGGGGCCGGAATCATGCCGGGCGATGCGCAGATGCGCGACCGGCTTCTTGCGCAGGATTGCCTGACCACAGTGGTTGACCTTGACGCAGGCGCGCTGACGGCGCGGGTCACAGGTGCGATGATCGATTTTCTGCCAGTGGTGCCTGCGGCGATAATCGCGGCCATGTCCGACCCGGCGATCAGAATCGTGACACTGAGTGTGACAGAAGGCGGCTATTTTCTGGACAGTTCACGGCGTTTCGACACACAGCGCGCCGAGGTGCAGCATGATGCATCCAATCCCAATGATCCGCAGACCGTCTTTGGCATTATCCTTGCCGCGCTGCGGGCCCGTCGCGCAGCCGGGCACAGCCCCTTTACCATACTTTCCTGCGACAACCTTCTGGGCAACGGAGAGGTCGTGCGCGCGGCGGTGACCGGGTTGGCCGCACTCTCTGATCCCGGTTTTGCCGAATGGATTCGCCAAAATGTATCTTTCCCCAATGCTATGGTGGACTGCATCACCCCCGCAACCACCGAGCGCGAGCGCGCACGTGTGCGCGATCACTTTGGCATTGACGATTCTGTCCCTGTGGTATGCGAGCCCTTCCGCCAATGGGTGATCGAGGATCACTTTCCGGCAGGGCGTCCGCCGCTTGAGAAAGTCGGGGTTGAGTTTGTCGAAGACATCACGCTGCATGAGTTGATGAAGCTTCGCCTGCTGAATGCCTCGCATGTGTCAATGGCGGCGGCATCGATGCTGCTGGGGCATGAATTTGTGCACGCGGCCATGGCAGACCCGCTTGTTCAACGCTGGCTGGAGGCGCTGCAGACCCGCGAAATAATACCAACATTGCCCGGCGGCACCGGTACGGTCTATTCAGACTATCTTGGCAGTGTGTTCACGCGGTTTGCCAACCCGGCGGTTGGCGACACCATCGCACGACTGGCAGCAGACAGCACTGAACGGCAGGAAAACTTTATCCTGCCGATCCTGCGCGATGCACTGTCGGCAGGGCCGCAGCATGACGGTCTGTGTCTCGAAATCGCACTCTGGGCGCGGTTTCTTGAGGGGAAGGACGAGGCAGGACGCGTTATGACTATTGAAGACACGCGCCGCCCGGTGACAGCGCCCGACATGCAGCACCCCGCGCCTGATACCCCGGCAGTCCTTGCATCTATTGGGGCTGATCCAATAATTGCGGATAAGGTTACATATTGGCGCAGCATGCTGGCAGAACAGGGGGTGCGCCGCACGTTGAGTCATTACATCGACAGGGATGTGTCCTGATAAACGGTGCGGAGGATCGCCGGGACACCACCAAATAAACGGGAGGGACTTTATGAAACAGGCACGGATGAACCGCTTGTTCGGCATATCGGGCAATTGCTTTGACGTGGCGATTGATCATGGCATGTTCAATGAGAAAACTTTTCTGAACGGCATCGAGAACATGCGCAACGCAATCGAGACTGTAGCTTCGGCGCGGCCTGATGCGATCCAGCTGCCGCCAGGGACTGCGCGCATCCTGCAGGAACGTCCGGGCAAGGATCGCCCGGCGCTTGTTCTGCGCACCGATATCGCCAATGTTTATGGCACACCCTTGCCGCGTAAGCTGTTCTCGGAGGTGATTGACCGGGCCGTGGAACAGGGCGTGCGGCTGGACGCGGCCTGCGTCGTGGTGAATCTGTTGCTGCTGCCGGATGAGCCCGAGGTCTATGAAGCCTGCGTGCGCAATATCAACCGTCTCAAACCTGCATGCGACGATATGGGCATGCCGCTAATGGTCGAGCCATTGTTGATGCAGGACAATTCCAAGGGCGGCTATATGGTTGATGGTGATCTGGACAAGATCCTGCCGCTGGTCCGGCAGGCCGCAGAACTGGGGGCCGATATCATCAAGGCTGATCCCTGCGACGACCCGACCGAATACCACCGGGTGATCGAGATCGCGCAGGGCATTCCCGTGCTGGTGCGCGGCGGTGGTAAGGTCAGTGACGAAGAGATTCTGAACCGCACCAAAGTTCTGATGGAACAGGGGGCGCGCGGCATTGTCTATGGCCGCAACGTCATCCACCACGCCAACCCCGCGGGCATGACGGCCGCGTTGATGGCGATCGTGCATGACGGGGCCACGGTGCCCGATGCGCTTGCAATGTTGGGCTGAGCCATGAAAACCATTCGTTTCGGCATTATCGGTTGCGGTCTGATGGGGCGAGAATTCGCCTCTGCCGCCGCCCGTTGGATGCACCTGCAGGACATGCGGGCCCGGCCCGAGATTGTGGCAGTATGCGACACCAATCCGGGCCTTATGGACTGGTATTCGGATCATCTGCCCTCGGTGCGCCTGAAGACCACGGATTACCGCGCGCTGCTGGCCGATGATCAGATCGACGCACTCTATTGTGCGGTTCCCCATGTTCTGCATGGGGATATCTACCCAGAGATTATTGCCTCGGGCAAGCATCTACTGGGGGAAAAGCCCTTCGGCATGGACCGCGCCCAGAACACCGCCATTATGGCGGCGCTGGCCAGACGCGCGCAGGGGCAACTGATCCGCTGTTCATCCGAGATGCCCTTTTATCCGGGGGCGCAAAAGGTTCTCGACTTCGCGCGCGCGGGGCGGGCGGGCGAAATCCTCGAAGTGGAATGTGATTTCCTGCATTCATCCGACATAAACCCGGACAAGGCAATCAACTGGAAACGGATGGTCGGGGTGAACGGGGATTATGGATGCATGGGCGATCTTGGCATGCATGTCTGCCATGTGCCACTCAGGCTGGGCTGGGCCCCGGACACGATTCATGCAAGCCTTGTGAAACGGGTCACGTCGCGGCCCGATGCCACAGGTGCGCGTGTCCCATGCGAGACCTGGGACAATGCCACGATCCATGGCCGGGTAGGTGACGGGCCGGGGGCCTTTCCACTGACGCTGCGCACATGGCGCATCGCGCCGGGCGAGTCGAACACCTGGCGCATCAGGATTCTGGGCATGCATGGATCAGCGGAGTTTTCTACCAAGTCGCCGCGACAATGGCAGTTCATGGACTATACTGTCGGCAGCCCCCAGTGTTGGCAAGTCGAGGATCTGGGCTATCAGTCACTGTTTCCGACAATCACGGGCGGCATCTTTGAATTCGGATTTACCGATGCCATCCTGCAGATGTGGGCGGCCTTTGTCGACGAGGCGGCTGGGGGCGATGCCCGCGGTTTCCCTTGCGCAACACCCGAAGAAGCAGCGAAACACCACGCCATCCTGACCGCCGCACTAACAGCGGGAACAGAGGATCGCGTCGTCCAAGTGGAGTACCATACATGAGGAGATCCGCCATCAATTCAGCCATCCGACAAGCCGAAGCCATGCTATCCGATCATGGCTGGGTGCTGCCGGATTTTGCCAACTGGACACCCCAGGATCACATCGCCAATCGCGCGCGCAGTGCATGGTTGTCAGAGCGTCAGATCGGCTGGGACGTTACCGATTTTGGCCTCGGGCGATTTGAAACATGTGGCCTTGTCCTCTTTTGTGTGCGCAACGGGCTGTATGGTGTCGCGGGTGAAAGACCCTATGCCGAGAAATTGCTGTTTGTCGGTGTCGATCAAGAAACACCTTTCCACGCCCACCGGATGAAGCTGGAAGATATCATTGTACGCGGCGGCGGGACGCTTTGCGTCGAGTTCACACACGAGGGTATGGTCGAGCCTATCACCGGCGAGCCGGTGGCCGACGAACTGCGTATTGATGGTGAGGTTTTTCCGGCATTCGGACAGGTTCACCGCATACGCGCAGGGCAGGGGATCACCATCCCCAGAGGGCTTCAGCACCGCTTCTGGGGCGAGGATGCCCCGGTTTTTGTCGCCGAGGTCAGCCAATGCAATGACGACCGGGGCGACAATTTCTTTCTGGAACCGATCGGGCGTTTCTCGGAAATCGAAGAGGATGAGCCGACGCATCGCCTGCTGTGGAACGAAGGGGGCAATGCGTGACCGGACGACGTGGTGTCGCCTGTGCAGGGAACTGGATCCTTGATATCGTGCATGACATTTCTGCATGGCCGGAGAAATCCGAACTCGTGCGCATTCTGGGCCAGACCAGCGGGTTGGGCGGGGGGGCCGCGAATGTCGCGGCCAATCTGGTGGCGATGGGTGCAAACTATCCGGTGGTGCCTATCGGGTTGATTGGCACAGACTTTATCGGCGACGAGGTCCTTGCGCATTGCAAGGCTGCGGGTCTTGACACCGCACGGATCGTACAGACAGAGGCGGCGGCGACCTCGCAATCTCATGTGATGAACCTGCCGGGGGACAGCCGGACCTTCTTCTATCACCCCGGTGCCAATGATCTGCTCAGCTCTGCGCATATCGACGTCGATGCGCTGGCCGCATCGTATCTGAGAATCCTTTATATCGGGTATATCAATCTACTGGCCGGGCTGGATAAAACAGGCCCGAACGGCAGGCCTGTGGCAGCGGATGTTCTTGCCGATGCACGGTCGGCAGGGATCATGACCTGCATTGATCTAGTGTCGTCGCACAGCGCGACGTATCACGACACCGTCTTCGGCGTTTTGCCCGAGGTCGATATCCTGTTCCTGAATGAGGTCGAGGCCGCGCGCGCAACGGGTCTTGCTATCAATGGCGAAACAGATGATGCGGGCATGATCCGGGCCGCGAAGGCGCTCGCAGACGGAGGGGTGCGCCGTGCGGTTATCATGCATTCTGCCGCCCGCGTCGTATGGATGGAAGCGGGTGACGCCATGATTCATGTTCCGCAGAAAGTCCCTGCAGCGAACATCCTTAGCCCGGTTGGGGCAGGGGATGCCTTTGCTGCGGGTGTGATCCATGGGTTGCACGAGGGGTGGTCGCGGGATGCGGCGATCAATCTGGGGTGTCGGGCAGCCCGGGCCTGTCTTGGCGCACAAACGGCGACAGGGGGACTGGGACGCGATTTACTCCATCCACCGCCGACGGATCAGACCTGAGGCATGGCGCAATCATTTGACTGACTCCGCCGTTATTCCAGCCATGATGTACCGCAAAGAAATAAGATATATCAGCAGCTGCGGCTGCGATTCAGGCACATTCATCGCCATCATCTGGTTCCAGGCAAAAGCCTGCTACCCCTTCGCCACATAGAGTAAGGCAGCACCACCGGAGTTGAGATGAGCACCTAATCGTCAAAAACTCCGTGTCAAACCGACAGAGACGCGCGCATTCTTGAAATTATACAGCTCGATGGTGGAGTTGCGCCGTTCGAGCAAGAGGTCGAGACGCGGCGCGTACCCCCTGAACTCAATTTCACGATGCAGCAGGCCGAAAGTAGCCGTGGTCGTGCGATCAGATCTCACCGTCTGAAAAAGCGTTGAAGCTCCATCGCGGCGTTCGCGCGCATAGCCAAGATCCAAAGCAGTCACCAAGCCACCTTCAAAGACATAGGTCGCACCAAAACTCAGTCCTGATTGCATCCCGCTTTCAACATCGCTTTCGGCCTTGGTTCGGGTCAGGAAGCCGCCGCCCCGCAGTCCGAATCTCGGCGTCATTACATGGGTGAGGTTGAGCTGTAGCTTTTGACGTGTTCCGTCTCGGCGGGTCAGCGTGTCATGACGGAGGCGTTCGTAATCACCACGGAACCGCAATCTTGTCCGCGGCGTCAACCTTATCTCGTAATTTCCATAGACCCCGATACTGTGCGCAAAAGGCGAAGAACCGATCCAGCGCCGCGATGCACTCAGCCCAATTCCGGCTTCGCGCCCACCATCGCCTCGAAGAACCAGCCCCGCTTCTATGCCTGCACGAATATCGTTCAAGTCACTGTTTTCGAACACCCTTGCGTCAAGGGATGCTGATAATCTTGCGTTTAGATCGCGGCCGATACGAGGAAGATAGGTCAAGCGCCCAGTCACGTGCAGTGCTGTCGCCGCCTCGGCATCTTGACCTAATCTGAACTCACCACCCAAAAGTGAAATGGTTTCGGCATTAGTTCTGCGCGCAGGGTTGGATTCCGGAGCAATAGAAAAGCTTAACTGCGCCTCCCAGCGCTTGCGCTCGCGGATACGCTCTTGATACTGGAAAACCGCATCACGGGTGGCGTCAGGCAGGTTTGCGCCAAGAGACTGCTCGAAATGGAACGCGGCCTTTTCATCATCCTGAACCAGAAAATAGGCGCGGGCAAGCTCGAGCCGGAAGCGATGCTCGGCGGGTGCAAACGTCACAAGGCGCTCCAGAATTAGGATGGCTGCACGGGGGCGGTCTGCGCGCATGTGCCCGACAGCTTCGACCCATGCCGGCAAAATCGCTCGTTCAAGAAACTCTTGCTGGGAAACTGTTTGCGTCCCGGAATCGCGCGAACCAGACCTCGCATCAGAAACAGTCTGCGCACCCACCAAAGCTGGAAGCACGAGGATTGAGAAGACGGCACCAAGCAGGTATCGCAACTTCGAATGTTTCATTTTCCTCAACTAATCTTGCAATATATGTGCAGCACCCGGTTTGGATGCTGCACATTTTCAGGTAACGCGACAAACACGCGGATCGTCAGTCCTTGTCAGCTGAGAAAATGCCGTCAAAGTCATCTATGGATCCATCACCATCTGTGATTGTTCCTGCCAGAATACCGATCACCTGGCCCCCACCATCAGTCAGGAATGTTCCCTCAATGGTGCCGGAGAAGTCAAAGCCATCATCGTCCGGATCGAATAGCGTGCCGCCCAAGTTGGTCCCCAAGAAAGAACTGCCGGTTATGACCCCATTGGTAAACGTAAGTTCACCGG
The DNA here is from genome assembly GCF_028745735.1 of Roseinatronobacter alkalisoli. GTDB lineage: Bacteria > Pseudomonadota > Alphaproteobacteria > Rhodobacterales > Rhodobacteraceae > Roseinatronobacter > Roseinatronobacter alkalisoli. Next base: position 125,156 of record NZ_JAQZSM010000011.1, read on the forward strand.
TAATTGCCACAGTCTCTTCATCGCCGAAAGCTGTGAAGCTGCCGAGTTCACCACTGATCGAGTCATGGTCGAAATCCGCCGTCAATCCAATTTCGCCGAGCAGGATTGTCGGGTTCTCGTCATCTTCATTGTCGTCAATGGCCATCGCTACAGCGCCGGAGTAAGTCGCTGGCCCAGCCAACGTGCTGGCATCGCTCGGGGTCCCACTGTTGCGTTCCTGAAACTCGGTGACCAGATCCTGCAGTTCTGGCGGCATTGCCTCGAACTCCTCGCTCCCCGGCGCAGGCACATCTGAATCATAAATTTGGCCACCCCCGTTACTGCCGCCACCGCCTCCGCCACAGGCAGAGACTGATATCACAAGTGGCAACATCAATCCCAACGCCACAGACCTTTTCATGCCCATTGTCTTCCCTCTTAGGTTATTCAAAACTAATTTAAGTTATCAATTGGGCATATGCCCCGCGTCCCCCGTTCGGGGGATGAGAAAAAGTTTTGTAGCAACTTAGGTTATCGCAGAATCGAAATAGGCTTGCATGAACCCGATGACTCGGAAACGATGTCGCTATTGGCGTGAATGGCGTGTCTTATGAAGACGGTAGGCTTCCTTGGTATCGGATGCCACCGCCCGTCAGGTGGGCATGGTCGCACGCTTAAAATGCCGCGCTCTCCGCTAATGGCATCTATTGGCTACGAGTCGTAGTCCTTCGGTCATCCGAACGACCTACTTTATTCCCACTTGGCCAAAATACATAGGGAGCAGCAAGCACCACGGTGACACCAAATGCGCCCGCCCAAGGAACCCAACCCGCAAGGTCGCGCGTGGCCAACACATAATATGTCACGACAGCCGCACCTAGCATTGTCAGCAGATAGATCGTAAAGATTACGGAAATCATCATATCCACGAAAACTCGCATACGAACTACCTTCCGTGAGGCTGGCTGTAGCTTTGCTCTAGCCGTCAAGTTCGTGTATTGCACTACAATGCAATTGTTGCAACAGTTTGGAAATGTCCCCGCTACCTTGCAAAGGAATGTCGCCAAGATCGGTGACGTGAGCAAATCCGGCAAGGTAGGAGACCCCGTGGAATCTCAAGGCACGTTGCTATAGGTTCCGCTATCTCAGTTTCATCAGTTCGCCCCTGAATGCATCGGCCGGTGTTCGCCATTCGAGGCACTTTTTCTGGGCGTGCTGTTTAAGCGGTCGCAAATCGCCTTCATATCGCGATCTGAGAGCGCGGCCACGGGTGCATCTCTTGGCAGATAGCGACGCGCACGCTTGTTCAGGTTCTCGACGGATCCCTTTTGCCAAGGCGCCTGCGGGTCACAAAACCAGCTGTCGGTCCCGATGCCCGACTTGAGCTTCCGCCATTCCCTGAACTCGAAGCCTCGGTCGAAGGTGATTGATCTGCGCGCTGGTTGGGGCAGGGGCTCCATCACGTCCATCAGCTTGCGCATGAAGTGGTTGGAGCTGCTATCGTTGTTGCGAAACAGAACGGCAAACCTCGTCTTGCGCTCGACAAGTGAGGCAACATTCATGTTGCCCTGGGCGCGCTCGAAAATCATCAGATCGCCTTCCCAGTCGCCAAATGGCTCGCGGGTGTTCACATGCTCTGGTCGCTGATGGATGGACCGATCTGGCGGAAATACCTGTCCTCTTGGCCGTCTGGCATACCAGGACCGCCGTTTCTTGCGGCGACTTGGAAGGTATCTGGCGAGTTGTTCGCATTGTCCCTCGGCGCTATAGACGTGGGCGTAGATCGTTTCATGGCTGACACGGATGGCATGTCCTTCGAATGCAAGCCGGCCGGCAATCTGTTCGGGGGACCAGCCTTCTTTCAACTGGGTGATAACGGCCTTCCGAAGCTTGGGAAGACGGATCAACTGTCGCCGCCGCGCACGCCGAGCTTCTGCTTTCCGTTGTGCAATCACACCGTAGTAACCACTGAGATTCGGCAGCTCTTCATCCGTGTAAAAGTTCCGCTTTATGTCCCGGTAGACTGTTGAGCGATGTTTCCCGAGCTCAGCTGCAATTTTGCTGATCGAGAATTTTTCGTTCAACATGTCCTCGATTATGCGTCTCTCACGCAAATCCAGCTCTGTATGCGCCATGTCCGTTCTCCTCGCTTTCCAGCAAGATAGAGGAGGTGTCGCAACCCATTCTAGAATGTGCCCCCGGCACACGGAATTACCCCATAAGCAATATTATGTTAATATTTCCCCCATAGCGCGGGCAGCCATCAAACGCTCCGATGCTATCTTTGTTGCCGAACGCGAGATCACAGGCCTGACTGTCGAGGCGCGTCATGATCCCCGGCGGCGACAGGTCGCGCCTATGGTCAATGGTCTACAACTGGTTGCCGACAAAGCCCGCCATCGTCTTGCAACAGCCCCCCCTTCCCTATCCGTCGCCCGGAGCGTCGGGGCGCAAGGCAGGAGGGAATAACTTTCTGGCGCACAGATTGCATGGCTCAGGACTCTGGCCACTGGCCGATGGGCCAATCCCGTGCTTTATGGATCACACGGATGATTGCAATGGATTCGCCAGTTGCGCTGGCCGGAATCGCATATGCACTGATGTAGGGCAGCGGCGTCACTGACTTTTCATAAGTGTCGGTGACGCGCCAGGCCTGCCGGTCGGGATGTCCGAGAGCGCCGCCGCAGCATTGCTGATCACGTCCGCAACGCGCTGCGCTGCGATCGGATTTTCTGCTGCGATGTAAGCTATTTGTGCCTTGATGTCGTCCCGTGCATCGCGTGACCAGATTACGCTGCGCTTCACGCCTTCCCGTCCTGAGCGGCATCAATTACCGACCGGAGTTCATCCATCGCCGCGTCATGCGAAACAACGCGACCAGCGGCGACATCTGCAAGTCCGCGCTGGATTCCGTCGATGATTTCCAGTTCACGGGCGACATAGGCTTCAACCGCTTCACTTGCGAGAAAAGACCTGCTGCGCCGGGTGCCCCGCGCCAGCCGTCCCAGCTTGTCCTTTACTTCAGGACTGAGGCGGATCGTCATGGTGGTGCTGGCGGGCATGGCAAGCTCCTGTGCTCGGTTGTACACATCTAAGCACATTTTGATCGGAGAGCAATCGCAGCCACACAGGGTGACGAATGCCGATCCGGACTACGTTGCTGGATCATTCAGGACAAAAGCTTCGCCGCCTCAACGAGTTGGCAAGCCCGGCTGATTATCATGCGCAGAGGCTTTCCGGTTCTCAGAACTGCATTGCAAGACTGAGCCGGAGGCTATGCTCCCGCACGCCGCGCGCAATCTGCCCGCTATAGGCAAGATCGAGTGTGGAATTCCGGCTAAGGCCAAGCGCAAGGCCTGCCTCGATGACCGCGGCGTTTCGGGCGACGGGAATACCGGCAACGCCAAAGGGGTCGCTGCCGGCAAACCCGTGTGTGGCAAGTGGCGTGGTATCCCCGAACGCCCGCCGCCAGCCCAGAGTGCCACGCAGGCGCGCCCGCGTGCCGCCGAGATCAAGCTCCGTTGCGGCGTTGACACCCAGCGTCGCGAAGCTTGTGGTTGTCCTCTGGCTGCCCGCAGACAAGGCAGCGGCACCGCCATCCTCTGCAAAGCCACCTGAGCGCAGATTAATATGGGCAAAGCCCAGAAAGGGCTCGAAAGCCGCACGCGCGGTCTCGATGCGGTAACCAAGTTCGCCAAAAGCCATCAGACTGCGGGCGTTGTAACCGGAGGAAAGGCCATCGGCAAAACCTGCAAAAGCGGCGGTACGCTCGATCTCCACGCTGTGCCGGGTATAGAAGAGCCCACCCGAAAACCGGACGGAATCCCACGCGCCGCCGCCGTAAATCCCGAGATGATAATTCTTACTTAACCCTGAAGAAGCGCGGTCATCGATATTGAAGCGCGTGCGGCTGTAACCCGCCGCCAGACCCAGCCGCCAGTTGCCGACAAGCACATCCGAGCCAAGCAGAAAACCCCCGCCGGAACGATCGAAACCCGCGGCATTGCCATTGCCTTCGGCAGATCCCCTGGTCCCGGCACCATGTGTCCAGAACACCGGACCGGCATGGTCTGCCGACACCTGCATGGGTGTCCCGCCAGCATGATAGGCGAGCGCCGGCATCCGGGATGCGCCCGGCGCGGCAAAAGCCGCACGCAGGCGCGCATTGACGACATCGCGCACAAAGCGGCTGTCCTCGATCAGTATCGTCCTTGCCGAGGCATGGATTTCGCCCGAAAGCTGGTCAAAGCTTGTGCGGATCAGCTCTTCATCATCGGCAAGCCGGGCGATTGCGTCATAGACCGCATGGCCCGCATTAATCCCGATGCTCTCAATACCGTCTGCCGTGGCTATCTGATTTCGCGTCAGCGCTGCAGACGCGAAATCGATGTCGTTGCGGACCAACGCGAGATTGACGGTGCGCGCCCCGTAGTCATAGGTCAAATCGGGATTGAGGAAGGCGAAGTCGGTGGACACATTATCAAACGTGCCGGTAAGCGTGCCGTCTGCCGAAAGGATAGTGTAGCTCGAACGCAGATCGTATTCCCCGGACGCTCCGATATGGGCAACCGAACCACCGTTGAGGATGGCATCGCCGGTTACCGCGATAAGGTCGCTATCGGTTCCATCCGGGTTCACCTCGACCTCAAAGCGGGAGCCAGCCGCGAAGATGAGATCACCGTTCACTGTCAGCGTACCGATGGAGTTGCCGGGCGAGAGCGTGCCGCCCGATGCGACCGTCACCAGAGAGCCCGTTCCCGCGCCAATTGTGCCTGACCCGCCAAGCGTTGCCCCACCCAGAACATCGAGGCTGCCGCCGAGCGCGCCGTTGCCGTCCGCATCGCCCACCAGCAGCGTACCGCGGGTGATGGTTGTCGTGCCAGCAAAGGCCGAGCTGTCGCCGGAAAGCAACACAAAGCCGTCGCCATCCTTGATGATGCCGCCTGCTCCTGACAGGACACCAGCATAATTGGCATCATCGGCCTGATCGAAGGTGAACGTCCCGTTCGCGCCAATTTCCACATCCCCGGCAAACCGGCCCGCCGCCGAGACAAGGCCGCCGGACCGGACCGTCCAGTCGAGGGTGGAGATACCCTCCAGCATGAGCGTACCGCCGCCCTGCATCTCCATCTGGCCGTTGGCGCTGCCCAGCCCGCCGATATTGCCGACAAAACTGGCAGTACCGGTCTGATCGAACACCATCGTGCCCGCATTACCGATATTTCCCCGGATTGCGGTCGCATCGCCGATGAGTGTGCCCGCACTCACCAGTGTGTCGCCTTCATAGGTGTTCGCGCCGGTAAGAACCAGAGTTCCGTCACCTAGCATGAGGAGATCACCCGCGCCACCGGTCACGCCGGTCAGGTGCAGCGTGGTGTTCGCTGCCACGTCAAAGGCACCGGTGCCAGCCAATTCGACCGAACGGGCACTGTCCATATCGGCAACGGTCGCAAGCGTGCCACCATCGAGAATGAGGCCGCCACTTGCCGCGCCCAGATTGGCGTCTTCGGAGACCTGCACCGCTCCCTCGAGAATGGTGGTCCCGCCCTGATAGGTATTCTGGCCGGACAGGACCAGCGTGCCTGCTTGTGTCTTGGTGATGCCGCCTGTGCCGGTGATCTCGGTCGCAATCTCAGCGTTGTCGGCCAGCACGCGGATCTCGCTGCCATCCATATCCGTCTGCAGGGCCCCATCGCCTTCCAGCCGATAGCCTTCGTCGACGAATTGCAGACCCTTGAAATTCTGCGCGCCCTCGACGGTGATCGTGCCACCGGCAAAGCCGCCCGGCTCGTTTCTGAACACGGCATGATTACCGGCCCAGACGAGGGATACGTCGCCACCCTGGTTCAGCCATCGGGTGTTGGCGGCATTCCATGTGCCGTCGCCGCCTTGCCAATGCTGCAGCGTATCGTCGCCAAGGGTGCCGATGAACAGGTCGACATTGCCGTTGCCCGTCAGGACCTCATAGCTGACCGGACCCGTCAGCACAGGCGTGGTCCCGATCTGCAGCCCGTCGCCGCTCAGATCACCGCCATAGGTCATCAGCCGGTAATAGCCGAAGCCCGCCGTGCCATCGGTCGCGTCGTCGCTTTGCGAAAGGTTCAGCGTGCTGTTCAGCGCGAGGTCGCCGGTCACATCGATACGGTCGCTGGTGCCCAGATCGGGTGCTGTTCCGGGGCTGCCGATTTCATATTCGAGAATGGAACCCGACGACAGCGACAGGTCGCCGTCCACTGTCAGTGTGCCAACGGAATTGCCCGGCGCAAGAATGCCGCCATCCGCTACGGCCACGGTACCCACCGTACCCGAACCGCCGAGCATTGCACCGGAACTGACTGTGAGCAGTGCGGAACTGGCAATCGTGCCGTCAACGATTAAAATACCCCCGGCGACATGAGTATTGCCCGTATAGGAATTCACGCCGCGCAGTGTCAGCCTGCCATCTCCAGTCAGGGTCAGCCCGCCGCTCCCTTGCAGTCCGGTCGCGATGCCGGTGTCGAACCCGTCCGTGTCAAAGGTCAAGCCACCTGCGCTGATGGTTACATCGCCGGAACTGAAATTGCGCAGATAATCGGCTTGGTCCTCAGTCGCACGCAATATGCCGCCATCGAACGAAACCGTCCCGGACCCCAAACCCTGCTCAATAAAACCGGTGGCAAGAACGCCATTGCTGTTAAGTGCGATTGCACCCGATGCGTCAGCCCTGTCAACGCCAAGATAGGTCGCCCCGGAGGTCACAACCCCGCCATCCGAAATCGTCAGCGTGGCGGTGCCCCCATCACCGACAAAGAGAGTGCCGGAATTGCTCCAGGTCGAGGCGTTCCCGTCAGCATCCATGCCCGAAACAATCACATCGCCCACCCAACCAGGATTGCGGCCGATAACGCCCGACGTATTGGACACCCGTCCGCCATTTTCGATGGTGAGCGCGCCGACGCCAGTGTCGCCAACAACGAGGGTGCCGGAATTGCTCCAGGTCGAGGCGTTCCCGTCAGCATCCATGCCCGACACGATCACATCGCCCATCGAACCAGAATAGCGGCCGATAACGCCCCACGTGTTGGACACCCGGCCGCCATTTTCGATGGTGAGCGCGCCGACGCCAGTTTCGCCAACAAAGAGGGGGCCGCCAATCTCCCATGAACTGGGCTGCGTGCCGGTGCCCGTTCCGTCGACGATTTCATGCGCATCATTGTCGATGGAAGAAACGCTCTGCGCCAGCGCCGGACTTGCAGCAAAGGTCAGCGCCGTGCTGCCCGCCAGCACTGCCCGCCGCCATTTGTGCCCCCACGCACGCACAAAGCCTTGCGGTCCAATTCCGGTTTTCATTGTCCGCGTCCCTCGCCCCACGATTGCTTTGCAGCCAACATCAATCAACCCGGCGTATGGGCCGGGCAATACTTTCGAGCCGCAAGGACTTGCTCGATCCCCGGAAAACATCATGTACTTCTCCCTCGTATGGTCATGCCCGGTCAGCCGACCATTCTTTCATGTTCAATCCCGGCAGGAACCCCATGAGTCCGACGTCTTGAAACCGGCGGTTCGCCCCAGACAGTAGTACCAGTCCGATCCGGGATACTGCCCCCGCTCAATACGCCCACCCTACATGCCCGGACCGGCAATGCCGCAGCCGCAGTGGAATGGTCACGACGAAAGATTAGCAATAAGCCGCTGTGCAGGGTGTCTAAAGTCAATGCACAGCGTCTCATTGGCCGGAAATTTACCGGTTTCTCGCGCCGTTTTCGCTATCAGGGCCGACACATTGCTGGCAACGCATATCGGTTGACCATGCCCGCATCATGGGACGAACGGGCGATGCGGATTGTGAACAATTACGTTTGGCACATCCAGCAGGTAGCCCGTGGCTGCCCACCGGCGGATGGTTTTCTCCATTCGGCCACCCGTTCCGTTCAGCGGCGGAAAAGTTCGCGATACTCCTGCGGAGTCATCCCATTATAGCCACGAAACGCACGTGCAAAGGCAGCCGCGTCAGCGTAGCCGCAACGGCTTGCGACGAACTTAACCGGCATGTCCGCAAACGTGATGAGCAGCGCGCTCGCCCGCTCAAGGCGTGCCGTCCTGAGGACATCGCCGACCGAGATTTCCTTTGCAGCAAAGACCCGGTAGAGATGCGCCCGCGAGCAGCCAATGGCGCGCGCGATCCCGGCTGCTGTCAGCTTGTGGTTCTGGCAGTGCAGGTGGATATAGCGCCGGGCTGCGGCGCGAAGGCCCGCATCGTGCCCGGTGGGGATGGCTGTCTGTCCGTCTTCCCGGTTTTTCGCTTGTGTCAGGGCACCAAATGCCATGTCGACGGCCGCCTTCATAGCGATGTCGGCAGAATGTCCGTCGAGGCTCTCCCCTTCCATGGCCATCGTTTGCAAGTGTGATGTCAGAAGATGCGCCATACCTTCCTGCGGCAGGCTCACCAGCCCATTGCGAAGGACAGAAAGATCGTTGCCGATGGCCCTTTCCGCCCTATCTCTCGGCAGCATCAGCGAGATGACGCTGTGATCGCGCGAGATGGTCGTAAACGCCTGCCCCCCATCGACTATGACAAGCCCTGTGCCGGGAGTGGAGATGAGGCGCGTGTCGTGGCCATGCTGCAACTTCGCCGAACCGGCAACAGTCAGACTCAGCATCAGGAAATCACCTTCTGGTCGTCCAAAACTGGCGCGCGTATCGTCGTTCGAGGAGAATACGAAGGTCGCACCGTCCTCGGTACCAAAATGCAGAAGGTTTCCCCTGAAATCCCGCTGGCCGTCTTCTTCCACGGTGTCCAGATCAATGCGCGGAAACAGGCTGCGCCAGAACTCGAAACGCTGACTTGGCCTCTGACTTTTGGTGGAGACCGCGCGAAAGCTGGTGCCCGCCCTTTTAGCTTTGGCAACGGGATGGCGCGCAGCACGCCTTTCGTGCGAATCTGTCAAAATGTTCCCCCATACTTGGGCTTTCGCCGCAATATCCGAGAAATGTTATAGAAACAAACACGCCATGCAACCCGGATGAGCAAGGCTTCGGTTGACTGGTTTGCAACTGCGGTGGCGCTGTTCATGTGAGCGATTGTCCTGATGCCCGCAAACCGAACCGGGTGACGCTTGCGTTTTCCGCGATGATTTTCTGTCTGGGAGAGGGGCGGATTCAACACCTGAACGGCCCCGAACATGGGGCTAGGTCAGCGGGTCGTTGACACATTACAGTTTCTTCAACGCCAGAAGCACCTCCTGCGTTCGCGCAGTCAGGGGCTTGTCACGACGATGAAATACGCACAGGGGCAACGGCGGAACCGACTGGATCGACCGCACAGAAAGGTTAAGCGTCAGTGTGCTTTGCGCGGTTAGTGCGTAGATAATCCCGATGCCGCCACAGGCGCTGACCATGTGACAAACAGTCGAACTAAACGGCACCTGACAGTCAAGGCGGTACTCAAGGCCATTTGCGACGAATGCGCGCCGGATCGCGGCCCCCATTGGCGACCAGTCCGGGTCGAAACTGACAAGCCGCAGGTCAAACCTCCATTTTGGAAGTTTGAATGTCCACAGGCCCTAAGAATGCAGGAGCATAATTTCGAATATGATAAGATTACTGTCGTTTAGTCTGTTGATACTCTTGGCAGCCTACCCGCTTGCCGCCAGCGAGCCGGTTCTGACCGTGACAGGAGCAATCACGAACGACAAGATCAAGCTCACCCACGACAATCTTCTGGAATTGCCACAGAAACAATTGATCACGGCCACGACCGTTAC
>NZ_JAQZSM010000110.1 GCF_028745735.1 Roseinatronobacter alkalisoli
TAATATGGATATCTGATTCAATCCTGCCTGAGCAATTGGGGAGGAATTTCGATGTCCGTATCGGATTGGGCTGGAGTGATTTCGGATTGGCGCGCCGCGCTTGAAGGTATGAAGGCGCGGATTGCATCTGCCTTCATCAGGTCTGAACAGCGGGCATCTGCCGGGGTCTTTATCGATGGGCTCTTGTCCGGGGCAGAACGCAAGACGGGTTGGATGCTGGCCGAGGAAGCTGGCTTGGCACGGCCGTACAAGATCCAGTCATTGCTGGGTAGATCGAGCTGGTCTGCAGACGAACTGTGTAAGCGGGTTCGCGATTACGCCCTTGAAGCCCTTGCCGATCCGGATGGTGTTCTTGTGATTGATGAAACAGGTTTCCTCAAGAAAGGCACCCATTCGGTAGGGGTAGCGCGGCAATATTCCGGCACAGCGGGACGGATTGAGAACAGTCAGATTGGTGTTTTTGCGAGCTATGCAAGCCGCTGGGGGCATGCCCTGATCGACAGACGATTGTATCTGCCAAAATCCTGGGCCAATGATCCCGAGCGACGCGCGAAGGCGCATGTGCCCGAAGATATTACCTTCGCCACCAAGCCAGCCATGGCATGCGAGATGGTCACGCGCCTGCTCAATGAGGGTATTCCATGCGCCTTTGTTCTCGCCGATGCCGTCTATGGTGCGGATTTTCGGTTCCGGCATATGCTGGAGGAGCGCCAGCAGTCCTATGTGCTGGCGGTGCGCAGCAATCAGACATTGCGGTTCATGGAGGAATGGACGCTGATCCAGACGGACCCGGTAAAGATGGTTGCCGCGCTACCCGGTGACGCCTGGATGCCGTTGAGCGCAGGTGAAGGCGCAAAGGGGCCTAGATTGTATGATTGGGCTCGTATCCAGCTCAACTATCAAGCCCCAGACGGGTTTTCGCGCTGGATGCTGGCAAGGCGCAGCCTGCGCGACCCAGAAGCAATTGCATATTACTTTGCCTTTGCGCGCTCAGACACCACGCTTGCCGAGCTTGCGGCGGCCGCCGGCTTGCGCTGGACGATTGAGGAATGCTTCCTGCGTGCCAAAGACGACCTCGGCCTCGACCATTGCGAAGCCCGCTCATGGCATGGATGGCATCGTCACATCAGCCTTGTTATGGCAGCTGCAGCCTTCCTCGCGCGCCTTGGCGCGGAACACCGTCGTTCAGGTTTGCCCAAGCCGAACAAAACGAGTCCGGACAATCCTGTCGCGGCGATCTGAGCCCAAGACAGGCAGATATCCTCACCACGGCAGAAATCCGGTACCTTCTTGCCCGCTTGTTGCCGCGGCCCGTCCTCAC
>NZ_JAQZSM010000111.1 GCF_028745735.1 Roseinatronobacter alkalisoli
ATCCTAAAGTGGGCGAACGAAAACGCCGTCGAATGGCACTATATCGATCCCGGCAAGCCGCAGCAGAACGGTTACATCGAGTCATTCAATGGCAGCCTGCGCGACGAGTGCTTGAACGAAGAGATCTTCGACAGCCTGGATGATGCCAGACGAAAGCTGGGGCTGTGGCGCTATGATTACAACCACATCAGGCCACACTCATCTCTGGGCAACAAAACACCCGCTGAAGCGCGCCGAGCGCTTGAGCTATCTGAAGGCTCCGCGCACGGCGCGCTTGCCCAAGCCCAAAACGACAACTATCAACCCAAAGGACTCTCGTTATGAACGAGGGACGATCGGGGGGCAGGTCACTCAGACCGGATACGGTACAAGTTCGCTCCGAACAAGGGGAGGAAGATAGCGATGAGTACTACAATCTGTCTCGGGTATACTCCATCAGACAAGGGCGATATTTTCCAAGACATCCAAGCTTTGTCTTCCAGATTTGGATATGGAGTGTTAAATGGCATTCTCTTTGCAGAACCTGACGTTCGATGGGGAGTAGAAGCCGCGAAGAAACATCAGGGTTGGGAAAACGTCCTTCTCTTGCAGGCACCAATAGACAGGGATGTTGGCCTAGCTTTCGGCATAGAGCAAGAAATGATGGACCTTTTTTTCGGAAAGATACAGAGACCACTCTTTTTTGATTTCCTCGTTGATCTGACTGCCTTGTGTGCCGGAAACTGCGAAAAGCTAGGGGTATTATTTGCTTCTGAGTGCTTTGAAGGTGACCCTATTCGATATTGCCAAGGAAACACAGACGATTTGATCCGTTTTTTAGCGACTTCTATGTCATGGGAGCTTACATACATTGGAAGTAAGCCAAATGAACTTCAATCAAGCGATGAAGTTCCTCTTTTGTTCAATATTCGGGTGCGCTGACCACCTGGTCCGGTTCTGTCGCAAATTTTCAGATTGGTTAAGAGGAGACTTGCGCTGGACATAATTATGCTGCGAGCTGAGCGAACTGCTGAAATGCGTTCAAGCTGTTGGCGTCGAATTGGCCCTTGCGGATCATGTGCGCGGTCTCGATTCCCTCCAGCGTGGCCGAGGCGGAATAAAACGCCTTGAAGCCGAGCATTCGCCCAGTGATGCGTTTGATAAACCGGTGATCCTGCTCGAGGATATTGTTCAGATATTTGACCTGCTGGATCTTGATCGTCCGACCTGAACCGGTGAAATTGAGGATCACATTTACAGCTTCCAACCCTGCCAAGTTTGCGCCGCTTTTGTCGATAACGATGCGGTCGGGGACACCGTTGGTGCCAATTGCCCG
>NZ_JAQZSM010000112.1 GCF_028745735.1 Roseinatronobacter alkalisoli
GCGCTTTGCAAGATCAATCCCGATGATGGTAACTTCGGACATGGATGCTCTCTCCTTCTGTGATGTCTTCAGCAAACATCACCTTGGCACATTACGATGCCGTCGGGAGGGGGCATCCATGCCATCAGCAAAGCCCTTCGGACCATATCCTGCTGCCCGGACGAGGGTAGCTGTCGCAAATGCTTCGGTTGAGCATCAACGCGAACGAGCCCTTAGCTGTCGTAGAAGCGTCGCCGCGCTTCCTGTTCAATGCTGAGGCGCAACTGAAGATCATTAAGCTTGATCATCTCTCGCTTGCGAGCCTCTTCACCCGTCGTTTCCTGCAATATTCGGGACTGCGCCTCGACGGCTTTCCGCAGCTGAATTTCACGCGGCACCACGCCTGCGTCAGCCATAATGCGAAACCCGATAGCGTCTGCGCTCCCATCACCTTCGATATTCAGCGGTTTTCCGGCCCCTTTAAGGTTGTCAAGCTGGCCTTCAGCTTGCGCTTTCAGGATCTGTCGTTCAGCAAGATCTGAGAATTTCATCTTCTGTTCCTTCCAGGTCGCACCAAACTGATGCACAGCGGCGCGTTGCCATGCGCTGCAAAACCTACCAGTTCTTTTTATATAGGGCCGCGACTGATCGGGTCAGATTTTTTATAGCCGCTTAGTCCGCACTGCGGACGGATGCGGCCATCGTTACGCCGCGCCGCGCACGACCGGCGGCAAAGGGCTGGAACTCCCTAGCCGTTGTTATTTTATCCCGGGTCTGTCAGTGGCCATTGCCTCAGAGACCGAGGATCTCCTTCGCCTCGGCCAGCGCGTCGACCGAAGCCTGGTGATTGCCCGCTTCATGCTCGGTCTCTCCAAGGGTGCGTAATTCTTTCACCCTTGCAAGATCGGCTTCCGAGAGCGACGCGGTTTCCAATGCGGCGTCGATCTCGCTCATATCCGCCGGACATTGGAAAGCAAGGACAGGAGTGGCGGCAAACGCGGTAAAGGCCAAGGCAAGGCACAAACGTTTCATGGTGTTGTCTCCTTTCATTCGTGGTGACGGTGGCGAAACTATAACACATGAGCCCGTAATTGAGATAGCGCGGGATTGGCGGAGATCGAAGGCTCCCCTGGTCGGCGATCACTTGGACGGCCAGTTGATACGTGGCATGGGGAGTGTCCGGTTTTCTGGCGTCCGAGACGATAAGACTTGCAGCAGCGAACTTCCGCTCCACTGGGCGCGACATTGGAGCCGAAGGGGGCGGTCATCACGACGACCGTCTGCAAAGGGCTGAACAACGGTCATTGGTTGCCGCGGGTCGAACGGTAGCA
>NZ_JAQZSM010000113.1 GCF_028745735.1 Roseinatronobacter alkalisoli
ATGCAATCCGCGCCTTCATACCTTCAAGCGCGGCGCGCCAATCCGAAATCACTCCAGCCCAATCCGATACGGACATCGAAATTCCTCCCCAATTGCTCAGGCAGGATTGAATCAGATATCCATATTATATGCAACTGTAGTACTAGTCAACACAGAAGAAATAACTAGGGCTACGGACATCATTAATCAAGACGTTCTGCCATTCTTAACTGATCAATGTAGCGCGTTTGGTATTGCAGGCCTCATTGCTGATCCGACGCTTATTTTTCATGGCGAGACTGAGGATATTGCGAGCGGATTTCGAGGGGGACAAATGCCGGAAGACCTCCCGGGAGTAATGAGCTATGAAATACTGATTCGGGCTATTTCGGATGAACTTCACAGACGTGGTCTTTTCCCCGAAAATTTGATCGAATTAGATAAACGCGGCCTCGAAAATTACGAGGAATTGGCGGAGTTTTTTGTCGGCGACCCGGCAACTTACCGTTGGTGGGACGAGGATTCCTACGATGGAGGGCTTTGGCGAGAGCCAGGAGAGATAACAAACCCAATTCTCTGCCTCTCCGCGGATGACATCGCGCCAGTATATCAGACAAGCAGACATTTTGGCGGTCGATGGACGGATAAGTCTGGGCTGAGACTTATATTTGTGCGTGACCCCGTAGTTGATGAGATATATCGTGGGGAGCTTCCAACTTCGTTATTTCATAGCGGAGAGCTGAGGATTGAGAACATTGTGAGGCTTCGTTCTTTTTTGAGTACTCTCGAGCTGATGGATGTGACCCCGTTCGACGCTTGGCTAGGGGTGGAATTTTGGGAAGGGCGTCCATTTCAGACTATCGATGGTACAGCGTGCGCCATACTAGTCGCGGCGGAACCTTACCAAGGAGGTAGCGATGCTGCAGGTCAGTTTATGGAATGAATTAGACCCCATGATCGCGCCCTGAGCTGACTGGCTTGGTGGTCTCTCCCGCGGCATTCTGCATTCGAGGGTTGCGCCGGATGGGCCGGTGCCGAGCCTCAAGAATGGGAGAGAGACCAAATGCAGGATAGCACGTTCATTGGGTTGGATGTCCATAAGGCGACGATATCGATTGCGGTTGCGCAGGGGGAGCGTCGCGGCGGGGACTGTTGCATTAATCTCGTTGAGCCGTGTGACGTCAAATATGCTGAGGTTACGCAACGGTTTCGAACAAGCGATCGATGAACGCGATCTCGCCTCTGACTCCTGGCTGTTTGTGGTCCAGATGGTCGCGCTTGATGGTTCGGA
>NZ_JAQZSM010000114.1 GCF_028745735.1 Roseinatronobacter alkalisoli
GCCATACCGGCCAGCGGCCATGTCAGCGCCGCAGAGAAAGGCCTGATACATGACCGCACCCGATCACACGCTTGAGCCGTTCAGAAACTACTTGCACTGACGGGGGCATCCATACATGCACAAATCGGGGTGTGAGTGAACTTCCCCTTACTCTGGACAGACTTATCCTACGTGCTCTGTGACAGGTATTCCAAGAGCTGTGTAGCGGTTAAGAACGGCGACGCGGACTTGGATTTCCGCGACCTGCCGATCAAAGTCACTTGCCATCAGGGATTGGCCGAGCAGCTTGATGCAGTTCATCTTGGTCTCGACACGGCTTCGGCGGTGGTATCCACTCCATCGACGCCAGATGGTGCTGCCAAGGTATCGCGAGGCATTAACTGCCTCGTTCCGGGCGATGGCCCCTGCGCTGGTGGGCTTCCAAGGTTTGGCATTCTTGCGCGGAGGGATAACTGCATGGGCATCACGTGCCGCAATTGCGTCGTGGCATTTGCGCGTGTCATAGGCACCATCGGCAGTAACTGATCCGATGTCTTGATTGAGTGGGATTTGGCCAAGCAGTTCCGGCAGCATGGGTGCGTCACCAACATTGCTGGTGGTGACCTCGACAGCGCAAACTTCCAGCGTTTCCTCGTCAATCCCGATGTGTATCTTGCGCCAAATCCGGCGTTTCGGGCCTCCATGCTTGCGAGCGTTCCACTCACCTTCACCCTTGGCCTTGATGCCGGTGCTATCGATGAGAAGGTTCAGCGGGCCGGTGCCGCCACGATAGGGCAGGCTTACATTCAGCGTCTTCTGGCGACGGCAGAGGGTGCTGAAGTTCGGCACCGACCAGTCCAGGCCGATGAGCCGCAACAGGCTTTGCACGAACCCGGTTGTCTGCCGGAGCGGCATCCCGAACAGAACCTTCAAAGTCAAACAGGCTTGGATCGCGGCATCGCTGAAACTCTGCTGCCTCCCGCGCTTGCCGCTCGGCGGCGGCACCCAGATCATCTCAGGGTCAAACCAAATTGACAGCGATCCGCGTCGCTTCAGGCTGTCATTGTAAGCCGACCAGTTCGTGGTCTTGTACTTCGTAGGGGCCCAACTGCTCATGTCCCCCAGCTATCATGCTGGATTCAAACAGTGAATCCCTCACTCGATTTGTGCATGTATGGATGCCCCCGTCAGTGCAAGTAGTTTCTGAACGGCTCAAGCGTGTGATCGGGTGCGGTCATGTATCAGGCCTTTCTCTGCGGCGCTGACATGGCCGCTGGCCGGTATGGC
>NZ_JAQZSM010000115.1 GCF_028745735.1 Roseinatronobacter alkalisoli
CTATATATGATAATGTCCTTTATCATATGTAGAGGGAGGCGATATGGAGCGACAGCCAGCTGACCAGGTGATCCGCGATTGCCGGACAACATCCGACAAAATCCGTGCGCTGATCCGCGCCGGTTACCTCCGTACGGAAGTCGCCAGGCTGCTCGATGTTCGTTATCAGCGTGTCCGCAAGGTACTCGTAGATGCTGGCATTACGGAGGGTCTGAGGCAGTCCGCCCGGTTTGAGCGTTCGAATGTTGCCATCGAGGCCGAACTGGAGGCGGCGCTGCCAGTCCCGGCGGAGCTACTGTTGCAACGCGGCTTCGTGTTGCTGGGGGAGTGGCTGCCGCTGGCGGAAGGTGAATTTGAGCTGAGCGCACGCGCTCCGAACGATGCGGGTGTATATGCGTTCGTTGCTGAAGATCGCATTCGTTATATCGGCCTGACGCAGACCGGACTGCGCACCCGCATGGGGCATTACAGGCGCGGGCATGTTCGTCAGCGCACCAGTGCGCGGGTGAAAGGGCTAATCGCCAAGTCTCTCGCTGAAGGTAAAGCAGTGCAGGTGCTTATCGCCATTCCCGGGCCTCTGGAATGGAACGGGCTGCCGGTTAGTACCGCTGCCGGGCTTGAATCCGGGCTGATCCGCATGATCCGTCCCGAATGGAACATGCAAGGTGTGCGCCCATGACTGCTCTTACCACCCGCCAGCACCCTGTCCTGCCCGCGCTGCTGACCGCCGCCGATGACCGAGCCCGCATGCGCTACATCGAGTTTTTCGCGGCGACGCTCCGCAACCCCAACACCCGCCGCGCCTATATTCGCGCTACAGGCGACTTCTTCCGCTGGTGCGAGCTGCATGGCATCCCATCACTGACAGCGGTGCAGCCGGTGCATGTCGCCACCTATATCGAGCAAATGACCGCGACGCTTTCTACGCCGACTGTCAAGCAGCGCCTGGCTGCGATCCGCCACCTGTTCGACTGGTTGGTAACGGGGCAGATCGTGCCCGTCAATCCGGCGGCATCAGTACGCGGTCCGTCGCACAAGGTGCGCCGTGGCAGGACGCCCGTGCTGGAGCCTGCCGAGGCGCGCAAGCTGCTCGACGCTATCGACATCACCACCGTAGGAGGCTTGCGCGACCGTGCGCTGATCGGGCTGATGGTCTATTCTTTCGCCCGCATCGGTGCGGCGCTCAGCATGAAGGTCGAAGACATCTATACGCAGCAGCGCCGCCTCTGGGTGCGGCTGCATGAGAAGGGCGG
>NZ_JAQZSM010000116.1 GCF_028745735.1 Roseinatronobacter alkalisoli
GCTGTTCAATTTCGCCCTGTCCGCCCCCTATGATCTGTTAAATCGCCTCCCCAGGAATATGCCTGCACAGAACCCGAGGCAGGTGCGGTGAGGGCTGTCCCGGAGTGGGGGCGCGTGAATGCAATCATCGGGAATTCCATGTCTCAGGGGGTAGGAAGCCCTTTGAAATCGCGCTCCAGCAACGCGGGCGGAATGTCGATCCAGTCCCAACTCTCGCCGTCCCAGCGGCAGACGCCGTGTTTGTAGTCGAAATAGAACATCACGTCGCCGACTGTCTGAAGCTTCATCGGCGTGGGGGTATTGCGGTTGCGGAACGGATCGTTGAGTTTTGGCTTGAGCGGTGTCAGACGATGACCGTCAAAGCGATGGAGCATGTAGCCGGAGGCCACAATCAGTTCGCCCTGAAACCACGTGGCTGAGTGTAGGGTTTCTGTATCGCCATGGAAATCAAGCCGCCCGAACCCGTCTTCAGGGCGTCCGCGCAAGATCAGCCCGTCAACTCCGACGATCCAGATACGACCCATGGGATCCACATGGATGTCGCGCGGAGCAAGGTCTGATGGCATTTCAAGTTGATGAAATTTGCCGTCATGGAAAAGATACAGGCGGTATTCCGGCTGGGCTTGGCGTGCGCGCTGCCTCATTCTTTCTTGGAAAAACTGCATTAATTCCTGTTGATTCATACCGGTTCGGTCAGGCAGCAGCCCGCTGGCGTCACGGGCAGGGCGGCTCGTCCCAGCCACAATAATCCTGCCATCTGCCAGCAGTTCAGCCGCGCCGAAATACTCTGCTTCGTAGCCGGGCCGCCCTTCTCTTTCGAGAGAGAGCATTTTCCACTCATTCAGATCATTCCGACTATAGATTTGACGACTCCGGCCCAGTATGTAGCAAAGCGACCCATCTATCAGCAGTTCATACACATCACCACGTCCATCAGCGTCTTCGCTCAGGATGCCTGTCCCCGCTATCTTCGACCAGTCGGTCTGTTCGCCTAGAAGTGTGTAGACATCGCCTTCATTGCTCAGCGCGACCGGCACCGGATCGTTATACTCTGTCAGCCTCAAGTATCCGATGTCGGCGATCTCGCGATCAACATCGACTCGCGACCAAGGCTGCGGAAACCTGCCGTCGTAGCTCAGGATTGCCATGAACTGATCGTCATATTCTAACTCACCAATCGCGATGCTGAACCGATCAA
>NZ_JAQZSM010000117.1 GCF_028745735.1 Roseinatronobacter alkalisoli
AATCCAGATCCGCATTGCCCTCATCAACCGCTTCAATGCGCTCGGCACCGCTGAGATCGTTCGCGTGGCCTGACGCCGACGGGGAGAGGGGCCATCATGCCTCAGGCATGAGTTGCGCAACAACGCCATCCCATATGCAACTGTAGTATTAGTTTAACAGAGTCACCGCTATAAACTGAAACCCGTCTTTCCAAAAGAGATAGACCGCATCCGAACCAAAGGCGCGCGGTGGTTTTGGTGTTTCGATAATAAGCAAATACCCGCAGTCCAAGACATTCACAGGATTGTCGCCAATTTCTGCCCCATCAGTAAACTTGCGATGCGCGGCCTTGAAACGCGAAACATACTCGGGGTCATCCGATACCTTACAGCGATCTGATATGTCAGCGATAGACGATGTTGTTAACATCGTCAGTGCCATCGAGCCGAACAGAACTGCCCAGAGTTTACCTATAGCCGGTGCCATCAAACCCCCAAACTTCGTGCTGGCTGTTGATCATAAAGCCAGGCAAACCATAGTTGCGTGCGGCAGCAATGTCACCCGAATTTGGTGTGCGTGTTTGACCTGTTACGCCGATTGTACGGGTGAGATATGAGGGATGAGTATGAACGTGAGCAACCAACGTTCCTGCCGGAACGCTTGGGGGCGCACCCAGATCGATATAATTATAATTTTGTGGTTCGACGTTCACACTGTACCTGCTCAGCGTGGTCAAATAGACGTTCGAACAATGGAAGGTGGAACAAGAGATGCTCGAACAGGTGGAGTTAGTGAACCCAGAGCGGTATTCTCTACAGTTGGGCAGTCGAGGCAATTGCGTACCCCAGACGGAACGGTCGCGACAGGGCGGCAACTTCAAAGAGAATTAGGCCATATAAGGCAGTATTTATCCAGATGAAAAACACAGTTAGAAAACTGAATGACTGGCTGAAGGGTGGCTACATCGTTTCGTTCCACGCTATGACGGGTTATGAGATGACAATACAAACAATAAAGCCGCCCCCTGATATAGGCGACTTCTGCGTACTTAGTTGGTTTTCTCCTGTACGGCTAGGCACTGAGGATAGTTGGCGCGATTTGTGCTCTAACCTGCCCATTTTTCCAGCAAAAGATGAGCCAGAACACGCTGC
>NZ_JAQZSM010000118.1 GCF_028745735.1 Roseinatronobacter alkalisoli
TCAAGAAAGTCCTGGGCAGACATGCTCTTCTCCTCCTATACGGCGCTATGGGTTGAGCGTGATCGTGTCTTCAACGGGCACTTGCTGCTCTCCCGCCAAGACATAACGCACCAGACGCAACGGGGACGGCAGTTCCGCGCAGGACTGGACCAGCGTCGTGCGCCGCCACGATAAGGGATCGGTAGGGTCGGGCGAAACGAAATGCTCGCCTTCGGTCAATGGCCCGCCGAGAGTGCGCTCAAGAAGGGCGGTGGAAGGGCGCTCGCTGTCTTCGGAGTCGCCGGACACCAGAGAGAACAAAACAGCCCAAAGGTCTTCGGGTTCATCGCGACCCTGCAAGAACGCGGAGACAAAGGCTTCTTTGGTCACGCCTACCGCAAGTGCGAGGTCAGCGGCATCGTAAGGAATAGGTGCTGTGCGACCCAAGCTTGTCATATCCATGATCAGCCCTGTGCCAAGGTCCAGCATCAGATGCGTCGAAGTTGTGGTCCAGAGATGCAGTTGACCATGCGCGCCAAGGGCAAAGATCGCAGGCCTGTCGAATATGGGCCCAAGTCGCCGGTACAGCATGTCTTCGGCTTCCAGCGCCATGGTCAACCAAAGGTTACGTCCACCATAGCTGCCGGTCCCATGCGCAAGCCAGAAAGTGATCAAGTCTTCGGGAACACGGTTATGCCACGGTGCGACGTCCGTCACCTGCGGAAGACGACCACCTTGTGGAGAGCCAAAGGTTCTTAGAAATTCAATACTGTCTACCAAGGTGTGTCTCCTGTCTCCCTGCGACCATCATGTAGCCGAAAGCTGAACCTGCATGCGTGGACACTGGTTGCGGCATTGGTCTTGCGCGTATGCCTCAAGCGGGCCCGCTTTGCCACCTCGACCCCACTGCCCACCGATTGAGCGGTTTTCTGATCGTCCGCCAAGCCCTGCAAAACCCATCGGATGGCCGCCAGCAACCATGTCAAGAGTATGAATGGCATCCTGTCTGCGTGCCTGCACCTCGGCGATGCTTCGAGCTTGTGCAAAGCTTGTATTGCGCGGAAGGGTCCGTAGAAGCACACGCGCATTCTGGTCAATGAACCGCGCGCGTGCAGCCGGGCGCGCAGCCTCCCCAATTGGT
>NZ_JAQZSM010000119.1 GCF_028745735.1 Roseinatronobacter alkalisoli
TTAAAGCGGCGAACTTGAAACTTGAATCGGTGGATTCCCTTTCGGTTTGATCTGTGATTCATCCTTTGCAGGAGGATGTTTCATGTCAGCAGCACTGCCGCATGCGCTCAGGGCGCGTTTTCAAGCATATATAGAAGATGGTTTGAGTGGTCGCGCGGCTGCGGCCCGGCTGAGATTATCGGCTGCCACCGGTGTGCGATGGCAGCGCAAGTTGCGCGAGACGGGATCAGTCTCGATGGAGGCACAGGGGCGCCCTCCCGGTCATGGCAAACTTGCGGCCCATCAAGCCTTTCTTAAAGAGGTGGTGGCGCAGGATGGCGATATGACCCTGCCAGAGCTTTCCGGAGCGCTGAAGGCGGCCACCGGGGTTGTTGCCCATCCCGCCTCCATCGGGCGGTTTTTGCGCAAGCTTGGCTACACATACAAAAAAAGTCACTGGTCGCGACCGAGCGGCTTCGTGCGCGTGTAAAAAACCTGCGGCAGGATTGGCTCCGCCACCGCGTCCCCAAAATGCAGGTGTATCCGGATCGGCTTGTGTTTATCGATGAAACCTCGGTCAAAACCAACATGACGCGGCTGCGTGGGCGCAGTTCGCGCGGCCAACGCTTGGAAATGAACGCACCCTTCGGCGCATGGGGCACACAGACCTTCATTGCGGGCCTGACCCACGACAGTCTGATCGCGCCGTGGGTGATCAAAGGAGCAATGAACGGAGAGGCCTTCGCCGCATATATCCGGGAGGTTCTTGCCCCAAACCTACAGCCTGGGACGGTTGTCATCTGCGACAATCTCGCGACGCACCGTAACAGGGATGCCGCGCAGGCTTTGAAAGACGTTGGGTGCTGGTTCCTCTATCTGCCGCCCTACTCACCCGACTTGAACCCAATCGAAATGGCGTTCTCGAAACTCAAAGCACACCTGCGACGGATCGGGGCCAGAACATTCGACCAGATGTTCGACGCACTCGCCGAAGTCTGCGATCTGTTCACACCGCAGGAATGCTGGAATTACTGCTGCGAAGCAGGATATGGATCAAGTTAAAGGCTCGAGGCTTTA
>NZ_JAQZSM010000012.1 GCF_028745735.1 Roseinatronobacter alkalisoli
GACTGGTTGCGCGAGGGCGCGCAGCCGGTTCTGCGCGTGGATGGCGGCATGGCTGCGAATGACTATGCGATGCAGTTTCTGTCGGACATCATCGGCGCGCCTGTCGATCGCCCGGAGGTGCTGGAAACCACCGCACTTGGTGCAGCGTGGCTGGCAGGCATGCGCGCGGGTGTCTGGCCGGACATGGATGAATTCGCCAGAGGCTGGGCCGTGGAACGCCAGTTCACCCCCCAGATGGAAACCGCCCCGCGCAAGGCACGATACGACCGATGGAAACGCGCCGTCAGCGCAGTGCTGGGCGTCTAGCAGAACGCGAACGCGTGACAGCGCAACATATTCTGCTAGGTTTATGCTCTGGCAAGGAGGATGACAGTAAACCCCATGCGAAAATTGCAATCCCAGGGTGTTCACCACATTACCATCATCGGCGCTGACAGGCAGACATCGATTGATTTCTGGGAAGGTGTGCTGGGCATGCCTTTCGTGTTTGACCAGCCCAATCTTGATAACCAGGAAGAGGGGCATTTGTATTTTGATCCCGGTGACGGGCGTCTGATCACGATTTTTACCAATGAATCCCGCAAACCCGACCCGTCGCGCACGCCGGTGGATATCGGGTGTGTGCATCATCTGGCCTTTGCCGTGTCCAGAGCCACGTTCAGTCAGGCCGTTGCGCGGCTGGATGAGCGCGGCATAGCCCATAGTGGCGTCAAGGATCGCGGGTTCATGGATTCCATTTATTTCACGGATCCGCTGGGGCTGTTGATCGAACTGGCCAGCTACCGGTTTGAACCGCCTCATGGTTTTACCCATGCTCAGGTGTTGCTGGAAGCGCATAAGATCAGGGTGGCGCGTGACGAATATAATATTGCTGAAATCCATCTGGCGGATGCGATTGAAAATCTGACGATGCGGGCGCGGGAGTCGCTGTCGCAGGATCGCGAGCCGAAAGATCCCTATAGCCGTTAAACCGGCATCAGATCAGCGTGAACCAGCCTGCTGACGGTTGGTTCTGGCCTGAAGGGGAGATTCGTGCCCGGATATAGCCCGCGCTGTTGGCGGGCCGGGGTCTGCCGGTCCGGCGTCGGAGGAGTTCACTTTATGCAGGCTCCATATTCCGGCGTTCAAGGGCTGAATCACCACCAGCAAAACCGGCAGGCCGCGGGACGGCCCGCCGATAGCGCGGCGGCCTGCGGCCTTTGCTCCGCGCTTCTGGCACTCTCCAATGTCCCCTTCAGGCCAGAACCAATCGCAGGTTTCGCGCTTTGGCGACATTGATGTGAATTCAGCTTGCCGGATGCCGCCAGATGTCCAGCGGGCCGAAATGCGGGTGCGGATGCGCTCCTTCCAGCGTGCAGCCCAGCCGCTGCGCGAGCGCCGCAGAGCGCTGGTTTTCCGGCGCAATCAGGCTCACGGCGGTTTTCCAACCCAGATCTGCATAGACATGCGTGCGGGTGGCAAGGGCGGCCTCATAGGCGAAACCATTCCCTTCGGCGTGGCCATCCCATAGCTGCCACGCAATTTCGGGTTCGGGCCAGCCTTCGGGAAAGAACGGACCCGCCGCGCCAATGACTGCGCCAGTGTCCCGCCGGACAATGGCAAACACCCCATAGCCGCGCATTACCCAGTGGCCAAGTGTCACGCAAAAGCGGTTCCAGGCCAGAATTCTGTCGGGTTGACCGCCGGTGAACTGCGCGCGTTCTGACATGAAATAAGCGGCGAAGACGGGAAAATCCTGCGCACAGGGCGCGCGCAGGATCAGGCGTTCGGTTTGCAGTTGCGGGGTAGCTGTCAGCATTGGCGCTAGCCTGCCATATGCACTGTTTTAACTTCCAGGTAGTTTTCCAGCCCTTCTGGCCCGCCTTCGCGGCCCATGCCGGATTCGCGGTATCCGCCGAACGGGTGCTTGGGGTCCACGATCAGCCCGTTGATGGTCAGCCCGCCTGTGCGCATACGCTGAGCGAAGGCAAAGCCGCGTTCAGGGTCCGCCGAATAGACCGCGCCATTCAATCCATAGGGGGTGGCATTGGCCTTGCGGGCGGCGTCATCTTCGTCTGAATAGCCGATGACGGACACGACAGGGCCGAAGATTTCTTCCTGGGCGATGGCCATGTCGGGTGTCACATCGGTAAACACCGTAGGTTCCACGAAATACCCTTTGTCAAACCCGCGCGGACGGCCACCACCACAGGCAAGCTGCGCCCCGCCTGCGCGCCCGGCGGCAATATACCCTTCGACCCGTTCGCGTTGCCGAGCCATGGCCAGCGGTCCCATCTGGGTTGCAGGGTCGGCGGGGTCGCCCAGTTTCAGCGCCTGAACCGCGGGCAGGAACATGTCCAGAAATTCAGTTTTGCGGGCCTCTGGCACCAGAAGGCGGGTCAGGGAAAAGCAGACCTGCCCGGTGATCGGCATGGAATAGACCATCAGACTGGGTAGTGCTTTGGCGAAATCGGCATCGGGCAGCAGGACGGCCGCTGATTTGCCGCCAAGTTCCAGCGACACCCGCGCCAGCCGGTCTGAACAGACCCGCATGATATGCTTGCCCACAGCAGTTGACCCGGTGAAGGCGACCTTTTCGACATCGCGGTGGCGGATCAGGTGGTCGCCCGCTTCGCGCCCGGCGGGCACAAGGTTGAACACACCACGCGGCAAGCCTGCCTGCTCAATGCATTCGGCCAGAATATAGGCTTCGAGCGGGGTTTCGGGGGATGGTTTGGCCACCATTGTGCAGCCCGCCGCTAGCCCTGCCGCGATCTTGTAGGACAGCAGCACCATGGGTGCGTTCCAAGGCGAAATGGCGGCACATACGCCCACAGGTTCGCGCAGCACGCGCACTTCGCCGCCATCATCACGGCGGCGGTGGTCGATGAAAGGATAGGTTTCAATCAGCTCCGCGTAATGGTTGAACAGTGTGGCGTTCTGGGGCACCAGTTTGCGCGTCAGGCTGATGGGCGCACCAACCTGCGTTGTCCATGCCCATGCAATTTCATCCAGCCGCGCGGTAATCAGGCTGCCCACACGGCGCAGATATGCGGCGCGTTCCCGTGCCGGCATGCGCGGCCATGGCCCATCATCAAAGGCGCGACGCGCGGCGGCCACGGCGCGGTCCATATCTGCGGCAGCCCCTTCCGGGTAGCTGAACAGCTTTTCTTCTGTCATGGGCGAGATGACATCAAGCCTGCGGTCGCTTTGCGGGGCGGTCCATTCGCCATCAATGAAAAAGCTGTCGGGCGCTTTCAGAATCCGTCCCTTGTCGAGTTTCACCATCTGTCGCTCCCCTGATGCATCAACTGCCGGGCAATATGCGCGGTGGTTACCCCACGACGCGGCGCAACCGTCCGGCGTTTTGTTGCTGCGCCCATTCCGCGCAAGCCTTGATGCCCCCCAGCGGGAAGAAATGCACCTGATCGGGTGTATTTGCTGGCTGGCTGGCATGCGCGTCGCGCAATTCCTGCAGCATCTGGTCGGGGGTATAGGGCACCAGCAGCTTGCTCAGGTCGCGTGCGCGCTTTTTCAGCACGTTCAGCGACGGGCCGACACCGCAGGCAATGGCGAATTTGATCAGGGTCTGCAATTTCGCGGGTCCGGCAAGTCCCACATGAACGGGCAGGGTGATGTCTTGCGCACGCAGACGCGCAATCCAGTCAAAGACCGGCTGCCCTTCGAATGCGAACTGGGTGATTATGGCCATGTCCACGCCCGTATCACGCGCGTATTGTGTCTTCCAGCGCAGGGCCGCGTCAGTTTGTGTATTCCCACCATCGGCGTCAATGTCGCGGTTGCCTTCTGGGTGGCCCGCAACATGCAAGCGTGTGAAGCCCGCATCCTGAAATGCTCCGGTTTGCAGCAAATCGATTGAGGATTCGAACGCGCCCGCAGGTTTCGGTATGCCGCCTGCCAGAACCAGCGCCTGATCAACCCCCGCTTCCGAACGGTAACGGTCGATCCAGTCTTTCAGCGTTGCCAGATCCGGGATGCTGCGCGCGGGAAAATGCGGCATGACGGCAAAACCTTCGCCATGCAGGCGGCGGGCGGTGTCGACCATCTCTTCAATGGGGGTGCCGTCAATATGCGCGATATAGACGCGTGTTCCGGCGGGCAGAAGTGCGCGGAAATCGGGCACTTTGGCGGCTGTGCGCGGCATCACCTCGATCGACCAACCGTTCAGAAGATCGCCTGCCATATCCATCATGTGATCAGTATTCGCCATCGTTTCCTCCCCAGAATACGTCCGTCGTGAATACATACATGCACGATTAATAGCAATAAAAAATGTGTTTTCACTAAAATAATAGGCTTAATGTATACATGAAGCAACTATCCGACGACCAGCCCCAAGGCCGCAAGCGGGGGCGCCTGACCGATATCTGTAACGAATATCTGCTGAATATTGGCCCGTGCGGCGCCTGTATGTTCGCGCGCCAGCGCTTCGGCGCGTGCGCCCTGACGTGCGGCGATCGCGTCAATCATCGCATGGTGTTGCGCATGCGCGGGCGCAAGGGTGGATACAAGAGCCTCTATCTGCGTCTTGTAGGGCAGGAAGGCCGAAGGCGCGGCAAAGGGCAGACGAACCACACGCGCGATTTCTTCTTCCAGCACCTTGCTGCCCGCCAATCTGGCCAGCATGTAGTGAAATTCGTCATTCAACTGCGAATAGCGTTCAAGATCGGCATCTTCCGGATTGGCCCCGAAACAGGAATCCAGTTGCGCAAGAATGCACCGGATTCCGGCCATTTTTTCAGAGCAGACGCCCCGCTCTGCTGCCAGCCGTGCGGCAGTCCCTTCCAGAACGCCGCGCAATTCGATCATGTCCAGCACATCGGCGACCGCAAAACTGCGTACGACAAAACCACCCGCGCGGGTGCGAACCAGCAACCCTTCTTCCGCCAGCCGTGACAAGGCTTCGCGCACCGGCGTCCGCGAAATGTCAAGTTCTTCGGCAAGGGACACTTCATACAGCCGCGTTCCGCCCGGATACTCCCCGTTCAGGATACGCTGGCGCAGGGCGATCTGCGCGCGCAGGGCGTGGGTACGCGCACCTTGCCTGTTTGATTCTGTTCCATCCATCATGGCCCCCTTTCCGGCTGGTTGCGGAATTATTCCTTATGGTCATGCTGACGGCGGCGGGTGTTATCATAGCGGATGTCATCATGGACCCGTTCCAGCAGGCGGCTCAGGCCCGGTGCGTGGACCGTCTGTTCCAGAACCGATTCCAGCGCCTGCAGGATGGCCCCGCGCGATCCTTCGACCGTCCCTACCTGTGTGACATTGATATTGCCGATCTTCTCGGCGGGTTTGACCATTTCGGCGACGATCTTCGGCATGGCTTCCAGTCGCGCCATTTCGGCTTGATGCGCCAGTGATTCCGGTGATCTGCCGTTTTCCGCCTTGATATGCGCTTCCAGTGCAGTGGTTTCGGCCTGGCGCTGTTTCAGATGGGCCTGCGCGTGCAGGTCTGCGGTTTCCAGCTTATCCGCAGCCATCTTGCGAGTGCTGGCGGCAGCAATTTCGCTGCGGCGCGCTGCGGCTTCGGCATCGGCCTCTGCAGCGATCAGCGACAGCGCGCGGCGGCGCAGGGCTTCGGCCTCGGCGCGGGCGGTTTCCACGGATTCCTGTGCGCGCACCGCTTCGGCGCGGGCCAGGTCGGCTTCGGCCATGGCGCGGCTTTCTTCCTGACTTTTGTTGGCGACCATCACCGCGCGGTCCTGTTCGGCGATTTCAAGCGCGCGGGCACGGGTGATCTCAGCTTCCCGGATGGCTTGTTCGCGGGCAATGTCTGCGGCGCGAATGCCTTGTTCCATGTGAATGCGTGCTTCGGCCGCAGCGCGTTCGGCATCCGCCTTGGCGCGGGCGACTTCCGCGATCTGGGCCGACATCAGTGCTTCGACCTGCTGGGCCTGCGCAATCTCGGCGCGGCGTTCTTCCAGTTCGATGTCAAGTTGCAGACGCGCGGCTTCCATCGCGGCGCGGCGGACACTGACGCGCGTCTCCCCCTCAATCTCGGCGCGGTCGCGTTTGGACTGGGCAATCACCTGCGACAGCTTGCGCAGCCCTTCAGCGTTGAAGGCGTTGTTTTCATCCAGCGCGGCAAAGGGGGTCTGGTCCAGTGCGGTCAGGGCAACCGCGTCCAGTTGCAGCCCATAGCGGGTGACATGCGGGGCAATGGCATCGCGTATGGCGCTGGCAAATTCCGCACGCCCTTCATGCAGGTCATCCATGCTGGACCGCGCGGCCACCGCGCGCATGGCGTCAATGAACATCCCTTCGACAAGGGCGCGCAATTCTTCGGGCTGGAAACTGCGGCGACCAAGGGCCTGCGCGGCCCGGGCCACGGCGGCGTCTTCGGGGGGGACGGACAGATAGAATTCCGCGCCCACATCGATGCGCAGCCTGTCGCGTGTGATCAGGGCATGGTCACCGGCGCGCTGCACATCCAGCCGGATGGATTGCATGTTGACGCGCGCCACTTCGTGAAACCACGGCAGCGACAACACGCCCCCTTCGATTACAACGCGCCGCCCGCCGATGCCGGTACGCACCAGGCTGACGGCGTTGCTGGCGCGTTCATAGAAGGCAGCGGCCAGCGCGATCAGCGCGGCCAGTACCACGATCAGTACGATGATCCAGAAAATAGTTGTCATCCTCTTGGTCCTCTCTCGCCAGCGTTGCTTTTGTCAAAGCCCGTCCAGGCTGGTGATTATCCGGGCTGAAAGCCCCCCGTCTGCGGCCAGATTGGCCCCTGTCAGCCCCAGCGACAGGTCTGACAGTAAAAACAGCGCTGCGCGCGCGGCAGTATCGGTGCCGGATGCGGCATCCTGACCGCTGGCCGCCACAATATCCGGCGGCAGGCGCCCGTCATGGCTGGCCGGTGTCAGTGCATTGATGCGGATGCTGCGATCCGCCCGGTTGTGGCATTGTGCCATGACCCATGCCAGCATGGCCCAGCCCGCAGTGCGGGTGGCGCGGTCCGGTTCGGCCAGAAGCCCCCAGCGCGCAACAAACCCGCCCAGATCATCCCAGCGCAGCGCCGCTGCCGCGCGGGTTTCGCCAAGCCGGGCCTGCCATGTGCCATGCATGGGCGTGGCGCAGGCCAGAATTGCCGCGCCATGCGCAAGTTTCGGGGCCAAAGCCTGT
This sequence comes from Roseinatronobacter alkalisoli, assembly GCF_028745735.1. GTDB lineage: Bacteria > Pseudomonadota > Alphaproteobacteria > Rhodobacterales > Rhodobacteraceae > Roseinatronobacter > Roseinatronobacter alkalisoli. The sequence continues at coordinate 7,135 of NZ_JAQZSM010000012.1, forward strand.
GTCAGATGGCGCGGGGCCAGAAGACTGCGCGCCAGTGTCAGTTCCGGCCCGCCTGTTCCGGGGTCCGGCAGAAGCGCCAGCCCGTCAATACCATCAGGCAAGGCATGAGCTGCCGCATCAAGCGCTGCGGGATCGTTCAGATCCGTGTGGTAAAGCGCACTTACCCCGTCGAACAGTTTGCGGTCATCCACGCCCAGCACTTCGGCCCCTGCAGCTTCCGCATAGAGCGCCACAGCCCGTCCCAGCCCGCTGCCGGAGCCAAGCACCACCACCCGCTTGCCTGCAAGCAGCAGGGGTGGGACGCTGGCAAGGGGGAGTGATGCGGCGGTCATATCAGAAGACCGGCGGGAAGGGACGGCCGCCACGGTCCAGCGTGATCCAGCGCGTTTCGGTGAATGTTTCCACCGCCCAGCGCCCGCCATGCCGCCCAAGCCCCGATGCCTTGGACCCGCCAAAAGGCACATGCGGTTCGTCATTCACGGATGAACAGTTCACATGGCACATGCCGGTTTCCAGACGTTGCGCCATGGCCAGCGCGCGGGCTTCGTCGCTGGACATGATACCCGCCGACAGCCCGTATTCAGTGTCATTATTAAGGGCGATGGCGTCGTCATCGGTGCGGAACGGAATAACCGGCACAACCGGCCCGAAGGTTTCATCCTGATAGATCAGCATGTCGGGGGTCACGCCCGTCAGGATGGTCGGTTCGACAAAACGGCCATTGATCCCACCGCCGACAACCACCTGCGCGCCCTTGGCGATGGCATCGTCAAGCTGCGCCTTGACGCGCGCCACCTGCCGGTCGTTGATCAGCGGACCGATTACATTGGCCTTGTCGGCAGTATCGCCCACTTTCAGTTTCGCGGCACGTGCGGCGAATTTTTCCAGAAATTCCGGAAAAATGCTTTCCTGCACCAGCACTTTTTCAACGCTCATGCAGATCTGGCCCTGATGCATGAAACTGCCGAAATTCGCGGCCTGCGTGGCGCGTTCCATATCGGCATCTTCCAGAACGATCAGACTGTCCTTGCCACCCAGTTCGACGCAGCATTTCTTCAGATGCGCGCCGGATTTGGCGGCGATGGCGCGGCCCACTGGCGTTGATCCGGTGAAGGACACGCCTTTGACCAGTGGATTTTCAATCATCTCATCGCCCATGTCGGCGACTGTATCGCGCGAACAGGTGATGACATTGAAAACGCCTGCCGGAATGCCCGCTTCTTCCAACACCTCTGCGAAGAAGATGCCGCCAAGATAGGGCGTATCCTCTGATGGTTTCAGGACAATCGTGTTGCCGGAAGCCAGCGCAAAGGCAAAGCCGCGCGCGGTCAGGATGCCGGGGAAGTTCCATGGGCTGATAACCGAAATAACCCCCATCGGAAACCTGACGGCGGTGGACATCTTGCCATATTCGCTGGGCATGACATCGCCCTGCGCATTATAGCAGGTCGCAGCGGCGGACCGGAACACTTCGGGGATGTAATGTGCCTCAAACGCGCCCTTGCCATACCATCCACCGCCTTCGGCCTGAATGGCGGCGATGAAATCAGCGGTGCGGCGTTCAAATACATCGGCAATGCGGTTCATAAGTTTCGCGCGTTCGCTGAACTTGGCGGCAGCCCAATCAGGAAAGGCCTTATGCGCCGCCTCAATTGCGGCGCGGGCGTCGGCGCGGGTGCCGTCGGGCGCTTCCGCCCACAGGCTGCCGTCATTGGGGTTCAGGTCCGCGAAATTGCGCGCGGCCTTGACCCATTGTCCGCCAATATACATGCCGCGCAGGGTTTTGGGGTGTTTTGCATCAAGCATCTTATCTCTCCGTGCGGTCGAATTGGGTTGATCCGGGGCGGCGGCGGTAAATTTCCACCTTGCCGCCCGGTGTGGGGGCCACCTGTGCGGGTTGGTTTGCCGCAGGGCGCGCGTCCTCCGGGGTTGTGCGCGGCTTCATGGTGCTCAGGCGCGACGCGGGGCGCAGGGCGGGCATGGTTAACGGGGTGTCTGTGGCAGGCATGTGCGCGGCGCGCGCGGCGTCTTCCATTTCGGCCAGCAATTTGCGCAGCGGGTCGGGGGTGGCCCGGTCGTGTCTGGTCCGGGCCGGGGTGGTAGTGGTGTGCGCAGTCGTCGGGCGCATGTCACGCGCAGGCAGCGATTGCTGGGCGGCGCGCGATACCAGCGCGGTAATGTCCAGCCCCGACACCTGCGATGCAGATTGTGTGGTTGCCGTTTTTTGCCGGACGGTAACCGCAGGGGGTGTCACAGATGCGGCGGGTTTTGCCGTTTGCGCGGGTGTGGATTTTGCCCCGCCCCCGCCCAGATAGGCCGCCTGAACCGCAGGGTCGCTGCGCAGCACATCTGCGCGTTCCTCGCGCAGGATTTCACCGTTTTCCAGCAAATAGCCACGGTCGGCAATCCCAAGGCTAAGGCGGGCATTTTGTTCCACCAGCAAAATGCCAAGCCCCGCTTCGCGCACAGCCTTCAGGTTCTGGAACAATTCCCTGGACAACAGTGGCGACAACCCAAGCGAGGGTTCGTCCAGCATCAGGATTGTCGGGTTCGACATCATCGCGCGGCCGATGGCGACCATCTGCTGTTCACCCCCCGACATGGTGCGCACAGTTTGCCCCGCGCGCTCGGCCAGTTTGGGGAACAGCCCGATCAGACGGTCATAATTGGCTTGCGCATCTTCGCGGGCGCGTTCCGGGTTCGCGCCCAGCATCAGGTTTTCGCGCACGCTTAGGTCTGCGAACACGCCGCGCCCTTCGGGCACCAGCGCCACGCCGCGTTCCACCACTTTATGCGGCGGAAGGCCCAGAAGCCCCTCGCCATTCATGGACATGGCACCGGTGACGCGGCCTTCGCAAATTCCGGCGATGGATTTCAGAACCGTGGATTTTCCCGCGCCATTGGCGCCCAGAATGACAACAATTTCACCCGGTTTCGTATACAGGCTGACGCCGTCCAACGCGCGGTGTTTGCCATAGGTGACGCTTAGTCCATGGAGTTCAAGCATCTTCATCAGCCCCCAGATAGGCGCGGATGACTTCCGCATCTGACAAGACATCTGCGGGCGTGCCCTCGGCAATCTTGCAGCCAGATGACATGACCACGCAGCGGTCGCACAGGCTGCGGATGGCATCCATCACATGTTCGACCAGAATGACCGTGCGCCCGTCTTCGCGCAGCGACCGGATCAGGTCGATCCCGGTTTGCAATTCGGTCGGGTTCAGCCCTGCCAGCCATTCATCCAGCAACAGCACTTCCGGTTCACAAGCCAGCGCGCGCGCAAGCTCCACCCGTTTGGTGTTGATATAAGTCAGCGACGATACCGGCACATTCATGACGCCCCCAAGGCCCACACGGTCCAGCAGGGTTTGTGCGTAGCGTTCTGCCTCTCCTTTCCAGCGGCGGCGGTGGCCGAAGGCGGCGCCCGCCACGACATTTTCAATGACCGTCAGTTCCGGCAGCAGGCGCACCAGCTGAAATGTGCGCGCGACACCCATTTGTGCGATGCGGTGCGCGGGTTTTCCCGCCACATCCTGCCCGTTTAGCCGGATCACGCCTGCGCTGGGCGGAAATGTCCCCGAGATCATGTTGATCATGGTGGATTTGCCCGACCCGTTGGGGCCGATAATGCCCAGAACCTCATGCTGGGTCACGTCAAAGCTCATGTCATTGACGGCCACCAGACCGCCGAAGCGTTTGGTTACATTGCGCACTTCCAGAACAACACGTGCCATTCAGTGCCCCCCTTGCCCGAAGCGGTGTTTCAGCCGTGCCTGAAGGCCGACAACCCCGCCCGGCAGAACATAGACGATCAGCAGAAAGGCCAGCCCCAGCAGCAAAAGTGTCTGGTTGGGTGCGTGGCGGGAAATGAATTCCCACAGCAAGGTGAAGGGAATGACACCTGCCACTGGCCCCCATAACCGCCCCGTTCCCCCGAGAAGTGCCATGATCACCACCTGAAAGGACAGGATCGGCGCGAATGCGGTTGATGGTTCAATATAGATATACCGTGGTGCCAGCATGGCCCCGACTATGGCCGCCGCGGCACCTGACACCATGAACAGCAGCACCTTGGCCAGCGCGGTGTTGATGCCCGAATGCTTTGCCACGGTTTCGTCATTGCCGATGATGCGCAGCGCAAATCCCAGCCGTGACCGCCCGATCAGCCAGCCCACCAGAAACACCAGTGCGGCCATCCCCAGCAATTGCCAGTAAATGTCGCGTTCGGTGATGGAGGTCAGGACATACATGCCGCGCTGCCCGGTGCGGTTCTGCACCCATGTCACCAACTGGCGTACCAGTTCGGCAAGACCCAGCGTGAAGATGACGAAATATACCCCCGACAGCCGCAGCGTGACCATGCCGACCAGCCCCGCTAGCCCCGCACCCAATACACCCGCGATCAGAGGCAGCGACCAGTAGGGCATGGTCTGGAACCCGTACCCGGTAACAAAGGTGCCAAGTCCGAAGAAAGCCGCCGTCGCAAGCGAGATATAATGCGTCGGCCCCGAAAACAGCGCCCAACTGGTGGCCAGCACCGTGAACATGGCCATGGTAGTGGCAATCGACAGAATGTAGCCCGTGTCATAGAAGGGCAGCAATGCCACCACCCCAAAGGCCATCGCGGACAGGATCAGGTTCCGGATTTCACGCGCGCTCATGTTGGTTGCTTTCCGAACAGGCCCTGCGGGCGGAACAACAATACGCCCAGAAACAGCACATAGGCCGCCGCCAGCGTCAGGCCGGGGTCGATGATCCGCGCCACGAAGGTTTCCGCAATTCCAAGGATCAGCGCAGCTACGATTGTGCCGCGAATGTCACCGACACCGCCCATGATGACGATGATCAGCGCCTTCATGGTGAACAGCACTCCGACGGATGCATCCAGCGTGAAGAACATGGAAATCAGCGCCCCGCCGGTTGCCGTGACTGCCCCGCCAAGACCAAAGGCCAGCGCCGACACCGCTGTTACGTCAATCCCGACCAGACGCGCGGAATCAGGGCTGACAGCAACCGCCCGCATATTCAGACCTGCGCGCGTGTAGCTTAGCCATAACCACAGCCCCGCCGCGATAAGGGACGCGATGGCAAAGGCCACAACGCGGTTCTGCCCGTAGGATGACCCGAAAATATCTACCCGTTGGGCAAGGTAGGAATAGTTGAAATACCCGCCACCGAACATCCAGCTCATGATGCCGACCAGCGCGAAGGACAGTCCGAACGTGGCCAGAATGCTGTCCACTTCCAGCGCACCGCGCGATTTTGCACGCTTGACCAGCGGGCGCAGCATGATCCGATAGATCAGCCAGTTCACCACAAACGCCACCGGTGCCACCACGATAAGCGCCGCAATCGGACTAACCTGACCGGCGGTATAGACCCAGAATGCAGCGAATCCCCCGGCAACCAGCATTTCGCCATTGGCCAGATTCATGATGCGGGCAACGCCATATTGCAGGTTCAGTCCCATCGCGATCAACGCATAGGTCCCCCCCAGCAACAGGCCGGTAATCAGGATGAAAAACATTCTTGTTCCATTCGCGCAGTGTCAGGCATTGCGCGGCAGGGCGCGTGCGCCCCGCCGCAGACTGAGAAGCAGACCGTGAATCAGTCCCAGCCGTCTTTCAGGACCACATCGGAAACACCGTCACGCCCCCGCGCGGCAACGCCGCGGAACACGCCGTCCTGCCACTGGCCGACTGTCCAGTAGCGTTCATTGTCGTTCATGTCGTTGAACTGAACCGGGCCAAGGACGGTTTCATAGCTGTTGGAATTGTCCTGCAGGTATTCCATGACAACGGCGCGGTCCCTGGACCCTGTCGCCTCGATCGCTTGTCCAAGGATTTCCAGCGTCGCATAGGTTGATGCCGATGCCCAGAAATCCGGCCCTTGCCCTGCGAGTTCCTGATGCGCTTCGGCGAAAGCCTGGAATGCGGGATCGTCGGGGTTCACGCCGCCCATGCCCATGACCCCTTCGGCCTGTTGCCCGAAGCGTCCGTAATAGGATGGGAACGCCGTTGCCACGGCGGTAAAGAACACCGAGGGCGCGAAATCCTGCACGATCGCCTGATCGGTCAGTGCGAACGTGTCACCGGGATAGGACCAAGCGATAAACGCATCGGGATTTGCCGCCTTGGCCCCGTCAATGATGGGCGCAATGTCCTGCGTGCCCAGCGGATACGAGGTCTGATAGACGATCTCAAACCCGTTTTCTTCCAGCACTGCGCGGGAAATCCCCGACATTTCAATACCGAAAGCATCAGCGACATTTACCAGCGCAACGCGGTTGCCGATGTCACCGGATTCGCGCAGATCAACAAGCACCTGTGCGGTATCTTCGGCCATGACGCCCGTTCGGCCCAGCACGAAGAACATGCCCGGAAACTGTGCCGACAGTTCAGGTTGCTGGTTGGTGACATTGGTGCCGGTGATCTGCGGATAGCCAAGCTGGCTGAAGATCGGTGCCGCGGCAAGGTTCAGACCGGTCGAATAGGGCGCGACCATGAAATCCACACGGTCCTGTGTCGCCAAGCGTTGGGCGGCCTGAATGGCCTGTTGCGGGTTGGTCTGGTCGTCATACTCGATCAGTTCAATCAGCGCGGGACCATCGGCAAGCTGCAACCCGCCCGCTTCATTGGTCTGATGCACCCAAAGCCGCACAGCGGGCCAATGCGTGACATCTGCGCCACCGGCAAGCGGGCCGGTCTTGGGCGCAGCAGCCCCGAGTTTGATAGCATCCTGGGCCGATGCGGCACCAAGGCTTCCCATCATCACCGCCACTGCGGCAACTGTCGTCATCAGTGATCTGCGTTTCATGTTTTCTCCTCCCTGAAACACGGAAATTCATCCGAAATACCGTTACTGGCCCGTTTTGCCTGTGTCCCCTTGTTCTGTCTGGCGTGCCTGTTGCGACCGTGTATGTCTGGGCCTCCTCAAACCCAAAGATGTATACATGATGCACTAAAGGATAATGAAATCAACCCAAAGACGCGGGAACCCAACTAATATGTACACAACATCAAGGTAACGGGCCGACAGGTCAGCCACGCCCCATCATCGTATTCGGCAGATAAAGCGCGATATCCGGGAACAGGATCAGCAGGAACACGCAGACCGCCATCGCAATCCAGAACGGAATGATGCCGCGATAGATCTGGCCCAGCGGGACATGCTGCGCAACGCCCTTGACGACAAACACATTCATCCCGACGGGCGGGCTGATCAGCCCCATTTCCACGACCACAACCATGATGATGCCGAACCAGATCGGATCATAGCCCAGCGTGGTGATGATGGGCAGAACGATCGGAACTGTCAGCACCAGCATGGCAAACCCTTCCATGAAGGTGCCAAGCACAATGTAGACCGCAATGATGATCAGCAAGATTGCCAGCGCCGGAACAGCCAGTTCCCCGATGGATGTCGCAAGGTTCATTGGAATGCGCGTCAGTGCCAGAAACGGCGCGAAAAAATGCGCACCGATCAGGATGAAGAACACCATGGCGGTGGTGCGGATTGTGTCCAGAAGTGCTGCAAAGAACCGCTGCAGGGTCAGTTTACGTGACCAGAGAGCGTGCAGGAATGTCAGGAATGCACCAACAGATGCAGCCTCTGCCACGGTGAAGACGCCTGTGTAAATGCCACCGATCACAATGGTCACGATGAACACCAGCGCCCCCGAATTCACCAGCACTTTCAGCCGTTCCTTCAGGGGTGTTCTGGGGCCAGTGGGACCAGCGGCCGGGTTCAGGGTTGTTACAATGATCACCGTGCCCACGAATAGCAGCGTCAGCAACAGCCCCGGTAGGAACCCTGCCAGAAACAGCCGTCCCACAGATTGTTCGGTCAGCAGTGCATAGACGATCAGCACAGTTGATGGCGGGATCAGAATGCCCAATGTGCCGCCTGCGGCAATGGACCCGGTGGCAAGACCCGCATCATATTTATAGCGTTCCATTTCCGGCAGGGACACTTTGCCCATTGTCGCCGCCGCCGCAATGGATGACCCTGACAGCGCGGCAAAACCAGCACAGGACAGAATCGTGGCCGACGCCAGCCCGCCGCGCCTGTGTCCGACCCAGGAATATGCGGTTTTATAAAGGCCGGTGCCCATGCCGGACACTGTTGCAAATGCGCCCATCAGCACAAACAGCGGCACCACGCTAAGGCTGAACACCGCAGAATAGGAATAGGGGAACGCGCCAAGCACATTCATTGCCGCGCTGGGTGAATTCAGCACCGCAATGCCGCCTGCGCCCACAAGTATCATTGCAAGCCCGATCGGCATGCGCAGGGCAAGCAACGCGAACAGCGCTACAAAGCCGATCAACCCGGCCATCAAGGGTGTCATATGCTGTCCTGTCTGTCTTTGTCCGGACCGGCCAGTGCCTTTGCAGCTTCCAGCAGAAGCACCATAGAAAACAGGCCCGCTGATATTGCGACCGCAAACTGGAACGGGTGTTTGGGTATGCGCATCATATTGGTGATATCGCCCCAGCGCAGGCTGCCCGAGGCATAGATATAGGCCCGCCACGCAACGAACCCCAGCAGGGCCGCCCCCGTCAAATGCACCAGCACAGTCAGCCAGCGCATTGACGGGTGGTCCAGCCATCGCGCAAAAATATCAACCGATACATGTCCCCGCACAATTGCCGTATATGGCAACCCGAAGGCCACGATCAGCGACATTGCAAGTTCGGTCAGTTCATAGCCGCCCCGGAAGGGGCGACCAAAGAAGTAGCGCATGGTGATTTCATAAATCACCAGAAACATCAGCCCGACCAGCACCAGACCGCCCGCATACGCGATAAGCCGCAATAGCCGTTCGAACCAGCGTTCGATCTGTGCCAGCATTGTCCTTGGCCTCAGCGGACCGCGATGCCAGCCATGCGCAGCATGGCCTCGCCATCGATACCCTGTGCTGCCATCTCGGCAACCCATTGCTCATAGATCGGGGCAAGGGTTTCAAGGATGCGCGCCTGTTCTTCTGCAGACAGTTCGATCACTTCCTTGCCCGGGTCATTGCGCACGAATTCCACGCTTTCGTCGGCGCGGTCCAGATAGGCCTGCGTTGCCTTCCGGCTAAGTTCAATGCCGGTCAGGCGGTCAATCAGGGCCTGATGTTCTTCGCTCAGGCTGTTGTAACTGGCTTCGTTCATGACCACGGTGAATTGCGAACGCCCGAAGATCGGACCGGGGATGGTGTAGTAATTCGCTACTTCATGCATGCGGAAATCAAGGATCGTGGTGAAAGGGACCATCGCCCCGTCAATCACGCCGCGTTCCAGCTGAGGGTAAAGTTCCGTGATCGGCATGGCCACCGGGGTGCCGCCCATCTTTTCGATCTGACCTGCCTGCGCAGCAGAAGGCGAGCGCAGGATCATGCCCGCGATATCATCCATCGACCGGACCGGTTTGTCGCGGGTGTAGATGCCCGCGTCATCCGCCGCCCAAAGCGCCAGAACCTTCAGCCCGTCGAATTCGGGGTCCAGATACCCGTTATCCAGCAAGTCCCACATCAGCGTCGTGGATTCGATACCGTCGTTGGACAGTCCCGGCAGTTCGATCATCTGGGTGCGCGGAAACTGCGGTGAGGTGTAGCCGGGCAGGCTGAACACCATGTCCACAGTGCCTTCCTGCGCCTGACGGATCAGTTCGGGGGCGCCACCGCCCAGCTGCATTGACGGATACAGCGTCAGTGTCAGTTCCCCGTTCGATTCCGCTTCGATTTCGGCGGCCAGGGGTTCCAGGATCTTGGTATAGATAATGTGGCCCGGCCCCACAAATGTATGCAAACGCAGTTCCGTTTGCGCCAGTGCCGGAATGGCGGACAGAAGCCCGACACCAAGTGCCAGCCCCGCGGCCGTTGCGCGCAAAGCGCCCTGAAGACGGTAAGTGTTGTTCATGATTTCCTCCCTCTGTGGCGGCGTTGCCCGATAAGTTATCTGAACAAAGTCGCTAAGAAGATGTATGCATATGTCGGATTGAATATCAAATATAGCAAAGCAATTAGGTTATTGAATTCGCTATAGGGTCATAACCCCTGCGCAAGTTGTGGGGGTTTTCCTGAAACGATGGATGCAGAGGAATCCTCAAGAAATTCAAGAAATGTCCGTTGTAAGCTGTTTGGCAATGACGAATCCAGCAACGTGACGCCGATGACCCTTTGTGCGTCGTCCAACGGGAAATCCAGTGGGGCCAGTAACCCTTGTGTGTATTCATAGTCGATCTGACTAAGGGAAATCAGTGTCAATGCATCTGATTCCATAAGCAGGCCGCGCACCACAACAAGCGACCCGGTTTCAACATGGCCGCGCGCCGGGTCTTCAAGCCCGTGCAGTGATGATAGGCGTTCAAAGACATGGCGTGCGGGTGCGTCACGTCGCGGCAATATCCACGGGAAGCGCGCCAGTTCCGCACCCTGAACCCTGCGCCCCGCCAGCGGATGCCCCGCGCGCGCGACAATACACAGTAAATCCTTGAACAGCGCACGTTCCTGAAGGCCCTTCGCGCGGTCCCGTCCGCGCAACGCACCGATAATGAAGTCACATGCGCCAAGCCGCATTTGCTGGACCAGCGCATCATACGCACCATCCACAATTTCAATGCGCGCTGCCGGGTAGCGCGCCATCAGCTGCACGATGGCGCGTGGCACCAGTTGTGTGCGGGCCAGCGGCAAGGCCCCGATGACCAGATGACTGTCAAAGACGCCTGCGCGTTCGCGCAATTCTGCCCGTGCCAGCGTAACTTCATTCAGCGCAAGACTGGCCTGTTCCGCCAGCCGTTGCCCAGATGCGGTCAGGACACGCTTGCGCTGACCACCCTCCAACAATGGTTGGCCGATGATCCGCTCGATGTCGCGGCAGGCCCGCTGCACCGATGATTCGGCCTGCCCGAGTTTACGTGCCGCTGCGGCGAAGCTGCCAGTTGTGGCAAATGCAGACACCGCTCTGAGTTGCGATGTACTTGCATAGCGAACCAGCAAATCGCCAGCCTGCGCCCGGTCCGTCGGTTTCCGGCCTTTCAGGCCGGGGCCAGTTGCGCGCAGGTGATCAAGGGCGCGGCGGGCGCGTTTGACCACGATCTCGCCCTCCGGTGTCGGGGCGACATTGTTGCCCGACCGTTCGATCAGGCGCGCACCGAACACTTCCGCCAGCTTTGCGATGGCCTGTGACGCGGCTGGCTGCGAAATATGCACCTTGCGTGCTGCGGCGGTCAAAGAGCTTTCGCTGATGGCAACATCCAGAAGCCGCAAATGCCGCAGATTCGGGAACATCGCCATGGATGCATCGTCATGTGCAAGCTCGCGTCCAGTCATGCCCGACCTTTGATTCCGCTGAATTCAAACCTGCCCCAAGCTATAAGCATAATGCAATGATAACTTGTTATGTAAATTTGTACTGTCAGATAATATAATGAAATCCAATGTTTTAATAAGGCTGCAATTATAGATGAACAGTGCGCCCGCGGCGCTGATCCGGGCTTGCAATCACTGCGCAGGCATATGATCCTGCGCGTGCATTCATGCCGTTGGGGGAATAGCTTCGTGTTAAGCATCGTGCTGGCGATCCTGGCTGTCGCCTTGGGTGGAATAATGAAAGGTGCGATCGGGGCCGGCGTTCCCATCATTGCGGCGCCCGCGCTGACAATGATATTCGGGGTGCAGACTGCCGTGGCAATTCTGGTAGTGCCGAACCTGCTCAGTAATGTGTGGCAAGCATGGTTTTACCGCGACAGGGCCTTGTCCCGGCGGTTTCTGGTGCTGTTTGCGGGTGGTGGCATGCTGGGCGTGGTCTTTGGCACCTATTTGCTTGCATCGCTGCCGCAGGAAACGCTGTCGCTGCTGGTTGCCTTCGCGGTGCTGGGCTATATCCTGTTGCGCGTGGCTAGGCCGGGCTGGATTCTGGACCGCGCCCGCGCAGATAGACTCAGTGGTGTGGCGGGGGTTTTGGGTGGCATGCTGCAAGGGGCGACCGGAATATCGGCGCCCGCATCTGTTACCTTTCTGAATGCGATGCGCCTGCCGAGAGAGGCATTCATAGCGACCATTTCGATATTCTTTGTTGCCATGACAGCATTGCAGATACCCGCGCTCTGGTCGGTGGGCATCATGACAGGCGAAAGGCTGGTCATGGGGTTCATTGCGCTGGGTATTGTTTTTCTGTTCATGCCAATCGGCACATGGCTGGGGCGCAGAACCTCGCCCAAGGTATTTGATATCACGATGCTTGTTGTTCTGGGCGTGATTGCCGCCAAGATTCTGTTCGAAGCCGTGTTCTGACCCCATGCCCAGCGGATGAAACCAGAATGACGCTGATTCAAACATTCCTGCCCGTTTTTGCGGTTATCGGGATTGGCTTCATCGCCATACGCACCCGCTATCTTGACCCTGCCGCAGTGCAGCCAATGGGCATGGTGGTTATCCGCATTGCATTGCCTGCGCTTATTCTGCTGGCGCTGACCGGGTCATCTGCACATGGGACGCTGAACAAGGGGTTCCTGCTGGCCTATGCTGCAGGGTCGCTGACATCGATGCTGATCTGCATGGCCATCGCGCGCTATGTTCTGGGTTTGTCATGGACGGTGACCGCCGTTGTGGGGCTGGCCGTGTCCATGGCCAATAGCAGTTTCATGGGGTTGCCGATTGCACAGGTGTTGATGGGCGCGGATCTGGCAACGCTGATTCTGGCGCATTGCATGATCGTCGAGAATGTCCTGATTCTGCCGCTTGCGTTATTGCTTATGGCACTGGCCGGGCAGGGGGATGTGGGGCAGACCCGCCGCAAGATTATCGGGGATATGCTACGCAACCCGTTGCTGATTGCGCTTCTGCTCGGGTTGACGATTTCCTTTGCCGGTATTCAACTGCCGGACGTTGCGCGCGATACACTGGCGTTTCTGGCCCGGATTTCCGGCCCGATTGCGCTGCTGGTGATCGGGGGCATGCTGGCCAGCCTGCCGGCGCAGGGGCGCGTTTCTGTTGTGGGCCTGATGGTAGTGGGCAAGCTGGCGGTCCACCCGCTGGCGGTCTGGGGCGCGACAAGTGTGATCGGGGGCATAAGCGGCGTGATGGTGGTGGGGGCCGTGCTGTTTGCCGCCATGCCGATGATAACAATATTCCCGCTACTGGGCGCACGGGCGGGACAAGGACAATTAAGCGCATATGGCCTGCTGATAGCCACGCTATGCAGTTTCGTGACACTGCCAGTCGTCGTTTATTTGCTGGGTCTTGCCTGAACGAAGCATCAATAGCCAGCAGGGGCCACAGATATTCAGGCCCCGCGCAGCGGAAAAAGGAGAATGTCATGGACAAATCCCGGGTCGTCTCTGCGGGGGCCGCGCTGCTGGCGCGGTTGAAATCGGTGGGTGTCGATTACATCTTCGCCAATTCCGGCACGGATTTTCCGCCCATTATCGAAGGTCTGGCAGAAGCCAGCGCCAAGGATATGCCATTGCCGCATGCGCTGACCATTCCGCATGAACATGCGGCCATGGGCATGGCGCATGGGTATTATCTGGCCACCGGACGGGCGCAGGCGGTTATTGCGCATACGGATGTGGGGCTGGCAAACTGTGCGATCGGGGCGTTGAACGCGCATGTCGAACATGTGCCGATCCTGCTGTTTTCGGGGCGCACGCCGACTGTTGAAAAGGGTCGTTTCGGCGCGCGGACTGTGCCGATTGGCTGGGGGCAGGAAATGCGCGATCAGGCATCTCTGGTGCGTGAAGCCACCAAATGGGACTATGAATTGCGCTTCCCCGAACAGGTGCCCGATGTTGTGGACAGGGCGCATGCAATTGCGTCATCCACGCCGCGCGGGCCGGTCTATGTGTCACTGCCGCGCGAAGTGTTGTGCGAACCCTGTCCTGCGGACGGGTTGGGTGCGCCACCCCGGATGCGGGCGCATGGGGCGCATGCCGCCCCGGACGACATTGCCGAACTGGCCGGGTTGATCGCACGGGCAAAGTTTCCGGTGATCTTTGCGCAGCATGGCGCCGGGTCTGCGCTGGCCTTTGCGGCGCTGGACCGGATGGCGCGGGAATGGGCGATTCCGGTGTGTCAGTACTGGGCGGGCCAGCTGGCCCTTGCCACGGATCACCCGATGGCCACGCAATGGGAACCCGGCCCCCTGCTGGCGCGCGCTGATCTGGTGATCTGTCTGGACACGCTTGCCCCATGGATGCCCGCCGCCCATGAACCGTGCGCCGATGCAACAGTGGTACAGATCGGCCCGAACCCGTTGTCGCAGCGCACGCCGATCCGGAATTTTCGCGCGGATATGGCGCTGGCCAGCGACCTGTCGCCCGCAATTCTTGCGCTGGAACAGGCATTGGCATCATTTGCCCCGGATGCGGATGTGGCAGCGCGCTTTGATGAGGTTGCTGCCAGCAACGCCGCCGCGCGCAATACGGCCCTTGCAGCGGGGGAGCCCGATGATGCGCAGGGCATGACCAAGGCCCAGATCGCGCGCATGGTGTCTGATGCCTTGCAAGATGATGACGCCACGATCTTTTCGGAACTGGGGTGTCCAATGGCGCCCATGCGGCTGACGCATCCTCAGGCGTGGTATCAGGAACCCCATGCCGGTGGGCTTGGCTGGTCGTTGCCTGCGGCCATGGGGTTGCAACTGGCCGCGCCTGACAGGCTGGTTGTCGCCACGATGGGGGACGGGACATATATGTTCGCAAACCCAGTCGCCTGTCACCAGATTGCAGAAGCGCTGAATCTGTCCATCCTGATACTGGTGCTGAACAACAACGAATGGGGTGCAGTGCGGCAATCAGTGGTGGGGCTTTACCCCGATGGCTATGCGGCGCGCGCCAATCAGGTGCCGTTGACGGGCCTTGCCCCCAGCCCGGATTTTACGCTGGTCGCGCAGGCGTCGCGGGCGCTGGCCATGCGCGCAGATGACCATGTGCAATTTGCAGACGCATTGCAAAAGGCGCTGGACCATATTCGCGCGCGCAAGGGCGCTGCCTTGATTGATGTGCGCACCCGGCCTTGAGTTGCAGCTTGAGGTATAGGTCGATCAGATCAGGTGAAACGGCTGGTTCTGGCCTGAAGGGGACGTTCGCGCTTGGATCAAGCCCGCGCTATCGGTGGGCCGGGGTCTGCCGGTCCGACGTTACAGGGATGCAGTTTATGCAGGCGGCATACTCCTGAGTTCAAAGGACTTGACTGACATCAGGTCATCGGCAGGCCGCGGGACGGCCCGCCGATGGCGCGGCGGGCTTTGCCCTTGATTCCGCGCCTTTGGGTGACTGCTTCAGGCCAATAGCGGATGGATGCAGTATTCTATCCGCCAGTCAGCGGGGTAATCCGGTCGGCGCGGAATGTATCCGCCAGCCGCGTCAATGTGATGCTTTGCACCACACCACCGCTGAAAAACGGATCACCTTCGGCAAAGGCGCGGGCGCGCGCTTCGTTGTCAGCCTGCAGAATGCCGAAATTTCCGGTCCCTTGTCCCGCGTCATCCCAAATTGCGCTGCCGGTCAGCACCACGGCCAGACCACCCCCGCCGGATGCGACCCAGTCCCGGTGCTGCGGGCGCAATTCGTCGCGCAGCGCCGCCGTTTCTGGCCTATCATGATGCTTGCAGATCATCAGAAAGAACATCAGCGCATATTCTCCAGCAGGACCATGCCTGCACCTGTCATTGATGCAGGTGCGAAATAATGATCGAACAGGGTGTTGACCGTTTCATCCATGCAGCCGCGCATAACCAGCCACATGATAAGTTCTGCGCCCTCGGACCCGAATTCTTCGACATAATCTTCGCGGGACATGGTGCGATAGCGTTCGGGGTCGGACCCGATGCGCGCAATCCATTCGCGATCAGCGGTCGGGTTGATGAACCCGGCCCGCGCGCCCTGCAACTGATGTGACAGCCCGCCCGTGCCCATGACCAGCACCTTTTC
Organism: Roseinatronobacter alkalisoli; assembly: GCF_028745735.1. Taxonomy (GTDB): domain Bacteria; phylum Pseudomonadota; class Alphaproteobacteria; order Rhodobacterales; family Rhodobacteraceae; genus Roseinatronobacter; species Roseinatronobacter alkalisoli. The sequence continues at coordinate 23,053 of NZ_JAQZSM010000012.1, forward strand.
ATCTGTGGGATAGCTTTCGATGGCGCGGCGCAACAAGCGACCAAGATCCCACATGCGCTGTGGTGTCGGTATCGGATACTGAATTGTATTTATCAGGATCGGCACAACCTTGACCGGCCATGCCTCGGGCCTGCCAAAGACCAGTTCCATGGGAACCTGTAGCCCATGGTCCACGTCCAGTTCGCGGCAGATCAGCGGGTCGAAATGCCCCTCGACCATGCGATCGGCCAGATGCCATGCAAAATCATCCGCGCCCTGAAAATCCGGCACCGCGCGCGGCCCCCACCCTTCATCGGCGGGGCGATAGTTTTCTGCGACCCCAAGCGCGAGTGTCGGCACGCGGTCCAGAAAAAAGGAATTCCCGTGGTCATTATAAACCACCACGGCAATATCGGGTTTATGGTCCGCCACCCATTTCTGTGCCGGGATATAACCATCGAAAAACGGTTTCCATTCGGCGCTGTCGCGCAATCCCTTGTCCAGCGCCGCCGCGATGGAGGGAACGTGGCTGGTGCCCAGCCCTGCAAGCAATTTAGCCATTTGTCACTTTCCCCAACCGTGTGTCCAGAAATTCCTGCAGTTCCATTCCCGCCTGTGCTGCCCCGATTGCACGAATTGGGGTCGGGTCAACGGCTGAAATTTTCAGGATATAGAACAGGTTGCCCCCCAGTCGCACCATTTCCGCCCAATCGCGGGATTTCACAGCGTTCCGCTGTTCCGGTGTCAGGGCGAAACGGTCAAGATAGGCATCCTCATCTGCCAGGAATGCCGCGCGCCCGTCTGGTGTGCTCAGCCCCATTGCCATCTTGTTCAGCGCATAGCCCGCATTGCTGCGGGGGCGATCAAATAGCGGGGTGTCGGGAATACGGTCCGCATCGGTCATGGGGCGCCTCTTTCATTCGGGGTTCAGGCTGCGCACCCAATCTGACAGCAGCCCGGCCACAGCGGCGGGTTGTTCGACAGGGGCGAAATGGCCAGCATTTTCAACAATTTCCAGCCGTGCCTGCGGGCAAAGCTGCGCGATCGCTTCGTGTTGGGCAATGGGCGACCATTGGTCCTGCCGCCCGACGATCAACAGCATTGGCCCGGTATAGGCGCTGATTGTCGCGCTGGCATCGGGGCGGTCCAGAAGTGCGCGCATCTGGCGTTCGTGAATTTCCGGCGTCATGCGGCAGACCATGCGCGTCAGCCCGTCCAGCACCTCCGGATCGGGTGTCAGCCCTTCGGCCATCATACCGGGCAACCATGCACTGGCCAGCCCGTCCATGCCCTGCGCATAAGCCAGGTCAATCATGGACTGGCGCTTCGCCCCTTCACCATCCTTGCGCGGGTGCATGCCGGTGTTCAACAATGCCATGGCGCGAATGCGTTCGGGCGCAATATGCGCCATTTCCATTGCCACGCGCCCACCCATGGAATGGCCGGCAACCACCAGCGGGCCGTCATGGTGTGCCAGCAGGTCATTGGCCATGGCGGTTATGCTGGGCTGGGTCGTTACATCGGCCACAGATACGGGCAGGTCATTCAGCGCGGTCCGGGTGGCTTCCCAGACATGGCCATCGCAGACCAGCCCCGGTATCAGCAGGATACGGGTCATGGGGCGTTCCCTCATGTTCGAGGTCGAGGAAAAACCGGCGCCCGTGGGCGCCGGTCCAGTGATTTAGCTGCTTTTGGAGCGCCAGCTATCCGCATAGTTTTCGCGCGCTTCACTTGCGTAAGGCGTGGGCGAAACCCGCACACGGATTTCCGTCTGCTTGTGCTGCTCGGTAGAGGTTTTGCCGGTCGTTTCCGGCTCACCCCATTTCATGGTCAGCACATCGCCCACCTGCACCGACTGATCCACAACACCAAGGCTAAGGACACAGCGTTCATTGAAGCTGTAGCCGTTGAACATGGACATGCCGACCATCTTGTCGCCATGCATGACCATATCCGCGCTGGAAGATGCGTAGTTGGGCTGCGGGAAGTCGATCCACTTGTAGGGTGTGCCCTGCTCGAACGCGGAGGCGATGACTTTCAGCACATCTTCGCGGTTCCATTCAAACGTGACCTTCTTGCGGTTGGTGGCCGACCCTTTCATCGATTCCAGTGCGGATTTACCGATGAAATCGGGTTTCTTCCAGCCGATATAGAAATCATAGCCCAGTTCAAACGGGTTGACGTAGTAGTCTTCGATATTGTCGGAAACGAAGCTGCCGCCGATGGCGCCTGATGCTTCATAGCTGTCAGCGCCCAGCCAGTCGCGGTAATCCGCCAGCATGCCGTCACCGGTATAGATGCCCGGTAGGGGCGACGGAATCCAGCCCGATTCCAGCGTGTTGGTCGAATAGGCGCGGCTGCCGCATTGCACCAGATCAACGCCCGCATCGCGCGCAGCCTGCAGGATGGTGGAATGGATGTAATCCTTGTCCTTATACGGACCCCAGATTTCAAGACCCGGCGCGCCCGACATGCCGTGACGCAGTGCCTGCACTTTTTTCGATCCGACATTGATCCAGTCAACATGGAAGAACTTGATGTCCTGAACCGGACCACCATTCATTTTCTCGAAGATCTTCGGCGCGTCCGGCCCCTGAATCTGGAAACGGTAATGTTCGCGCAGAACACGTTCACCTTCGGGGCGCGACGGGCTGCGGGGGTCATAGCGCAGGCGCACATTCCAGTTGCCATAAGCGGCACAGAACATCAGCCAGTTCGATGTCGGCGCGCGGCCAACAAGGATGTATTTGTCTTCGCGCTCGCGGAAGATGATGTGGTCACCAATGACATGGCCATTGGGCGTGACCGGAACGTAGTGCTTTGCGCGGTTCAGGTCAAAATTGGCGAAGCTGTTGATGCCGTGATGGGACAGGAAGTCGGTTGCCTGCGGCCCTTCGACGATCAGTTCGTCCATATGGTGGCTTTGGTCAAACAGCACTGCGGATTTCCGCCATGCTTCCTGTTCTACCCGCCAGTTGGAAAATTCGGGTGCGACAACCGGGTAAACATACATCCCGACTTTGGAGTTGCGCAGCATTTGCACCGGATTGCCGGTCGCCGCCATTTTGGTGGCAAGGCTTTGTGTCATTTGAAATCCTCCCAGAAACATGATGTATACATTAAACTAAAAGAACTGCACGGTTTTGCAAGCAAAAATAACCGGTCCCCCGGTGATTTTCGGAATTTATGTATACAACAAGGGCCTAGCTGGACAGTAGCGCAAGGCTGGGAACGCCTTCGCGCAGCGCTGCTTCCTGTGAAAGCAGGTATTCAACATTGCGCCGCGCTGCGCGTGCATGTTCGCGCGCCAGTGATTCGGCGCGCCCGCTTTCGCGGTGCTCAATTGCATCGATGATGGCGCGGTGTTGTTCCTGCGCGGTGCCAAGCGTTTTCTGCAACGTGTCAATCCGGGTGTGGTCATCCAGAAATGCCGAAGGCGATGCGAAGGGTAGCGCCGTCACGCGCGCGATCTCGCGTTGCAGGATGTCACTTCCGCTCATCTTTGCAAGCAACTGATGGAATTCACTGTTCAGCGCAGAATATTCATCCATATCAATGCTTTGGCCTGATACAACATGATCGATTTCGCGCACGACACCCTGCGCACGGGTCAGTAGCGCGGCATCCGCACCGCGTTCCGCGGCATAGCGCGCTGCGGTCCCTTCCAGAACGCCGCGCAAATCGATTGTGTCCACGACATCTGCCAGCTTGAAGCTGCGCACAACGAACCCACCGCCCTTGGCACGTTCCAGCAGGGTTTCTTCCGCCAGTTGTGACAGCGCCGCGCGGATGGGTGTGCGGGAAATTTCCAGGTCTTCTGCCAAGGCCACTTCAAACAGGCGGGTACCGCCGGGGAACTGGCCGCTGAGGATGCGCTGGCGCAGGGTGATCAGGGCGCGCTGGGCATGCGTTGAACTGCCTGTCTGTGCGTTCATATCACCACCCCGCGTATACATGAACCGGTCCGTTGATCATACACTAGTGTATACATGCTGCACAGGCCCTCGTGCAAGCATTGATGCGATCACGCGATCTGCACCATAAACAATGGCCCCGGCGCGGGGTGTTGCCGGGGCCTTCTTGCTGTCGTGGGGGCGCGAGGTGCTAGTTGATTAAACCTGCGTGGCGCATGGCGGCGTCCATCAGCTTGCGCGTGCCATCGGTCAGTCCAAGAAGCGGCAGGCGCACCTCCTCCTGGCAGCGGCCCAGACGTGACAGCCCGTATTTCGCCCCCACCAGACCGGGTTCGGCAAAGATGGCGACATGCAGCGGCATCAGCAGGTCATGCAGTTCCAATGCGCGCGCATGATCACCCGCAAGGCTGGCTTCCTGAAACTGTGCGCATAGCCGGGGCGCGACATTGGCCGTCACCGAAATGCAGCCCACACCGCCCTGCGCGTTGAACCCCGGTGCCGTTGCATCTTCGCCCGAAAGCTGAATGAAATCCGGCCCGCAGGTCATGCGTTGCAGGCTGACACGTTCCAGCTTGCCGGTTGCATCCTTGACCCCGATGATGCGCGGCAATTCAGCAAGGCGGCCCATGGTTTCGGGGGTCATGTCGACGACCGAACGGCCGGGAATATTATAGATGATGATCGGCAATTCACAGCAATCATGCAGCGCCGTGAAATGGGCAATCAGCCCTTCCTGCGTAGGTTTGTTGTAATAGGGGGTCACAACCAGCGCCGCATCGGCCCCGACTTTTTCGGCATGGCGCATGAAACCCATCGCTTCGGTCGTGTTGTTGGACCCGGCACCGGCAATCACCGGCACGCGCCCGGCCGCCGCCCTGACCACTTCTTCAATGACGCGCTTGTGCTCGTCATGGCTAAGGGTCGGACTTTCGCCGGTGGTGCCCACAGGAACCAGCCCGTGCGACCCTTCGGAAATTTGCCAGTCAATCAGCGCATGCAGCGCGTCCAGGTCAAGCGCGCCGTCCTTCAGCGGTGTGACCAGTGCCGGAATGGAGCCTCTGATCTGCATGCGCGCCTTCCTTTCGTGGTGGTATCGGATCAAGCACTGACCCGAGCCTTTCGCAAATGTGTGTTGTGACTGTGTCACAGGCGGTTAGAACTAACAGCAGGTATTTTCAAGGTGAAAAGAGGGGTGCAGCATGGCGCAATCAGGAAGGATCTGTCGGGAATCCACTGTTTCGGCCTGGATTCTGGCTGGTTTTCTGGCTTTGGCAGCATCTGCCGCGTCAGCACAATCCACACCGCCCCCATCGCGCGAGGCGGGTATGCTGGCCCTTGCCTTGACAGAGGCCGCGTCGGGAAACTGGGATAGGGCGCAAACCATGGTTTCATCCAGCGGTGCGGTCGCGCAACGGCTGATAACATGGCAGGCATTGCGCGAGGGGCAGGGGGATTTTCCGGAACTTCTGGCGTTTCTGGACCAGCACGGGCATTGGCCGCTGATCAACACTGTGCAGCGCCGTGCAGAGGCCCTGCTGCCAGACCGAAGCCCGTCAGAAATTCTGTCATTTTTTGAGAATCGCACACCCCTGACCGAAGACGGGCACATCGCCCTTGCGCTTGCTCTGCGCAATCTGAACCGTGCGGATGATGCGACAGACATGGCACGAGAGATATGGGTGTCCATGCCCCTCAGCCCGCCCGCAGAAGCGCAGTTGAACAATGCCTTCGGCGCGTCTTTGCGGGCATTGGATGCCGCCCGCGTGGACATGTTGCTATGGGCGGGTGACAGGCAGGGCGCACAACGCCATCTGGCACGTCTGGATGATGGACAGCAGCGGCTGGCGCGCGCGCGCATCGCGCTGCAGGAGCGCGCGCCGGGTGTCGATGCGCTGGTTGCGGCTGTGCCTGATGCGTTGTCCCAAGATCCGGGGCTGATGCGCGACAGGTTTGAATTCCGCATGCGGGCGGGCAATTATCCGGGCGCGGGGGATCTGTTGCTGGCGCAATCGCGCCACCCTGCGGGCCTGGGCCTGCCGGATGCATGGGGCGGGCGACGTGTGTTTCTGGTACGCACCGCCATGTCCGACGGCGATTTCCAGCGCGCCTATGATCTGGCGACGCCGCACGGGTTGGAAGATGGGCTGCATTTCGTCGATCTGGAATTTCTGGCGGGCTTTATCGCGTTGGTCCATCTGGACCGCCCGGAAACCGCATTGGGCCATTTCCGGGCGTTGCGGGTTCGCGTGAACAGCCCCATCAGCCTGGGCCGTGCCGGGTATTGGGAAGGGCGCGCGCATGAAGCGCTGAATGACCCGATTTCCGCGCAAGCTGCCTATGAATTCGCGGCCGAACATCAGACCAGCTATTATGGCCAGCTTGCGGCGGACCGGTTGGGCCTGAGTCTGGACCCCGCTTTGGTGGCGACACCGGACTACCCCCATTGGCGCGATACTGATCTGGCGCAATCGGACTTGCTGGAAGCCGCGTTGTTGCTGCGCGAAGCAGGGCAATGGCATGAAGCGCGCCGTTTCGTGCTGTTTCTGGCGCGACAGTTGGAAACTGAAGCGCAGCTTGGTGCGTTGGCGGATCTGATGTTGGCGCTGGACGAGCCTAATTTTGCGCTGAACGTAGCAAAAATCGCGGTGCAATCGGAAATCGTGCTGACGCGCGCCTATTTTCCGGTGACAGCGCTTGCACAGGCACAGTTTGATGTGCCGATGGACCTGATCAAGGCGATTGCGCGGCGTGAAAGCGAATTTGACGCAGCCGTGGTCAGTCCTGCCGATGCGCGCGGTCTGATGCAGGTCTTGCCGGGTACAGGGCAGATGATGGCGCGCAAACTGGGCGTACCGTTTCAGCCTGCCGACCTGACGGGCAATCCTGAACTGAATGCGCGCCTTGGTGCGGCCTATCTGGATGAATTGCGTGCGGAATTCGGCCCCTCTCTGGCATTGGTTGCGGCAGGGTATAACGCTGGACCGGGCCGCCCGCGCCAATGGACCGACCGGCTTGGCGACCCTCGCGATCCATCGGTTGATTTCGTGACATGGGTTGAAAGCGTGCCTTTCGCGGAAACGCGCAACTACATCATGCGGGTGGCAGAATCACTGGTGGTTTATCGCAGTGTCCTGGCGGGTGAATCGCGCCCCATTGACATGGAAGCCCTGATCCGCGGGCGATAACGCGGTCACGTCACCGCGATCCCGATTGCGACGCAGACCATAAGCACGCCCGCAATCTTGTTGGTCAGTGCCAGCGCCCTGCCGGATTTCAGCAGGTTGCGCACCTTGCCTATGGCCAGTGCCAGCCCCAGATTACCCAGCATCGGAATCAGTGCGGACACCGCCAGAATTGCGGCAATGTCCGCAGGGGTGATGCGCGTCAGGTCAAAAAAACCGGGCAGCACACCCATATAGAACAGAATCGCCTTCGGGTTGGCCAGTATGACGGTCACGCCTGCCAGAAATCCCGACATATGGCCGGGACGTGTCAGGCGGCTGTCGGCGGAAATGCGGCCATGCGCATGGCGGATAAGCTGCACCCCCATGACAAGGAACATGGCCACCGCGACCCATTTCATCAGTTCCAGCAGGTCGCCATAAAGTGTCAGAATCCATGTCAGCCCGTAAATGGCGGCCAGCGGCCAGAACAGATCACCCAGTGCCACACCCACCGCCAGCGGTGCCGCTGATGCCGCACCACCGGACATGGCGCGCGCTGTCAGCGCCAGCCATACCGGGCCGGGCGTCAGAAACAGGATGATAATCGCGCCTGCGTAAAACAGCAGCTCCAGCAGGGTGATCGTCATGTTGTCCCCGGCAGGGTCAGGCTACCGTCATCTGCCAGCGGCCAGAACGGGTTATGCGCGAGTTCCCAGACATGGCCGTCAGGGTCTGCATAATAGCCGGAATACCCGCCCCAGAATACCGGTTCGGGGTGTTTCAGGGCGCTCGCCCCTGCGGCCAGTGCAGCTGCGAAGGCCGTATCAACATCGTTACGGCTGTTGAAATTCTGTGCCAGCGTCATGGCTCCGGTGCCCAGTGTGGCCCCCGCGCGCCCCTGATCTTCGGCCAGTTCCTTGCGCCCGAACAGGCCCAGCACCAGCCCGTTCATCTGGTAGAATGCAACGCCGTCCTGTGTTTCAGCGGGGTGCCAGCCCAGTGCCTGATAAAAGGCGCTGGCGCGCGGCAGGTCATCCACGCCAAGGGTAATCAGGGTGACACGCTGAACAGGCAAGGTCATAGGGTGCTTTCTGATAGCTGCGAACGCCCGTCAGCGTCCGTCACGGAAAAATGCTGCGCGCGTGCGCCCAGATCTAAAAACAGATCCCGGCCAGTGCCCGTCATGAAGGCCTGAACCCGCAAGCCGCAGATTGCATCATAAAGCGCGGCGCGGCGGTCCGCGTCAAGATGTGCCGCAACTTCGTCCAGCAACAACAGCGGCACAGTGCCGGTTTCTGCAAGTGCGCGCGCATTGCACAGGATCAGGGAAATCAGCATGGCTTTCTGCTCGCCGGTTGAACATTGCGCGGCATCCATTCCCTTGGCCGCCCAGACGGCACGCAAATCGGCGCGGTGGGGGCCGGTCAGGCTGCGCCCTGCTGCCATGTCCTGCCGCCGCCCGTCAGACAAGGCGCGCGCCAGTCTTGTTTCGTCATGGGGGGCGGCGCAATCAAGCGTCAGGTCCGCGACGGGAAAGGGGCTGTCATGGTCGGCATGGCTGGCCAGTGTGGTGATGACAGCGCGGCGGTTTGCGCTGATCTGCGCACCGGCCTGCGCCATTTGCATTTCTAGCGCGCCATACCATGCCCCGTCGCCCAGCCCGTCGCGCAACAGCTTGTTGCGTTCGCGCATGGCCTTTTCATAGGTCAGAACCTGCGCGGCGTGATCCGGGTGAAAACTCAGCACCATGCGGTCCAGAAACCGCCGCCGCCCTTCGGCCCCTTCCAGCCACAAGCGGTCCATTGCCGGTGTCAGCCAGACCATGCCTAGCAGGCTGGCCAGTGCAATCTGCGGGGTGGGTTTGTCATCTATCCGGACCTGCCGTGGCTGTCCGGGTTCCGCCCATGTCTGGATATTGCGCGCGCCATTCGGGGTGGCCAGTTCCGCGACGATCTTCCAGCCTAGGGATTCGGGTTTGCGCGACAGGTCATCGGATGCGGCGCGGCGCAGCCCGCGACCGGGCGACAGTAGCGACACGGCTTCAAGCACATTCGTCTTGCCCGCCCCGTTGGGGCCGGACAGCGCCACCGGTCTGCCATCAAACGCGAGTTGCGTGCGCCGGTGTGACCGGAAATGCGACAATGTCAGCGACTGGATGAAAACGGTCATGGCCAAGCGGTAAAAAGAAATGCCGGATAATGCCAGCAAGAAAAAGCCCCGCACGGGTGGCGGGGCCTTTGGTCTGGCGTGGCGATGGCGTTACACCCGCATTGGCATGACGACATAAACCGCGCTGGTGTCGTTGCCTTCGCGCATCAATGTCGGGTCGCCGGATGCGTTGAACAGGAACACGGCATTTTCGCGGTCCACCTGGCTGGCGATTTCCAGCAGGTATTTCGCGTTGAACCCGATTTCCAGCCGTTCATCGCCATAGGCCACGATCAGTTCTTCCTCTGCCGCACCGGAATCAGGGGCGTTGACCGACAGGGTCAGCTTGTCTTCTTCCAGCGACAGTTTTACGGCGCGGGAACGTTCAGACGACACGGTGGCCACGCGGTCTACCGCGCGCGCGAATTCGCTGGCATCCACTTCCAGCCGCTTGGTGTTCTGAGTGGGGATGACGCGCGTATAATCGGGGAATGTGCCGTCAATGACCTTGGATGTCAGGGAAATATCGGGGGTAGCAAAGCGCACCTTGGTTTCCGAAACGGAAACGGCGATCTGCATCTCATCATCTTCCAGCAGCTTTTTCAGCTCTCCCACGGTTTTGCGCGGGACAATCACACCGGGCATGTTTTCAGCGCCAGCAGGCAAGGGGGCATCAATGCGTGCAAGCCGGTGCCCGTCGGTTGCCACGCAGCGCAGCACGCGCCCGTTTTCGCCTTCCGCGACATGCATATAGACACCGTTCAGATAATAGCGCGTCTCTTCCGTTGAAATGGCGAATTTCGACTTGTCGAACAAGCGGCGCAGATCCTTGGCCAAGGCTGAAAAATTGGACGAATACTCGCTGGAGGCCATGACCGGGAAATCTTCTTTCGGCAATGTCGCCAGGGAAAAATTCGACCGGCCTGCAGAAACCTGCAGCCGCCCCGAACGCGGGTCATCCACCAGTTCAACCAGCGCGCCATCGGGCAGTTTGCGTATGATTTCATGTAACATGACCGCCGAAACCGTGGTTGCGCCCGCGCGTTCAACCATTGCGGGCGCGCGGTCCACGACTTCCACATCCAGATCGGTGGCGCGGAAACTGATCTGGGCATCCTCTGCCTCAATCAGGACATTGGCCAGAATCGGGATAGTGTTGCGCCGTTCCACCACCGATTGCGCCTGAGAGACGGCCTTGAGCAAGATGGCCCGTTCAATACTGATCTTCATACCCCTGTCCCTTCGCCTATCCAGTGCCCCTGACTTATCGCCTTGGGGAGGCGTAGCCTAGCCAAAAAACAAGTAGGGACAAGGGTTTTCTGGTGATTTATTGTCAGCTTTGCAGCAGTCTGTGCAACAGGTCTATATCTTCGGCGATCTGGCTGTCCGTATCGCGCATTTCTGCGACCTTGCGCACCCCGTGCAGAATGGTGGTATGGTCACGCCCCCCGAACCGCCGTCCGATTTCCGGCAGGCTGCGCGATGTCAGTTCTTTGGCCAGATACATGGCAATCTGACGTGGCCGCGCAATGGTGCGGGTGCGCTTGGGGCCAAGCATATCCGACAGGCGGATGTTGAAATGCTCTGCCACTTTGCGCTGAATTTCTTCTACAGTGACGCGCCGGTCAGATGTGCGCAGAATATCGGACAGGCAATCCTGCACCATATCCATGGTAACTTCCTGCCCGATCAGGCTGGAAAACGCGAAAAGCCGCTGAAGCGCGCCTTCCAGAACGCGCACATTGGTGGTGATGCGATGCGCCAGAAATTCGATGACCCCGTCCCCGATCTGCACCGGGCCATAGGTTTGCGTGAACAGGGCGGCTTTCTGCTGCAGAATGCCAAGGCGCAGTTCATAATCCGTCGGGTGCAGGTCCACGACCAGACCCCATTGCATGCGCGATGAAATCCTGTCTTCCAGTTCCTTGATCTCACCGGGCGCACGGTCTGCGGAAATGACGATCTGCTTGTTCTGGTCGACAAGCGCGTTGAAGGTGTGGAAGAACTCTTCCTGCGTGCTGTCCTTACCTGCGATGAACTGCACGTCATCCACCATGAGCACATCAACGGACCGGAACAGATTCTTGAAATCCATGATCTGCCGTTCGCGCAGGGCCTGCACAAAGCGGTACATGAACTGTTCGGCAGACAGATACAGCACTTGCAGATCAGGCCGCTTTCCCTGCAATTCCCAGGCGATGGCGTGCATCAGGTGGGTTTTGCCCAGACCGACGCCACCATACAGAAAAAGCGGGTTGAATGTGACATCGCCGCCATCGGCCACGCGCCGGGCTGCGGCATGGGCCAGCTCATTCGGTTTGCCGACAACGAAATTGTCGAAATTGAACTTACCGTCCAGCGGTGCGCCTTGCAGGTTGCTTTCGCGAGGTGTTGCGATTTCGGGCGCGCGTGCCGCGGACTTGCGTGGCGGCTGGGTGCCAACATTGAATTCAATACGGGCAATCGTCGGATTGTCGGAGCGCATACGCTGGAATATCTGGTCCTGATAATTGCGCTTTACCCAGTCGCCGACAAATCGCGAGGGGGCACGGAACTGCACAACACCCGCTTGCAGGCTGACGCATTCCAGAGGCTCTATCCAGCTTTTGTGATTATGCTCGCCAATCTCTGATCGCAGTTGTTCCGAAACCCGTGCCCATTGTTCTGATATCATTTTGTCCCAGCCCGCATTCTCGTCAATCATATTCATCAGTACGAACAGCAACTCCGCCCAAGCATGTCACAATCTGACAGCCGGTTACTTCTTTACCAAAGAACAGTTGTCCGGTCTGACGAACAAACTGCAGGTTTTGTCATGGTCAGGAGGGTCGAGAATCAAACCACGGCATGAAGCCAGGATGTTTCTGATAAATCATCAATAGTGATATAACCGGCATTTGCCGGGTCACCCGCTTGATGACGTCCCCCCCAGGACAGATTCCTTCACATGTTGGTATGCATAGCAATCGGGTGGCACAGGGCGCAACAGAACATCGTGCTTGACAGCATTTCATGTGACAAAGAATCGCCGCGCGGTTGTTTGCAGGCCGCAGTGCCGTTGTTGCGACTGCAGGTGCAGCCCCTCTGGCAAGCACATGTTGCTGTACGAAGAAGGCAGACGGGGAGGGCAACACAGGCGCAACAAAAAAGGCGCATGAACTGCGCCTTTCTTAAATCCGGTTGGCCGGGGTCGTTTCAGACGTTCAGCGCTTTCACGCGCGACGCCAGACGCGACATTTTGCGTGACGCGGTGTTCTTGTGCAGAACGCCTTTTGTCACGCCGCGCATCAGTTCGGGCTGTGCTGCCTGCAGCGCTGCCGCAGCGACAGCCTGATCGCCGGATGCAATCGCTTCTTCAACTTTGCGCAGATAGGAACGAATGCGCGAACGACGGGCCTTGTTCACTTCGGTGCGACGGTCGGCCTGACGGGCGCGTTTCTTGGACTGGGGTGTGTTTGCCATAACGGGTCTACTTTCGGGTCTGTTTCAATTGTTCGCATCAAAGACCCGACCTGTTCAGGGAACAGGTGACATTTCTTGCCTTAAGCGGGCCCACGCGCATGTGACGCGCCCTATAGTCCAGCGCGCGCCAAAAGAAAAGCTGAAAGTTCAGCGGTCGCGGAATTGCGCGGTGCGCTTTTCCTGAAAGGCGGACATGCCTTCCTTCTGGTCTTCGGTGCTGAACAGCATGTGAAAGACGCGGCGCTCGAACAAAAGCCCTTCGCGCAGCGTGGTTTCATAGCTGCGATTGACCGCTTCTTTGACAACTTTGACAGTGATCTGGCTTTTCTCGGCAATCCTGGCGGCGGCGGCCATGGTTTCTTCCATCAGCTTCTTGGCGGGCACAACCCGGCTGACAAGGCCGGAACGCTCGGCTTCTTCGGCATCCATGAAGCGCCCGGTCAGATGCATGTCCATTGCCTTTGACTTGCCGACGAAGCGTGTCAGGCGTTGTGTGCCGCCAATACCTGCAACCACACCAAGGTTGATTTCGGGCTGGCCGAATTTGGCCGTGTCCGACGCGATGATGAAATCGCACATCATCGCCAGTTCGCAGCCGCCGCCCAGCGCATAGCCGGACACTGCAGCGATGATGGGTTTGCGCACACGCAGCAGCGCTTCGGTTTCCGGCGCAAAGAAATCTTCCTGGAACATCTCCACGAAGCCCTTATCCGCCATTTCCTTGATATCGGCCCCGGCGGCAAAGGCCTTTTCCGACCCTGTCAGGACGATGCAGCGCACTTTGTCGTTGCGGTCAGCCTCTGTCAGGGCCTGAGCCAGTTCGCCCAGCAGCGTGGAATTCAGCGCATTCAGGGCTTCGGGGCGGTTCAGGCGGATCAGTGCGATATGGTCAGAAATATCGACGATCAGCGTTTCATAGGCCATGAGGCGGCACCTTGTTTGTTGCAATCAGCATCTTGGCATAACAGCTTGGCCTTGGGGTTCAAGTCATCTTTGGCACTGCGCGCAATAGAAGCTGGACCGCCCCGATTGCACGATCCGGCGGATATTTCCTTTGCAATCCGGTGTCATACAGGGCGCATTCTCGCGGCCATAGACCTGAAATGCATGTTGGAAATAGCCCAGTTCCCCATCCGCCTGCCGGTAGTCGCGCAGCGAAGACCCACCCGCAGCGATAGCATCCGTCAGGGTTTCGCGAATCGCTGTGGTCAGTGATTCGATGCGCGCCACGCTGATTTGCCCCGCAGGGCGCAGCGGGCTGATTCCCGCGCGGAACAGCGCTTCGCAGACATAGATATTGCCAAGCCCTGCGATGATGCGCTGGTCCAGAAGCGCGGCCTTGACGGGCATTTTGCGTCCCTTCAGCCGGGCTGCCAGATAGGGCGCGCTGAAATCATTGCCTAGGGGTTCAGGGCCAAGGCCGGACAGCAGTTTGTGTCCGTCCAGCGTGGCGGTAGCGCACAGGTCCATCGCCCCGAAGCGGCGGGGGTCATTGAATGTGACGCGCGCGCCATTATCCATGTGAAATATCACATGGTCATGCTTTTCCACTGGCGGGTGGTCGAAATGGAACTGCCCCGGAACATGTGCCGCGCGCAGGCCGGATACCACCATCCGCCCCGACATGCCCAGATGAATGATCAATGTGTCGCCATGGGCCAGATCCACTAGCAGGTATTTTGACCTGCGGCGCAGGCCCAGCACATGCGCGCCGTCCAGCCGCGCGCCCATATCCGGCGGGAATGGCCAGCGCAGCCCGTCGCGGCGTATTTCGGCACGGGAAATGTGCCTGCCTTCCATCGCGGGCAGCAGGCCGCGGCGCACGGTTTCCACTTCGGGCAGTTCGGGCATCATTCCCCCCGGGTGATGGTCGCAGGGTCGCATTGTCACGCACCCCCAAAACCCTATAAGGAGTGTAACGGTCCCCCGGCAAGGGGCAGGTAAAGGGCAGAACGCATGACGCAGGACGACAAGACCACGCATTTCGGGTTCCAGACAGTGGCGGAAGATCAGAAAGCGGGAATGGTGCATGGCGTCTTTACCCGTGTCGCGTCGAAATATGATGTGATGAATGACCTTATGTCGATGGGCATTCACCGCGTCTGGAAAGATGCGATGATGGACTGGCTTGCCCCGCGCCCCGGCCAGCGCCTGCTGGATGTGGCGGGCGGCACCGGCGATGTTGCGTTCCGGTTTCTGGGGCGTGCGGGCGACAGCGCGCATGCCACGGTTCTGGACCTGACAGAATCAATGCTGATTGAAGGGCAGAAACGTGCCGAGGCGGAAAACCTGTCCCATGCGCTGGACTGGACCGTGGGCGATGCAATGGCGCTGCCCTTCGCGGATAACAGCTTTGATGTCTACACAATCAGTTTTGGTATCCGCAATGTCACTCGCATTGATGACGCGCTGCGCGAGGCATATCGCGTGCTGCGCCCCGGCGGGCGGTTGATGGTGCTGGAATTCAGCCAATTGCCCAATGACGGGCTGCAGAAACTGTATGATCTGTATTCCTTCAATGTGATTCCCGTCATGGGCCAGATCGTGGCGAATGACCGCGACAGCTATCAGTATCTGGTCGAATCAATCCGCAAATTCCCTGATCAGGACCGCTTCAAGGCCATGATCGCCGATGCCGGGTTTGAACAGGTGAAATACCGCAACCTGTCCATGGGCATCGCCGCCCTGCATTCCGGCTGGAAGATTTAACCATGCGCGGTCCGCATAATTTCTGGCGCCTTGTGCGCACGGGTGCCACCTTTGAGCGCACAGGCGCCATGCATGTGGTGCTGGAAGCCATGAATGCGCCCCCGCGATTGCGATTCGCGGCCCGGATCATGGGTTGGCCGTTCCGGTTTCTGGGCCTGAAGGGCGACCCTGATCTGCCGCCACTGGTGCGTGCGCTGACAGCGCTTGGCCCGGCCTATATTAAGTTTGGCCAGACGCTGGCGACGCGCCCCGATGTTGTCGGCCCCGACCTTGCCGAACAGTTGCGCTATTTGCAGGACAAGCTGCCCCCCTTTCCGCGTGCGCAGGCGATGCAGGTCATTGCCGAGGATCTGGAAGCCCCGGTGGACAGTATTTTCACTGACTTGTCCGAACCAGTTGCCGCCGCGTCCATTGCGCAGGTGCATTCCGCGTGTCTAGTCAGTACGGGGGCGAAAGTCGCAGTCAAGGTGCTGCGCCCCGGCGTGGAACGCGCGTTTCGCACTGATATTGACGCCTTTTATTTTGCGGCGGGCATGATTGAACGGTTGCTGCCGTCCACCCGCCGCCTGCGCCCGCTGGACGTGATTGCGCATTTTGAAAGCGTGGTCGAAGGCGAACTTGATCTGCGACTTGAATCAGCATCGGCGGCGGAATTCGGAGCCAATACCAAAAATGATGCCGGATTCAGTGTGCCTCAACCCGTCTGGGCCTATTCGTCGCGCAGGGTCATGACGCTGGACTGGGCTGAAGGGGTGCCACTGGGCGACAATGCCGCACTGGATGCGCTGGGGCTGGACCGGCGTGAACTGGGCGTGCGTATCCTCAGCCTGTTCCTGCGCCATGCGTTGCGCGACGGGTTCTTCCATGGTGACATGCATCAGGGCAACCTGAAGGTGACCGCCACAGGTGAAATCATCGCGCTGGATTTCGGGATCATGGGCCGGATTGATGCCTATAGCCGACGTGCCTATGCCGAAATCCTGTTCGGGTTCATCCGCAAGGATTACCGCCGCGTTGCCGAAGTGCATTTTGAGGCGGGCTATGTCCCCGCTGACCGCGATATAGATGAATTCGCGCGTGCGCTGCGGTCCGTGGGTGAACCGATTTTCGGGATGGATGCGCAGCATATTTCCATGGCGCGGCTGCTGGCCTATCTGTTCGAGGTGACCGAGCGTTTCGGCATGGAAACCCGCACCGAACTGATTCTGTTGCAACGCACCATGGTTGTGGTCGAAGGGGTTGCGCGGTCGCTGCACCCTGAAATCAATATGTGGCATGTCGCAAAGCCGGTCGTCGAAGAATATATTCGTGACCATATCGGGCCTCAGGCGGTTGCACGTGACCTTATAATGACCGCGAAAATCATGTCACGTTTCGGCCCAAGGCTGCCGCGTCTGGTCGAAGATGCACTGATCGCGCAGGCCCATATTGATAAGCCCGCGCCCCCTGCGCGGCGGTATGGTCCGCTGGTCTGGGCGCTTTTCGGGGCGGGGTTCATGGGGCTGGGCGTGGCGCTGGGCGCGTTTCTGTAAGCAAGGCCTGCGCGTCAGGTCCGGGGCCAGTCCGGCGTTGCGGTCAATGCCGTTATTGTATCCTGTAACTGCGCGCGCGGTAGCAGAACCAGCATGTCAGGGCTGTCGAATTCCAGTGTCACTTGTGTTGACGATGCCTTGTTTGACGTGCCGATAACGCCCGATGGCGTGAAATCCAGCCCGTCTATCGGCCAGAACAACCCCTGTGACCGGCCCGCGCACCGGCCCATCGGGAACAGGGACACCCGCTGCCCGATGGTTGCGGGCAAGGTCAGGCGCGGGGGGGCAAGAAAGGTGATGTCTTTCTCCGCGACCACCAGCACACGCGCAGACCCGAACCGCACCAGTGACGACATTGCCGCCAGCGTATGATCCAGCCGCGCGCCCGTGAACCCCAATGCCAGAATGAAGGGCGCATTGACGAAAGCAAGGCATTTGTCGAAATCAGTGCTGTCCTGTTCCGCGATCCTGTGAACCTTGTCCGCCAGTTGATGGCGCAGATCATCACGCAGGGAATCAATGTCGCCGATAATCGCCTGCGGCAGGTGGCCTGCATCAACCAGTGAATTGGCCCCGCCATCTGCTGCCACAAGTTCGGGCGCCAATGTCAGTGCAAGATCCAGATCAGCCGTTGAAAAGCCTGCCCCGCCAACCAAGGTGACAGAATTCTGAGTGCTGAAAAGTACCGACATGTAACCAGCCTTCCTAAATATGGCGGTGAATGGGGTGATTGGCCATAATCCGATCACCAAATTACCCTACTCTGACCATGCAATCGCTCATGTGATACGCGAGTTTGCCAGAGTAAATGTAAAAAGCGAGCGTTGTTATGGTAGGCCCGAACAGAATATTAACCGTTTCCTATGGCACCTTCTCGTGCACGCTGGAAGGGTTTGACGAGCCATTTGGCACGATGAAGGCAATTGCGGAATATTTCCGCGATCTTGCTGCGGATGACCGTTATTTTGGGGCTGAACCGCCAACACCGGATGCGGAAATGCTGCACCGGATTGCCGAACGCGAAATTCAGCGCCGTGTCGAATCACGCGTGCAGGAAAACGGCATCGTCCTGCGGCCTGAAGCGCAGCAAACCGTTGCGACACCTGCGCCGGTAATGGGTTTTGCAACAGCGGCGGCGTCCGTGCCTGCCACTGTTGCGCTAAGTTCATTCACCGCGGATCTTTCCCCGACGCCGGAACGCGTCCAGCCCAGCGCGCCCGAAAAATCGGACAATGAAACGCGGGCCAATCCGGAAATCAGCGATAAGCTGGCGCGCATCCGCGCGGCAGTTGCCCTTGCCGAAGGGGCGGCGCAGGCGCAACCCGTCGCTGATATGCCAATGCACGGTGTCCAGCAGGAGCCGGCCAGCGGTGACGACGCGATTCGTCAGTTCCTGGCGCAACAACAAGATGATGATACCGCATCTGATGACGGGGGCGCGGACATTACCGAAATGACGCAGCCTGCGGAACGCGACCTGCCGGAGGTGCAGGAACATGCGCCTGAACCGGACATGGACAAGGATGCGCAGGATGCAGCGCGCCTTCTGTCATCGGAATTTGATTTCGATGATGACGAGTTGACCGATTTTGACGACAGGCGCCCGGCATTCACACCGCCGGAATCGCTGGAAACTGATGATGACCCCGGCATGTTCGATGAAGATGAATTGCCAGAGGAAACCGCCACGGACCCAAAACCGGCCGAGGATGCTTTTGAGGACTTCCTGGACGAAGACGAAGATGCAGATGAACCGGAAACCGACACGTTCGACGACCTCGCAGAGGACGATTTTGACGAAGACGATGCCCAGTCAGCCGGGGACGAGAATCTGTTTTCTGAACCTACAGAGGTGTCGGAACCACGTGCCGCAGCCGACACGGAATTCGATGATGATGACTTCGACACTGATCTGGAACAGGCATTGGAACAGCATGCCAGCGCCGCGGTCGGGCGTGTTTCAATAGAACAGCTGCGCACGCAAATTCGCAATGTGCTGGGCGACACTGGTCTGCCTGCCGCTGATGAACAAGGGCTGGTGCAGGAACTGGCCGAGATTGAACAGGATGTCGTGCTGAAGCATCCGAACTTCATGAAAGCGCGCCAGAACGCGCTTGCCGAAAGCACGGAGAACACGGCCGATCGCCTGATGGAGCAAGCCCAGAGCCAGTTAAATGAAACAGAATCCCGGCGTCGTCGCGAAGCGTTTGAACATCTTAGCCTCGCTGTGACAGCCACCCGCGCCGAAGAAGAAGCAACCGGCCCGCGCCGCCGCGATATTGCCGAAGCCCGTGAGATTGAGCGCTATCGTGAAGATATAGGCATGCCTGATCCGCGTGACCTTGCCCTGTCGCGTGCAGCGACAAAACGCCCCGCAGAAGATGACGATCAACCCGCGGATGATGTTGCTGAGGCTGCGCCTGCCGCAACGACCACCGCCAAAACGACCCCTGAACCTGAAGCTGAAGAACCGGTCGCCACAGCGGATGAACGCCGGGAGGCAAAACCTGCTGAATCCAAACCTGCCCCCGGCACCACCAGCGCACGTCCCCGTCCTCGCCGCCCCGCGTCCATCGGCAACCGCCGGGCCGAGCGTGGAAACCCCGAACGCGCCCCGTTGGTTCTGGTGTCGGAACAGCGTGTCGAGCCCCAACAGCCTGCCCAGCGCGTTCGCCCCCGCCGTGTCGAGGTGCCGCTGGACGCACAGGCGCTATCTGCCCCGTTGAAAACCGCGAAGCCAGAACCGGTTGCCGCCTTCAGGAAATTTGCCGACAAGGTTGATGCATGGCTTCTGGACGAACAGATTGAAGCGGCTGCAGCCTATATGACCCATATTCTGGGCCAGCGGGAATTTTCACGCACGGACCTGATCAAATACGTTCTGGCCTATAATGATGGCAAGACAGTCACGCGCGAAGACATGCTGCGCGGCTTTGGCACGATCCTTCGCGAAGAGCGGCTGGAGCGTCTGGAAACGGGAATGTTCCGCTTGTCGCCCAGTTCGGAATATGACGAACCTGCGCGCCAATACGCGACCAGCTGAACCAGTCAGAATGCTAGGTAAAAGGCCCCGGACATTGTTCCGGGGCCTTTTTATGTCTGATAACACTGCCTGCTTTCGCGGCTTAATCCTTGGGTGTGTCCGGGTCGGCCTGGCCAACCCCCTTGAAAATCCGTTTCAACGGCAATGCCCAGACAATGCCAAGGGCGATATAGATTGCCAGTTCCAACAGAAACGGCGGGCGGTCGAACAGGTCAATCACATTGACGGTCACGACAATATACAGTGGCAATGCCACCACCAGCGCGAACAGGGCCCAGCGTCGTCTTGCTTTCCAGGATAAGGCCATCAGTCTGCAAACGGGTCGGTTACAAGGATCGTGTCATCGCGTTCAGGCGAAGTTGACAGCAGCGCGACAGGGCAGTCAATCAACTCTTCCACGCGGCGGACATATTTGATGGCGTTCGCGGGCAGGTCTGCCCAGCGGCGTGCGCCTTCGGTCGATTCGCTCCAGCCCGGCATTTCCTCATAGACCGGTACGCAGCGGGCCTGCGCCTCTGCGGCGGTGGGCAGGTAATCCAGATACTGGCCGTCCAGTTCATAGCCGACACAGATTTTCAGCACTTCGAACCCGTCCAGCACATCCAGCTTGGTCAGGGCAATGCCGTTTACGCCGCTGGTCGCACAGGTCTGGCGCAGCAGGCAGGCATCAAACCAGCCGCAGCGCCGTTTCCGGCCCGTGGTGGTGCCGAATTCACGCCCGCGTTCGCCCAGCCGCTGGCCATCGTCGTCATGCAGTTCAGTCGGAAAGGGGCCTTCGCCGACGCGGGTGGTATAGGCTTTGACAATACCCAGCACAAAATCAATCGCGCCGGGGCCGACGCCAACACCTGTCGCCGCCTGTCCGGCGATAACATTTGATGAGGTCACGAAAGGATAGGTGCCGAAATCGACATCCAGCAGGGCCCCTTGCGCGCCTTCAAACAGGATGCGCTTGCCTGCCTTGCGTTTGTCGTTCAGCACTTTCCAGACGGGCGCTGCGAATTCAAGAATTCTGGGCGCGATTTCGCGTAGCTGTGCGACAAGCGCATCGCGGTCAATGGGCTCCAGCCCCAACCCGGCCCGCAGCGCATTATGGTGAACAAGGGCGCGGTCCACACGCATCTGCAATGTCGCGTCATCCGCCAGATCGGCTACGCGGATGACCCGCCGACCGACCTTGTCCTCATAGCAGGGGCCAATGCCGCGCCCCGTCGTGCCGATCTTGGCGACGGAGTTCTGCGTTTCGCGCGCGCGGTCCAGTTCACCGTGGAATGGCAGAATCAGCGGGGTGTTTTCGGCAATCATCAGCGTCTCGGGGCTGATATCCACGCCCTGGGCGCGGATTGTCTCTATCTCTTGCAGCAAGTGCCACGGGTCCAGCACCACACCATTGCCGATGACTGACAATTTGCCACCGCGCACCACACCCGAAGGCAGCGCATGCAGCTTATAGACCTTACCATCAACGACCAGCGTGTGCCCGGCATTGTGGCCGCCCTGAAACCGCGCCACCACATCGGCACGTTCCGACAGCCAGTCGACGATCTTGCCTTTACCTTCGTCACCCCATTGGGCGCCGACTACCACGACATTGGCCATGAATGGTCCCCTTTGACTTGCAAACCGCCGCCTGTCATAACGCCAAGCCGCGCGCTGTAAAACCCGAAATAACATGTGCGCACCCGCCCGCCGGACGGGAAACAGGGGTTGCGGGCAATGCCCCGAGCGCCTAAGTAGGCGGGAACGGAAAAAGCGGGTTGTTCCTGATGCAAAATGTCGTGCTGATTGTCCATCTTCTACTGGCGCTGACGCTGATCGGTGTCGTGTTGGTGCAGCGCTCCGAAGGGGGTGGTCTGGGTATCGGTGGTGGTGATGGCAGCCCGCAGGCGGGACGTCCGCCGCTGACAGCAATGGCAAAACTGACATGGGGGCTGGCGATCGCGTTTATCGCAACATCGCTGACGCTGACCGTGATTGCCGCGCAGCAATCGGCCAGCGTGTCCGTTCTGGACCGTCTGGGTGTTCCGGCGCCGTCCAGTTCCAGCGCGCCGACACTTCCGGCCACAGACAGTTTGCTGCCGCCGCCGGTAACCGACGACTCGCTGGCGCCGCCAGCCGCAGAGTAAGGCAAATCCACAATCTGTTGCGGGGCACATTTTTTCTGTGCCTTTATCTAGCGGTTGACTTGCAGCCGCGGGAAAATTGAGCTATTGCTTAAATCCCGTGATACTTGGGGTTTCTACGTGCCCCGCATCAGCCGAAATACATGATCACGGGGGGTCGTTCAGACCATGGCACGCTATATTTTCATAACTGGTGGTGTTGTATCCAGCCTTGGCAAGGGCTTGGCATCGGCTGCACTGGGTGCGTTGTTGCAGGCGCGCGGTTTTACCGTGCGGTTACGCAAGCTGGACCCCTATCTGAATGTCGATCCCGGCACCATGTCCCCCTTTGAGCATGGCGAGGTTTTCGTGACCGATGACGGGGCGGAAACCGATCTGGACCTTGGCCATTATGAACGCTTCACCGGTGTCGCCGCGCGGCGCACCGATTCGGTGTCATCCGGGCGCATCTATTCCAACGTGCTGGAGAAGGAACGCCGGGGCGATTATCTGGGCAAGACCATTCAGGTCATTCCCCATGTCACCAACGAGATTAAGGACTTTCTTGCCGTGGGCGAGGATGAGGTTGATTTCATGCTGTGCGAAATCGGCGGCACAGTGGGCGATATCGAAGGGCTGCCCTTTTTTGAAGCTATCCGCCAGTTCAGCCATGAACGCCCGCGCGGTCAGTGTATTTTCATGCATCTGACCTTGCTGCCTTATCTGGCCGCCAGTGGCGAACTGAAGACAAAGCCCACGCAGCATTCCGTCAAGGAACTGCAATCCATCGGGATTGCGCCTGATGTGCTGGTGTGCCGGTCCGAACAGCCGATCCCGGAAAAGGAACGCCAGAAGATCGCATTGTTCTGCAATGTCCGTCCTGAAGCTGTGATTCCCGCCTATGATCTGAAATCAATCTATGAAGCCCCGCTGGCCTATCATGGTGCGGGCCTTGATCAGGCGGTGCTGGATGCGTTCGGCATTACGCCCGCCCCGCGCCCCAATCTGGACCGTTGGGAAGATGTGCTGGACCGCCTGCAAAACCCCGAAGGCGAAGTGCGCATTGCGATTGTCGGAAAGTATGTCCAGCTTGAAGACGCCTATAAGTCGATCAAGGAAGCGCTGATTCATGGCGGCATTGCCAACCGTGTGAAGGTGCAGGTGGAATGGATCGACGCTGAAGTGTTCGACAGCAAGGATCCCGGCCCCGCACTGGAACGTTTTCATGCGATTCTGGTTCCCGGCGGGTTTGGGGAACGCGGCACAGAAGGCAAAATTCGCGCGGCCACCTATGCGCGCGAAAAGAAGATCCCCTATTTCGGCATCTGTCTGGGAATGCAGATGGCCTGTATCGAAGCTGCGCGTAATCTGGCGGGCATTCCGGATGCAGGATCCGAAGAATTTGACCATGAAGCCGGCAAGAAACGCTTCACCCCGGTTGTCTATCACCTGAAGGAATGGGTGCAGGGCAACCACAAGGTCGAACGCAAAGTCGGTGACGACAAGGGCGGCACCATGCGGCTGGGGGCCTATACCGCCCACCTGAAAGAGGGGTCGAACGTTGCCCGCATCTATGGGGCAACCCATATCGAGGAACGCCACCGTCACCGCTATGAAGTGGACACGCAGTTCCGCGCAGCACTGGAAGGTGTCGGTCTGACATTCTCCGGCCTGTCACCGGACGGAAAACTGCCCGAGATTGTCGAACATGAAGGCCACCCCTGGTTTATCGGCGTTCAGTTCCATCCTGAACTGAAATCCAAACCCTTTGATCCCCACCCGCTATTCGCCGATTTCGTGCGCGCCGCGGTAGAGGTGTCCCGACTGGTCTGACGGCGGCGCGAATATACGGGTGTGCCGTTCAGACTGCGACTCTCGTTATTGCGCAACATGCATCTTGCTGATGCAGGATTATTCCATCGCATGCGCGAGGATGAGTGCCAGGGAATCCTTTTTGATCGGCTTTGGCAGTATATCAATGAACCCGACAGCCAGATAAACGGCGATCTGTTCTTTCATGACATTTGCGGTGGCCGCAATCGCGCGTGGTTTGGGGCGGTCAGTTTCCTCGGCCTCGCGCAGCATGGTGGTAAAGGCTTCTATGCCGTCCATCACCGGCATGGAAATGTCCAGAATGATCAGATCGAAATCCTGTTCGCGCCACAGGTTACAGGCTTCCAGACCGTTTTCGGCAAAATATGCCACGATGCCGATCTGCTCCAGCATGATCTGCATGATCATGCGGTTTGTCGCTGTATCATCTGCGACCAGCATCCTTCGCCCGACCAGTGTGCTGCGGGCGTGTTCCTCGGTCTGGGAACTATCCGGCTGGTCCGCTGGCGGGGCAACAGTTTCACGCACAGCCGGAAGCGAGAGCCGGACAAACACATCTGTGCCCATGCCCCGCGTGCTTTTCACAGTGATTGTACCGTTCATCACCTCAACCAGCCTGCTGACGATCGCCATGCCAAGCCCCGTGCCGCCAAAACGACGCGCAGTCCCGGATTCCGCTTGTTCGAATTCCTCGAATATGCGGGCCAGTTGTTCCTGCGACATGCCGATACCGGTATCCGAGATATGAAAATCGACAAAATCGGGATCGGTCGCCTGAACCTGCAGTGAAACCTGACCGGTTTCCGTGAACTTCACAGCATTGCCGATCAGGTTTTGCAGGATTTGCAGCACGCGGGTTATGTCCCCAATGCGCTGCGTGGCGTCGGCGCCCTGCTGTGTGGTAACGAATTTCAGCCCCTTTGCGCGTGCCGACGCACTATGAAGGGCGACCAGTTGCTGCAAAAGCGAATTCAGCGTAAAGGGTGTCTGTTCAATGGGTAGTTTGCCTGCCTCCACGCGCGCAAGATCAAGAATGTTGTTGATCAGCGCCAGCAAACTCCAGCCTGAATCGCGAATTGTTTCAACCATGACTTGCTGTTCGGGCATTAGTTTTGTGTCGGCCAGAAGGTCTGCCATTCCCAGCACACCCGTCAGGGGGGTGCGTATTTCATGGCTCATATTTGCCAGGAACGTTGATTTTGCTGCGCTGGCGGCTTCGGCATGGGTGACAGAGTCGCGCAGCGCGGCTTCCGTTGCCAGCTGGTCGGTAATGTCCACGATGGAACACACAATCCGCGCCGGGCTTTCCGCAACCTGAAACCGGGTCAGGTTCATTGAAATCAAGCGCTTTTCGCCATTCGGGCGGCGGATAGACAGGCGGACATCCCGCAAAGGTTTACCATCCCGCAATATCCGCGCCACTGGCAGTTCGTCTGACGGTATTGAGCTGCCGTTCAGTGCGGTAATTCCCCAACTGTCTTCGTCATAGGGGCGGTTGATGCAGGTTCCCGGAGGCATGCCCAGAATGCGCTCTGCTTCGGAATTGGCAAAGACGATGCGCCCCTCCTTGTTGAAGGCAATCATGCCCGCTAGGTTCGTTTCAAGGACACTTGCAAGGAAATCGCGTTCGCGACGCAGTTCGTCCTGCAGCGCCAGAACATTGCTGACATCCGTTAAGGAAATCAGCCATCCCATGACCGGCGCTTTTCGCGCAAGGGGGCGTTCCACTGCCAGAACCCGGGTGGCATAGACCCGTCCCGAGATGGTCAGGCGGGTGGGCGCAGGAATGCTCTGGTTATTCATTACTTCGCGCAGAAGCGGGAAAATCTGTGCGTTCGGGTCCAATGCCGCGCCATGCTGAAGGTTTATGTCTGCATTTCCCAGAACATGCCGCGCTGCGGCGTTTGTTGTCATCACGCGGCCGCTTGTATCAATCATAACTGCCGGGTCATGCGCTGTGAAAAACAGCAAATCCCGCCCGATTGTGGCAAGATCGAAAGGGCGCGTTACGATCATCATCCAGGTAAACAGAAGCAGAACCAGCGCAAACATGAATGGTGTTGGATCAAAGCCCAGAATGGTCACACCGCCAAAAATATAGGCAAGATTGGCGACTATCGGAAAAACGGTTATTGCGACAAGGACAGCGAAATGCGCGCGATACGCGCGATTGGCAAGCCACATACCGGAAATGCCGACACCAATCGCGGCCATCAGGAACAGATACAGATAGCCAGCGGCCAGATAGAACAGCGGACCATGCGCATACCGCACGGAAAGCCGACCATTGATTTCCAGCATGGTTGTCTCTGCACCATAAAACAGCCAATGCCAGGGATTGCTTACTGCGATGGCAGTCACCACCAGCGGCCCGCCGATCAGCGTGGCCCATTCCCAGCGCGCCAGCTTCGCTTTACGTCCAAAGGCATAGGCATGCAGAAAAAACGCCCAGACCGTAGGCAGGGTCGCAATCGCGGGCCAGGCCGCAAGTGCGAACGCGATCTTGCAGTCCTTGGTGGTCGCCGACATTTCCAGAATTGCAGCGGCAAGCCAGCCCAGCATGGCCACATGCGACGCCACACAAAAACCCTTGCCGGAAAAATGGGGTTGGCGGGCGACCATATAGGTCATGACTGCCAGCCCTGTCCAAATTGACATGATAGTGGCAGTATAAACATCAACTGATGCGGACCAGAAGCAATGCATCACAGGCTCGTCCGGTGCCGCCAGGGGCATGTCGGCCAATAGAAGGAGAGCATGGTGAATTCCGTGCAATTCAAGGTGGAAAAACGATACGTTCCGTACAGGTGCATTGCAAGTTGCAAGGTTGGTGTCAACGCGCCACGCATGGAATGCATATGCGGTCTGATAGTTTGGGTTCCCCCCCGGACGCACCGCAATACCCGTGAAAACCGAAGTGTGAACTGTCATATTGAACCGCGCGGCCAGTCGGTTTCCGGGCCTGAATCGGACTGGTGGGGAATTTCCAGAAACGCGGGGCAACGGGCGGATGAGGGTGCAGGCCGCATGTCTGCTGTACCGCGGCCTGCCGATTACGTTGATGTCAGTTCATTTCTTTGAATTAAGGATCATGCAGCCTGCATAACGTGAATCCACCCGGCGTTGACTGACATACCCTGCCCACTATGGTGCGGATTCTATGCCTGCCCCAACATCCGTTTCGGGCGTGAACTACCCGCGAACATGTGCGTCAAGCGGATATCATGTTGCGTTATATACTGATGTCCATATGCGTTGCAGCTTCGCTATCTGCGTCGCTGCCTATTCCGGCAAGGGCACCATAGGCGCGATTCTGGTCTTGGCTGTCCAGTCGTGCGGCAGGTATGGAAACAGGGTTGGGGCCGTCATCGGTGACGGGCATTTCTGTCCGGGTTTCACGCAAATGCTGAATGACATTCACTTCAAACGACGGTGGCGGGCCGACAAGGCGGTGGCGTTTGTCCTGCGGGCTGGCAGGAGGTCTAGTGGCGGTCATGCCAGACTTGGTCAGTGACTGGGTTTGCTGAACTGCGCCTGCTGTGATGCTTTTGCCGACCGCTGCCACCCCGCGCGAGGGGTGGGGCTGCAATAGCTGCCCTAATGGTTCACGATGCCCGGGCGACACCGGCCCGGATGCGGGAATTGCAGTGAGAACTGACATTTGCCCCCTCCGACTGAATGAAAACGGAAACAATCCTGATGTCCCATCTTCGCAGAATAGGCTTTATAAATCGTAAAGCAGGCGGGGAATCTGTAGATATCGTTAATATCCATGCCTGACGGCTGGGGATGCAGCGCGCTGAATGCATTGCAGGCCGTGCCCGGTGCCCGGCCTGCAATGCAGATTTGCGTGGGTTATCGCAGGATGCTGCGACCTGCGAAGATGGCAGTTTCACCCAGCATTTCTTCAATACGGATCAACTGGTTGTATTTCGCCAACCGGTCTGAACGCGCCAGTGAACCCGTCTTGATCTGCCCGCAATTGGTGGCGACTGCCAGATCTGCGATCGTGGCGTCTTCTGTTTCGCCGGAACGGTGGGACATCACGCAGGTCATGCGCGCGCGATGCGCCATGTCCACGGCGGCCAGCGTTTCGGTCAGGGTGCCGATCTGGTTGACCTTGACCAGCAGCGAATTGCCGCAACCCTTTTCAATGCCTTCAGCCAGACGCGCGGGGTTGGTCACGAACAGATCGTCGCCCACCAACTGCACCGATGCGCCCAGTTTGTCTGTCAGCAGTTTCCAGCCTTCCCAGTCATCTTCGGAACAGCCGTCTTCGATGCTGATGATCGGGTAATCGGCGACAAGGGCTGCCAGATAGTCCACGTTTTCAGCAGGGGTCAGCGATTTTCCTTCGCCCACCATTTCATATTTGCCGCCCTTGAAATATTCGGTCGCCGCACAATCCAGCGCAAGATAAATATCCTCGCCCGGTTTGTAGCCTGCTTTTTCAATGGATTTCAGAATGAAATCCAGCGCTTCGCGCGTGGATGACAGGTTTGGCGCGAAGCCGCCCTCATCACCGATACCGGTGGACAGGCCAGCGGCGGAGAGTTCTTTCTTCAGGGTGTGGAACACTTCGGCACCCATGCGCACGGCTTCGCGGATATTCGCGGCGGCCACTGGCATGATCATGAATTCCTGAATGTCGATCGGGTTGTCGGCATGTTCGCCGCCATTGATGATATTCATCATCGGAACCGGCAATGTGCGCGCGGATGTGCCACCGACATAGCGAAACAGCGGCTGGCCGGTATAGTCCGCCGCCGCCTTGGCCACGGCCAGCGAAACGCCCAGAATGGCATTCGCGCCCAGACGGGCCTTGTTCGGGGTGCCGTCCAGTTCCAGCATTGCGGCATCAATCGCCACTTGTTCGGTCGCGTCGAAACCGACAAGCGCTTCGGCCAGTTCGCCGTTCACGGCGGCAACCGCGTCCAGAACACCCTTGCCCATGTAGCGGGATTTGTCACCGTCGCGGCGTTCCACAGCTTCATGCGCGCCGGTTGATGCGCCAGAAGGCACAGCAGCGCGGCCCATGGTGCCGTCTTCAAGAATGACGTCCACCTCTACCGTCGGGTTGCCCCGGCTGTCCAGTATCTCGCGGCCAATGATATCGATGATCGTGCTCATGCGGTGTCCCTATGCGCTGAAAACGGATTGCGCCCGGTATAGCGCCAGAACATGACAAGTGCTAGGGCACTTTCGTTTCGCGCCACAGCGTGAACATGCCCGCCGCAACGATCACGGCAGCCCCGATCAGTGTCAGCCCGTCCGGGCGTTCCCCGAAAATCAGAATGGCCACGACCAGCGCAAACAGCATGCGGGTATAGCGAAAGGGTGTGACAAAGGATAATTCGCCAACCCGCATCGCCGCCACAAGGGCATAATAGGCCAGCACACCAACCCCCAGCGCGGCGGTAAGCGCCAGCAATTGCACGGCGGATGGCATGACTGCGGGGTCGTCCATAAGCATCATCAGGAAAAAGCCGCCGGGCACCATCATCGCGAATGCCCAGGAAGAAATCTGATAGCTGGAAACCGCAGCCGGAATGACCCGCGTTGCAAGATCGCGCCCTGCAAGACCTAGCACCCCGATGACGGCAAACAGGGATGCGGGTTCAAACCCTGCCATGCCGGGCCGTACAATCAGCATGACACCGAAAAATCCAAGGCCAATGGCCGTCCAGCGCCGCCAGCCGACCTTTTCGCCCAGAAACAGCACGGCACCAAGCGTCACGAATAACGGCGCTGCCTGCAATATTGCCGATGCGGTGGCCAGACTGGCCAGCACGAACCCCAGCACGAACCCCACTGTCCCGACAAGTTCGGCCGCATTGCGCAACAGCAGCGCAGGCGTCAGCAAGGCAGGCGAAAGCAGTTGCTGGCCCTTGCTGCGGGCGATTGCGCCGAAAGCGATGGCACCGCCAGCCCCCAGAATCAGAAGGATTTGTCCGACAGGCAGCGCATCCGCCAGCAGCTTGATGAACATGTCCTCCAATGCGAAGCCCGCCATCGCAAGGGACATCAGAACTGCGCCGCGCAGATTGTCGGTCATCGGGATTTCTTTCACATGTGAACTTGGGGTAAAGGGCTACAAGCTGCGCGGTGAATTGAAAAGCACAAATGAAGAAGCGCGCCGGACGGGGCGCGCTTCTGATCGAACAACATATCAGGTGTTGAACTTAGTCCTGCTTCGCGGCCCGCTTGATAGGTGCCCAAAGCTGTTTGTTGGTCAGATACAGCAATGCGGCCAGAACCGACAGAAAGATGACACCGACAAAACCGGCACGTTTGCGTTCAACAAGTTTCGGTTCCGCAGTCCACATCAGGAAGGCAGCAACGTCCTGCGCCATCTGTTCTTCGGTGGCGGGGGTTCCGTCGGCATATTCGAGCATGTCCTCGAACAGCACAGGGTTCATGGACACCCAGCCATCATAGGCTTTGTTGTAATAGAACAGCGTGCCTGCCTGAAGGTCTTCTTCACCAGTGTAGCCTGTCAGGAAGGACGCAATATATTCCGCCCCGCCCAGACCCCGGAAAAGCTGGTTCAGGCCCAGACCATATGGCCCTTCAAAGCCAACGCGCGCTTTGGCCATCAGGCTAAGGTCTGGCGCGCCTTCGAATTGCGATTCCGGGAAGTGGTCTGGCCCGGCAGCTGTCCGCCAGTCGCGCAGTTCTTCGTCCCAGACTTCATACATTTCAGCATAGGCACGCATCTGGTCATCAGGCAGTTCCGGTCCGTTGCGGTCGCTGAGTGTGCGGAAGGCAACGAATTCAAGCCCGTGGCAGCTGGAACAGACTTCGGTATAAACCTGAAGCCCGCGTTGCAGCTGGTTGCGGTCATACACACCGAACGGCCCTTCAAATGAAAAGCTGTAATCGGTGATTTCGCCCAGTCCCCCGGCCGCAAGGGCCGGGGTTGCCATCAAAGTTGCTGCCGTGAGTGCGGAAGCAGCGAGTTTCCTGAACATCATATCTCTCCTGTTTCCTGATCTCACTCGGCCGGGATCTGTTCGGGCGAGGGGCCAGAACCGCCGGATTTCTTTTTCAGGCCTGCCTTGAAATCAGCCTCGATGGTTTCTGGTTGCGGCAAGGGTTTCTCGATCACGCCAAGGATGGGAAGGATGATCAGGAAATATCCGAACCAATACGCCGTGCCTATCAGCGCGATAGTGGTATAGATCCCTTCTGCGGGCATCGCCCCTGCCCACATCAGGACAAAGAAATCGATCACCAGCAGCCAGAACCACCATTTGAACATCGGGCGATACCGGCCGGAGCGCACCGAAGACGTGTCCAGCCACGGCACCAGCGCCATCACGAAGATCGAAGCAAACATGGCCAGAACCCCGAAGAAGGCCGCGTCAATGATGCCGAAGGACAACCAGTTTGCGGCAATCACCACCCATACATCCGATGTGAAGGCGCGCAGAATGGCGTAGAAGGGCAGGAAGTACCATTCCGGCACAATATGCGATGGCGTGACCAGCGGGTTCGCTTCGATATAGTTGTCGGCATGGCCAAGGAAGCCCGGCATGAAGCCAACCAGCGCCCAGAAGCCAGCCAGAATCAGCACCAGCGCAAACAAGTCCTTGATAACGAAATATGGCCAGAAGGGCAGGGTGTCTTTCTCTGCTTCCTCTTTCGAACCGCGGCGCACGTCAACACCGGACGGGTTGTTGTTGCCGGTGGTATGAAACGCCCAGATATGCAGGATCGTCAGACCCAGAATGACAAACGGCAGCAGGTAGTGCAGGCTGAAAAAGCGGTTCAGCGTCGCGTTACCCACAGCAGGCCCGCCCAGCAGCCACATTTGCAGCGGTTCACCGATGCCGGGAATCGCGCCAAACAGGCCGGTGATCACGGTTGCGCCCCAGAATGACATCTGGCCCCATGGCAGAACATAGCCCATGAAGGCGGTTGCCATCATCAGCAGATAGATCAGCATGCCGATGATCCAGGTGATTTCGCGCGGGGTCTTGTAGCTGCCGTAATACAGACCACGGAAAATGTGGATATAGACCGCAGCGAAGAACAGCATCGCGCCATTCTGGTGCAGATAGCGCAGCATGAAGCCGCCATTCACGTTACGCATGATATGCTCGACACTGGCAAAGGCCATGTCCGCATGCGGCGTGTAGTGCATTACCAGAACAATGCCGGTAACGATCTGCAGGATCAGACAGAACATCAGCACGATGCCCCAGATCCACATCCAGTTCAGGTTCTTGGGGGTCGGGATCATGATAGTGTCATAGATCAGTCCGACAATCGGAAGCCTGCGATGAAGCCACTTTTCAGCGTTCGTCTTCGGCTCGTAATGATCGTGTGGGATACCAGACATAGGTGTTTTCCTCCCTTAGCCGAGCTGGATTGTGGTTTCGTCAACAAACGTGGCTAACGGAATATGCAGATTTTCCGGTGCCGGGCCGCGGCGGATACGGCCAGCGGTGTCGTAATGCGACCCGTGGCAGGGGCAGAACCAGCCATTGAAGTCCCCGGCGCCATTGCCCAGCGGCACGCAGCCCAGATGGGTGCAGACGCCGGTCATCACCAGCCATTCGCCCGCCTCATCCATGGTGCGGTTTTCATCCAGGGCATCGGTGCCGGGTTTGTTGGGGTTTTGTGATGCGCGGTCAATGGACAACTGGTCCAGCGTGACTGCGCGACCCTCCTCGATCTCTGCTGCGGTGCGACGGCGGATGAAGACAGGCTTGCCAAGAAAGTTGACCGTAATCTGGCCGCCGGCTTCCAGACCTGCGACATCGACGAAAATCGATGAAAGCGCCTGAACATCAGCCGAGGGGTTCATCTGGTTGACCAGTGGCCAGACAGCTGCGCCAGCAGT
Source organism: Roseinatronobacter alkalisoli (assembly GCF_028745735.1). Classification (GTDB taxonomy): domain Bacteria; phylum Pseudomonadota; class Alphaproteobacteria; order Rhodobacterales; family Rhodobacteraceae; genus Roseinatronobacter; species Roseinatronobacter alkalisoli. The sequence continues at coordinate 55,787 of NZ_JAQZSM010000012.1, forward strand.
CACAACGCCCGCACCTGCAGTGGCGTAATAGATGAAATCCCTGCGGGTGCTATCGTTGTCATCAGCGTGGGACACGAGCGTTCTCCCTTTTCAATGGGTACGAGGGCTGCAAATTATGATTGGGCCACGGAAAAAACCGCAGCCCCTCAGCGTGGGTATTTAGCGGGGAATCCATAGCCCGTCCAGCCGCGAAAGCGGGCAATGATGTCGCAGCCGGTCAGATTTTCAAGGGATTCTGGTTCAGAAGCCACACTGTTGGCGCAACCGCAAACCCCGCAACGCTGTCCGCGGGGCGTCAGGTGGGTGGTTGCGTGGCCAGCATACTGTCGCGCTGCGCGAAATTTTCATGCCATGCGGTCAGGGCCGGGTGCGCTTGTCGCCAGTTGCGCGCATTATGGCGCAGGTCCAGATAGGACAGCGCACAGGCCGTGGCTATCTGGCCGATGCAGAACGGCCCGGCCAGATAGCTGATCCAGCGGGTTTCCAGCATATCGACGCTGCGCGCAATCTTTTGCCACTGCCCTTCGACAAACGGGGCGAAATGCATGGCTTCCGGGCGCAGGCGGGATTCATAGACCATGGCAAGGGCGGCATCCAGAATGCCGTCGGCCATGGATTGCAGGGTCAGGGCATCCCACCGGCGCGCGCCACCGGGATAGAAGCCCGATTGCGCGATACTGTCCAGATATTCGCAAATCACGCGGCTGTCGTAAATCGCGGGGCCATCCGGGCGCGACAATGTCGGCACCTTGCCCAAAGGGTTCTGCGCAATGGGTGCTTGTCCGGAATCCAGCGGCGTTCCTGACCCGGTTATGATATCAAGTTTTCCGGCGATACCTGCTTCATGCGCCAGCACCAGAACCTTGCGCGCGTAGGGGGAGGTCGGGCTGTAATATAGTGTCAGGGCCATCAGACCCACCGCAGCTTGATGCGTGCCAGAAACGCAGCGTCCAGTTCAACGCCGCGGCCGTTGTGGCCCAGTCTTATGATTCTGCGCAAACGCGCTGTGCCGTTCATCTGTTCCGCGTCGCGGGGGCGGGTGATGCATATGCCTTCGGGCAGGGTATCCATGGCATCTTCGAGTGGTTGGGCAATATGGCCGGGCCGGACCTGCCGGGTCAGCGCATAGCCTGCGAGGGCAAGGGCACCATATTTCATGGCGACAGCGGCGATGGGGGCAAGGGGCAGTGCCAAGGCGGAACTCCTGATCAGTTTGCGGAAGAGTATCAGAAGGCGCGCATTTGTCCATTCACCTTGCTGACAATGGGCGCATATGCGGATGTTGCAAGCCGCGCCCATATGGCCCACCCGCCCGACCCCCGCCGCGCATGACTGCGCGGCTTGCCATATGGGCGCGGCGGCACCCCCCCCAAGCATGGGGGCTTCGCGCCGCAGGCTGGGATTGCAGTCCGGCCAGTCACGTCATGCGCTGGCCATGCGGAAGGCTGCGCAGGTGGGGCACACCGGGGGCGCTGTTACAGCATTGCAGCCAGCCGCGCGCCCTGATCAATCGCTCGCTTGGCATCCAGTTCGGCGGCGACATCAGCTCCGCCGATGACATGCACGGTCTTTCCATCTGCGATCAGTGCATCGGCCAGCATGCGCAGGGAATCCTGCCCTGTACACAGGATCACTGTATCTGCTGGCAGCGTTTCTTCCTGTCCGTCGCGCATGACGACCAGTCCTTCGGCGGTGATCCGCCGGTATTCCAGCCCGCCGATCATTTGAACCCCCCTTGCCGCCAGACTTGTGCGGTGAATCCAGCCAGTGGTTTTGCCGAGGCCCTTGCCGGGTTTGCCGGGTTTGCGCTGCACCAATGTCACGGACCGCGCCGGGGGCGGTGGTTTCGGGCCATCAGGCGCCAGCCCGCCGGGCGTATCGGACGGGTCGCCGACCCCCCATTCCCGTTGCCAGAGCGCCAGATTGTCGGTCGGGCTTTCGCCTTCATGGCTCAGGTATTCCGCGACATCAAACCCGACGCCACCTGCGCCCACGACAACCGCGCGCGCGCCCACCCGCGCCTTGTCGCGCAGCACATCTGTATAGCGCAGTACATGTGGCGCATCCTGCCCGTCAATCTGCGGATCACGCGGGATGACGCCTGTTGCGATGATCACATCGTCAAACCCCGCCAGCATGTCCGGCGTGGCGCGGGTATTCAGGCGCAGGCTGATCGTGGATTGTGCAACGCGCGTTGTGAACCAGTCCACCAGCCCGTGGAATTCTTCCTTGCCGGGAATCCGGCGGGCCATGTTCAACTGTCCGCCAAGCTGGCCATCAGCCTCGAACAGGGTGACGTGGTGCCCGCGTTCGTCCGCCACCAGTGCGGCCATCAGGCCAGCAGGGCCAGCGCCCACGACGGCAACGGTTCTGGGCGCGCTGGTCGGTTCATAGCGCAATTCGGTTTCATGGCAGGCGCGCGGATTGACCAGACATGTGGAAACCTTGCCCTGAAACGTGTGGTCCAGACAGGCCTGATTGCACGCGATGCAGGGCGCAATTTCATCCGCGCGCCCGTCTGCGGCTTTGGCCATGAAATCAGGGTCGGCAAGGAACGGCCGCGCCATGGACACCATATCGGCGGCACCCCCGGCCAGCAGGTCTTCGGCCACATCGGGGGTGTTGATGCGGTTCGATGTGACCAGCGGAATGCCCACCTTGCCCATCAGCTTGCGTGTGACCCACGCCCAGCCCGCACGCGGCACCGATGTCGCAATGGTCGGCACCCGCGCTTCATGCCAGCCGATGCCGGTGTTCAGGATCGTTGCCCCCGCTGCTTCAATCGCCTGCGCCAGGCGCGTCACCTCGTCGAATGTCTGCCCATCGGGAACCAGATCAATCAGCGATATGCGATAGATCAGAATGAAATCCGGCCCCACCGCGTCGCGAACGCGGCGCACAATCTCCACTGCCAGCCGCATGCGGTTGTCATAGCTGCCCCCCCAGCGGTCGGTGCGGTGGTTGGTGGCGGCGCACAGGAACTGGTTGATGAAATACCCCTCGGATCCCATCACTTCGACACCGTCATAGCCTGCTTCGCGCGCCCGCACCGCAGCTGTCACAATATCGGCGATCTGCTTTTCGATTCCGTCTTCATCCAGTTCCGCCGGCTTGAAGGGTGAAATCGGGGATTTGATGGCCGAAGGGGCCACGCAATCGGGGCCGTAGGCATAACGGCCCGCATGCAGTATCTGCATGGCGATTTTTCCGCCCGCGTCATGTACGCGGTCCGTGACCAGACGGTGATTGGCAATGTCCTGCGGCGTATACAATCCCGCCGCACCCGGAAATACACCGCCTTCGGGATTGGAGGCCATGCCACCGGTGACCATCAGCGCAACGCCACCGCGCGCGCGGATGGCGTAATATTCCGCAACACGGTTCCAGTCGCCGCGTTCTTCCAGCCCCGTATGCATGGACCCCATCACCACGCGGTTTTTCAACGTGGTGAAGCCCAGATCAAGGGGGGTGAAAAGATGGGGATAGTGTGACATGGGAAACCTCCTCAGGATTGCAGGAGGTTAACCGCGCAGCGCGCGTGCTGTCATCATGAACGCCGCGTCAATAGCCGGTCATTTCCAGATAGCCGCGCCCCGTGTGGCTGCCGCTGAACCGCAACGGCCCTTCCCAGTAGCTTACCGACAGGTCCATCCAGGCATGTGGGTTCAGGGGTTCTGTGGTGATGGAAACGCCACCCTCTGGCCAGTCGATGCGCCAGCGCACCGGCACATCCCGCCCGGCCACGCGCGCGCTGCCCAGTGGTGTGAATTCCAGCGCATCGGGGGGCAGGGGGGTGGCGGTTCCGTCGGGCGCGATCCATGTGCCCGACGTGAACACCTGCGCGCCGCGAAGTTGAAACCCCATCATCCGGTGCCCGTCATCGAAACCAAGGGAAAACCAGTCCCATCCGGCCTGATCATCGGCCAGGGGCTGGCTGGACCATTCGCGGTCAAGCCAGCCGTGCCCGGATACGGAAACCGGCCCGTCGGGCAGGTGCAGCGTGCCGGTGATGTCATAGAAGGGTTGCGAATAATAATAGCTGGCCTGTCCGCCCTGCGATTTGACCGAATAGCCCTGATCGCCGTGTAAAACCAACGGGCCTTGGGCCTGCGCGGTCAGGTCATAGCTAAAATCATGGCCGGTGGCATGGATATGCAGCCGGTCATAAGGGTCGCTGTCCGGGCCTGCACGGCTGGTCATGTGCCAGTCATCGATAAAGGCTGAAAACGGGTCCGGTGTGACGCCAGCCTGACCTGTGCCGCCGCGTCCGAATGTTTCGACGGCAAAATGGCTGTCGGCGGTGGTCAGACCCGCATGCCCCATCCAGACCTGCGGCGATGCAAAACCCGCCGCTTCGCCCGGTTGCAATGCTGACCGGAACAAGGTCCATTGCGCGCCATAATCCTGTCCGTCATCGCCGGTCAGGGTGGCTGTCAGATACCACCATTCAATGCGGAAATCAGGATGTGCGCCGTGGTCTTGCGGAAAGGTTAGTTCCCGCCCGCGTTCGGGGACGGAAAAATCCTCGGCGGTGGTGCCCAGCCCGGCGAAGCCCTGCGCCTGCGCAGGGGCGGCTGTCAACAGCAGCGCCGTTGCGAATGCCGCAAGGCAGGGTTTCATGCAGTGGCGTTTCCTACTTCTCATGCGCGAATACTTTCAGCAACTGGTGTGGCCCATGACGCCACAGGCGCCAGGCGGGCAGCAGGGCCGCGGCGAGCACGGCCAGCCCAGCCCAGAACGCCAGCCGCGCCCAGTCGGCAGGGAAAAACTGTAGCGGCAAGCGCCAGCCAAACGCCTGCACATTAATGACAGCCAGCAGGATTTGCGCCAATACCAACCCCACCGGCAAGGCAAGAACAAGTGTCATCCCCGCCAGCACCAATGCGCGGCCCAGTTCCAGCGCGGCCAGTCTGCGCGTGGTCAGCCCCAGCGCCCAAAGCGGCGCAAGCTGCACCAGCCGCATGCCCGACAGCGTGACAAGGGCTGCAAACAATGCAATGGCCGCTATGGAAAGTGTCAGCACATTCAGCGCGCCGGTTATCAGGAAGGTGCGTTCGAATACTGCCAGTGACAGGGCTTTCGCCTGTGCCTGATCGGTAATCTGGTTGCCCGGCAGGCCGAATTCATCCTGCAACGCCGTAATTAATGCCTGCGGGTTTTCGCTGCGCAACGCGAATTGACGGACCGGGGTGTCCGGCCACGCCCCTGTGAAACGGTCCAGCCCGAGAGTGGCCTGCGCCAGCGGGTTGCCATAGTCAGAATAGACCCCCAGTACCGGTAACACGCCGATATCCGGCATTTCCAGCGTGGCGGTGCCGGGGCGAAGACCGGCGCGGCGGGCAAGCTGTTCATTCACAAGCACCCCTTCGCCTGCGGCCAGCCTGTCCCAGACGTGCGGCACTGCGTCCAGCAGGGGCCAGTTGTCGCGGAATGTGGCATGGTCCTTCATGGCGTATACCTGTCCGGGCTGTGCGGCAAGACGGGCATCAATGCGCTGCATCGGCAGCGTGGCATCTGCGTGCGTTTGCAGGAAATTCTGCAGGGCGCGGGCCTCGGACGGGGTGCGGGGGGTGACAGTCACTTCGGCGACAAGGCGCTGGTCCAGCCATGCGATGAATGTGGTGCGGAAGGACGACACCATGGTGCCCACGCCGATATTGGTGGCCAATGCCAGCAACAACGCCATCAGTGCCAGGGACAGACGCGGCAGGTTCTGGCGGCTGTCGGCCCAGAACCATTGTGCCACTGGCCCGCGCGCCAATCGTTGCCCCAATGCGAGCCCTCCGGCCAGTACCAGCGGCATGATCAGTGCCGCCGCCAGTAATGCCGCCGCCAGCAGGGCGAACCCGGTGATCAGCCCACCATTGATTTGCGCCAATATCAGCGCGATGATGGCCAGTGCCACAGCTACCCCGCCTTGCAGGCGCAGGCTGCGCGCGCCTGCATGCGCCCATGCGCGGGGTTGTGCAGGTGCCAGAACCGGCAGCCGCCACAGCCGCCACAGCGCTTGTCCACCCGCCAGCGCAGTGCCTGCCAGCGTCATGCCCATCCCCGCCAAGGCCCAGACGGGATCAAAGCGCAGCGTGCCGGGCACCGGTGCGCCGTAAAGCCCGCGCAGCGTGGCGGCCACATCCGGCAGCAGCGTCGCCGCCATCAGATACCCAAGCGCCAGGCCGGCCATCCCTGCGAGAATGGCAAACAGCGCCAGTTCCGCAGCCAGCAACAGTGCCAGATGGCGCAGCGGCACACCAAGTGCGCGCAGGGTGCGGAACATGGTACGGCGTTGCTCGAACGCCAGCCCGACTGCGGAATGCACGATGAACAGCCCCACAGTGAAAGCCAGCAGCCCGAAAGCGGTCAGATTCAGGTGGAAACTGTCGGTGAGCCCGGCCAGATCGGTCCCGTCACCTGGGGCGACAAGGCGCAGGTCAGGGGCCAGCGTGTTCAGCGGTGTCAGCCCGTCGCGCTGAACGGGCGCAAGGGTCAGCCGCGTGATATGCCCGCGCATGTCCAGCAGGGTCTGGGCCTGCGCGATATCCATCAGAACAGTGCCGATGGGAATGGCCTGACTGGGCCGCAGGTCCGGCTGGGACGTGCCGATCTCATTCAGTGTCCTAGGGTGCGCAAACCCAACCCCTGCCAGAAAACCTGTCAGATCAGGGGTGACAAGTTCTGCGCTGGTGCCGCCTGATGAGGCGGTCAGCGGTTCAATCCCCAGCACGGTGACGCGCGTGTCGCCCAAGGATGCGCGCCCTTCCACCACCGGCGACACGTCCCAGCCCGCGCGGCGTAGCCGTGCAAATTCCCCTTCCGGCATCCGGCCGGAGGGGGATTCCAGCTGCGCGGATGTGCCATCGCCCAGCAGGTTTTCCGCCGTCGCATAGGCCGCGCGTGCTTCGGCATTCAGGGCCTGAACCCCGGACCATAGCGCTGTGGCCAGCGCCAGCCCTGCCAGCAGCATGGCCAGTTGGAACGGACTGCGCAGCCAATGCGATAACAGTGCCTGCAGGGCCGCGCGGGTCACGCAGATACCTGCAACTTGCCTGCGCGCAGATGTACGCGAAGATTACAGCGCGCTGCCAGCCGGGTCGAATGCGTGGCCAGCAACAGCGCAGCACCTGCCTGCGCAGCCAGTTCCAGCATCAGGTCCAGTACCGCATCGCCTGTGGCCTCGTCCAGGTTGCCGGTCGGTTCATCCGCCAGAACCAGCCGGGGCCGCGCGGCCAGACAGCGCCCGATAGCGACACGCTGCTGCTGCCCGCCCGACAGCTGTTCGGGGTAACGCGCCATCAGTTCTGCAATGCCAAGGCGCCGGGCCAGTTCGGCCACGAAACCGGGGTCATGCCGCCCTGCCAGCCGCGCCTGAAACGCCAGATTGGCCGCAACGTTCAGGGACGGCACAAGATTGAACTGCTGAAAGATCAGCCCAACACTGGTGCGGCGCAGTGCTGCGCGGGCGCTGTCATCGGCCTGCGCGATATCCTGACCGGCCAGCATGACCTTGCCACTGTCGAAGGGTTCCAGCCCCGCGCAGATATGCAGCAGGGTTGACTTTCCGCTGCCTGATTCGCCCGTCAGGGCAAGGGATTGCCCCCGTGACAGCTCTAGGTCAGCATTGTCCAGAACATGCACGATGTCCGGGGCGCTGCCGAAGGTTTTTCTCAGGCTTTCGATTGTCAGCGCGGATGTCATGGTCTGGCTTTCCTGCAAACGGGTGATGCGCTGGACAGGGGCGGGCCGTCATACCTACCAACACCGCGCAGTACGCATGAAGCGTAGCGTTTCAGCAGGCGAACTCAAGGCGGCAATGTCACAACATGGTGTTATGCGGATAAACGCAAAAGGCCGGACAGGATGCCCCGTCCGGCCTTTTCATCAGTTTGCGATATTTCGGGGGCGGGGATCAGTGCGCCGCCATCTGGTTGTGTTTGCGCGCGACAAAATCCTTGGCTGTTTCCACGGCAACTGCCGCATCGCGGCAATAGGCATCTGCCCCGATGGCGCGACCGAATTCTTCGTTCAGGGGGGCGCCGCCCACCAGCACGATGTAGTCGTCGCGTTTGCCCTGTGCGACCAGCGTGTCAATCACCACCTTCATATAGGGCATGGTGGTGGTCAGCAGGGCCGACATGCCCAGAATGTCGGGCTGTTCCTTTTCCAGCGCTTCCATATAGGCCTCAACCGCGTTGTTGATGCCAAGATCCACAACCTCGAAGCCTGCGCCTTCCATCATCATGGCGACAAGGTTCTTGCCGATATCATGGATGTCACCCTTGACGGTGCCGATCACCATCTTGCCCATGCGCGGTGCGCCGGTTTCCACCAGTAGCGGCTTCAGGATGAACATGCCCGCTTTCATCGCGTTTGCGGCCAGCAGCACTTCTGGCACGAACAGGATACCATCGCGGAAATCATGGCCCACAATCGTCATGCCAGCCACAAGCGCTTTGGTCAGGATGTCATAAGGGGTCCAGCCGCGTGCCAGCAGGATATTGACGCTTTCTTCGATTTCCTCTTTGAGGCCATCATAAAGGTCGTCCATCATCTGCTCGACAAGCTCGTCGTCAGACAGATCAGCAAGGATGATATCGTCTTCGTCAGACATAGGCTTTACCCCTTCGGACACGCGGTATAGCGCGTGTTGGACCACTATTGCATTTGCTTTCGGACAGAATGCAGCACACCACTATTCCATTTGCGACATGCGCCCGATTGGTGGCGACCCGCGCGGTCGCATTCATGTGATTTCCGGCAGTTTTGTCACGCGTCGCGGCGGCGGCGGCCGCCGCCACGCCCTCGGCGGGGTTCCGGCGCGTCGCCTGCGGCCTCCGTGCCGTCCAGCGCGGATGAAAACCCGCCCAACGCTGCGGTGATCTGTTCCAGCGTGGGGCGCGGCCCGCGGTCATGCGTTTCCAGCGCGTTGCGCATGGCGCGCAGGTGTTCGGGCATGGTGCCGCAGCACCCGCCGATAATGGTTGCACCACAATCGCGCGCCAGCACGGCATATTCCGCCATCAGTTCGGGGGTGCCATCGTAATGGATGTGCCCGTCATGATATTTCGGAATTCCGGCATTGCCCTTGGCGATCAGGGGCAGTGCTGCGCCCGCGTCTGCAAAACCCAGAACAGTGCGCAACAGATCGGATGCGCCCACGCCACAATTTGCGCCAAATGCCAGCGGCGGTGTGTTCAGCCGGGTGACAAGTTGTGCCATCGCGGCAGAAGTGACACCCATCATGGTGCGCCCGGCTGTGTCGAAACTCATTGTGCCACACCATGGCATGCCTGCCAGCCCGGCGGCTTCGGCGGCGGCCTTGTATTCTTCGGGGGCGGAAATGGTTTCCACCCACAGCACATCCGCGCCGCCTTCTTTCAGCCCTTCGGCCTGTTCGTGGAACATCTCGACCGCCAGTTCATGGGTCAGGCTGCCCATCGGTGCCATGATTTCGCCTGTCGGACCGACCGACCCCGCAACGATAACCGGGCGGCCCGCGGCATCTGCAATTTCGCGCCCGAGTGCGGCACCAACGCGGTTGAGTTCACGCACGCGATTTTCCGCACCATGCAGTTTCATACGGCTGGCGTTGCCGCCGAAAGTATTCGTCAGGAACAGATCGGACCCGGCATTGACGGCGTTGCGATACAGCGTGCGGATATTGTCGGGTTCATCCACGTTCCACAGTTCCGGCGCGTCCCCCGATGCAAGACCCATGTTGAACAGATTGGTGCCTGTGGCACCATCCGCCAGGATCCAATCCCGTTCGGCCAGCATCTTCGCTAAGGCATTGGTCATTGCGCGCATCTCCGGATTGCGAAACAGCGGGATGCGCCCGCGCGCTCCCGCCTGTTGGATGGGATGTGCCACATCCTGAAAGATGAGGCAAATTCATACTGCGCATGAAAAAGATGCGCATCATTCATATTACTGTGAGTCAGCCTTCGGCCAGTTCGGCCTTGGCTTCGGACAGCAGGGTGGCCATCATGCTGCGAATCGTCGCTTCATCGGCCTTGCCGACAAGGTCAGCTGACACCTTGCGCACGACATCTTCGTGGCCGGCTTCTTCGAAATCGGCGCGGATGACATCCATTGCATAGGCTTCGGCATCGTCACCCGTTTTGCCCAGCAGAGTCGCTGCCCAAAGCCCGAGTTTCTTGTTCCGGCGGGCAATTGCCTTGAAAATCATTTCCTGATCATGGGCAAACTTGTTTTCAAAAGCGCGTTCGCGGTCTTCGAAAGATGTCATTTCGGGCCTCGTATCCTGTTGAATGATCGTCCGATGTTGCAAAACATATGGCGGTTGGCAGGCAGCACTGCAAGGCGAAATCACCGATCGCGGGCGCAAACACCGCCGCTTGCGGCGTGGGCGGCGCTGCGATATAGGCACCAGATACATTGCCCCTGTCCACTGTTCCATGATCGGAGAATACCATGGCACGCCGCACCAAAGTCTATGAAGGCAAAGCCAAGGTTCTGTACGAAGGACCGGAGCCGGGCACACTGGTTCAGTACTTCAAGGATGATGCCACCGCGTTTAATGCCGAGAAGCGCGATGTGATCGAAGGCAAGGGTGTCTTGAACAACATGCTTTCGGAATATTTCATGTCCGGCCTGAACCAGATCGGTGTCCCCACGCATTTCATCAAGCGCATCAACATGCGTGAACAACTGATCCGTGCGGTTGACATTATCCCGCTGGAAGTCGTGGTACGCAATGTTGCCGCAGGGTCGATTTCCAAACGTCTGGGTATTGAAGAAGGCACCCCGCTGCCGCGCCCCATCATCGAGTTTTATTTCAAGGATGATGCGCTGGGCGACCCGTTGGTCACCGAGGACCAGATTCTTGCCTTCAACTGGGCCAGCCATCAGGATCTGGATGACATGGTTGCGCTGGCCGTGCGCGTCAATGACTTCATGTCGGGGATCATGCTGGCTGTGGGAATCAAGCTGGTGGATTTCAAGATTGAAATCGGCCGCCAGTTTGACGGAGATATGCAGCGGCTGATCGTGGCCGATGAAATCAGCCCGGACAGTTGCCGCCTGTGGGACATGAAAACCGGTCAGAAGCTGGATAAGGACGTGTTCCGCCGCGATCTTGGTAGCCTGACGGACGCTTATTCAGAAGTGGCGCGGCGGCTTGGGGTGATGCCCAAATCGCCCACGCCCTTCAGCAAACCCAAACTGATGAACTGAAAGGCTCGGACGCCCATGAAACTGCGTGTATTCGTTACCCTGAAACCTGGCGTTCTGGACCCGCAGGGCGAAGCCGTGCGTCATGCGCTGGGCGCGCTAGGCTTTGAGGGCGTCAATGGCGTGCGTCAAGGCAAGATGATTGAACTGGATCTGGCGGAAACCGATGCCGACAAGGCGCAACAGCAAGCGGATGAGATGTGCCAGAAGCTGTTGGCCAATACGGTGATCGAAAGCTATCGCGTCGAAATGGCCTGATACCTGCCGCAACGGTGATTGACGCACCGATGCTTTGTGGGCAGCATGGCCGCAAGTGCATTGACACGAGGGGGCAGGATGCGCGCAGCGGTTCTTAGGGAATATCGCAAGGATCTGAGCATCGAAACGGTGGCGGACCCGGTATGCGAAGATGATGGTGTGGTACTGCGCACGCTTGCCTGTGGCATTTGCCGGTCTGACTGGCACGGCTGGGTCGGGGAACACCCACGCGTGAAGCCCGGCCAGATACCGGGCCATGAATATTGCGGCGAGGTGGTCGTGGCTGGTCCGCGCAGTGGCTGGGCCATTGGCGACAAGGTGATCGCCCCCTTTATTCTTGCCTGCGGGACATGCCCCGCCTGCCGGTCTGGCGTGTCCAATACCTGCCCCGATCAGCGCTTGCCGGGGTTCATAGAACCCGGTGCTTTTGCCGAATATGTGGGCGTGCCCCATGCCCATAACCTGGCGCGTCTGCCGGATGACATGTCGCCGGTGCTGGCTGCGGGGCTGGGGTGCCGCGTGACCACGGCCTTTCACGCGCTTACCGACCGCGCCGCGCTGCGCCCGGGTGAATGGCTGGCCGTGCATGGGACTGGCGGCATCGGGCTGGCCACGCTTATTCTGGGCCGTGCGCTGGGCGCGCGGGTGGTTGCCGTTGATATTGTGCCCGAAAAGCTGGACCATGCCCGCGCCCTTGGTGCTGATGCAGCGCTTGATGCGCGCGCGGGTGACGTGGCGCAGGCCATTCGCGACATTACCGGCGGTGGCGCCCATGTTTCCGTCGAGGCGCTGGGAATCGCGCAGACAACCAACGCATCGTTGCATTGTCTGCGACCGCTGGGGCGGCATGTGCAGGTTGGCATGCCCGTGGGGCACACGGCGCGCATGGATATCGACATGAGTGCGGTCTATCAGAAAAACCTTGCGATTTATGGCACGCGGGGCATGCCCGCGCATAAATACCCGTCGCTGCTGGGAATGATTGACGCAGGTCTGGTGGATTTCATGCCGATGATCGCGCGGCAGGTGGCGCTGTCGCAGGCCGGCGCGGAACTGGCGCTGTTTGACGGGCCAATGGCACCCGGTGTTGCGGTGATTTCCGATTTTGCCGCCTGAAAGGGCCGGTTTCCCTTTGCGCATGATGTGTATTCGCGCTAAAGCGCGGGCAAACCTTGGCTATGGACGGAGCCGCGCGCGATGAAAGCTGCTGTCATCACTTTCCCCGGATCGAACTGTGACCGTGACCTTGCCGTGGCCTTTGAAGGGGTCGGCGCGCAGGTGACGCGCGTGTGGCACAAGGACACCGCATTGCCTGCGGGAACAGATATTGTCGGCATTCCCGGTGGTTTCAGCTTTGGTGATTATCTGCGTTGCGGTGCGATTGCCGCGCGTTCGCCCATTGCCCGCGCCATTACTGATTTCGCATCAGGCGGCGGCCATGTTCTGGGCATTTGCAACGGCTTTCAGGTTCTGGTCGAAATGGGGCTTCTGCCCGGTGCGCTGCTGCGCAATGCCAATCTGAAATATATCTGCAAGCCTGTCACGCTGCGCGTGGAAACCGCAGGCAGCGGGTTTACGGCGGGCTATGCCCCCGGCGCGCAGATCACCGTTCCGATTGCGCATCATGACGGGAATTATACCGCCGACCCCGAAACCCTTGCACGACTGCAAGGCGACGGACGTGTTGCCTTTCGCTACGTTGACAACCCCAACGGCTCAGCCGCGGACATTGCGGGCATTCTGTCGGAAAACCGCCGTGTGCTGGGCATGATGCCACATCCGGAACGCGCGTTCAGTGCTGTACATGGCGGCACTGACGGGCGCGCGATGTTCGAGGGACTGATAAGCGCTTTCGCGCCAGCCTGAAGATACCGGCCCGGCACCATGCTTGAGCACGCGCAGCATTCAGCATATTCTGTGCGGCATGGCCGTGCCACCTGATCTTGACAACAGACGTACCAGTATTCTGGGTATCCCGCTATGGGGGCGGGTGGTTATCCTTTTTCTGATCGTGGTTGGCATCGGGCTGATCTGGTTCATGAATTCCTGGTTGTCTGAACGCTTTACCGATACCACGCGCAACCGCGCTGAATTGCGGCTGGTGCTGTATTCCGGCAATATCCAGTCCGAACTTCAGCGCAATTCAGTGGTGCCGCTGCTACTGGCGCGCGACCCCGAACTGATTGTCGCGCTGCGTGAAGGAAATTATGCGACCACATCGCAGCGCCTGATAGACCTGCAGGGGGAAATTGGCGCGGCCTCGATCGAGCTGCTGGACAATGCCGGGCGCGTGGTCGGTGCAACGGACCGTGTGCATCTGGGCAAGAACCGCAGCGGGGATCTGGCTTTCGTGGATTCGCGCCGCACCTCTGACACTGTGTTCATGGTTAAGGAACTGGAAAGCGGCGGTTTCGGGTTTTCCTTTGCCCGCAGTATCCGGGTGGCAAGCGATGTTCTGGGCGTCGTTGTCGTTGATGCCGATCTGTCGAAATTTGAACGCAGCTGGGCGGGCTTCGCCGATGCGGTCGCATTACTGGATTCCGGGGGCCGCATCATTCTGGCAACCGAACCACGCTGGCGGGGCCGTTCACTGGAAGAAGCGCTTGCGCTGCGCGATGCGCCTTCTGCGATTGCGCGTGCGTTGCGGGCCACGGCGGATTGGGCGCAGACCCCGCCGGACACATTCGTACGCGGCGAAGCGGTGCTGCGATCAGAAGTGCGCGTGCCGTTCCGAGGCTGGCGGCTGGTCAGTTTCACCCGCTATGATTCAGTGCGCGAGCGGGTGAATGCAGCGCTGGCGCTGGTGCTTACGGGTTTTGCATTGCTGCTCGCGCTGACTTTCTATCTGGTCAGTCGCAGCGCCTGGTCGCAATCGGCGCTGTTTCAGCGCGAATCGCAGGATTTGCGTGCGCTGAACGCGCGGTTGCAGCGTGAAATTGCAACCCGCCTGCGGGTACAGAAGGATCTGGCGGTGGCGGAACAGACGCTTGCGCAATCGGCCAAGCTGGCCAGCCTGGGGGAAATGTCGGCATCTGTCAGCCATGAACTGAACCAGCCATTGGCGGCCATGAAAACCTATCTTGCGGGCGCGCGGCTGCTGCTGAAGCGCAAGCGCACAGAAGAAGCGCTTGCATCATTCCAGCGGATTGACGGGTTGATCGACCGGATGGGCGCGATTGCCCGCACGCTGAAATCCTTCGCGCGCAAGGGCGGCGAAGCTTTTGCCCCCATTGATCTGCGCACCTGTCTGGGCGATGCGCTGACCATGATGGAACCGATGCTGCGCGAATGCCGCGTGCTGGTGGTGCGCACGGTGCCGCCGGAACCTGTCATGATCATGGGCGATTCGGTGCGCGTGGAACAGGTGATCCTGAACCTCGTGCGCAACGCGGTGGATGCAACGCGCGGCGTGAATGCGCCACAGATCGACATCATCATAAGTCAGGGGGAAACCGCCAATCTGACGGTTCGCGACAACGGCCATGGTATCGCAGATATCGACAGCCTGTTCGAGCCGTTTTATACGACCAAAGCCGCCGGGCAGGGCGTTGGTCTGGGGCTTGCCATTTCGTCGGGAATTGTGGGGGACCACGGGGGGCGTCTGACGGCCATGAACACACCTGAAGGCGGCGCTGTTTTCGAAGCCGAATTCCCCATATATCAAAGCGAGCAGAAAGATGCGGCCGAGTAGCCCGGTCCGCATTGTGTATACCACCGGGCCGTTGCTGATGCTATGTTTTCAGCGGCCGCCTGTCAGGATTTCAGAAGCAAGGGCGCAGGCCTGAGAGGAAGCAAAAACATGACCCGCCATATGCGTGTTGCCATCGTGGATGACGAACAGGATATGCGCCAGTCCATCGGTCAGTGGATGGCGCTTTCCGGGTTTGAAACGGAAACCTATTGTGATGGCCAGGAAGCGTTCGCCGCGATCGGGCCGGATTTTCCCGGTGTTGTTATCACCGATATCCGCATGCCCGGCATGGACGGTATGACCCTGCTGAAAAAGCTGGTGGCACTGGACAGCACCATTCCGGTGATCATGATCACCGGTCATGGCGACGTGCCGATTGCCGTGGAAGCCATGCGTCTGGGGGCGTTTGATTTTCTGGAAAAGCCGTTTGACCCCGAGAAAATGATGGCGCTGGCCGAAAAAGCGGTGAAGGCCCGCGCCATGGCGCTTGAAAGCCGTGCCCTGAGGCAGGAACTGTCCGATGGTACAACCATCATGCGCCGTCTGGTCGGCGCGTCAGATGTGATGCAGCATCTGCGCGAGGATATTCTTGATGTGGGTCAGGCTGACGGCCATGTCCTGATTGACGGTGAAACCGGAACCGGCAAGACGCTTGTGGCGCACGCCCTGCATGCCGTGGGGCCGCGCGCGGGCCGCAAGCTGGTATCGGTCAGTTGCGCGGGCCATCCCGAAGCGGACCTTGTTGCCCGGCTGTTTGGCCCGCTGGATGATGGCGCGGCCAAGCCAATCGTTGAAACGGCCCGTGGCGGAACATTGGTTCTGGAAGACATCGAAGCCATGTCACCCGACACACAGGCAAGGCTGGTCGGGTTCCTGAATGATCAGGGCGCATTGCCCGACACGCGGATTGTGGCAGTGTGCAACAGCCATACCGCCGGGCAGACCATAGAGGATGGCTTGCGCCCCGACCTGTATTTCCGACTTGCCGCGCATAAACTGGTGCTGCCGCCTCTGCGCATGCGCGGAGAGGATATTCTTGCCCTGTTCGAAACCTATCTGGCGCAGTTCGCCGATGAATATGGTTGTGCGCCACCTGTTGTCAGCATGCCTGAAGCCGCCCAGTTGTTGCAGGCCCCCTGGCCGGGGAATGTGCGGCAGCTGGTCAATATCGCCGAGCGCGCGGTGCTGCAAAGCAGGCGCGAGGATGGCGCGCTGATGTCGCTGATCATGGCAGATAACGAAGCTTCCAGCGAAGTTATGACAACCGAAGGCAAACCGCTGAAAGAGCATGTAGAAGCGTTTGAACGCATGCTGATTGACAACACGATGCGCCGCCATAAAGGGTCCATTACCGCTGTGATGGAAGAATTGCGCCTGCCACGCCGGACGCTGAACGAAAAGATGGCAAAATACGGGTTGGTGCGGTCGGATTATGTCCAGACCTGACTTCAGTCCTGCAGCGCCTGCGGTATCTTGCATGCCGCAGGCGG
Source organism: Roseinatronobacter alkalisoli (assembly GCF_028745735.1). Taxonomy (GTDB): domain Bacteria; phylum Pseudomonadota; class Alphaproteobacteria; order Rhodobacterales; family Rhodobacteraceae; genus Roseinatronobacter; species Roseinatronobacter alkalisoli. Next base: position 72,413 of record NZ_JAQZSM010000012.1, read on the forward strand.
AAAATGGCGCTGGCAGGGCGACTTTCCTGCCCGGCAAGGCTCTCTACAGGGTCTGACACGGCGCAAATTGCCTGAAAATACAGATTTCAGGGTGTTTTTTCAGAGGCATGCACTGCCGTTGGTCGCAACGTGAAAAACGCCATTGTGTTTTTGTCACGTTCGCCCTTATGCTGTATAGGTAAGGATATGCCCTGATACAGGGCGTTCTGAACGAATTTCGCTGCATTGGACGAATGGCGCGCCTTTCTGGCCCCCTCTTCCCCCTTGCAGATGGATAGGCCGCAAGGCTTCAATCGTCCGGGCTGTGTGAACACAGTTCGGGCATACTACACACACGCATCGCAAATCTGCGGTGTTCAGGAAACATGATGACAGGTGCCGAACACAACCCACCAAGCCGCCGTGAAAGGGAAATTCCCTTGAACGACGCGGCGGTGACTGTGACAGCGGGCCTGCCATACTCTCAGACAAGTCACGCGCCGGATGGCGTGCGCGGTTCTGGCCCTTCCGATGGAAGACAGGTCAGCAACAGCGCGCCTGGTGCAGCGTGCAATGGATTTGAATGGCACAGAAAATGCTTATCGATGCCACCCACGCGGAGGAAACCCGCGTCGTGGTGGTGGACGGCAACAAGGTCGAGGAATTCGATTTTGAAACCGCAAGTCGCCGCCAGCTGGCAGGCAATATCTACCTTGCAAAGGTAACGCGCGTCGAACCATCGCTACAGGCGGCCTTCGTCGATTACGGCGGGAACCGGCATGGTTTCCTTGCGTTCAACGAAATTCATCCGGACTATTACCAAATACCGGCAGAAGACCGCGCAGCTTTGCTTGCGGAAGAACGCGCAAGTGTACGCGAGCAGGACGACGATGACCGCGCGTCCGGTGGTGAAAAGGCTGAAAAGCCTGCGAAGAAGCCGCGCAGATCATCGAACCGGCGCAAACCTGCGGCAAAGGCAGAAACCGTCAGCAGTTCCGATACCGTTGAAACCCGCGATGTTTCCGGCATGGATATTCTGGACAATGGCGATGACAGCGATACCGATACGCTGATTGCCGATGGTTTCGGCGCTGCCATAACGGATGATACGCCCGCGCCACAAGCGGAAGCCAGCCCGTCAGAAGATGCACGGCCCGCTGAAACGGATGCGCCGGACGCACCGGATGAAACCTATCGCGCAGCAGACCATGCTGCCGAAAACGATGACCGGATCGAAGCCGTGTCTGAAGGTGGCGATCCCGTTGACGAAGTACAGGTGCGCCGCAAGCCGCGCCCGCGCCGCTACAAGATTCAGGAAGTTGTCCGCGTGCGCCAGATCATGCTGGTGCAGGTCGTCAAGGAAGAGCGCGGCAACAAGGGTGCTGCGCTGACAACCTATCTGTCGCTGGCAGGTCGCTATTGCGTGCTGATGCCCAACACCGCGCGCGGGGGCGGGATAAGCCGCAAGATTACCAATGCTGCGGACCGGCAGAAGCTGAAAGCCATCGCGAATGAAATCAAGGTGCCCGAAGGGGCCGGGCTGATCATTCGCACCGCTGGCGCGAACCGCACCAAGGCAGAGATCAAGCGCGACTATGAATACCTGTTCCGGCTGTGGGAACAGATTCGCGAACTGACGCTGAAATCCATCGCACCGACCCCGATTTATGAAGAAGGCAACCTGATCAAGCGGTCCATCCGCGATCTGTATAACCGCGATATCGACGAGGTACTGGTCGAAGGCGAAGCCGGCTACCGGGTGGCCAAGGACTTCATGAAAATGATCATGCCGTCCCACGCCAGAAACGTGAAATTGTACAGCGATACAATGCCGCTATTTGCGCGCCATCAGGTCGAAAGCTATCTGGCCGGAATGATGAACCCGACAGTGCAGCTGCCTTCTGGCGGGTACATCGTGATTGGCGTGACTGAAGCGCTGGTGGCGATTGACATCAACTCCGGTAGGGCCACGCGCGAAGGCTCGATTGAAGACACCGCGCTGAAGACCAATCTTGAAGCGGCGGCGGAAATCGCGCGCCAGCTTCGCCTGCGCGATCTGGCAGGGCTGATTGTCATCGACTTCATCGATATGGAAGAGCGCAAGAACAACGCCGCCGTTGAAAAGATGCTGAAGGACAAGCTGAAATCGGACCGCGCCCGCATCCAGGTCGGCCGCATTTCGGGGTTCGGTCTGCTGGAAATGTCGCGCCAGCGCTTGCGTCCGGGTATGCTGGAAGCGACGACCCAGCCTTGTCCGCATTGCCACGGTACCGGCCTGATCCGGTCTGATGACAGCATGGGTCTGACCATCCTGCGCCAGATTGAGGAAGAAGGCACGCGCGGCAAATCGCGCGAGGTTCTGGTGCGCGCGCCTGCGGGGGCGGTGAACTTCCTGTTCAATTTCAAGCGCGAGCATATCGCCCAGATCGAAGGGCGCTATGGTATGGCGGTCCGTCTGGAAGCTGATCCGCTGATGGTCAGCCCGGATTTCAGCCTTGAACGATTCAAGACCGCAACCCGCGTATCTGTGCAGCCCAGCACGGCGGTGGTGTCACTTGATGCAAGCCACATGTCCGATCTGGAAGAAGACGACATCGCGGAAATTGAAGATGCCGTTGTCGAACCTGCCGAAAGTGAAGAGACCGCCGATCAGCCGCGTAAGAAGCGCCGTCGGCGCAGGCGCAAGCGCGGCGGCAAGGAGAATGGCGCGGATGGCACAGATGCCAACGCATCTGATCAGTCCGATACCGAAGGTGATACGCCGCCTGACAGCGAAAATACGGCGGTCGCTGCGGAACAAGCAGACGCACCGGCAGTTGCCGTGACGGGTGCTGCAGATGCTGCGGAAGAGGTGGTTGCAAAACCCAAGCGCACGCGCAAGCCACGCGCCAAAAAGGTGGTGGAACCTGCGTCCGAATCACTGCCCGCCGCAGATACCCAGCAGGACACGCAACCAGAGGGGGCCGGGGCCGAAACCCCGGACGCACCGAAGGAAAAGCCAGCCAGAAAACCACGCACGCGGCGTAAACCTGCAGCAAAGGCGGCGGCAGAACCCGCATCGGAAAGCCCGGCAGAAGCGCCGGTTGACGTGGCTGAAATGGTGGAAACCCCTATGGCCGGCGCTGAAGCCCCTGCACCTGTGGAAACAGTAGCCGAACCTGTGGTTCTTGAACCGGAACCAACCGCTCAGGTGGTCGTGCCGACCGTGCCGGATGAAAATGCGCCCGGACCCGCGCCGGAAGTGGTTGCACCAGCGCAGGATCAGCCGATGGAGGATGCTGCGGAACCCGTGTCAGAGGCGCAGGCTGAAGAACCGGTCGCAGAAACCCCGGCTAAACCCGCGCCCAAGCGCCGGGGCTGGTGGTCGCTGAAAATCTGACCTGATAAAGGGGCACCAATGGGTGCCCCTTTTCTATTGTGGTTGCGCCATGTTGCCGCATTCCACGTGAATGTGACGTGCTGTCTGGTTATGTTTGATATAGTGGCGGCTATCTGTCCGTGAACTGACCCGAAAGTTAAGCGCCATATGTTTGGAATAGACGTATTCGACGCCGCAATGCTGCCCGCGCTGCTGATCGCGCTGGGGGCGGGGGTGCTTTCGTTCATGTCGCCTTGTGTGTTGCCGATTGTGCCACCTTATCTGGCCTATATGGGCGGTATATCAATGCAGGATATGACCAGCGACGGCCGCGCCAGCAGGCGTGCCATTCTGCCCGCGTTGTTCTTTGTCATGGGGTTGTCGACCGTGTTCCTGTTGCTTGGGTTCACGGCGTCCACGATGGGGCATTTGTTCCTGCGCAATGCCGATCTGTTTGGCCAGATCGCGGGTGTTGTGGTCATTGCCTTCGGGTTGCATTTTCTGGGGTTCTACAGGCTTCTGGCACGGACCGTGGCGGCGACTTTGCAGGGAATGAATGTTCAACCGCCCGGTTTCCTTGCGGTATCGGTGTTCTCGCGTGATTTGCGTTTTGACGCGGGCGACCGGGGCGGGTCGGCCTTTGGGGCCTATGTGCTGGGGCTTGCCTTTGCTTTCGGGTGGACGCCGTGCATTGGTCCGGTTCTTGGCGCGATCCTGTCACTGGCGGCGACGGAAACCACAGTGGCGCGCGGCACCGCAATGCTGGGTGTCTATGCGCTTGGTCTGGGGCTGCCATTTTTGTTGGCTGCGATGTTTGTGCAGCGGTCCATGGCCCTGATGTCCCGGTTGAAACGGCACATGGCCATGATCGAAAAGGTCATGGGCCTGTTATTGCTGATCGTGGGCATTGCACTGGTCACGGGCGCATTTTCAGCGTTTTCGTGGTGGCTTCTGGAAACATTTCCCGCGATGTCCAGGCTGGGCTAGTGTTCCGCATCTGACACAAGGTTCCGCCAATCAGTGACGATGGTCGGCTATCGGGGACGGAGCGACCGTCGGCGATCTTGTAGCCAAGGTCTGGTTGTTGATTTGATGACGGTTGCGCGGCAGTCGAGGCAGTTACCATGTATGCAAAAAATCTATCGCTTCTTCTTCATCGTGAGCTTTCTGAACAGCGATCATACGACGAAACGCTCAAGCGATTTGAGAGCTTGCGCGGATGTGGACAGCTCCCGCGTGGGAGAAACAGGGCAGCACAACGTCTTTCCAACGACGAGATTGCACGCGCGATTTTGGGCTACGTGCCCACGGGGAGCGGATGGGCAGGGCACGTCGCTTTAATAATGGGTGATTTACGGCCCGTTGGTGGAGTATCCGCATCATTTAAGGGCGCGGCTTCTCTCCGCGCGGCGATGGCGGCACTATTCGCCAATGACGACGACTGCAATTCCCTCATGTCGCTCACGCTTTCCATAGCTCGAATTCCTGGAAACGATGAGTACCAGGCAAAGCTGATTTTCGAGGAAGACGGCCAACGGAAGACTACCTCCTACGTTTCGAAATACGCTTTGTCTCTGGCAGGGGCAGGAGCGGAAAAAGACTTCGATCATGACCGACCCTTGTCCACCAACACCCGCCAGCTCGTCCTCAACCGAGAGTTCTTTCGCAATTTAAAGCGCGACGTCGACCTTTCGCGTCATTTGGACCGGCCATTGGAAACGGATTGGCGTGAATATGAAACAGAGGAAGAGCGCAACGCTTTCCACGAGCGCCTTGGTGCGCGCAAAGGGTCAGTGTTTTTGAACCTTGGCGTTGATACCACCGTCACCTGGCCAAAGAAACCGACGCGAGTCGAGTTCGGCGGCCATCATTTCGTGCTTTTCCCAAAAACCAAGGAAACTTCGCATTCGATCAGCATTGACCTACAGGGCGAGCGCATTAGCGCAGAAGACGCCAGGACTCTTCTCAACCGGTTTCTGAGTGTTCTTTCTTGGTGTGATGATCGTCACGCCATCCTACGGCAGGGGTGGTCGGGAAACCCCGTGCCCGTGCCCGTGCCAAGGCGTGAGATGGCATTCTCGACAATGATGACTTGGATGTTCTATCGCTCACTGCCAGATGATGAACAATTGCTAAACTGCCTTTCCTACTATCGAGAAGGATTGAATGCTGCCGAGGCCGAAATTGTATCGCAGGAAGTGCTGAGCTTCTTCAAAGTCTTCGAGATGAGGCGCAAAGGTCCCCAAGTCGGGCGTTGGATAGCGGAGGAATTCGACGCGGCTTGCAAGAATGTCCCGCCGGAGTTTTTGAAGCGTTTCAATGAAGACAGACAAGAAAAGGCAGTTGAAAAGTATGTGTATGAAAATTGTCGCGTCGCAGTTGCACACGCCTCCAAGAAATTCACGTCCGATGCAGACATGTCTTCCGAAACGCGCAGGTTATCTGTCGCTGCTGAGATTGTGCGGGCTTTGGCGCGGCACTACATACGAACGACATTCAGTTTTTCAGATTCATACTTGAGCGACGAAGTAAATCAATAGCAGCCATAGGGTCGCTTCGCAGTATCGGTCAGAACGGGCTCCTTGCTGCCGTTGGGAATCTTGTGTGAGGTGCAGAACACTAGAGGGCGCGCGCGTTCAGCGCCACTCTCAGACCTGTTGATATCGCATATTCCAGAAGCTCAGGTCCGGTTGCCGCATTTTGACAACTGCGCTAACGCAATCCCAGATCTGCAAGCGCCGCGTCCAGTTCGGGCGGCAGCGTGTCATCGCCCTTGCGCGCCTTTGGCAGGTCTGGCGGGGCATCGGCGGGTTTCAGGTAGCGCCACCCCTGAAACGGGCGTTTGGGGGCCGCCGCTGTACGTATGATTTCGGGGTCAAGCACAATGGCGCAGCGCGTGATTCCATCTGCGCCAATGACTTCATCAAGACGTGTGATCGCTTGCCGCGCCAGAACGGACCCTTTGAACACCCAGTAAAGCGACCCGCCAGCAAGCAACTCATCGGCCCGTTTGGGCCACATGCGGGTGACATGGCGGGGCAGCCCGTCGGGGCCTTTGGCCTGCGGGCGGCGTTGCCATTGCACAAGATCGTCAACCTCTTCAGCGCCGACGCAAAGCTTTATCAGATGAATTTTCGCTGTCATGTCTCACCTATTGACCGCACTTCAGGTCATAGGGCTTTTTGTCCGAAGGGCAAGACCCGCCATCCCATGCACCGGACCGGCACTGACCGCGCAATGGCGTTCCGGACATGAAATGCAGCGTTTTCCCCCTCTCAACCGGCCCCGGAGTGCTGTCTGGGGCCTTGTTCGATGCGATCTTACGGGCTACAGATACACGAAACCGGACAGGGGACAGTTGCGATGGTATTCAAAGGCATTTTGCGCGGCACTGCGGTTCTGACCTTGGCGCTTGCGGTTTCGGGCTGCGGTGGCGGGTTCGGAAACTTCTTTCAAGGTGGTGAACGTTCGCGCCAGGCATCGGCAGATATTCACGCCGAAAACCGTCTGGGCGGTGTCTCATCGCGGCAGTCGACAGTTTGGGACTTGTTCTCCGGTGGGCAGGATCTGAATGTTTCGGTAGAGGTGAACCGCTATCTGTGGAACGCATCGCTTGAGATTCTGGACTTCTTGCCGATCCAGTCGGTTGACCCGTTCTCTGGTGTGATTGTCACAGGCTTTGGCACGCCGCCCGGCGGTGGTCAGGCATATCGCGCGGCGATTCTGGTCAATGATCCTGCACTTGATGCACGTTCGCTGAATGTGGCCATCATGACCCGCAGCGGCCCTGCCAGCCGCGAAACCATTCGCGCAGTCGAAGATGCCATTCTGACACGCGCGCGCCAGCTTCGCATTCGTGATCGCGGGATGTAACCCCGCTGGACCTTGTGCGACCACAGCGCTAAACACGCCGGGCCGGTCGCGCCCGGCGTTTTTCATTGCCCGACTGCCACAGGAAAGAACGAACATGTCCAGCCAGCCAGACGCGCGGTATCAGCCCCAGACACTCGAAGCCAGATGGCAGTACGCATGGAATGACGCCGAGGTGTTCAAGGCCCGCCGTGACCCCGCGCGCCCGAAATATTATGTGTTGGAAATGTTCCCCTATCCGTCCGGGCGCATTCATATGGGCCATGTGCGCAATTACACGATGGGCGATGTCGTCGCGCGCTATAAATCCGCGCAGGGGTTTTCTGTGCTGCACCCGATGGGTTGGGACGCGTTCGGCATGCCCGCGGAAAACGCCGCGATGGAACAGGGTGGCCACCCGAATGACTGGACCGAAGCCAATATTGAGGTGATGAAGGGGCAGATGAAACCCCTTGGCCTGTCGATTGACTGGTCGCGCGAAATTGCCACCTGTCGGCCCGATTATTACGGCCAGCAACAGGCAATGTTCATCGACATGCTGCATGAAGGGCTGGTCTATCGCAAGAACGCGGTGGTCAACTGGGATCCGGTGGACATGACCGTTCTGGCCAATGAACAGGTCATCGACGGCAAGGGTTGGCGGTCGGGCGCCGAGGTGGAACGCCGCGAGCTGACGCAGTGGTTTTTCAAGATTTCCGATTATTCCGAGGAATTGCTGGCGGCGCTGGACGGGCTGGAAAACTGGCCGGAAAAAGTGCGCCTGATGCAGCGCAACTGGATAGGCCAGTCGCGCGGGCTGCAATTTGCGTTTTCCACTGTGGATGCGCCGGAGGGCTTTGACCGGATCGAGGTCTATACCACCCGCCCCGACACGCTGATGGGCGCGTCTTTTGTGGGTGTGTCACCCGACCACCCGCTTGCCCGCCATCTGGAACGCCATGACGTGGATGTGGCCGCTTTCAATGCCGAATGCCGCAAGATCGGCACAACAGAGGAAGCGCTAGAAAAAGCCGAAAAACGTGGCTTTGACACTGGCATTCGCGTGCGCCACCCGTTTGATAATGACTGGGAATTGCCCGTCTATATCGCCAACTTCATTCTGATGGATTACGGCACGGGCGCAATTTTCGGTTGCCCCGCCCATGACCAGCGCGATCTGGATTTCGCCAATAAATACGGACTGCCGCATCCCGATGTGTTTGTCGCATTGGACAACGATGTGCCAGTCGACACGTTGGCCTTCGTGCCGCCCAAGACCGACAAGGTGCGCTATGTGCGTGGCTTCGCAGGTGATGAGGTGCAGACCGGCGAAGAGGCAGTCGAGGCCGCGATTGCGTTTTGCGAATCGCAAGGTGTGGGGCATGGTGTGACGAAATACCGGCTGCGCGACTGGGGCCTGTCGCGCCAGCGCTATTGGGGCTGCCCGATTCCGGTGGTGCATTGCGATGCCTGCGGCGTGGTGCCGGAACGCAAAGAAAACCTGCCCATCGCATTGCCCTATGATGAAGATGGCAGGCCTATTGATTTCTCCATCCCCGGCAACCCGCTGGACCGCCACCCGTCATGGCGCAATTGCACCTGCCCGAGTTGCGGCAAACCCGCAAAGCGTGAAACCGACACGATGGATACGTTTGTCGATTCGTCGTGGTATTATGCGCGCTTCACCTCGCCACAGGCCGACACCCCGACCAATGCCGAAGACGCCGCCTATTGGATGAACGTAGACCAGTATATCGGGGGCATTGAGCACGCGATTTTGCACCTGCTCTATTCGCGGTTCTTCGCCCGGGCCATGGTGAAAACCGGCCATTTACCTGAAACCGCGTCCGAGCCATTCAACGCGCTGTTTACGCAGGGCATGGTGACGCATGAGATTTACCAACGGGATGTAGCAAAACCCAAACCGCCGGTGAGCGGTTCTGGGCCGGACGCAGATGCTCGCCTAAAAGAGACTGTCACCAGAATAGAGTATCTGCTTCCTGAGGATGTTATTAAATTCTCAATGGATGGAAAGGACTATGCAGTTCTGAAGTCACATATTCCGAACCCATCAACTGATGAAGAAGCGAAGGAACTAGCTCGAGCCATCTATCTGGTCGATGATTCCGCCAGAGTGCGCATTATCCCTTCGGCCAAAATGTCGAAATCCAAGAAAAATGTGGTGGACCCTGTCAATATCATCGAAGCTTTCGGCGCCGATACCGCGCGCTGGTTCGTCATGTCCGACAGCCCGCCCGAACGCGATGTGGAATGGACAAGTGCGGGGGCAGAAGCCGCGTTCAAGCACCTGAACCGCGTCTGGGTGCTGTCCGACCGGATTGCTGCCATGTCGGCAGGTACGCCATCGGACGCCGACACCGACCTGATGCGCACCATGCACCGCGCGATTGCCGATGTGACCAAATCCATCGAGAATTTCACCTTCAACAAGGCAATCGCGGAACTTTACGCCTTCACCAACACGCTGTCGAAATCGCAGGCCAGCGGGGCGGCCTTGAAGACTGCCATGCGCACGCTGGCGCAATTGATGGCCCCCATGGTCCCCCATCTGGCCGAGGAAATCTGGGCGCAGCAGGGCGGCGTGGGGCTGGTCGCGCAGGCGCAATGGCCACAGGCGGACCCTGCGATGTTGGTGCGCGATACGGTGATCCTGCCCATCCAGATCAACGGCAAACGCCGCAGCGAGATCGCGGTTTCCGCCGATGCCAGCAAGGAAGAGGTTGAAAAACTTGCGCTGGCAGATGATGCTGTGATCAAGGCTTTGGCAGGCGGTGCGCCGAAAAAGCTGATCGTGGTGCCGGGGCGGATTGTGAATGTCGTTGTATAAACGCAGGCAGGTTCTGGGGGCAGGTGCCATGCTGCCCTTGTTGGCAGCATGCGGGTTCACGCCCGCCTATGCGCCCGGCGGGGCGGGAACGGCGCTGCGCGGACAGGTGCGCGCCGCTGACCCGACGGATTCGCTGGGTTTCGATTTTGTTGCAGCGCTTGAAGACCGCCTTGGTCGCCCAGCCAGCCCTCGTTTTGATCTGGCCTATAGTGTTGTCACATCTGAACGTGGGTCTGCCCGCGTGGCGGGTGTCGGGGAAACGCGGATTTCGGTTATCGGAACGGTTCGCTATGAACTGACGGAGCGTGCCACTGGCGACACTGTCACATCCGGCAGTGTTCGTAATTTCACCAATTATTCAACCACATCAACCCAGTTGGCTAGCCTGCGTGCCCGCGAGGATGCAGAACGCCGCCTGATGCGCATTCTGGCCGATCAGGTGGCAACGCGGCTGATCGCTGCGCAGGCGGAATGAAACTTAATCCGCGTGATCTGGCCCGGCTGATTTCCAGGCCCGACCCGGGCCTTGCGGGGGTTCTGATATTTGGTCAGGACGCCATGCGCGTGGCGATAAAACGGCAGGAATTGATTGCCGCTATCATTGGCCCGCAGGGCGAATCGGAAATGCGGCTGGAACGGATGCAGGGTGCGGAATTGCGCCGCGATGGCGCGCAGCTTCTGGATGCGGTCAAGGCGCAAGGCTTTTTCCCCGGCGCGCGGGTGGTGTTCGTCGAGGATGCGAGCGACGCAGCAACCGATGCCTTTGCGTCAGCGCTGACGGACTGGCGCGCAGGGGATGCACAGATCATCGTCACGGCGGGCGGGTTGAAAGCCACGTCGAAACTGCGCAAATTGTTCGAAGGGGCGCGGGCTGCGGGGGCGGCGGCCATCTATGATGAACCACCCACCCGCGAAGAGATTGAAACCGCGTTGCAAAACGCGGGCCTGCATCATGTTGATGCAGATGCCATGCGCGATCTGGTGGTGCTGGCGCGTGTGCTTGACCCTGGTGATTTCCGGCAGACCATCGAAAAGATTGCGTTATACAAGTATGGTGACAGCACTGCTCTGACCCCGGCGGACATTGCCGAAGTTGCCCCCAACAGCACCGAAGCCGCCATGGATGACGTGCTGAACGCGGTGGCCGAAGGGCAGGCCGCACAGGTTGGCCCGCTTCTGGTGCGGTTGCAGGCGCAGGGCGTGGCCCCCGTGACGCTGGCCATCATGACGCTGCGCCATTTCCGCACCCTGCACGCGCTGTGCAGCGATCCGGGTGGCCCGTCAGCCGGAATTCAGCGCATGCGCCCGCCCATATTCGGCCCACGCCGTGACCGTGTTCTGGGGCAGGCGGGCAAATGGGGACTGGCGCGGCTGGAACGTGCGCTTGGGGATATCATCGACGCTGATCTGACCTTGCGTTCGGCGTCAAACGCGCCCAGCATGGCGGTCATGGAACGCACGCTTATCCGGCTGGCAATGTTGGTGCGGCGCTGATCGGGGGCGGATATGTATACAGTCATCGGAAGAGCCAACAGCCGTGCAACCAGAGTCCTGTGGATGCTGGAGGAGTTGGGCGAAGGCTATGAGCATGTGCCCGCCGCCCCGCAATCCGAAGGGGTGGTCAGTTTCAACCCTGCAGGCAAGGTTCCGGTCCTGATAGAGGACGGCACGCCCATTACCGATTCGACCGCGATTATCCAGTATCTGGCTGATAAACATGGTGCGCTGACCTATCCGGCAGGGACACTGGACCGCGCAAGGCAGGACAGCCTGACCCAGTTCCTGCTGGATGAATTTGACGCCGCACTCTGGATGGCGGCGCGACACAGTTTCGTTCTGCCCGCTGAATTGCGCCAGTCCGCGATCAAGGATTCACTGATCTGGGAATTCACCAACAGCCAGAAAACGCTGGTGCATCGCATGGGCGATGGCCCCTATCTGATGGGCCGGAACATGACAGTACCCGACATTATCCTGACACATTGCGGTATCTGGGCGAAATTTGCCAAATTCCCGATACATGAAGCGCGCTTGTCAGCCTATCTGGAACGAATGGTCGCGCGTTCGGCGCTGGCAAAAGTCCTGTCAATGATGGGGTGATTCCGGGTTGAGAACAGACCCATAAAATTCTATTGGAAGCGTCGGTTGAAATTGGCCTGAAGCAGTCACCCAAAGGCGCGGAGCAAAGGCCGCAGGGTTTGAAGGGACCGTCGCGCCAGTGGCGCGGCGAAAGCCCGGAAAACGCGCCATCGGCGGGCCGTCCCGCGGCCTGCCGATTACGCCAGCGTCAGTTCAGTCCTTGGATGCCGGAGTATGCCGCCTGCATAAACTGCATTCTTTGAACGTGGGATCGGCAGTCCCCGGCCCACCGATAGCGCGGGCTTGATCCAAGCGCGAACGTCCCCTTCAGGCCAGAAACGACCCGTTGTTCCCGAAGCGTCAATACGCCTGCGCGTCAGTAACGTGCGGGATCTGCCGGATAGGTGCCAAGGACGTTCAGATAGGACGTGAAATAGCGCAATTCATCCAGCGCGCGTTTCACATTGTCATCTTCGGGATGGCCTTCAATCTCGGCGAAGAACTGTGTCGCGGTGAATGACCCGTTCACCATATAACTTTCCAGTTTGACCATGTTGACCCCATTTGTCGCAAAACCGCCCATCGCCTTATACAGCGCGGCTGGAATGTTGCGCACCCGGAACAGGAATGCGGTCATCATGCCATGATCGCCACGGCGGGAAAAATCGGCCTCGCGTGCCATGATCAGAAAGCGCGTGGTGTTGTTGGGGTGATCCTCGATATGGCGGGCCAATATGTCCAGCCCATAGATCTGCGCCGCCATTTCGCTGGCAAGGGCTGCATGGGTCGGGTCATTACGTTCCGCGATTTCCCGCGCAGCACGGGCATTGTCACTGCTGATGACGCCCTGAATGCCATGTTCGCGCAGGAATTGCCCGCATTGCGGCAGGATGACCACATGGCCATGCGCTTCGCGCACCTGATCCAACCGCGCGCCGCGCACCCCCAGCAGATTGACATGAACGCGCACGAAGGCCTCGTCCACGATATGCAACCCGCTTTCGGGCAGCAGGGAATGCACGTCTGCGACGCGGCCATAGATTGAATTTTCAACCGCGACCATGCCCAGATCGGCGCGTCCTTCGCGGATCGCGGCCATTGTGTCATGGAATGTGGTGCAGGGAAGCGGGTCATATTCCGGCCTTGCGTCTGCGCAAGCCTGATGCCCATATGCCCCGAGTTCCCCCTGAAATGCGATCTTGCCAGTCATGTTTGCGCCCATAGTTCACAGATTCCGCCCAATAGGGCGTTTAGTCGCGGTAACTACCGCTTGAAACCCATAAGGGGAAGCGGATAGATAGGCTCAAACTTGCTCGGAACAGGATTGCGATATGTTCGACACAATGGTCATCACCAAAGCCGTTGCCGCATTTTGCGGTGCTCTACTGGTTTTCCTTCTGGGCAACTGGGCTGCAATGGAGCTGTATGTGCCGCGTAATGCAAATGCACCACAGGCCTATGTCATCGATACCGGCACGGATGAACCGGTGGAAGCAGCCGCTGAGCTGACCTTTGATGAAGCTTATGCCGCGGCGGATGCAGCAGCCGGCGCGCGGCTGTGGTCGCAATGCCGGGCCTGCCACTCGCTTGAACAAGGGCGCAACGGAGTCGGCCCCTATCTGCATGGTATTGTGAACCGCGAAATCGGTGATGTTGATGGTTTCAACTATTCCGGCGCGCTGGCCCAGGCAGGTGATGTCTGGACGCCGGAAATTATGTCCGACTTCATCCAGAACCCAAGCGCGGTTGCCCCCGGCACTTCCATGAGTTTCCGTGGGATTGCCAGTGTAACCGACCGTGCAAACCTGATTGCCTATATCGAAAGTGAAAGCTGACTGCTTTTTCCCCTGATCGGGAATTAACAGGCCGCCCCTGAAACGGGCGGCCTGTTTGCCTTGTCTAAACGAAAATCAAATTACCTTGTAGTCAGGGGTAAATTTGTATGCGCTTATCGACAGGGGCGCAGAAAAGCTGAATAATGCCAACAAGGCGCGGTCGGAAAACAATAATCGGCCAGCACAGCACGGAGGGTTTCAATGCATCAGGGACGCGACACAAAACCGGCAGTCGGGACGGCAGGATTGCTGTCCATCCGCCATGTTGTTCAGGTTTCCGCAGCGGGATTATTGCTTGCGGCCCTATGGGCCAGCCCGGCCCGCCCTGAAACCCAAATACCTGAAACGCAGGCGTCTGAACCCCGGATCATTGTCGCGCATGGGTATTCATTCTATGGCGACCTGACCTATCCGCCGGATTTCGAGCATTTCAACTATGTCAATCCGGATGCACCGAAGGGGGGCGAAATCTCGATCTCGTGGCAGGGGACGTTCGATTCGATGAACCCCTTTACCCGTGTCGGTCGTCCGGCTTACCTGTCATCATCGATGTATGAAAGCCTGTTGGAAACATCCGAACCGATGGGCGGTGGCGGGGTTCCGGCAGATGTGTATGGCGAAAGCTACGGGTTGCTGGCGCATACGGTGGAATACCCCGAAACCAAGGATTGGGTGATTTTTCACATGCGCCCCGAAGCGCGTTTTTCCGATGGCACACCTGTCACCGCACATGACGTGGTATTTTCGCATAACCTGTTTCTGGAACAGGGTCTGCCATCCTATGCCCAAGGCGTAGGCGCGCGCGTCACAGGTGCAGAGGCGCTGGATGACCATACCGTCAAATTCACCTTCGCCGAAGGCATTTCGCGCCGGTCATTGATTGATCAGGTCGGCAGCACAACGGTTTTTTCGCAGAAATGGTATGAAGAAACCGGCGCGCGGCTGGATCAATCGCGTATGATCACCTCTCCCGGATCTGGCCCCTATATGCTCGACAGCTTTGAGGTGAACCGCAGCATCACTTATCGGCGCAACCCTGATTACTGGGGGCGTGACCTGCCGCAGAATCGCGGGCGGCATAATTTTGATGTGATCCGCGTTGAATATTTCGCCGATGGCGCTGCCGCGTTTGAAGGGTTCAAGACCGCCGAATATACGTTCCGGTCCGAAAATAATTCGCGCCAATGGGCGACGGGCTATGATTTTCCGGCAGTGACACGCGGGCATGTCGTGCGTGATGAACTGCCGGTCGGCACACCGCCCGCAGCATCCGGGTTCGTGTTCAATCTGGGACGTGAATTCCTGCAGGACAGGCGCGTGCGCGAAGCGATTGCGCTGGCCTATAATTTCGAATGGACAAACCAGACGCTGCAATTCGGACTGTTCCAGCAGCGCGCATCCTTTACCCAGGGCACGCCCTTGCAGGCGGATGGCCCGCCCGAAGGGCTGGAGCTGGAATTGCTGCAATCGCTTGGCGATCTGGTTCCCGAAGAAATCCTGACACAGCCTGCGCGCATGCCGCATACATCCAGCGTGGAACGGCTGGTTGACCGCAGCAATATACGCAGTGCTACGCGCCTGCTGAATGACGCGGGCTGGAGCATTGACGCCAATGGTGTGCTGCGCAATGAAGCCGGGCAACGCATGACCATTGAAATTCCCGTGTCCAGCGCGGGGTCGGCGACAATGGAAGCGCTGGTCGAAACCTTTACCCAGAACCTGCAGCAACTGGGCATAGATGCCCGTTTCCAGCGTATCGATGCGGCGCAATACACCGACCGACGGCACAACCGCGATTATGACATCATCTTCGACCAATATGGCGCGTTCATGGATACCGGCACAGGGCTGCATCAACGCTATGGGTCGGAAGCCGCTGAATTCAGCCTGTTCAACCCTGCCGGTCTGGCAAGCCCGCTTGTGGATGCCGTGATTGATGCATCGCTGATGGCACCGTCACCGGAAGAACGCGACGCTGCACTGATGGCGCTTGACCGTGTTTTACGGCATGAATTCTTCATGATTCCCGCATATTATAACGATACGGTCTGGGTGGCCCATTGGGATATTTTTGCCCGCCCGTCCGACGAAACGCCACCGTTTTCCACAGGTTATATGGATTTCTGGTGGTTCAATGCCGAGCGGGCCGCTGAACTGCGCGCCGCTGGAGCATTGAGGTAATCATGGGCGCCTATATTGCGCGACGGCTTGCCCTGATCATCCCGACCTTGTTCGGGGTGATGGTCATCAACTTCTTCCTTGTGCAGTTTGTGCCCGGCGGCCCGATTGAACAGGTCATTGCTCAGATGGAAGGGCAAGGCAATGTGTTCGGCGCATTTGACGGGGGCGGGGCCGATGTGAATGTCGGCGCGATGGAAAATCAGCGCTATACCGGCGCGCGCGGCCTGCCGCCGGAATATATCGCCCAGCTTGAACGTGAATTCGGTTTTGACAAACCGCCGCTGGAACGTTTCATCCATATGATGTGGAACTACATGCGCTTCGATTTCGGGCAAAGCTATTTCCGCTCCATCTCTGTGGTGGATCTGGTGATTGAAAAATTGCCTGTTTCCATCAGCCTCGGGCTGTGGTCCACGCTGATTGCCTATCTGGTCTCGATTCCGCTGGGTATCAGCAAAGCGGTGCGCGACGGGTCGCGGTTTGACAGTTTCACCTCGGGACTGATCATCGTGGCCTATGCGATTCCCGGCTTCCTGTTCGCAATCCTGCTGCTGGTTCTGTTCGCCGGCGGGTCATACTGGCAGATATTTCCGGCGCGCGGGCTGACATCACCGCAGGAAGTCTGGGACCAACTAAGCCCGATTGGCAAGGTGCTGGATTATTTCTGGCATATCGCCCTGCCGGTGCTGGCATCGACCATTTCTGCCTTTGCCACACTGACGCTGCTGACCAAGAACAGCTTTCTTGAAGAAATCCGCAAACAATATGTCATCACTGCCCGCGCCAAGGGCCTGATGGAAAGCCGCGTGTTGTATGGTCATGTGTTCCGCAATGCGATGCTGATCATCATTGCAGGGTTTCCTGCGGTGTTTGTAGGCGTGTTTTTTGGCGGGTCGCTGATCATTGAAACCATCTTTTCGCTGGATGGTCTGGGGCGACTTGCGTTTGAAGCTGTGGTTGCGCGGGATTATCCGGTGATGTTCGGCACGTTGTTCGTGTTCAGCCTGATCGGGCTGGTTGTCGGGCTGATTTCCGACCTGATGTATGTCTGGATCGACCCGCGCATCGACTTCGAATCGCGAGAGACATAGCCCATGGACCATCGCACAGATGTTTTGATCCACACGTCCCCCGCCGCGCAAAACCATGACGGGGGCGAAGCGCTGCCCCAACGCAAGCGCCGCTTCGGGTTTAACCTGTCGCCACTGAATCAGCGGCGCTGGCACAATTTCAAGGCCAATCGCCGCGCGCTCTGGTCCTTGATCATTCTGCTGGTGTTATACGGGCTTTCGCTGTTTGCCGAATTTATCGCCAATGACCGGCCCATCGTGATCAATTACCGCGGCGGATATTACTTTCCGATCCATAATTTCTATCCCGAAACGGCCTTCGGCGGGGATTTCAGGACAGAGGCTGTGTATCGCGACAGTGAAGTGCAATGCCTGATCCAAACAGGCGGGGCCGAACTGTGCCTTGATGCCCCGCGCGAAGCAATGGAACAGGCCGAAGCAACCGGCATGGTGGACGGGCAGGAAATTGTCGCGGGCTGGATGGTCTGGCCGCTGATTCCCTATTCCTATAACACCGTCAATGACATTGGCCGCGCCGCCCCGTCGCCGCCCGAAAGCCGCCACTGGCTGGGCACGGATGGCACCGCGCGCGATGTGCTGGCGCGCATTATCTACGGGTTCCGCCTGTCCATCACCTTCGCGCTGGTGGTCACGGCGCTGACATCGGTGATCGGCATTGCCGCGGGGGCGGTGCAGGGATTTTTTGGGGGGCTGCTGGATTTGTTGTTCCAGCGCGTGATTGAACTTTGGACATCGGTGCCGTCGCTTTACATCATCATTATCGTGTCCTCGATGGTCATGATGAATTTCTGGTTGCTGGTGTTCCTGATGACGCTGTTTGGCTGGACCGGTCTTGTGGGCGTGGTCCGCGCGGAATTCCTGCGCGCGCGCAATTTCGAATATGTCCGCGCCGCACGCGCACTGGGCGTGTCCAACACCACGATCATGTTCCGCCATGTCCTGCCCAATGCGATGGTGGCCACGCTGACATTCCTGCCCTTCATTGTGACCGGTGTTATCGGGTCGCTTGCCGCGCTGGATTTTCTGGGCTTCGGTCTGCCGTCATCGGCACCCAGCCTTGGGGAAATGACGCTTCAGGCCAAGAATAACCTGCAAGCGCCATGGCTTGGCTTTAGTGCCTTCTTCACCTTTGCGATCATGCTGTCGCTGCTGGTGTTCATATTTGAGGGCGTGCGCGACGCCTTCGACCCGCGAAAGACCTTTTCATGACGCGTATTCTGGCTGTTGAAAACCTGTCCGTAACCTTCACGCAGGCGGGCCATGCGGTGCCCGCTGTGCGCGGGGTGTCGTTCCATGTCGACAAGGGCGAAACCGTTGCGATTGTGGGCGAATCCGGTTCGGGGAAATCCGTCACGGCATTGTCCACAGTGGGCCTGTTGCCGGATTCCGCGCAGGTGGCGGGGTCGGTCACGTTCAAGGGGCGCGAACTTGTGGGCGCAAGCGACAAGGTTCTGCGGCAAGTGCGGGGCAATGATATCAGTTTCATCTTTCAGGAACCGATGACCTCGTTGAACCCGCTGCACACGATCGAAAAACAGATTACCGAAAGCCTGACCCTGCATCAGGGGCTGTCGGGGGCGCCGGCGCGCGCGCGGGTGCTGGAATTGCTGGACAAGGTTGGCATTCGGGATGCCGAAAGCCGCATGTCGGCCTATCCGCACCAATTGTCGGGCGGGCAGCGGCAGCGGGTGATGATCGCCATGGCGTTGGCCAACGGGCCGGAATTGCTGGTGGCAGATGAACCGACCACCGCGCTGGATGTCACCATTCAGGCGCAAATTCTTGAATTGTTGGTGGATCTGAAACGCGCTGAGGGGATGAGTCTGTTGTTCATTACCCATGATCTGAACATTGTACGCCGCTTTGCTGACCGGGTTTGTGTCATGCAGGGGGGCGAAATTGTTGAACAAGGCCCGACTGCGCAGATATTCGCGGACCCCCAGCACCCGTATACGCGCAAATTACTGGCGGCGGAATCAACCGGCACGCCTGACCCCGTGCCCGAAAATGCGCCCGAAATCCTGAAAACCGACGGGCTGCGCATCTGGTTTCCTATCCAGCGCGGGTTTCTGCGCCGCACTGTGGGCCATGTGAAGGCGGTCAATCAGGCCAGCCTGACCCTGCATGCGGGCGAAACCCTGGGCGTTG
The DNA here is from genome assembly GCF_028745735.1 of Roseinatronobacter alkalisoli. Taxonomy (GTDB): domain Bacteria; phylum Pseudomonadota; class Alphaproteobacteria; order Rhodobacterales; family Rhodobacteraceae; genus Roseinatronobacter; species Roseinatronobacter alkalisoli. The sequence goes on from NZ_JAQZSM010000012.1 coordinate 91,781, forward strand.
TGGGCGAATCCGGGTCTGGCAAGACAACGCTGGCGCTGGCCATCCTGCGGCTGATTTCCAGCAAGGGGCCGATTGTGTTCAACGGTGCAGATATTCAAGGGCGAAAATTCAAGGATCTGCGCGCGTTGCGGCGCGATTTGCAGATCGTGTTTCAGGACCCGTTCGGCAGCCTGTCACCGCGCATGACAATCGAACAGATCATTGCCGAGGGCCTGGGCGTGCATGGTGTGCCATCGGGGCGGTCGTCGCGCGAACTGGTCGCCGAAATCATGGAGGAAGTGGGCCTGAACCCCGCCACCATGGAACGCTACCCGCATGAATTTTCGGGCGGGCAGCGTCAGCGCATTGCAATTGCCCGCGCCATGATCCTGCGCCCGAAGCTGGTGGTACTGGACGAACCGACATCGGCGCTGGACATGACAGTGCAGGTTCAGATTGTCGAATTGCTGCGCAATCTGCAGCGCAAGCATGGGCTGGCCTATCTGTTCATCAGCCACGATCTGCGCGTTGTGCGCGCGCTGTCTCATAAGGTGATGGTGATGAAACAGGGGGACGTGGTCGAAGCCGGGCCGATTGATCAGGTGTTCGACGCCCCAAGCCATGAATATACACGCCAGTTGCTCGCTGCTGCCTTTGATATCACGGCGATTGGCGCCGCCTGATACCGGCAAAAAGGGGGGGGTGATGAAAATACTGTTCGTGCATCAGAATTTCCCCGGTCAGTTCAGGCATCTGGCCCCGACACTTGCGCAGCGCGGGCATCATGTCATCGCGCTGACCGCAGAACAGAATACCCAGCAAACGCCGTTGCGCAGCTATCGCTACCCCATGCCCGACCCAGCGCCCGACCCGCGGCAATCGCGTCTGGGCACCACCTATACCGCGATGACGGATCGCGCCCACCGTGCCGCGCGTGCGGCAGTACAATTGCGCGACAATATAGGGTTCAGCCCAGATGTGGTGTTCGGGCATTCCGGTTGGGGGGAAACCCTGTTCCTGCGTGAAGTCTGGCCGGATGCCCGCCATCTGGTATATGCGGAATTCTATTACGCGACCAAGGGGCTGGATGTGGGGTTTGACCCTGAATTCAGCCGCAGTGACATTGGCGGGCAGTTTTCCGTTGTGGCACGTCAAGCCCATCTGGCGCTGTCCATGGTGCAGGCCGATGCGGCATTGTCGCCGACAGAATGGCAGGCTGACAGCTTTCCGCCGGTTTTCCGGGATAAGATCACCATCACCCATGATGGCATCGACACTGATTCTCTGACCCCGGACCGGTCTGCGCATTATCAGGTTCCGGGCGGGCCGCTTCTGCATGCCGGTGACGAGGTTCTGACCTTTGTTGCCCGTAATCTGGAACCCTACCGGGGGGTGCATATCTTTTTGCGGGCCTTGCCGGACGTTCTGGCCGCGCGACCGGGTGCGCATGTTGTTATCGTCGGTGGCGATGGCGCCAGTTACGGGGCCGCGCCCCGCCACGGCAGTTGGAAAGACCAGTTTCTGCGCGAACTGGGCGGGCGGCTGGATATGTCGCGTGTGCATTTTACCGGGCGCGTGCCCTATGGTGATTTCGTTGCAATCATGCGCATCAGCCGTGTGCATGCTTATCTGACAGTGCCTTTCGTTCTGTCATGGTCCCTGCTGGAAGCCATGAGCATGGGCGCCTGTGTCATTGCATCGCGCACCGGCCCGGTGGAAGAGGTCATCACAGATGGCGGGAACGGTCGTCTGGTGGATTTTTTCGACATTGATCACTGGTCAGAGATGCTGATTGATGCGCTGGAAGCCCCCCATCGCTATGACCAGATGCGTGCGAATGCCCGCCGCGCAATTGTTGAGAACTATGACCTGAAGCGGATTTGCCTGCCGCGCCTTGTCAAATTTGTCGAAGGCGGATGATTGCGAAGCGCGGCCAACCTTGCGGTTTTGTCAGACTGCTGAACTATGGCCTGCCTTCGCCATGGCGTATTCGTCGAAAATGGTGGCGATGATGCGCGTCAGCGGGCGGCCTTCTGCAGGGATTTGCAACCCGTCTGACGTGCGTTGGACGAATTCGCCATATTTCTGCACTGCCAGATCAAACAGAGCATCAACTTCAGCCGGGCTGGCGTTGAAATCCTGAACCAGTTCGTTGCGATTGATGGCAAAATCACACATCAGCGATTCAATCGCGCGCCCGCGCCAGATGTCGGCAGGCGTGAAGATATGTCCGCGCGCGGTCGCAAACTGCCCCGCATGCACGGCTTTCTTCCAGTCCGCTGTTGCAGGCGCGTTCTGTGCATAGCCTTGTGGAAAGCGCGAAATCGACGACGCACCCAGCCCGATCAACACAGGCGATGTGTCATCGGTATAGCCCTGAAAATTGCGGCGCAATGTTCCTGCGGCTGCGGCTTTGGCCATGCTGTCATGGGGGCGGGCGAAGTGGTCGATGCCGATTTCGTCATACCCGTCCCACAGAAACAACCGCCGCGCCGTGTCAAAAAGATCCAGCCGTTCTTCGGGGCGTGGCAGGGTTTCGGATGGAATCATCTGCTGACGCCGCGCCATCCATGGTACATGCGCATAGCCATAAAGCGCGACACGGTCGGGGTTCAGGGACAGAAGTTTCTGGACTGAATCGGAAATCCGTTTGGGCGTCTGATGGGGCAACCCATACAGAATATCGGCGTTCAGGCTGGCAATTCCGCGCGCGCGCAACCCGTCAACGGCCGCCTTGGTAATCTCGAAACTCTGGTCGCGGCCGATGATTTTCTGGATTTCGGGGTCGAAATCCTGCACCCCGATGGATGCGCGGTTCATCCCCGCTGCAGCTAGTGCATCAAGGCGTTCGTCATCGATTTCGTTCGGGTCAATCTCGACGGAGAATTCGCCGCCATCGGCCAGTGGTGCTATGCTGAATACCAGCGCCGCAAGTTCACGCATCTGCGCAGCGGGCAGCAGCGTGGGCGTGCCGCCACCCCAGTGCAGCCGCGACAGGTGCACCCCTTCGGGCAATATTGCGCGCAGCAGTTCCAGTTCCGCGCGCAGCGAATCGACATAGGCAAGCACGGGCGCATTGCTGCTGGTGCCCTGGGTGCGGCATGCGCAGAACCAGCACAATCTGCGGCAAAAGGGCACATGCAGGTAAAGCGACACCTCGCTTCCGGGCGGAATTTGCCCGATCCAGCCCGTGAATACACCCTCGCTCAGGCCGGTCCCGAACTGCGGTGCGGTCGGATAGCTGGTGTAACGCGGCACACGCGCGTCAAACAGTCCAAGCTTAGTAAGTTGCGAAAGATATGACATGGCTGTAGGATATATTTGTAATCAAATGAAACATCCTTGATGTAGATCAAAAAATCATGACCCGTGTGAAGCCAAAATTGCAGACGATCGGACATGACTGCACAGCATGTCCTATTCGCCACCGAGCGGTTTGCGCACGCTGCGAAGCCGATGAATTGCAGGTTCTTGAGAACATCAAGTATTATCGCAGCTTTGAAGCGGGGCAGACTGTCGTCTGGGCCGGTGACAACATGGATTTTGTCGCATCCGTCGTGACCGGCATCGCAACGCTTAGCCAGACCATGGAAGACGGGCGCCGCCAGATGGTGGGTCTTTTGCTGCCATCGGATTTTGCGGGTCGTCCCGGACGCAGCACATCCGCCTATGATGTCACAGCGGCCACGAATCTGGTGATGTGTTGTTTTCGAAGAAAACCTTTTGAAGAACTTATGCTCAGCACGCCGCATATCGCCCAGCGCCTGCTGGAAATGACGCTGGATGAACTGGACGCAGCACGTGAATGGATGTTGCTTCTTGGGCGCAAGACCGCACGCGAAAAGATTGCAAGCCTGTTATGCATCATTGCGCGGCGGGATGCGTCCCTGCAACTTAGCCAGACGCATGGTGAACTGCGTTTTGACCTGCCGCTTACGCGCGAAGCAATGTCCGAGTATCTGGGCCTGACGCTGGAAACCGTAAGTCGCCAGATGTCCAGTTTGCGCAAGCAAGGGTTGATCATGACAGAAGGCAAGCGCCACATCATCATCCCCGATTTTGACCAGCTTCTGGAAGAAACCGGCGATGATTCGGATGGTGGTTTTCTGGTCTGATTCGCCGATTTCCTGAAGAATAATGGGTACGTAACCCATTCATTTTCACCATACGCCATGGAATCAACACAATTTTTGCGCCTTGTCGCCATCGAACCATTGTGAAGTCATCTTTACACTTAGGGTTGAATTGGCGCGTTGGGCGGGAACAGATGTTCGATTGGGATTCGGATTTTGATGATCTGGTGTCGTATGACCAGAATCAGACTGTGGCCGCGCAGCGTGACGGGCAAGGTCAGTTTTCAGGGCGTGGTATGGTTGTGCAGATGCTTGCCATCCTGTGTCTTGTGGTTACCGCACTGGTTCCGGGCAAATCCGGCACGGCATCCGGTCCGGCGGTCATGTTCGCCGTGTCCGCCGTCCGGATGCACCCCCCGCCAGATGATGTGATGTCTATGCCCACCGGGTTGCGGACTTATTCCATAACGGAGTTCCGCACCTTCATTAGCGGTATTGCCCTGCTGGGGGATGCGGAGCTGATAGCGTATGCCCGTATCACAGCGCGCGATCTTGACCATGCTGCCGGTCGCCCCACCACAGACTTCTTTCACGATGCCATGACCCTTTTGCAGATGGAAATGGCCCGACGCGGGTTGCAACCCGCGCCCGCTGGCCAGCCATAGCGCATCGGCGCAAAACCGGTCCTCGGCTGCGCAACATGCTTAGTGCGCCAGAAACACCGCACAAGGCGTGTCCGCCAGCATGTCGCGTGTGGTGCCACCAAGGATGGCTTCGCGCAGCCGCGATCGCCCATAGGCCCCCATTATCAGCAGATCAGCAGCCTGATCATTCAGGTGGCGGCGCAACACATCGCTGGTGCGTGGCAAGGTTTGCGCCAGCACGGACACATCCGCCTGAATTCCGTGCCGTGCCAGCATCTGCGCCAGCAACCCGCCGGGATCGGACCGTTCCGCGCCATGCGATGGGGGGGCAATGATGACCGTGTTCACCAGATCGGCCTGTTTCATGATCGGCAGCGCTGCGCGTGTGGCGTGCAGGGCTTCGTCGCTTTGGTTCCATGCCAGAACCACCTTGTTGAATTCCGGCAGGTTGGGGCCAGGTTCGGGCAGCACAAGCACGGGCGCGTCCCCTTCGAATAATGCCGCTTCGATGATCACCTCATCCTGTGGACCGCGCCCCGGACCATAGGGCAGTGGCAGCACGACCAGATCAGAAAACCGTGCTTTCAGCCCAACATAGGAGGTGATGCCGCCCAGCGACAGAACCGCGCTGTCCGTGCCCCAGCGGATATCGCTGCCGCGCAGGCTTTCGCGCGCCTTCTCTTCCAGGGCATTGGCGGTTGCCTTGGCCGCATCAAGCGAATCCTGATAGATGATCGCGGGTGCCCCGGCATAGAATCCCATGCTTTGGGTTGAATCGATACCCATGCAGCAGACTTCCAGATGGGCATCAAGCCGTCGGGCAAGGGCGATTGCGGATTGCAGCAGGGGCTGAAGCCCCGTTTCGGAAGCGATGAAGGTAACCAGCGATTTATATGGCATCGTAAACTCCTTTCCTGAAGCATGTCGCGGAAAACGGACAAGCGTTTGTTACGAGCACAGGCGCAGAATCATACGCCCTGCACCGCAATGCAACATCCGGTTCGTCACAAGATGCTTCACCCTTCGCGGGCAAGACCCCTGCAGCATGCCCGAATTCCGCACGCCAGACATTGATCTGAAGCAAATGATTTCAGGCGCTGAAATTGACCTGAATCAAAGTTTTTGACAGCATCCCGTGACAAAACGCACCATGCAAAACTGTCCGTGCTATCGTTAGTAAGGTGGCAGGATGATAAAAAGGGACGCAGATCATGTGGGACTACTTGAAGCTTGCTGTTCTGGGGGTTGTCGTGGTTGTCGCTGCGATTGCTGCCAGCATGGCACGCGATTTGCCTTATCTGGTCCACATGCTGGTGATCATGCTTGCAGCAGCGATTACCTTCGTGTGGCAGATCCGCCGTGCCGGAGAGCCGGTTTCGGCGGCGAATCCGAATGAATATATGGATGGCCCCGTTCGCTTTGGCGTGGTTGCGACGGCCTTTTGGGGGGTAGTCGGTTTTCTGGTCGGGGTTGTTATCGCATTCCAGCTGGCCTGGCCGGACCTGAACTTTCAATGGGCGCAAGGCTATCTGAATTTCGGGCGTCTGCGTCCGCTGCACACCTCGGCGGTGATTTTCGCGTTCGGGGGCAATGCCCTGATCGCCACGGCATTTTATGTCGTTCAACGCACATCCGCCGCGCGGCTTTGGGGGGGCGGTCTGGCATGGTTCGTGTTCTGGGGCTATCAGATTTTCATCGTCATGGCCGCAACAGGCTATGTTCTGGGGTCAACCCAGGGGAATGAATATGCCGAACCCGAATGGCTGACTGACCTGTGGCTGACTATCGTGTGGGTTGCGTTTCTGGCGGTTTATATGGGCACGGTCATCAACCGTCGTGAACCACATATCTATGTGGCCAACTGGTTCTACATCTCCTTTATTGTCACAGTTGCGATGCTGCACCTTGTCAATAACGCGGCGATTCCGGTTTCAGTATTCGGGTCGAAATCCATTCCTGTCTGGTCTGGTGTACAATCTGCCATGATCCAGTGGTGGTATGGCCATAACGCTGTGGGCTTCTTCCTGACGGCGGGTTTCCTGGGCATGATGTATTACTTCATCCCGAAACAGGCAGAGCGTCCGGTCTACAGCTATAAACTGTCGATCATGCATTTCTGGGCGCTGATCTTCCTGTATATCTGGGCCGGTCCGCACCATCTGCACTATACCGCACTTCCCGACTGGGCGCAGACGCTGGGCATGACATTTTCGATCATGCTGTGGATGCCGTCCTGGGGCGGTATGATCAATGGTCTGATGACGCTTTCGGGTGCCTGGGACAAGCTGCGCACCGACCCGATCATCCGCATGATGGTGGTGGCTGTGGGCTTCTATGGCATGGCCACGTTTGAAGGGCCGATGATGTCGATCAAGGCGGTCAACAGCCTGTCGCATTACACTGACTGGACGATTGGCCATGTGCATTCAGGTGCGTTGGGCTGGAACGGTATGATCACCTTCGGCGCGCTTTACTATCTGGTGCCGAGACTGTGGCAACGCGAAAGGCTGTACAGTCTGCGGCTGGTAAGCTGGCATTTCTGGCTGGCCACGATCGGGATCGTTCTTTACGCGGCCTCGATGTGGGTGACCGGCATCATGGAAGGTCTGATGTGGCGCGAAGTTGATGCGCAGGGTTTCCTTGTGAATTCGTTCGCTGACACGGTTGCTGCGAAGTTCCCGATGTACGTGGTGCGCGGGCTGGGTGGGGTTCTGTTCCTGCTGGGCGCGATCATCATGTGCTATAACCTGTGGAAAACTGTGACGAGCACGGCGGAAAGACAACCCGCCCGCGCCGCCGCAGTGCCCGCTGAATAACGGAGGGCGTGATGGGACTTCTTGATCATCACAAGAAAATCGAAACGCATGCCACGCTTTTGCTGGTGCTGAGTTTCCTTGTCGTCACCATTGGTGGCATCGTTCAGATCGTGCCGTTGTTCTATCTTGATAACACCATCGAGAAGGTCGAGGGCATGCGCCCCTATGCGCCGCTGGAAATCGCGGGCCGCGAAATTTATCTGCGTGAGGGGTGCTATACCTGCCATAGCCAGATGATCCGCCCCATGCGCGATGAAGTGGAACGCTATGGCCATTACAGCCTTGCGGCGGAATCGATGTATGACCATCCGTTCCAGTGGGGATCAAAACGGACGGGGCCGGATCTTGCCCGTCTGGGGGGGCGTTATTCGGATGACTGGCATGTTCAGCACATGATCAACCCGCGCGATGTTGTGCCCGAATCGATCATGCCATCCTATGCGTATATGCTGAACCGCACGCTGGACCGGTCCGACGCAGAACATGTGCGTGACATTATGGCGGTGTATCGCACGCTTGGTCATCCCTATACCGAGGAGATGCTGGACAACGCGGTGGGTGATTTCTTTGCGCAGGCCGATGATTTCGGCGATCCGGGTGTTGTGGACCGCTATCCGGGGGCACAGCAGCGCAATTTCGACGGGCAGAATCAGGTGACCGAAATGGATGCCATCATTGCCTATATGCAGATGCTGGGAACATTGGTCGATTTCGACACATTCGTGCCCGTGGCCAACAGGTGAAGGGAACGCAAAATGGAAACATATACTTTTCTGCGGGCCTTTGCTGATAGCTGGCATCTGCTTTTCATGTTCTGCTTCTTCATCGGGGTGTTTGTGTTCATCCTGCGCCCCGGTTCAAGGAAGGTTCACGACGAATCTGCGAACATGATTTTCCGTAATGATGACAAGCCAGCGGGTGCCGGTTCCGACAACCGCCAGGGGCGTCACACTGACCCGAAAGAGGCCCGCTGATGGCTGACAACTCTGAAAACAAGGTTACACCCGCCTCCCGGCAGTATCCTGATCCGGCCAGAAAGCTGAAAAATGATGTTGCGACCACTGGCCATAGCTGGGACGGGATTGAAGAGTACGACAACCCGATGCCGCGCTGGTGGGTCTGGATCTTCATCATCACCATTATCTGGTCTGTGGGGTATTGGATCGCCTATCCGGCATGGCCGGGCATAAAATCCGCGACCGCGGGTTTGCTGGGCTACTCTTCACGTGCGAATGTCGCAGCCGAAATCAACGAATTTGAGGCCCGCAACGAAGGGTTCTTCGTCCAGTTGGTTGATACTGATCTTGAAGATATCCGCGACAATGACGAACTGCACCGTTTTGCTGTGAATGCGGGCGCAGCAGTGTTCCGTGCGCAATGTTCGCAATGCCACGGCAGTGGCGGCGCCGGTGTTCAGGCGGCCGGGTATCCCAACCTGCTGGATGATGACTGGCTGTGGGGTGGCACGCTTGATGACATCGTGACGACCGTGACCTGGGGTATCCGCAACGAAGATTTTGCAGATGCGCGCTGGTCGGAAATGCCTGCCTTCGGTCGGGACGGGTTGCTGGATGATGCAGAGATTGATCAGGTTGTGAACCATGTCCTGTCGCTGTCGGGGGCGGACCATGACGCACAACTGGCCGCTGCCGGAGCAGAATTGTACGAGATCAACTGTGCATCCTGTCATGGTGACGGGGGCGAAGGGGATTACTTCCTTGGCGCGCCTGCATTGAACAATCAGGTCTGGCTGTATGGCGGGTCTTTCGACGCCATTCGGGAAACAGTATATTATTCGCGCTTTGGGGTGATGCCCGGTTTCGAAAACCGTCTGCGCGAAGCGGAAATCCGTGCTGTGGCGGCCTATGTCCACCAACTGGGGGGCGGCCAGTAAAACCACCCCATCAGGCAATATGATTCAGGCCCCTGCGCATGCGGGGGCCTGTGTCATTCCAGCGGCATGTCGCCGCATTGCGACATCCTGCCGCCTGTTATCCCAAGCCCGGACGTAGTTGATCTGCATCAATGTCGCATGCGGGATTCCTTGACAAAGATCGGGCACGCCCTGGCATACAGGGCCGCGTCGGCCTTCGTTCCTGTTCGCGCGTGTTCCTGAAGGTCGGCGCAACCCTCGTCCGCGAATTATGGGGCCGTGCTGCGGCAATTTGTCAAAAGATGCATTGCGGAAGCGTTTTATTGATTCAAGTCAAGGTTTGTTCTGCCCGCGCGTGTGATCACCAGAACAGCCAATAGCCGGAGCATCAATATGAGTTCCCAGGAACAGACACCAGCACCGTTGTATGCCAAACGCGAGCCGATATTCCCGCGTCGCGTCAGCGGTAATTTCCGTACGATGAAATGGTGGCTTCTGGCCATCATGCTGGGGATTTACTATCTGGTTCCATGGATTCGCTGGGACCGTGGCGCAGAAATGCCCGATCAGGCCGTCCTGCTGGATTTGGCCAACCGCCGCTTCTTTTTCTTCATGATCGAGATATGGCCGCATGAATTCTATTTTGTGGCGGGCCTGCTTATCATGGCGGGGATCGGGCTTTTCCTGTTCACCTCTGCGTTGGGGCGGGTCTGGTGTGGTTACGCCTGCCCTCAGACTGTGTGGACGGACCTGTTCATTTTGGTGGAACGCTGGGTCGAAGGGGACCGCAACGCCCGCCTGCGCCTGCACCGCAAAGGCTGGGATTTCGAGAAGGTCCGCAAATACGGCCTGAAATGGGTGCTGTGGTTCCTGATCGGCATGGCAACCGGCGGGGCATGGGTGTTCTATTTTGCGGATGCACCGACGCTGCTGGTTGATCTGTTTACCGGGCAGGCGGGCATGATTGCCTATCTGACTGTCCTTGTCCTGACGATGACCACTTTTCTGTTCGGCGGGTTCTTTCGTGAACAGATTTGCATTTACGCTTGCCCATGGCCGCGCATTCAGGCCGCGATGATGGACGAAGATACCATAACTATCGGGTATCGTGACTGGCGCGGGGAACCACGCGGTAAACTGAAGAAAGGCCAGCTTGATCCAAGCCAGGGGGACTGCATTGACTGCATGGCCTGCGTCAATGTCTGCCCGATGGGGATCGATATCCGCGACGGGCAGCAGATGGAATGCATCACCTGTGGTCTGTGCATCGACGCCTGTGATGATGTTATGGACCGTATCGGAAAACCGCGCGGGCTGGTTGCCTACATGGCCCTGTCGGATGAGATTGCAGAGCGTGACGGGAAAGACCCCAAATCGGTCTGGACGCATGTATTCCGCCCGCGCACGGTGCTTTACACAGCGATCTGGGCAGCCATCGGCATAGGGCTGATTGTCGCGCTGTTCATCCGCGCCGATCTGGACATGAGCGTGTCGCCCATTCGCAACCCCACCCATATCCTGCTGTCGGATGGTACAGTGCGGAATGCCTATGACATCCGGTTGCGCAACATGTATCATGAACCACGGGAATTTGTCCTGTCAGTGACCGAAAACCCCGACCTGCGCCTTTCGATTGAGGGCGAGGAGGGCACTGCGGTGACTGTCGGACCGGATGAGATGGCCTTGCTCCGGGTTTACCTGACTGCCGCGCCCGAGACTGACTCGGCGCAAGCGGACCGGCGACCCGCGCGGATATGGGCAACTTTGTCGGGGACATCCGAACGGGTGCATTCCGACACCACATTCAACGGGAGAAACCAATGACAGAAACAGCACGCAAAGGGTTCCGCATGACCGGACCGAAGGTGTTGATCATCGCCGTCTCGGCATTCGGGGTTATCCTCGCCGCGAACCTGACCCTTGCGTTCAATGCCGTCAGCACCTTTCCGGGGCTGGAAGTGGACAACTCCTATGTCGCCAGCCAGAATTTCAACGAGGAACTGGCGGCACAGCTTTCGCTGGGCTGGGATGTCAAGGCGTCTGTGGAAGACGGGAACCTGAAGCTTGCCATCACTGATGCGCAGGGCACACCGGTACAGGTCGCCCATCTGGACGCCGTTGTGGGTGCCGCCACCCATGTCCGCGCAGACCAGACGCCTGATTTCCGGTTCACCGACGGCGCGTACCGCGCCCCGGTGGAAATTGGGCCGGGCAACTGGAATATCCGGATGCATGCGGTTGCTGCGGACGGGACCGAATTTCGCCAGCGCGTGGTTTTACACGTCCGTTAGGATGTCTTGATGAACACTGCAACCTTTCGCCCCTCTGCCTGTCCCGCCTGTGACGCGGCCCCCGCAGCCGAAGCGCTGGCCGGTGGCGCCGCGTTGCCCGATGCGCGTTTGCTGCTGTCGGTGCCCGAAGCGCATTGCGCAGCCTGCATCGCCACGATCGAACGCGACCTGGCCCGCATGGAGGGGGTGAATTCAGCCCGTCTGAACCTGACGCTGAAGCGGTTAAGCGTGGATGCCGCCGCTTCAGTGGGCATACAGGACGTCATCGCGCGGCTGGACCGGCTGGGGTATGATGCGCATGAACTGGACCCCGGCACGCTGTCGATGACCGAAACCGACAAGCAGGGGCGCGAATTGCTGATGCGCCTTGGCGTGGCCGGTTTTGCTATGATGAATATCATGCTGTTGTCGGTTGCCGTGTGGTCGGGGGCCGAAGGGCCGACGCGTGACATGTTCCACCTGATTTCGGCATTGATCGCAATTCCCACAGTGGCGTTTTCCGGGCAGCCCTTTTTTCGTGCGGCGTTCAAGGGGGTGCGTGCGGGGCGCATGGATATGGATGCGCCGATTTCTTTTGCCATCATCCTGACGCTGATCATTTCCATCTATGAAACGCTGCAATCGGGCGAGCACGCCTATTTTGAAGCGGTCGTCATGCTGATCTTTTTCCTGCTGGCGGGGCGGTATCTGGATTTTCGCGCGCGTGCTGTGGCGCGGTCTGCCGCGCAGGAACTGGCCGCGCTGGAAGTGCCGCGCGCCATCCGGCTGGTGAATGGTGCCGAAAGCACGGTTCCGGTGGTCGGACTGGCGGTCGGCGATCTGGTGCTGGTGCGTCCGGGGGGGCGTGTGCCGGTGGATGGCGTGGTCACTGCGGGTAAATCCGAAATTGACCGTTCCCTGCTGACGGGCGAAACCCTGCCCGTTTATGCCGCCGAAGGCAGCGCCCTCAGTGCGGGCGAAGTGAACCTGACGGGGCCGTTGACCGTGCGTGTAACCGCAGCAGGCAAGGACAGTTCGCTGCACCGCATGGCCGATCTGGTCGCCAATGCCGAATCCGCGCGCACCAAGTATACGACACTGGCAGAACGCGCGGCGCGGGCCTATGCGCCGACAATTCCGCTGCTGTCCATCGGGGCGTTTATTGTCTGGATGTATATTTCGGGCGGGGATTTGCGGCTGGCGGTGAATATCGCGGCGGCGACATTGATCATCACATGCCCTTGCGCACTGGGTCTGGCCGTGCCCGCTGTTGTGACCGCCGCCAGTGGCAAACTGTTCCGCAAGGGATTGCTGATCAAGGACGGGACAGCGCTGGAACGGCTGGCAGAGGTGGACACGGTTGTTTTTGACAAGACCGGCACATTGACCATGGGCACACCCGCGCCCACCAATCTGGATGCTCATACCGATACCCAAAGCCGTGTGGCGCTTGCGCTGGCGGACGCTTCCGCCCACCCGCTGGCACAGGCATTGGCGCGGGCGCTGCGTGACCGTGGCATTCGTCCTGCGCGGGTTGATGAAGTGCGGGAAATTCCCGGCTATGGGGTGGAAGGGAACTGGAAGGGCCAGCGCGTGCGGCTGGGCCGCGCGTCATGGATCGGCGTGGCCCCACGTGACATGACTGCCGCGTATCTGGGCATTGGCGCGCAGAGTGATGCGTTCACTTTCACCGACATGTTGCGCCCCGGTGCCGAAGATGTGGTCAAGGGGTTGCAGGCGCAGGGCAAGGCGGTTCTTCTGGTATCCGGCGATGCGCCCGCAGCGGTGCGCGATCTGGCACAGCGGTTGGGTATTCAGGACTGGCACGCAGAGGCATTGCCGCAGGACAAGGCCTCCAGAATTTCCGCGTTGCAGGATGCCGGGCATAAGGTGCTTATGGTGGGCGACGGGCTGAACGACACAGTGGCGCTAAGTGCCGCGCATGTGTCCATTTCGCCGGCTTCCGCGCTGGATGCAGCGCGCGCGGCGTCGGACATGGTGCTTCTGGGCCGTGACATAGCGCCGATTTCCGATGCCATACGGATCGCGGGCCAGTCCACCCGGCGCATACGCGAGAATTTCGTGCAATCGGGCCTGTATAATATTATATTCGTTCCCATAGCCCTGCTGGGTTTTGCAACGCCACTCTGGGCGGCGGCTGTGATGTCGATTTCATCCATTACAGTTACACTGAACGCCTTGCGGCTGAAATGACGAAAGGATGATGCCACGATGGAAGTGCTGACAATCCTGATACCCGTTTCCCTGTTTCTGGGGTTTGTGGGGCTGGCGGCGTTTCTGTGGACGTTGCGCAAGGGTATGTATGATGACCCGGACGGCGATAGCCAGCGCATTCTAAACCCGCAATATGACGATGCCCCCAAACCTGTGAAGCCAAAGGAGTGACAGCGCTCAGGTGTTTTTCCAGCGCCTGTGCGACCACATCCATTGATCCATGTGGGTTCTGACCAGCGCTTCAAGTGACTGGTTCAGGGCTGCGGTCATGGTTTGCGGGTCGGAATGTGGCACAGGGTCTTCGATCCGCACCCGGAAGCTGACACCATCAGGGTTGCGGATGCCGTATACCGGCACCAGAAGCGCGTTGTATTTCAGCGCAAGTTCCGCTGCTGAAAGCGCGGTGCGCGCAGGTTTCCCCATGAAATCGACGAGTTCGCCATGCTCCATGTAATGGTCGACGACCATGCCCACCATGCCGCCCCGGCGCAGGAACCGCAGCATATGAGTCAGCCCTTCGCGCCCGCGGGCAAAGACCGGTGTGCCGATACGCGAAATTGCGGCCACATAGCGGGTGTTGAAAGCGGGGTTTGTCATCGGCATGTAGAACCCCGCGACATTGAACCCCTGCGCCAGAAGATAGCCGCGCGCCGCGTCGTAATTTCCCAGATGTGCCGTGACCAGCAGCACCGGCCGCCCGTCGCGATGGGCGGCTTGCAGTATCGGCATGCCAGTGCCCTCGATGGTGCTGGCGCGGGCGCGTTCAAGGAATTCCGCGCCTGTAAAAATCTCTGCCATGGTGCGGGCCATGTTGCCGGGCACCTGTCGGCACAGGTGCGCGACCTCTGATTCCGGCAGGCCGGGCATGACATATTCCAGATTGGTACGAATGCGCGCACGCATGCCCGCGATGGGACCAATCAGATTTGCGCCTAGCCAGCCGATAGTTCTGATGCGGCGGTCATAGGGCAGGGGTCGCAGCATGGTCAGCAGGGCGGCGGCAAACCTGTCCTGTACCCAGTGTCGCCAACTGGGGCGGGTTGCGCTGAGCTTGTCAACGGTTGGCATATCCGACTGTTCCACCATACGCGCTGATTGCACCCGACAGACTGCCAAAGTCAAGAATTCCTGACGGCAATTCAAGCCTGCAACGCGACAGATGTCAGTAACTATACGACCCGTATATCTGCGACAGATCGCCCTGCCAGTCGCCGTGATAGCGTTGCAGCAATTCATCCGCAGGGGTCTGGCCGGTCTCAATGCTTTCTTTCAGCGCGTTCAGGAAATGGGTTTCATCAGGCAGCATGCCACCCGCACCGGGCTGCGCGCGCGCCTTCAGCCCGGCTTCAGCGATGTTCACCACCTCGCGGGCCAGATCATGCAGTTTCAGGCCCTGCGCCTGTCCGGCCAGCCCGTTAACAGATGCGGCCACGCGCAATTCCTCGCGCTGGGCGGCAGTCCAGCCCTTGGCGATGTCCCATGCAGCGTCCAGCGCGCTCTGGTCATAGGTCAGACCGACCCACAATGCGGGCAGCGCACACAGCCTGCGCCAGGGACCGCCATCGGCGCCACGCATTTCGATGAACTTCTTGATCCGCGCTTCGGGGAAAATGGTTGTCAGGTGGTCGGCCCAATCCGACAGGGTAGGTATTTCGCCGGGCAGGGCGGGCAATTGCCCTTTCATGAAGTCCCGGAACGACTGACCCAGTGCATTGATGTATTTTCCGTCCCGATAGACGAAGTACATTGGCACATCCAGGGCGTAATCCACCCAGGCCTCGAACCCGAAACCGTCCTCAAACACAAAAGGCAACATTCCGGTGCGTGCTGGGTCCAGATCGCGCCAGACCCGTGCGCGCCAGCTTTTATGCCCGTTGGGTTTGCCGTCAAAGAACGGGGAATTGGCAAACAGCGCGGTTGCCACCGGTTGCAGGGCCAGCGCCACGCGCAGTTTCTGCACCATGTCCGGTTCAGACCCAAAATCAAGATTCACCTGCACGGTGCAGGTGCGATACATCATCGATTTGCCCATGGTGCCGACACGGTCCATGTAATCGGTCATCAGCGCATAGCGGCCCTTGGGCATGACCGGCATCTGGTCATGGCTCCAGATCGGCGCTGCACCAAGCCCGATGAAACCCACGCCAATCTCATCCGCCACGCTGCGCACTTCGCGCAGGTGCTGGTTCACTTCATCACAGGTCTGGTGAATGGTTTCCAGCGGCGCGCCAGAGAGTTCCAGTTGTCCGCCCGGTTCCAGACTGACATTCGCACCGTCCTTTTCCAGTCCGATGATCTTGTCGCCTTCCAGCACAGGCGACCAGCCGAAACGGTCGCGCAGCCCTTCCAGCATCGCCTTGATCGAGCGTGGCCCGTCATAGGGCAGCGGGTTCAGCGTATCGCGGCAATAGCCGAATTTTTCATGCTCGGTGCCAATGCGCCAATCCTGCTTTGGCTTGCAGCCGGACGCAAGATATTCGGCCAGTTGCGCCTTGCTTTCGATCGGCCCGCCGCCGGTTTGGGGAATGGACATCTGCGCTCCGATCCTGTCTGTGCCGTGTCGTTATATGTTGGTGTCTTGGACTTGGCGCTTGTGCCTGTCCAAGTCAAGCGGATCGGCCCTGCAAAAATGCACATGACCGACAGCCAGAAGCTGTCACCGCAATTTCCGGGGCGGAATGCGCAATATGATGAAAATCCGATTGGACAAAAAGAATTGCGCGCATTCTGGCCAGAAACGCCTTCGATACAAGGGTGGAACTATGGGTCACCCCACACGTGCAATGGCGCGCAGACGCAAATACGGGGTTTTCGCCATGCGCCCGTCGTTAGTGCAGGCGCCGGACAGCGGACCGGCGCGACGGGTGCAGCCACAGGGGACGTGCTGCCACGGGTTCTGCGGCGTCCAGCGCACCCAGAATGGATTGCATATGCACATCCGGAAGGTTGGCAAAGATGTCAAACAGCGCATCCGCCCCTTCGGCCCCGACAGGAATGTCCAGGCGGGTTCCGTCCTGCCCGATCAGGTTCCAGCAGGTGCCGTTCCCGGTCAGATGCAGTTCAACCAGATCGCGCGCGCTGATGAACCCGCCGGTTTCGGGGCCGAAATAGGATATCTGCGCTTCTACCACCTGCACGATGCCGGGACCGCCATTGGCGCGGTGAAAGCGTATGCGCCGCCAGCCGATGAAGGCGATGCCAAGACCTGCGATAATGACCAGACCCGCCAGCACCTGAAAGAAAAAGTCATTCACCCGCAAGGCCCAGAGGCCGAAAAGCGCAATCAACACACCGCTGATCACTTCTGACCAGCGCTTTATCAGGATGGCAAGTTCGGGGCGGATCAGGGGCATGAGGCGGCGTCCAGGATAAATGGTTGGCGCAAGATGGCCACACGGTAGCTGCCCGACGGTTGAAAGCCGATGCGGGTGTAGGCTTTTGCCGCCGCATCCGAAGCTGCAAACAGCAGGCCCGTCTGTGCGCCATCTGCGCGCAGTTCACAAAGCTGGGCTGCAAGCATGCGGCTGGCATGACCCTTTCCCCGATGGGCAGGCGCGATAAAGACGCCCCCAATCTGCACCGCTGTCCCGGCACGGGCATTGACCGCGGTCATGCCTATGGGCGTGCCATCCGCGCCTTTATACAGGCGAATGTTCTGCTCGGGGATCGCTGCTGCTGCGCGCGTGGTGGCAGCGGCGGGGGCGTTGTCCGCATCTGCAATGCCTGTTTCTATCAGGTAGCTTTGAAACCAGTCTTTTAACATGGACAAATCGCCGGACACGGGCGAAGACAGGCGCTGGCCGGGGGCTTTGATCGCCGCAAGATCAAGCGCAAACAGCGGCTCGACCCTGTTTGTCAGCCAGGCCCCGTTCAGGTCAGGAAGCGCCGTGATGAACTGCGCAACCTGATCTGCCGCGCCTGTCATCCCACGGATTCTGGTGCCCCTGATACCACTGAGATATGCCTGCGCCATGTGCGGCGTTAAACCGGGATGCTGGCACATCAGATAGCCATCATTGGTGCATCCAAAAACGCCCTGC
The DNA here is from genome assembly GCF_028745735.1 of Roseinatronobacter alkalisoli. Taxonomy (GTDB): domain Bacteria; phylum Pseudomonadota; class Alphaproteobacteria; order Rhodobacterales; family Rhodobacteraceae; genus Roseinatronobacter; species Roseinatronobacter alkalisoli. The sequence goes on from NZ_JAQZSM010000012.1 coordinate 109,711, forward strand.
AAGGACGGGCCTTCTTGCGACAGAAAGAACCGCGTGGCGTGCGGATGCTGGGACGTGCCAATCCCATGCTGTTCGAGATTGGACAGCAGGAACATCGAGGTTTCGATATGCTGTTGCAGAAACGTTGTGATTATCCCGGCATTATCTGCCGCTGCTTCACGGATCATGTCCAGTCGCCCTGCACGTTTTGCCAAAGCGTCAATGCCGCGACGGCGGCCGTGTCGGCGCGCAGTATGCGTGGGCCAAGGGATATGGGCGTGACACTGCCCATTTTATGCAGGCGCGCGCGTTCAGCGGGTGAAAACCCCCCTTCGGGGCCGATCAGGATAGCCGCCGGGGCAGGGGGCAGCATGGGGCGCGTGGATGGATCATTTAATGCTTCATCCGCGAAAATCAGCGCGCGGGACATGTCCCAACTGTCGAGAAGCCGCGACAAGGGCTGCAATGCCGCGACTTCCGGGACATAGGTGCCGCCGCATTGCTCCGCCGCCTCGACCGAATGGGCTTGCAGCCTGTCTTGTCGGATTCGTTCGGAATTGGTGAAATCGGTCTGCACTGGCAGGATGCGCGCGGCGCCAAGCTCTGCGGCTTTTTCAACAATGAAATCGGTACGCGCTTTCTTGATTGGGGCAAACAGAAGCCACAGGTCCGGCGGCATGCGTTGCGGTGCGGATTGCATTAGGCACCGCAGTGTGCCGCCGCGCTTGCCGGTTGCCACAATTTCGGCCTGCCATTCACCGTGTTGTCCATTGAAAACGGCGACCCGCTGCCCGGCAGTCATGCGCAGGACATTGAAAAGATAGTGCGCATGATCACGTGACAGGTCAATCACTTGCCCCTGACCCAATGCATGCTCTAGAAAGAGCCTGTGTTTTGCCTGTTCACTATGCGCTGTCATGGGACCGATAGTATGACCGACGACGATCAAAGACCAGAGGGGCCGGGCAGGAATGGCACGGTGGCGGATGCGCCTGCGGATAACTGGGTGGACACGCTGGCCCCGGAACATTTGCGGCCCTATCTGCGCCTGTCGCGCGCGGATCGTCCCATAGGAACATGGCTGTTGCTGTTGCCCTGCTGGTGGGGGGTGTTTCTGGGGGCTGCGGCCTATCCGGATGCGGCGGGCTGGCTGACGGCGTGGCTGCTTCTGGCCTGTGGGCTGGGCGCGTTGCTGATGCGGGGGGCGGGATGCACTTGGAATGACATCACCGACCGTGACATCGACGACAAGGTGGCGCGTACCCGGTCGCGCCCGATTCCGTCGGGGCAGGTCACCTTGCAACAGGCGGGTATCTGGATGGGTATTCAGGCAGGTATTGCGGCGCTGATCCTGCTGACTTTCAACTGGGCGGCGATCGGGCTGGGTGTCCTGTCGCTGGGACTGGTTGCGATTTACCCGTTTGCGAAGCGATTCACATGGTGGCCACAGGTATTCCTGGGGCTGGCATTCAATTGGGGCGCGCTTCTGGCATGGACCGCACAGACCGGTTCACTGGGGCTGCCTGCTATATTTCTGTATCTTGCCGGCATTTGCTGGACACTTTTTTATGATACGATTTATGCGCATCAGGACCGCGAAGATGACGAACTTATCGGTGTGAAATCGACTGCGCGTTTGTTTGGAAACACCACCGATCAATGGTTGCGCGGGTTTCTGGTGGCTACGGTTGTGCTGATGTCGCTTGCGGTGATTTACGCCTTGGCACCATTGGCAAATCCCTTGAAAATGTCCCTTGGTCTGGCCGGTGCATGGGCGATGGGGTGGCACATGAACTGGCAACTCAGCAAGCTGGATATTGACGATGGCGATACCTGCCTGAAGCTGTTCAGATCCAATCGCGATGCAGGGCTACTTGTTGCGCTGTTTTTCGCCATAGCGATGTTCGCCTGATTGCGCCTGCCAGCGCAACTGGCTAGGTGACAGATATGCGAAATCGAATATCCCATATCATGGCCGTGTTGCAGAACGACCCCATCACTGTGCTACAGCGCTACAAGGGGTATGCCTTGGCCATTGCCGCCTTTCTTCTGGCAGCATTTCTGGCGGTCGCGGGGGCGTCCCTTAGCGTGCGTGCGATTGAGTTGCTTCTTGTCAGAGAGGCGCGCGCAGCTTTGCATGAGGCTGAAATCGACTGGCCTGAAATTCAGGCGGACGGCTTGCTTGTGACCATGAACGGGCAGGCCGCATCCGAAGCAGAGCGCTTTCGCGCGCTGGGCATTGTCAGTGCGGTTGTCGGTGCGGAGCGCGTTATCGACGGGCTGACTGTCGCACCATCCATTGCAATTTCCGCGCCGCGCTTTTCGGTTGAAATGATGCGCAACGGGCTGGATGTGTCGCTGATCGGACTGGTGCCTGAAAGCTATGATGTGTCAGGCATCGTGCGCCAGATCGAAGGAATTGGGCCTGAAGTGTCTGTTGTGAACATGGTCGAAACAGCGTCCCACGCGATCCCGTTCGGATGGGAGCGGTCCGTGGAATACGCGCTGAAAGCCATGGCCCTGGTGCCTGTCAGCAAGATTTCGGTATCGGCTGATCAGGTCGAGATATACGGCCTTGCGGAATCTGAACGCCAGAGGGATGATTTCCGCCAGCGGCTGCAACGTGAACGCCCGCGCGGGGTTATTGCCAGTATCGAGATTTCGGCGCCGCGCCCGGCGATCACGCCCTTCACCCTGCGTTTTGTTATCGACGGAGAGGGCGCACGCTTTGACGCCTGTTCCGCCGATTCGCAGGAAGCGCGCGCTGCAATTCTGCAGGCTGCGCGTCAGGCCGGTGCAAGCGGGGTGCTGGAATGTACAATCGGGCTTGGCAGCCCCTCGCCGCGCTGGCAGGCCGCTGCCGTGGCGGCACTGCGCGCGGTGGCCGATGCGGGTGCCGGAACCGTGACCTTCTCGGATACCGATATTTCCTTTGTTGTTCCGAACGCCGTGGAGATCGCAGAGTTTGACCGTATCGTCGGCAGGCTGGAAAACGCGCTTCCTGACATTTTTTCGCTGCAGGCAGACCGGCTGCCGCCCGAAGAAGGTGAACTTGAAGCACAGGGTGACGCTGTTGAATTTTCCGCCAGCCTGTCACCGGAAGGCAGTGTGACATTGCAGGGGCGGCTGACAGATGAGCGGTTGCGCAGTGCCCTGTTGTCCATGGCGCGGTCAGAATTCGGCATGTCGGCCGTTGAAATACAGGCCAATATCACCCCCGACACCCCCGAAGGCTGGCCTGTGCGCACCATGCTGGCGGTTGATGTGCTCAGCTATCTGGAGCATGGCAGCGTGCGTGTGCGCCCAACGCAGATAGATGTTCGCGGCGTGACCGGTGACACGGCGTCATCTGATCGCATTTCGCAACTTCTGGCCGACAGGCTGGGACCGGGCGCGCGCTTCAACCTGAATATCAGCTATGATGAACGGTTTGACCCCGTGGCGATGCAGCCGACGCCCGCGCGCTGCGAAGCCTGGATCAAGGATATTCTGGCCGAAGAGCAGATTACATTTGATCCCGGGTCAGCGTCGCTGGTTGCGGATGCCGCGCGTGTCCTCGACCAGATTGCCGAGATTCTGCGCGATTGTGGCCGACTGGAAATGGAAATTGCCGGCCATACCGACAGCCAGGGCCGGTTGGAAACCAATATGCGCCTGAGTCAGCAGCGTGCGGAGGCGGTCATGGCAGCATTGCTGGCACGCGGCATACCGATTTCCGGGTTCGAGGCCCGCGGCTATGGGCCTGAATTCCCCATTGCCGACAACAGCACGGCATCGGGCCGTGAAGCCAACCGGCGGATCGAATTCCGGCTGATCGGCGACTCTGCCGCTGCAGCCCGCGAAGAAACCGGCGAGGACGTGCCGGAAGAACCGCGCGACGAATCTGAGCTGGAAATTGAAGTCACGACTGGTGCCGGAGACGCACCCCGCCCGCCGCCCCGTCCTGAGCGACCTTGATTGCAGGCGTCTGTTATTGTTGTTATTGCAGCCTGTCTGATCAGAGGTAGAAATGAACCGGTTTGAATTCATCGTCATTACGGCATTGATTCTTTTTGTGGCTTTTTCGCTGGGATGGTTCACAAACTGGCTGGTGCACCGGTTCACGCGCGTCCGTCAGCAGGATCTGGGCGAGTTGGACCGCATGGCACAGGCCCTGCACGAAGCAGAAGAAATTCGCGATCAGGCGATCGAATATGTGCAGACACGCGAACGTGATCTGACGGCCCGCCTCAGCCAGGCAGAGGCAGAATTGCGGGCCGCAATGGACGGATTGCGTGAAGCACGCGCCGAGGCAGAGTATTATCGCGCGCAGATGGAGAAGTCGCAGGGTTGATCGCCTTCCGGTTGACGGCGGGTCACGGGTACATGCCGACTTTTTCGCTTGGCATTCTCGGGCGTACCGTCTATGGAACCCTCCGCTAGGGTGTCAGGCAGTCGCTTGTATGCCCTGGTGATTCGTCCGAGACGGTGGGTGATGGCAACATCGTAATTCCTGCCTGAGGCGGGACAGGAACATTTCGGTTTCCGGGGTATTTCCTCGGGCGGAATTGGGAAAGGCCCGTTCGGACCTTATGCCAGACCCCGGTCTGGCGAAACGAGCCGGGGGGAAACCCCTGAAAATTGGAGAGACCCTGTGGATAGAGCCCAAAAAGAGAAAGTGGTCGAGGAACTCGGCCAGATCTTCGAAAGCTCTGGCGTGGTTGTGGTAGCACAATACACTGGCCTCACGGTTGCTGAGATGCAGGTCCTGCGCGCACGCATGCGTGATGCGGGTGGGGCTGTACGCGTCGCCAAGAACAAGCTCGCCAAGATCGCCCTGGAAGGAAAGCCCTGCGCAAGCATTTCTGACCTTCTGACAGGCATGACCGTTCTTGCCTATTCCGAAGACCCTGTTGCAGCTGCAAAAGTGGTCCAGGACTTCACCAAGGAAAACCAGAAACTGGTGGTTCTTGGTGGTGCTATGGGTGAATCGGCCCTTGACCCCGCCGGTGTCAAGGCAGTGGCTGCAATGCCGTCGCGCGAAGAGCTTATTGCTCAGGTCGTGTCGTGCATCGGTGCTCCTGCTTCCAGCATCGCGGGTGCGATTGGCGCTCCTGCTTCGAATATTGCCGGTATCCTTTCAACGCTCGAAGAGCGCGAAGCGGCATAAGCAACCTTTGGCCGGCGTGGCGTGACATACACCCATGTTGGACCCTGAACCTGAACAGAATGGAACTGAACAATGGCTGATCTTAAAGCACTTGCAGAGCAAATCGTGAACCTCACGCTGCTCGAAGCTCAGGAACTGAAAACGATCCTGAAAGACGAATACGGCATTGAACCCGCTGCTGGCGGCGCTGTCATGATGGCTGGCCCTGCTGCTGATGCAGGCCCCGCTGCCGAAGAAAAAACCGAATTCGACGTGATTCTGGTTGAAGCTGGCGGCAACAAAATTGCAGTCATCAAAGAAGTTCGCGGCATCACCGGTCTGGGCCTGAAAGAAGCCAAGGACCTGGTCGAAGCTGGCGGCAAGGCCGTGAAAGAAGGCGCTCCGAAAGAGGAAGCCGAAGAGATCAAGAAAAAGCTCGAAGAAGCTGGCGCAAAAGTCGAACTGAAGTAATTCGACGGGATGCCCGGCATCTTGATACGCTGAAAAACAAACTGGGACCGGGCACATCCGGTCCCAGTTTATCACTGTTTCCGGACAGGGCTTTACGCCTGGAATCTGAAAGCCCTGTCCAGGGATAGTGCCGGCTCGGGAGTGAACCTGTGGGAGGGTTCGCATGAATGGAGCCACACCCCCCTGTTTCGCAAGCGGCGCGGCGCCTGATGCCCGACAGCGCGCCCGCCAGCGAAGACCATGAAAGGTGATGACGCGCATGGCTCAGTCCTATGTTGGCCAGAAACGTATCCGCAGGATGTTCGGCAAGATCCATGAAGTTCTGGAAATGCCGAATCTGATCGAGATTCAGAAGAATTCCTATGACCTGTTCCTCCGCTCTGGTGATGCGGCCCGCCCGCTTGACGGCGAAGGCATCATGGGTGTGTTCCAGTCGGTGTTCCCGATCAAGGATTTCAACGAAACCGCAACGCTGGAATTCGTGAAATACGAGCTGGAAAAGCCGAAATACGACACCGATGAGTGCATTCAGCGTGACATGACCTATGCGGCCCCGCTGAAGGTTACGCTGCGCCTGATCGTATTCGATATCGACGAAGATACCGGTGCGAAATCCGTGAAGGATATCAAGGAACAAGACGTGTTCATGGGCGATATGCCGCTTATGACCGGGAACGGGACGTTCATTGTCAACGGCACCGAACGGGTGGTGGTCAGCCAGATGCACCGTAGCCCGGGTGTGTTCTTCGACCATGATCAGGGCAAGACGCACAGCTCGGGCAAGCTGCTGTTCACCTGCCGGATCATTCCCTATCGCGGGTCATGGCTGGATTTTGAATTCGACGCCAAGGATATGGTTTTTGCGCGGATCGACCGCCGCCGCAAGCTGCCTGTGACAACGCTGCTTTATGCCTTGGGCATGGACCAGAACCAGATCATGGACGCTTATTATGACCGCGTCAGCTTCAGCCTGCAAAAGAACAAGGGCTGGGTCACCAAATTCTTCCCCGAGCGTGTGCGCGGCACCCGCCCGACAATCGATCTGGTGGACGCAGCAACCGGCGAGGTGATCTGCAAGGCGGGCGACAAGATGACCCCGCGCATGGTCAAACAACTGATCGATGATGGCAATGTCACCGATCTGCTGGTTCCGTTTGATTATATCGTGGGCCGCTATGTCGCGCATGACATCATCAACCCCGAGACTGGCGAAATCTATGTCGAGGCAGGCGATGAACTGACCTGGGATCTGGACAAGGATGGTGAAGTCAAGGGCGGCACTCTGAAAGTGCTGCTGGACAACGACATCTCTGATATCGAGGTTCTGGACATTGATGGTGTCAATGTTGGCCCGTATATCCGCAACACCATGGCGGCAGACAAAAACTGGAACCGCGAAGGCGCGCTGATGGACATTTACCGTGTCATGCGCCCGGGTGAACCGCCGACCGTTGACACGGCCTCGGCGCTGTTTGACCAGCTGTTCTTTGATTCCGAACGCTACGACCTGTCGGCTGTGGGCCGCGTGAAGATGAACATGCGCCTTCAGCTTGATGCGCCCGACACGCTGCGCACCCTGCGCCCTGAAGATGTGGTCGCCTGTATCGGCGGTTTGGTCGAATTGCGTGACGGCAAGGGCGAGATTGACGACATTGACCACCTTGGCAACCGCCGCGTGCGGTCCGTGGGTGAGTTGATGGAGAACCAGTACCGCGTCGGTCTGCTGCGCATGGAACGTGCGATCCGTGAGCGTATGTCCTCGGTCGAGATTGACACTGTCATGCCGCAGGATCTGATCAACGCCAAACCGGCTGCGGCTGCGGTGCGCGAATTCTTCGGGTCCAGCCAGTTGTCGCAGTTCATGGACCAGACGAACCCGCTGTCGGAAGTGACGCACAAGCGCCGCCTGTCTGCGCTTGGGCCGGGCGGTCTGACGCGCGAACGCGCGGGCTTTGAGGTGCGCGACGTTCACCCGACCCATTATGGCCGCATGTGCCCGATTGAAACACCCGAAGGTCAGAACATCGGTCTGATCAACAGCCTTGCAACATTTGCACGGGTGAACAAATACGGGTTCATTGAAACCCCTTACCGCAAGGTTGTGGACGGGCAGGTCACTGATGAAGTGGTATATCTGTCGGCCACGGAAGAGCAGCGCCACACTGTCGCTCAGGCCAATGCGATCCTTGATGACGATGGACGCTTCGTCAATGAACTGGTGTCCACCCGTAAAGCGGGCGAGTTCATGCTGAACCCGCGCGAAGCGGTCGACCTGATTGACGTGTCGCCCAAACAGCTGGTTTCCGTTGCGGCATCGTTGATTCCATTCCTTGAAAACGACGACGCCAACCGCGCCCTGATGGGGTCGAACATGATGCGGCAGGCTGTGCCCTTGCTGCAATCGGACGCGCCGCTGGTGGGTACCGGCATGGAAGGTATCGTTGCCCGCGATTCCGGCGCAGCCATCCTGACGCGCCGCGCCGGTGTTATCGACCAGGTTGATGCGCAGCGTATCGTTGTGCGCGCGACAGAAATGCTGGAGCCGGGTGAACCGGGCGTGGACATCTATCGTCTGCGCAAGTTCAAACGCTCCAACGCATCTTCGTGCATCAACCAGCGCCCGCTGGTGAAGGTGGGTGATCATGTGACACGCGGCGAAGTTATTGCCGATGGTCCCTGCACCGACATGGGTGAACTTGCTGTCGGCCGCAATGTGGTCGTCGCGTTCATGCCGTGGAATGGCTACAACTTCGAGGACTCGATCCTGATTTCGGAACGTATTCTGAAAGATGACGTGTTCACCTCTATTCATATCGACGAATACGAAGTTGCGGCCCGTGACACCAAACTCGGCCCGGAAGAGATTACCCGCGACATTCCCAATGTGGGTGAAGAAGCGCTGCGTAATCTGGATGAAGCAGGCATCGTCTATGTCGGTGCCGAAGTTCAGGCGGGCGACATTCTGGTGGGCAAGGTCACGCCGAAGGGTGAAAGCCCGATGACACCGGAAGAAAAGCTGCTGCGCGCCATTTTTGGCGAAAAGGCATCGGATGTGCGCGATACGTCGCTGCGTCTGCCGCCCGGCGCATATGGCACCATCGTTGAAGTGCGTGTGTTCAACCGCCACGGTGTGGAAAAGGACGAACGCGCCCTGCAGATCGAACGTGAAGAAATCGAACGCCTGTCGCGCGACCGCGATGACGAGCTGGAGATTCTGGAGCGCAACATCTATGGCCGTCTGAAGCAGCTGATCTTCGGCAAGGTGGCAGTAAAAGGCCCCAAAGGCGTCAGGTCCAATTCCGAGATTACCGAGGAATTGCTTGAAAGCCTCAGCCGTGGGCAGTGGTGGCAGCTTGCCCTGGCCGACGAGGCCGAGGCGCAGGAAGTTGAGGCGCTGAACGCCCTTTACGACCAGCAGAAACGCCAGTTGCAGGCCCGTTTTGACGACAAGGTTGAAAAAGTCCGCCGTGGCGACGACCTGCCGCCGGGCGTGATGAAAATGGTCAAGGTGTTCGTTGCTGTGAAGCGCAAGCTTCAGGCCGGGGACAAAATGGCCGGTCGTCACGGAAACAAAGGTGTCATCTCCAAGGTGGTGCCGGTTGAAGACATGCCATTCCTGGCAGACGGGACTACGGTTGACATGGTGCTGAACCCGCTGGGCGTGCCGTCGCGGATGAATGTCGGTCAGATTCTGGAAACCCATATGGGCTGGGCATTGCGCGGTCTGGGTGTGCAGATTGACGAAGCCCTTCAGGAATACCGCCGGTCGGGCGACATGACCCCTGTGCGCGATGCCATGCGCATTGGCTATGGCGACGATTTCTATGCCGAAGTGTTCGAAGGCATGGAAGAAGACGCCCTTGTCGAATCCGCGTCCACTGTAACGCGGGGTGTGCCGATCGGGACACCGGTGTTCGATGGTGCCAAGGAACCTGATGTTGATGACGCGCTGCGCCGCGCGGGTTTTGATACGTCGGGCCAGTCGGTTGTCTTTGACGGGCGCACGGGTGACCAGTTTGCCCGGTCGGTGACAGTAGGTGTGAAATACATGCTGAAACTGCACCACCTTGTCGACGACAAGCTGCACGCACGTTCGACCGGGCCTTACAGCCTTGTTACGCAGCAGCCGCTGGGCGGTAAGGCACAGTTCGGTGGCCAGCGTCTGGGTGAAATGGAGGTCTGGGCACTTGAAGCTTATGGCGCTGCCTATACGCTTCAGGAAATGCTGACCGTGAAATCGGATGATGTGGCGGGCCGGACCAAGGTCTATGAATCGATCGTCAAGGGCGAGGACAATTACGAGGCCGGTGTGCCTGAATCCTTCAATGTTCTGGTGAAGGAAGTCCGTGGCCTTGGTCTGAATATGGAACTCCTGGATTCGGAGGAGGAGGGGTAACGGCCTGTGCTGCAACGCGCGCCCTGCCGATAGCTGGCAGGGTGCGTGATCTTCACGCATCGCCCCCCCACCCCGCGACCCCTTCAAGGAAAAGATCATGAATCAGGAACTGACCACAAACCCGTTCAATCCGCTGTCCCAGCCAAAGACCTTTGATCAGATCAAGGTGTCTCTGGCTTCGCCGGAGCGTATCCTGAGCTGGTCCTATGGCGAGATCAAGAAACCCGAAACCATTAACTACCGCACGTTCAAACCCGAACGTGACGGGCTGTTCTGTGCGCGTATCTTTGGCCCGATCAAGGATTACGAATGCCTGTGCGGCAAATATAAACGCATGAAATACCGCGGCGTTGTCTGCGAAAAATGCGGTGTGGAAGTCACGCTGCAAAAAGTGCGCCGTGAACGCATGGGCCATATCGAACTGGCCGCACCTGTTGCGCATATCTGGTTTCTGAAATCGCTGCCGTCGCGCATCGGTCTGATGCTGGACATGACGCTGCGTGATCTGGAACGCATTCTGTATTTCGAAAACTATGTCGTGATCGAACCGGGTCTGACCGACCTGAGCTATGGTCAGTTGATGACAGAGGAAGAATTCCTCGACGCACAGGACCAGTACGGCGCCGACGCTTTCACCGCCAATATCGGTGCTGAAGCGATCCGCGAGATGCTGGCCAATATCGACCTGGAAGATGAAGCGACCCGCCTGCGCGAGGAGCTGAAAGAAGCCAAGGGCGAGCTGAAGCCGAAGAAGATCATCAAGCGTTTGAAAGTGGTTGAGCATTTCATCGAATCCGGCAACCGCCCGGAATGGATGGTGCTGACCGTGCTGCCGGTCATCCCCCCGGAATTGCGCCCATTGGTGCCGCTGGATGGTGGCCGCTTCGCGACGTCGGACCTGAATGACCTGTATCGCCGGGTCATCAACCGCAACAACCGCCTGAAACGCCTGATCGAATTGCGCGCGCCAGATATCATTGTGCGCAACGAAAAGCGTATGTTGCAGGAATCGGTCGATGCGCTGTTTGACAACGGCCGTCGTGGCCGCGTGATCACGGGCAATAACAAGCGCCCGCTGAAATCGCTGTCGGATATGCTGAAGGGCAAGCAGGGCCGTTTCCGTCAGAACCTTCTGGGTAAGCGCGTCGACTTTTCCGGCCGTTCGGTCATTGTGACCGGCCCGGAACTGAAGCTGCACCAATGCGGCTTGCCCAAGAAGATGGCGCTGGAACTGTTCAAGCCCTTCATCTATTCGCGGCTGGAAGCCAAAGGGCTGTCGAGCACGGTGAAACAGGCCAAGAAGCTGGTCGAAAAGGAACGCCCCGAAGTCTGGGACATTCTGGATGAAGTGATCCGCGAACATCCGGTTCTGTTGAACCGTGCGCCGACATTGCACCGTCTGGGCATTCAGGCGTTTGAGCCGATCCTGATCGAAGGCAAGGCGATCCAGCTTCACCCGCTGGTCTGTTCGGCGTTCAACGCTGACTTTGACGGCGACCAGATGGCCGTGCATGTGCCCCTGTCGCTGGAAGCACAGCTTGAAGCGCGCGTGCTGATGATGTCGACGAACAACGTTCTGTCGCCCGCCAACGGCTCGCCCATCATTGTTCCGTCACAGGATATGGTTCTGGGGCTGTATTATGTCTCGATGATGCGTGAAGGCATGACCGGCGAGGGGATGATCTTCTCGTCGATCGAGGAAGTGGAGCACGCGCTTGCTGCAGGCGAAGTTCACCTTCATGCCAAGATCCAGTGCCGTGTCACCCAAATTGACGAAGACGGCAATGAAGTGACCCGCCGGTATGAAACAACGCCGGGCCGGTTGCGGCTGGGCGCGTTGCTGCCGCTGAATGCGAAAGCGCCGTTTGAACTGGTCAACCGTCTGTTGCGGAAAAAGGACGTGCAGAACGTCATCGATAACGTCTACCGCTATTGCGGTCAGAAAGAGTCGGTCATTTTCTGTGATCAGATCATGTCGCTTGGTTTCCGCGAAGCGTTCCGCGCCGGGATTTCCTTTGGCAAGGATGACATGCTGATCCCGGAAACCAAATGGACGCTGGTCAATGAGACCCGCGATCAGGTTGGCAGTTTCGAACAGCAATATCTGGATGGTCTGATCACGCAAGGCGAAAAATACAACAAGGTTGTGGACGCCTGGTCAAAATGTTCGGACGCCGTTGCGAACGAAATGATGGCGGAAATTTCTGCCGTTCGCCGTGATGAGGAAGGGCGCGAACTGGAACCGAATTCGGTTTACATGATGTCCCATTCCGGGGCGCGTGGTTCGCCCGCACAGATGAAGCAGCTTGGCGGGATGCGCGGGCTTATGGCCAAACCGTCGGGAGAAATTATCGAAACGCCGATCATCTCGAACTTCAAGGAAGGTCTGACTGTGCTGGAGTATTTCAACTCCACGCATGGTGCGCGTAAGGGTCTGGCCGATACGGCGCTGAAAACTGCCAACTCGGGCTATCTGACCCGTCGTCTGGTGGATGTGGCGCAGGATTGCATCGTGCGCAGTGACGATTGCGGGACTGAACGTTTCATCACCGCACAGGCTGCGGTGAATGATGGCGAAGTGGTTTCTTCGCTGTCCGAACGTATTCTGGGCCGTGTCGCTGCGGAAGATGTTGTTGATCCTGCATCGGGTGAAGTTCTGGTTGCCAGAAACACCCTGATCGATGAACGCGACGCTGATACTATCGAAGGGGCAGGTATTGCCACTGTCAGAATCCGTTCACCGCTGACATGTGAAGCGGAGGAAGGCGTTTGCGCCAAGTGCTACGGGCGCGATCTTGCCCGCGGTACATTGGTCAACAAAGGCGAGGCCGTGGGTATTATCGCGGCGCAATCCATTGGTGAACCTGGCACGCAGCTGACCATGCGGACCTTCCACATCGGGGGCATTGCGCAGGGTGGCAGCCAGTCCTTCCAGGAATCGAATGCGGCGGGCCGGATCGAGCTGCGCAACATCCAGACCATCGAAAACGCCGCAGGCGAGCTGATTGTCACAGGGCGGTCCATGCAGATTGCCATCATTGACGAAAACAACGTGGAACGCGCGGTATTCAAGCCGGGCTATGGTTCCAAGTTGTTCGTCAAGGATGGTGAGCAGGTGGAACGTGGTTCCAAGCTGTTCGAATGGGACCCCTACACCCTGCCGATCATCGCGGAAACCAATGGTAAAGCGCGTTTCGTCGACCTGATTGCAGGCTTGTCGGTGCGTGATGAAACCGATGATGCAACCGGCATGACCCAGAAGATTGTCACGGACTGGCGGTCGGTGCCCAAAGGCGGCGATCTGAAGCCCGAAGTCATTCTGATGGACCCCGAAACCGGTGATCCTGTGCGTAATGAGCAGGGAAATCCGGTGACCTATCCGATGTCGGTTGACGCCATTCTGTCGATCGAAGACGGGCAGGACATCCTGATCGGTGACGTGGTTGCGCGTATCCCGCGCGAAGGCGCAAAGACAAAGGACATTACCGGTGGTCTGCCGCGTGTGGCCGAACTGTTTGAAGCGCGTCGCCCCAAGGACCACGCCATCATCTGTGAACTTGACGGCTATGTGCGCTTTGCAAAGGACTACAAGAACAAGCGCCGCATCCGGATTGAACCTGCCGATGACACGCTGGAAGCAGCGGAATACCTTGTCCCCAAAGGCAAGCACATTCCGGTGCAGGAAGGCGACTTCGTGCAGCGTGGCGACTACATCATGGATGGCAACCCTGCCCCCCATGACATCCTGCGCATTCTGGGCATCGAGGCTTTGGCAAACTACCTGATCGACGAAGTGCAGGACGTGTATCGCCTGCAGGGCGTGAAGATCAACGACAAGCATATCGAGGTGATCGTGCGGCAGATGCTGCAGAAATGGGAGATCCTCGACAGTGGCGAAACCACGCTGCTGAAAGGTGAGCATGTCGACAAGATCGAGTTTGATGAAGCCAACGCCAAGGCCATGGCACACGGAATGGAACCGGCCAGAGGTGAACCCATCCTTTTGGGTATTACCAAAGCCAGCTTGCAGACACGCAGCTTCATTTCGGCGGCGAGTTTCCAGGAAACGACCCGTGTGCTGACCGAAGCATCGGTTCAGGGCAAGCGCGACCATCTGGTCGGCCTGAAGGAGAACGTGATTGTCGGCCGTCTGATTCCTGCGGGCACCGGTGGCGTTGTCAAACAGGTGCGCAGCATCGCCGGCGAACGCGACCGCAAAGTTCTGGAAGCGCGCCGCGCCGAGGCAGAGGCCGCAGCCGCCCTTGCCGCGCCGGAACCGGTGGAGCGTTCGGAAGCCGATATCGTGTTCGGCAAGCGCGAAGACTGATATTCCTGCCAAATGCAATGAAAGCCCCCGCAACCCCGTGTTGCGGGGGCTTTTCTTTTGGCGGCGTCTCGGGCATTTATTTTGAATGTGTTAAGGAGTATGGAATGCCCCCTGATGTGAAGCCGCAGATTATCGTTGTGATCCGGTTTTCCTATGTCGCGCTGTCGGGGTTCCGCCTTAGCCGGAATGGGGAACAGGATGTTCGGGCATTGCTGTATGCGTCCGACCGGCTGGAACGCCGGTTCCGTATGTTCGAAGCGCTGACGCTTCCGTCACTTCTGGCACAGACCGATCCTGACTTCACGACAGCGGTTCTGGTCGGCGCTGATTTCCCGCACCCATGGAAAAAGCGCCTTGAAGCCTTGCTGCGACCGCTTGCGGACGCGCGTATCATATCCCTGCCGCCGCTGAGCAATTTCAAGGCGACCAAGAAAGCGCTGGACCGGTGCACATCAAGCAAAGCGTCCCATGTTGTTTCCATGCGGCTGGATGATGATGACGCGATAAGCAATGACTGCATCGCGGAAACAAGGCGCACCATTCCGCCGTTGCTTCAGATCTCAGGTGCAGAAAACCCTGCGATTATTGCGTTCAACTGCGGTCTGTTTCTGGAACAGAGGGCTGCGGGAAATACCCTTTATGGCGTGAACGAAAAAACACCCCTTGGGATTGGCATGTCCATGGTTGCCCCCCGCGGTGCAAGGCCGACGATCTTTTCGACAGATCATCGTATGGTCCATACACGCTGGAACTGTTTTACCGACGGGATGACGCCGCGCTTCATCCGCACGGTGCATGCAGACAATGATTCGTCTGGCTTCATGTCCGGCACCCGTGTCGAGCACTCGGATGACGAACTGGACGCCATCCTTGCGCAGCGTTTTCCCTTCTCGCGTCAGGCGCTGATGACGCTTGGCAGTTGATATCAATCCGAAACATTCAGGGGCGCTCATGAAAGACGACAATACGCGCGCGGCCGTGTTCATGCTGGTCGGGTCAAGCGCCTTCGCGGTGAATGACACATTCCTGAAGCTGTTGGGCACAGATTTGTCAGCGTTCCAGATTCTGGCCATGCGCGGGGCAATTGTCACATGCCTGTTCGGGCTGTTGGTGTGGCACAGTCGGATAACATTTGCACAGTTGAATGGCCGCGACCGGCGGCTTTTGCTGATCCGTTCGGCATCGGAAGCGCTGGCGGCGTATTTCTTCTTCAATGCGCTGTTCAACATGCCGCTGGCCAACGTCACGGCAATCATTCAGGTGGTGCCACTTGCAGTTGCGCTGGCAGCATGGCTGTTCTTGCGCGAACCGCTGGGCTGGCGCAGGCTAAGTGCGATTCTGGTCGGTTTTTGCGGGGTGTTGCTGATTGTCCGGCCGGGCGGCGCGGATTTCGGCGCGCCGTCAGTTTTTGCGCTTCTGACTGTCGCTATGGTCACGTTCCGCGACCTGTCAACGCGGGTGATGGCAAAAAATGTTCCCTCATCGCTTGTGGCCTTCACAACGGCATTGGGGGTGACATTGTTCGGTCTGGCAGGGGCAGTCACGGAAACCTGGGTGGTTCCGTCCCCTGTGGCATGGGTCTGGCTGTCGGGAACTGTCATTTTCTCGTTTATCGGGTATTATCTGATCGTATTGGCCATGCGCACAGGTGAACTGACATTTGTGGCTCCGTTCCGGTATGGCGCGTTGCTGTCTGCGCTGGTGCTGGGGTGGTTCGTTCTGGGTGAATGGCCGGATACGCTTACGTTTGTCGGTGGCGCCATCATTGTTGTCACCGGGGTTTATACATTATATCGCGAACGGCGGTATAAGTTGCGAATGGCGGCGGCCACGTCAACGAACGACGCCTAGCTGTTGACAAGGGCAGCGACTCTGCCTATACGCGCGATAACCTTGCCCGCAGGCCGTTCTGGTGCGCGTGGTCAGGCATACGAATTGTAGTGGTCAAGATCCGGGCAAACGCCCCGATCCTCTGGAATTCCACCGCGGCGTCCCCAAAACGGACGCAAGCGGTTTTGTGCGTTCTGCCGATTCGGCGGGTGCATGCAAGAGAGAGGCGCGCAAGCGCCATGTAACACGGGTTGAAACGGGAAGAACCGGAATGCCAACGATCCAACAGCTGATCCGCAAGCCGCGGCAGCCGAAAATCAAGCGCTCCAAGTCGCAGCATCTGGAGCAATGCCCCCAGAAACGCGGCGTCTGCACGCGCGTCTATACCACCACACCGAAGAAGCCGAACTCGGCCATGCGGAAGGTCGCCAAAGTGCGTCTGACCAATGGGTATGAGGTGATCAGCTATATTCCGGGTGAAAAGCACAACTTGCAAGAACACTCGGTCGTGCTGATCCGCGGCGGTCGCGTAAAAGACCTTCCCGGTGTACGCTATCACATCCTGCGCGGTGTTCTGGATACTCAGGGCGTCAAGGATCGTAAGCAGCGTCGTTCGAAATACGGCGCGAAGCGTCCGAAGTAAGGAGAGTCCCAGATGTCTCGTCGTCACGCCGCTGAAAAGCGCGAAATCCTGCCTGACGCCAAGTTCGGCGACAAGGTGCTGTCGAAGTTCATGAATAACCTGATGATCGACGGTAAGAAATCAGTCGCTGAATCAATTGTTTACAATGCGATGGATCGTGTTGAAGGCAAGCTGAAGCGCGCACCGATCGAAGTGTTTCATGAAGCACTCGAAAATATCAAACCGTCGGTCGAAGTTCGTTCGCGCCGCGTCGGTGGTGCCACCTATCAGGTGCCCGTCGAGGTTCGCCCTGAACGCCGCGAGGCATTGGCGATCCGCTGGCTGATAAAAGCCGCGCGCACCCGCAACGAAAACACGATGGAAGAGCGTCTGGCCGGCGAACTGGTCGATGCAGTCAACTCGCGCGGTTCTGCCGTGAAGAAGCGGGAAGACACCCACAAGATGGCCGATGCCAACAAGGCATTCAGCCACTATCGTTGGTAAACTTCGACCACTCGTCAAGCCTAAGGACCTAATACCATGGCACGCGAATACCCACTTGAGCGCTACCGCAACTTCGGGATCATGGCGCATATCGACGCTGGCAAGACCACGACGACCGAGCGGATTCTGTTTTATACCGGCAAGTCGCACAAGATCGGTGAAGTTCATGATGGCGCGGCCACCATGGACTGGATGGAGCAAGAGCAAGAGCGTGGGATCACCATCACCTCGGCTGCGACGACCACGTTCTGGGAAAA
Organism: Roseinatronobacter alkalisoli; assembly: GCF_028745735.1. GTDB lineage: Bacteria > Pseudomonadota > Alphaproteobacteria > Rhodobacterales > Rhodobacteraceae > Roseinatronobacter > Roseinatronobacter alkalisoli. Next base: position 127,225 of record NZ_JAQZSM010000012.1, read on the forward strand.
AACCATCGATGGTTCCACCCCGCTGAGTGAGAAGCACCGTTTCAACATCATCGACACCCCCGGCCACGTTGACTTCACCATCGAAGTTGAACGTTCGCTGGCAGTTCTGGATGGCGCAATCTGTCTGCTGGACGGTAACGCCGGTGTCGAACCCCAGACCGAAACCGTGTGGCGTCAGGCTGACCGCTACAAGGTTCCGCGGATCGTGTTCGTCAACAAGATGGACAAGATCGGCGCTGACTTCTTCAACTGCGTGAAAATGATCAAGGACCGCACAGGCGCGACCGCGCTGCCCGTGCAGCTTCCGATCGGTGCTGAAGACCAGCTCGAAGGTATCATCGACCTGATCACCATGGAAGAATGGACCTGGAAAGGCGAGGATCTTGGCGCAAGCTGGACACGTCAGGCCATCCGGGATGACCTGAAAGACATGGCCGACGAATGGCGCGCAAACCTGATCGAAACTGTTGTCGATCAGGATGATGATGTCATGGAAGCCTATCTCGAAGGCAACGAACCCGACGAAGAAACGCTGCGCCGCCTGATCCGCAAGGGTACGCTGGCACTGGATTTCGTACCCGTCTGCACCGGTTCGGCATTCAAGAACAAGGGTGTTCAGCCGCTGCTGAACGCGGTGATCGATTACCTGCCCGGTCCGCTGGACGTGCCCGCCTACATGGGTTTTGACCCCAAGGACGAAACCGAGACGCGCAACATTGCACGGTCGGCCAAGGATGATGATCCCTTTGCTGCGCTGGCGTTCAAAATCATGAACGACCCGTTTGTCGGCTCGCTGACCTTCACCCGCGTCTATTCCGGTGTGATTTCCAAGGGCGATCAGATCCTGAACTCCACCAAGGGCAAGAAAGAGCGCGTCGGTCGTATGATGATGATGCACTCCAACGCTCGCGAGGAAATCGATTGGGCGGCGGCCGGTGACATCATCGCGCTGGCGGGTCTGAAGGAAACCACCACGGGTGACACGCTGTGCAGTCAGCAATCGCCGGTCGTGCTGGAAACCATGACATTCCCTGATCCCGTGATCGAGATCGCGGTGGAGCCGAAAACCAAGAACGACCAGGAAAAGATGAGCCAGGGTCTGGCGCGTCTGGCTGCCGAAGATCCCTCGTTCCGGGTGGAAACCGACCATGAATCCGGTCAGACCATCATGAAGGGCATGGGCGAACTTCACCTGGACATTCTGGTGGATCGTCTGAAGCGTGAATTCAAGGTTGAGGCCAATATCGGTGCGCCGCAAGTGGCATACCGCGAAACGATCAGCCACAAGATCGAACATACCTATACCCACAAGAAGCAATCGGGTGGGTCCGGTCAGTTCGCAGAAGTGAAGCTGGAAATCATCCCGACGGAGCCGGGCGAAGGCTACAGCTTCGAATCGCGCATCGTTGGCGGTACGGTCCCCAAGGAATACATTCCGGGCGTGCAGAAAGGCGTTGAAAGCGTCATGGATTCTGGCCCGCTGGCCGGTTTCCCTGTGATCGATTTCAAGGTCGCGCTGCTGGACGGTAAATACCACGATGTTGACTCCTCGGTCATGGCGTTCGAAATCGCTGCGCGTATGTGCATGCGTGAAGGTCTGCGCAAAGCAGGTGCCAAACTGCTGGAACCGATGATGAAAGTCGAAGTGATCTCGCCGGAAGAATATACCGGTTCGATCATTGGTGATCTGACGTCGCGTCGCGGCCAGGTCACCGGTCAGGACCAGCGCGGCAATGCGATTGCGATCAACGCGTTTGTGCCGCTGGCCAATATGTTCGGCTATATCAACAACCTGCGTTCCATGTCCTCTGGCCGTGCCAACTTCACGATGATCTTCGATCATTATGAACCGGTTCCGCAGAACGTCTCGGATGAGATTCAGAAGAAATACGCCTGATCGGTGTGGCGGGACGCGATCCCGCCCTACCACCACGCAGTAGGGTGGCCCACGCCACCGCACCCAACAAGATTAAGGAGAAGCCAAGATGGCAAAGCAAAAGTTTGAACGCAATAAACCGCATGTGAATATCGGGACGATCGGGCATGTTGACCACGGCAAGACGACGCTGACGGCCGCGATCACCAAGTATTTTGGTGATTTCCGCGCCTATGACCAGATTGACGGTGCGCCGGAAGAGAAAGCGCGCGGGATCACGATTTCGACCGCGCATGTGGAATATGAAACCGACTCGCGTCACTATGCGCATGTCGACTGCCCTGGCCACGCTGACTATGTGAAGAACATGATCACCGGTGCGGCGCAGATGGATGGTGCGATTCTGGTGGTGAACGCGGCTGATGGTCCCATGCCGC
>NZ_JAQZSM010000120.1 GCF_028745735.1 Roseinatronobacter alkalisoli
GGGCGTTGTTGCGCAACTCGCGCTTGAGGCGTGACTGCCCCTTTCCCTACTGACGTCATGCCACGCGGACGATCTCGGCGGTGCCGAGGGCGTTGAAGCGGTTCATGAGGGCGATGCGGATGTGGATTTCGGCGGTCTGGCGGTCGGGGTCTCGTGCCATGATGCGCTCGCCGAAGGCTTTCAGGCAACGCATCCTCGCCTCGATCCGGCTGCGGGCATGGTAGCCTGTCCAGCGTTTCCAGAACGCCCGGCCGTAGTGTCGGGTGGCGCGCAGGGTTTCGTTGCGGACCTTTGCGACCGGGCAATCCTCCTTCCATAGCCGCCCGTTCCTGCGGATCGGGATGATCGGAACCGCGTCACATGCGATGATGGCGCTGTGGCAGCGGCGCGTGTCATAGGCGCCGTCCGCGGTCACCGTGCCGATCTGTTCGTCGGCCGGGATCTGCCCGAGCAGGTCCGGGAGCACGGGGCTGTCGCCGTCGCGGCTGGGCGTGAATTCCACGGCCCGGATGTCGGACGTGGCCGGGTCCATCGCCAGATGCACCTTGCGCCATTGGCGTCGACCCTGAACGCCGTGCTTGCGCGCCTGCCATTCGCCATCGCCGAGGAACTTGATGCCTGTGCTATCCACCAGCAGGTTCAGCGGCACGGCGATACGGGACCTGCACGGCCAGGGTCTTCTGCCGGCGGCACAGGGTGGAAAAGTCCGGCACCGGCCAGTCCAGCCCCGCCAGCTTCAGCAGGCTCGCGACCATCCCCGCGGTCTGGCGCAAGGGAAGCTTGAACAGCACTTTGATCGAAAGGCAGAATTGTATGGCCGCATCGGAAAACACCGGCGGACGTCCGGGCCGCCCGTCACGCGGCGCGCGCCAGGTCATGTCCTTGTCAACCCAGATCAGCAGCGACCCCCGCTTCCGCAGCGACGCGTTGTAGCTGGACCAGTTCGTCGTGCGGTAGCGGGCGGGAAATGGCTTGCTCATGCAGCGCGTCTAACAGCATGGATTCGCGAAGTGAATCCTCCGTCGTCAGACTTTTGCAACAACGCCC
>NZ_JAQZSM010000121.1 GCF_028745735.1 Roseinatronobacter alkalisoli
CCTTTTGCCATTGTTCGGTGTCGGATTTTCTCGGCGCTTTGAATGAACGACCCATCTCAAAGACAGCCTTGCCACAGTGAGGGCAGACATTGCCTTTCTCGCACGCGGTCATTTTCCATGACTTACGACAAGTAAAACATGCATGGGCGATCAGATAATCCGGACCGCTCGACACATCGGCCAAAGGCTGGATCGGTAACTGTAGCGTGCCGTTGGCGCGTCGGATCGTTTTTCGTCGTGCTTTTTCAGGTGTCTTGATCATGAGAGAGATTTGCATATGCATCATATGGTGCGCAAGGGCTCGTTCGCGTTGATGCTCAACCGAGGTATTTGCGGCAGCTATGCGGGACCTGTCGTTGCAAGCACTGGACTGGCTGTCCGCTTTCTGCTCTGGTGGAATTTAGGATAGCATGGCCAAGATAGTGTTTGAAGTTGAACCAACAGAAGAAAGCGGCGGCTTTTGCGATTGCTGCGGCAATCAAACCCGAACTGTTTGGGGTTATGTCCATGAAAAAGCTGGAGGCACAGTCGCTGCTTACTTTGTTCAATGGACTGTTGGAAAGTCCATTGAAGACCATCCAGCAAATTTCGATTTAATCTATGGCACTTGGGGTGAGGGTGCCAGCAAGAATGACCGGCGCGCAATTTCCCTGATTCATTTCGAGACCGAGGGCATTCCCGGCGTTTCAGTGGTCAATGCAAACGACCGTCCAATCGCGTCCAGCGACCTTGTTGGTTCGGCAATGAGCCGTGAAGAACTGATAGGTACACCGCTGGCTCAGCAAGTATTCGCAATATTTGATGCAGTGCTTTTGCAAGATAGTCGCCTTAGCTGACGTTAGCTGCGCCGAAAATGCTGAAGCATTTTGGGCTCCAAGCAACGGCGAACTCGGGCAAAAGCCATGTGTTTCTGCCTCGGGCGGAAGCGACCTTATCAGTCCCAGCGGTTGCAGCTGTTTGGGCGGGCAGCAATGCGGGACCTTGCTAC
>NZ_JAQZSM010000122.1 GCF_028745735.1 Roseinatronobacter alkalisoli
TGTTGTCATTGGCGGCAGGCGGCAGGTTTGAAGGCACGCCGGTGTTGGGATTGACCGGCGGGACGCGCGGCGGTGACTGCTGAGGAACCGTCTGTGTATGAAGCGCCTGCGCGTACTGAGCGCCCATGATGAGCGGCTCTGGCGAAGCATCCGACATCACCAGCGAACCTGGCACCGGGTCGTCATCCGCTCTGGCGGGGGATAGGTTGCGGTGTCGCAGCGCGTCCCTTTGCCTTGCTCTTCCGCTATTCGATCACTCTGTCGTAGCCAATAGTTCGCACCACTTCGTTATGCCCGAAAGCGCCGCGCCCACCGTCCTGCGGCGAGAAATACTGCAACCGCTCGAAAGGGCCAATCTGGATCAGGAAGCCGAGATATTCTATCAACCCGCCGACAGAAAAATCAGCAGGCTCCCCCATGCCGCCCATTCGGAAATGCGGTGCCATGACATAGACTTCCTGTTCATGGATGGGGCCGAGGCGTTGTAGTACCTCCGCGAAAACAGGCTGACCTGTGACGGCGCTTACCCAGCCGTCGATATCTCTGAGTTGCGCCTCGACAAGAGAAGAGACAGCATGATCGTCGGTAAAGTAGCGTATCCCGTTGATTTCCCGCCTGGTTATGTCTGTGTTGCCAACGCTGCCAAGATTCACATCAATCGTGACGATCTTGAGTGAGGGGTGCCATGCGAAAACCTGTCCGAAAGCGTCACGAAAAAACGGCACCAGAAGCTCCGCGTCGATTTCCGGGTCATCGCGAAACAGGCTGCGCAGGATCGGCATCAAGGGGGCCGGATCGCAGAGCCAGTAGAGGCCATCCCGCCAGCCTCCGCGCCCATGCTCCAGCCAGAATGCGATCAGCGCATCCGGGACGCGCCCGCGATACTCATCCGCCTCGGAAGCGGGCACCGGACCGTCTCCGTCAGGCGGCCCAAAACGCTCCAGCAAGCGCTCAAATGGTGGGCGGATATTGGG
>NZ_JAQZSM010000123.1 GCF_028745735.1 Roseinatronobacter alkalisoli
CCGCAACAGCCCCAGACCCAGACGCCCCCTGTACATGACGTCTATTCCCTGACCCGCGGCGGCACGCTTGCCCAGATCCTGCTGGATGGCAAAACCTATCAGCTACGGATTACCCGCGCTGGCAAACTGATCCTGACCAAATAGAAACGGGGGCCGCCTGGCCCCCGTTTCTTTTGCTGTTTGCCGGATCAATGCCCCAGAATCTGGCTGAGGAACAGTTTCGTGCGGTCGGATTTCGGGTTGTTGAAGAACTCATGCGGTTCATTCTGTTCCACGATCTGCCCCTGATCCATGAAGATCACGCGGTTCGCCACCGCCTGCGCAAAGCCCATTTCATGGGTCACGCACAGCATGGTCATGCCTTCCTCGGCAAGCGCGATCATCGTGTCCAGCACTTCCTTGATCATTTCGGGGTCCAGCGCAGATGTCGGTTCGTCAAACAGCATGATGCGCGGCTTCATGCACAGGGACCGCGCGATCGCCACGCGCTGCTGTTGACCGCCCGACAACTGGCCGGGGTATTTCAGCGCCTGTTCGGGGATTTTCACCTTCTCCAGAAAATGCATCGCCGTTTCTTCGGCTTCGCGCTTGGGCACCTTGCGCACCCAGATGGGGGCCAGCGTGCAGTTTTCCAGAATCGTCAGATGCGGGAACAGGTTGAAATGCTGAAACACCATCCCGACTTCGGAGCGCACCTTGTCGATATTCTTCAGATCGCCCGTCAGTTCGGTGCCATCAACAATGATCTGCCCGGCCTGATGTTCTTCCAGCCGGTTGATGCAGCGGATCAGCGTTGACTTCCCTGACCCGGAGGGGCCGCAAATGACAATCCGTTCGCCACGATTGACAGTCATGTTGATGTCGCGCAGCACATGGAACGTGCCATACCATTTGTTCATCGCCGTGATCTGAATGGCAATTTCATCGCTGATCTGCATCTGACTGGTGTCGATTGCGCG
>NZ_JAQZSM010000124.1 GCF_028745735.1 Roseinatronobacter alkalisoli
TCCTCCCCCTCGCAGGCCTAGGCAGATGGCGGAATCGCGTCAACACGCGATTCAACTTCAGGTGGTGCTGTGGTGTTATGTGTCCTGCCGGGACGGATGCGGTGTAATCGGCCGCCGTTCATTGAAAACACCGGGGATGAAACCGCCTGCCTGAGCGACGCAGGGCGACGATGAGGGCGCAGGGGTGCCTTTTGTGGCGACAACGCCCCAACGGCACAATAGCGTCCTGATATCGCGAAAAACAGGGTGTTCAGCAAATAGCATTCAGCAAAAAACGATCAGCATTTCGCAAAAAGCATATAGCAAAAAGCACGCAGCATTCAGCAAATAGCAATCAACGTTCAGCATTCAGCAAAAAGAACTTCGCAGATAGCATTGAGCATGCAGCATATCGCATTGAACACCTCATCCGCACCATCTAGGGTTGTGCTCCAATGTGCTGGCCTGATCGGCCATTCCCCGGAAAGAGTGAGTGTGAAAGGGCATTGCCAAGTTGTTTTCAGCCGGTTGGGAAGGTGTTGGGCTCAGCGCGTTCAGACGGTTCTGTCGCAAATTTCCATCTGGGTTGAGTGTAGGCAAACGCTGGACAGGATTATGCTGCGAGCTGGGCGAACTACTGAAATGCGGTCAAGCCGTTGGCGTCGAATTGTCCCTTGCGGATCAGGCGCGCGGTCTCAATGCCTTTGTGGGTGGCGGACGCGGAATGAAAGGCTTTGAAGCCGAGCATTCGCCCCGTGATGCGCTTGATAAACCGGTGATCTTGTTCAAGGATGGCATTGCCAAGTTATTGCTGGTTGGTTGTAGTCATGGCGGTTCTCGTCATTTATGCCGTCATTTCGCGGGCATAGTCGTTCCATAGCCGGAAGGCATCTGCCCGAGCGTGTCGATAGGACGTGGCTGTCAGTCGGTAGCGGCGGGGTTTGAAGATCGTATTGATTTGGTCATGTGCGGCGAGAA
>NZ_JAQZSM010000125.1 GCF_028745735.1 Roseinatronobacter alkalisoli
CTAAGAATGCAGGAGCATAATTTCGAATATGATAAGATTACTGTCGTTTAGTCTGTTGATACTCTTGGCAGCCCACCCGCTTGCCGCCAGCGAGCCGGTTCTGACCGTGACAGGAGCAATCACGAACGACAAGATCAAGCTCACCCACGACAATCTTCTGGAATTGCCACAGAAACAATTGATCACGGCCACGACCGTTACAGATGGCAGGTCGACATTTGAGGGTTTCCTGATCCGCGACCTGCTGGAAGCGCATGAGTTAAATGGCGAGGTCGTCGTCGCGCGCGCGCTCAATGATTATCAGATAGAGATCCCGATTTCGGATTTTGAACGCTTTGATGTGATCGGAGCATTGTCGATGGATGGTGTGGCGCTCAGCCCGCGCGACAAAGGGCCGATCTGGATTGTCTATCCACGTGACGACCACGCAGAGTTGCAGGACATCCGCTATGATACCCGCTGGGTCTGGCAGCTGATATCCCTGCATGTTCAATGACGGGCGGCACCTTGACAGCGCGACGACAAGGCTGGGCGCTATATGCGCCTTTTCTTCCCGTTTTGATAGTATTTCTGGGGTCGTTGGCCTTTGCTCTGGCGAAATCGTCGACTCTTGAACGTGATATGCGCATCGCCGTCACCCAGAACATGCTTTGGGTAGTCAGCCAGACCCAGATGGAGGCCCATGCGCTGGCGTTTGCTGTGGCACAGCAGGACCGGGACAACAGCCATATCGAGCAGCGCTTTGACCTGACGATCTCTCGCCTGCATTTGCTTGGGCAGGGGCCGCAGGCGCGATATCTGGATGAGATCGGGCATCTGCAAACCGTCAACGATATGGCAACTGCCCTGCTGGAACTGGACCCACAGGTTCTTGGGCATGGCAAGCAGCAGCATCAGGCACTTTTTAG
>NZ_JAQZSM010000126.1 GCF_028745735.1 Roseinatronobacter alkalisoli
TCTGCCTCACTCTGTGTGGCGCAACTATCCTGAAACTGGAAAATTCAGGAGGGATAGTTGTGAGTTCGAAGAAGCGCTGGTCGCCCGGGGGCGAAGTTTCGGTTCAAAGCGTCGAGCGAAGTGAATCCGGCGGGTGGATTGTATCGGGCAGTCTGACACCCAACGGCATTTGCCCAGACTGTGGATTGCATTCACGTCGACGCCACGGCTGGCGGCGTCGGCGGCTGCAGGATTATCCCGCGCATGGAGAAGAGGTAACGGTTGATCTCGCGATTTGCCGTTGGCGATGTCAGGCACACGCATGCCCACGCCGGACTTTCTCAGACCAAATCGCCTCGATCGCGCGTCCTTTTGCGCGGCGGACCTCGCGTGTCGGCGAGATTGTCAGCCATCTTGGGCATGCGGCCGGCGGGCGGCCTGCCGAGCGGCTCTTGCACCGTTTGGGCCTTCGGATCAGCGATGACACGGTGCTCAGGCAGTTGAAGAAGCGTGCTCAAGGTACCGCCGAGCCGCCGACGGTCATTGGGATCGACGACTGGAGCTGGCGGAAGTCGCAAACCTACGGCACGATCATTGTGGATCTGGAGCGTCGCGTGGTCATCGACATTCTCGAGGATCGAGATGTCGTCACCTGCACCAACTGGCTGAAACGACACCCCGAGGTTGAAGTGATCAGCAGAGATCGCTGCGGTCTCTACGCCCAGGCTGCACGACAAGGGGCACCGCAGGCGAAGCAGGTCGCTGACCGGTTCCATATCGTGCAGAACCTGCGGCAGGCCATCGAGGAGCAGATGAACCTTCACGGCCGTGCGACCGGCAGGGCGCTGTTGTTCGACGCCGACAACGTCACCGCTGCCGGAAGCCTTCTGAAGTCCCGCCTTGCGCACAGGACGTCTCGGGAAGA
>NZ_JAQZSM010000127.1 GCF_028745735.1 Roseinatronobacter alkalisoli
CGGCACAACAGCCTGACATTGGCCGCCGACGAACTGAATGTCAGTCAGGTCGCCGTCAGCAGACAGGTGCGTGTGCTGGAAGACTACATGGGCGTCACATTGTTCCGGCGCCTGAATCGCGGCCTGGAACTGACACGCGAAGGCGACCTTCTGTACAAAGGCGTGGCCAAAGCATTTCAGGACATAGAGGATGCCACAAAGCATGTTTCGCGCAGAGGGCAGCGCAACATTCTGGCAATTCAGTCCTATGTGACGTTTTCGCAAGGGTGGCTGATGCCACGGCTGAACAAGTTTCACAGCGCCCACCCGCGTATTGAAATACGCTTGTCGTCGGCAGCAGAAGCGGCAGATTTTGATACCGACAATCTTGACGCTGCCATTCGTGGCGGCGAAGGAAACTGGCCCGGCCTGCATGCGGAAAAGCTGGCCGATATGGAACTTGTCCCAGTGTGCTCGCCCAGCTTTCTGGCCGCCAACCCGCTTCGGCAGATCAGCGACTTGTCGAAGGTCAGACTGCTGTTTTCGATGGCCCGCCCCCGTGATTGGCTGCGATGGCTGGACTCTGTCAATGCGGGATTCACGCCAGGAAACCGGCTTCTCTTTGAAAACAGCTCGCTCGCTTATGACGGGGCCTTGATGGATCTTGGGGTCGCAATCGCCAACCGCCACTTCGTGCAGCGCAGGTTGAAACTCGGGACATTGGTGGCCCCGTTTGAGCAAGGCTGTGGAACGGGCGAAAGCTATTATCTGACATGGCCCAAAGGCACGCCACCTTCCCCGCCATTGCTGAAGTTTCTGGACTGGATCCGCAGCGAGATATCAGAAGTTGATGATCAACCATCGACAGGCGACACGACGCT
>NZ_JAQZSM010000128.1 GCF_028745735.1 Roseinatronobacter alkalisoli
GCTCAACCTGGCGGTCATGCAGGGTGACAGTGGCATGGGTGCCGATCAGCGCGTCGAAATCGATGTCATCATTGGCGGCCAGACACTCGACCTGCCAGTCGAACAGATCATTCAACCGCTCGACACCTTCAAAACGCATCAGCGCCAGCACATCCGGACCAAGAGAGGTCGTTAACTGACCCATACGAAAGAGTTAAGAAAACGCTTTATTCATCAAATACGCCCGATACTAAACCTTAAGGCGAATTTAATTGACCCCGCACAGTCTGCAAGCAGAAATGCGCCGGGGGCTCAGACACCGTGCGCGATTTAGCACCAAAGAACACCACATTGCTTCGGGCACACCGCGCGCATAATCACAAACGCGCATCAGGTAGAACGGTCAATACAAGCCTGACGGGTGACTTTCCTAGGCCATCGGGGGCGTGAGTTTGAATCCTCTGTTTCTTACGCACCACTGACAATAGAGGCGGGCACAGCGAATGGCCGCTCTGCTCATAATGCTACGCGTGCAATGCTGCGGGGTCACAGTCGGCTCTCCGCCGCTTGCGCAGGCGACGGCAACATCGACATTCTCGGCCCAATGCCGCCGTTCGAGTTCCTCGGATGCTGCGCGGCGCCCCCCGGAAGCGGTCACGCAGGCAGCTGGAGCGGCGCGGCGGGTGCAGAGCTTTGTCATCCTCGACACCGCGCATCCCAAAGACGCCATCAC
>NZ_JAQZSM010000129.1 GCF_028745735.1 Roseinatronobacter alkalisoli
AAAGAAGCTCTACCGGATTTATCGTGAAGAGGGGTTATCGGTGCGCCGCAGACGTGGCCGTAAGCGGGCACGCGGCAGTCGGACACCAATGCCAGTGCCGCTGCGGCCGAACCAGCGCTGGTCGTTGGACTTCTTGTCCGACACCTTCGGAGCTTGCCGGAAGTTTCGCATCCTGGCGGTCAACGACGATTGCTGCCGTGAAAACCTCGGCCTGATTGCCGACACCAGCATCTCTGGCGCACGGGTTGCGCGGGAGCTGGATGCGCTGGTCCGGATCTATGGAAAACCGGCCTGCATCGTCTCGGACAATGGCACCGAGTTCACCAGCAAGGCGATCCTAAAGTGGGCGAACGAAAACGCCGTCGAATGGCACTATATCGATCCCGGCAAGCCGCAGCAGAACGGTTACATCGAGTCATTCAATGGCAGCCTGCGCGACGAGTGCTTGAACGAAGAGATCTTCGACAGCCTGGATGATGCCAGACGAAAGCTGGGGCTGTGGCGCTATGATTACAACCACATCAGGCCACACTCATCTCTGGGCAACAAAACACCCGCTGAAGCGCGCCGAGCGCTTGAGCTATCTGAAGGCTCCGCGCACGGCGCGCTTGCCCAAGCCCAAAACGACAACTATCAACCCAAAGGACTCTCGTTATGAACGAGGGACGATCGGGGGGCAGGTCA
>NZ_JAQZSM010000013.1 GCF_028745735.1 Roseinatronobacter alkalisoli
CCAGAGGCCGGGTAATGCTGCGGAAATTCCTCCTGCGCGATCGCAGAAATCCGCATCTGACCGTCAAAAACAATCCCACGGCTCGATGTCGTCCCCTGATCTATCGCAAGTATATAGCCCATGTATGCCTTCTCCCGCGCGGCCTGAAGGACCGGTTTTCCTGTCTGATATATCTGCAAAGAAACAGGCGAAGCAGTGCGATCACCACTCCGCCTGTACGTGGCCGGGGCCATGCTGGCGCACAGCCCCGACAGGGAGGTTTATTCCGTCCAGCGGCGGATCAGTTCGTCATAGGCGACGGTCAATGGCTCGCCTTTCTCGTCATCCAGCTTCGGCCATGGCGCACCGGGCTGTTCCAGCCAGTAGGACTCTTCCTGTGGATCGTTCAGGGCCGGGCCGAATTCGCCCTGCACCCCCGCGCGTTCCAGACGCGCCATCACGGCTTCCTGCTGGTCGCACAGCGCATTCATGGCTTCCTGTGCCGTGCGCGCGCCTGACGACGCATCACCGATATTCTGCCACCACAGTTGCGCCAGACGTGGGTAATCCGGCACGTTGAAGCCAGTGTCGGTCCACAGGTCACGCTCGGGCGAGCGGTAGAATTCCACCAGACCGCCCAGACGGGGCGCACGTTCGGTGAAGCTGTCATGCTGGATGGTGGATTCGCGGATGAAGGTCAGGCCATAATGGGACTTCGCCACATCCACGGTTTTCGAGGCGATGAACTGACCATAGAGCCATGCCGCCTGCGCGCGGTCGACCGGGGTCGATTCCAGCAGGGTTGCCGAACCCGCATCCTGATAACCGACCTTCATGCCTTCCTGCCAGTAGGTCCCATGCGGCGAGGGGGCCATGCGCCATTTCGGCGTGCCATCTTCATTGACGACCGGCAACCCGTCCGCGACCATGTCAGCGGTGAAGGCGGTGTACCAGAAGATCTGTTGCGCGATGTTGCCCTGTGCGGGCACCGGCCCGGATTCAGAGAAGTTCATACCGGCGGCTGCGGGCGGCGCATACTCATTCAGCCATTCGACGTATTTTTCGATCGAATAGACAGCAGCCGGGCTGTTGGTGGCCCCACCGCGCGCCATGCAGGAACCGACCGGCTGGAAGTTGTCGTTGACACGAATACCCCATTCGTCGATCGGCACACCATTTGGCAAGCCAAGATCGGACGCCCCGGCCATGGACAACCACGCATCGGTAAAGCGCCAGCCCAGGGATGGGTCACGGCGCCCGTAATCCATATGGCCATAGACCGTCTGCCCGTCGATTTCACGGCCAGTGAAGAAGGCGGCGATATCTTCATAGGCTGACCAGTTCACCGGAACACCCAGCGGATAGCCATATTCGGCTTCGAACTCTGCCTGAATTTCAGGGTCGTTGAACCAGTCATACCGGAACCAGTAAAGGTTCGCGAATTGCTGCACGGGCAGTTGATACAGCTTCCCATCCGGCCCGGTGGCCATGCTGGTTCCGATGAAGTCATCCAGATCCAGGCCGGGATTGGTGACAGATGCGCCATCGCCGGCCATCCAGTCGGTCAGGTTGCGGGTCTGTTGGTAGCGCCAGTGGGTGCCGATCAGGTCTGCGTCGTTGATATACATGTCAAAGACGTTTTCGCCGGTCTGCAGCTGCGTTTGCAGGCGTTCGACCACATCGCCTTCACTGATCAGCGTATGGGTCACGTTGATACCCGTCATGGCGCTGAAGGCAGGGGCCAGAACGCTGGCTTCCCATTCATGCGTTGTCAGGGTTTCGGATACGACATTGATGGTCATGCCCTGAAACGGCTCTGCTGCTTCGATGAACCATTGCAGTTCCGCTTCCTGTTCCTCGCGGGTCAGGACCGACATCTCGCCTATATGTTCGTCAAGAAATGCGATGGCGGCGTCCATATCGGCGAATGCCGGACTTCCCGTCACCGTAAGCGCCATTGCCAGCGCGGTTGATGTCCTTAGCAGTCGGTTCATGTTATATCCTCCCATGGATTGAACCTTCGTTTTCAGTCCTGCGTGTCCGGGCCGCCCTCGGGCCTCACTCCCTGTGGTCCGGCACGCGCTTACTTGCGCACTCTCACACCCAGCGGAACACCGCTGCGGCGTAAAGCGCGCAAATTCCCAGGGCCCACCATTGCGGCAGACCGCTTATTGCCAGCCAGCCCGCATTGATGAAGGCCGACCCCAGAAGCGTGATGAACAACCTGTCCCCGCGCGTCGTCTCGATTGTCAGAATGCCGCGCCGCGGGGTTTCGGGGTATCTGATCCCGAGGAAGGTGAAGATCAGAAGCAGGCAGGCAATCACGATGAAGAAGATTGCGGTCGGCCCGGTCCATGCCATCCAGTTAAGATTCATGGGCTTTCCCCCTTAAACGCGGCCCAGGGCAAAGCCCTTGGCGATGTAGTTGCGGACAAAATAGATCACCAGCGCGCCGGGAATGATGGTCAGCACCCCGGCGGCGCAGAGCACCCCCCAATCAAGGCCAGAGGCCGAAACCGTGCGCGTCATGATAGAGGCGATGGGCTGCGCAGCCACTGCCGTCAGTGTGCGCGACAACAGCAGTTCCACCCAGGAGAACATGAAGCAGAAGAACGCCGCCACCCCGATGCCACTTGCGATCAATGGCATGAAGATCCTGATGAAGAAGCGCGGGAAGGAATAGCCGTCGATATAGGCGGTTTCATCGATTTCCTTGGGTACACCACGCATGAACCCTTCCAGAATCCAGACGGCAAGCGGCACGTTGAACAGCGTATGCGCAAGGGCCACCGCAATATGGGTGTCAAACAACCCCACCGATGAATAAAGCTGGAAGAAGGGCAGGGCGAACACCGCTGGCGGGGCCATCCGGTTTGTCAGCAGCCAGAAGAACAGATGCTTGTCGCCCAGAAACCGGTAGCGTGAGAAGGCATAGGCGGCAGGAAGTGCGACAGCCAGCGACAGGACCGTGTTCATCACCACATAGGTGATGGAATTCACATAGCCCATGTACCAGGACGCATCAGTCAGGATGACGCGGTAATTGTTAAGCGTCGGGTTATGTGGCCAGAGCGTGAACCCGCCAAGGATTTCCCGGTTTGTCTGGAAACTCATTTTCACCAGCCAGTAGATCGGGATCAGCATGAACAGCAGGTAGATCACCATTACCACATGGCGGGCCTTCACCCGGGGCATGGCAATTCTGCGTCTGGTGGGCATGTAGGTGTCGGTCGTGACTGCCATTTACCGGCCCTCCGTTTTGTCAAGATTGGTCATCACGGTGTAGAACACCCAAGAGACCAGCAGGATCACAAGGAAATACATGATCGAGAATGCCGCCGCCGGGCCAAGGTCGAACTGCCCCAGCGCCATTTTCACCAGATCAATCGACAGGAAACTGGTGGCACTGCCCGGCCCACCCCCGGTTACCACGAATGGCTCCGTATAGATCATGAAACTGTCCATGAAGCGCAGCAGGATCGCGATCAGCAGCACGCCCTGCATCTTGGGCAGTTCGATATAGCGGAACACCTTCCAGCGGCTGGCCTGATCGATCTTGGCGGCCTGATAATACGCCTGCGGAATGGATTGCAGCCCGGCATAGGCAAGAAGCGCCACAAGCGATGTCCAGTGCCAGACATCCATGATCACGACCGTCACCCAAGCATGCACCGGATTGCGCGCATAGTTCCAGGTGATGCCGATCTGATCAAGCGCATAGCCCACCAGACCGATATCGCTGCGCCCCAGAATCTGCCAGATCGTGCCGACAACATTCCATGGAATGAGCAGCGGCAGCGCCATCAGCACCAGACAGACCGAGGCCCAGAACCCGCGCTTGGGCATGCAGATGGCAATCGCAATGCCAAGCGGGATCTGGATGGCAAGGATGATACCGGAAAATGCAAGCTGGCGACCAAAGGCGGCATGCACCCGGTCCGAGGTCAGAACGTCCTTGAACCAGCCAAGCCCTTCCCAGAAGAACACATTGTTGCCGAACGTGTCCTGAACCGAATAATTCACCACTGTCATCAGCGGGATGACAGCAGAAAAGGCGACCAGTACCAGCACTGGCAGTACCAGAAACCACGCCTTGTTGTTTTGCACCTTGTCCATCACACGGCCTCTCTTGCAGGGGTGGCAACCGAATGCAGCGGTGCGACGCGCCAATCATCCACATAGACATTGACCCGCTCGGGCGCGAAAATCAGGCGGTTGGCATCCGCGGGAACGGGCATGCCTTCGGGCAGCACGGCATTGACCGGCTTGCCTGCGAATTCAGCACGCAGGATCTGATGACGCCCCACATCCTCAATGCGCTTGATGGTGACGGGAAGCCCGTCATTGCCACTTGCCAGCGTCACGAATTCAGGACGTATCCCGATCTGCACGCGGCCTTGCAATGCCTTGTAGCTGCCGCCCAACGGCACGGCATGGCCCGCGCAATGGGCAACGCTGCCGGACACTTCGGCGTCAATCAGGTTCATGCCGGGGGAACCGATGAAATAGCCCACAAAGGTATGTTCCGGCGTATCGAACAATTCCTCCGGTGTGCCAAGCTGGACGACGCGCCCGTCATGCATGACCGCAACCTTGTCGGCGAAGGTCAGCGCCTCGGTCTGATCATGGGTCACATAGATCATGGTGTGCCCGAATTCGTTGTGCAGCGCTTTCAGCTGCGTGCGCAATTCCCATTTCATATGTGGGTCGATCACGGTCAGCGGTTCGTCGAACAGGATGGCGTTCACGTCCTCGCGGACCATGCCACGCCCAAGGCTGATCTTCTGCTTCGTGTCTGCGGTCAGCCCGCGCGCCTTGCGCCGCAGGATATCTTCCATGCCGGTCATCGCGGCGATCTTCTGCACCCGCGCGGCAATATAGGCCGGGTCCATGCCGCGATTGCGCAGCGGAAAGGCCAGGTTGTCGCCGACACTCATCGTGTCATAGACGACCGGAAACTGGAAAACCTGCGCAATATTGCGCGCGACCGTGTCCTGATGTGTCACATCCTGTTCACCAAACAGGATACGCCCGCGCGAGGGCACCAGCAGGCCCGAAATAATGTTCAGAAGCGTGGATTTTCCGCAGCCGGACGCCCCCAGAAGTGCATAGGCCTCGCCGTCATTCCAGACATGGTCCAGTTGCTTGAGGGCGAAGTCATCTTCTGATCGCGGATTGGGCAGATAGGAATGCGCCAGATTATCGAGTGTGATTTGTGCCATTTTCTCCCCCCCTCCCTCAGGCCGCAGCCGTGTAGCTGGCCGGCGCTATCAGATGCCCGCTTTGTGCAAAGACATAGACATGGGCAGCATCCAGCCAGATGTCGATCGGGGTGCCGAATTCCAGATGGTGTACCCCATGCATCAGTCCCACCCAGCGGTCACCCGCATGGTCAAGATGCATGAAGGTTTCCGATCCTGTGATCTCGGTCACGCGCAGGGTGCATCTGAAATGCAGCCCGCCACTGCCTTGTGCGGACAGATGCAGATGATCAGGGCGGAACCCGGCAGTGAAGGTGCCATCGGGCAGCCCGGCCAGCGCGCCCGTGGCCGCAGCGCTTTGCCCATCGCCGAAACTGATCCGGTCACCCGCCTTGACGATGCTGGTGAAATTCATCGGCGGGTCCGAGAAGACCCGCGCAGTGGTTGCATCCTTCGGCTGGCGGTAGACCTGCGGTGTGGGGCCGAACTGGGTGATTTCCCCCTGCCACATGGTCGCGACATTTCCGCCCAGCAAAAGCGCCTCTTCCGGTTCGGTCGTGGCATAGACGAAAATCGCGCCGGATTCTTCGAATATGCGCGGGATTTCTGCACGCAGCTCCTCGCGCAGCTTGTAATCCAGATTCGCCAGCGGCTCATCCAGCAGCACCAGCCCGGCATCCTTGACCAGTGCGCGCGCCAGCGCACAGCGCTGTTGCTGCCCGCCCGAAAGTTCCAGCGGTTTGCGGTCAAGCATGGGCGTCAACTGCATCAGTTCCGCCGCCTCGCGGACTTTGCGGTCCAGTTCTGCGCGCGAAACGCCCATCAGCTTCATGGGTGACGCGATGTTGTCATAGACTGTCATTGACGGGTAATTTATGAACTGCTGATAGACCATCGCCACCTTGCGGTCCTGCACGCGCTGGCCCGTGACGTCGTGACCTTTCCACAGAATGCGCCCGGTCGCAGGTGCATCAAGGCCCGCCATCAGCCGCATCAGCGTGGTCTTGCCTGACAATGTGGGGCCAAGCAGCACATTCATCGTGCCGCCCTCCAGCGTCAGGTCGGTGGGGTAGATATGTGTCTGCCCCTCCACCACCTTCGAGACGCCTTCCAATACAAGCGACATAGTTCCTCCTCCCTTAAGCGCGGCTTATTCTGCCGCGCGCAATACTTCCGCAACATTGCGGGCCATCCACGCCTCCAGCTTCGCGGTCTGGTCCTCATCCAGCCGCAGGCCCAGTTTCGAGCGCCGCCACAGCACATCCTCCGCGTGGCGGGCATATTCACGTGTCATCAGCCAGATAACTTCTGCTTCGGTCAAGGTTGCCCCGAAGTCATGGCCCAGATCACCGGCTGACCTGGCCTGCCCCAGAATGGTGCGCGCTTCCGTGCCATAGGCGCGCACCAGCCGCCGCACCCAGAAATCAGTCAGGAACGGGTAATCGCGGTGCAGATCCGCGACCAGTTGCGCGCCGCCATCATGCGCGAAATCCCCGCCCGGAAGTGGCACTCCGGCTGTCCATTTCCCCTTCGCAAGTGGCAGTACAGTGCCGATATGTTCCAGCGCGGCTTCGGCCAGCCGCCGGTAGGTAGTGATCTTACCACCAAATATATTCAGCACCGGTGCACCCACCGACCGGTCCACCTTGAGTGTGTAATCGCGTGTCGCAGCTGTGGCGGAACTTGCGCCATCATCATAAAGCGGGCGCACACCGGAATAGGACCACACCACGTCATCCCGTGTCACCGGCCGTTCGAAATACTGGCTGGCAAAGGCGCAAAGGTAATCGCGTTCCTCCTCCGTGCAGAATGGGGCCCGCGACGGGTCGTCATGTTCAGCATCGGTTGTGCCGATCAGGGTGAAATCCTGTTCATAGGGGATGGCGAAGATGATCCGCCCATCCGCGCCCTGAAAGAAATAGCATTTGTCATGGTCATAAAGTTTGCGCGTCACAATATGGCTGCCCCGCACCAGACGCACATTTTCGCGGCTGTTCAGGCGCAGCTTGTCATGGATCACATCGCCCACCCATGGACCGGCAGCATTGACCAGCATTTTTGCGCGGATTGTTTTCGTTTCATCTTCGGTTTTGACCGTAATCTGCCATGTTCCATCCGGCTGCACAGCAGCGGAGACAACTTCAGTCCGGGTCAGAACCTGTGCGCCGCGCGATTCCGCGTCGCGGGCGTTCAGTATCACCAGACGCGAATCCTCGACCCAGCAATCGGAATATTCATAGGCTTTTTCGAACCGCGCCTGCAGCGGCGCGCCCTCTGGCTGGTCTTTCAGCGACAGGGTTGATGTGGCCGGAAGGATCTTGCGGCCGCCAAGATTGTCATACAGAAACAACCCCAGCCGGATCAGCCAGGCAGGGCGGCGTCCCTTCATCCATGGCATGAACAGCGACAGAAGTTTTGACGTGGGCGTGTCGCTTTCGAACCGCATATCCTTGTGGTAGGGCAACACGAACCGCATAGGCCAGGAAATATGCGGCATGGCACGTAACAAGGTTTCGCGTTCGATCAATGCCTCGCGGACCAGACGGAATTCAAAATATTCCAGATAGCGCAAACCGCCGTGGAACAGTTTGGTCGACGCTGATGATGTGGCGCCAGCAAGATCGGCCTTTTCGCACAACACGACCGACAGGCCACGCCCGGCAGCGTCGCGTGCGATACCACAGCCATTGATCCCACCGCCTATGATCAGCAGATCATGGGTGGTTTCAACTGTGGGTTTCTGTTCACTGGCTTGCGCCATGCGCCCTCCCGAAGCGTAAAATCCTGACGTCAGGCAGACTATGCGCGCGCAGCGATCCCGCGCAAGTATTTTTCGATTGATGCGAAAATATATTCGTTTTTTTGAGAACGAAAAAATCAAAGCCTTTTGTTTTGCTTTTGTTCTATAGCTTGTGATCGTGTTGTTCAAATAATCCTTGAAACGAACATCTGGGCTGGTAAGGATCGCTACAGGGCAGCATGCGCGATCCCGTGCGCAGGTGCGAATCACAGCGGTTGAAGGAGAATCCTCTTGTCCCAGTCCGAACGCCTGCGCGACATTCAGATCATCGCGCGCCGCGACGGGCGCGTTGCAGTGGACGGTCTGGCCGCACATTTCGGCGTTACGCTTCAGACCATCCGCCGCGACCTTTCGGAACTGGCGGAACAGGGAAAACTGCAGCGCGTGCATGGGGGCGCGATCCTGCCTTCGACTGTGGCCAATATCGGCTATCAGGACCGGCGCGACCTGAACGAAGTCGGAAAAGCGGCAATTGCGGAAGCGGCGGCGCGTAACATTCCCAACGGGTGTTCACTGTTTCTGAACATCGGAACCACGACAGAGGCCGTGGCCCGCGCCTTGCTGGGCCATCGCGACATCATGGTGCTGACCAACAATCTGAACGTGGCGAATATCCTTGTCGATAATCCGAACTGCGAAATCATTGTGGTGGGCGGGCTGTTGCGGCGGGTCGATGGCGGGCTGGTCGGAACGGTCACGACCCATGCGATACAGCAATTCAAGTTCGATCTGGCCGTGATAGGTTGCTCTGCGCTGGATGATGACGGCGACATGCTGGATTTCGACATTCAGGAAGTCGGCGTCAGCCAGACTATTCTGAAACAGGCGCGGCGCAGTTTTCTGGTGGCAGACCAGTCCAAATTTCGCCGCCGCGCGCCTGCCCGGATTGGTTCACTTGCGCAGATGGACGAATTCTATACTGATGCGCCGCTCCCGGCGGGGCTGGCCGGGGCTTGCAGGAACTGGGGAACATCTGTCAGCGTTACCCGGGCACAGACACATCTGTGAACCTGACCTGTCAGCGGCGTTCGGGGCAGGTGCCAGGTTAAAATAAATTCGCAGAACCCCTAGTTTACTGTCCGGTTCAGTTCTTTGTGCGCGCTTCAAGGACAATCTGTGCTGCTTCTTCGATGCGCCCGAGATCTGCAATCAGGCGCCGCACGCCTTCTTGCGTGAGGCATGCTTTTATCTGCGCTTCGCAAGCGCGGTCGGCAGCCATCGCCCTGGCGCAGAGGTCGCGCCCCGCACTGGTCGGGATCAGCGCGTAGGCCCGGCGGTCCGCTGGCGTGCGCTCGCGCGATATCAGCCCGCGGTTCACAAGCTCATCCACGATTGCAACCGTATTGGCGCGTTCTATTCCCAGCGCGTCGGCCAGTTGCGACTGCCGCAGGCCAGCGCGTTCCACCACGACCACGAGGGCAGAGTAGGTCACCATGCGCAGGTCGAACGCGCGCAATGTCAGCATGAGATTGGCGTGAATAGCATTGAACGCACGTTTCAGGTTGTAACCCAGGAATGCTTCCAACGAATTACCTGGGTTCCCGAAGTCGTCCTTGATCACGCTGCTATCGTCTGCCGGTGAAGCAGTAGGCATGGGTTTTCCTTCTCGACGCTGGCACCTGATGCGATTTCTATAATGCCTTCTGACCTCAAAGACTGCAACTAAAAAAGTTATTGCATATAACAAATTTAATTTATATCAAATAACAGAATGAACCATTCGCTGGGGGGAATCAGTGATGAAGGTCACGCTTCTGGGGACCGGCACGCCATTGCCGAGTATGCAGCGCTTTGGAACATCCACGCTCATTGAGGCGGGAGGGCGCCGCGTGCTGCTTGATTGCGGTCGCGGCACAGTTCTCCGGCTTTCGGAAATTGGCATCCCGATCGGATCTATCGATGCGGTTATCTTTTCCCATTTTCATTCGGACCATTACGCCGGGTTGCCTGACCTGCTGATGACCGGGGCGCTTCCCGCATCCTGGGGTGGCCGCCAGACGCAGTTGCGCGTTTCTGGACCAGAGGGTGTGCGCAGTGTGGTTGAAGGATTGTGGACGTTCACCGCCGCAGATCGAAAAATCCGGGTTGCTGACAATGAAATCACC
Source organism: Roseinatronobacter alkalisoli (assembly GCF_028745735.1). Classification (GTDB taxonomy): domain Bacteria; phylum Pseudomonadota; class Alphaproteobacteria; order Rhodobacterales; family Rhodobacteraceae; genus Roseinatronobacter; species Roseinatronobacter alkalisoli. The sequence goes on from NZ_JAQZSM010000013.1 coordinate 10,086, forward strand.
GAGGACTGCCATCAGGTGGCGGTTACCGAGTTCAGCGAAGGTGTCGTTTTCGATGAGTGCGGGCTGAAGATAACCGCGATAGAGGTGGATCACGGCGAATTCGTCAAACCGGCGTTTGGTTTTCGCGTTGAATTCGGGGGCCGGGTTCTCGTGCATTCTCATGACACGCGCTATTCGGAAAACCTTGTCCGGCAGGCGCAAGGCGCTGACGTGCTGATTCATGAGGTTGCCATGGCCCGCCCGGAAACACTGGAGCGCCATAGCCACACACGCACAGTGCTGGAGCATCACATCACACCGCGGGAGGTAGGGCAGGTCTTTGACAGTGTGCGCCCGCACCTCGCCATATTGACACATGTGGTGCTGATGGGGCCGAACCCGCCGTTGCTGGAAGATATGCTTGCCGAGATGGCAGAGACCTACCGCCAGCCGGTCATGGTTGCGCATGATCTTATGGTCATACGTCTGGGCAAGTCCATTTCCGTTTGCTCTGCCATGGTGGAGCGCGGGTAACTGACCGAATGCGCATGCGCATAGGTCGATAGTACCGGCCCTGGAAACCGGTAGGGAGGAGAGAAAATGAAAAGATACATCATTGGTGCCACTTTAACCATGCTGACAGGAGCTGGCGCGCAGGCTCAGGTCACCCTTTCCGCAGAAGGGCCCACCCCCGGCAGTTCCATCCTGACCACCGTGATGACGCTGGGAGAACTTGCCGCCAGCACGGGGATTGCAAACTTCCAGATCCAGGATGGTCAAACGCTGACGGATTCGCTGCTGAATGTTGCGCGCGGGACGACCGATGTTGCGCCCGTGCCATTGGTTGCCCCGTTTATGCTGTCCCGTGGTGCCGGGCCCTACGCCAATGTCGGCGCCGAACAGGGCACGGAACTTGTGAATGATGTTCGCGCCCTTTTCACATTCGGATTTGGCGCGATTGGCCTATATTCTTATGACAGTTCGGCGGTAGACGGCTGGCACGCGCTGGAAGGGCGGCGTGTTCTGAACGGTCCGCCCTCGGGTGGTGCGCTGGCCAATGCACGCGCCATGATCCAGCTGATTGCCGGTCTTGAGGATGGCTCCGGCTATACGGGCATTCAGGCGAACTGGGGGCAGGTCGGCAACATGTTTGCAGACGGAACAGGCGAAGCTGCGGTTCTGCCGATCTACCTTCCTGCTGATGAACGCATCACGCAAGCGTCGGCGGCTGGTGCCATCACGTTGTATTCGGTTCCGCGCGACGCGTATGAAAGCGAAGCGTTCCAGAACTATCTGGCCAGCCCCGGCACAGCCGGTTTCATGGTCCCCCTTGCGGATATACCAACGCAGAGCGGTTTGACCATCAGTTCAGATGACGAATACTGGCGAAGCCCCATGTCCACCGGCGCAATCGTGGTCAATGCGTCCATGAGCGACGAAATGGCCGGTGCCCTGACGCGCCTGATGCTTGATAATGTGGATACCTTCAAGAACAGGGCACCTTACATGCGCTATGTCAATCTGGGTCATGTCGACCTGGAGTTTACGGGCATGTGCGGGAACGTGCCACTGACCTATCATCCCGCCGCTGTCGTCGCGTGGGAGGAAGCCGGATACACGGTTCCCGATTGCGCCAAACCCTGAACCGGATGGCCGCAGGAGGGTCTCCTGCGGCATCTCCTCACCAACAGCAGAGATCATAGGTAGATCATGGCCAATAGCTCTCAGAATGCGGCGGCGCAGGAGCGCCCGCTCCTGGCGCGCGCATGTTACTTGCTCGCCTTCGCTTTCATCGTCATAGGGCTGTTTAACGCGATGCCGGGCATTCCGGGCCTGGATCAGGCAATCAGGTCTGTCACCGGCCTGCCGTGGATATCGATCCGGCGCTTTCCCTATGAGTACTTCTATCCGATTGCGTTCGTTGTGATGATGCTCATCGTCGCATTAAATCAGGCATGCAAGCGCCAAGCCGCTGAGGGGAGTCGCGGGAACACACTGCATTACGCGTTTGATGCGCTTCTTGTTGTGGTGACGATCATCATATCCCTAAGCTACCTATCTGAAATTTCAGCTGTTTGTGTCATTGATCAGATCACCGGTGACCGGGCGCGAATGATCGCGCGAAGCCTGGAGATCGAGCGTGAAAACGCGCTGCTGCTTGGTTTGCCCGCCCCGTCGACAGTTGACAACCCCAGATGTCTGAACACCCTCGGGCCGTGGCTGGTTCCTGTGGTGGGTTTCGCGATTGCCGTGTTTCTGGCTTACACGGTCAAGGTCTGGGGGCTGCCGCTGGTTCTTGTTGCGATCCTGGTCGTTGCGTGGTCATTCCTGACCATCGCGATCTGGTATTTCTACGGTGATACGGGCATCAACAAATATCTTGTCACCCGTCTGGGTAGCGAGCCACGGACACTTGCGGACGGATATTCCCGCGTTCAGGGAATTCTGACGAACAATGCTTCCGGGTTGCTTGGCCGTTTCATGAGTATCATTCTCAACGATATTTTCCCCTACCTTATTCTTGGGGCGCTGTTCGGCATTTCTGCTGGCGGTCAGTCCCTGCTCAAGCTTGCCATGCGCGTGACCCGTAATCTTCGTGGCGGTCCCGCGCATGCCGCTGTCGTTTCGTCGGCGCTGTTCGGAACTATCTCTGGTGGGCCGATCGTGAATGTCCTCTCAACGGGCAGGTTGACGATCCCGATGATGCTGCAACGCGGGTTCTCCAGGGTTTTCGCAGGTGGCGTCGAGGCGGCCGCATCTTCGGGTGGGACAATCATGCCGCCGGTCATGGGTGTGGCGGCCTTCGTTCTTGCGTCAATGGCGGCGGTTCCCTATGCCGACGTGATCAAAGCTGCGGTGATCCCTGCGCTTGCTTTTTTCATATGCCTGTTCCTGACCGTCGTGTTTCAGGCACGCAAGCAAGGCATTCAGGCTGTTGGCGGGTTCTCCGAAGATATGCGCATGACGCGACAGGACAAGCTGAACCTTGTCATGATTTTTGCACCGATCAGCCTGATTACCGTGTTGCTTCTTACCAGCAAGGAATCCATCGGCTGCGGCTGGCTCGGTACTCTCTTTGGTGTCGAGCAGGCGATGTCGAACACGGGGTGTATCGGACGAAACCTTCCCTGGGGGTTCCAACTGATCCAGAATGCGGCGGGCGATGTAGGTGGCGCTGGCTGGTGGGCCGTAATGCTGTTGATGGGCCTGTTGTTTCTGGACCCCACGGTGCGCAAAACGCCACGCAAACTGGTCGACGCCCTTGCAGAGGCGGGGACGCTTATTGCAACGCTCTACCTGATGTTCCTGGTGGTCACCATCATTGACTTCTGCCTGAAACTAACCGGAATGCCGTTCTACCTTTCGGTGGATGTGCTTCAATGGCTCAACTCCATGAATCTTGGCGAAGCAGGCGCAGGGGTGTTCCAGTTTGTCGCGTTGATCGCAACGATGTTGCTGGCAATTCTGCTTGGTATGGGTATGCCCGCGGCACCGGCGTTCATCAACGTCTCACTTCTTATGGGGCCGGTTCTGGTGGGCCTTGGTCTGTCAACATTCACAGCGAACATGTTCATATTCTACTTCGCTGCCGCGTCGGCAATCACGCCGCCGGTTGCCCTGGCGGCCTATGCGGCTGCGTCGATTACCAAAGCAGATCCGATCATGACGAGTTTTGCCGCACTCAGGGCCGGTGTGATGATGTTTGTTGTCCCGTTCATCTTCGCGTTCTACCCCGAGTTACTGCTTATTCCGCAGGCAGTGATTGACCCCTCGGCATCCGGTGCGACAATATTCCTGCCGGGGCATGATGGACAGATTCATTGGCCACACCTTATCGCGCTGATGGCACGTTTGTTGGTGGCGCTGTATCTTCTTGCAAGCGCGCTTGCACGCTATGACCTTGCGCGGCTTGCACCATGGCAGGTTGTCCTGCGCATCGTCATTGCTATCGGTATATTTATGTATGATCCGCTTATCTACTCGGTGGCGACGGTATTGGGTCTTGTCGTGATCGGCGCGCATGTACTGGTCGCACGCCGGAAAAAGGTTGCGGAAACCCTTTCGGCGGGGGGTGCGTCGGACCCGGCCTGACCAGATGTCCGAATGCGCCGCGCTGCGGCCGTGCGTACATCTGCAAGGCTGAAATACCTTGGTCCACGATGCGAACGGGTAAATGCCGATGCGCAGTACCGAAGCCGTTATCATCAATCGGCATGCGGTGAATGACGTTCAGGCAGGCCCCTTTGGCCGCCCGCTGTCGCGGGACAAGGACGCAGGGCAGCACCACGACCGGCAGCAAGGCTTGCAGGAATAAAGGAGAAGCCCACAGATGAGCGACCGTCCGGATTTTCTTGTCATCATGACCGATCAGCACCGCTGGGACTGGCTTGGATGTAACGGCCATTCTGTCCTGCGAACCCCGCATATAGACTCTCTCGCACAAGGCGGCACTTCATTCGGGCAATATTTTGTTGCATCGCCTGTTTGCATGCCAAACCGCGCCAGTTTCATGACCGGGCGCTATCCCAGTGTCCACGGCTTGCGCTATAATGGCTGTCACCTTCCGTTGACGGCAAATACATTCGTGGACGTGTTGCGGGCGGCGGGATATCAGACAGCATCGGTCGGCAAGTCGCATTTGCAGCCGATGATTGACAAGACTGTTGCTCCCAAGGGAAAGACAGGGTCGATCGCAGAAGCGTGGAAGACCGATTTTACCGCCTATGGCCATGAACAGCCGTCACGGTATTCCGGGACGGAAAACTATGATCTGCCGCTTCCGTATTACGGATTTGACCATATCGACATGGTGACCCGGCACGGGACAGAAGCCAGCGGCCATTATCGCCAATGGTTGCGCCGCAACTATCCGAATGCTGCAGAGAACCCGCTGCGGCAACTTCCGCATAACTATACCTGTCCTCAGGCATTACGCACCGATATTCCGGAAGACGCCTATCCAACGGCGTATATCCGTGACAGCGCGGTGCGGCATTTGCAGGCGAATGCAGATAACGAAGACCCGCTCTTTACCTTTGTCTCCTTCCCTGACCCGCATCACCCGTTCAACCCGCCCGGCCGTTACTGGGACATGTACAACCCGGATCAGTTCGCGTTGGGGCCACGTTTTGCCGACCACGTGGCACCGCCACCGCCGCTAATGGCACTATACGAAGACTTTGTGGCAGGGCGCGCACCCGACGCGCGCACCTTCGCCTTTATGGCGCGGGAACAGCACCTCCGCGAGGCTATGGCGCTGACCGCCGGGATGATCGCGATGATTGACGATGCGGTGGGGGCAATCCTGTCGGCGCTTGAGGAGAGTGGCCGCCGCGACAGGACAGTCGTGATCTTCACGTCAGACCATGGTGATTACCTTGGCGACAGTGACTTGCTGCTCAAGGGTCCGTGGATGCGCGATTCGATAAATCGCGTGCCGTTGATCTGGAACGACCCTGATCTTTCGCAGCTAGTCGCGCGTAACGACGCACTTGCGTCCACTGTTGACATTGCCCCCTCTATCCTCGCGCGGGCGGGTTTGCTGCCGTATGCCGGTATGCAGGGCCGTTCCTTCCTTGCCGAACTTCAGGGGGACCGTTCCCTGGCGCGGGCATCGCTGCTGATCGAATATAATGATGCAAATATGCGCTTCGGGTATTCAGCACCGGCGCGCATACGTTCACTTGTCACCGACGACTGGGCGCTGAGGGTTCCCGGGGGTGAATCCTGGGGCGAACTGTATGACCGTCGACGCGATCCCGATCAGGTGAAGAACCTATGGGACGCGCCCGATCATGCGGAAACGCGGCGCAAATGCACAGCGCAATTACTTGATCACCTGATCGCGCAGATGGATGAAAGCCCGCGCGCGCGACACCCGGCCTGACCCGGTTGTTGATCAGGTGAACGCCCGGACTCAGAACCGCCCGCAATCAACCTTCATCTTGTCGCCGGTGATCGCCGAACTGAGATCCGAGGCGTAGTAGAGCGCTGCGCGCCCCACTTCTTCGGGCGCGACCCAGCGCCTTAGCGCCGCCACATCGGTGTAGTTCTGGCGCACGATCTCCTCAACCGGGCGCCCCTCGGCCTTGGCGCGGCGGGCAAGGATGCGGTCCATGTTTTCGCCCGATACCGCGCCGGGCAACAGCGCATTCACCCGCACGCCCACCGGTCCGAGTTCACGCGCCATGGTTTCTGTGATGCCGATCAGCGCAAATTTGGACGCCACATAGGCCGACCGCATCGCATAGCCCTGAATGCCCATCAACGACGACATGTTGATAATCGAGCCGGAGCCCTGCGTTGACATGATCCGCGCGGCTTCCTGCAGGCAATACATTGCGCCCACAAGGTTGATATTCATGCAGGCGACCCAATCGTCCATATCCACGTCGGCGACCGGTGCAATCGGGCCGGGACCACCAGCGTTATTAAGCAGCACATCCACCTTGCCGGTGATCGTCCGCGCTTTGGCAAACATCGCTTTGACCTGTGCCTGATCCGAAACATCGCAGGCGATGGCATGCCCGCCGATGTCTTCTGCTACCCGCTGCAGCGGTTCCAGTCGGCGGCCAGTGACAATGACGGTCGCGCCCGCAGCGGCAAAGACCTTTGCGGTGGCCGCCCCAATGCCGCTGCCGCCGCCGGTGACAATGGCAAGTTTGCCGTCCAGACGGGCGGGGTCAGTTGAACTCGGGTTCATGTGGCTTCCTCATCGAAGTTGCGGGCGGGGTCGAACAGGGGCAGTTCCGGTTCCCGGCTTAGAATGAAATCGCCCATCAGTCGGCCGATATAGGGACCAATGGTGTAACCGCCACGCACACAGCCCAGAACGAAGGCGTTTTCCACCCCCGGCAACGCCCCTGCAAGCGGGTAGAAATCGGGCACATTGGCCTCGAACCCGGTCCAGCTGCGCAAAACCCGTGCGTTGCCAAGACCCGGCAGCGCATATTGCGCCAGTGCCAGATTGGGCACTACGGTTTCCGCAGTCACTTGCCCGCGCCCCGCCTGCGGGGTGCCGCGCCCCTGCCAGCCACCGCCCACCAGTACCGTGCCGTTAGCTTTCTGTTTCATGGTCAAAAGGCCGGTGGCATGGCCGATCACGGTTGAAACCAGTGGCGGCATCCGCCCGGTCACCGAAACGGTGTTGACCCGTGCGCGCACCGGCAGATCAACGCCCAACAGTGCCGCGACCGGCCTGAGCCAGGCCCCGGCAGCCAGCAACAACCGCCGCGCCCGGACCGGGCCGATAGGCGTGGCGAGGGTGAAACCGTTGCTGTCATGATCAACCGCCGTCACCGGGCAGCGCTCATGATAGGAAATTGACTGGTCCTGTAACCGCCGACGATAATACTGCCCGGTAAGCGAGGAATTGGCATAGCCATCCTCGGGGCAATAGCTTGCGGCCACCACCTTTTGCGTAAGGCCCGGCTCGGCCTTCCGCAACGTTTGTGCCGACACAAAACTGATCGGCGCGCCCGCTTCTGCCTTTAGCCGCTGACGTTCATACAGCAGCTCCGCCTCGTGTTCAGTGAACGCCAGTGTGTATCCGCCGGTCTTGTGAAAACCCACGGCATTGCCCATGCGCGCCCACTCGTGATGGCCCTTCAGTGCATAGGGCATAAGTCTGACGCGCTTGATCTGGAGGCTGAGTGTACCAGCATTCACCCCAGAGGCGCCCTGTCCCAAATCGCCCTGATCCAGCACAATGGGCAGCATGCCACCCTCGGCCACGCGCAGGGCGCAAGCGCACCCCATGATGCCGCCGCCGATCACGGCAATGTCGTAAATCCGGGTCATAACGGGGCCGGTTTCGGAATTGGAAGGTCGGAATATTCGAAATCTCCCGCCAGCACCGAAACTGGCACCGGGCGCAGCGGTGGGCGGGGTGTGGGTGGTGGCACGTCGGCCTCTGCACGGCCATCGGCAGCCGCGATCATGCGGGCTACGGTGGTCTGGCAGAATTTGCCACCACAGGCACCCATGCCCGCGCGCAGGCCCGATTTCACGGCATTGCTGCTGCGGGCACCCCCGGCAATTTCTGCCGCGATGGCACTGCGCGTCAGGCTTTCGCAGCGGCAGATAACGGTTTCTTCTGTGGTGAGCTGCGCCAGCCCGGCTCGTGGGATGCTCAGCGCTGTCATGGTGGTGCCGAACCGCGCTGCACGCGCATGGATGGGGCGCAATTGTTTCCGTTCCTTCCGGGTGTCTGCGCCCAGATGCTGCGCGGCGCATAATCCCGCGAGCCTGCCATGGATTTCTGCCGCTGCTGCACCGCGAATGCCTGCGCTGTCCCCGCAGATGAACACACCCGGCACGTCTGTCGCCCCGTCTTCGTCATGCCGGGGCACCCAGCCACCCAATTCGGGATGATAGGCCAGCGCCACCCCGGCCAGTTGCGCCGCCTCTACTGCGGGGATCAATCCGTTGCCAAGGCACAGGCTGTCACCTTCCAGCCCCTGCGATGTGCCAATCGGCGACCAGTCTGGGGCGAGCTTGCGGAACCCGACGCCGCGCACGCGGCTTCCGCCCTCAACCCGGGTCACCGCATGACGCCAATGAATAGGCACCCCACTTGCCATCAGATCGGCAATCCACCGCGCCCCGCGCATCAGCAGATCGGGGCGTGGAAGCATGGCGGGCAGCACGCGCAGCCAGTCACCTTGGCTGTTGGGCGTGACAACGGCGGCAACTTCGCCGCCCAAACGGCGGATTTCAGCGGCAACATAAAACACCAGCGGACCTGTGCCCGAAACGATGATCCGCTTTCCGGGCAGCGCCAGTTCCTGCTTGAACAGCGCAGTCGCCCCGGCCAGCCCCAGCACCCCCGGCGTGGTCCAGCCCGGCACCGGTTGCACGAATTCGCGCGCGCCGGTGGCGATAACCAATGCCCGCGCGCGCAGCGGCGCAGTGCGCCCCCCTTTCAGCATATGCAACTGCCACGCGCCTTCCACAGGTTCGATTTGCCACACCCTTGCATCACCCGCATAGGTGACAGAACTGCGCTTGACGGACTGGCGAAGCCGGTCGCCCGCGTCCCCCTCCGGTGTTGCCGGGGCGTCAAGAATTGCGGTGCTCTTGGCGCGCCAGACCTGTCCGCCGGGCAGGGGCTGTTCGTCCAGCAACATCACGGAGAAGCCCTGGCGCGCGGCCGCCAGCGCCGCATTCGCCCCGGCCGGTCCCGCGCCGATTACCGCGATGTCTGTTTGCAACATCATGCCCGCCCCCTGAACGAGGTCACGACAAGGCCCGGGGCAACGATTTCGCGGCAGCTTTCAACGGCCAGCCCGTCGATGCCTATTACGCATTCCTGGCACAGGCCCATGCAGCAAAACGCGCCACGCGGCGCGCCATCTTCGGGCGCATCCCGCAGATGCAGATGCCCCGCCCGTATCAACGCCACGGCCAGGCTTTCGCCCGCATGGCCCTTGACGGGCGCGTCGTCGAAGGTGAATTCCACCAGTGCGGAACGTCTGATCCGCCCGGAATGATCGGGAACCAGCCGCATCAGGAATAGCTGATCCCAAGCTGGTCAAACGTCCGCTTTATCTTGTCGATATCGGCCTTGGTTGCGGGCAACACCGGATCGCGCGGCACGCCGGAGGGCTGGCCGATCAGGTTCAGTGCCGCCTTGAACGCCGCAGGCCAGGTCGCGGTGCCCATCAGCAATTCGTAAAGCACCGTCAGTTGATAGTGCGCGTGGCGCCATGTTTCGTTCGGGGCACCCCTGCCGACAGCTTCCATATCCGCAGGTTTCAGATCGGTGAATTCCGGCCCCGTCGCGATAAAGCCTTTGGCCCCCAGTGCGAAATTCGGCAGAATGTAATGGCACGGTCCGGTCATCACCGACATCCTGTCGCCCAGCCGCTGCAACAGATGGGTGTGGTAAAAGAAATCGCGCTGGCTTTCCTTGATGCCGATAATATTGTGGTTGTCGAGCAGGGTTTCTGTCTGGTCGATGGTCAGCGAAAACCCCATGCGGCGTGGCGAATTATAGAGCACCAGTGGCTTGTCGGTCGCGGCGGAAATCCTGTCGAAACGCGCGTAAAGCTCTGCCTCCGAGGCTTTCAGCACATAGGTTTGCGGCATTGACAAGAGCACATCGGCACCGTTTTCTTCGGCTGCTTTCACATAGGCCAGTGCGGCGTCGATGGTCGGGGCAGAAATGCCCATCATCACCTTGACCCGGTCCTTGGCGGTGTCCTTGGCCAGCCGCACCAGTCGGCCCCGCTCCGCCGCTGACAGCGCCCAGCTTTCGCCGTTATCGCCCGCGATGCAGATCGTCGTCGCACCACGGCTGATCAGGAATTCGAACAGTCCGGCAAAGGCGTCGTCCATGATTTCGCCCTTGTTGTTGAAGGGCGTGACGATGGCCGGCACATAGCCATGAAGGTCTTCTTTTTGCATTGCTTTGGTCCGTCAGTCAGGAATGTCAGAGGTGAAGATGCTGCCCGTCTGTGCATCGACGATATATAGACGGGACTGGTTGTCGGGGTGGAACGCCACCGAGGTGGTCCACAGCCCGTTGGGCAGGCGTATTTCGGCCACGGGGTCACCAAGCGCGTCGAAAACATATGCACGCCCTGCCTGCGCCTGCGCCACTGCCAGCCAGCCGCGGGTATTGGTCGCCAGCCCGTCCGGCCCCAAACCGCCGGAAAGTTGCAGGAAAGTTCCCACCATCGGCTGGCCGGTTTCGGGCAGGCGCGTCGACAGCCGCCACACCTGATTGGCGCGGGTTGCGGCGACATAAAGCCATTGTCCGTCCGGCGACAGGCAGATGCCGTTGGAATAGGGCACGCAATCCAGCAGCAGCCGCAACCCCCCGGAGGGGGGCAGGCAGTAGGCCCGGCCAGTGGGATCGCTCAGTGAACTGCGGCCGCTATCAGTGAACCAGAGCGTACCATCTGCCCCATAGCACATGTCCGAGAGGCCGAGGAACGGCTGGTCATGTAACCCGGTGTGAAGCACCTTGAAACTGTCCGGACCGGTCAGATCGATCAGCCCGTGACGGTAATCCACTGCGATGTGCCGCCCGTCCGGCGCGATGCGCATGGCGTGTGGTTCGCCATCAATCTTGTGCATTATCTTCCATTCGCCCTTGGGTGAAATGCAGAAAACGCGGCCATAGGGTACGTCCGACAGCCACAGATTGCGATCATCATCAAAGAATGCCGCTTCCAGAAAGGAATGCATCGGCTGCCCCGGTCTGGTCATTCTGGCCCAGGCCGAAGGTGCGCCGGTGTGGCGGTGTGCGTCCGGCAGACGGAAGGCAGGTTCAGCGGTCAACCGGCGGGTCATTTCGCAACCCCCGCCGCGAACAGCGCGTCAATCTCGGTGGCGCTTAAACCACCTTTTGTCAGCACTTCGCGGCTGTCCCGCCCCAATACCGGCGGGGCGCGCTGCAGTTCTGCGCCGCCTTCGGTCATGCGAAACCCTGCCAGCGGCAGCGCGATTGACGGATCGGCGGGCGATGGTGCGAAATATCCGCGCGCGGCCAACTGTGGTGCTGCAATGGATTCTGCCAGCGTTACAATCCGTTCGGCGGGAATGTCGGCAGCTTCCAGCACCGACTGCCATGCGTCAGCACTCCGCAGAATGAAGATGTCTTGCAAAGCCACCCGGATCGTATCGGAATTCTGCCAGATGTCAGTCCATTCGCTTATTCGGTCCAATACCGGAACGTCATGGCCCTGCGCCGCCAGACATGCGCCCAGCTTGCGGTATTGCGATGGCTTGAAGGCCCCCAGCATCAGCGTTCCATCCGCAGTATCAAAGGCCGAGATCCCCGCTTCTTTGCGTTTCGGAACTTCGGGTGCGATATGTTGTGCCGCTGCTTCCGGTGCCATAAGCGACAGGGCGACTTCCAGCATCGAGGTGCTGATATGGCAGCCCCGACCGGTGCGTTCACGCTGCAACAGCGCCGCCGCTATCGCGAATGCGGCCGAATAGCCTGCGGCGTAATCCACGAAAGATACGCCCGGTTTGTGGCCGCCGCTTTGTCCGATGGCGCCAGATGCGGCCTGAATGGTATTGTCATAGGCCCCTTTGGATGCTTTGGGGCCTTGGTCGCCGTATCCGGTTATGGAACAGTAGACGATGCGCGGATTGCACTGGCGCAGCGCTGCGTAGCCAAGCCCGAGCGTGTCCAGCGCGCCGGTCGAATAATTCTCCAGAAAGACATCCGCGTTTTCGACCAGCTTCAGAAGTGCCGCGCGTCCCGGTTCGGTGCGGATGTTCAGCGCCAGCGATTTCTTGTTGCCGCCCTGAACCTGATAGGTCAGGCCAATTCCTTTGGCGTTCAACGCAGGTAATGGTCCCCGCCCGCGTGCGCAATCAGGCGTGTCGGGAAGCTCGACCTTTATGACATCGGCACCAAGCAGTGCGAACTGATAGCCGCAGAAAGGCGCAGCAAGAACCTGCGACAGCTCAATAACCCGTATCCCTGTCAGCGCGCCCATAGTCGGATTTCCCTGTTTGCCGCAGTCGGACAGAACCTTCTTGAGTTTTCTTGCATCGTTTAATATACAAAACATCATCTAGTATACAAGACAAAAGTAGAATCCATGTCCAGCCTACTCCATCGATTATTGAACGCATCGCTGCCGATTGTCGTCGGCGGCGATGGAAATTACCTGATCGACCAGAACGGCAAGCGGTATCTGGATGCCTGTGGGGGGGCCGCGGTGTCCTGCCTCGGACATGACAATGCGAGGGTCCGCGCCGCCCTCAAGGCGCAGATCGACCGCGTTGCGTTTGCGCATACCAGCTTTTTTACCAACGCGCCCGCGGAAGAACTGGCACGCTTTCTGGTTGCGCGCGCGCCAAGGGGCACCGGGGCGGGCCGCGTGATGTTTCTGGGCAGCGGTTCTGAAGCGATGGAAGCGGCGTTGAAACTGGCGCGGCAATACCATCTGGAACGCGGAGAGACTGCCCGCCACAAGATCATCGCCCGCGCCCCGTCCTACCACGGCAACACGCTGGGCGCGCTGGCGACCGGCGGCCATGCTGGTCGGCGTGCACCGTTCCAGCCCCTGCTGCTGGAGGTCAGTCACATCGACGCTGCCTATAGCTACCGGATGCAGAAAGACGGTGAATCAGATGCCGGGTTTGCCTACCGCATGGCCAATCTTCTGGACGAACGTATCCGCGAACTGGGGCCGGAAACGGTCATGGCTTTCGTAGCAGAGCCGGTAGTCGGCGCTTCTCTGGGCACGCAACCCCCGCCGGAAGGGTATTTCAAGCGTATCCGGGAGATATGCGACGAACATGGCGTCCTTTTCATTGCCGACGAGGTGATGTGCGGCATGGGCCGCACCGGCAGTCTGTTCGCGCTGGAACAGGAAGGGATCGCCGCCGACATCACCACATTGGCCAAGGGACTGGGCGCGGGGTATCAGCCAATCGCCGCCGTTCTGGCCGCCGAAAAGGTGATCGCCGCAATCCAGGATGGCAGTGGTCTTCTATGGAATGGTCACACCTATATGTCGCACGCTGTCGCAACCGCCGGGGCGCTGGCGGTCCAGAACGTTATCGAGGACGAAAATCTGCTGGAACATGTCCGCCAGCGCGGCGAACAGCTGCGCAAAGCGCTTCTCTCTCGGTTAGGGGAGCACCCCAATACCGGCGACATCCGGGGGCGCGGCCTGTTCTGGAGTGTCGAGCTGGTTCGGGACAGGGCCAGCAAGGAACCGTTCCCGGCGACGGCGCGGCTGGCCCAGAACATCCAGAAGACTGCCCTTGACCGGGGCCTGATGTGCTATCCGGCGCAAGGATGCGTCAACGGCACTGATGGCGACCATGTTTTGCTGGCACCCGCCTATACATCAACGCCCGGGGAAATTGACCGGATTGCCGAACTGACCGCCGCAGCGGTCAGCGCCGCCCTTGATTTGATGGAGGATTGACATGACTCGCAAGACCGTCCTGACTTCGGCCATCATCAGCAAATCGCCGAATGCATCTATGGGGCGGGCGTCAAGCCAGAGGTCGAGATATTCGACTCGGGTGATTTGCACATGCTGAAGGATTTCATTAGCCGCGGTGTCATCAAGACCCCGCTGATGGTGCTGGGTGTGCGCTTCGGGGCGATGGCCAACCCCGTAACCATGGCTTTCGCGTCGGTCAGTTGCCCGAGGGCACGGAATGGGTGGGCTTCGGTATTGGTCGCATGGCCTTTCCGATGCTGGCGCAGGCCTTCCTGCTGGGCGGGCATTGCCGGATCGGAATGGAGGACACCGCCTATATCGCGAGAGGGGAATATTGCCGTTCGAACGCGCAGCTGGTGGAAAAGTCCGTTGGCAGTATCACCGGTCTGGGCGGCACCCTTGCAACACCGCAGGACGCGCGCAGCATCCTTGGGCTGCAGTGATCCATCATGCTAGGCTGGTCCCCCATACCCCAGCTCGCGCGAGATGCGCAGCGCGGTCGCCTGTGTTTCCGGCACATAGAATGTGTCGATCCGGTCGAAATCGAAACCGCTGTCGGGACCGGAGATATTGACGCAGGCCACGACCTTGCCGCTGTTGTCACGCACCGGCACCGCGATGCTGGAACCACCGGGTTCGTGAAACCCGCGCGAAAAGACATAGCCATCGGCGCGCACCTGATCGACCCGCGCCTTGAGTTCGGCGGGACTGGTCGGCGTGTGCGCGGTCTTTGCCCGCATTTCCAGCCCGTCGCAGAAGGCTGCAAGCTCCGCATCGCTGAGCGACGACAGAAGGCACCAGCCGATGGCCGACGCATAGGCGTCGGATCGCGTGCCGGTCACCATGTTCGACACGAACCCGGTCCGCGCCTGATGGCTGCCAAGATACAGCACATGTTGGCCTTCCAGCACACTAAGATGGGCGCTGACCCCGGTCTTGTCCCGGAGTGCGGACAGATGCGGGCGGGCGATGGTTGTGACCGGCTGCTGATTGAGATAGGCAAAACCCAGGTTCAGAACCCGCGCCCCCAGCGTGAAGGTGTTCTTCTGTTCGGCTTCCTTGATGAAGCCCATGTAGCGCAGCGTGTAGACCAGCCGGAATGTCGACGAACGGCTGAGTTCCATCTTGCGGGCGATCTCGCTCAACGACATTGGTTCTGCCGCCGCGCCAAGGATTTCGAGCACCCGGAGGCCGCGCTGCAGACCCGGAACGAAGTATATGGAATGATTGGCGGATTCAGTCATTTTGCCGGATCAGTCTTTCATCAGGGAACGCGCGAACGTTTTAGATGTAAAACACCAGTTGTTCAATGGAGGAAGCGAATGAGCGAGGAGCAAAGGGCAAATGCCCTGTTGCCGACCAACGAAGATACCTGCGGACCGTATTTTCCGATCTATTTCGGGGATGACAGCCTGGAGGATCTGACCCGCATCCATTCCGGCGTGGTCGCTGGCGCAAGCGGGCAGCACATCATCCTGCGCGGCCGGGTTCTTGACCGGCACGGCAATCTGGCCCATGGCGTGGTCATGGAATTCTGGCAGGCCAATGCCATGGGGATCTACCGCACACCCGGAACGGAAGGGCACCCGGACATTGATCCGTGGTTCAGCGGCTATGGCCGGTTGCGCAGTCACAGCGGGGAATATTCCTTCTGCACGATCATGCCGGGACCGGCGCCGGGCCGCGCACCCAACATCACGGTGACGCTGTTCTCAGATGGTATCAACCGGATTGTCACGCAGCTATTCTTTGCAGATCACCCGGCCAATGATGGTGATCCGCTGCTTCTGGGACTGGATCCAGAGGACCGCGACCGCCTGATGGCCCGGCGTGACGGCACCGCCGCCGCTGGTGCCGAAATCTATCGCTTCGATATCGTGATGGCGGGTGACAATGAAACCCCGTTCTTCGATGATCTCGAAAGCTGAAAGGAAGATGCCAGGATGACAAAACTTGGACGACAGCTCGGCATCGGACCGACTGACAACACATCCGATCAGCGCACACCCCGCAAGCGTTTGCGACTGATCCCCGAGGCGGTTCGGGAAAGTTTCGTTCCTGTTGTGCCTGCACGCGCCGTCACGCGCCAGTACGAATGGGATATGACCCGCATTTCACCCGATCTTCCCCGCGCTGATGGTGACGCGATCGAGGTTTCCGGCACGCTGCGGACCGCTGATGGCAAGCCGGTCCGCGGTGCGCTGCTCGAAATCTGGAATGCCAACCATTACGGGCGCTACCGGCATGTCGAAGATCACTCCGGCCTGAAGCTTGATGAGAATTTCTTTGGTATGGGCCGGGTGTTGACTGATTACGACGGCACGTACCGCTTCTGGACGATCAGCCCCGGCGCCTATCTGGCACGCCCCGATATCGGGCGCTGGCGGCCCAAACACATACACCTGTCGATCAGCGGCGGCCCGGTGCGGCTGATTACGCAAATGTACTTTCCGGACGAGCCGAACAACGCCACCGATCCGATGGCGATCCTGATGGGGGACGCTTTCGGGCGGAACATGGGCAAGCCCTATGCGACTCCCGATATCGATGTAGATCAGGGCTACCGCTTCGATATCGTCGCTGGCGGGCGCAACGCGACATTTTTCGAATAACGGAATTGTCCGATATCTACGCGCTGGGGATCTGTCCCCCGGCCTGCTTTTGAACGGCGATATCTGGATTGTACGGGACACGCGCGTCATCAGTCATGTCAGCCTTGACGAAAGCGCGTCGGTCTGGCGGGGCCTGCTGCTGCGTGGCGACAGTGACTATCGGTACTGATTGCAATATTGCGTTGGGGGGGAGCCGGGGGGTGACTGATAGGTCAGGCAAAGGGCGCACCAGCAGATCAGACGGGTGCAACGTGCAGCCCCGCCGCCGCTATACCCGCGCGGGCACAGAGTTCATCGTTTTCGCCGGTGTCGCCGCTGATGCCGACGGCGCCGATGCCCCGGCCATCGGCGTCAATGATCAGCAAGCCGCCGGAATGCGGCACCATGCGCCCGTCGGATGCAGCAATCGCAGCTGTCAGGAAACCGGGATTCCCCGAAAGCCGTTGTCCTGTCGTCGCGGCGTTGAGGCCCATGGCCAATGCAGCCCAAGCCTTGCCTTGTGCGATATCGGCGCGAAGCAAGCCACACCCGTCCTGGCGTTTAAGGGCGATAATGTGGCCGCCCACGTCCAGCACAGCCACACACAGGGGCAAGAGCTCGCGTTTTTGTCCTTCGGCAAGGGCTGCGTCAATCAGGGTATCGGCTGCATCCAGCGACACCTGCATATTGGCCAGAATTGTGGTCATGGTATATCCCAACAAAGGGGGCGCGCCGGAACCGACGCGCCCGAAAGGTTCAGTAATCAAGTTGGCTATAGATTTCATCCCATAGCAATTGGGCGAAATTCTCTGTTCCGTGCTCTGCGATGAGGGCGTTCCAATGCGCGACATTGGCGACAAAGGTGTCAATCACCTCCTCCGCGTTGTCGATGCCGCGCCGCTCTGCGTCGCCAAGAACCCGTGCGCGCTGGCCTTCCATGAATTCGGCGAATGCCGTACCATATGTGCCGCCCAGATCGGTTACGACCACACCGCTTGATACGGCTGTTTCCATCGCCGCTTCTTCGCGTTTCACACTGGCGTCAATGACACGGGCGATTGCCAGCGGCATGTTGCGGATCATGGCATCCCGGATATCCTGCGGAAGGGCATTCCACGACCCTTCATTGAAGGTCATCAAGGAGATGGCGAATTGCGCGCCGACCGGTACATCGACAATTGTATGCGCGATGTCCTGCAAGCTGAATGATGTAAGCCATTCACGCGCAGCAAAGGTGCAATCGCCCTGTCCGCGCTGGATTGCCTCCATTTGTTGTGGCGGCGGGACATCCAGCTGCGTTGCACCAAGTGCCTGCGCCCAACGCGAATAACCGGGTTGACCGATCAGGCGGCGACCGCGCAGGTCGTCGATGCTGGTCACGGCGCTGTTGCAGATCAACGCAGCCGGCGTGGCCGAATGCGCACCCATAAAGCGTACACCGTTGCGGCTGTAGTCTTCGGCGCAGCGCGGGCAATCGAGAAGCAATGTCTGGGTATAGGCCGCGGCGGTCGCATAGGGATTTCCGCCATAATGGATAAGGTCAGCGAACATCGCGTTGACACGCATGTCAGCCTGGTTTGATTGTGGCTGCGTGAAGGCCGCATCCACGGTTCCATCGCGCACGGCCTCGAAATTCCCGGCGGCATTAAACAGCGAACCCGCCCAGAAATACTTGATTTCGACGGGTGACGTGGCTTCTTCGGCCACCGCCTCGAAGAAGGGGATGATCCCTTGTGAATTGGCGGTCACCGATGGCGGCAAATGCGACGAATAGCTGATTTCATGGGCCTGAACAGCCGTGGCACCGGCTGACAGGAACAGCGCGATGGCTGTGGCGTTTGCAAAAAGGTTCTTCATGGTTCTCCTCCGGGTTGATAGGGTAATGTCATGGCAAGGCGCGTCAGCGCATCAGGCTTGGCAGAAAGAGCGAGATCGACGGAAAGCCGATCAACAGGGCCAGCACGAACAACTCCGCGACGAAAAACCATGCGACGCCGCGAAAGATCGTCTGGATCGGGACATTCGGCAGGATCGACTTCAGCGCGAAGATATTTACGCCGATGGGCGGTGTGATCAGGCCAATCTCGATGTATTTGATAAATATGATGCCGAACCAGATCAGGTTGATGTCGGCTGCGATGTAGATCGGCAGGAATACCGGCAGGGCCAGCAGCAACAGGCCGATCGGGTCCAGAAAGCAGCCCAGCACCAGGAAGATCAGCCCCGTCACCAGGATCAGCGTGATTTTATCGACACCATATTCAATAACGATCTGCGCAATGGTTTCCGGCAGATCCGAGAAGGCCATGAAGCGCGTAAGCAGGATCGCACCGATCACCACAAAGAAAATCGCCGCAGAGGTTTCGATCGTTTCCAACAAGGATTTGCGCAGCACCGCCCATTGCATTTTGCCTTGAAATGTCGCGATTGCCACTGCGGCCACAGCCCCGAACGCGGCTGATTCCGTGGGTGAAGCAAAGCCCGTGTAGATGGTGCCGATCACGACCAGGATGATCAGGGGCAATGGCCAGGTTTCGCCAAGCGCGCGCCATTTTTCGCGCCGGTCAGTGTCATCGGGAACCGGCGGGGCCAGATCAGGATTCAGCCAGCACCGCACCACGATTACGCCCGTATAGACAAAGGCAGTCAGCAGGCCGGGCAGGACACCGGCGATGAACAGTTGTGCCACCGAAACTTCTGCAAAATAGCCATACAGGATCATCGGGATTGACGGCGGGATCATAACGCCCAGTGTGCCCGCGGCTGCGACAACGCCTGTCGCCAGCGCCGGATCATAGCGAAAGCGCAGCATTTCTGGCACTGCGATGCGGCCCATTGATACTGCTGTGACCACGCTTGACCCTGCTGCCGCCGAAAACCCTGCGCAACCGAAATTCGCCGCAACCGCCAGCCCGCCCGGCATCCATGACAGCCACAGTCGCGCTGCTCTGAAAAGCGATGTTGTCATGCCTGACCGATAGGCCACCGTGCCCATCAGAATGAACAGCGGAACCGCCGAAAATTCCCAGCTGTTGGCAAATTCATACGGAACGACCTGCAGCACAGTATAGGTTACCCTTGGCCCGGCAATGATGGTTATGCCGACCGTGGCCACCAGCGCCATTGCCAACCCTATATGAAACCGCAGACCGATCAGGCCGACCATGACCGCAATGCCGATCGCACCCACTGCAAAATTGCTAAGCATCGTCATGCCTCCGCTCCAGGTTGTCGTAGCCACCGGGGACCAGCAGCGACAGCGTTCGGATCACTGCAATGATTGTGAACGCCGCAATCCCCAGGACGGCAAGCCAACGAGAAGGCCAGAGCAGCAGATAGAAATCGCCGATCAGGCGCATGTCCCCGATATTTGTCTGACGTATCGCGCGCAGGGTCATCTGCCATGTCAGGACCGACAGAAAACCGCTGAGCGACAGATAGGTCACCATGGACACACACCAGCGCACCGCGAAGGGCAGGGGCGTGAAAAACAGATCGGCCTTGATATGTGCGCCGCGGCTTTCTGCATAGGCAAGTGGCAGAAAGAACAACGAAACCATATAATACGTGGTCACGATGTCATGTGTGCCGATGATCGGCGACCGGAAGAACCGGCTCATGAATACATCGGCCACGATATGAAGCGTGGCCACGACCAGCGCAACGCAGGCGGCCACGGTGATAAGCGCGGCGAATCTCTCGGCTATAAACTGAATTCCGTTGATAGCAGTCTTCAGCATGGTGCCGCCCCTTCGTAACAAGGCCCGCACCGGCACCTGATGGTGCCCGCATACTCTGACATGTATTCCTCCCTTGATCGCCAATTTTCGGATCAATCATTAAACAAATGTTTAAAACTATTGTTCAATACGTCAAGGGAAAAGTTATTGCAGTTGTCGTGTATCTGGTCACAATGGGAAAATTACAGGACAGGATATGATGACAGAAGATACCAGGAAAGCAGGCGCCAGGCGTGCGTCCGGCCGCAGCAATGGGGAGGGCCGCAAGGCCGATTCCGCCTTGACGCGTTCGAAGTTGATTGAAGCGGCGGCCAAGTTGTTTTCGGATAACGGTTTTCAGGCCGTCTCCGTCCGGGAGATCGCGCAGGCGGCGGGGGTAAACCCGGCGTTGGTGAACTATCATTTTGGCAGCAAGCAGCAGCTATTTGAAGAGGTCATCCGCATCTATGCCGCCGACAATGTTGCTGATCGAATGACGCGGCTGGCACAGGAGCGGCGGCGGCTGGGACGGCTGGAACTAGAGGATGTGGTCGAAATTTACCTTGCCCCTATGATAGATCCGCAGTTTGACACTGATTCGGACGGGGTGTTTTCCCGCCTGCATGCGGTCATGATAGCGGAGCGGATGGAAGCTTTTGATCAGATCGCGGCGCGCGCCTTTACTGCCGTCAACGTAACCTTTCTGGACGAGCTGGAGCGCTGCCTGCCACATCTGACGCGGCACACCATCACCTGGCGACTGTTCGCGATGGTGGGGTCCATGCTTTATTTCGGTGTGCGTCCGGCCCCGCCGGGCCTGCATCTGATTTCAAAAGGCGGATGCGACCCGATGAACCGAGAGGATATGCGCAAGCAGCTGATTAACTACTTCATAGAAGGAATGCGCGCGCCGGTGCGTTGACCAATGCGATAGTTAAAGTATGACTTCCCAGTCAGGCAGTGTAAAATTGAGTTGCAATAATTAAACGAGTGTTTAATGTTCAGCGCAGATCGGCGGCCTGTTGGCGCCGAATAAGTTGCTGGGGGAAGTTGCGTGAACATGACAGTTGGCGATGCCATCGTGCGGTGCCTTGCCGCCGAGGATGTGTCTTTTGCTTTTGGGATTGCCAGTGGCAAGCTGGCGCCCCTTTTCGAAGCTCTCTCGCGTCAGCAAAGCGTGCGTTTCATTGGGGTCCGGCATGAAGCAGCGGCGGCGCATATGGCCGCAGGCGTTTTTGCAGGCACCGGCAGGATTGCTGTCGCGCTGGGAGAGTTGGGACCGGGCGGCGGCAATCTGACCACGGGCATCGCCTGTGCGTATGCAGACAATTTGCCGATGCTGGCCATAACATCCAGCAATGCGCTGCATCTGAGCGAGCCCGCGCGCGGAATGCTGATGGAGCTGGATCTGGTCAATCTGTTCCGGCCCATTACCAAGTTTAGCCAACGTATTCACGACCCCGCACGGGTGCCAGAGGTACTGCACAAAGCCTTTCGCGAGGCCCTGAGCGGGCGGCCCGGTCCGGTGCATGTGTCGATTCCCGCAGATATGCTGGGGCTTTCGCTGCCATTCACCAAGGACCATTTTCCCAGCCCTGCGCGCTATCGCAGCCTGTCGCGGCAGCCCGCCGCCCCCGATGATTCAACCCGCGCCGCGCAAATGCTTCGCAATGCCCGCCGTCCGCTGCTGATTGCGGGTGGTGGTGTTGTGACTTCTGGTGCGGCGGCAGAGTTTCTGGCGCTGGCAGAAGCTTTGCATGCACCGGCAATGGCGACGCAGATGGGCATTGGCGCTGTGCCTACTGGCCATCTGGCGCATATCGGGCATGGGGGCGTCATCGGGGGCACAGCGATAAATCGCGCCATAGCCGAGGCAGATGTCATCCTTGCAGTGGGATGCCGGTTTTCGTCGTGGATGTGGCATGGCACCGGGCCGGGTTTTGCCCCGGATGCCGCGCTGATCCATGTCGATATTGACCCCGCGATGATTGGCATGGTCACGCCAGTGGCTTTGGGGATCGTGGCGGATGCCCGCGCCGCGCTTGGCGCAATTTCCGATGCGCTGCCGCAGCAGGAACCGGTTGCCGATGTTGCTGGCTGGCGCGACGGGCTACGGGCGGAATGGAAACAGTATCAAGGCGCCATGGACAGTGGCACCCCCCTCTGGGGGGAGGGGGGGATTCACCCCGCTCATCTGAGCCGCGCCCTGGCTGGCTTGTTGCCGGATGATTCGCTTGTGGTCTACGACGGCGGACACACCACATTCTGGAGCAATGATATCCTGCCCGTCCATGACGTGCGCCAGCGGTTTCATGAACCGGGAATGGGGCAGTTGGGGTTTGGCACGCCTTATGCATTGGCGCTCAAGGCCAGCAATCCTGAGAAACTGGTAGTCAATGTCTGCGGTGACGGCAGTTTCGGATTTACACTTCAGGAACTTGATACCGCGCGGCGCAACGGCCTGAACATCATCGTGGTGATTCACAATAATGCGGCCTGGGGCGTGATACGGGCCGGGCAGGCCAAGGCAGGGTTTGAATTCGCCACAGAACTGGAAGGAACCGATTACGCAGCGATTGCGCGCGGCTTCGGCTGTCACGGAGAGGTGGTCACAGAACTGGATGATTTTGCGCCTGCATTCGGGCGTGCGCTGGCATCCGGATTACCGGCGGTACTGGATTGCCGCACTGCCTATGTGCCCCACCCATCCATGAGCCGCTTTGCGGCAATGGGGAGGGTGGCATGACCGGTGCTGCGCTTTTTGACGTGGTGGTCGTTGGCGGCGGGCCGGTCGGCGCGCTGGCGGCAAACCTGTTGGGGCAGGCCGGGTTGTCGGTGCGGGTAATAGAGCGCGACCCTGCGCCCTACAGCCTGCCGCGGGCGGTGCATGTCGATCATGAAATGTTGCGGCTGTTTGCTGCGGTGGGATTGGGCGACATGCTGTTGCCAATGATGCGCGCCGGCGATGGCCATATTCATTTCGGCGCGGATCACGGGGTCATTCGGTTCCTGTCTGCCGCCGGGCAGCCACGACCCTTTGGCTATGCCAATGATTATTTCTTCTATCAGCCGGAACTGGAAACAGTTTTGCGCAAGGGGTTGGAGCGGTTCCCCAAGGTACGGCTTGATCTTGGTGTGGTTGTCGAAGGGCTGGTGCAAACTGACGACAGCGTGACACTTTCGCTTTCGGATGGTACGGAAGCGCGGGCGCGTTGGGTGATCGGCTGCGACGGGGCACGGTCGACGGTGCGCAAAGCTTTGGGCGTGCGGTTGGACGATCTGGATTTCGAGGAACCCTGGCTTGTGGTCGATGCAGAGGTTCACGGGCCTATCATCTTTCCCCCGCTTACAGGCGTGCCCGAGGGCGCAAACCTGCAAGACCTTTCGTGTATGATGTGTGTGCCATCGCGCCCGGCGACGATTGTTCCGGGCCGCGGCGCACATCGACGCTGGGAATTCATGCTGCTGCCGGACGAAGATGACGCGGCAATGGCGGAACCGGCATGTGTATCGGAAATGATCGCACCCTGGGTCGGCGCGACGCCGCACACGATCATCCGGGCTGCGACCTATCGGTTTCATGGCCTGGTGGCCGAACACTGGCATGTGGGCCGGGTCTTTCTGGCGGGTGATGCCGCCCACCAGACGCCGCCGTTCTTTGGTCAGGGATTGTGCCATGGCCTGCGCGATGTGGCAGGCCTTGCGTGGCGGTTGGCGCTGGTGGCGCAAGGGCGTGCGGACAAGGCGCTGTTTGACAGCTATCAGACCGAACGGGACGCGCAGGTCCGTCATGTAATCGGCGCTGCCGTCAATGCGGGGCGCTATATTTGCGAACTGGACCCCCAGAAGGCAGCGGCGCGTGACCGGCGCATCCGCAGTGAACAGGGCATGCGCACTGCGGCCGAACTGATTGCTCCGCTGACGTCTGACATTATTGCGCCCGGTGCGGGCGAACGTTTCATCAACCCCCGGACTGGCAATGGCGCGTTGCTGGACGATCTTGCCGGAACCGGCTGGCGGTTGTTTGCAAACGGGACCAGTCCGGGGCCGCGCGCGCGTGCATTTCTGGCCGCGGTCGGGGCGCGCGTTATCGATGTCGCCACATTGCCGGACCCAGACGGGTTGTTGGCGGAATGGTTCGCACAGCGCGCCGCTGCATTGGTGCTGGTCCGTCCGGATTTCTATGTTGCCGCGCTGGCACCGGATTCCCGGGGCTTTGACACCTGTGCCGACAAGATTGCTGCCGCCATGGCCCTGACATTACCCGATTCAACAAGCTGAAAGGCAGGATTATGCGCTATCTGAGTTTTCGCAATAACGGCAAGGGCGGCTGGGGCCGCGTTGCAGGTGATACAATTGTCGACCTGACCGCCTATGCGCCCGACCTGAAAACCGCACTGGTGCAGGGTCTGCCAGCCGAAGATGCCACCGGGCCACGACTGAACCGCGCAGCGCTGCACCTGCTGCCAGTGATTCCCAATCCGGGCAAGATATTGTGCGTGGGCCACAATTATGAATCACACCGCGTGGAAACCGGGCGCGCGCGGACTGATCATCCCTCGATCTTTACGCGCTTCGCCGACACGCTTCTGGGTGCGGATGATCCGATCATGCGGCCCGGTATCTCCGGCGATCTGGACTATGAGGCCGAACTTGCCGTGGTCATAGGCAGGCACGGGCGCAACATTCCAGAGGCAGAGGCCATGGCGTATGTTGCCGGATACGCCTGTTTCAACGATGCGTCGGTCCGCGATTGGCAATGGCACACGCGCCAGTTCACACCCGGCAAGAACTTTCCCGCCACGGCACCGTTCGGCCCTGAACTGGTGACCCCGGACGAAATTCCCGACCTGTCCGCTGTTGAGGTCCGCGCCACGCTGAACGGCACCGTGATGCAAAGCGCCACGCTTGATCATATGCTGTTCCCGATTCCCGCGATCATTGCCTATATTTCATGTTTCACACCGCTGGCACCCGGTGATGTTATTGCAACTGGCACGCCCGGGGGGGTGGGGGCCAAGCGTAACCCGCCGGTCTGGTTGAAGCCCGGCGATCAGATTGAAGTGGAAATCAGCGGCATTGGCCGGTTGGTCAGCCGCGTCATGCAGGAGGGCTGAGCGATGGCGACGCGTTTTCCTGTTCAGGCGTTGCGTTCGGTGGCGCTGATCGTGCCTGATCTGCCGCGTGCAGCCAAATTCTACACCGATATCTGGGGCTTGGTGCCGGTATCAGAGGATGCGGGCACACTGTACTTGCGCGGTATCGGAGATGACCCCTATGTACTGGCACTGACGCAAGGGCCGCAGGCGGGTATCAAACAGGTCACATGGCGCGCCGATCCGGCAACTGATCTTGAACATCTGCGCGCGTCGATGATTGCCGCCGGGGCACAGGCGGAACAGGGCATTGCCCCGCAAAAAGATCCGGGGGGCGGCATCGGGTTCAGTGTGCTGGACCATGCCGGACGGCGGATTGCCGTCGTTCAGGGGGATACGCGCCCTGTGCCGCTGGCCAATGATGACTGGCGCCCGGTCCGGCTGGCCCATGTGAACATCAACAGCGCATCCATTGACACGGATATCGCGTTTTACCGTGACGGAATGGGCATGGTGCAGACTGACTTCAACGGCACAATGGCCTTCCTGCGCACCAATGATGACCATCATGCATTGGTGCTGGCAAAAGCTGAAATCAATACGCTTAACCACGTTTCGTTCCTGCATGATCATTATGACCACATGATGCGCGCCGGTGGCAAGATGTGTGATGCAGGCTTCGCCATTGGCTGGGGGCCGGGGCGTCATGGACCGGGCGACAACGTTTTCTTCTACTTTGTCGACCCGTTCGGAATCGTGATTGAACATACCGCCGAGGTGCTGCTGGTCGATGACAGCTATCCGGTCGGGGGCCCGAAGGACTGGATCTGGCCAGAAGGCCGGGTCGACAAATGGGGAATCTGTCCACCCAAGACTGCCGAATGCAAGGCCGCGCAACTGGCGATCCCCTTTGTGCGCTGACGCGGAATTGGCAACACTCATCCACACTGTAACCCTTGCTGCTATGAACTGGAAACACGATGAAAATTGATATGCTGATTGCCGGCAACCCCGCCGGGTCAAAGGACGGCCGGACCTTCGAACGGATTGACCCGGTCACAGGTGATGTCGCGACAACAGCCCCGGCCGCGACCGGAAATGACGTTGCGGACATTGTAAGCGCCGCGCAGAAAGCGTTCCTGACCTGGTCAAAATCCGGTCCCAATGAACGCAGGCGTCTGCTGAACAAGGCCGCAGACATCATGGCGTCCAAGGCCGACGAATTTACTGCACTTATGACCGCAGAAACCGGTGCCACGGGTCCGTGGGGGGCATTCAACACCATGTTCGCCGCCGGAATCCTGCGTGAAGCGGCATCGTCGACCACACATATCAAAGGCGAGATCATTCCGTCTGACAAGCCGGGGAACACGGCCATGGGCGTCCGCCAGCCGCTGGGGGTGTGCCTTGGTATTGCGCCGTGGAATGCGCCGGTCATTCTGGGGACACGCGCCATTGCGCAGGCGATTGCCTGTGGCAATACGGTCATTCTGAAGGCGTCGGAAATGTGCCCCGGCACCCACGCGCTGATCGGCGATTGTTTCACCGAAGCAGGATTTCCCGCTGGCGTGGTCAATGTGATTACAAACGCCCCTGAAGATGCCCCCGCGCTGGTCGAGGCATTGATAAAGCATGACAGCATCAAGCATGTTAATTTTACCGGCTCAACAGCTGTTGGCCGCATCATCGGGCGCCTAGCCGGTGAGAACCTGAAGCCGGTTCTGCTGGAACTGGGTGGCAAGGCGCCGCTGATAGTGCTGGATGATGCCGATCTGGATGGCGCGGTGAATGCGGCGGTGTTCGGCTCATTCATGAATCAGGGTCAAATCTGCATGTCAACGGAACGGATCATCGTTGACGAAAAGATCGCCGATGCATTTGTCGGGAAACTTGCCGCGCGCGCGAACGCGCTGGTTGCGGGCAATCCGCGCGAAAAAGTGCATCTGGGTGCGCTGGTGTCAGAGGATGCAGCCGAAAAGATCGACGCATTGATCGCGGATGCAGTGGCAAAGGGGGCGAAACTGGTGGCCGGGGGCGAACGGCAAGGTGCGATTGTACCGGCTGGCGTGTTGGACCATGTGACCCCCCAGATGCGTATCTACCGCGAGGAAAGCTTCGGCCCGGTAAAATCCATCATCCGCGTGAGTGGTGATGACGAGGCGGTGCGCGTGGCCAATGACACCGAATACGGCCTGTCCGCAGCGGTCCATGGGTCTGACATCAGGCGCGCGCAAGTGGTGGCCGGACGTATCGAAAGCGGAATTTGCCATATCAACGGTCCCACAGTCGCGGATGAGGCACAGATGCCGTTTGGTGGCGTCAAGGCTTCCGGGCATGGCCGCTTCGGCGGGGTGATGGGCATGAATGAATTTACCAGTATGCGCTGGATCACCATCGAAGACCCCCATCAGCACTATCCTTTCTGATGGGGCCTTTCTGATCGGGACATGTGGTCTGCCCATGCGGTTGGTCTGCGCCCGCGCAAGGCAATGCCTGAACTGGTGTTTGCCAACCGATCTGTGGGTGCCACGTCCAGCCATGACGCAGACGCGCCACCCCGGGAAATGATGCTGTAGCGGCGCGGACGTGCGCTGCTATGGGGGGAAGGGCAGGGGGGGGCCTAACCGGCTATTTCATGCCCGCCGCATGGAACGCAGATGATCCTTGGCGGCCCTGTTGAACGGGGAATCATGGCGGGTGCGGACCGGGTTTCCCCGGTTCAGCAATAATCCCCCACTTATTCCGGTGCGC
The DNA here is from genome assembly GCF_028745735.1 of Roseinatronobacter alkalisoli. Classification (GTDB taxonomy): domain Bacteria; phylum Pseudomonadota; class Alphaproteobacteria; order Rhodobacterales; family Rhodobacteraceae; genus Roseinatronobacter; species Roseinatronobacter alkalisoli. The sequence goes on from NZ_JAQZSM010000013.1 coordinate 38,147, forward strand.
CCCACCGCAAGGTCCGGGGTGGCGTTGCTGCGCGCGCGCTGGTCAAAACGATCAGCTCAGTTCGCGTTAGTCATCGATTTCTGCGTTTTCATGCAGGTTAACCCAGATCAGCAAGCGGATCGATCGTTGGTGTCATGCTGATGGCAGTTCGGTGCTACGGCCAGACAGTTTCTGTCCAGGCGACACCTTTGGAAGGAAGAAGACAATGGGTTACCATGTAAAGCCAATTGCGACAGCTATTCTGACCATTTCGATCCTTGCGGGATGCACAAATCAGGACGGGTCTGCCAATCAGCCCGTTTCGGGGGCGGTCATTGGCGGGCTGACAGGTGCCGCAGCAGGGCAGATCATCGGGGGCGACACGCGTGCTACCGTGATTGGCGGGGTGGTCGGGGCCGCTGTTGGCGGGGCCATCGGGGCGCGTATGGCCGCACAGGAACGAGAGTTGCGCCAGTCACTTGCCGGTACAGGCGCGGCAATCACCAATACCGGCAGCGACCTGCGGGTCATCCTGCCGGAATCCGTAACCTTTCGCACCGGGTCATCCGTGGTCGATACCGGGTTTCGCCCGGCGCTACGGGTGGTCGCTGACAGTCTGCGCCGCCATCCCAATTCCGGCGTCCGGGTTGTCGGTCATACCGACAATGTCGGGTCCGCAGCGCTTAACAACCAGCTAAGCCAGGATCGCGCAATGGCAGTTGCGCGTGTGTTGATACAGAACGGCGTCAGCAGTAACAGGATCGTGGTTGCCGGACGTGGTTTTTATGAACCTGTCGCATCAAATGCCAGCGTGTCCGGGCGCGCTGAAAACCGCCGGGTTGAAATTGTGATTACCCCAAGAAACTGACAGGTCGAAGGGCGGGCCGGGATAAAACCCGTGCCCGCTTCGTTCATTCCGGCCAGAGTGCGCTTGAAAATAATCCCCCGCATGCAAACCTGTATCAGTTACCATGCCGGGCAAATGATGCATCGTCAGGCTGCCCGGAATGATGTTGAATGTGACTGCAAGCATGACGCAGCCAAGCACGCGCTGGTCTGATCAACGCGCAAGAGTGACCATGTTCTGCCAGCGGTTTACCCATGGGAATGTCATCGCAACAGCGGACCGTCCTGATCCAGGTAGTCGGTGTCGAATGCTGCAAGCGTTACCAGACCGCCAAAATCGTCGAAACTGACCCGGCCTTTCTGGAACGTTACCAGCCCTTCCTCGCGCAGATGGCGCAGTACACGGTTTACATGCACCGCGCTTAGCCCCAGCGCGTCGGCCAGATGATATTGCGTCAGCGGGCAATCGAAGCCGGTTTTGTCGCCGATCCCCACCAGTTGCAGCCTTGCCCCCAGTTCCAGCAGGAAATGCGCCATTCGCTCCTCTGCAGACCGGCGGCCCAGATTGACCAGATGTTCCACCACCATCGCCTCATCGCGTGACGCTGCCCACAAGACAGCGGTGGCAAGGCGTGGGGCATTGGCAAAACCATCAAGAATATCAGCGGCGCGCACCTCGGATGCCTCTATCCGGGTTACAGCTTCAGCGCTGTGATCGGTGGTGCGGAACAGCACACTGCGCAGACCCAGGAAATCCCCCGGAACCTGGAAATCCACGATCTGCCGCTCGCCGTCAGGCAGCATCTTGTAGGAGCAAGCCCAGCCTTCGGCCAGGATAAAGGCCGACTGGTTTTTCTGCCCTTCATGGATCAGTTGATGCCCGGACAGAAAGCTGCGCCTGCGCCGATGGAAACGTTCCAGCGTGTCAAGATCGGCTTCCGACAAGGCGACAAAGGCAGCCAGCTTTCGCGTCAGGGGGCTTTGCAGGATAAACATGTCGGCTTCCAGCTGGGAAAGGTGGTCTGAGGCTTACAGTTCGAATAGCCGCAAAACTTGTGCCTCATGCTGCTTTGTATCAGTCCAGTATAACAGACTGGGTCTATTGTTGCGACACGTTCCGACTTGTCCCTCCTGAAACAGAAAGCGAAACCGCCCATGCCCGTCCCAAACGAGATTGCCGGAATCGCCGCCCTGTCAATATGCGAGTCGCTGCTTTTGGCGTTGAACGACAGAAATGTCCTGCCGGAAAAAGAGATCGTCGGGATATTGCATGACGCCGCTGCCGCACATGAATTTTCCCCGGATGCAGAGCATGCGGAAATCCATGCCGCCGTGGCAGCTTTGATCAACGGAATACTGGCCGGCGGGAATTCCGTGCGGCGCCGTTAAAATTATTCTTGCTGTCACTGATATACATAACCCCACCGCAAGAAGGATATTGCGGTGGGGTTTTCAGCAGACGATATCAACCCTTGCGCAGGGTATCTTTTGCCTTGCCGATCTGCTTTTGAAACTTGCTGTCTGCGGCGCTGTGCTTGCCTTCGGCTTCGCGCGACTTGTAGTCACTGGGGATTTTCCCCCCTTTCGATCCGCTTGTCGTTGACTTCTTCTTCGCGTTTTTGTCCATGTTCTTTGGTCCTTGCATGGGGTGTTGGGGATGGACTGGTCGTACCACGGCCTGAAAGAACGTGGGGCAATTTCAAAGAAGCGATCCCTGATACATCAATCACCGGTTCCGGCAGACCCGAAGATGAACGTCTGCAACAGAAACACGATCACCATCATCAGCACAGCAATGATCGCGCCAATTCCCGGCACCTTTGCCCCGGCGGGCAGCACATTGCCCGCGCCGGTTTTCTGCGCGGTGGACGATGGCAGTAAAGCGACAAGCCGGGGAATGGTTGCACGCGGATCGCGGTCAACTGCGGGAACATCGTGAAAGCGGGCCAGAAGCACCCCAAGACGGGTTTGCGCAACAGCGCTGGACATGGCGGACAGTTCCGCAGCTTCGTCCCAGGGGTCGCGGCCAAGGCGCGCCAGAGCGGACAGGACGCTGACAGTGTTTCCCGCCCGGTCCTGACCCAGCTCGGCATAAAGGAAGCCATCGAACGGGGTTCCCCCCTGACTGAAATAATCCATTCTGGACATGCGATGCGCCCTTTCTGTGAAATCCGGGGCTGTGTGACGCGGCAATCCGCCAACCTGACCGCCTGATTGAAGGGGGTCACTCCGGCCTCCTCCCGCCATGATAGACAAAAACGTGCCCGCTGCGGCTGATGCAGATCAGTGCGCCGCATGATTGCGGCATTATCTGGCTATAACCGCGCCGCCGCTAACGTCGATCAGTTTCGACAATGACTGCCTGTTGTAGGGTTTTATACAGGCTGCAGGTCGGGCGCCGCCAAACGCATCGACATACGCCCCGACCCATGGCCAGAACCAGCGTTATCGCACAAGGATACCAGACATGCCACTTATGAATCTGATCATCACCCTTATTGTTGTCGGCGTTCTGCTGTGGCTGGTGAACACTTACATCCCGATGGATCGCAAGATCAAATCCATCCTGAACGCTGTCATCGTGATCGCAGTCATCCTGTGGCTGCTCAGTGCCTTTGGTATTCTGGGCAACATGGCCGGTATTCGGGTGGGTGGCTGAGGCAGCAGGTCTTGTCCTGCGGACAGTTGTGCTGACTGGGTCGATCACTTTGCCGCACCCCTGATCCCGAAAGGTGGGAAAACCCATGTCAAACGCCCCCATCGATGACCATACTGCAACCCTCATACGCAATGCACCGCTGTCGGGTCTGGAACACGTGTTTGCCTGCAACAAGCGGGCAGGGCGCAGTGTCGTGGATTTTTTCGTTGTGAAGATGCTGGCTGATCTTATGGTCCGGCTGGTAATGACAGCGGAGCGGATCACAAACGCTGAGATACAGCAACTTCGTGCCCGCGCAAACCGCGTGGCCTGTGCAAACCAAAGTGACACGCGCAATGGCAGCGAGGCGCAATGGCGTCGCGACAGGGCGGATGTCGGCGCTGTCCAGCGCGCCGAAAACGAGGGGATGCCCCCACGCCAAACCCCATCGCGCGACGCAGAACCGGTTGGTCCGCCGCCTGTTGAAAATGCAGTGCCCCCTTTGGGCGCGCTTGGCCCGAAATCTTCCGATGTGGCCTGATATTATGCCACAATTGTTTCACTCACGCGGGAACTCCCGGGGGGGCATCATGCTGATAAGCCTTGGATGCCGGATGAGTTTCCGGTTCCCGCAACCCACACCCCTGATTGCGATGCTGAATGTCCATTATACCCGTTTCAACGACATGATACAGCAGGATGACCTTGTTGCGGATCCCAGCATTCCGCTTGCGGGATACCGGGATGGCTTTGGCAACTGGTGTACGCGCATGCTCGCCCCGGCGGGGGATTTCACCCTGTCGGCGAACGGCGTCTTTCACGATTCCGGCCTGCCCGATCCTGTTGCCCCGTCCGCACGTCAGCATGCGGTACAGGACCTGCCCTTTGACACGCTCGTCTATCTGCTGGGAAGTCGTTATTGCGACACGGATCTGCTGTCAGAGCAGGCTTGGCAGGTGTTTGGTCAGGGTAATGCCGGATGGGCGCGCGTGCAGGCAATCTGTGACTTCGTTCAGGCGAAAGTCAGCTTCGGTTATCAGCACGCACGGAGCACGCGGACAGCATCCCAAACGCTGGCGGAAGGTGTTGGCGTGTGCCGCGACTTCGCGCATCTGGCAATCACGCTGTGCCGTTGCATGAACATCCCTGCGCGCTACTGCACCGGGTATCTGAGCGATATAGGCGAACCGCTTCCGCATCCGGCAGGCGATTTTGCCGCCTGGATGGAGGTGTATCTGGACGGCGAGTGGCACATGTTTGACCCGCGCAACAATGCCCGCCGCTTCGCACGGTTTCTTGTCGCGCGGGGCCGCGATGCCGCTGATGTGCCCCTGACACAGACCTTCGGGCCAGCCACCATGACAGGCTTTGTGGTCTGGACGGAAGAAGCACGGCAAGAAGAAAAGCGCCTGCTGACAGGACAGGAAGCCGTCCCATGACCGACAACCCCGTGGATCTGGACGCCCGTCGCAGCCCTGATGCGCAGATTGCCGTTTCTTTCCGGCGTCACGACTGCGGGTATTGCGGTCCTGACCGTCTGGCCAGGCAGCCTGAACGCGATGCGGCCTTTCACAGGCAAATGCTGGCGGGACCGGCAGATAGCTGGACTGATGTTTCCCAGAAAGCCATTTTCCTGATCGAGCGCTACGCATCGACGCCAGACGCGCAGGATAGTCAGGTGCAAATTCTTATCCGGCGTGTGCTTTTTGATATGGCACGCCTGAACAGATGCGGGGAGTACAAGCTATGACCGACGCCTATCCGGAAAATACCGACCCCGATCCCTTCCGGTCCCCGCGCGACGTGCCGACCAGACGTGCCTGTCTGCGCTGCAAGACGGTTTTTCAAAGCGAAGGTTTCGGTGAACGTATCTGCCCGCGCTGCAAAGGATCGGCGCAGTGGAAGTCGGGATTGCCCGCGCGCGGTGACGGGAACCGTCAGCGCTAGCCATGCCCGAAATCCGCATCATCCACAGAACAGTATATGCGTATCAATCCCCCGTGTCCCTGGGTCCGCACCGGATGATACTGCGCCCCAGAGAAACGCGCGAGCTGAAGCTGTTGTCATTTGACCTGACCATATCGCCCGCGGCCGAAGTGACATGGGCCTATGACGTCGTCGGCAATTCCATCGCGACAGCGGTTTTTCGTGCCATGGCGGTTGATCTTGTGATCGAAAGCAGAATGACACTGTCCCTGAGCGCACCGCATTGGCCCGTTTTCGCCATTGCTGCATCGGCGCAGACCTATCCGTTCCGCTATTCTGTCGAGGACCAGACCGATCTTGGCGCACTGGCCCTTCCGCAATATGCCGACAGCGCGGGGCGGCTGTCAGCGTGGGTCGAACGCTTCGTGATGCAAAGACCGACTGATACGCTGTCGTTGCTCAAGGATGTCAGCAACGGCGTTTCCGAACAGATATCCTATCAAATCCGCGAAGATATGGGCACCCAGGGCCCGCTGGAAACCCTGGATCGCGGCTGGGGGTCATGCCGCGACTTTGCGGTTCTGTTTGCCGAAGCGGTCCGGACGCTGGGCTTCGGGGCGCGGATTGTTTCTGGCTACATGTTCGACCCGTTGCAAAACCTTGTCGGATCAGCGGGGCAGGGTTCGACTCATGCCTGGGTTGAAGTGTTTGTCCCCGGTGCAGGCTGGATATCCTTCGACCCGACCAACCGCGCGGTCGGGGCGGGAAACCTGATACCAGTGGCAGTGGCGCGCCATATCATGCAGGTCGCACCGGTGACAGGCAGTTTCCTGACGCGGCAAGAGGACGTTGCGCGCATGGACGTTGCAATCTCTGTTGCAGCGGTAGACCCTCCTTGACCAGACATGTCCAATGTCTGTCAAACCGCCCCGTTCCCGCGATTGGCCCGAAATACCCTCAAACCTGTCCGAAAGTGGCACAACATGAGTTTTGCGGCATCGGCGTCACAACAGCCCCGCGATTCCCAGCGCCACACCGACAGCTGCGCATGACAACAAGACAGTCAGTGTTCCGGTCCGGAAGCGAAACACCGCGACCACTGCCGCCAGCACCAGAACCAGCGCCGGAAGATTGACCGAAGCCAGCACCGGCACATCGACATTGAGGCCGATGCCCGTCACGGTCGTGACCTGATCGAAGACAACATGCATCCCGAACCAGACGGCAAGGTTCAGGATGACACCCACCACAGCTGCGGTGATCGCGGTCAGCGCGGCCGTCAGCACCTTGTTGTCGCGCAGACGCTCGATGAAGGGCGCGCCAAGGAAGATCCACAGAAAGCAGGGCGTGAAGGTCACCCATGTCGTCAGCAGCCCGCCCAGCGTTGCCGCCATCAGGGGTGACAGGCCACTTGCCTCGCGCAAGGCCCCCATGAAGCCCACGAACTGCGTTACCATGATCAGCGGGCCGGGTGTGGTTTCAGCCATGCCGAGGCCGTCAAGCATCTCGCCGGGGGCAAGCCAGCCGTAATTCTGCACCGCCTCCTGTGCGACATAGGCCAGCACCGCATAGGCACCCCCAAAGGTCACCACCGCCATGACGCTGAAGAAACCCGCGATCTGAGAAAACACATTGGCCGGACCCAGCAGGCCGAACAGCAGCGCGACCGGCGTCAGCCAGAGCATGAGGAACACAGCCGAGATGCGAAACGCCCAGGCGCGGTTGACCTGCGTGTGCTCCGGCGATTCCGCGCCCAGCAGGGTATCGGCATCATCGACCTGCACCTTGCCCACCTTCCCGTGTCCGCCGCCATCATGGAATGCGGGCAGGCCCGCCCGGGCGCCGAAGTACCCGGTCAGGCCAGCAATCAGGATAATAAGCGGGAATGGTACAGCGAAACCGAAGATCGCCACGAAGGACACCGCAGCAATGGCAAGCATCGCGCCATTCTTCAGGGCGCGCGAACCGATGCGCAAGACTGCCTGTACTACGATGGCAAGGACCGCCGCCTTCAGCCCGAAGAACAGTGCCTCCACCGGACCGGCATTGCCGTAGAGTGCGTAAATCCAACTTAGCGCCATGATCGCCACGACGCCGGGCAGAACGAACAGCACGCCCGCGATGATGCCGCCCAGCGTGCGGTGCATCAGCCAGCCGATATAGACGGCAAGCTGCATGGCCTCCGGCCCCGGCAGCAGCATGCAGTAGTTAAGCGCATGGAGAAACCGCTTCTCGCCCAGCCAGCGCTGTTCTTCGACGAGAATCCGGTGCATGAGCGCGATCTGCCCGGCGGGACCGCCAAAGCTGAGCAGGCCGATACGGGCCCAGATGCGGATGGCTGCGGCTAGGGTGGGGTAGGGGCGGTCCTGCATTACTCTGCCTTCGGCTTGTTGGTGGGCCAGTTATGGGTCTCGTTGGTGGCGTCCCGCGCCCAGCGATAAAAGGCGTCGTAAAGCAGCATCCCGGCTTCCAGCTGCTCCAGATCGTCCGAGAACATCCGCGACAGGCCGAGCGACACTGCCAGCAGACCGGCCGCCTCGGGCGCGAGATCAAGCCGGGCGGTATCGGCACCGCGCACGATGGTGGCGAGGCGGTCGAGCGCGGGAATGCGCAGGCCGAACTCCGCCAGCATTACGTCGAAAGTGCACAGATCGCCTCGGTGGCTCCAGAACACATCCTCGATGTCGAAGGGCGCGGCATTGTAGCGCTCGGCGACGCCCACCACCTCGGCCGGCGCGACGAACAGGATGATCGCGCGAGGATCAAGGAACCGCCGGATCAGCCAGGGGCAGGCGATGCGGTCGATCTTGGGGCGCGATCGTGTAACCCAGACGGTGCGATCCTGTGCATCGCGTGCGGGCAATTTAGCCGGATCAATCAGCGGCAGCCCGGCGGATCGCCAAGCCTCGAACCCACCCTCCAGATATTCCGAGAAGCAACCCTCGGCGCGCAGCCAGGCGGCGGCGCCCTGACTGCGCCGGTGACCGGCCTGACAAACGGCGATTGACGGCTGACCACCGAGCTGTGGCGCGAGGGCGGCAAGCGCCTGATCGTCGACGCGCGTGGCACCCGGCAGCAGTCGCGGATCGGCGGCGAAATCCTCCTCGGACCGCACATCGAGCAGGCGCGGTGCGCGCGGGGTTCCGATGATGCGGGTAAGTTTGTCGAATGAAATGGCATTGGGCGCAGGCATGTGCGTTCCTCCGTCTTGCGGGTGATATGGAACGCGATCTTCAGCTGGCGCCTCGTGGGGAGCTCGCGGGTCCCCATAGGTTCAGCTAAGCCGACGCAGGCAGAAGTGTCAAGAACTACGGGTTGCGTTCCCGTGACTCACCAATTAATAAATTAACATAACATTGATTATGGGGTACATTACATGCGCCGAGGGTGGGTCTACCCCAGCGCAGGGGCAGACCCGAAAGCCTGTTCACATGAAACGATTGACCAGGTTTTCCAGCTTCTCCTGTTTGCCTGAAGATGGCTGCGGGTCAATGCCGCGCGCCAGCACATCAGCGGTAATACTGTCCAGATCGCTGTTCAGAAGTGCTTGCGCTTCGGGTTTGGCCCAGCCTGCGTAACGCGCTGCGCGTGCGGATTCCAACCTGCCATCTTCCAGCATCGCGGCGGCGGCTTTCAACCCGCGCGCGCAGACGTCCATCGCACCCGCATGTGACAGGATCAGATCTTCGGCATCCAGCGACTGGCGGCGCAGTTTTGAATCGAAATTCGTCCCACCAGTGGTGAACCCGCCCGCGCGCAGGATTTCATAATAGGCCAGTGCGGTTTCAGGCACGTTATTGGGAAACTGGTCCGTGTCCCAGCCTGACTGGTAATCATTGCGGTTCATGTCGATCGAGCCGAAAATACCAAGGCTGGCGGCCAGTGCCAGTTCATGCTCGAAACTGTGACCGGCCAGAATGGCATGGCCCTGTTCGATATTGACCTTCACTTCCTTTTCCAGTCCGAAGCGTTGCAGGAACCCGAACACGGTCGCCACATCATAATCATACTGGTGTTTTGTGGGTTCCTGGGGTTTGGGTTCGATCAGAATCGCGCCCTTGAAACCGATCTTGTGCTTGTAATCGACGACCATCGACAGGAAGCGGCCCATATGGTCCAGTTCCTTGGTCAGGTCGGTGTTCAGCAGGGTTTCATACCCTTCGCGCCCGCCCCACAGGACATAGTTTTCACCCCCCAGACGCAGGGTCGCATCCATGCAGGTTTTCACGGTGGCTGCGGAATAGGCAAACACATCAGGGTCGGGATTGGTGGCGGCCCCGGACATGAAACGCCGGTGGCTGAACAGATTTGCCGTACCCCATAGCAGTTTCGGACCGCCCGCTTCCATCTTGGCGGCGAAATAATCAGTCATTTCTTCCAGATTGCGGGTGGTTTCGGCAAAACTGCTGCCTTCGGGGCGCATGTCGGCGTCATGAAAACAGTAATAGGGCGCGTTCAGGATGCGGAACATTTCAAATGCGGCATCGGCTTTCAGTTTCGCATTCTCCATGCTGTCGCCGAACCATGGCCGCAGGAATGTCTGGCCGCCGAAGGGGTCGCCACCCTGCCACGCAAAACTGTGCCAGTAGCAGATGGCAAAACGCAGGTGGTCCTCCATTCTGCGCCCCAGCACGATTTCGTCGGGGTTATAGTGACGGAACGCGAAATCATTGTCGCTGTCCGGTCCTTGATAGGTGATCTGCGGGATGCCTTTGAAGAAATCGGTCATGAGAGTTCCTTGATTGCCATTTGTGCCTTGCGGAAGCGGGCATAGCCGTCCTGAAAGGCCTGTTTCCTGTCGGTGACGGGGTCAAAGCTGCGGGCGATGGGCGGCAGTGGCATTGCGTCCGCCCCTGCCCCGGTTGCCGCCATCAGACCCAGCCGCGCAGCACCAAGGGCCGCGCCATAATCGCCCGCTTGCGGCACCTGAACCGGCAGGTCCAGCGCCGTTGCCAATGCCGAAAGCCAGTAATCTGACCGCGCGCCCCCGCCTGCGGCCAGAAGCGTGTCCAGTTGCGTGCCGGTGGCCGCCAGCGCCTGCTGACAATCCACCAGCGCATAAACCACGCCTTCCATCACAGCGCGGGTGGCGGCGTTACGGTCGGTCGCGTGGTCCAGACCCACAAACGCGCCACGAATACCCGCATCATTCAGCGGTGTGCGCTCGCCCCCCAGATAGGGCAGGAACAACGCCCGGCCCGGAGATTGCAATTCACCCAGACCGGCCGTCAGATCTTCTGCGCTTGCGCCCGCAATTCCTGCAAACCAGTTCAACGCATCAGTGGCTGCCAGAATGACACCCATCTGGTGCCATGTGCCTGGCAGCGCATGACAGAACGTGTGTACCGCGGTTTCCGGCGCGGGTGCATAGCCATCCGTTGCGGCAAACAGCACGCCCGAGGTGCCGAGACTGACAAAGCCCTGCCCGCCCCGCGCGATCCCCAGCCCGATGGCGGTTGCGGCATTGTCGCCCGCCCCTCCCGCCACGGGAATACCCGCCCGCAGCCCGAATTCCTGCGCAAGCGCGTCGCGCAGCCCGCCAGAAGGCGCGGACCCTTCGACAAGCGCGGGCATCTGGTCGCGGCCCAGCCCGGTTGCGGCCAGCAGATCATCCGACCAGTCACGCGCGCCCACATCCAGCCAGCTTGTGCCCGCAGCATCCGACATTTCGGCAACATGCGCCCCGGTCAGCCACAGACGCAGATAATCCTTTGGCAACAAAACCTTGGCCACCTGCCCAAACAGGTCAGGTTCCTCATCCGCCATCCACACCAGTTTCGGCGCAGTGAAGCCCGGAAAAACGATGTTGCCACTGATGGCACGGAACCGCGGGTCAGCGTCCAGTCTTGCTGCCTGCACACTGGCGCGGGTGTCATTCCACAGGATGCAGGGGCGCAGTACCTTGTCGGATGCGTCCAGCGCCGTGGCGCCATGCATCTGCCCAGACAGGCCAATGCCTGCGATGGCGCCCATATCCACCTTTGCCGACAGGGCGCGCAACACTGCTTGCGCCGCCGTGATCCAGTCGGCGGGGTCTTGTTCCGACCAACCGGGGGCTGGGCGTGCAACGCGCAGCGGTGCAGAGGCTTCGGCCTGTACCGCGCCGCCCTCATCAATGACCAGCCCCTTCAGGCCAGAGGTGCCAAGGTCCAATCCCAGATACATCATGCTGCCTGTTCTGCCTTCTTGCCCATGATGATCATCGACAGGATGTCGTCTTCCGTCACATCCTCGACCCGTTCGGTGCCGATAAGCTGGCCGTTTTTCATGACACTCACACGGTCGCACAGTTCCATCATTTCGCGGGTGTCATGGCTGATCAGGAAAATGCCCAGCCCCTGCGCCTTCAGTTCCATGATCAGATCGGCCACCATCTTGGTTTCATGCACACCAAGGGCCGCAGTCGGCTCATCCATGATAAGAATACGCGCGTTGAAATAGACCGCGCGGGCAATGGCAACCGACTGGCGCTGCCCCCCCGACAAGGCACTGACCGGTTCCGCGATTTTCTTAAAGTTCGGGTTCAGCCGCGCCATGATTTTGGTGGTTTCCGCCTCCATGCGGCTGTCATCCAGAAAACCGAACATGGTGCGCAATTCGCGCCCCAGAAACAGGTTCGCAGGGGCAGACAGGTTGTCCGCCAGTGCAAGCGTCTGGTGGATGGTTTCGATGTTATAGTCGCGGGCATCGCGGGGGCTGTTGATCGTGGCCTGCACGCCATCAATCCAGATTTCACCGCTATCGGCCTTATATGCCCCCGACAGGATCTTGATCAGCGTGGATTTTCCTGCGCCGTTATGGCCCAGCAGGCCCACGACTTCGCCGGGATACAGATCGATTGACACATCATCAACCGCCTGCACGCCGCCAAAGGCAATCGAGATATTGCGCATTTCAACAAGTGGTGTGCGGGTCATGGTTCAGCCCTTTCCTGTGCGGCGGCGATAGATGATGTCGATCAGCACGGCGAGAACCAGAACGCTGCCCACAACGATATTCTGCAAGGGTGCATCCACGCCCACCATGGCCATGCCAGATTGCAGCGACTGCATGATCAGCGCGCCAAGGATTGCGCCATAGATCGTGCCGATACCACCTGCCAGTGCTGTGCCGCCGATCACGGCCGCCGCGATGACGCGCAATTCGTCCAGCGTGCCGATATCATTGGAATGGTTGGTCAGACGGGCCGAGGCCACGACCGCCGAAATGGCACAAAGCGCGCCCATGATGGCAAACACCTTGACCGTCAGCAGGCGGGTGTTGATGCCCGACAATTCCGCCGCCTGCGGGTTCCCGCCAGTGGCAAAGATATAGCGCCCCAGCGCCGTGCGCCGGGCAACGACTGTCATGACAATAGCCACGACAATCAGCAACAGCACCGAAATCGGCAGGCCATAAGCGGCGGTAAACCCGTCCGGCATGGTTTCACCACGGGCGGCAAATTCGCGTTGCAGGCGCGCGGCGGGCACCTGATAGGAATTCAGCACCGTAATCAGCCCCAGAATGGCACCTGCAATGATCGCGCCCAATGCCATTTCGGCCCAAAGCGGTTTCACGGGGAAATCATGGCGCAGCTTGTCGCGCCGTTTCGACCAGAGTGCGGCCAGCGCGGCCAATGTGGCAACAATGCCCACGACCCATGACCAGAATTCGCCCATGGTCCCGTTTATGCCGCCGAACATCTGGAAGGTCTGGTCCAGCGGGCCGATGGTCTGGCCATTGGTCAGATACCACGCCACATTGCGCCAGACCAGCAAGCCCCCCAGCGTGACAATGAAGGCCGGAATCAACAGATACCCCGCCAGATAGCCCTGAAACGCCCCGATCAGCCCGCCGGTCAGAATGCCCGCGCCGATTGCCAGCCACGGGATAAGCGGATGACCCAGCGGCAGGCCCAGAAACTGCGGCAGCCATGCGGTTTGCATCATCGCCATGACCGCCGAACATGTGGCCAGCAGCGCGCCCACCGACAGGTCGATATGGCGCGTGACTATGACGAACACCATGCCAGTGGCCATGATGGCGACGCTGGCGGTCTGGATGGTCAGGTTGAATACATTGCGCGGGGTCAGGAAACGCCCGTCCGTCAGGACATTGAACACGACGGCAACCAGAATAAAGGCGCCGATCATGCCCAGCAGGCGGGTATCCAGTTCCAGTGCATCGATCAGGCGCGTTTTCTTCGCCTTGTCCGCGCCGGATAATGCGCGGTTCGCTGTGTTGGGGGTGCTCATGGGGAAATGTCCTGAATGTCGTGGCCGTGCAGCTGATCGCGGCGGGTGCACTGGCAAGGACCAATATGCGGCGGGCCAGCATATCGACGGTGGGGCGGCACGCATGCCGCCCCGTCTGATTCGCTTCGTGCAGGGATCAGTTACAGGGCGCGGGGCCGCTGCTGACACCCTGACACAGGGCTTCAAGACTGATCCAGCCTGCATCGACGACAACCGACAGGTTATCCGCTGTCACCGGAACAGGTTCCAGGAACATCGAGACCATTTCAGTGCCTGCGGGCGAGGTCCACATATCTGCGCCCTCGATATCGGCCATTTCGGTGCCGGCAGCCAGTTGCACAGCAATTTCAGCTGCTGCACGGCCCAGATCACGCGCGTCTTTCCACACGGAAACCGTTTGCGTACCAAGTGCAATACGGTTCAGCGCGGCGTGGTCGCCATCCTGGCCGGATACAGGGATTCCGTCCATGCCCTGCGCGGTGAGTGCAGCGACAACACCGCCAGCGGTGCCGTCATTGGACGCCACGACCGCATCGACATTGTTGTCCTGCGCAGTCAGGATCTGTTCCATGTTGCGCTGCGCATTGGCAGGCAGCCAGCCATCGGTATAGGCTTCGCCGACAATGGTAATGTCGCCAGCATCAATCGCGTCTTGCAGGATTTCCTGCTGGCCACCGCGCAGGAAGTCTGCGTTGGGGTCAGTGGGCGAACCTTTGATCATGACATAGTTGCCGTTTGGCGCCTGTTCCAGAACGGCGCGCGCCTGCATGCGACCCACTTCGACATTGTCGAAGGTCAGGTAAAACGCGCGGCTGTCCTCAATAAGGCGGTCATAGGCGACGACGGGGATCCCTTCATCTGCTGCGGCCTGCACGGCGGGGCCAATGGCGGCGGCGTCCTGCGCCAGAACGATCAGGGCATTCGCGCCCTGCGCCAGCAGGCTTTCGATGTCTGATAATTGCTTGGAAGATGATGATTGCGCATCAGATGAAATATAGGTGGCCCCCGCAGCTTCCAGCGCGGCGCGGATTGCAGCTTCATCAGTCTGCCACCGCTCTTCCTGAAAGTTGGACCAGCTTACGCCAACAGTCAGTGACTGGGCCAATGCGGATGTGCTGAAGCCAAGGGTTGCGACAATAGCCGCTGTCAGAATTCGTTGCATACGTTCCTCCCTGAACAAATCTTGGCGCGCAGTCTGATGCTGCGGCCAGACAGGGGAATAATGGCCATATATTTTTCGACTGTCAAACAAAATAAATGGAAATATGTCAGGTATTCTGACTATTATCCACTAATTTGCGCTGGTCTGGTGTTTTTGCTTGATGTATTCACCATTATTCGGTGTTATTAATTTATCCTGTGAAGTTATTATTGCGCTGGGGAGGGCAAAGATGACACCGCATCATGTCGGGGCCATCATATCTGATGCCGAAGAACCCACTGGTTGCGGGCCGGTTCTGGCGAATATCGCGCCGGTGCCCCGCCCCCTGCGTCAGATGCTGTTCGACTATACCCGCGCCCATGGCAAGATCACGCGCGCGGACATGGTGCGTGCCCTTGGCGTCAGTGCAGCATCGGTCAGTGCCGTTACCGCCGAACTGATCGCCGAAGGATTCCTGCGCGAAATCACCCTTGCCGCACCGCTGGAACCCGACCAGCCCCGTATCGGGCGTGGTCGACCACCTGTGGAGTTGGAGGTGGTTGCTGAAGCGCATTATGTTGTCGGCATGAAACTGGGGGATGTGCGCCATACTGCAGTGCTCAGCGATTTTGCGGGCCGCAGGATTGCCGAAGCCGATTTGCCGACCCGCCCCAACCGGAAAAGCCCCGCCATGCTGGTGGCCGAAGCCCGCGCATTGATGGATAAATTGCTGGCATCGCAAGGTATGCAGCTGCGCGATATCGACTCCATCGGGGTGGGTATGGCGGGTATGGTGGATTATGCGACCGGCAATGTGCCATGGTCGCCCATGCTGAATTCGCCGGGAACTGCACTAAGCGCGCAGTTTCAGGACGCATTCGGTGTGCCGACCTATCTGGACAATGATGCCAATCTGCTGACACTTGCGGAATTGTGGTTCGGGGGCGGGCGCAGGAAATCGGATTTCGCGGTGATCACCATTGAACATGGGGTAGGCATGGGGCTGGTGCTGTTCAACCAGCTCTATCGCGGGGGGCGCGGTGTGGGGCTGGAACTGGGGCATACCAAGGTACAACTGGACGGTGCGCTGTGCCGGTGCGGCAAACGGGGCTGTCTGGAAGCCTATGTTGCGGATTATGCGCTGGCGCGCGAAGCGGCAACCGCGCTGGACCAGCATGAAAGCCTGGCTGAAAGCCCGCTTGCCCTGCTGGAAGATCTGTTCGCGGAAGCGAAGCGCGGCAATGAAGCGGCGCTGTCCATTTTCAGGCGTGCGGGGCGGTATCTGGCGCTTGGCCTGTCGAATGTCGTGCAGATGTTTGACCCCGAACTGGTCATCCTGTCCGGTGGGCGCATGCAATATGATTATCTTTATGCCCGCGAGGTGATGGCCGAAATGCAGGCCATGACATTGATAGGTGCCCGCGCGCCCGCGCGTGTGGAAATCCATGCCTGGGGCGATCTGGTCTGGGCGCAGGGTGCAGTTGCGCTGGCGCTGGGGGCATTGACCGAGCAGCGGCTGGGCAGTTCTACCACGCGCGGCAGTGCCGCATGAGAGGCGCGGTTCTTGCCCTGATGATGACTGTGGCCCCTGCCCTGTCAGACACGCCGCATTTTGCCGACCTGACCCATACCATTCCCGAACATCATTATAGCGGCGGGTGGGAGCATTTCGTGGGTGGCGGCGTGGCCGCATTCGATTGCAGCGACAACGGACTGCCCGACCTGTTTCTGGCCGGTGGCGAAGGGCCTGCACTGCTGCTGCGCAACATGGGCGGCATGGTGTTCGCGCCGCAAGAAACTGACCTGCATGATGTGACAGGCGCCTATCCGCTGGATGTCGATGGCGACGGGGTGCTGGATCTGTTCGTGTTGCGCGTGGGGCCGAATGTGGTGTTGCGCGGGCTGGGGGATTGCCGCTTCCAGGATGCGACCGAAGAACTTGGCATTGATGCGGGCAATGGCTGGTCCACGGCATTCAGCGCGTGGTGGGATGCAGGTGCGACACGGCCCGCCATGTTCATCGGCAACTACGTGGACCGCGACGACCCCACAGGGCCATTCTTTGCCTGCGATGACAACCAACTGCTGCGCCCTGATGGCACGGGCTGGGTATCGGACCCCTTCGGGCCGGGGTTCTGCCCGCTCTCGGCGCTGGCCGCACGCGATGCGCGCGACCGCATGACGTTGCGCCTGTCCAATGACAGGCATTACTATGTGCGTGGCGGCCATGAACAGATGTGGGATATTGCAGATGGCCGCTTTCTGGACAGTGCTGACGGCTGGCCTGACCTGATGCTATGGGGCATGGGCATTGCCAGCCGTGACGTGACGGGCAACGGGCTGGCCGATGTTTACCTGACATCCATGGCCGATCAGATGCTGCAACTGGCCCAGCCCGATGGCACCTATGACCCCGCCCCCTTCAGCATGGGCCACACGGCGCACCGACCGTTTGCGGGCGATGATGGCCGCCCATCGACCGGGTGGCATGCGCAATGGGGGGATGTGAACAATAACACCCGCGCCGATCTGTTCGTGGCCAAGGGCAATGTGGACCAGATGCCTGATCTGGCCATGGCCGATCCCAACAACCTGTTGCTGCAAGGCACGGATGGCAAGTTTTCTGAGGTCGCGCATTCCGCGGGGCTGGCGGATCCTGACCGTTCGCGCGGGGCGGCGCTGGTGGATCTGGATGGTGATGGGCGGCTTGATCTGGTGGTGATGAACCGCCGTGCGCCTGCGCGGCTGTATCGCAATGACACCGATGGGGTTGGCAACTGGCTGGGCGTTGATCTGCGCCAAGACGGGGCAAACCGCTTTGCGATTGGCGCGCGGGTGCACGTGGAAACCGAAACGGGCACGCAATGGCAGGACATCACCATCGGCGGGGGCCATGCAGGCGGACAACTAGTGCCACTGCATTTCGGGCTAGGGGACGCTATGCGCGCCGATGTGCATGTCATCTGGCCCGACGGGCGGGAAAGTCGCCATAGCGTCGATGCCGTCAATCAGGTTATCAGCCTGCAGCCTGACTGAAGCATCGCGGAACAAAGGCCGCAGGGTTTGAAGGGACCGTCGCGCCAGTGGCGCGGCGAAAGCCCGGAAAACGCGCTATCGGCGGGCCGTCCCGCGGCCTGCCGGTTACGCCAGCGTCATAGCACGCCTTGTATGTCGGGGTATTCCGCCTGCATAAAGTGAGCGTCTCAGATGTGGGATCGGTAGTCCCCTGCCCGCCGATAGCGCGGGTTATATTCATACCCCAACACTCAAACGCTCCCATTACGGGTTCGGAACGACCAGTCCGCTGGGCACAGAAGGGGGCACGCCCAACTGCCCCGCCAGTGCCTGCGGGTCGCTCAAGCTGTTCAGAAAGGCCACGATATCGGCAATATCGTCGTCATTCAACGCGATGGGCGGGGTTTGCACGGCACCCGCAATGGCGGCAATCTCAACGGGGTCATTCATGATCAGCCAGTCGTCCACACCCAGATCGGGCAGGATGACCTG
Organism: Roseinatronobacter alkalisoli; assembly: GCF_028745735.1. Taxonomy (GTDB): domain Bacteria; phylum Pseudomonadota; class Alphaproteobacteria; order Rhodobacterales; family Rhodobacteraceae; genus Roseinatronobacter; species Roseinatronobacter alkalisoli. The sequence goes on from NZ_JAQZSM010000013.1 coordinate 56,418, forward strand.
CGCGCGGTCATAGCGTGTCAGCGCGGTCACAGGGTCGGCATGGTCGCGGATGAAACCTGCCAGCGTGGCATGTGAACCCGCATGCCCATAGGGGGCAGAATGCGCCACATTGCGCAGCGACGGTGTGCGAAAGGCAAAAGCATCTTCATCCCGCCCTGTCACGCGCATGCGCCCTGTGTCGCGGCGGTGGGATTCAAACCGCGCGGCTTTGCCCGGCCCCAGTTGCGGCACGCCGCGCGCATGAAACCCGTGATCGGTCTGGAACGGGCCGGAATGGCAGGTGCTGCAAGTTGCACGCCCGTAAAACAGACCCATCCCGCGCGCCGCATCCTCCGGCAGGCTGGTCCCGTCGCGCAGAAAGGCATCAAACGGGCTGGTATCAGACCGGAATTCGACAGCGACAAATGCCGCGATGGCGTTGGATATATCAGTAAAGGCAATGTCGTCAGGGGCCCCAATATTGTCATGCGTCGCGATGAAGCGCGCGGCGTAATCGGGAATGCCACGCACCCGCGCGGCAATCAGATCCCATGCGCCGCCTGCGCCGGTAATCCGGCCCTGCCGCACGGCCTGTGCGATTTCATTCTCGCTGTAATGGCCTGCCATTTCATCGGGGCTCAGCACAGGAAACATGTTCTGCGCCGACAGAAGCGACGCGAACCCCACCATCATGTCGCCTTCCAGCGGGGTGCGCAGACCGGTTTCGCGGGTTGGGTCTTCCTCTATCCGGCCATCATGAAACATGCGGGTGAATTCATGCGCGCCAAGGTTCCACAACGCCGGTGAATTGCGCGGAATGCGCTGCTCGGGCATGTTATCCGCATCGGCCACGCGGGCTGGGCCAAGCCCCCTGCCCCCGTCCCCCAGCCCCAGCGATACCCCGTCCGAGGTGCCAAAGGCAGGGTGGTGGCATGTCGCACAGGCCACTTCACGGTTGCCCGACAGGATGGGGTCATAAAACAGATGCCAGCCAAGGCGCACCAGTTCCGGCGGATGGCTGGCATAATCCGTATCCGACACCGGGTCAGGCAAGGGGATGTCAGCCATAGCGCCGCCGGGGGCAAGCCCTGCAACCACTATCAGACCCAAAGCGATGCACCGCATCCTGTCCCCCTTCCCCATCGTTGCCACATAGAGTGCCGCAACAATGGGGTTGCAGCAAGGGGCCAACGCGGTCAGCCCTGTTGAATGACCGGCGTCCAGACCCCGCCCGCCTGTGATGAACGCAGGCAGGCATCGATGAAGCGCATACCCGAAAGCCCGTCCGACAGGCCCGGCAGGACAGACCCCCCAGTGGTATTGTCGGCATCATGTGCGCGAATCGCATCTGCCGCTTCAAGGTAAAGCGTGGCAAACCCTTCCAGATACCCTTCGGGGTGACCGGCCGGTATGCGTGTGGTGGCAAGTCCCGCATCAGTGGCGCCCGCGCCCGCGCGTGTCAGAATCTGCGTTGGCTGGCCAAAGCGCGTGAACGCCATCTGGTTGGGGTTTTCCTGCGCCCAGTCCAGGCCTCCCTTGTCACCGTGAATACGCAGCCGCAACGCGTTTTCATTGCCGACGGCCACCTGCGATGCCCAGAGCATGCCTTTTGCCCCGCTGGCATAGCGCAGCATCACATGGGCGTTGTCATCCACCGCGCGCCCCTCCACGAAACTGGACAGATCGGCGGCCAGCGCTTCGGGGGACTGGCCGGTCACGAATTCGGCCAGTTGCCAGGCATGGGTGCCAATATCGCCAATTGCCCCGCCCGCGCCGGACCGCGCGGGGTCGGTGCGCCATTCGGCCTGTTTGCCGGTGGCGGCTTCGGTCAGCCAGTCCTGCACATATTCGACATGCACGAGCCGCAACTGCCCCAACTCACCCCGCGCAACCATGTCGCGCGCTTGTCGGATCAGCGGATAACCCGAATAATTATGCGTCAGCACAAACAGCTTGCCCGATTGTGCCAGCACCTGTTCCAGTTGCAGCGCATCTTCCAGTTTCGACGCCAGCGGTTTGTCACAGATGACATGAATTCCCGCCTTCAGAAACGCCAGCGCAGCAGGGACATGCATATGATTGGGCGTGACAATCGCAACCGCATCGATGCCGTCATCGCGCGCGGCTTCCGCTGCTGCCATCTGCTCAAAGCTGTCATAGCTGCGATCGGGCGCGATCCCCAGCGCGGCCGCTGATGCATGCGCGCGTGCTGCGTCCGACGACAGCGCCCCCGCAACCAGATCCCACTGCCCGTCAATGCGCGCGGCAATGCGGTGAACACCCCCGATGAACGCGCCTTCGCCGCCGCCCACCATGCCCAGTTTCAGACGTGCGCTCATTATGCAATCCCCAGCATGGCGCGGATCTGCGCGATATCGGTTTTGGCGCCTGCGAAATCGTCAAACGCCTTGTCGGTCACGTCGATGATGTGCTGCGCGATGAAAGGCGCACCTTCGGCCGCGCCTTGTTCCGGTGATTTCAGGCAGCATTCCCATTCCAGCACGGCCCAGCTGTCATATCCATATTGGGCCAGTTTGGAAAAGATCGCCGCGAAATCAACCTGGCCATCGCCAAGGCTGCGGAACCGGCCCGCGCGGTTCAGCCATGGCTGATAGCCGGAATAAACGCCCTGCCGCCCATCGGGGTTGAATTCCGCATCCTTGACGTGAACGGCGCAGATGCGGTCATGATAGATATCGATGAAGGCCAGATAATCCATCTGTTGCAGCAGGAAATGCGACGGGTCGTAATTGATGCGCGCGCGGGTATGTCCGTCCAGCGCGTCCAGAAACATTTCCCATGTCGCACCGTCAAAGACATCTTCGCCGGGGTGAATTTCATAACCGATATCAACGCCGTATTCGTCATAGACATCCAGAATAGGCCGCCAGCGACGGGCCAGTTCGGCAAATGCCTCGTCTATCAGGCCAGCGGGGCGCTGTGGCCAGGGGTACAGGAACGGAAACGCCAGCGACCCGGTAAAGCTGACGGACGTGTCCAGCCCCAGATGGCGACTGGCGCGCGCGGCCTTTTTCACCTGATCCACGGCCCATTCCTGCCGCGCTGCCGGTTTCCCATGCAGGGCGGCAGGCGCAAATCCGTCAAACGCCGTATCATAGACAGGGTTCACGGCAACAAGCTGGCCTTGCAGATGGGTGGACAATTCGGTGATTTCCACACCCGCCGCAGCGCAGATACCAGCGATTTCGTCGCAGTAATCCTTGCTTTCGGCAGCACGGTCCAGATTGAACAGGCGTGTGTCGAATGTTGGGATCTGCACGCCTTTGTACCCCAGCGATGCGGCCCATTTGGTGATATTTTCCAACGAGTTGAAAGGGGCATCATCGCCTGCGAATTGCGCCAGGAACAGGGCTGGACCCTTAATTTTTGCGGGCATTGGTTTTCCTCGTGGTTTGGTGTTTTGGGCAGGCCGTTCAGGCCCGTCCCGGTTCGGGAGTGTAATCGAAGCTGCGGAAATGCGCGGGCAGTGCCCGTCCGGTGATGTCGAATGCCATCATCCCGACAAAGGCGCCGGTGAAGGAACCATGTTCCCCCCGCCCGCCTTCGTCCGAAATGACCGATGCATCCAGCGCTGGCCCAAGCGGGGATGTGGTGCCACCCTGATGCCAGTGGAATTGCTGCACTGCACCGCTGACCTGCACCGACAGCCAGACAGGGCCGGGGGCCAGTGCGACCGGCTCGCATGGCCAGCTTAACGCGCCATCAGGCCAGTCGCCATTGCAGGACATGATTGTCAGGCACCGCCCCAGCGTCTTGTCCCATGTCACGGCGGCGAAATGGAACTTGCTGCGGTTGTAATATGTCACCAGCCCTGCGGCCTGCTGATAGGTGTCGGGGGTAAATTCCGCCAGTTCGGTTTCGGCGCTGTAATGCAGATGTTCCTGCCTGCGCGCGACCAGCGATTGTTCAAACCAGCTGCCAATGCTTTCGCGTGCGTGCAGGCGCAGCGCATCCCCCGTCAGGGTAAACAGCCGTTCGGGCTGCGGGCTGCGCAACCACTGGAATTCCGGCGGCAGGTCCGGCCCGTCAAACACGCGCCGGATGGCAGCAGCGGGCCGTGGTTCCACCTCTGTAGGGGCGGCCACATCCAGCGCGGGCACGGGACCGCCATGCGCCAGATACAACCAGTCATCATCGGCCCAGATACATTTCTGGATCGCGGTTTCACGCCCCAGCGGCGAAAACCGCCCCGGAAGCGGGCGCGAACACAGATGCGTATGATAGACATCACCCTGCGGTGTTTCCACAATCTGGCCATGGCCCGCGCGTTGCAGGGGCGCGTCCGGGTGGTCCCTTGACGTGATCAGATGTGTGTCGGGGTGCAGCGTGTATGGGCCATCAATCTGGCGCGCGCGCGCCATTGTTACGGCATGACCATAGCCGGTGCCCCCTTCGGCGGTGGTCAGGTAGTAGTAGCCCTTGCGTTTGAACAGATGTGGCCCTTCGACCAGTCCAATGGAACTGCCTGCGAAAATATTGTGCACCGGGCCGGTCAGCCCGTGTTCCGGGTGCCATTCCTGCATCAGAATGCCGTCAAAGGCGGGGCTTCTCGGCCGGCCGCCCACTGAACGCCCGCAATGGTTCCATTGCATGTTCAGAAACCATTTGCGCCCGTCATCATCATGAAACAGCGACGGGTCAAACCCCGATGAATTGACATAGACCGGGTCCGACCACGGCCCGTCAATCGCGGGTGCAGTGACGATGTAGTTATGCGCATCCTTGAAATTGCCGTCCAGCCGTTTGACATCCGTGTAGACCAGCCAGAACAGCCCGTCCGCATGGGACAGGCACGGCGCCCAGACCCCGCAACTGTCGGGATTGCCGCGCATGTCCAACTGGCTGGCCCGCGTCAGCGGGCGGCAGGCCAGTTCCCAGTTCACCAGATCGGTGGAGCGGTGAATCTGTACGCCGGGGAACCATTCAAATGTTGATGTGGCGATGAAATAGTCATCCCCCACACGGCATATGGACGGGTCAGGGTTGAAACCGGGCAGGATGGGGTTGCGGATCATGTCTGCCCTGCCCCTTTGTCCAGTTCGGATGATTGCGCCCACAGGTTGATGTTTTCTTCATCCGCCCAACGGTCAATCTCGGCCAGTTCCGCAGCGGTGAAATCCAGATTACCCACGGCGCCTGCGCAATCCACCACCTGCGCGGGCTTTGATGCGCCGATCAGAGCCGTCGTAATGCCGCCATCGCGTAACACCCATGCAATTGCCATCTGCGCCAGTGTCTGCCCGCGGGCCGCCGCAATGTCATTGAGCTTGCGGATGTTTTCGATCGCGCGGTCGCTGATCATGCCAGCGGCCAGCGATTTGCCCTGACTGGCGCGGCTGCCTTCGGGAATACCGTTCAGGTATTTCGTGCTCAGCATGCCTTGTGCCAGCGGTGTGAACGCGATGGAGCCGACCCCCAGTTCCTGCAAGGTCTGCTTCAGCCCGTCGCGTTCCACCCAACGGTTCAGCATATTATAGCTGGGCTGGTGAATCACGCAGGGCGTGCCAAGGTCTTTCAGGATGGCTACAGCCTGACGGGTGCGTTCGGAATTATAGCTGGAAATCCCGGCATAATGCGCGCGGCCCGACCGCACGATGTAATCCAATGCGCCCATGGTTTCTTCCAGGGGCGTGTCGGGGTCAAAACGGTGGGAATAGAAGATATCGACATAATCCAGCCCCATACGTTTGAGCGACGCATCGCAGGACGACACCAGATACTTGCGGCTGCCCCATTCCCCATAAGGCCCCGGCCACATCCGGTAGCCCGCCTTGGTCGAAATCACCAGTTCATCGCGGTAAGGCGCAAAATCGGTGCGCAGTATTTCCCCGAATGCCGCTTCGGCGGCACCAGGGCGGGGGCCGTAATTATTGGCCAGATCGAAATGCGTGATTCCGTGGTCAAAGGCCGTCTGGCAAATGCTGCGCTTCACCTCATGCGGGGTGTCATCGCCGAAATTATGCCACAACCCCAGTGAGATTGCAGGCAACATCAGCCCGGACGCCCCGCAGCGCCGGTATTGCATCCGCGTGTAGCGGTCGTCTGATGCGCAATAGACACTCATGCCAGCAACGCCTGTGCTGCGTCGGGGGACAGCGCTTCGGGGCGTTCACAACTGGTGGCGATGTCCAGCACCTGGCCGGTTTCCGCAGCGTTCAGAATGGCGGTCATCACATCCACCACATGCAGCGAAAATTCCAGCGAACACCGGTGCGGCCGCCCGTCCAGAATGGCCAGCGCCATATCGGCCAGCCCTGCGGCGCGATAATTGGCCTGCACCCCGTCATTGGCACGCGCAAACGGGTGATCCCATGCTGTACCTGCCGAAGTGAACGCAGCTTTCTGGGTCATGCGCACTTCACCGCCAAAGAAATTGGGGTCGGGCACATGCAGGGTGCCATGTTCGCCATACAGTTCCATGGGGGCATGGCCGTGCTGCCAGACATCCCAACTGGCGCAATAGGTCACCTGCGCGCCCGAATGGAATTGCAGGATCGCATGTATGGTGGTCGGCGTTTCAACAGGGATTTTCTGCCCATAACGCGGCTGCGATGTGATGGTGCGTTCGGCCTGCGCACTCATGCTCATGGCGGTCACACGTTTGACCGGTCCCAGAAGCTGCACAAGGTTGGAAATGTAGTATGGTCCCAGATCAAGGATCGGCCCGCCACCCGGCTTGAAAAAGAAGTCCGGGTTCGGGTGCCACATTTCCATGCCGGGGCTTTGCACGAAACAGGTGCCCGATGTGATGGCCCCGACCCGCCCGTTGTCAATCAGATGGCGGGCAAGCTGATGCGCCCCGCCCAGGAATGTGTCGGGTGCGGACCCCACGCGCAGCCCCTTTGCCGCAGCCTTGCTGGCCAGGGCGCGCCCCTCATCCAATGTCAGCACAAAGGGTTTTTCGGAATAGACATGTTTTCCCGCCTCCAGCACTTGCTGGGATACGGAAAAATGCGCGGCAGGCACGGTCAGGTTGACGATGATGTCAATGTCATCCGCGGCCAGAAGCCCGTCAATGGTTTCTGCACGCAGGCTGAATTCACCCGCGCGGGCCTTCGCCGCATCTTCGGACAGATCAGCACAGGCGCGCATTTCAATGCCGCGAAACAGTGGGGCCAGGCGCATATATGCAGCAGAGATATTCCCGCAGCCCAAAACCCCGATACCAAGTTTTCTTGTCATGATTTGCCCCTTAGAACTGGCGGAAACTGGTGATGGACCGGCGCGCAAAACGAGCCAGGTCATTCGGGTTGTCGTGCTCCATCACGAACAGGCTGACCCCTGCGGCGCGCAATGCGGCCGTAATAGCAGGCCAGTCCATGGTGCCATGGCCGACATCGGCCCAGCCATCTTCATCTTCGGCCTCTCCCGCAGGGGCGATGTCCTTGACATGGGCCGCGGTGATGCGCGTTGCGTGGTCCTTGATCCATGCCAGCGGGTCACCCCCGCCGCGCACGATCCAGGCGATATCGGCCTCCCATTCCATTGACGGGGCGCCTTCCAACAGCAGCGCCATTGGGATTTCGCCCGTGGGAAGGGGCATGAATTCCCAATGGTGGTTGTGCCAGCCAAAGCGCAGGCCCGCATCCTGTACGCGCTTGGCGGCTGTTTCCAGCCGCGCGGCCAGATCGCGCCACGCTGCTGCATCCGCGCCCTCGCGGTAGATATCATCAGGTGCGGGGCAATAGATTTGCGCCATACCCAAAGCCCGCGCTGCAGCGATGGATTTGTCAAAATCCTCCTCGAAGCTGGCCAGCGGGAAGAAATGCCCAGAGGGCATCGACAACCCGCGCGCATCAAGTGCGGCGCGGAAAGCGGGCGCGTCCTGATAGACCCCGCCGAACCCTTCGACCTGTGTATAGCCGAGGGCCGTCAACTGATCGAGAACCCCCTCCCATGGTGTGAAGTTACGTGCTGAATAAAGCTGGAACGAGACGTCCATGCTGCATACCTTTCTGCGGTTCTGATTTTGGCTTTACAGCCGGTTTTCCGTTGATTTATCGAAAAGCGACAGGCGCGCCGGATCAAACCCGATGGGTATGCGGTCGCCGATGTCCACTGCCTCCTGGCCATCCATGCGGAAGCGCAATTCCTGGCCGTTCACTTTGGCCCAGACTTGGGTATCCGACCCCATGGGTTCGACCATATCGACCAGCGCCTCCATCTGCACAGGCTGATCTTCGGCCCATTTGCCCGACTGCACATGTTCCGGGCGTAGCCCCAGCCAGACCGGCCCCGTCGTTGGCGGCCCGACGAATTCATACCCCTGCACCGAAAATTCCAGACCCCGCCCGGTATCGAACCGTTGCGCCCCGCCGTCCAGCTGACCTTCCATGAAATTCATGGCAGGCGAGCCGATGAAACCTGCCACGTATTTGTTCACGGGACGGTTATAAATTTCCGACGGATGTGCAAGCTGCATGATCTGCCCGCCGCGCATGATGGCGATGCGGTCAGCAAGGGTCATAGCCTCTACCTGATCATGTGTCACATAGATCATGGTGTTCTTCAGGGTCTGGTGCAGACGTTTGATTTCCACCCGCAGATCGGCGCGTAGTTTCGCATCCAGATTCGACAGTGGTTCATCAAACAGGAACACATCGACATCGCGCACCAGCGCGCGCCCGATCGCCACCCGCTGGCGCTGCCCGCCTGACAACGCACCGGGTTTGCGCTTCAGAAGCGGCTCGATCTGCAGCACTTCGGCTGCACGGGCGATGCGCTTTGCAATCTCGTCCTTGGGCACACGGGCATTCTTCAGGCCGAAGGTAAGGTTCCCTTCGACCGTCATCTGCGGATAAAGCGCGTAGGACTGGAACACCATGCCGATGCCACGTCTGGACGGTTCCTCCCAGGTGACATTCTGCCCCTGAATATGGATTTCGCCATCGGTGACATCCAGAAGCCCCGCGATGCAGTTCAGAAGTGTTGATTTTCCGCAACCGGATGACCCCAGAAGCACCAGAAACTCGCCCTGCCCCACTTCCAGATTCAGGTCTTCCAGTACCGTCACAGCGCCAAAGCTGAGTTTCAGGTCCTTGATTTCGATAGAATTTGTCATGTTCTTAGCCCTTGACTGCGCCGGCAGCGATGCCGCGAACGAAAAGTCTGCCAGAGAAGAAATATACTGCCAGTGGCACCAGCCCTGTCAGCATGGTGGCTGCCATGTTCACATTATATTCCTTTACGCCCTGCACCGAGTTGACGATATTGTTCAGTTGCACCGTCATCGGGTAATTCTCTGGGCGGGTATAGACGACGCCGAACAGGAAATCGTTCCATATACCTGTGACCTGAATGATGCCCGAAACCACAAAGATCGGCAGCGACATCGGGATCACGATACGAAAGAAGATACCCCAGAAGCCGGCACCGTCCACCCGTGCGGCCTTGAACAATTCTTCCGGCAGCGCCACGAAATAGTTGCGGAACAACAATACGTTGATTGGCATGGCAAAGACCGTATGCACCAGCACCAGCCCCCAGAGCGAGCCGAACAGCCCCATTTCGCGCAGAATGATTACCAGCGGATAGAGAAGCACCTGATAGGGGATGAATGCGCCCAGCAGAAGGATGCCGAAGAACACTTCGGACCCCCTGAAGCGCCAGCAGGCCAGCACATAGCCCGTCAGTGCCGCGACCGAAACCGAGAGGATCAGCGACGGGATCAGAATGCGCACAGAATTCCCGAACCCGCGCGACAGCCCGTCGCAATTGATACCGGTGCAGGCTTCCGACCAGGCCTTGACCCAGGGCTGGAACGTGATTTCCACCGGCGGCGAGAAAATATTGCCGACACGGATTTCGGCCATATCCTTCAACGAGGTGACGAGCATCACATAAAGCGGCAGCAGATAGTAGATGCTGAAGATGATCAGTGCGCCATAAAGCATGATATTGCGCGGCGCGAAGGGGTTTTTCGGCCTGGCCCCGCGCGGAGTGGTGACAGCAGCGGTCATTGGCGCTTCTCCCGGAATTGCATATAGGCCCATGGAATCAGAATGATGGCGACTGTCACCAGCATCATTGTCGATGCGGCAAAGCCCTGACCAAGGTTCTGACGTGTGAACAGCGTGTCATAGACGTATTTCGCAGGTACTTCCGACGCGATGCCCGGCCCGCCCGCTGTCATGGCCACAACCAGATCATACAGTTTCACAATCCCGCTGGTGACCAGTACCAGCGCGGTCACGAAAACCGGTTTCATCATCGGAATGATCACGATGATATAGGTTTTCCAGATCGGAATCCCGTCCACGCGGGTGGCCTTCCAGATATCTTCGTCAATGCCGCGCAAGCCTGCCAGCATGATGACCATGATCAGCCCCGTGCCCTGCCACAGCCCTGCAATCAACAGGCCGATAATCACCAGATCGGGGTTATAGAGCGGGTCGAAGTTGAAATTCTGAAAGCCCAGTCCGCGGATAATTGCCTGAATGCCGAATTCTGGGTTCAGGATCCATTGCCAGACAAGACCTGTGACGATGAAGGACAGCGCGAACGGATACAGGAAAATCGTGCGGAATGTATCCTCATATCGGATTTTGCGATCCAGAAGGGCCGCCAGAAAGAAACCCAGACACATGGTCAGCACCAGCGACACGATGCCGTAAACCGCCAGGTTTTCAATGGATACGAGCCATCGTCGCGTGCTCCACAGGCGTTCATACTGATCGAGGCCAACCCAGTTCAGCCGTGGTAACAGGCGCGAGTCTGTGAAGGAATGCAGCACTGTCCATAGCGTGCCCCCCACGAAAACACCAAGTCCCACCAGCACCATCGGGATGGCCGCAATCTTGGATGACAGATTGCGCAGCAGGCGGATTGGCGGGCGTGCGCCATCGCGAACGCGTCTTGCGCTTGACATTATTGTTCTCCGGATTTCGGGAAATACTGTCGGATGACCGGGATTCCCTGCACGTCAGGGAACCCCGGCTGGCTGATCAGTCTGCGCGCGAGATTATGTCGGCATACTGACGCTGCGCATCCTCGGCGGAATAGCTGGGATCATTCCAGAATTCGACCATCAGATCCTCAAGCTGGCCTTGGGTATCAGGTGAAAAGGTCTGGTTCGTATCCGGCAGGATTGCGCCGGTCGCCAGAATTTCCAGTCCTTTGGCCATGCAGTCATTCGCCGCCGTCAGGTCAATATCACCACGCACCGGCAATGACCCTTTCTTCAGGTTGAACGCGACCTGGGCTTCTTTGGAAATCATCAGCGAGGCCAGTTCAAGCTGGGCGGCCTCAATTTCCGGGTTGTTGACCTTCGGGAAATAGAAGGCATCCCCCCCGGTTGAGATGATCTCATTCACGCCCAGACCCGGCAGGCAGGAATAATCCTCTCCGGCAACCTGACCTGCGACCTGAAATTCACCCTGCGCCCAGTCGCCCATGATCTGGCCGCCTGCCTGACCTGAAATCAGCATGTTCGTTGCCTGATTCCAGTCCTGCACATTCGAGCGCGCGGAAAATGCGCGGGCCTGTGCCGCAGCTTCGAACACGCGGGCATAGTCCGGTCCTGCCGCAACCTCGGCGTCATGATCAAGATGCACTGCTTTCCATGCATCGGTGCCCGCCAGCGCGATCGCCATCACGTTGAATGCACCGTTGGATTGCCAGGGCTGCTGACCCATCGCAAGCGGGATTTTCCCAGCTTCTTCCAGCGCGGGGGCAGCGGCAACAAATTCGTCCCAGTTTGTTGGTACAGGAATGCCCGCATCCTCATAGGCTTTGTGACTCAGCCACAGCCATTGCCAGGAATGAATATTGATCGGCACGCAATAAATGCGGCCGTCCAGCGTGCAACTGTCCAGAAGCGAACTGGGGTTAACGAAGTCACTCCAGCCTTCGGCCTCTGCCAGTTCGGTCAGGTCCAGCATCAGCCCGGCTTCGACCAGTTCTTCGGCCTGCCGTCCATGGTTGAATTGCGTAGCGCCCATCGGGTCGCCGCCGGTAATGCGGCCAACCATGATCGGGCGCGCGGTGCCCCCGCCCCCGGCGATGGCACCATCAACCCATGTATGTTCGGTGTTTTCATTGAACATACGTGCGAATTCGGAAACAGCCGCGGCTTCACCGCCTGATGTCCACCAATGTGTCACTTCCAGATCGGCGGCCATGGCGGCAGTACCAACGGAAATCAGGCTGGTTGATGCCAGCAATGCGATTGTTTTTTTCATTTATTCCTCCCTCAGCGACATAAGCCGCGTGTGTCACGTGCAGCGCGGATTTTTTCGAAAACTTCTTGCCCGCGCGATGTAATCGATTACAATCCGAGATCAAAGTACTCTCCTCCGAGGATGAATCACGATGTAATCGATTGCACTAGCTTCCACCACATGAAACAATCTGTCAAGAAATTTGTAACCGCCCAGAAAAGAAGGTCGCGGAACCCCCGATGAAAAAGACCCAGCCAAAAATCAAGGACGTCGCATTCGTCGCGGGCGTATCCACTGCAACTGTCAGTCGCGCCCTTACCCAGCCCGACCGCCTGAGTGCGCCAACGCGCCAGAAGGTTTTCGACGCGATCCATTCCACCGGTTACCGTGTCAATCAGGCGGCGCGCAATCTGCGCACAAGGCGCGCGGGGGCGGTTCTGGTGCTGGTTCCGAATCTGGGGAACCCGTTCTTTTCCGCAATCCTGTCCAGCATCAATGATGTGCTTGCCGCCAACGGGTATTCGGTTCTGGTGTTTGACAGCCAGCAACCCGGCGCATCTGAACATGCGGTTGCGGATTGTTTTCTAAATGGCAGTGTGGATGGCATGATCACCCTGGACGGGCATATGTCGGATGCAACAGGCCATGCGCTGCGCAGCACCAACATGATGCAGCAGGTTGTTTTCTGCTGCGAATGGTCCGATCAATGGCAGCTGCCTTCTATCCGCAGCAATAATGGACTAGGAACGCGACTGGTGGTCGATCATCTTGTTGCGCTGGGGCATCGCAGGATTGCCCATGTGGCCGGCCCTGCGGAAAATATTCTGGCCGAGGTGCGCAAAAAAGCGTTTGCCCAACGTTGCGCCATACATGGGCTGGATATTTCACCGGACTGGATTGTGGAAGGCGACTTTTCATTGGGCGCGGGTGCGCGGGCCGCAGAACGGATTCTGGCACTTTCGGAACGGCCAACAGCGGTTTTCTGTGCATCGGATGCGATGGCACTCAGCTTCATTACGCGGTGCCAGCAGCTTGGCGTTGCGGTGCCGCAGGATATTTCGGTCGTAGGGTTCGATGATATCGAACTGGCGGCCTTCATGGAACCGGGCCTGACCACCATCCGTCAGGACCGGTCCGGGCTTGGCAGGCTTGCGGCGCAGGAATTGCTGGCGCGGCTGCGGGGCGAGCAGAAAACCGAAGGGGCGCATGTCATCTTTGCGCCTGTCGCATTGATTGAACGGGGTACGACCGCCGCGCCGCCATGATGCGCAAAACCGTTACCCGGTTTTGCGCGATGTGTTTCAGGCGTTGCGGCTGGTCGCGACACCGCGCTGATAGCTGTCCAGCCCGCCCAGCAATGCCTGTCCGTTGGGCACATCGTGGCGTGCGCAGAATTCCTGCCAGACCGCGCCAAAGGGCAGATCGTGGAATTCTTCAGTCACAATCAGGCGGGTCGTGAAATCTAGCCCGTTTTCAGCGCTGCGCAACTGGTCCATCGGCAGCAACAACGCGCGCAAAAGGGCCTTTTGCATGTTGCGCGTGCCGATCACCCAAGCCGCGGTCCGGCTGATCGTGGCATCAAAGAAGTCCAGCCCGATGCGCGTGCGCCCCAGCAGACCCGCGCTGACAAGTTCCTGCGCAACGGCCAGCACATCATCATTCAGCGTTACCACATGGTCGCTGTCCCAGCGCATGGGGCGTGACACATGCAGCAGCAACTCATCGACCGACAGCGCCACCGCAGACAATTTGTCGGCCACCGATTCCGTCGGATGGAAATGCCCCATATCCAGACACAGCATCAGCCCCTTGCGGATGGCATACCCCATATAGAATTCATGACTGCCGATGGTGCAGGCTTCCACCCCGATGCCGAACAGCTTGGATTCAACCGCGTCGCGCATATGCGCGGGGTCCAGAGGATCGGCCAGCATGCGGTCAAGCGACTGTTCCAGCCTGCGGCGCGCAGCCATACGGTCAATTGGCGTATCCTTATACCCGTCGGGCACCCAGATGTTGTTTGCCGCCGATGACCCCAGCGCAGCGCCCATGCCCGCTGCAATGTCACGGCAGCGCCGCCCGTGTTCCACCCAGAAATCCCGTATGCCTGCATCGGGGTGCGACAGGGTCAGGTTGTCATCAGCCTTGGCATGGGCAAAGAAGGTGGGGTTGAAATCCAGCCCCAGCCCCTGATCGCGCGCCCAATCCACCCAAGGGGTGAAATGCGACAGGTCCAGTTCATCGCGTTCCGGTGTCTGGTCCGTGTCCAGATAGCAGGCATGCAGGTTCAGCCGGTGCTGCCCAGGGATCTGCCCGAAGGCAAATTCCAGATCGGCGCGCAATTCATCCGGTGTGCGTGCGCGCCCCGGATGGTCGCCCGTGGCCTGAATGCCGCCGCCTGAGCTGCCTGTGCGCCGTTCAAACCCGCGCACATCGTCGCCTTGCCAGCAATGCACCGAAATCGCGATCTTCGCCAGTTGTGCAAGCGCCGCGTCCGTATCGACACCCCATTGCGCGAACTGGTCACGCGCGCTGTCATATTGGGTCATATCAGCCTCTGATCTATGGGTTTTGCATGTTCGCTGCATGCGTTAGCGCGTGAATGCCTGCACATTGCCCGCATCGACATTCAGAATATTGCCGGTCGATTTGGACGACAGGTCGGATGCCAGAAAATAGGCCGCTTCGGCAATATCTTCGGGCAGGACAGAGCGTTTCAGCATGGATCGCTGGCGATACATTTCTTCCAGCCCGCCCTTGTCTGTGCCGTAAGTGCTGGCGCGCTGGTCCAGCCATTCGCCCGACCATATCTTGGACCCGCGCAGCACTGCATCGGGGTTTACGACATTGACGCGGATGCCCGCTTCCGCCCCTTCCAGCGCCAGACAGCGTGCAAGATGAATTTCCGCCGCTTTCGCCGTGCAATAGGCCGATGCATTGGGCGATGCCGCCAACCCGTTCTTGGACGCGACAAAGACAATCGCCCCGCCCATCCCCTGCACCCGCATCGCGCGGAATGCTTCGCGGCTGACAAGGAAATAACCAGTGGACAGAATGTCCATATTGCGGTTCCACAGCGCCAGACTGGTTTCCTCTACCGGGGCGCTGGACGCAATGCCTGCGTTTGACACCAGAATATCGACCCCGCCGAATTCTACCGCCATCGCGGCATAGGCTGCGGCCACCGCATCCTCATCCGTGACATCCATGATCTGCGTGCGTACCACATCGGCGCCATATTGCCCCGCCAGCACGTCGCGCGTGCGTTCCAGTGCATCGGCGTCAATATCGGCCAGCATGACACAGGCCCCTTCGCGCAAGTAGCGGTCCGCCGTGGCCGTGCCGATACCGCCCGCGCCGCCCGTTACCAGTGCCACGCGCCCCGCCAGCGATTTGGGTTTGGGCATGCGCTGCAGCTTGGCTTCTTCCAGCAACCAGTATTCAATATCAAACGCTTCCTGTTCCGGTAGCCCGACATAGGTACTGACGCTGGATGCCCCGCGCATGACATTGATGGCATTGACATAGAATTCGCTGGAAATGCGCGCGGTGGCCTTGTCCTTGGCGAAACTGATCATGCCAACCCCGGGCACAAGGAATATCACCGGGTTGGGGTCGCGCAGCGGCGGGGAATTGTCGTGCTTGCAGCGATCGTAATATGTGGCGTAATCCTTGCGATAGGCCGCCACCTGTTCCGGCAAGTTGGCAATCACACCATCCAGATCATTTTCAGCAGGATCAAACGCCACCACCAGTGGGCGGATCTTGGTGCGCAGGAAATGATCGGGGCAGGAGGTCCCAAGCGCTGCCAGATCCGGCATGTCGCGGGCATTGACGAATTCCAGCACTGCCGCGCTATCGTCGAAATGGCCCACCATATGATGATCGCCCGATACCAGCCCGCGAATGACTGGCATCAGCCGCGCGGCAGTCGTGCGGCGTGCGTCCCCGTCCAACGGCTGATGCACCGCGCCGCCAAAAGCAGATTTGCCCGTGGTCTCCGCCGCGAACCAGTCCATCGCCTGCTGGATGATCTGCAGTGTCAGCGCGTAGCATTCCTGCGCGTCATCTGCCCATGTGAACAACCCATGGCTTTCCAGAACAACGCCCTTGGCCTGCGGGTTCTTCGCGCAGAAATCTGACAGCCACAGCCCCAGTTCATAACCAGGCCGCCGCCAGGGCAACCAACCGATTTCATCGCCGAAGATGGTCTGCGTCAGCGCACGCGAATCCCGCGCTGCCGCAATTGCGATGATCGCGTCAGGATGCATATGGTCCACATGCTTGAAGGGGACATAGGCGTGCAGTGGCGTGTCGATCGACGCCGCGCGCGGGTTCAGATTGAAGGTGCAATGCGGCAGATAGCCGACCATTTCATCTTCATGATCAGGCCCGCGATAGACATCTTTCAACGCGCGCAGCTTATCCATGTAAAGCGTGGCGAACCCGTCCATCCTGATGGACCCCACATCGCCGCCAGACCCCTTGACCCACAGCACTTCCACCTGTTCACCCGTCAGCGGGTCGGTTTCCATGACCTTGGCCGACGTGTTGCCGCCGCCATAATTGGTTATGCGCTTGTCAGACCCCAGCAGGTTGGAACGGTACAGCAGCTTTTCGGCCTCTGTCAGTGTTGCCGCGCGGCCCGCATCCCAGCCATTTTGCAATCGGTTATCGGTCATCAGGTCATGATCTCCTTGTTGGGGCGAATCCGCCATCCCGCGCCTGTTGCGCTGAACCTGACAAATGCTGCGGCGTTTTGTCAATCAAAAACGATCATAAACGATCATAATTTGATTTACTCTGATCATTTATGAAAATTAATGATTGACACGACGCGCATTCTCTCGCAGCATTTCGGCACGCAGGAGGGGCGCAATGCACGAAAAAGAACGCCATAGAATCATTCTTTCTGCTGTGCAGGACCGGCCCGTGGTGACGGTGGTTGACTTGTGCAACCTGACCGGCGCATCCGAAGCGACCATTCGCCGCGATGTTGCAACCCTGCATGTCCAGAAGAAGCTGCGCCGTGTACGCGGCGGGGCGGAAGCGCTGACACCACCGCAATTCGTGGGGCTGGCCGGGCGGCCCTTTGCCGTGAACCAGACCATGCGCATCAAGCAAAAGCAGGCCATTGCCTGCGCTGCGGTGGGTCTGTGCGAAGATGGCGATCCGATCATCATCAACGGTGGCACGACCACATTCCAGATGGTGCACCCGCTGGCCAACCGCCGGATGCAGGTATTCACCAATTCATTCCCCATTGCCGAACACCTGCTGCACCATTCGAAAAACACCATCATGCTGTCGGGCGGGACGATTTACCGCGAACAGAACATCATCCTGTCGCCATTCGACAATGACGTGACCCGCAATTTCTATGCCAAGCGCATGTTCATGGGCGCGCAGGGCCTTGGCCCGCTTGGCCTGATGGAAGCGGACCCGTTGCTGATACAGGCTGAACAGAAGCTGATAGGCCAGGCCGATGAACTGGTCGTTCTGGTGGACAGTACAAAATTCAAGGCGCGGACCAGCCTGATCCTGTGTCCGCTGGCGCGCATCCACACTGTCATCACGGATGACGGCATCACCGACAAGACCGCATCCATGCTGGACGCGGCGGATATCCGGCTGATCGTGGCCCCTATGGGACGCGCGCAGCCTGACGCAGGGGAGGCATCCTGACTGCCCGAACACTTCATCTGCAACAATTCCAGGGAGGAAACTTGCATGAAACGCCGGAACTTTACCAAATTCGCCACCGGGCTTGGCCTTGCTGCCAGCTTGATGGGCAGTGCCGCTTTTGCACAGGATGACACAGTGCGCATTGCGCTGGTGGTCAAGGCACTTGGCATCGGCTTTTTTGAAGCCGCAGCCGAAGGCGCACAGGAAGCCGCAGCAGAACTGGGCAATGTCGAAATCATCTATACCGGCCCGACCGACACCACGGCCGAAGGCCAGATCGAGGTTATCAATTCCCTGATCGCACAGAGGGTGGACGCCATCGCGGTTTCGGCCAATGACACGGACGCGCTGGTTCCCGCGCTGCGCCGCGCCATGGACCGGGGCATCACGGTTATAAGCTGGGACAGCGGCGTTGCACCGGAAGGGCGGCAGTTGCATCTGAACCCGTCATCAAACCCGCTGATCGGCAACATGATCATCAAACTGGCCGCGGACCAGTTGCCTGATGGCGGGCAGGTTGCGCTGCTATCGGCCACCACCACCTCGACCAACCAGAATATCTGGATCGAGGAAATGATGAAGGTCATGGACCAATACCCGGATATCGAAGTGGTCAGCACGGTTTATGGCGACGATCTGGCCGACAAATCCTACCGCGAGGCTACGGGCCTGATGCAGACCTACCCTGACCTGAGCGCCATCATCGCGCCCACATCGGTCGGCATCGTGGCTGCTGCGCGCGCAGTAGAGGATGCGGGCAAGGTTGGTCAGGTGAATGTCACAGGCCTTGGGCTGCCATCGGAAATGGCGGGGGCCATTGAATCAGGTGCATCGCAATCCTTCGCCATTTGGAACCCGATCGATCTGGGTTATTCGGCCGCCTATCTGTCCTATATGCTGGCAACCGATCAGGCCGAAGCCGGTCCCGGTGCCGAAATCCCGATGGGGCGCATGGGCACGCTGACACTGGACGACAATTCCGAAGGTGCAATGGCTGATCCCTTCGTCTATGACGCGTCCAATATCGAAGAATTCAAGGACATCTTCTAAGCGTCCTTTTCTTGCCGCCCCGGTGCGTTCACCGCGCCGGGGCGGATTTTTGTCCTATCGGAATAAAACAATCATGCAGGCTGTTGCCCCCCCTACCGCGCCCGAAGGCGCGCGCACGGACCCCATTCTGGCGCTGGATGGCGTCACCAAGATCTTTCCGGGCGTGAAGGCCCTGTCGGATGTGGCATTGCGGCTTTATCCGGGGCAGGTAACTGCACTTGTGGGGGAAAACGGCGCGGGCAAATCCACGGTCGTCAAGATTCTGACAGGGATATACCAGCCCGATGGCGGGCAAATCCTGTTGGACGGCCAACCCGTCAGTTTTGCGACCGCGCAGGATGCGGCCAGCGCAGGGGTTACGGCCATTCATCAGGAAACAGTGCTGTTTGATGACCTGAGCGTGGCCGAAAATATCTATCTTGGCCATGCCCCGCGCACCCGTCTGGGGCTGATCGATACGCGCGCCATGATAGCAAAAGCGGCAAAAATTCTGGCCAGCATCGGCGCGCATATGGACCCGACAGTGCGCCTGCGCGATCTGGGCATTGCCAACAAGCATCTGGTGGCGATTGCCCGCGCCCTGTCCGTGGATGCGCGCATTGTCATCATGGATGAACCGACCGCGGCCCTGTCGCACAAGGAAATCCAGGAACTGTACGATCTTGTTGAAAAGCTGAAGGCGCAGGGCAAGGCGATCCTGTTCATCAGCCATAAATTCGACGAAATATTCAGAATTGCCGACCGCTACACAGTGTTCCGGGATGGCCAGTTCATTGGTGACGGGCTGATTACCGATGTTACCGAAAGTGACCTTGTCAAAATGATGGTAGGCCGCGCCGTGGACCAGATTTTTCCCGACCGCCAGCGCCTTGGCGGAACCGAGATCCTGCGCGTTGTCGGCTATGACCACCCGACCGAATTTGCTGATATCAATTTCACCTTGCATCGGGGCGAAATCCTGGGGTTCTACGGGCTGGTCGGCGCGGGCCGGTCCGAACTGATGCAGGCCCTGTTCGGCATTACCAGACCATCCAAGGGGGTGGTGCGTATTGACGACAAGGTGCGCGTCATCCGTTCGCCCGCTGAAGCGGTGGCGCAGGGCATTGTCTATGTGCCCGAAGACCGCGGCAAGCAGGGTGCCATCACCTCGCTGCCGATTTTTCAGAACATCACCCTGCCGTCGCTGCGGCGAACATCGCGCAACGGGTTCCTGCGTCTGGCTGAAGAATTCCGCCTTGCGCGTGACTATACCAGCCGTCTGGACCTGCGCGCGGCATCACTGGATACTGAACTTGGCACATTATCGGGTGGCAATCAGCAAAAGGTGGTGATTGCCAAATGGCTGGCCACACGCCCCAAAGTCATCATTCTGGATGAACCGACCAAGGGCATCGATATCGGGTCCAAGGCGGCGGTGCATGAATTCATGGCCGAACTGGCCGCGCAGGGGTTGGCGGTCATTATGGTCAGCTCGGAAATTCCTGAAATCCTTGGCATGTCCGACCGTGTGGTGGTCATGCGCGAAGGCCGGATCGTGGACATACTTGACCATGACAACCTGACCCCCGAAACACTGGTGCGCCGCGCCGCCGGTATCGAAGATGGAGCGGACCAATGATCAGACGTGCCATAGCATCACGCGAAATGATCCTGCTTGGCGCAATCGTGCTTCTGCTTGGGGTGATTTATACGCGGTTTCCGGGTTTCGTCGCGCCCAATAACCTGATCAGGGTGTTTAACGACACATCGCCACTGATCTTGCTGGCCATCGGACAGATGATTGTCATTCTGACGCGCTGTATTGACCTGTCGGTGGCGGCCAATCTGGCCCTGACAGGCATGGTCGTTGCCATGCTTAACGCGGCCATGCCGGACTTGCCGATTATTGCAATTGTGATACTCGCCATGGGCCTTGGCGCACTTCTGGGCATGGTAAACGGGGTTCTGGTGTGGAAACTGCAAATCCCGCCCATTGTGGTCACCCTTGGCACAATGACCATTTTCCGCGGGCTGATCTTTGTGCTGAGCGAAGGGCGCTGGGTCAACAGCCACCAGATGAGCGCGGCGTTCAAGGCATTTCCCCGCAGCACGGTGCTGGGCCTGCCGATGCTGAGCTGGTTCGCCATTCTGGCCGTGATCCTGTTTACCGTCATCATGTCGCGCACAACGCTGGGGCGCGCGGTCTATGCTGTGGGGGGCAATCCGCATGCGGCCACCTATACCGGGCTTGATGTGGGGCGCACGCAATTCTGGGCCTTCACCATTTCGGGCGCGCTGGCGGGGTTGACGGGGTATCTGTGGGTGTCGCGCTACGCAGTCGCCTATGTCGATATCGCAGGCGGGTTCGAACTGGACGTGGTGGCGGCATGTGTCATCGGCGGCATTTCCATCGCCGGCGGCGTGGGCACAGTCGCGGGCGCGTTGCTGGGTGCGTTGTTTCTGGGCGTCATCAAGAATGCGCTGCCGGTCGTCAACGTGTCGCCATTCTGGCAGATGGCGATTTCGGGCGCGGCCATCATTATCGCTGTGGCCTTCAATGCGCGGGCAAACCGCACCAGGGGCCGGATCATCCTGAAACGCGCGGAGCACGCGACATGAGCACGACACGCACCATCCCCGACCGGCTGCAAAGCCCGTTGCAGCGCAACCTGAAAAGCTGGGAAACGCTGCTGTTGCTGGTGGCAGTGGGAATTTTCATCCTGAACAGTTTTGCATCACCCTATTTTCTGGACCCGTGGAACCTGTCGGACGCGACTTTCAATTTCACCGAAAAAGCGATGATCGCCTTCGCCATGGCGCTGCTGATCATTTCGGGCGAGATTGACCTGTCGGTGGCATCGATCATCGCGCTGGCATCGACAGCAATGGGGTTTGCGGTGCAGATGGGGTTCGGCACGCCCGCCTTGGTCATGGTCGGGCTGGGGGTCGGACTGGTCTGCGGGGCGTTCAACGGGGTGCTGGTCACGCGCTTTGGCCTGCCATCCATTGTTGTGACCATCGGCACCATGAGTCTGTTTCGCGGTATCAGCTATATCGTTCTGGGTGATCAGGCGTTTCGCGGCTATCCGATTGATTTCGCCTTTTTCGGGCAGGGCTATGTCTGGTGGATCATCAGCTTTGAACTGGCGCTGTTTGGCGTGCTGGCGGTGATTTTCGGCGTGCTTCTGCACAAGACGAATTTCGGACGCGCGGTCTATGCCATCGGGAATAACCCCGTCGCAGCGGCATTTTCCGGTATCCGCGTGGCGCGGGTCAAATTCATCCTGTTCCTGCTGACAGGGTTGATGTCGGGCGTGGCCGCGATATGCCTGACATCGCGGCTGGGGTCCACGCGCCCCTCCATCGCCATGGGATGGGAGCTGGAGATTGTCACAATGGTTGTCCTTGGTGGGGTCAGCATTCTGGGCGGCGCGGGCACCATACCCGGTGTGGTGCTGGCGGCCTTCATCATGGGGTTGGTCACATTCGGGCTGGGCCTGCTGAACGTGCCGGGCATTGTCATGTCGATTGTCATTGGCGCGCTGCTGATTTCTGTCATCGCACTGCCGCGGCTATGGGAAAAATGGAAGACTCGCTGATGGAAAAATACGCCTTCAGGATGCAGTTGAAACCGGGCTGCCAGGACGATTACAAGCGCCGCCATGACGCCATATGGCCCGAACTGGTGGATTTGCTGAAAGATGCCGGTGTCAGCGACTATTCCATCCATCTGGACATGGAAACAGGTATCCTGTTTGCCATGCTGTCACGGCCAAAGGATCATGGCATGGACGCCCTGCCCGCCCATCCGGTGATGCAACGCTGGTGGGCGCACATGGCCGACCTGATGGAAACCCATCCGGGCAATGAACCCGTGGCAACTCCGCTTATTCCCATGTTCCACCTGCCATGACCCATATCGCCGTGATCGACATAGGCAAGACCAATGCCAAACTGGCGCTGGTCGACGGCCAGACCCTGCATGAAACCGCTGTTCTGACGCGCCCCAACACAGTGCAGCCCGGCCCGCCCTGGCCGCATTTCGATACCGAAGGGCATTGGCGCTTCATTCTGGACGGGCTGGCAGATTTCCATGCCACGCATGGCGTGGATGCCATCGCGATCACCACGCATGGGGCCTGCGCGGCGCTTCTGGCCGCAGATGGCAGTCTGGCCGCGCCTGTTCTGGATTACGAACATAACGGCCCGGATGATCTGCGCGCGGAATACGACGCGCTGCGCCCGTCATTTTCGCATACCGGCAGTCCCGCATTGCGCAGCGGGCTGAACCTTGGGGCGCAGTTGTTCTGGCAGTTTTCGACCACGCCGGACCTGCCCGCGCGCGTGGCGCATATTGTCACCTATCCGCAATACTGGGGTTTCCGGCTGACGGGGCAACTGGCCTGCGATGTCACGTCGCTGGGCTGCCATACGGATTTGTGGGATCCGGCCAAGGGGCAGTTTTCCAGTCTGGTTGACCGTCTTGGCATCGGGGGTAAACTGGCCCCTGCGCGCAAACCATCGGATGTGCTGGGCGGGGTGCTGCCCGGAATCGCAGCACGGACGGGGCTGCCAGCGGGCCTGCCTGTTGCCTGTGGCATCCACGATTCGAACGCATCCCTATTACCGCATCTGCTGGCAGAAACGGGGCCGTTTTCCGTGGTGTCCACCGGCACATGGGTCGTGGCCATGGCCATGGGCGGGCGTACCCCCGCGCTGGACCCCGCGCGCGACACATTGCTGAATGTGAACGCGCGCGGGCATGCAGTTCCATCAGCGCGGTTCATGGGCGGGCGCGAATTCGAATACCTGATGCAGGGCAAGGGCGGGCAGCCCACCGATGCGGCCATGGCGCAGGTCTTGCGCGACAATATTGCCGCCTTGCCCGGAACAATACCTGAAACCGGCCCCTTCCGCCAGTTTCAGGGCGGCTGGACGGGCGATCCCCCGCCCCCTGGCAGTGACACCCGCGCCGCGGCGGTCGGGTTCTATCTGGCATTGATGACGGCGGAATGTCTGGACCTGATCGGGCATCAGGGGCGGGTAATCGTGGAAGGGCCATTTGCCCGCAACGCAGCCTTCCTGACAATGTTGCAGGCGGTGACCGCCAGCCCGGTTTGCGCAGCGACTGGCGCAACCGGCACCAGTCAGGGGGCAGCGCTGCTGTTCAAGGACACATCCTTGCCCCCCCTGCCCGCCTGCACCCCGCCACCTGCGGAACTGGCGCAGTCCTGCAAGGCCTATGCAGCGGCATGGCAGGACAATCTGCGCCAGTCACAGTAATCGGAAGGCGCAGCGGCCCCGTCAGACAGGCTGCAACGGGGCCTGCGCCAGTTGCAGCGCGCGGGCATGGGCCATCATCAGCGGGCCGGTGCCCTTGGCGTCATCACTGACCTGTATCTCGCTAAGGTAATAGTCGGGGCTTCCGTCACGATAGACACCTGAAAACCCGCCAAGCCCTGCGACATGGCAAATCCCGCCAAACTGCACTTCGCCGTTGTCCATGGGCACCAGACGAGTGCGCGCAAACGCGGTCACGCGCGCGATGGCATCATTCTGACCGGGCAGATCCACCCCAAGCGCTGCGGCACTGGTCATGGCATAGGCAAACATCGCACTGGCAGAGCTTTCGGTATAGTTCCCCGCCAGATCAGGCATGGTCATAAGCTGCAGCCAGCCCCCATCAGGTTGCTGCCACGTGATCACTTGCGCCAGTAAACCGCGCAATGGTGCCAGCAGGCCAGCCGCATCAAATTCCGCCAGCCCCACCAATTCGGCGCAATCGACCAGCGCCATAGCCTGCCAGCCAAGCGCGCGCGCCCAGATACTGGGGGATCGCCCGGTACTGGGATCGGCCCATTCCTGCACCCGCGCGGCATCATAGCCATGGGCATAAAGCCCGTCATCGCGCAAGGTCACCGCCAGCGCGCTGGACATCTGCGCCAGCGCATCGCGGATGCGCGCGCTGTCGCCTGTGGCCTGCGCGTATTCAATCTGGAACGGCAGGCCCATATACAGCCCGTCCAGCCAGACCTGATGCGGATAGCGCAGCTTATGCCAGTAATTGCCGCTATCGGTGCGCGGATGGGTGTCCAGCTGCCGCGCCAGCAGTGCTGCCGCGCGCATCCAGCGCGGATCATCCGTCCAGCGGTCCAGCGCAAACAGGATGCGCCCGGCGAGGATGTTGTCGATATTGTATTCATCAATCCGGTAGCCACGCAAACTGCCATCGGGGGCCACCTGTGGCTGAACCAGCCGCATCAGGTGATCACGCCAGCGCGCCTGCCCCGTGGCCTGATACAGCAGCAACAGCCCCCGATAAATGCAGCCATCCTCATAGCACCAATCCCCACCCTTATAGGGCTGATAGCGCGCAGCATATGCGTCAAAATACTCTAGCATGGCTGAAAATCCTTCAGTGTCAGGGGGCCTTGGGGCAGATCAGTTGGGGCCGAAATGGCGCAGTGTTCCGTCAACACGCCCGCCCCGGCCACAGCGCGCAGCCCATCGGCCATAAGGGGCACTTGCGGTGTGGGTGCGGGCGCGAAGGTGACATCGGCATCGGTGACCACCACGCCCGTCACCGGCGCTTCCGGCAGGCCCAGACAGGCGGCAAAAGCCAGCCGCACATCGCGCGCCACTATCCGGTCCAGCGTGATGTCGCGGATCTGCGGCGTCAGGTCATCCACGCGCTGCGGCTGGCGCGTCTGCACGAAGGGCGTATGCCCGTCATGGTCGCAGAAATAATGCATATTGATGGCCAAAACCGTGTCCACGCCGTCAAAGCTGACATTGCGCAGATGGATGCCGGACACGACACCGCCACGCCCGCGCCGTGTCTTGATGCGCAAGCCGCGGTCGGTCTGGACCATCTCGCAATCGGAAATCCGCACATCGCTGACACCGCCCGACATTTCGGACCCGATGACAACGCCACCATGGCCGCGTTCCATCAGGCAGTTGCGCACAGTCACGTTGCGTGTGGGCATCAGATGGGCATCGCCGCCAGTGTCGCTGCGTTTGCCCGCCTTGATGGCGATGCAGTCATCACCGGTTGAAAAGCGCACCCCGTCAATGCGGACAGCTTCGCAGCTTTCGGGGTTCAGGCCATCGGTATTGGGGCTGTCAGCGGGGTTCCGGATGGTCAGCCCGGCAAAGGACAGGTTGCGGCACATATAGGGATGCACTGTCCAGCTTGGTGAATTTGTCAGCACCGGGCCAAGAATTGTTACACCCTCGCAACCGATCAGGTGCAGCAGGCGCGCACGCCGGGCATTGTTGCGGGTTTCTTTCGGCCAGTCCCACCAGTCGCCGTGCGCGCCGCCCCCGTCCACCAGACCGGGGCCGGAAATGGTGATGTCATGCGCATCAATCGCGGTCAGAATGGCGCGGTAGCAGGCATCAGGCAGTCCTTCCCAACTGCCACCCTGTCCGGCGGGCAGAATTGGAAATGCCGCCCGGTCCGACGGGGCCACCAGACGCGCACCATCGGCCAGCCAGATATGGCGGTGCGACGGAATCAACAGCGGTGCCACCACCCATTCGCCCGCAGGCACAATCAATGTGCCGCCATCGGGCAGCCCGTCCAGCAACACCTGCGCCTGTGCCGGGTCATTCAGCACCACGGCCCCGTTGCAGGGCGGCAGGGTGACTTCAAATGGCGCAAAACCGGCTGCGTCAAAACTCAGGGTCGTGGCTGGCGGCAGATCATGCAGCACTGTCACAACCCGGTCGGTCGTGCCTTGGCGGTCAATCCCGTCACCATGCAACCGCCATGCCACCGGTTCCGGCAGGTAATAGCGGGCATCAGGCATCAGCAGTCGCAAGGCAACCGCACGGGGCGTGATTGCCACAAGTTCAATCAAGGGGGGCATGGTTCGGGTCCGGATGAAGGCAAAAGGCGCGCACGGACGTTCGCGCGCGCCTTGGGGTCAGGGATCAGCGGAACTGGCGCAATGCGCGGTCGATACTGCTGATGATATCAGCCGCCGCGTCTTCGGCGCTGATTATGCCGTAGGCCACGCCTTCCAGATTGTCGCGGAACGCATCGCGCACGCGCGGGTGTTCATTGAACGACGACACCACCGGCCCTGTGCCGTCCAGCACAATCGCATTGGCGGCGGCCACATTGGGGTTGATCAGGTCATTTTCGTTCAGCAATCCGAACGCCACCTTGCTGGCAGGCACCCCGCGTGAATCGGTCAGGATTTCAATTGCTTCCGGGTCATTGAGCAGGCAATTGATGATTTCCGCAGCCGCTTCGGGGTGGTCAGAATTGCGCGAGATGGAAAACAACATGGATGGCTTGGAATAGGTGGCTTCCGTCACCGCCCCTTCGGTCATCAGCATGGGTACCGGCACCAGCACCTGATCGCCACCCAGCGGGTCGGCATATTTGGCATAGGCAGAATCCCATTCATAGGTGCCGGCAATCCGCCCGTCAGACCATGGGCGCATTTCGAACAACTCGATATTGCCCTCGCCCGCGACCTGACGCCATTCGCGAATGGCCCCTGCTTCGACCAGGCTTTGATAGAAGCGGATACCGTCCAGCAGTTCTTCCTCGGTCCAGGCAACAGTCGTTGTTTCCGGGTCAATCAGGTCTTTGCCGGTCGCTTGCGTCACCGCCATTGATACCAGGAAGATCGCGTTCAGACCGGCCGCTTCGAACGGGTAGTAATCCGGTCCCAGTTCCGCGCGCAGGACAGGGGCCGCATCGATCACGTCCTGCCAGGTGGTGGGAACGTCCAGACCGGCGCGTTCAAAGGTGGTTTTGTTGAAGAAATAGACCCGTCCGGTGGTGGATACGGGAATCCCGTTCAGCTTGCCCGCCACTTCGCCACCGGCAAGCTGCGCTTCGGTGAACTGTGACAGGTCGATGATGTGGTCATATTCATACAGGTCCGCAAACCCCGTTCCATCAGGCGAGAACAGCGGCAGCCATGGCCAGTTGATCTGCATGATATCGGCTTCTGTCCGGCCGGCGATCTGGGTGGTGATACGTTCCTGATGGCCCGACCAGCCGGTGAATTCAGCCTGAATGTCATGGCCATGCTTGGGGCCGCAATAATTCAGCGCTTCCTGGGTCTGGGCATGGCGGGCATCGCCGCCCCACCATGACATGCGCAGCGTATCTGCCTGCGCGGCACTGGCCAGAAGGCCCGTCAGAATGGTTGTTGTCAGTAGTCTCATGTGTAAATCCTCCCGTTACTGAGACGTCGAAAGCGAGATATTCCCGCCGCTTTGATCGAAAACATGCGCCTGGCCCGGATCCGGGGTCAGCGTAACTGTCGTGCCGCGGTCCAGATCGGCGTAGTCTGCGGCGGGCAACACCGCGACCACACGCTCGCCTTCCACATCCAGATGCAGGACAACTTCATGGCCCATGAATTCCGCCCCCGCGACAACGGCCCGCAGCCCGTCGGCGGTGTTCACCCGCAGGTGCTGGGGGCGAATGCCCAGCGTGACCGACCCGCTATTGGCGCGAAGGCGGGCCATCAGTTCATCGGGCAGGACCAGCGATTGCG
This sequence comes from Roseinatronobacter alkalisoli, assembly GCF_028745735.1. Lineage (GTDB taxonomy): Bacteria > Pseudomonadota > Alphaproteobacteria > Rhodobacterales > Rhodobacteraceae > Roseinatronobacter > Roseinatronobacter alkalisoli. Next base: position 84,817 of record NZ_JAQZSM010000013.1, read on the forward strand.
CACCCAGATGGAAGCTGTTGCCATCCAGCCTGCCCGCAATCAGGTTCATTTCAGGGCTGCCGATGAAACCGGCAACAAAGGCATTTGCGGGGCGGTCATACAGGGTCTTGGGGTCGGCCACCTGCATGATATGGCCATCCTTCATCACGCAGATCCGGTCGCCCATGGTCATGGCTTCGGTCTGGTCATGGGTGACATAGATCACCGTTGATGACATGCCCTGATCCTTCAGCCGCTTGTGCAGATCGGTAATGCGCACCCGCATTGACGCGCGCAGTTTCGCATCCAGGTTGGACAGTGGTTCGTCGAACAGGAACACTTCGGGCTGTTTGATCAGGGCGCGGCCAAGGGCCACACGCTGCGCCTGCCCGCCCGACAATTCCTTCGGCAGACGGTCCAGCAGCGGTTCGATTTCCAGAATACGCGCAACTTCGGCGGTCTTGCGTTCAATCTCCGCCTTGGGGGCGCGTTGCAGCCGCAGCCCGAAGGACAGGTTCTTGCGCACCTTCATATGCGGATAAAGTGCATAGTTCTGGAACACCATCGCGATGCCGCGTTCCCCCGGCTGCAGGCGGTTGACGACGCGGTCGCCGATCACAACTTCGCCGCCGGATATGCTTTCCAGCCCCGCGATCATGCGCAGCGTGGTGGATTTGGCGCAGCCCGACGGGCCGACCAGCACCATGAATTCCCCGTCTGCCACATCCAGATTGATGCCATGCACCGCCTTGAACGTATTGGTATAGGTCTTTTCCAGATTCCTGATTTGCAAACGTGCCATAGGTCTACCCTTTCACCCCACCGGTCGAGATGCCCTCGATGAAGTATCGTTGTGCCATGAAGAAAACGATCAGTGCAGGCAGCAGGGCCAGCACGGACATGGCCAGAATGCGGTTCCAGTCAAACGCTTCGGTCGTGTCGATGGACAGTTTCAGCGCCAGCGAGACAGGAAAACTCTGGACCGACGACAGATAGATAAGCGGACCCAGAAAATCGTTCATCGTCCACATGAACTGGAACAGTGCCACCGAAATCAGCGCGGGCATCAGCATGGGCACCACGATGTAAATCAGGGTCTGCAGGCTGTTGGCCCCGTCCACGCGCGCCGCTTCTTCCATGTCGCGGGGAATGGCACGCAGAAATTGCACCAGCATGAACACAAAGAACGCATCCCCGGCAAAAGCAGACGGCACCCAAAGCGGCAGATAGGTGTCCAGCCAGCCCAGATCGCGGAACAGAATGTATTGCGGAATGCGTGTCACCACATTGGGCAGCAGCAGCGTGGCAATCAGGCTGGCGAACAGCAGCTTCTTGTAGGGAAACTCAAACCGGGCAAACCCATACGCCACCAGCGCGCAGGAAATCGCCGTGAAGATGGTTTTGGGCAGGATGATCAGGAACGTGTTCCAGAAAAACCGCCCGAATGTATAGGGTGTCGATGTTTCCCACCCTTTGCGATACCCGTCCAGCGTTGGTTCCTGCGGGATAAACCCGATGGAACCGAAGATTTCCGAATTGGTCTTGAACGATGCACCCACCAGCCACAGCAGCGGATACAGCATCAGAAACCCGACGGTAATCAGCAGCGTATAGCGCACGAAAGCGGACATGCGTTCCGCCCTGATCTGCGCGCGGGATGTATCGTCCAGGACAGGGGCCACCAGGGCCTTGGCAGACGCAAGGGTTGTGTCTGGAATACTCATCATCAGCTCCTTTTGTCGCCGGCGTAATAGACCCATTTCTTGGATGACCAGAACGCCGCCACGGTCAGCACCATGATGATGACAAACAGCACCCAGGCGATGGCCGACGCATAGCCCATGTTGAAATTCTTGAACGCCTCGTCATAGATATACAGCGGCAGCAGATAGGTGGACCGCAACGGACCGCCGCCGGTAATGACATAGGGGCCGTTGAATTCCTGAAACGCCTGCACCATCTGCATGATAAGATTGAAGAAAATGACAGGCGTAATCAGCGGAAGCGTGATGAAGAAGAAGCTGTGCCACTTGCCCGCCCCATCAATCGCGGCGGCTTCATAAAGCGATTTGTCCACTGATTGCAGCGCCGCCAGAAAGATGACCATGGCTGAACCGAACTGCCATGTGCGCAGCAGCGTGATGGTGAACAGCGCATTGACTGGATCGCCGAACCAGTTCACAGGGTCCAGTCCGATGGTAACCAGCACCATGTTGACCAGCCCGGTATCGGCAAAAATATAGCGCCACAGCACCGCCACTGCGATAGATCCGCCCAGAATGGACGGCACATAATAGGCCGTGCGGAAAAACCCGATGGCGCGCAGCCGGTAGTTCAGGATTACGGCGATGAACAGTGCAAAGACCAGCTTCAGCGGAACTGTCAGAAACACATATATCAGCGTGACATTCAGCGACCGCTTGAAGGTCCGGTCCGACAACAGGTCGCGGAAGTTTTCCAGCCCTGTCCAGACCGGGCGCGACATCAGATTGTAATCCGTAAAACTCAGGTAAAGCGAGGCCAGAAACGGGATCATCGTAAAGACCAGCAGCCCGATGATATAAGGCGCCAGATAGGCCAGCCCCAGAAAACGGCTTTCCATGGTTTATTTCCCTGTCATTTGATACATGTTTCCCATGAGGTCCGCACGGGGACCGCAGCATGGGGGACAACCCGTAGTTGATGACAGGATGCAGTGTCTATGGCAAAGTATATGCCTTTGGCACGTCATCAAACCGCTCCTCCTTCGATTCGACCAGCACTGACAAGCATTCCCTCGTCAGAAGTATTCGCCTAATATGCCAGTTTGACGGACGGATGGAATTGACGTTTATGCAGAAAAAGATGGACGAAACAGAACACCCCGCAGACGCGAACACAGCAGGGGCCGGAATTCTGGCGGGCCTGCCTGTCCGGGCGCTGGATCTGACGCTGACGCGCTCTGCGATCCGGATGAAACATTCGCATAGCTGGTCCATCGACAAGGTGAACAGCTTTCATGACCTTGTTATCTGCCTGTCGGGGCAGGGCGTGTATCTGCTGGGGGATCAGCATGTCAGCCTGACGCCCGGAATGGCCATGCTTATTCCCGCCGGGACGCGGTTTCAGGGCCGCAATCCCGACCCGGACCTGCTCTATACCGGGTTGGCGCAGCATTTCCGGCTGGATCTGTTCGGGCGGCATGATTTTCTGGCGCGGCTGCATCTGCGGCAGGTGGTCACCCTATCCCGCTGGCCAATGCTGGAACCGCTGGTGCGCCATTACCGTGCTACCGCGCCCGCCAGTTCAGTCACCATGTCCATGCACCATGCTTTCATGGTTATTCTGAACGAATTCATAGAAGATGCATTTCTGGACTGGCGCGACACGCAAGACGCGACGCTTGACCAGTCCGAAGGGCTGTCGATGGCGGTGATGATCGCCGCCGCCCGGATTGCCGCTGAACCCTTGCAAGCGGGGTTGGCCGAACAGGTGGTGCGCGATGCGCCCTATAGCGATGTCTATTTCCGCCGCGAGTTCCGCCGCCGACTGGGCGCAACGCCTGCAAAATATCAGGAATTCAAACGCATGGAAATTGGCATGCAATTACTGGAAGCGGGCAAAGGTGTTTCGGAAACCGCAACGCGGCTGGGATTTGCGGATGTCTATTACTTTTCCCGCCTGTTCAAGCGCCATATAGGCACCAGTCCCCGAGGTTGGAAAAATCAGGTGCGGTTGCGCCGCGACGGGCATTGGCCGCGCGGGCAGGAAGATGGCGAAATCCTGTATCCGCTGCGCCCGCCGCCCATTCATTCCCCGACTGGCGCACCGGAGTGATGCACTCAGACCACTGCACCAATCTGCCAGGGTACGAATTCATGATCCCCCAGCCCTAACCCTTCGGATTTGGTGACCTGCCCGGATGCTGTGGCCAGAACCATCTGCACAATCTGCGCAGCCTTGTCCTGTAACGACACCCCGTCCAGAATATCGCCGCAATTCAGGTCCATATCATCGCGCATCGCGTCAAACAGGCGTGAATTCGTGGCCAGTTTCAGCGTGGGTGCCGGTTTCGACCCGAAGGCAGACCCCCGCCCGGTGGTAAAGACGATCAGTTGCGCCCCGCCCGCGATCTGGCCTGTGGCCGATACAGGGTCATAGCCGGGCGTGTCCATGAAATTCAGTCCCGGCGCGGTGATAGGTTCCGCATAGTCCAGCACCGCCTGCAATGGTGTGCTGCCTGCCTTGGCCACCGCCCCCAGCGATTTTTCCAGAATTGTCGTCAGCCCGCCCGCCTTGTTACCGGGGCTTGGGTTGCTGTCCAGCGACACGCCATTGCGCGCGGTGTAGTCTTCCCACCAACTGATCCGGGCCATCAGCTTGCGGGCCACATCCTCAGACACGGCGCGGTCCAGCAGCAGGCGTTCCGCGCCAAAAATCTCTGGCGTTTCGGACAGGACAACTGACGCGCCCTGCGCCGCCAGCATGTCACTTGCCACCCCCAGCGCGGGATTGGCCGTGATTGCTGAAAACCCGTCCGACCCCCCGCATTGTAACCCGATTTTCAGCGCTGAGACCGGCGCGGGCGTGCGGCGTGCGGCGTTGACCGCAGGCAGTATTTCCCGCACCCGTGCCTTGATGGCGTCAATTGTCGCGCGGGTGCCGCCTGTGTCCTGAATGGTCAGCCAGTGGAACCGCGCTGCAGCACCCAGATCCTGCTTCATGCGTGCGATCTGCATGACTTCGCAGCCCAGCCCGACAAACAGCGCAGCGCCCACATTGGCATGCCCTGCATAGCCGGTCAGAACGCGCTTCAGCGCGTCATATCCCGGCCCGCTGGACCCCATGCCGCAGCCGGTGCCATGGGCAAAAGCCGCAACGCCATCGACATTCGCATAAGCGTCAAGCGCGCCTTCGCGGTCCAGTTCATCTGCGGCGCGGCGTATCACGGTGGCTGAACAATTCACAGTCGCCACCAACGCGATATAATTGCGCGTGCCCACCTGCCCGCCATCGCGGTGATAGCCCTGAAACTGCATCGCGGGGGCAGATGCGTGGATTTCCAGCGCGGCGCGTGCCACCTCCAGCCCCGCGCCGGGGCTGTAGTCGCGCCCATGCGCGCCAAAGGCACAGTTATGGCTGTGCACATGCGCGCCCTGCTCAATATCGGTGGTGGCATAGCCGATCACCTGCCCGCATTTGATAACCGGTGCCCCTTTCGGCATCGGCTGGCGTGCGACCTTGTGCCCTGCGGATGCAACACCCTTTTCTGTCAGGATAGCGACAGTATCTGCAGGGTTCAGGATCAGCGGTTCAGACATCGGCCACCATCGCGCGCGCGCCTTGGGCAACCAGCCCCGACAAGGCCTGTGTCAGGGCATCCGCAAAGCCTGCGTCATTGCGCAGGGTTTCGGGGAATACCTCTGACAGGGCCAAGAAGGCCGTGACCGTATCGCGCGGATCTTCGTGCCACAATGCCGCCAGACGGGGCGCAAGCGGGTCTTTTACGTCAATCGGGGCGCCGGTTTCGTCGCGTCCGGATGTGTAGCGCATCCATGCCGCAACCGCCAAAGCCTGCCCGCTGATATCGCGCCCGGCGGCACGGTTATCGGCAATCGTGGCCAGAATGCGCTGCGGCAGTTTCTGGCTGCCATCCATGGCAATCTGCCATGTTTGGTGCCGGATGGCGGGGTTGGCATACCGCGCGGCCAGCGCATCGGCATATGCACCCAGATCGGTGTTTTCCGGCGGGGTCAGCGTGGGGATGATTTCTGCCTGCCACAGATGGCGGGCATAGGCAACGAATGCAGGGTCGGTCATGACATCTGCAATGGTCTGATGTCCCGCCAGATAGCCCAGATAGGCCAGTGCGCTATGCGTGCCGTTCAGCATGCGCAGTTTCATATGCTCAAACGGGGTCACATCCGCGACCAATTGCGCACCTGTGCCCGAAAAATCGGGGCGGGGGCCGCAGAAATGATCCTCGATTACCCATTGGCGGAACGGTTCATGCATCACCGGCGCTTCGTCGCGCAACCCGGTCAGGGCGGCCACGCGGTCCAGATCATCCGGAGTCGTGGCAGGCACGATGCGGTCGACCATCGTGGACGGGAATGCGCCATTGTCACCAATCCAGTCGGCCAGCGCAGGGTCGATCAGACGTGCAAGTTCCAGCACAACTGCGCGCACGACCCGCCCGTTTTCCGGCAGATTGTCACAGCACAGCACCGTAAACGGCGGCAACCCGCGCGCATGGCGCAACTGCAACGCCCGCACCAGATAGCCCGGCGCGGATTTTGGCAGATCATGTTCCAGATCATGCGCGATATCAGGATGCGCGGGGTCCAGCCGCCCGGTTGCCGGTTCGTGGCAATAGCCCTTTTCCGTGACTGTCAGGCTGACAATCGACACGGTTTCCGCGGCCATGGCATCAAGCACCGCCTGCGGGTTTTCCGGCGCGACCAGAACATCGCGCAGCAGCGTCATGATCTGCGGCTTTTCCCCGTCCGGGGCAAGTTCGACGGCTGTATAGGCCCAACCCTGCGGGCGCAGCCTGTCGCGTGTGCCGGGCGATTGCAGCGAGACACCGATCACGCCCCAGTCACCACCATGGCGTGCCATCGCATCCGCAAGATAGCTTGCAACATGCGCGCGGAAAAACGCGCCCAGCCCCAGATGCACAATACCTGCGGGCGTGGCGGCGGGCGGATGATTCAATCTATCGTGCAAGCCAGCCTCCATCCACGTTCAGAATTGCACCATTCACATAATCGGATGCAGGTGCGGCCAAAAACACTGCGGTTTGCGCAATATCTTCGGGTTTGCCCCAGCGCCCGGCGGGAATGCGGTCCAGTATGGCGCGCGAACGGTCGGGATCGGCGCGCAGCGCTTCGGTGTTGTTGGTTTCAATATAGCCGGGGGCAATGGCGTTCACATTCAGCCCCTGCCCCGCCCATTCATTAGCCAGCAATTTCGTCAGCCCCGCAACCCCATGTTTGCTGGCGGTGTAGGATGGCACGCGGATACCCCCCTGAAACGACAGCAGGGACGCGATATTGATGATCTTGCCGCGCCCGCGTGGCAATGCGGCGCGCGCGAATGCCTGACAGGTGAAAAACAGTGCTTTCATGTTCACATCCATCACGTCATCCCAGTCGGATTCCGTGAAATCAACTGCATCTGCGCGGCGAATGATACCTGCGTTATTGACCAGAATGTCAATGCGGTCCTGCGCGAACACATCGCGCGCGGCCATCGGGTCTGCGAAGTCCAGTTGCAGCGACCGTCCGCCGCCCATAAGGGCCAGCGTTTCATCACAATCACGCCGACCGGCGGCAATGACATCGGCCCCGGCCTGTGCAAGCGCGACCGCAATCGCCTGCCCAATGCCGGTATTCGCGCCGGTGACCAGTGCTGTCTGCCCTTGCAGCGAAAAGGCGGTCATCGCAGATCCTCCGGCTGGATGAAGTCCATATCGGTGTAATCGACATTATCCCCCGCCATCGCCCAGATGAAGGTGTATTCCCCGATCCCCGCACCCGAATGGATTGACCATGGCGGCGACAGCACCGCCTGTTCATTGGCGACGAACAGATGCCGGGTTTCCTGCGGCTCGCCCATCAGATGCAGCACGCGCGCTTCCGGTGCCATGCCATGATACAGATACGCTTCCATGCGGCGGTCATGAATATGGCTGGGAATGGTGTTCCACACCGACCCGTCTTCTAACGAGGTATAGCCAAGGATCAACTGGCAGCTTTCCATGACCAGCGGGTGAATGAACTGCCGGATGGTGCGCTTGTTGGATGTTTCCGCAGCGCCCAGTTTCACTTCCTTGGCGTCGGCCACCTTGACCAGACGGTGCGGGAATGCCCGGTGTGCAGGCGCAGAGGTAATATAGAACCGCCCCGCGCCCGTAAATGTCACAGGCCCGGCACCCATGCCCAGATACAGCACATCACCATAAGCCATGTCCCAGACCTGACCATCTGCTTCTACGCGGCCGGGTTCGCCAATATTGACGATCCCCATTTCGCGCCGGTCCATGAAATTGGGGGTTTTCGTTTCCGCAACCTGATCCAGCACCAACGCAGTTCCCCCCGGCACGGCACCACCCAGAACAAAGCGGTCATAATGGGTATAGGCCAGCCGGATTTCCCCGTCGGCAAACAGCCCTTCGGCCAGAAAATGACCGCGCAGCGCAGCAGTATCCATGCCCTTGGCGTGTTCAGGATGGATGGCGTGGCGGGTTTCAACATTCAGCATGGAATTTCCTTCCGGTCAAAGTTTGTAGGCACGCTTGGCCAGCCCATAGGCCAGATCATATGCAAGTTCAGGCGCGTCATTTTCGGACAGGCGCCCGGTTGCAACCAGCGTTGCCAGATATGCGCAATCCACACGCCGCGCGACATCATGGCGGGCAGGAATGGAACAGAACGCGCGGGTGTCGTCATTGAACCCCACAGTGTTGTAGAACCCTGCGGTTTCGGTTGTCATTTCGCGGAAACGGCGCATCCCTTCGGCACTGTCATGGAACCACCATGCCGGGCCCAGTTTCAGGCAGGGATATACGCCTGCCAGCGGTGCCAGTTCACGCGCATAGGATGTTTCGTCCAGCGTGAACAGGATCACACTCAGATCGGTGCGCATGCCAACCGCATTCAGAAGCGGGCGCAATGCTGCGACATAATCGGTGCGGCCCGGAATATCGAACCCCTTGTCGCGGCCATGCATGGCCATGACCGGGTCGGAATGGTTGCGTCGCGATCCCGGATGAATTTGCAGAACCAACCCGTCATCCAGACTCATCCGCGCCATTTCCGTCAGCATATGGGCGCGGAATGCATCGGCTTCATCCGGGGTGCATTCCCCGCGCAGGGCCTTGGTGAACAGCGCTGCGGCATCCGCCTGCGGCAGATCCTCTGTCCGGGCGGATGGGTGCCCATGGTCGGAAGATGTGGCACCAAATTCCTTGAAATACGCCCGCCGCGCGCGATGCGCATTCAGATAACCCGCCCATGTGGTGGTATCTTCGCCTGTCTGTTCGCCCATCAGGGCAACATTTTCGGCAAAGCCTTCCATTTCGGGGTCAATCACACCATCGGGGCGGTAGGCGGTTATGACACGTCCTGTCCAGCCACTGTCGCGGATCATCCGGTGCCAGCGCAGATCGTCGGTGGCCGCTTCGGTTGTGGCAATCGCTTCAATGTTGAAACGTTCAAACAGCGCGCGGGGCCGGAATTCCGGCTTGGCCAGGCATTCCGCGATGTGGTCGAAATACCAGTCTGCGCTGCCCGCGTTCAGGGGCCGGTCAATACCAAAGACGTTCTGGAACGAATAGTCCAGCCACAGCCGCGACGGGGTGGCGCGAAACAGGTGGTAATTCTGCGCAAACAGCCGCCATATCTTGCGGCCATCGGTTTCCGTTGCGCCACCATCGACGCGCGGCACGCCCAGATCAGCCAGTGCCACACCTTGTGAACACAGCATGCGGAAAACATAATGATCCGGCGTAACGAATAACTGTGCCGGGTCAGGAAAGGGCGCGTTTTCAGCATACCAGCGCGGGTCGGTATGGCCATGCGGGCTGATGATCGGCAGATCACGGATGTCAGCATAAAGCGCCCGCGCAATATCACGCGCACGCCCTTCGATCGGAAAAAGGCGGTCTTCGTGCAGCAGTGGCATTTGCACCTCGGGTTCGGGAAAACAATCTATTCGGCTAATATTCTAGTTTACAGGAGGCGTCAAGGGCTGTAGATATCATCCCATGACAATGTCGCCGCTTCTTCCGCCACTGGATGCACACCACCCGCGCAGCATGGCTGATCAGGTGTACGATATGCTGTATGAACGTATCATCAATCTGACGCTGCCACCTGGAACAAAGCTGTCCGAAGCAGAAGTTGCGGCGCAGCTGGGCGTGTCACGACAGCCTGTGCGCGATGCGTTTTACCGGTTGTCGCAACTGGGTTTCATCCAGATCCGGCCCCAACGCGCAACCACCGTCGCACCCATTTCCAAGGATGCGATTGTGCGGGCCTATTTCATCCGCAGTGCATTGGAAGAAGCAACCATGCGCGTGGCCGCCACCAACCTGAAACCTGTGCATTTGACTGCATTGCAGGATATTCTTGTGCGTCAGGAAGATGCCTTGCGCATGGCTGACAAAACCGGATTTCACGCGCTTGACGACCAGTTCCACCACGATATCTGCAATTATTCGGGGCTTGGGTTCGGCTGGGCCGTAATCAAGGAAAACAAGGGTCATATGGACCGCGCGCGCTATCTCAGCCTGTCCTTTGGTGCGCCACGCGCGCTGGCTGAACATCATGACATTCTGGACGCATTGCGCGCGGGTGACGGCGACGGGGCGGCCGCTGCGGTCAAGCGGCATCTGAACCATATTGATGAAATCATCGACTGGTTGCAGACCACCCAGCCAGAGGTGTTCTGACGCGGTTCGCGTTCGTTGCGGGCGCATCCGGCACATAGACAATACACACGTGAAGTTTCATGCTGGCATCCGTTTCCGCTTTGGGGTAAACAGGCCGAAGGTCACCTGCGGGGTTTCCCGATGCAGCAGTCCGTTCCGGGCAGATATGCAAAAATCACAGCAATTTATCTGGGCGCGGTCGGCACTGGCTGGGTTGCAGCACAACTGCATCTTCCGCTGCCCTGGATGATCGGCGCACTGATCTTCGCAACCGGAATCAGCCTTGGCGGTGTCCAGATCAAGGCCCCCGCCCTGACACGCCCGGCGGGACAGATCGTGGTTGCGGGGTCTGTTGGTCTGGCCTTTACACCGGCTGCGCTGGAATCATTGGGGGCGATGTTCCTGCCCATGGTGATCGCTGCATTGCTGACAATCGCTGCGGGGTTTCTGGTGGCCTGGGTGCTGATGCGCCTGTCAGATGTTGACGCCATGACCGCAACACTGGCGTCGGTTCCGATGGGGCCGGTCGAATCCGCTAATCTGGCGCAGCGCTATGGGGTTGCACCCGGCCCTGTGGTGTTCGCACAGACCTTGCGGATCATGGCGCTGGTGTTGTTGATTCCACCTGCCATCCTTTTGATCGATGGCAGCGTTGACGACCCTTCCGCCACCCTGCGCAATATCCCGTGGACCCCGGCGGGCACGGTATTATTGCTGACGCTGGCCATTCTCGGGGCGCTGCTGTTCAAGGTGCTGCGCATTTCCAACCCGTTTTTCCTTGGTCCGTTGGCGGCGTCGGCTGCGGCCTCTGCGGCGGGGCTGCCGGTCACGGCCAGCCCCTATGTGGTGCTTGCCGGTGCGCAGGTATTGCTGGGGGTCTGGCTGGGCGCGGTGATCAACCGCGACCTGTTCCGGCGGGCAGGCCGTTTTGTTCCGGCTGCGTTGTTGTCCACATTGCTGATGATCCTGCTATGTCTGGTGCTGGCGCTGATCCTGGCCCCGATTACGGGAACGAACTGGGCAACCATGGTTCTGGCCACTGCGCCGGGCAGCGTGACAGAAATGGCCCTGACCGCGAAAGTATTACAGGAAAGCGTGGCGCTGGTCACCGCCTATCACATCACGCGGATTTTCATCATCATCCCGTCCGCGCCCTTGCTGACGCGGATCACCGCACGCCTGACGCACTGGACCCCGCCGAAACGGGACTGAATGCAGCAGCGTCAGTTCAGCAATGCGACTGCCTTGCGCACATTTTCATCCAGTACCTGATCATCCTGTTTTGCCAGTTCGCACAGATGCGCGCGCATGGATGGATCCCAGAAATCGCGCAGATGCGCAGCAATGCGTTCGGCCCCGTCATCGCCCGGTTGTGACTTGAAGAAGGTCGCAATCTGGTTGGCCATATATACCAGTTTATCAGGCTGCATCGGATACCTCTGTAATAATGCGCGCGGGATGCGCGTAAATGTCAAAACCGTCACCGCGCGCAAAAGCGGCAACTGTAATCCCCGCATCCCGCGCCAGCCGCAGGGCCGCAACAGTGGGTGCGGAAACGGATACAAGCACCGGACAGCCCGCCATGGCGCATTTCTGCACAAGTTCCACCGACAGACGGCTGGTCAGGACAAAAGCCCCCTGCCCTGCATCCATCCCGGCGCGCGCCATGGCGCCGATCAGTTTGTCCAGCGCATTGTGGCGGCCCACATCCTCGCGGGCCAGAATGATACTGCCGTCACGGGTTAGGAACCCCGCCGCATGGGTGGCCCCGGTCTGTTCGCGCAGGGGTTGGCGCGCTGCCAATGCCTTGCCCGCAGTCAGCACAGCCTTGCGGGGCAACCGCAGGCCAGTGTCAGGCACATGGGGCAAGGGGCGGCTGGCCTGTTCCAGACTGTCAACCCCGCACAACCCGCAACCCACCGGCCCCGCCATGAACCGGCGGCGGGCCTGAAGGGCCTCTGAGCGGTCGGACCGCAACCAAAGCCGCGCTTCCAGCCCGGCAGGATGCTCGGCCAGTTCAAAATCCTGCACTTCATCTGCGGTGGCGATAATCCCCTCGGTCAAGGCAAAACCCACAGCGAAATCATGAATATCAGCGGGGCTGGCCATCATCACCGCAAGGGTTGTTCCGTCAAAGACCAGCGCCACCGGAACCTCATCCGGCAGGGTGCGCCACATGTCGCGCTGCCCGTCCTTGTGGACGGACAGGCCCGACATGCTGGCAGCAGGGGGGCGCCGCGCGGTCATGGCCCTATTCCGCAGCGGGCAGGATACGGCGCGAAAGTGCTGCCTGCGCCTGATATTCTTCCTGCCATTCGCTGGGACCGTTCGACGGGCTGATCTGCACTGCCGTCACCTTGTATTCCGGGCAGTTGGTGGCCCAGTCGGAATAATCAGTGGTGATGACATTCGCCTGCGTCACAGGGTGGTGGAACGTGGTGTAAACCACACCCGGACTGACACGGTCGGTCAATGTGGCGCGCAGCGTGGTTTCCCCCGACCGGCTGGCCAGTTTCACCCAGTCGCCCTGATTGATGCCGCGTTGTTCCGCATCATGGGGGTGGATTTCCAGCAGATCCTCATCATGCCAGACCACATTATCCGTGCGCCGCGTCTGCGCGCCCACGTTGTATTGCGACAGAATGCGCCCCGTGGTCAGCAGCAACGGGAAGCGCGGTCCGGTCTTTTCATCGGTCGCCACGTATTCGGTGACAATGAACCGCCCCTTGCCGCGCACGAATCCGTCCACATGCATAAGCGGCGTGCCCTCTGGGTTTGCGTCATTGCAGGGCCATTGCACCGACCCTTTTTCTTCCAGCGTCGCGTAATCCACGCCCGCAAAACTGGGCGTTGTCAGGGCGATTTCATCCATGATCTGGCTGGGATGGGTATAGCGCCAGTTCGCGCCCATCGCATTGGCCAGAAGTTGGGTGACTTCCCAGTCGGCATAGCCATTGCGCGGTGCCATTACCTGACGCACGCGGTTGATGCGCCGTTCGGCATTGGTGAATGTGCCGTCCTTTTCAAGGAAGGTCGAACCGGGCAGGAACACATGCGCGTAATTGGCAGTTTCATTCAGGAACAGGTCATGGACAATGACACATTCCATCGCCGCAAGCCCTGCGGCCACATGTTTGGTGTCCGGGTCCGATTGCAGGATATCTTCGCCCTGACAATACAGGCCCTTGAACTGCCCGGCTACAGCAGCATCCAGCATGTTGGGAATGCGCAGGCCCGGCTCCGGGTCAATTTCCACACCCCAGGCCTGTTCGAAAATGGCGCGGACTTCAGGCAGTTTGACATGGCGGTAGCCCGGCAATTCATGGGGGAATGACCCCATGTCGCATGACCCCTGCACATTGTTCTGGCCACGCAGCGGGTTCACGCCCACGCCGCGCCGCCCGACATTGCCGGTCAGCATGGCCAGGTTGGCAATCCCCATGACTGTGGTGGACCCCTGAGAGTGTTCAGTCACACCCAGCCCGTAATAGATGGCCCCGTTGCCGCCTGTGGCGAACAACCGGGCCGCCGCGCGCAATTCTGCGGCCGGAACGCCCGTCAACAATTCGCTTGCTTCGGGGCTGTGGCGCGGGTCGGATACGAATTCGGCGTAATGCTGGAATTCATCCCAGTCGCAACGGGTGCGGATGAAGTCCTCATTCATCAGCCCCTCGGTCACAATGACATGCGCCATCGCGGTCACCACCGCCACGTTCGTCCCCGGCCGCAATGCCAGATGATGCGCGGCCTTGTAATGCGGGCCTTGCACGGTTTCAGTACGACGCGGGTCCACGACAATCAGCTTGGCGCCCGCGCGCAGGCGCTTCTTCATGCGGCTGGCAAAAACCGGGTGGCCCGCATGCGGGTTCGCACCGATGACCATGATCACATCGGCCTGTTCCACGCTGTCGAAATCCTGCGTGCCCGCGCTGGTCCCGAAGGTCTGGCCCAGTCCATAGCCGGTGGGTGAATGGCACACCCGCGCACAAGTGTCGGTATTGTTGTTGCCAAACACCGCGCGGGTCAGTTTCTGCACCAGATAGGTTTCTTCATTGGTACAGCGGCTGGAGGTGATAACCCCCACAGATTTGCGCCCGTATTCCGCCTGAATGCCGCGCATTTTAGCAGCGGCAAAAGACAGCGCCTCTTCCCAGCTGACTTCGCGCCAGGGCTGGTCAATGCTGTCACGGATCATCGGGTTCAGAATGCGGTCCTTGTGGTTGGCATAACCATAGGCGAAACGCCCCTTCACGCAGCTATGGCCGCGATTGGCCTTGCCGTGTTTATAGGGCACCATGCGCACCAGTTCATCGCCATTCAGTTCTGCCTTGAACGAACAGCCAACCCCGCAATAGGCGCAGGTTGTGATAACCGACCGCGTGGGCGTGCCCAGTTCGATCACCGATTTTTCCTGCAATGTTGCTGTCGGGCAGGCCTGCACACAGGCCCCGCAGGACACACAATCAGACGCCAGCGCGGTGTCACTTTTCGCACCAAAGGACACGCGGCTGTCAAACCCACGTCCCTCAATCGTCAGCGCGAATGTCCCCTGCACTTCTTCGCAGGCGCGCACGCAACGTGAACAGACGATGCATTTCGCCGGGTCATAGGTGAAATACGGGTTGCTGTCATCCTTGGGCAGCCATTCGGGATTCGCCTCGCCACTGGTATTGCGCGGTGCAAAATGATTGGCCAGACCGGCACCTTCAGGTGCCTGATAGCGCACATCGCGCAAACCCACGACGCCTGCCATATCCTGCAATTCGCAATCGCCATTGGCAGCACAGGTCAGGCAATCCAGCGGGTGGTCACTGATATACAGCTCCATCACACCGCGGCGCAGCTTGCGCAGTTTTTCATTCCGGGTGTGCACGACCATGCCCGGCGCAACCGGCGTTGTGCAGGACGCGGGCGTGCCGCGCCGCCCTTCGATTTCCACAACGCACAGACGGCATGACCCGAAAGCTTCAACGCTGTCCGTTGCGCATAGCTTGGGAATGGACAATCCCGCCAATGCCGCCGCGCGCATTACGGATGTACCTTCAGGTACGGTCACCTCGAACCCGTCAATCTGCAATGTTACCGGCGCACCCTCGCGCGCAGGGGTGCCCAGATCACGGTCATCGGATGGAATGACAAAATCCTTCATGCGCAAACTCTCTGCTTCATCTTGCTGCAAATATTCTGGGGGGTATGGGGGACGACGCGCATGGCGCGGCGCAATATGGCGGCTGAAACATTCATTCCGCAGCCTCCTTCATGCGCGCGAAATCATCGGGGAAATGGGTCAGCGCGGACATCACCGGGAAAGGCGTGAAGCCCCCCAGTGCACAAAGCGATCCGTCCTTCATGGTTTCGCACAGGTCTGTCAGCAACGGGATAGCCGCCCCGTCACCTGCCGCGATCCGGTCGATGGTTTCGACGCCGCGCACAGCACCAATCCGGCAGGGCGTGCATTTGCCGCAGCTTTCCACAGCGCAGAATTCCATTGCAAAGCGCGCCATGCGCAGCATGTCGGCGCTGTCATCGAACACCACCAACCCCGCATGGCCGATCAGCCCGCCTGCGGCGTCGAATTCTTCATAGCCCAATGCGGTGTCGAATTTCGACACGGGCATATAGGCCCCCAGCGGGCCGCCTACCTGCACTGCCTTGACGGGCCTGCCGCTGGCCGTGCCGCCTGCGATGTCATTGACCACTGTGCCCAGGGGCATGCCAAACGCCGTTTCAAACAACCCGCCGCGCGCGACATTGCCCGCGATCTGCAAGGTCACTGTGCCGCGCGACCGGCCCTGCCCGAAATCCGCATAGAACTGAGCGCCTTTTTCAAAAATCACCGGCACTGTGGCCAGTGATATTACGTTATTGACCACAGTGGGCTGGCCCAGGAACCCTTCCAGCGCCGGAAGGGGTGGTTTCGCGCGCACCACGCCGCGCTTGCCCTCCAGTGAATTCAGCAGGCTGGTTTCTTCACCGCAGACATAGGCCCCGGCCCCTTTGCGGATCTCCATGTCGAACGCGCGGCCCGACCCCAGCACATCTGGCCCCAGCACACCGGCTGCTCGCGCAATTTCCACTGCGCGGGTCATCACCGAAATCGCGTCAGGGTATTCCGAACGCAGATAAACATAGCCGCGTGTGGCCCCCACGCCCAGACCCGCGATCGCCATCCCTTCTATCAGGGTAAAAGGATCGCCTTCCATGATCATGCGGTCGGCAAATGTGCCGCTGTCGCCTTCATCTGCGTTGCAGACAATATACTTCTGCGCCGCCTGCGCGCCCAGCACTGTGTTCCACTTTATGCCTGTGGGGAAACCCGCGCCGCCACGCCCGCGCAGGCCGGATTTGGTGACTTCATCCACAATATCCGCGCCCGTCATGGCAATGGCCCGGCGCAAACCCGCAAGCCCGCCATGCGCCTGATAATCGCCCAGCGACAGCGGGTCGATGATGCCGCAGCGCGCGAATGTCAGGCGGGTCTGGTTGCGCATCCAGTCCAGTTCATCAACCGGGCCAAGCGCCTTGGGGGAGGAGCCATCAAGGATCGCATCCGCATCCCCCGGGGTGGCGGGGCCAAAGCCGTGGCGCACACCGTCAATCTCGACCTCGACCAGCGGTTCCAGCCAGATCATGCCACGGGTGCCGTTGCGCACCAGTTCAACCGTCAGCCCGCGCGCGCGCGCCTGTTGCGTGATTGCGGCGGCGACGTCATCGGCACCAAGGGCGAGGGCTGCACTATCTGCAGGGACAAATATTTTCATGCGCCCGCCTCCGCCAGAACCGCGTCCATGCGCGCGGTATCCACACGGCCCAGAACGCGCCCGTCCACCATGACAGCCGGACCACAGGCACACAGGCCCAGGCAGTAAACCGGTTCCACCGTCACCGCGCCATTTGCCGTGGTGCCATGCCAGTCCAGCCCCAGCTTGCGCAGGGTGGATTCGGCCAGCGCATTGCCGCCCACTGCCTGACAGGCTTCGGCGCGGCAAATCTTCAGCACATGCCGCCCGGCGGGGTTTTCACGGAAATCATGATAAAAACTTATAACCCCATGCAATTCCGCGCGGGAAATGTTCAGCGCCTCTGTAATCAGGGGGCTGGCAGCTGCGGGAATATGCCCGAATGCATCCTGAAACGCATGCAGGATCGGCAGAAGCGGCCCTTCAAGATGCAGATGCTGCGCGATGATCGCACGCATGTCATCGGTCTCGGTGGCTGGCGCGGAAAGGGTCATGGCTGGCCTCATTGGGTGTTTATCCCATCAGACCATGAATTATCATTTGAAATCAATATTCATTATTGGTTGATTGATAGGCAGCGGCTATCAATCAACCGTCGATAATTGGCGTGCCGCACGCAGTAGCGCTTCCAGAACGGGGGTATGCGGCTCGCGCCATGGAGCGACAAGCCCCACGACATGGGGCACCGCATCCCCCTGAAGCGGAATTGTGCGGACCGCCTTGCCGCTGGCCAGAAACCGCGCGCTGTCTTCGGGCAGGACGGTCATCCAGCCGCCTTCGGCAACCATGGCCATCAGCACCACGGTTGAATTCGCCTCCACCCAGGTTTCGGGGGTTACATTCGCATCGGCAAAATTGCGGTTGATGATCCGGCGGTTCTGCATGTCAGGCGTCAACAGGCAAAGGCGTTCACCCTGCAATTCATCCCAACCCACAGCATCACGCGCGGCAAAAGGCGATTCCGCGCCACAGACCAGCAGATACCGTTCTTCATACAGCGGTTCCGTACTGACACGGCCCATGGGTTCATTGTCCAGATAGGAAATACCCGCATCAATATCCAGATTGTCCAGCATCGACAAAATCTCGATCGAGGTGCGCGACAGGATGGTCAGGCGCACATTGGGGTTTTTCTCGCAGAATGTCGCGGCCAGCCGTGCGGCCCATGTCAATGCCGTGGGAATGACCGCAATGCGCAGCCGCCCAGACAACCCATGACGCTTGAAGCGCATTTCTTCCTTAAGCTGGCGGCTGTCACCGACAATGCGCCGCGCCCAGACCAGCGCTGTCTGCCCTTCGGGCGTTAGCCCGCCATAACGCGAGCCGCGGAAAATAAGCTGCACGCCAAGCTGTTCTTCCAACTGCTTGATGCCATTGGACAGCGACGGCTGGGTTATGCCCAGACTGGTGGCCGCGCGGCCAAAATGCCCTTCGCGTGCGACGGCAATGAACATTTCCAGTTTATCCAGCATCGGCATGCGTCCTGTACAAGGCTGCCCGGCCCGGTGGGGTCAGGCAATCTGTTGTGTCACGCCTTGTTCCTTGGCAGGGGAACCGGCGTTGGTCAGGGGCGATTCCGCAGGATCGCTGTCAGGCACTGTAAAACGCAGGCGTGCCAGTGTGCCGCTGCTGGAATCCGCGTGGCAAAGCGACAATTCGCCATCCAGCGCCTTGGCGAACTGGGTTGCCACCGTCAACCCCAGACTGCTGGATTTTGCCAGTTCGAACCCTGTCGGCAGCCCCGGCCCATTATCGCGCATTTCCAGAACGGCCGCGATTCGCCCCTCGTTATCAGCAGGTTCCGCAGTCAGCGAAACCTCTATCACAGTTTTGCCGTCGTGGGATGTTCCATGTTTGATGGAATTCATCATCAGTTCGCTGGCAATCAGCCCCAAAGGGACTGCCGCATTGTTCAGAACGCGCAGCGGTGCGGCATTGATCGTCAGCGCGACCGGGGTCCCTTCTTTTGCGACGGCAAGCGTGTCCTGCAGCACGTCGCGCAGATATTCCGCCACATTGACCGACTGCGCATCAACCGAATGCAACCTGCGCTGAAGGCGTGAAATCGACGTGATCCGCGCCTCCGAGGCGGCGAGCGCGCGCCGCGCTTCCGCATCACTCGTCTGCGCGGTCTGAAGTCGCAGCAACGCGGCAATTGTGCCCAGATTGTTCGAAACGCGGTGCTGCAGTTCAGAAAACATCAATGTGCGCGACTGAGCCAATTCATCTGCCTTCCTGCGCGACAGGGATAGTTCCCGCAAGGCCCGGACAGCCGCCGCGATGATCAGCACATTCGTGGCGGTGATCAGCACATAGAAACCAAGCGCAAGAATCACGCCACTGTTCAGGCTGAACGCACCCACAGGCGCAATGAACCAGTACCACGCAATGACGCCGCATATGCCGACCACAGCAATACCACACCGGATGGACGCAAAAAACAGCGCCAGCATGACTGCAGGAAAAAACGTCAGAAACGGAAAACCGGGCGGCAGCACATTATCCAACGCGAACCGCAGAAATGTTGCCACAATTACGGCCGATGCGCCGAAAACCAGTTCGAACTGCCAGCTACGCTGCGCAATTAATGTGGCACTCAGCCCGTTCATCAACCGGCTGAAATGCCTGCGATATCCAAATTTTTCTGACCTGGTCGCGGGGTTCAAATGGCGTCCTGTTCGCGCTATGATTGTAATTCAACTTAGCAACCACCGCTTAAGGTAGTGGAGCACCCCATCAGGAATTGCGTATATCCGGTCAGGAAGCAAGCCTATTGTTCTACAAGCAAGCGCCTTGGGCAGGTTGACCATGCGGCAAGTTGCTTCGCGTGCGGGATTGTTGCTTCCGGTAGCGCGGGGCAGGTCTGGCGGAACGGCAAGGCAGGTTGTCTTATGGTGTCGGAGGGGGGGCGGAGTTCCGTAGGCCGCCGCGGCATCGTCACACCATGGCCCGCCACATCCGGAAACGCCCCTGCCCCGTCATTTCGCGGATCAGGCCGTTATCTTCCATCCATGCAAGATTGCGTTGCACCGCGGCGCGGCTGGCCCCTGTCAGGAATTCCGCCATGGGCGCAGACAGAAGCGGCCAATCCGCCATCGCGCGCCGCAAGGCAGGGGGGGTGCGCCCCGACAGTCGCGCCATTGCCGTTTCCGCACGTGCATCCCATGCGTCGATCTGGTCCAGATGGCGCAGCGCAGTCAGCAGTGCTGCGTCCATTCCGTCGTACCAGCGTTTTAGCCGCGCATCGGGGGTGCCATTGGCGCGCAATCCCACTGCGCCCCCCATGGCCATCGGCGCAAAAACCGCGCCCTGCCCTTCGCTGGCGGCAATGCGCGCAGCGGTCACTGCGGCTTCCAGCCCGTCGCCCTGATGCACCAGTCCGGCCAGTGCCCACAGATGATACCCCATGCACGCCCGTGTCACCGGATGCAGATGCGCGGCTGATTTCATCAACTGTTCCCACGCGCCTGCGCGTTCGGTGAACAGTCCTGCTGCATCATCCGTGGTCACTGCATCATGGCGGCCAAGGAATTCCGGCAGGCCCGCCTCTGGTCCCGGCCCGCCACCCAGCCGCCGCACAGCCCAGCCAAGGCGGGCCAAAGCCTGCGTATCATCCTGCACGCCGGAAACCCGCAGCGCGACCCAGAGCGCCAGCCTGTCTGGGGCAACCCGGCCACCATTGATCCAGCTTAAATCCGCAGCTTCCATCAGGGCCAGCCGCTGCCGCCACCCGGCCGGGCCGCGTTTCAGGCGTTCATCCAGCGCCCCCAGCCGCCCTGCAACGCGCGCCAGCCGCGCAGCATGTCCGGCTTCGGCGCGGGTCCATTCATCAAGGACCGACGCTTCGGTCGGTTCCTGCGCGGGGCCAGGTGGCAGGAAAGCGGGTTCATCTTCGGGGGGGCCGGGCAGAAACCACAGATCATCCGTCGTCCCGTCGCGGTCATAAGGGCCGCTGAGGTCATCCAGCGAAGCAGATGGAATTTTCTTCATATGCGCAAAATACTGCGATTTTGCAAACCGATCAAGGAAATTCAGGGATGTTCATGTGATGCAATATGCGTATGGACAGCGCCAAGAAAACGGGCCGCAAATGCGGCCCGCCTGATGATTTTCAGCGCGCGTCCTAATCCAGCCGCGCAACCACGCCTTCCGCAAAAGCGGTGATCAGCGTCTGATAGGCGAGTTCGGCTTCAACACTTTCAAACAGCAGCGGTTCGCCGTATTCGTCAACAGCGGTCACACCTGAAAGCGAAACGCTCAGTTCGTAGGAATTGAAATTGCTGTTATCGGTTTCATCAGTCACATTGACCTGACCGACCAGAACCGACTGCTCCAGATCGAAGCTGCGTTCAAACGCGCTGGCCAGTGCGACTTCTTCCAGCCGCACAGAAATTTTGGCGCCTTCATCGTCGATGCGGTCCACGATCAGGGCAAGTATTGCGTTCTCCAGGTCATCAGTGATTGATGCCCAGAACAATGCAGCTTCTTCATTGCCGATCGCTGTAATATCGGCTGCGACCGTGACTTCGGACACTTTTTCAACGCTGGCCAGCGCAGTGCTGGACGCCAGTGCGAACAAGGCAGGGGCAAGAATACCGGAAAGTCTCATGATCCATTTCCTTCGGTTGCTTCGGTCGTGTTTTCAGACCGTATGCGCATAAAACCCCTGAAACCGCATTCCGTTCCCGCGAATAACGCGCATGGGCCTTGTGGGGGTGCCATTCACGGGCAGGAACTGGCCCGTGATGACATGACAGGATCATGTTTAATCTGGTCGGAAACCGGGTGTTGATGCGCGCGCAAAGCCTGCGCCACCCGTGGGCCGGGTTCAACCGGCCTTCCGCTATGGCCTGGCGTGGGTTCAGTCTGTATTGTTCAGACAAACCACCAGTATGTCAGGCAACATCCACCGGTTGTGCCAGCCGCACAGCGGTCTTGCCGGGCCACAGCCGGGCAGACGGCATGATCAGGACAGTGGTGGCATGCGGTGCCCGGATTTCGCGCGCGCCGTCATGGCCGATCAGTGCGCCCTGCGGCAGATGTTCAAACCCGCGCCAGTCTTCGGCGAAGCGGAAATTGTCCGTCTGGATTGTTACCGGGCCGGATACTTCGTAGAAACGCATGTTTTCCGGTACTGGCAATGGCCGGTGTGCGGCGACAAAATCCTGCGGCACCGCGCCGGTTGCGGCCAGAAAGGCCAGGGTTGTGTCCAGCGCGATATCGGCGGCGGGGGTTTCCCAATGCTGGCCGCATTCCACCAGCAGCGCATTGCGTCCCGATGCCGGGTTGGCGAAATCCGCATAGTCGCGCATACGCACGCCTTCGTCATGGCCATGGTCGCTGACCGCAACTGCGGGCGTGCCGACAGCGCGCGCCAGATCGCGGCCTTTCGCCAGCGGCCCGGCAATGGTCAGTGGTTCGGTCTTATGCTGCATCGAATGGATGTCCAGCAGCAGATCAACAGTATCCAGCCATGGCCGGATTTCGCGCGCGCGGGCCAGTTCAACGGTCAGCTTGCGGTCGGGATCGTCCAGAACGCCCGGCGACCACAGGCGGTTGAAATCCTCATCCACCCAGCGGCTGGCATTGGGATTGGCTGCGTCAAACGCCTCATAGGCGGCAATGTTGATGAAGGCCAGCGACAACCTGCCCTGCACCGGGCGCACGTTGTTGCCAAACAGCCAGTCCAGCGCGATGGCCCCGCAGGGTTCATTGCCATGCACAACGGCGGTGACAGCAACATGGGGGCCGGGCTGGCCGCTGTCGAATGTCCAGACATAGGGGATGCCGGTGTTCCCGGCCGCATAGGCGGTAATGTCGGGCGGGGTCAGTTCTACGGGATAGGCGGCGGGGGTGGCAGGGGTCATGGATATTGCCCTTGTAGCTGGCTGGTGACGAATTCGCCCAGATGCGCTGACAGGTCACGCAACAGGGCCTGCAACGGCGCGAAGCCCGCATTGGGTTCGCGTGTGGCCTCATTCATATACAGGCGGCGGTTGATTTCGATCTGGATGGAATGGCGGTTGGCGGCCGGGGCACCATTGGCGCGGACCAGTTCCATGCCCTTGTAGGGGTCGTTAATACCCACTGACACGCCACGCGCAGCTAGAAATGCGCGGATTGTTTCCGTCATGGCGGGGGCGCAGGTCGTGCCATCCCGGTCGCCCAGCACGAAATCGGCGCGCGTTGTGCCGGGCGGTTCGGGCGACATGGCGCTGGCGCGATGCGGCATCGAATGACAATTGACATGCCAGACCTGCCCCCAACGGGTATGGGCGCCATCCAGCAGATCACGCAGGGTGGTCTGATAGCGCTGGTGATATGTGGTGATGCGGTGCGTGATCTCTGCCGCGGTCAGGGGGCGGTCATACATTGCTGCGCCGTCGGGTGGCACGCGGGTCCAGCACAGGCCGATGCCGTTGCGGCTTTTCACAGATGGCCGCAGGGTCATCGGCATTGTGCCGTCAATCTGCGCGGGGTCCAGATCATCCGCCGCGCGGTTGGTATCGATATAGGCACGTGGGAACAGCGCATGCAGCAGCACCGCGCCTGCATCCACCGCGCCCGAAAACAGTGTGTGGACATGGGTATCCTCGGCCATGCGCAACAGGGCCGGGTCGGCGATGGGGCGGAAATCGGCGGGATAGTCAGTGCCGGAATGCGGGCTGTCAAACACCAGCGGCAGGCGCTGGCTGTCAGTGCCCAGAATTTCCAGCACCGCCGGGATCAGGGTCATGCGACACCCCCATCTTCCAGATGGCAGGCCACGGCGCGCGGGCCATCCTGGCGCAGGCGCGGCACCTCTCGTGAACAGCGCGGCCCGGCAAAGGGGCAGCGGGTGTGAAAATGGCACCCCGGCGGCGGGTTCATGGGGGACGGGATTTCACCTTTGATCGGTTCAAACCGGCGCTTTTCAAATGACAGACGCGGCACTTCGGCCAGCAGCGCCTGCGTATAGGGGTGGCGGGCATCGGAAAACAGCGCATCTGTCGGGGCGATTTCAACCACACGGCCCAGATACAATATCACCACCCGGTCAGAAATATGTTCCACAACACCCAGATCATGGCTGATGAACAGATAAGCCAGCCCCAGTTCGCGCCGCAGACGCATGAACAGGTTCAGCACCTGCGCCTGAATAGAAACATCCAGCGCGGCCACCGATTCATCGCAGATCAGGAATTGCGGGCTGACCGCCAGCGCGCGGGCAATCACGATGCGCTGGCGCTGACCGCCGGAAAACTGGTGCGGGTAGCGGTCGCCCGCAGTGGGTTCAAGGCCCACACGTTCCAGCATCTGCGCCACGAATTCCCGCGCCTGCGATTGCGTGATGATGCCATGATAGACTGGCGCCTCGGATATGATGTCGCGCACCCGCATCCGCGGGTTAAGCGAGGACATGGGATCCTGAAAGATCATCTGAATCTGCAAGGCCGCAGCTGTGGTTTCGGCGCGGTTGCGGGTGGTGATATCTGCCCCTTCAAACCGGATCGTGCCATGCGTTGGTGGCAGCAAACCTGCAATCATCCGCCCGATGGTGGATTTCCCGGACCCGGATTCGCCCACCAGCCCCACCACCTCGCCCGGGGCCACGCTGAAGCTGACATCATCAACAGCGTGAACAGTTGCGGGTTCATGCCCCATGCCCATGCGCGCGGCCAGCCGTGCGGCCATATCATGATCTTCGCGGAAGCGTTTCGACAGATTGGCAATTTCAAGCAGCGCTTCGGTCATTGCGCCACCTCGGACTCGCGCATGGGATGGATGCAACGCGCCATCTGCCCGGTGGGCATTTCGCGCGGCGGTTGGTCGGCGCGGCACGCATCAGTGGCGTTGGGGCAACGTGGACGAAAGGCACAGCCCTGCGGCAGGTCCAGCAACGGCGGCGTCATGCCCGGTATCTGCGCCAGATCAACCCCGCGCTTGTTGCGGCTGGGAATGGATTCGATCAGCCCATGGGTATAGGGGTGCGCGGGGTGGCGCAGCACAGTGGCCGCCCGCCCCTGTTCGACCACGCGGCCCGCATACATCACTGCGATATTATCGGCCAGGCTGGACACCACGCTCAGGTCATGGGTGATCCAGATCAGCGCAGTGCCGCTGCCTTCGGCCAGTTTCTGCACCTCAGCCAGAATTTGTGCCTGAATGGTCACGTCCAGCGCGGTGGTCGGTTCATCCGCGACAATCACCTCGGGGTCATGAAGCAGGGCGATGGCGATGGCGACGCGCTGGCGCATCCCGCCCGAAAACTGGTGCGGATAGGCATCCATCCGTTCCGCCGGTGACGGGATACCCACCCGCGCCAGCGTGGCAAGGCAGCGTTCGCGCGCGGCCTGTTTGCTGATATGGACATGCGCCTGAACCGCTTCTATCATCTGGGTGGATATCTTCAGCACCGGGTTCAGGGTCATCATCGGGTCCTGAAAGATCATCGCAATGTGGCGGCCACGGATGGCCTGCCATTCGCGTTCCCGCAGGTTGGCCAGATCGCGGCCCTGATACAGGATGCGCCCGCCCACAATGCGCCCCGGTTTGTCCACCATCCCCATGATGGAAAAGCCGGTGACGGTTTTGCCCGACCCGCTTTCGCCGACCAGCCCCATCACCTCACCCCGGTTGACCGAGAAGCTGACACCATCGACAGCAGGGACCACGCCCGCACGGGTGAAAAAGTGGGTTTTCAGGTTTTCGACCTGCAATACAGCAGTCATATCAGCGCCTCAGACGGGGGTTAAGTACATCGCGCAACTGGTCGCCCACCAGATTGATCGCGACAATGGCAACCAGCAGCGCCACACCGGGATAGACGCTGATCCAGTATGCGCCCGACAACAGGTAGGAATAGCCATTGGCGATCAGCAGGCCCAGCGACGGTTCGGTTACTGGCACACCGACACCAAGGAAGGACAATGTTGCTTCCAGCGCGATGGCCTGCGCAATCTGCACGGTGGCCACCACGATCAGCGGCGGCAGGGTGTTGGGCAGCAGATGGCGGAACATCACCCGCGCATGCCCCAGCCCCAGCCCGCGCGCGGCGGCAATATAGTCGCGCTGGCGTTCGACCAGCGCCGATCCGCGCACCGTGCGCGCATAATAGGCCCATTGCACGATCACCAGCGCGATGATCACCTTGTCCACGCCCTTGCCCAGAATGGCCAGCAGGATCAGCGCCACGAGGATCGCGGGAAATGACAGTTGCAGGTCCACCACCCGCATGATCAGCGTATCAATCCGCCCGCCGAAATAGGCCGCGGTGATGCCCATCGCCATGCCGATTGCCAGCGCGCAAAGCGTGGCGGTGACAGCGACAATCAGGCTCATCCGCAGGCCATAGATAATGGCCGACAGCATGTCGCGGCCCTGCGGATCGGTGCCCAGCCAATAGGTCTGCCCGCCAAAGGATTCGGACCCCGGCGGCAGGTTGTTGTCCATGATCGACAGTTGCGACAGGTCATAAGGGTTTTGTGGCGTGATCCATGGTGCGAATATTGCGGCCAGTACCATAACAACCATGACCACAAGCCCGATCATTGCCAGCGGGCTGGACGCGAAATCCAGCATCGCCGCGCGCAGCGGGCTGATAGCCTTTTTTTGCGGGGCCTTCTCCACGGGGGGCGTGATGGAAATATCGCTCATTGTGTGCCCCGCTGTGCCAGCCGCACACGCGGGTCCAGCACGGAATACAGCAGATCCACCAGAAAGTTGATCAGCACGAAAAGGAAGACGATCAGCATCAGATAGGCCACGATCACAGGCCGGTCCAACCGGTTGATACTGTCGATCAGCAGCTTGCCCATGCCGGGCCAGGCGAAGACTGTTTCCGTCACCACGGCAAAGGCGATCATCGACCCCAGTTCCAGCCCCAGAATGGTGACAACGGGGATCATGATGTTTTTCAGCACATGCACCAGCACCACGCGGCGATGCGACAACCCCTTGGCGCGGGCAAATTTGATATAATCCTGCATCATCACCTCGCGCGTGCCTGCGCGCGCCAGCCGGATGACCAGCGCCATCTTGAACAACGCCAGATTGATTGCGGGCAGGATCATGTGTTTCAGCCCGTCGAGGTTCAGGAAACTGACCCGCATTCCCAGAAATTCGGTGGTCTGGCCACGCCCGCCCGCAGGCAGCCAGCCCAGAAACACCGCGAAGATCAGGATCATCATCAAGCCTTGCCAGAAATTCGGCAGGCTGAACCCCAGAATGGACCCCGCCATGATGCTGCGCCCGCCCACTGTGTCGGGCTTCAGCCCGGCGATCACGCCCAGCGGCACGCCCAGCACGATGGCCAGCACCAGCGCAAACAGCGCCAGTTCCATCGTCGCGGGCAGGCGTTGCAGGATCACCGACATCGCACTTTCGCCATAGACGAAGGAACGGCCGAAATCGCCCTGCAGCAGGTTGCCGAAATAGACCCAGAACTGTTCCCACAAGGGGCGGTCCAGCCCCATGCGTTCCATGATCTCCAGCCGCTGACGCTCTGTCGCTTCGGGATTGATCAGGATGTCAACAGGATTGCCGATCGCATAGACACCAAGAAAGACCAGCACGGCCATTGCAATCACGGCGAGCAGACTCTGGCCCAGACGCCGCAGCAGATATGCCACCATGATGATATTCTCCGCTGGCAAAAGAAAGCTGATGCGCCGGGATCAGACCCGGCGCATCCTATATGAAAAGGCCCGGTATCAGTCGGCCTGGGTGACCGCAAAACCCAGCGTGTACTGGTCTGCGCGTGCTTCATATTCCAGACCGGGCGCCAGCGCCCATGTGGTCAGTTCATAATGGATCGGCACAATGGCGAATGTGTCCATTGCGATGGCACTTGCCTCGCGCAGAAGCCGTTCGCGTTCAGCGTCATCCACAGTTTGCAGCGCTTCTACCAGCCGGTCATCGATATCCGGGTTGGAATGGCGGGCGAAATTGGTGCCGCCAAGGCTGCGATCGGGGTCGCGCGTGGCGACCAGCGCCCCCAGCGGTGACGACATTTCACCTGTGCCCGCACCCCAGCCCGCCAGAAAGGCCGAGAAGTTGAAACCATTGCGGTCCGCGATAAAGGCCGAGAAAGTCTTGGCATCCACTTCGGTCTGCACGCCGACCTGTGTCCACATCTGCGCAACTGCCTGTGAAATGGCCCCATCGTTGATGTAGCGGTCATTCGGCGTGCCCAGCACGATCTGGAAACCATCGGGATAGCCCGCATCAGCCAGCAATTCGCGTGCGCGCTCAGCGTCATAGGGGATCGCGGGGCGGTCGGGGTTGGTGCCGAACATTGGTGCAGGCAGCAATTCGCCCGCCGGTTCCGACAGACCCAGCATCAGCCGTTGCTGAATCGCCTCGCGGTCGATGGCCAGCGCCAGTGCTTCGCGCACACGGGCGTCCTGCAACGGGTTGGTGTCGCCGGCAATACCCGGTGTCGGCGCATCGCCCTGATCCAGCGCGATATAGATGACGCGGTTTGACAGACCGGATGAAATAACGAAACCATCGCCTTCGATCCGGGCGATATCCTGCGTTGGCGGGTTCTCGATCATCTGCACGTCACCTGCCAGCAGCGCTGCCACGCGGGCACCAGCATTGGTCAGCGGACGCATGACGATCTGTTCCCATGCGGGGGCGTCGCCATAGTAGTTGTCATTGCGCGTCAGGCGCAATTCCTCGCCCCGGATATAGGCATCCAGCGTGTAGGGGCCGGTGCCGATGGCAAAGGCCGGGTCATTGAATTCCGCAGATGCGGGCGCATCGCCGATTCCGGTGCAGCCATCGGTGTCGAAACTCACCTCATCTTCGGCACCTGAAACGCTGGCCGAAATGATGCCGAATGTCGCCAGCTGGTTGGGCAGCAGCGGGGCCGGCCCGTCTGTGGTTACAATCAGCGTATGGTCATCTTCGGCTTCCAGCCCGGCGATGGCGCGGGTGTATAGCGTGAAGGGCGACGGCGCGTCAGGCACCAGCGGAATGCGGCAGATGGTATAGATCACGTCGCGCGCGGTAAACGGCGCACCGTTGGAAAAGGTCACCCCCTCGCGCAGGGTCAGGCGCCAGGTGGTGTCATCCACGGCTTCCCATTCCGTTGCAAGACCGGGATTCAGAAGCTGTTGGGCGTCCTGTTCGATCAAGGGCGTGAATATATGGCGGGCCAGCGCATTGTTCGGCCCCAGATTGTGGTAGTGCGGGTCAACGGATGTTGGTTCGGATGCAAGCCCGATCCGCAGCGTATCAGCACTGACCGCGCCCGCTGTCAGCGCAAGCGCTGCGCTGGCGGACATCAGAAATGCGCGTGATGAAGTATTGGGCATTGGTAGCTCCCTGTTTGCGATTCTCGCACGCAATGCGCACGGTATCATCTTTGTCTTTTGACAGAACGAACCGCGCCAGCGCATGACCAGCTACAGGCCGCTCTTGCGTTAAATGCTATGATGCATTAATAGCATTGTAAATAGAAAACATCATAACCAAAACGCATAGGCTGTAGCGGTGCCTGAAGATAACAGCAAAAATGACGGGTCTGACATCAGACTGCGGGAGTTGCGTGTCCTGCGCGCAATTGTCACCACAGGAACGACAACCGCAGCAGCAGATGTGCTGGGCATTTCACAGCCAGCGGTCAGCCGGACGGTAGCGCAACTCGAAGAGCGTTTGGGCCGCGTGCTTTTTGCGCGCGAAGGGGGGCGCCTGCTGCCCACCTCCGAAGCCCTTGGGATAGATGCGGAACTGGATGTGCTGTTCAATGCACTGGACCGGATTGAGAACCCTGACCGGCGTGCGCCTGACCCGACAGTGCCCTTGCGAATTGCGGCACCGCCCACCATCGCACATCGGTTCCTGCCCGGTCCGGTCGCTGATTTTTCCCGCCGCTATCCTGATCAGACGATCCTGATCGATGTGTTGTCCAGCGATGTCCTTGTCACCCAGGTTGCCGAAGGCCGCGTTGACATTGCCTTGTCTGACGCCGAGCCGAACCATGCGGCGGTCCGGGTGGAGCCGTTCCGCGCATCGCATGTCGTGTGCCTGATGCGGCGCGAAAACCCGCTGTCGGCGAAGCAGGTCATCCTGCCCGAGGATCTGGACGGGCTGGCCTATGTTGCGCAGACCCGCCGCCATTCGGCCCGCGTCGCCAAGGATCGTGCGTTGGCGGCTGCCGGGGTGCAACCGCGCATAACAATCGAAACCGCGACTGTCGTATCGGCTGCGGAACTGGTGCGCGAAGGGCTGGGGGTGGCACTGATCAACCCATTTCCGACCGCCCTGCGGCTGGACGCCAGCCTGACCACCCGCCCGTTTGAACCGACAATCACATTGCAGACCAGTTTTCTTTCGCCCATCGGGACGCGCCATTCGCCAGCCACGCTTGCCTTCATGGCGATGGTACGCGCGCGGGCCAACCAGACCCAAAAGGGAGATTTCTGATGCCAAGTGCTGCCACGCAGACCGCCCTGAAGGCCCTGATCGGTTTCGACACGACCAGCCGCAATTCCAACCTTCCGCTGATCGACTGGGCCGAAGATTGGCTGACCCGGCACGGCGCTGTCTGTCGCCGTGTGCATGATGCGACCGGAACCAAGGCCAACCTGTGGGCAACATTCGGCCCTGCGGATGTGCCCGGCTGGGTGTTGTCGGGGCATACCGACACGGTGCCGGTGGATGGGCAGAACTGGACGACCGACCCGTTCCGCCTGACCGAACGCGATGGCCGGTTCTATGGCCGCGGCACCTGTGACATGAAGGGTTTCATCGCCTGCTGTCTGGGCCTCGCCCCGGTATTGCAGCATGCCGCGCTGGCCCGCCCGGTGCATCTGGCGCTGTCCTATGACGAAGAGATCGGCTGTCTGGGCGTGCGCGGGTTGCTGCGCATGGTGATGGCCGAACCGGTGCAGCCCATGGCCTGCATCGTGGGGGAACCGACGCTGATGCAGGTCTGCATCGGCCACAAGACGAAACGCAGCCTGCGCGCCACGTTTACCGGCACGACGGGCCATTCATCGCGTGCGCCGCAATTTGTCAATGCGGTCGAATATGGCGCGCGGCTGATTGCCCATATGCAGGCCATCGGCCACCGGCTGGCCACAGAGGGGCTGCGCGACCCCATGTATGACACGCCCCACAGCACTGCACATGTCGGCACCGCCCATGGCGGGACCGCGTTGAATATCGTTCCTGCGCGGTTTGTCACGGAATTTGAATTCCGCGTGCTGACACAGGAAGATGCCGATGCGCTGGTGGATGAGGTGCGCATCTTTATTGCGGAAACGTTGCTGCCGGATATGCAGCGCATTGACCCTGCGGCGGATATAAGCCTTGAAGTAACCTCTTTCTATCCGGGGCTGGATACGGCAGTGGATGCGCCGGTCGCAGTGACGGCGCGCAGGCTTGCCAACCGCAATGACAGCATCAAGGTTGCTTACGGGACCGAGGGCGGCTTATTCCACGAAATGGCCAATATCCCGACTGTCATTTGCGGTCCCGGTTCCATCGGGCAGGCCCATCAGCCGGATGAATTCGTGGCGGCGAACCAGCTTGACGCCTGCGAAGCCTTCCTGCGCGGTATTATCAACGAATGCCGCTGATACGGCTGTGACGACAGGCCCGGGCAGGTAAAATCCACATGTCCCCGCGGGGACATGAAACGCGCGGGCCGCTTGCCGGGCATCCCCACTATTTTGGCATATTTCTGCCCATCCGGCCCATGCCGCTGGCCCCAAACTGGCCATTGATGACCCGGTTGATAAACTTGTTCCCTGATCAGGAACGGGCATCGGGTGTCCGGTCCCTGCGCAGAAGGGGACGAAGATATGGCCGCGTCGCAATATTACCGGGATGACCGCATCGACGCTGTGCGCGCGCTGGTGCTTGGGGTCGTTGTCATCATGAACATGCTGACCCTTTCCGGCCTTGCCTATCTGCAGCCGGATGCGCGCGCCGAAATGCTTGGTGCGGTTGATCGTGCGGCATGGGGCTTTCTGGATGTGTTCTTTGACGGCAAGGCCCTTGCGGCGTTTTCCTTCATGTTCGGGCTGAGTTTCAGCATGATCCTGCAACGTACCGCCGCGCGGACGGACACATCGCTTGCACAGGTCATGCGCAGATTTCTGGTGCTGGGCGCGATCGGGGTGTTCAATGCCATATTTCTGTTCTGGGCAGATATCCTGATGACCTATGCCGCGCTTGGCCTGCTGCTGCCGCTGGCGGCGCGGCTGTCGCAACGCGCGATTTTCGCGCTTGGCATCGGGTTGATACTGGCAGGGCCGGTTATTCTGGCGTTCAGCGGGATCGATCCGCCCGCGCCGGTGCCGGAAGGGCGCGACGACAGCCTGCGGGCCTTCGCCTCGCCGCATTATGCCGATACGGTCAGCCAGAATCTAAGCATGATCGCAGGGGCCGCAGACGCATCAACCGGCATGTTGCTTCTGCGCCTGTTCATGCTGTCGGGCCTTTTCCTGCTGGGCCTCGCGGTCGGGAAAACCGGCCTGCTGGCCCGTATTACAGCGCTGCGCGGGCGTTTGTTGCAGGGGGGTGGGCTGTGCCTGGCGATGGGGTTGTGCGGGGGGCTGGTCTTGCGGCTGATGGATGCGCCGCAGGGCGTCTGGTTCCTGCTTTACCTGGAAACACCGCTGATGGCGCTGGGATATCTGATGGTGCTGACGGCTGCCCTTCATGACGCGCGCGCGGGCAGGCTGGCGGCGCTGCTGGCGCCACTGGGACGGATGAGTCTGACCGGATATCTGAGCGCGTCAATCCTTGGACAGGTTCTGTTTTACGGCTGGGGTTTCCGGTTGATCGGCCAGACAGGAACGCTTGCCGTCGCGACGATTGCCGTGGGGATATTCCTTTTGCTCAGTTGCTTTGCGCATCTGTGGTTCAGGCATTTTATCTATGGGCCCTGGGAATGGCTGTGGCGCAGCCTGACGCATCTGCGGCGTCAGCCAATGCTGGGGCGCAGCGCGGCGGGCTGACCAGATACTAAAGCGGGTGTCGGAGGTGTTTCCGGGCGGGGACAAGCCTGCCTGAAGCGACCAATGGCATGCGCCCGCCGGACAGGTCTGACATGTGGCAGGTGACCGGCCCCTGCAACGGGACCGGTCGCCATGTATCAGGCAAGACCCGCAGTCACGGCATCAGCCATGCGGGTGGTCGGACGGTCCAGAAGGCGCGACAATGTGTGGCTGTCATCTTCCAGCCAGCCATCTGCGGCTTTCAGATCGACATCGACCAGCATATGCGCAAAACCTGCTGGCAGGCCGAAACCTTCCAGAATGCCCTGATAGACATCACCGGGCAGGTCGTTATAGGGAAGCGCCTTGCCACTCTGGCGGGCCGTTTCGGCGGCCAGTTCAGCAAGGGTGAAGCCCTCGTCGCCCGCCAGTTCATAGGTCTGGCCCGCATGGGTCGCATCCGCCGCCACAATCGCCAGGGCTTCGGCAAAGTCGCGCCGTGTGGCCGGTGTGAAACGCGCCGATCCCGCCGATCCGATCAGCGCACCGGCATCAAGGGCCGCGCCCAGCGTACCAGTCCAGTTTTCCGTATACCAGCCATTGCGCAGGATCGTGGCCGACAGGCCGGACGCGGCGATGATTTCTTCGGTCAACCGGTGATCCTGTGCGATCAACATGGGCGAGCTATCCGCCTTGAGGATCGAGGTATAGATGATGCGCCCGACCCCTGCGGCGCGCGCGGCCTCGATCACGTTGCGATGCTGGCCCACACGGTCGTTGAAATCGCTTGACGAAATCAGCGCAAGGGTCTGCACACCCGCCAGTGCGTCGGGCAGGGTTTCGGGGCGGGTGTAGTCAAAACCCCGCGCTGCGACGCCCAGATCGGCAACGCTGGACGGATCGCGCGCCAGCGCCACGATCCCGGCAGCGTCGGTCAGGGTTTTCAGATGTGCAATGGCAATGCGGCCCAACTGGCCGCTGGCACCGGTGATGGCGATGGTCATGAGAGATTCCTTTGTGTTTTTGTTGACACGCCCCAGATAGACGAATACTTACGAAAGGGAAGTACCAACATTTTTGTAAGTATGGAAATTCTGAATGCCCAAGGACATGCCCCCTGACGTACTCAGCGAAAAATGCCCGTCACGTACGGTGTTGAACCATGTCACCAGCCGTTGGGGTGTGCTGGTCATGATCGCGCTGCAGGACGGGACTTTGCGCTTCAGTGCGTTGCGCCGCCGCATTGGCGGGGTGTCGGAACGCATGCTGACCCAAAGCCTGCGCCTGCTGGAAGAAGACGGTTTCGTCAGCCGCACCGCGCATCAGGTTGTGCCCCCGCATGTGGATTATGACCTGACACCACTGGGGAGAGAGGTCGCGCAGAAAGTCCATGCGCTGGCCGCCTGCATTGAGGGCAATCTGGGGCAGATACTGCAGGCGTGGGACGCACGGATTGCGGACCGCGAACAACGCTGATCATCTATCAGCACGCCTGTGAAACCGGCCCGCCGGATACCTGGGCTAAACAATGGGCGCAGGATGGGGGGGCGCAGGATGGGGTCCGCCTGAAACGGCCCCGTCGCGTGTGGCTGTTGGCCTGAAGGGGACATTTGGGGAAATTCCCAAAGGCGCGGAGCAAAGGCCGCAGGCCGCCGCGCCATCGGTGGGCCGTCCCGCGGCCTGCCGATGACCCAAGGGCAGTTCAGTCCTTTGGGTTCAGAAAGATGCCGCCTGCATAAACTGCATTCTTTGAACGCAGGACCGGCAGCCCCCGGCCCACCGCTGGCGCGGGCTTTGTGCATAGGTCAACGTCCCCTTCAGGCCAGAACCACCCGTCTTGTGGATCAGGTCAATGATTATCGCGGGGCAGGTTTTGGCGGATGCGTTGATAGGCGGTGGCGAGTTCGAGGCAGCCGCCTTCGGCGAGTTGGCCGACATGGGAGCGGTAGATTTCCTGCCATGGGGTCTGATGGTGC
>NZ_JAQZSM010000130.1 GCF_028745735.1 Roseinatronobacter alkalisoli
ATGGCGCGGTCGTTGCGGAAACCGGGGTTCCCGCGCAGGCAGTGCAGGGTTTGCGCGACAAGGGCCATAAGGTCATCGCCGCCAAAGCGCCCCATGGTGGCGCGCAGGCCATCTGGATTGACTGGGAACACGGCACCCTGACCGGCGGCTCCGACCCGCGCAAGGATGGCTCCGCACTGGGCTACTGACGCGCCTGTTCGTGGGTTATCCCGCGCTGCGGAACGGTAATGGCGGGCTATGGTTCTAGCATCCGTATACCGTGCAAAGCCTTGTGCGGCCACAAAGCCGCGCCATTGGCGGGCCACCCTGGGGGCGGCATTCCGGTCCAGCCCGTCATATGGCCATCTGTGGTCGGGGGGCTGATCTGCCTGAAAAGCATAATGAATGTTGTTGTCAGTCCTGTAAAACACACCGCGATCGCTCCGACCGGGAATTGCGGCTGCAGGGTCATGTTTTGTGACGTTTCTGTCTTGCGTGTGAGTGAGTGTGTTGTGTGTCATGGAACTGTCACATGGCTTGTTTATGGATTGCGGGAACTGAAGGGATGTTGCCATGAAGCCGCATACGCTATCTGCCTTTGACCGTGATCTGGAAGCGATCCGTCTGAATGTCCTGACGATGGGCGGTCAGGTGGAGGATGCGATATTGAATGCCTCGCGG
>NZ_JAQZSM010000014.1 GCF_028745735.1 Roseinatronobacter alkalisoli
CGAGTGGCAGGCGCGCAAGCAGGGCGTTCAGGGCAGACGCCAATGGCGCAAGGTCCATCTGGCCACGGACACCGCTACGTCCGACATCCGGGCGGTGGAGTTCACCTCCAGCAGCAACGGCGACAGTCCGATCTTGCCAGACCTGCTGGACCAGATCCCCGAGGGCGAAGACATCGGCTCGGTAACTGCCGACGGCGCCTATGACACCCGCCGCTGCCATACCGCCATCATCGACCGTCATGCCACTCCGATCATCCCTATCCGCAAGAACGGCCGACCATGGAAAGAAGACTGCCCGGCGGCAATCGCCCGGAACGAAATACTGCGAGCCACCCGACACTATGGCAGGGCGTTCTGGAAGCGCTGGACTGTATACCATGTCCGAAGCAGGATCGAAGCAAAGGTGCGGTGCCTCAAGGCCTTCGGCGAACGCATCAATGCCAGAGACCCCGACCGCCAGACCGCAGAAATCCAAATATGCATCGCCCTTATGAACCGCTTCTCGGCCCTCGGAACGGCCGAGATCGTCCGCGTGACCTGAACTGAAGGGGAAAGGCGGCATCACGTCTCAGCACTGACTTACGCAACAACGCCTATCTGAGTATTCCACATAAACAACTTGGCAACGCCTTTTAGAGTGATGAGGGTACACGATGCCGTTGGGTGGGGCCCCCCACCGCCAGTTCATGATCAGATTGTTCCGCTGTTCAGCGCATGCTGAACTCCGCCCAGCAGATGTTCCTTTAGGACAGAAGCTGCCGTCTCGTGATCACGCTTTAGCGCAGCGTCCAGCAGAGCGCGGTGTTCAGCCGCTGCGATCTGACCGCGAAACGAAAGGGCTATCATCTGATAGCGAAGGTATTTGTCAAAAACGCCGCCATGCAGATGCATCAGCGCATCGGATCCGCAGGCCGAGATCAGCGCCTGATGAAAGCCCCAGTCCAGGCGTTTCCACAGATCAATCTGCGATCGGTCGCCACGGTCCATCCTCTCTTCCATCGCCGCCAGCTTGTGATGCGCCGCGATAACACGGGCTTCCCAGTCGACATCGCCGTTCTGGAACGAATTGATCAGCGCCCGACCTTCCAGCAACAAGCGCAGCTCGGCAAGTTCGCGCAGATTATCGGCGGAAACCAGCGCCACCTCAAAACCGCGCTGCCCTTCGGCCACCACCAGCCCCTCGGTCGCCAGCCGGTTCAGCACTTCGCGCAGAATGCTGACCGACGCGCCATAATCGCTGCGTAGTCCCTCAAGCTTGAGCTTGCGGCCGGGGGCAAGGCGACCCCCGAGTATATCCCTGCGCACCTCGTTCCATGTTTTGGCAGAGACGGTCTCTCGTTGGAACGCAAAGGGGCTGGCCGGTACACCCTGCGGAAGAAGACCGCCAGCCGCTGTATGCGCGACACAGGCCGCAATATGCCCGTTTAACACAGAAATTGCGCGCTGATCGTCACGCTCCAGCGCGCAATCGCGCAGAAGCAGGTGCTCATACGCAGCATCATTGCCGCGAAAGATTACAGCGATGATCTGATAACGCAGGTAGTGGTCAAAAACGCTGGCATGAGCGGTCAGCAATTCATCGGACCCACAGGCGGCAATCAACTGGTGGTGAAATTCCTTATCGTAATGCTTCCACAACTCGGATTGGTCACGCTTTCCTTCCAGCATCTGAGCCTCGATGCGCCCCAGCTTGTGATAAGCGCCGACGACCCGCCCTTCCCATTCCAGATCACCTTTTTCGAACGACCGGCTTAGCGCATGCCCTTCAAGAAGTTCGCGCAGCGTCGCCAGATCGTGAAATTCCTCTTGCGTCACAGGGGCGACAGTGAACCCTCTCTGCCCTTGGGAAATCACGAAACGTTCGCCGGACAGTCGGTTGAGCACTTCACGCAAGGTGCTGATACTGGAACCATAATTGTCGCGCAACGTCTCGAGCCGCAAACGCTCGTTAGGTTGAAGCTTGCCGAATATGATATCCCGCCGCACCGCCCGATAACAGGCTTCGCTTGCGGTGTCGGTCAAACCGGGAATGGCGGGCGGTTGCTCCATCATATTCTCTTGTTAGACAGATTACCAGTAAACAGCAATGAGCAGTTATCATAGGATAAAAACAAAAACATCATCTGTAAGAGATAAAATATGTTGAAAATGGAAAAGGGTGGTGTACTGTGCGTGTTGCAGAGTGCAGGGGGGATGGAGCCTTCTGTGCCTTTGGGAAATACTCAGGGAGGATAAGATGAAATATCAGATGACGCGTCGCAGTCTGTTTGCGGCCGGGACGGTGGCTCTGGCCATGGCGGCGGCGCCCTTTGGTACGGCGCAGGCGCAAGATGCGCCGACGCTGCGCTTTTCGGCGGTGTTTTCCGATCAGGATATTCGCGCACGCATGATGGAGCGCCTTGCCGAATCCGTTGCTGACGACTTCACGCTGGAAGTGCACCACGGCGGTACGCTTTTCGGGCAGGGGACCGAGCTTGTGGCGCTTCAGCGCGGCAATCTGGAGATGGGCAATATCGCGCCACAGGACATCGCCAATCAGATACCGGCATGGTCGTTTCTGACATCGGCCTATCTGTTCCGTGATGCGGATCACCTGATGGCCTTCTTTGCGTCGGACGCTGGCGGAGAGATGAAAGCAATGGCCGAAGAGCAGTTGGGCATCCATATCCTTGGCCCTACCTTCTTTGGTACCCGCCATGTGGGCCTTCGTCCGGATCGGCGCATCGAAACTCCCGCCGACATGGCCGGTATCCGGTTGCGCATGCCGCCTGGCGAAGCGTGGCAGTTCCTTGGTGAAGCACTGGGTGCGAACCCGACCGCAATGGCCTATGCAGAGGTGTATACCGGCCTTCAGACTGGCGCGATCGACGGGCAGGACAACCCCTTGCCGAACGTGCAGAACATGAAGTTCTATGAAGTTATGAGTCAGATCGTGATGACCTCGCATTTGGTGGCGTTCGATCTGCTGACCATCTCGTCAAGTGCCTGGAATGCGATGTCTCCGGAGCAACAGGAAGCGTTCCAGAGCGCTGCCGACGATGCCATGGCCTGGAGCGCGGCCGAGCACGAGAGCAGCGAGGCTGCGCTTGCTGAGTATTTCCGTGAACAGGGGCTGGAAATCTATACGCCTGATCTGGAAGCCTTCCGCGCTTATGCGCAGGAGCGTTATCTGGCCTCGCCTCTGTCGGCTGACTGGCCCGAGGGCATGCTTGAGCGCGTCAACGGACTCTGACGCCCAGTTGCGGCGGCACCAGCGTGACCGCCGCAAATCAAAAACCAACCGATCAGAAGACATGACGGTGGAGGACTGAACAGTGCAGGGTTTGCGTAAACTGGCCCACTGGCTAAGCCGGGGCGCCGAGGCATTGGCGGCGCTGATGCTGGCGGTGATGTTCGGGGCGTTCCTGGTGACGATCCTGTTTCGCTATGTTCTCAACTGGCCTTCGGGCGGCGCGGCGGAGCTGAGCTCGGTCATGTGGGTCTGGCTGGTGTTATTCGGAGCCGGATTCGTGCTTCGTGAACGCGACGAGATCCGCTTTGATATCGTCTATGGTTCGGTTCCGTCATTGGTGCGCCGGGTGTTCTTTGTGATAGCGGCGGTGGGTGTCGTGGGTCTGTTCATGCTCTCACTGCCTGCAGTCTGGGACTATGTGACCTTCATGAAGGTGCAGCGCACCGCCTATTTACGCATCCGCTATGACTGGTTGTTCTCGGTCTATGTGCTGTTCGCAGTGGCGGTAATCCTGCGCTACCTCTGGCTCGCCGGTTGCGCCGTTGCCGGACATGATCCGATTGCCCCGGAACAGCAAACATCCGCGAAAGGAGACTGAGATGGAGCCTTTCACCGCCGCGCTGCTGGTGATCTGCGGGCTTGCCGTTCTGGGCTTGCCTATTGGACTGTCGATGATCTCGGGCTCGGTGCTGTATCTGTATATGCGCGGTCAGGACATGGGACTGGTGGCAGAGCGGCTGCTGAACAGCATGTTTACCGGCTATGTAATTCTGGCCGTGCCGTTATTCATTCTGGCGGCCGAGTTGATGAACACCGGCTCCATGACAGACCGGCTTTTGCGCTTCTGCAACGCCTTTGTCGGGCGGTTCCGGGGCGGGCTGGCGCAGGTCAACGTGGTTCAGTCGCTGATCTTTTCGGGCATGTCAGGTTCGGCCTTTGCGGACGCGGCGGGCACCGGGCGGATCATCGCCAACATGATGACCCGCGAAGGGCGCTACACCAAGAGCTTTGCCGCTGCCCTGACCGCAAGTGCCGCCGTGATCGGCCCGATCATTCCGCCGTCGATTCCTATGGTGCTTTACGCGCTGGTTTCGAATGCGTCGATCGGCTTTCTGTTTCTTGCGGGCATTTTGCCAGGCATCATGATGGCGCTGGTGATGATGGTTCTGGTGGCGGTACAATCGCGTCGGCTGAACTTTCCGGTTGAGCCGCCGACGCCTGTGCGCGAACTGCCCGGTATCACATTCCGCGCTTTTCCGGCGCTTATGATGCCGGTTGTACTGCTGGGCGGTATCTATTCCGGCGCAATGACACCAACTGAAGCTGCTGCTGTTGCTGCCGCTTACGCGTTGGTGGTGTCTGCGCTGCTCTATCGGTCAATCTCTCTGGGCCAGCTTTATGGTGCGCTGGTTTCAGGGGCGCGTTCTTCCACATCGATCGGTATGCTGATTGCGGGTGCGCTGGTGTTCAACTATGTCGTCACCGCTGAGAATATCCCCCAGACGTTGCGAGTGTATCTTGCGGCATGGGATCTGACGCCACTTCAGTTCCTGATCCTTGTCAATATCGTTCTTCTACTGGTCGGTGCGATGCTGGAAGGCACCGCGATCCTGTTGATCATCGTGCCGGTCTTCATTCCGACGGCGGCGGCGCTCGGAATCGACCCGGTTCACTTTGGTGTAGTGGCGGTGGTCAACATCATGATCGGACTGGTCACGCCGCCCTATGGCCTGCTGATCTTCATCATGCAGTCGATCACCGGTGCCAAACTGCGGCATATCATTCGTGATCTGGTCCCGTTCATCGGCGTTCTTCTGCTGGCGCTGGCCGCAATCACGGCTCTCCCCGATTTTGTGCTCTGGCTGCCACGGCAGTTTGGCTATCAGGGCTGACTTGAAGAAAGGTTATCCGCATGTCCGGCGCCATCCATGTTCTGAACGGCCCCAATCTCAACCGTTTGGGCACCCGCGAGCCCGAGATATATGGGGCCACCACACTGGCCGAGATCGAGGCACTATGCCACGAAGCAGCAGGCCCGCGCGCGCTGCTGTTTCGCCAGTCGAATGCCGAATACCAACTGATCGACTGGATTCATCAGGCAATTGACGACAATGCCGCCGCGATCATCATTAATCCCGCCGGACTGACCTTTACCTCGGTGCCGATCATGGACGCACTCAAGATGTTTCGCGGCACGGTGATCGAATTGCATATCACCAACATCCACCGGCGGGAAGCGGTCTATCATACCTCGCTGGTGTCTAAAGTGGTCACCGCCGTGATTGCTGGGTTGGGGCCTCAGGGCTATCGCACGGCTGTCGAGGCAGCCTGCCGGATGACCGGATAAGCCCATGACACATCTTCGCCTTGGTTTGATCGGGGACAATATCGGCGCATCGCGTGCCCCGCGCTTTCACATGTTGGCAGGCAAGCAGAACGGGATTTCCGTCACCTATGACCGTCTTGTTCCGCAGGTGATGGAGCGCGATTTCGATTCGCTTTTCGATCATGTGATGGCGGCGGGTTATCGCGGGATCAATATAACCTATCCATACAAGGAACGCGCTGCCACACGGGTGCGCATCGACGATCCCGGCGTGCGCGCGCTGGGGGCGGTGAACACGGTTTTGTTTGACGGGGAGGCGCCGCGCGGCTTCAACACCGACCACTCCGGTTTCATATCAGCATGGAGCAAGGTTTGGGGCAATGTTAACCCGGGCACCACACTGGTGATTGGCGCGGGCGGCGTGGGCCGCGCCATCAGCTTTGCAATTGCCACACTCGGTGCGCGCGAAATCCGCCTGGCCGACACTGACCTGCCCCGTGCCAACAGACTGGCGAAGGCGTTGACGGAGGCTTTCCCGGCGCTTGATGTGCGCGTTGGCGCCAACGCCGCAGCACTCGCCGCCGATGCGCAGGGTTTGGTGAATGCGACGCCGGTGGGCATGACCGGGCATCCGGGAACGCCGCTGCCGCCGCCCGCGATGCGTGGTGCCCTGTGGGCGTTCGACGCGGTGTATACGCCAATCAACACGCAGTTTCTGACCGATGCCACCAGCGCCGGTTTGAATACCCTCTCCGGGTTCGAACTGTTTATCGGGCAGGCGGTTGATGCGTGGAACCTCTTCTCTGAGCGGCCGATAGACGAAGCGCGCTTACGCGCGGATCTTGCCGCCGAGGAAATCACATGAAGACCTTCATCGCCACAGTCTCGGTCTCGGGTAGACTGAAGAAAAACTCGCTATTACTGAAGCGGGTTTCGACGGGATGGAAATCTTTGAACAGGATTTCATAGCCCCCGCGCAACTGGGCAACATGGGGCGCGATCACGGGCCGCAGTTAACGCGTTTCCAATCCCTCCGCGATTTCCCGCCATTGCCAAGTTGTATGGTCTGGGGTGTCAATGACGGTGACGCCTTCGGCAAGGTCGCGGAACAGGTACTTTGGCAGTGTCGCAACCGCAGGCAGGGGAAGATGGTTTTCGTCTGTCAGCTTTTTGCCGCGTACAGCCCGCTGCGTTTTCGGAACTGGAGCAACTCGTCGAAGGCATATGCCAGAAGATGCTGATACAACAGCTGCGGACCCTTGAAGACGACGGTATCGTCATGTGGACCATCTTCCCCGAAGTGCCTCCCAGAGTAAAATACTGCCTCAGCGACATGAGAATCGTGCTTAGCCTTTCGATGGAAGCGCTGATTGACTGCGCCTTCCTGCGGCGTGAGAAAGCTGCTCGCGGATAGCTTCACCGGACAACCCGCAGTCGGCCGCCGAGCAACCGGACGGAATCTGGTCTCAAATCTGGACCGCCGCTGATTGTTCGTTCAACAAAAGCTGATGCAGAGTAACCACCCCAATTGTTACCGCGTTGATTTAGCTTTGAGACGTTCCACGAGATCGGCGTCACTGACGAAGTCATCGAGGAACTCATGCCAGGTTCTGGTGGTGTTACGAGCGTCGCGGATCATGTCCGTCAGTTCCTCGATTCAGTCATCGGTCAGCGCAGTGACTGTTTCTTCGGGTCCTATAGAGACGCTGACGATGTTTCCATAAGTCAGGTTGTCGTCGTTGTAGATGATCGCTTCAAGAAGTTCTGCATCCTCACCCAACAACTTGGCGACGTAATCGATGGTGCATACATGGGTCACCGCAGCCATCAGGCGGCCTGTGATTGTGCAGCGGCCAGCGGTGCCCAGTTCCAGGGCAGCAATTCATCCAGTCTGTTGCTCTTGTGATCGTGGATGCGGTCGAGGATGTCAGCGGATAGGCCAGCGGATCGATACCGTTCAGTTTTGCCGTTTCGATGACCGTCATCGCACGTGCGAGGGTTTCCGCGCCGGTATCTGCTCCTGCAAGTAACCAATTTTTCCTGCCGAGCCCAATCGGGCGCAGGGCACGTTCAACGGGATTGTTGTCGATGGCCACACGCCCGTCGGGCAGAAACAGGCTAAAGGCCTCCTGCCGCGCGCATTGGCCAGGTGGCCAAGAACGTGCTCTTCTTTCCAGTCTGGCGCAAAGCGATAGACAGCACCCGGTGGCGATGCCCCGGCCCAAGGCCGCTGGTCACGCACATAGGCCCAGATCCGGCCTTGCTTGACACCCTTGCCAAGACCTTTGTCGCGCAAGCTGCGATCCAGCACCCGGTTGGGTGTGTCGTCCGCATGGAGCAGGTCGCTGGTCATGATGTTCGCCTCGATCCGTGCGATCAGTGGCGACAAGGTCTTCATGGCGCGGCCACACCAGCCCACGAGGGTGCTTTCGGAAATGTCCGCCCCCATGCGGGCGAAGATCTCGTGTTGGCGATACAAAGGCAAATGATCGTCGAACTTCGAGACAAGCACATGCGCGAGCAGGTTCGGCCCCGCCATACTGCCCGGGATCGGGCGACTGGGCGCAGGTTCCTGCACCATCCGCTCACAACGGCGGCAGGATTTCTTGATCCGGGCGATCTGGATCACTTTCATTTGCGCGGCGATCATGTCCAGCAACTCGCTGACATCCTCACCCATCACGCGCAGATCGCCACCGCAGTCGGGACAGCAGGCA
This sequence comes from Roseinatronobacter alkalisoli, assembly GCF_028745735.1. Lineage (GTDB taxonomy): Bacteria > Pseudomonadota > Alphaproteobacteria > Rhodobacterales > Rhodobacteraceae > Roseinatronobacter > Roseinatronobacter alkalisoli. The sequence goes on from NZ_JAQZSM010000014.1 coordinate 8,276, forward strand.
CCGGGGTCCAGTTCACGACGCTCGCGCGGCGTGGCATCCGATACACGCGGCCTGCAACGCAGCGATCATCGCCTTCAACAGCGCAGGATCTTCGGGCAGAATTGCGGCATCACTCGACGTGCCGCTGACTATCACAAACAATCAGGAAACACCATAAAAACAAGGTATTTCAGATGGATAAATTATCCCACCCTTGCCGGTGGCGCGCCCCAATCCGGCCATCGCCAGTCGATCCCCTCCCACATCATGGCCAGTTGCGCCGAGGTCAGGCGCGCGGCCCCGGAGGCTGTGTTCGGCCAGGGAAAGCGGCCGCGCTGGAGCAGCTTGTAATAGAGGCAGAACCCTTGGCCATCCCAATAGAGAAGCTTCAACCGGTCGCCCTTGCGACCCCGAAATGCAAACACCGCGCCGCCCGTCGGCTTTTGGCGCAACGCGTCCTGCACCAACGCCGCCAGACCTGCGATCCCCTTTCGCATATCTGTCGCGCCACAAACCAGATAGACCCGAACACCGGTGCCCGGCCCGATCATGCGCCATCCACCGCGTGGATCAATCGCGTCAGCGCAGCCTCAGAAATATCGCTCTCGAACCGCAGCATGCGCCCCTTCGCCAGACGAAGCTCGATCCAGACAGCAGGCACGGGATTGGTCATTGCGGGCAGATCTGGAAAGGATGGCACGTCAACTGGCAGAAACAGCGCACCAGCATCTGGTGACCAGAGGCCTTTACGCTTCAGCTCGTGACGCCACGCATAAATCTGTTGCCGGGTCACGTCGTGGCGCTGCGCAACCTGCGTTATAGTCGCGCCGCCCACACCAACAGCGCTCACGATCGCAAGCTTCTCGTCATCATCCCAGCGCCGACGTCGTTCGATCCCCAGAATTTCGCCCCGCATGACCCCTCCGCGCATAAGACACGTCATTAACGACATGGTGTGATTGCGGCGGTCGCTCTCCAATGGCGAACGAGGTCCGGTATGTTGGCCTCATGGATATAAGCCGTGAGGAGAACGACCTATGGAATACTATGCCGGTTTGGATGTGTCGCTGAAAGAGATTTCGGTCTGTGTTGTAGACGGGGATGGAAAGATCATCGCGCGAGGAACGTGCCCCGCCGATCCGGATGGTGTGGCGGGTTGGTTTCGCAACCGCGATCTGAAACCTCGGCGGATCGTGCATGAGTGTGGCCAGCTTTCAATTTGGCTGCAACGGGGAATGGTTCGGCTGGGATTGCCCGCAACCTGCATCGATGCCCGGAAGGCGCACAAGGCTCTGTCGGCTCGGCTCAACAAGTCCGATGCCGCTGATGCTGAAGGGTTGGCGCAGCTCGCACGCACCGGCTGGTTCACGCCTGTCCACATCCGCAGCGAGGAAGCTGATAGGCTGCGAAGTCTGGTCGGTGCGCGAGAGCGGATGATCCGGTTGCGCAAAGACCTCGAAGGGCACATCCGGGGCGTGCTGAAAACCTTCGGTATTCGAATGACCGGCATCGGCCAAGGTCGGCAGCGCCAGAATTTTCGCGACCAACTGGCCGCAGCGGGGGAAACCGATCCGGTGCTGCGCGCCATCGCCGATGGGTTTATCACGGCCCACTCCAAGCTGTGCCAAGCGGCGGACGATCTCGATAGGGCTGTGAAGAAAAAGGCAAAGGCCCACCCAGTTGCGTGTCGCCTGATGACAATCCCCGGCGTGGGCCCGGTCAATGCGCTCAGCTTCGTCGCCCTCGTCGATGACCCTGAACGGTTCAACCGAACATCCGACGTAGGCGCATTCCTCGGGTTAACGCCCAAGCGCCACCAAAGCGGCGAGGTGGATTGGTCTGGACGCGTATCGAAGTGCGGCGATGGTACGATGCGCGGGTTGCTGTTCGAGGCCGCTTCCTGCCTGATCCTCCAGGTCAAACGGTTCTCTCCGCTCAAGAGTTGGGCTGTCCGCCTGGCCGGGCGGCGTGGGTTCCGAAAGGCCGCCGTTGCTACCGCCCGCAAGATCGCTGTGCTGATGCTGACGCTTTGGAAAAAAGACACAAACTATCAATGGACAAAGGAGGCCACTGCCTGATCTGAATTTCCGCCGCTGAGAGGGCGGGAAGCGAAGTCCTGAAGGGACGGAGGCAGATTGATCTCGCTAGCGACGTTGGGGCGGAGCAAACATCCACACCCCGCTAACGACATTGGAGACGATCCGCCCCCGAACGCCATCGTGAGGCGTAGAACCTACGACCTCGGAGAGAACCATGACCCCGGACGGATACAGCCATCTCCCGCTTGACAATGCCGCAAACAGAGAACGTCGCTATGCACGTGTCTTAGGCCATCACCCCGCCACAAGGCAGGCGGTGACAATCGGACGGTTACCCACAGCCAGTGCTTTACGCCGTTGATCGGTATGACGACTTCGTCCAGATGCCATTTGCCGTTCGGGCGCGCCCGATCCCGACGGATGCAAGCGACGAAATGCACACCAAAGCGATTAACCCAGAGGCGGACGGCTTCGCAGCTGACAATGACGCCCTGCGGTTCTGTCGCAAATTTTCATCTGGGTTGCGTGTAGGCAAACGCTGGACAGGATTACGCTGCGAGCTGGCCTCAGGCCCTCCATTTAGGTAGTGGTCATACCAGCGATAAAAGGTCCGACGCGCGATGCCCAGTTTATCGAGCGTGCGTGTTGCTGGCAGATGGGATTGCTCGACCAACCTGATGATCTCGAGCTTTTCGGATGCTGGATACCTCATGCGTCGTCGTCCCCATCCGCGATCATGCTTTTTTTGGGACAGTTGCATTCAGCCTGGGTGTTGGCGATTATGGCAGTGAAAGGATTGCTGATATGCCGAGCAACCGACCGTTCAAGCGCCCCCGGTTTCCTGCGGTGACCATCTTATGTGCCGTTCGGATGTATCTGCGGTATCCACTGTCCTACCAAGATGTGACGGACCTGCTTGCGGAGCGAGGGCTTGATGTTGACCGCTCAACGGTCTTTTGATGGGTTCAGAAGTTTGGACCGGAACTGTCCAAACGTGCCGAGCGTCATCTCAGCCGCGCAAGCCTGAACTGGCACGTGGATGAAACCTATATTCGTGTTGGCGGTAAGTGGCGTTACCTGTGGCAGGCAATTGATGGCAACGGCCAATTGATCGATTTCAGGCTCACAGCCAGACGCGATGCGAAGGCAGCAAAAGCTTTCCTGAACAGTGCTCTCGAACGTGTGCGGCTGCACCGCCCCGTTTCAATCTGCACAGATAAGGCACCAACATATCGAAAGGTGATCCGTGAGATAAACCATCGCTACGATCCGCATTTTGACTACATCACCCATATCGACCGCAAGTATCTGAACAACCGTGTCGAGAGCTATCATGCCGCGCTGAAGCGGCTACTCGGAGTTCGGCAAAGCTTCCGATCTCTGAGTTGTGTCAAGGCGACACTGCCAGGGGTGGAGACGATCAGGACAATCAAGAATGGACACATACAAACGAAGCGGCCGGGTGTCCGTTGCGAAATCAGCTTCGTCCAAGGTGGCTGACGGGGCAACATAGCAAAGCAGAGATACAGAAGGCTCAAAGCCGCCTTGCTGTGGCGCGGCATGGCATCGATGACTCGTCATGGTGAACAGCCGCATAGTCGGCCCGGAGCGGAACGCCTTCGAACACGAGTTTGGCGTCCTGCGCAAATTCGAAGCGGGTGTAGCAACCCGAACTGCCCAAGATAGTGCAACCCCGGGCACTCTGGTCCAGAAGTTGCGACAGACCTGTGCGGATCAGGCCCCTGCCAATGCCTTGCCCTAGCAGGTCTGGCCGGATGGCCACAGGGCCACGTTCGAACCCACCGACGTTCTCCCCGGCGACAGTGACCGGAGAGAAGCCGATATAGCCCATCACCAGGCCCGACCAAGGACAGCGTCAGTGCCCCAGTATCGCGTAGGGTATCTATGATGGCACCCTCTGTCCCGGAACTGTGTTCTTCCGTGGCAAAGGCCGCTTCGGTGATGAGCCGGATCGTGACCTTATCAGCCGGGATTTCTTAGCGTATTTTCATTTTGTTCCTCACGATGTGCGATTGTCGAGTTGCGATTTGACCAATCTGCGACCGAGTTGAGAGATACGGTAGGGGCTGGCATTTCTCGATTCGATCAGCCGCTTGCGGCGAAGAGCCGAGACCATCCGTGGCGTGCAATTGACCAGAACCGAACCGTCATGCGTGAAGCAATCGGTCTCGATCAATTTGCCATTCGGGCCGCGCGTGTAGCGGATCAGCCCGCCCTGAGCCAGCACGTGAAGCACGCGCTGTTCGAGCTTGGAGATGTTCATGTAGTAGCCTGTTCGTTAAGCACAGAAATTCAGGCGCAAAGCGTTCGTTCGCTCCGCCCAATCTGGATCACCCCGGCTTTCCGGCGGCGATCAGTGCTTCTTAACAAGCTCCAACATCGACAATTCCATCTCTTCGCTGTGGAATGAGCCAACAACGTAAAAGTTTCGCCCATTCCAGTCAATCCGAAGCGGTGAAACAACCGCAGGCCGCGGGTTACGCTGCGATAGCGACAAATGGTTTAAGAGGGCTTTTTTCAGTCATTCGCTGTACTCAGTACGAATTGCCGCTTCAGCGACACCGATGTGCATCTACTTCGCGACACTCTTGTCATAGGCTTGGCGCGCCGCGTCGATCTTGGTCAGGTTTTCCAGCGCCCAGTAGCCCAAGGCGCTCACCGGTTCGCGAAAGGACTGCCCCATTTCGGTCAGGGTATATTCAACCTTGGGAGGGATCGTCGGGTGATAGGTGCGGTGGACAAGGCCGTCTCTTTCCAACTCCTTCAATGTCAGGCTTAACATGCGCTGCGAGATGCCAAGGTTTTTCTTGAGTTCATTGAATCGCAGCGTCCCGTCCCGGGCCAGCGAGATGACGACAAGCACGCTCCACCGATCACCGACACGCGACAGGACATCGTTGATACGTTTGCAATCGGGGCATCCGGCAGTGTCCAGCATAGTGGTTCCCTATTTGTTACCGAGGTTCAGAAATGTGCCTTCTTGTCGTGGCTGTTGGTTCTAATTAGATAGCAGGTTACAAATATATACCGCCGATTGAGGCCATTTACAATGGAAACACGACTATGACACCCAAGGCACTGAACGATCACCTGAACTGGCGCTACGCCACCAAGAAAATGGACCCTGCAAAAGCCGTCCCGCAGGACAAAATCGATGCCATCATCGAGGCGATCCGCATGGCCCCCACATCCAGCGGCACACAGCCGTTTGAACTGATCGTCGTGACGAACGCGGAAATCCGTGGCCAGATCGCCGAAGCAGCCTTCGGGCAGGCGCAGATCACCGATGGATCTCATCTGCTGGTTTTCGCAGCTTGGGACAACTACACCGCTGACCGCATTGACGAGGTCGTCAAGCTGAACGTTGAGGCCCGCGGTGACCTGCCGCAGCTGCATGACTATTACGAAACCCTCAAAGCGACTTACGTGCCGCGCGACGCTGAAGAAAACTATGCCCATGCCGCGCGCCAGGCCTATATCGCCTTGGGCGTCGCCTTGGTTGCCGCCGCCGAACAGGAAGTCGACAGCACGCCAATGGAAGGGTTTGATCCTGCGGCCGTGGATGCGATCCTTGGTTTGAAAGAACGCGGCTTGCGTTCCGTCTTGCTGATGCCTTTGGGCTACCGCGACGCGGCAGGTGACTGGCTGTTGCCAATGGATAAGGTACGTAAACCCCGTGATACCATTGTGACACAGGTCGGGTAAGATTAGGCGGTATAGCCACCTCATGCGACGACACTGCAAGGCGCCTTACAGCCAGTATCGTGCCTTGCAGCGCTCAAAAATCCGAACTCAAAGTGGTCGCTGCCACACTAGGGTCCTTGGCATGTGCAAGCTGCACCTTAATCGGCCAGAATCAAAGCGAGAACGGCTAGGCACTCTTGATGCAGATCATCGCCGTGATGATGTTTGCCTCTCACCGCGGCCAAGGGTCATTTCAGGACATATGGCAAACGCCTGACTGTGTGTATGCCTCGCGGTCACTAAGCATTAGGGCACGGCAACTCGCAGGCCCGAGCGGCGACACGTCAACAGTAAGGCCTACTTCCGTAATCTGGAAGCCCTTTGCGGGGCCTGATGATTGATGCCGCTTCGACAACACCTGCTAATATGATGCTGGCCATTCGACGCAAGTCTATTGCGCTATCGACATGCCCATGCCCTTTGATCACACTTTCCTTGGGGTCGACGCCCTTTGGATCGCGACTGTTCTCCAGACGAAGCTCAACCTCCGAGACAACAGGGTTACCGCAGCAATCCTGACCCGATTCTATCACTGATGTGGGTTCTGGCAGCCCTTCGTTGCACATGGCGTGGGTATCCCTCCCCGATAGCACTGCCTGCCTGCTTTCAATTCAATGCGCTGCCTTGCGCCAGATGCCGATTGCAGCGGCCATGACCAGCACAGTGGCCAGGGCAATGACACCAACGAAAGCCTCGTCAAACGCCCCCCGTGCCAGCGCCGTCAACCGCGCGGCCCCTGCCTCGCTCAGCGTTTCCGAGGCCAGCAACGCTTCGTCGAGGCTGTCAGCCACGGTGGCGTTCAGCCCTGCTGGAACAGTCATCGCGCGCGTATAGAGCGCGGACATCGCGCTGCCCAGAATTGCGATGCCGAGGGCGCCGCCCATCTCGAACGAGACCTCCTGAATCGATGCCGCCATGCCGGCCTGTTCTTCGGGCGCCGACAGCATGATGACGCTGGAGGCGGCGGTCATCGTGGCACCGACACCAAAGCCCATCACCGCCAAGACGAACAGCCACAGCGCACTCGGCCCCTGGTGGGTGAAGAGATAGACCACCAGTGCCAGCCCGGTCAGCGCCAGCGCCCATGTCAGCACCCGCGTCGCCCCGAGGCGCGGCAGCGCAAGGCCCGTCAGCGGCCCGGCAAGAAAGGACGCGGCCGGGATCGGCAGGATCATCAGCCCGGCCTGCAGCGGGGACAGTCCAAGCACCAGTTGCAGGCGCTGGCTGAAGACCAGTTCCACGCCGATCAGGGCAGCGGAGGCCACGAGGGCCGCAACCACACCAGAGGTAAATCGGGCGTTGCGAAATAGTGCGAAATCGATCAGCGGGCTTGAACTTGCGCGTTGTCGACGCACGAAGGCCGTCAGGGCGATCATGCCGATAACAAGGACGATACCCGCGATCAGCCATGATGGCTCGCGCTTGCTGGCTTCCTTGATGACATAGACCAGCCCGACCAGCCCCACCATCACCTGGACGGAGCCGAGCAGATCAAAGGGATGGGCCTGCACGGGCCGCTTGTTGACCAGCATCAGCGCGCCGGTCAACAGCGCCAGCAGAACAATCGGCACGTTGATAAGAAAGACCGAGCCCCACCAGAACCATTCCAGCAGCAAGCCCCCCACCACCGGCCCCAGTGCCGCACCGCCAGAAGCGACAGCGGCCCAGATGCCGATGGCAAAGGCGCGCTCCTTCTCGTCCGTAAAGGTCAGGCGGATCAGGGACAGGGTCGCAGGCATCATCATCGCGGCCCCGATGGCCAGCACCACCCGCGCGGCAATAAGCGCTGCGGGTGTCGGCGAAAAGGCCGCCGCCAGTGACGCAAGTCCGAACACGACAAGGCCGGACAGGAACATATGCTTGTGGCCGATCCGGTCCCCCAGACCACCCAAACCCGGCAAAAGCCCTGCCACCACCAAAGGATAGATGTTCACGATCCACAGCTTCTCAGTCGCCGTGGCGGCCAGAGCATGGGTCAGCCGCGGCAGGGCGGTGTAAAGCACCGTCATGTCGATCACGATCAGGAACAGGGCGCTGGACACGATGGTCAGAACAATCCAACGGTTGCGGGGAAACATCTGTGATATCCTTTTCGGGGTATTGAGCAGCAGGTTGTATTTCTGGAACGGCTTATATAAATACAGTCGTATCGTAATGAAAGGGGAAAAATGGCAGGACGACCACGCAGTATCGACCGCGACAAGGTGCTGGACGCCGCCGAAGCGCTTGTGGTGACCACAGGAGCTGCGGCACTGAGCTTTGATGCGGTGGCAAAAGCCGCCGGGATCACCAAGGGCGGCGTGCAATACGCGTTCGGGACGCGTGACAATCTGATCCGGGCGATGATTGCGCGGTGGGAAGAAGCCTTCGATGCCGAGGTGGCCGGGCGGGCCGGGCCGGACCCGTCGCCGCGCGCGATGATCCGGGCACATCTGGCCGCGACACGCGACGCGGATGAGGCCGATCACTCACGCTTCGCGGTCATGATGACGGCACTTCTGCAACATCCGGATCAACTGTCGGACACGCGCGACTGGTATAATGCGCGCCTCGCCGGTCTCGACCTGGCGAACCCGGCTGACCGTCAGGTGGCGTTGGCCTTTATGGCCGGTGAAGGCGCCTTCCTGCTCAAGGCGCTCGGATTGATGGACCTTACTGATACGCAGTGGAAGGCACTGTTCGCGGACATGCTTTCCGCCACAGCATCAGGCACGTCAGACGTGGCATCTGCTGAGGACTGAACCGGCAGGCTCCCAGCGCCGGTTGCTGTCTTAAGAGGTAAACCTTGTGACCGATCACGCGCAGGCGATCCAGCCCTTGAAGGTGAAGGCGGCATAGAACAGCTGAACGTCCGAGAAGCCCGCCGCACGCACCAGCGCCACATCCTCCTCGGGCGGAAGGACCGGCAGGCGCTCCTTCATCGTGGTCATGCCGGCCATTGCCTGCACCTCGGACATGCCGCCCGAGATCAGCCAGGCCGCATTGCGCATCAGCCAGAGATCCTGTTGCCCGCCCTCCAGCGGAAAACTGTGATGGGCCATGACAAAAGGCGCGCCCGGGCGCAGGCGGCGGTGCAATGCACGCAATGTGCGCAGGCGTTCCTCGCGCGGCAGGAAGTGCAGGGTCAGCAGGCAGGTCGCGCCGTCGAAGGGGCCGTCGGGGGCGGTGTCGATATAGCCCTGATGAAACGTGACGCGGCCACCGTCCGGCCCCAGAATGTCCCGCGCCTGGGTGATCATATCAGGCGACGGATCGACGCCATCGAAACGCCAGCCCGGTTGCGCCGCAGCGAAGGCGCGCAGCTCCATCCCGCCGCCTGCACCAAGGACCAGAACCTGCACACTGTCGGGCACGCGCTCGGCCAGCAGCAGTGCCGTCATGCGATGCAGATCATGAAGCCCGGGCACATGGCGGGCGACCCGTTCGGCATAATCCGCGGCTGCGCCCGGTTCAGTAGTCGGTGCCGGTTTCATGCCCATTCACCCCTCCGGCCAGACGAGCGAGCGGTGCAACTGCGCCCCGGCCCATGCACCATCCCCGACCGCCAGAGAGACGGAATGCGGGGCCCGCGCGACATCGCCACAGGCGAAGATGCCGGGAATGCTGGTTTCCTTTGCCTCGCTTGTCATGATCTGACTACCTATCGGCGTTCCAATCAGCGCACATCCGGCGGCCTCGGCCAGCGGGCTTGCCGGGATGGTCCGGGTCGCGGTGAAAAGGCCGTCGAAGCTCAGGACACGACCGTCGTGCAACTCGACATCCGCCTCGCCGGTGATCCGGGCGACCGGCGTTTCCTCGATGGTTACCCCGCGCGCGTGCAGGTCGTCGCGCTGATCCGGGTCGAGGGTCAGGGCCGTATTGGTCAGGAAGGTAACCTCGCCCCATTCCGGCAGCAACTGCGCCTGATGCATCGACATCGGCCCGGTGGCGATGACGCCGATCCGGCCCTGATCAAGTTCATAGCCATGGCAATAGGGGCAGTGGAACACCGACTGGCCCCACCGTTCATTGATGCCCGCAATGTCGGGAAGCTGGTCGGCGACCCCGGTGGCAAGCAGGATGCGGCGGCCGGAAAACGCCTCGCCGCTGTCCAGAACGACGCGGAAATCATCCCGCTGGCCTGTGAGGCCGCTGGCGGACCCCTCAACCCAGCGAATTGTCGGATAGGCCTCCAACTGGCTGCGCGCTTCGGCCCAGATCCGGGCAGGGTCGACCCCATCCTGACCCAGAAAGCCGTGCGAATGGCGGGCAAACCGGTTGCGGCGTTGCCCCGCGTCGATCACCAGCACCTTGCGGCGCGCACGCGCCAGTTGCAGGGCGGCGGCCATTCCGGCGTAGCTGCCCCCGATCACGATCACATCGAGCATATGCTACTCCCTGTCGGCCCGCCTTTGCGCATGGCGGTGGGTGAAATCCTCAGCCAGATCGGCCAGCGTCACATCGGCGAAACGCTCCATCAGCAGCGCCTCGGCCTCGGCAAAAGCGCCTTCCAGCGCCGCATTGACCGATTGCTCGACCAGACATTCCGGCGTCTCGTTGCGGTTGCCGATGGCAAAGATCGCGGGTTCCCCCAGGGCCTCGTGCAACCGGCGCAGGCTGACAGCCGACAGATCGGCCGAAATGCGCCAGCCCCCGGCGTGACCACGTTCGGACGTCACCAACCCCGCATCGCGCAGAAGTCCCATGGTGCGGCGCACCACCACGGGATTGGTACCAAGGCACTTACCAAGCGCCTCGGAAGTCATGGGGCCATCCTGCTCTGCCATATGCAGCAGAGCATGCAGGACGGAGGAAAGGCGGCTGTCTCGCTTCATGTAACTACATATGTTACGATTTGGGCGAAACGTCAAGAGATCTCAGATATTCTCCCAACATGGCCCGGCGGGACACCTCGAAACGCGACCAGAATCCCCTTCACTAACGGAGCGAGCTATGGACAAAGTGAGTAGCGTGGCAAAGAATTCCGCCGATCTATCATCGAGCAAAGCGCCAAGATCCTCTGGCGACGCAGGCGACTTCGATCTCGTTGAGGACTGAATAGAACGCACTTTCGGTTGAAATGCTGGTTTACCACGGGCGGCACGCTCCAAGTCCGTTTGCCCGACACATGGCCCGAAACTATGCCAGCCATCATGACGCGGCGCTTCGGGGGGCCGCTGATATGGGTTCGGGCTGGCTGCGGCAGGTATCGCGGATGCAGCAAACTTGCGCTATCGGTGGGCGGGGGCCTGCATCAGAACAACATCCTTGACGGGTACTTCGCAGCGCCAGCCCCAATCCGCCGCAAGATAGCGAAAGGTTGCCTCGCGGTAAAAGACGACATGTGTGGGGTCTTTCCGGTAATGCCATTTTGAAAAACGGGCATCATCCGTCTGAAAACATGTCATGACAGCCAGCCAGCCGCCGGGCCTGACCAATCGGCGCAGGCGCGCAAATTCCTGCATCGGGTGGTGAAAATGCTCTGCCACCTCGGTGCAGGTGACAAAATCATAGGTGTTTTTAAGCACATCCGGATCAGACGCGAAAACCGGATCGAACAGCGACATGTCGTACCCCGCCTCCTGCAGCATTGCGGCGAGGGCCGGACCAGGGCCGCAGCCGTAATCCAGCCCGACAGCAACGGGCGGGAGTCGCGCTATCAGGGGTTCTGACAACTTGGACAGAAAACGACGGTAGCGGGGGTCATCCACGTCATTTTCATGATGGCGGTAATGCGCAACTTCGTCATTGCGGCACAGGAATTGCGACGGGTGCAGGAACCGCGCCTGACAGTTGGGACAGCGGAAATAAGCACGCCCGTCAACCGTCAGAAAATGCGCGGCCCTTGTGGCGCATAACGGGCAGTGACAGTCACTTCCAGAAAGCGGGCGCGTCTGTGTCATCGCGGCGCGGCAAACAGGTGCCGCCATGACGGTGCGCGCGTTATGGTCGGATTTGTCTGTCTTTGTTTTTCCATGGCAGCGCATCAGCTTTCCCGTTGGCATGACCCGTCTGAACCGGGTTGTCAGAACAATGTCCGGCGTCCTGCCTGTGTTGTAAAGGGTGGCCGGCTGCGTCTGCGAGGCAAACCCGGCAATCAATCCCGGCCCGGTTCCTGCCGGATCATGTAGCGGTTGCAGATATGTGCCGCTGCGGCCCCCATGGCGCGGGCGACCCCGCCAAATGAACCCTGCGAAACTTCTGGATGCGGAATACCACCCAGATCAAGCAAGCTCAGGCGCGATTCCAGAATCCGCGCAAGCCGCCCGCGCACATCCGATGGAAAGGCCCCATCAATGATGACCTCTTCGAAATCGATCACCGCGCTGGCCGATACAACAGCATGGGCCAGACTACGCGCGCTGCGTAATATCCAGTCCGAGAGCGCAGGTTCCAGCGCATTCCAGTCCTGATCCGGGGCGAAAGGCGTGGCGTCGTGGCTGCCCTGCCTTTGCAGCATCTGATACAGCACCGAAAGCGAGGCGTGATCGACAAGCCGCGTCCCGCCGGGTTCTTCGGGAATGCGCAAGGGCCCGAACGCCCCGGCATTGCCGCGACACCCGCGAAACACCCCGCCATCCAGCACAACACCACCACCAATGAAGGTTCCAATGAAGAAATACAGGCTGTCCGGTTTGATCCTGCGCCCGCCGAATACCCATTCGGCGTAACACGCCGCTGTCGCATCATTCTCGACCAGAATCGGACCGGGAAGAATATCTTCCAGCGTTGCGGCGATATCGTGGTCGCGCCAGACGTCCATTTCACTCTGCGATACCCCGAAATCACCCGACCAATGCCACAGCTGTGACGGGATGGCGATGCCACTTCCGGCAATCGCTTCGGCTGAAATGCCAGTATCCCGCAGCATATTCTCCAGCTCCGCGCGGACAAAGGCAACAATGCGTTCCGGCGTGGGGTAATCATGGGCCTGCTGGCAGCGCGCCCGGATCCCGCCACAGAAATCAACAACGACCATATCAAAACCGCGCCGCCCGATCTTCAGCCCGATATGAAAGCGCGCATCGGGATTCAGACGCAAGGGTGTCGAAGGCTGGCCGATGCGCCCGCGCATCCGTTCGCCGCGCAACAGGAAGCCGTCCTCTTCCAGCGCGTTGAAGATAACTGAGATGGCATTGGGCGACAGGCCGGTTTCACGTGTGGCCTCTGCCTTGGTCATGGCCCCGTGACGACGGATCAGGTGCAGGACCAGCCGTTCATTATTGTCGCGCACGGTTGTCTGATTCGATCCCTTCATCCCCTTCCCGCCTCCGGTTACTGCGCTGCCCGGGGGACTGACCAAATCGCAGAAGCCGCCCTTCATGATCGCAAACTACTGCCTCTCTATACGAAATTCAGCCCGGCGAAGTAAAGTGTGGTGATATCGCGTCAAAAGTTTTTAATTCATCTTAAAGTTTTTATTTGACAGAAATTTTCTGCACTGCTAGTTGCGGTGCAAGGAAATGCGTCAATAAGTGGCTATGAAATTCGGATTTAATTCCTTTTGCGGTTTTTAATTGCCGCATATACGGCAAACGATGGGCGCAGGCCAAAGAAGGGGGAGATCATGTCGCAAGGGCGCATCGCGGAGCGGCTATGCATGCATATCCTGTCTACGGATGGCGGTGCAGGACGCGTGCTGATTGCGCTGGCTGGCCCACCGGGGGCGGGCAAATCAACCCTTGCGGCGGAACTTGCCGCAGCACTTGCCGCGCGCTGCGGTGCAGGACAGGTGGCGTTGGTGCCGATGGACGGGTTTCATCTGGATAATCAGGAATTACAGGCAAAGGGCCTGCTAGGGGTCAAGGGCGCGCCCGAAAGCTTTGACGCGGCAGGATTTTCAGCGCTGGTCCGGGCCGCACGGACAGGCGGCAGGGATATTCACTACCCGCTGTTTGACAGGGCGCAGGACAAGACCATTCCTGACGCCGCAACTTTGGGCGCTGATGTGCGCTTTGTGGTGTTCGAAGGGAATTATCTGCTCCTGCGCCAGGATGACTGGGCCGGGCTTGCAGGGTTGTTCGACGTGACCGTGATGCTGACTGTCCCGCTGCCGGTGCTGCGCGCGCGGCTTGTCGCACGCTGGCTGACACATGGTCTGGGCGCCGCCGCCGCAGAGGCCCGCGCTGATGGCAATGATATGATCAATGCGCGCACCGTACTGGAACAAAGCGCCCCGGCTGATTTGCAACTCAGATTGCAGGAAGACGGACAGATGACTCTGGCGATACAGAAGGATGGGGTCAGCCGCGCCGGGTGACCCCATGCAACGCCACGCAATGAATATGGAATCCGGTCAGCGATACGCTGCACCGCAAAACGATCCGGGAGGAAGTGGATGGCAGGTGTAAGCATCCAGAATGTCGAGAAAGCCTTTGGCGGCGTGCGCGTCATTCATGGAATTGATATCGAGATTGCGGACGGGGCCTTTGTCGTGCTTGTCGGTCCGTCGGGCTGTGGCAAATCCACGCTTCTGCGCATCATTGCCGGGCTGGAAGATGTGACATCCGGCGCGATCATGATCGGCGACACAGAAGTCAATGACATGGCCCCCAAAGACCGGGACATCGCGATGGTGTTCCAGAATTACGGGCTGTACCCGCATATGACCGTGGCCCAGAATATGGGTTTCGCGCTGAAACTGGCCGGTGTGAACAAGGCCGAGATTGCAAAGCGTGTCGGAAATGCTGCGGATATCCTGAATCTGGACGCCCTTCTGGACCGTTTTCCCCGCCAGCTTTCCGGCGGACAGCGCCAGCGTGTGGCCATGGGTCGCGCGATCGTGCGCAATCCGCAGGTATTCCTGTTTGACGAACCCTTGTCCAACCTGGATGCGAAACTGCGCGTGCAGATGCGCGCCGAAATCAAGCAATTACATCAGCGCCTGAAGGTCACCACGGTTTATGTCACCCATGACCAGATCGAAGCCATGACCATGGCTGATGTGATTGTCGTCATGCATGATGGGGTTGTCAAACAGGCAGGCTCGCCGCTGGATCTGTATGACACCCCGGCCAACCTGTTTGTCGCGGGTTTCATCGGATCGCCCGCAATGAATTTCATGGATGCCACTGTGACATCCGGCGCGCTTGTTTTTGCCGATGGCCAGCATTTGCCTGCGCCCGAAGGTGCCGCCCTGACCGACGGGCAGGTCGTCCGCGTGGGCATCCGGCCGGAAGATCTGGTCGTCGCGGACGCGGGTTTGTCAACGCGCGTGCGGATTGTCGAGCCGACAGGCGCGGAAATCCATGTCGGTGCGCAACTGGGCGACACGCCTGTGACAGTGGTTCTGCGTGAACGCCACGATCTGCACCCGGACCAGACCCTGACAGTCGCACCGCTTGCGGGCCGTCTGCACCTGTTCGACCCAAAGACAGAAGCGCGGCTGAACTGAACCGCGCCGATAGTATTTTCAGACATCATGGAGGAGGAAAGACTGATGACCGACCTGACCAGAAAGACCACTATTGCCGGGGGGCTTGCCCTTGGCCTGACCATGGCGGGCAGCGCCATGGCGCAGGACGTCACCATCCGCTGGGCACTTCATCCCGGTGCCGAAGCCGATGCGGTGGTCAACTATTTCGCCCCGAAATATGAGGAAGAAACCGGCATCAAGGTGATCGGGGAAATCCTGCCGCCCAACCAGCTGCGCGACCAGATGTCGATTGAAGCTATCGGCGGAACCGGGCGCTGGGATCTGGGCTATCACAGCCCGGGCTGGTTCGGCAGCTTTGCCGATCATGTCGTGGACCTGACACCGTTCATTGAAGAACACGGGTTCGATGTGGATGCCTATCCGCAACTGGTAATCGACAGCCACATGAAATCCGATGCGCGCCCGGGTGAAATCATTGCCCTGCCCACCACGCCCGCAGCACCCATGCTGATTGTGCGCCGCGACTGGTTCGAACACCCCGAAGAACAGGCCGCGTTTCAGGCTGAATTCGGGCGCGATCTGACTGTGCCTGCAACCTGGGCTGAGTTGCGCGATGTCGCGGGCTTCTTTACCCGCGACGCGGGCGAGTCGCTGGCCGGGGAAACGCTGGACCGCGCGGTCTATGGCTGGGCCGATGCGCTTGGCGCTGGCGCAGGCATCACCCGCAGCTTTATCGTGGTGCTGTATTCGACTGGTGTTTCGGGCTGGGACGCGGATTTCACCCCCGATATCGACAACCCGATCGTGGTGGAAGCGGCTGAATATTTCGTCGATCTGGCGGAAAATACCGCCCCGCGCGAAGCACAGAACTGGGGTTTCCTTGAAGGGCTGGATATGTTCCGCGACGGACGTCTGGCCACGGCAACCATGTGGCCGCAAGGTGTTGGCACGGTCGAGGATGAAGCAGGCAGCGCTGCAGGAAACACAGGCTATGCGCCCCTGCCGGTGTGGGAAGACAATATTGCCGGCCTGACGCAGGGCACCCCCTTTCTGGGTGGTGGTGGCGTGTTCATCTTTGACACACCGAATTCTGAGGAAGCCTTCAAGTTCCTGAAATGGATGTTGCAGGACAATGAAATCGAGTGGGGCAAACAATCCGAGCAATTCTCGACCGCCGGGCATTTCGCCAGCGAAGAATTGCGCAGCCTGCGTCCCTATTACCCCGATTTCCTGCCCGCCTATGAACAGGTTCTGGAATCGGTGTTCATCCGTCAGGGCATTCCCGAATATGGCGCTGTGATGTGGAACGGCACGACCGAATTCATCACTGATGTCTTCTCGGGCGATCTGACGGCCCAGCAGGCCCAGACACGCTGGGTGAATGAGATGACCAGCGCCTTCCGTCGCGCAGGCTATATCCAGTAAAAAACCGGACGGCGCGGGCAGTCGCTGCCCGCGCCCCTTTTTTGGAAGGGAAATCTGATATGGCGGCATCGCGGCGCGATAAATTTACACGCGGTTGGTGGTTCATTCTGCCGGGGCTGATCCTGATGGCGGCAATCGTCGGAACGCCCCTTTTCATGGGCTTTCGCTACAGCCTGCATGATGTATTTCTGTATTCCTTCCATACCCAGAATTTTGTCGGGCTAGAAAACTACCGTCGGGCCTTTGCCGACCCGCTATATGTGAATTCACTGCGGATCACGGCGATTTTCACCATTGGCTGCGTGATCATTTCGGTGGGAATGGGCATTCTGATTGCCTTCCTGCTGAACGCCCGGCAGGTGAAATTCCGCGCCATGTGGATGGCACTGTTCCTGATCCCCTTCGTGATGACGCCGGTTGTGGGCGGCATTGCGTGGCGCTTTTTTATCTGGCAGCAGGAAGTCGGCGTTCTGAATCAGGTTCTGACCTTTTTCGGCGGCCCCGCGCCCTATTGGTTGCTGGACCGCGAAACCGCGCTTTGGGCTACGATCATCACCAATTCCTGGCATCTGATTCCGCTGGCGACACTGGTATTCTATGCCGCGCTAACCACCATTCCCGATGAATTGCATGAAGCCGGGCGTGTCGACGGGGCCGGGCCGTTTCAGTCGCTGTGGTATATCGTGCTGCCCATGCTGCGCCCGCATATCCTGTTTGTGTCAATCATCATCATCACATCCGCGTTCCGTGAATTCGACATGATATGGGCGCTGACCGGGGGCGGGCCGGGCCGATCTACCACGGTGCTGTCGATATTCGCCTATAATCGCGGCATCGCAAATCAGGACATGGGCATGGCCAATACCATCGCATTTACCATGTTCATCATCATGGCCGTGGTGGCATGGCTGTATATCACGCTTTATCGCAAGACATTGGGGGACAAGGCATGATCTCCGCCAGAATGAAGAAACACGGCGCAATCTGGATAGTACATGCATTGCTGGGGCTTTGGCTGGTTTTCTCACTCTTGCCACCGGTCATGCTGGTCGCGGCCAGCCTGAACCGCACAGCGCTTTTCCGCAGCCCGCTGGACCTGCTGATGTTCCGCGATTTCACGCTGGAAAACTTCAGCCAGGCATTCACCCGTGGCGATTTCTGGTTCTTCTTCACCAATTCGGTGATCATTTCTGCCTCTGCGGTGGTGATCACGCTGATCGTTTGCGTGCCTCTGGCCTATGGGCTGACCAAGATTTCGGGCCGCGCGCGCGAAGCGGTGTCCTTCGGCGTTCTGGCCATGCGCTTCATTCCATATGTGGTGCTGGCGCTGCCTTTGTTCCTGATCTTCGTCAATCTGGGCCTGTCAGGGTCGCGCGTCGGGCTGTTGCTGGCGCATCTGTCCATCCACATCCCCTTTGCGACATGGATGCTGGTTGGCTTTTTCGACACTGTACCACATGAGCTGGAAGAAGCGGGCATCGTCGATGGGTGCAGCCCGTGGAATCTGTTCTGGAATGTGACCCTGCCTGTCGTGCGCTCGGGCGTAGTGGCGCTGGCGATCCTGGTCTTTATCATTTCGTGGAATGAATACCTGTTCGCGCTGTTCCTTGCGGGCAATGATGCGCAACCCCTGACCGTGGGTATCACCCGCTTTCTGGGCGGGGCCGAGGCAGGGGCCGAATACGGGATTATCGCGGCCTATGCGGTGCTTGTCATCGCGCCTGTCATCCTGTTTGCACTGACCGCCAATCGCTTCATTGTCAGCGGTATGACGGCAGGTGCGGTAAAAGGGTAACCTGTCGTCGG
Source organism: Roseinatronobacter alkalisoli (assembly GCF_028745735.1). GTDB lineage: Bacteria > Pseudomonadota > Alphaproteobacteria > Rhodobacterales > Rhodobacteraceae > Roseinatronobacter > Roseinatronobacter alkalisoli. The sequence continues at coordinate 26,645 of NZ_JAQZSM010000014.1, forward strand.
GGCTTTCACGGCGCGGGACAAAACCCGCAAGGTGGCCCATGCCATCGGCGGGCCGTTTCACGGCCTGCCGGTTGCGCAGTTTGGGATATTCCTAACCCCTGCACCAGGTCGGAACTGGCCAGTTTTGCGTTCCTACTTGATATGCGGAACCATTAATCGCCCGAAGTCTGACCGTTCCCCAGACCCACCTCTGTGGTGATCAGGAAGCGATCTGTCAGCGGAAGCGCCGCCGCCCCAAGCGCGCGGGCGTCACTGCCCAGACTGCCCTCGCTGATAAGGGGCCGATCAATACCCGCAAGGTTCTGCGCGTTCATTGCAGCTTGCACACTTTCCAGCAGACGCCTGCGGATAGCGGGCGGGAACCAACCGTCAATCACAACGGCCTTGAAGTCGATCACGGCAAGGCAGGCGACAGTCGCCTGTGCAATCGCCTGCGCAGCCCGGGCAATCCAGTCGGAAATCAGATGATCCGGCACAGGCCAATCCTGTGGGTCCGTCCACAAAAGGTCGGGATCCAGCCCTTCGGTTACAAGCCGCTGTTCCAGCGAAAAGATCGAGGCAAGCTCGATCAGCTGGACAGTCCTGCCATCAGGCGCGCGCACCGGCATCGACCCCAATGCGCCGGAATTTCCGCTTTCGCCAGTATGCAACGCCCCGTTCAGGACGACACCACCACCAATGAAGAAACCGATGTAGAAATATACAAAATCCCGCGGCATGGCACGGGTGCCGAAAACCAGTTCCGCCCCACAAGCCGCGCTGGCGTCATTGCGCAGGAACACCGGATAAGGCAATTGCGCGCCCAGATCGGCGCATAGATCGCAATCGCGCCAGCGGTCCATCATCGCCTGCGGGGCGGAAATCGTTTCAGACCAGTCCCATATCTGAAACGGCTGCGCGATCCCCATTCCGGCCACGCGCGCGCGGTCATGTTCCGGCAACCTTTGCACCAGTTCATGCGCGGCCTTCAGCGCAAAGGCGCGCGCGGCCTTGGGTTCGGGCCAGTCATGGCGCAGCATCCTGCGGTCGCGGATCGCGCCATGAAAATCGATCAGGATCATCTCACTGGAACGCCGCCCGATCTTGAGTCCCAGAAAATAGGCCCCGTTCGCCGCCAGCGACATAGGCACCGAAGGCTGCCCGATTCGCCCACGGACCGGATCGCCCTTTTCCAGAAACCCGTCTTGTTCCAATGCGCGGATGATGACGGAAACCGTCTGCGCCGAAAGCCCTGTGACACGGGCGATTTCGGCTTTCGGCATGGCGCCCTGCGTATGCAACAGGGTGAACAGCAAGCGTTCATTCCAGGCGCGCAAACCAGACTGATTCGAGCCGCGCATGCTTTGCGACGATGGGGTTTGACCGGAATTTTCGTTCATATGTCACCTTCTGCTGCCTCTATGATTGCGAGATAAACGCGTATTCTGTCAATACTAAATAAAAGTGATTTATTTATTGACACAGATGCGATTCTACGGTTTCTTATGATCACCGCGACAGGCCGGACGGTAACACAAGCACTGACACCAGCCCCGCGCATTGCATTCCTGGGAGGAACAGAATGACACTCAAATCCGGACTGAAACTTTCACTGATGGGTGCTGTTGCCAGCACCGCATTGCTTGCCAGCCCTGCGAGCGCTGAAATCAGCGCCTGCCTGGTCACAAAAACCGACACCAACCCGTTCTTTGTGAAAATGCGCGAAGGCGCTGTCGCCGCTGCGGCCGAACTCGGGATAAATCTGCAAACCCATGCCGGGCGTCTGGACGGGGACGTGGAAACGCAGATCGCGGCTATCGAAAGCTGCGTCGCAGGCGGTGCCAGTGGCATTTTGCTGACGCCGAATGACAGCCGCGCGCTGGTTCCGGCAGTGACACAGGCACGTGAAAACGGTGTTCTTGTCATCATGCTCGACACCCCGCTGGAACCCGCAGATGCAGCCGATTCAACCTTTGCGACCGACAATTTTCTGGCCGGTGTCCTGATCGGGGAATGGGCGCTTGCCCAAATGGGCGACGATGCAGCCGACGCGAAAATCGCCACACTGGACCTGAATGCCAGCCAGATTTCGGTCGATTACCTGCGCAATCAGGGGTTCATGACCGGCTTTGGCATTGATGTAAAAGATCCAACCGTGATCGGCGACGAAGATGACCCGCGTATTGTCGGCCATGATGTGACCAACGGCAATGAAGAAGGCGGGCGCACCGCAATGGAGAACCTGTTGCAGCGCGACCCCGGCATCAATCTGGTCTATACCATCAACGAACCGGCAGCGGCCGGCGCATATGAAGCGCTGCGTTCAGTCGGGCGTCAGGATGACGTGCTGATCGTATCTGTGGACGGGGGCTGCCCCGGTGTGCAGAATGTGGCCGAAGGTATCATCGGGGCGACATCGATGCAGTTTCCGCTGCTGATGGCCGCCAAAGGTATCGAAGCCATCAAGGCCTATGCCGAAACCGGCGAAACGCCGGAAAACACCGATGGTCTGGATTTTTTCAACACAGGTGTGGAACTGGTTACCGACAACCCGGTGGAAGGCATTCCATCAATCACATCCGAAGAAGGTCTGACCCGCTGCTGGGGCTGATCTGACCATTCGTTCCTGAAACATGACCAAGACCTTGCCGCCCGTGCTATAAGGGCGGCAGGGATATGTCATTCCAGCCCAGCCGGAGGCCGCAGATGTCCGACACCCCACGCAATACCGCTGAGTATGAGCAAGCGCTTGGCAGCGCAGATGCCCAGCTGGCAGAGTTCGAAGGACCAAAACGCACCTTGCTTGGCCATGTGCAGCATTTTCTGCATTCTCATCCGACCATGGTGCCCGTTATCGTTCTGGCGCTGAGCCTTGTTGTGTTCGGCATTCTGGCGGGCGAGCGTTTCTTTACGCCCTTTAACCTGTCGCTGATTCTGCAACAGGTGTCCATCATCGGCATTCTGGCAGCAGCGCAATCCCTTATCATTCTGACTGCGGGCATTGACCTGTCGGTAGCCGCAATCATGGTGTTGATGTCCGTGGTATCGGGCAAGCTGGCGATCACGCTGGGCGTGCCCCCGTCCCTGGCGATCATGGCATCTTTCACGCTTGGCACACTGGCAGGGATGTTGAACGGGCTGCTGGTCACACGACTGCGCCTGCCCCCCTTCATTGTCACGCTGGGCACATGGAACATTTTCTTTGCGCTGAGTCTGTGGTTATCAGGTGCGCAGTCGATCCGTAGTCAGGATATCGACCAGATGGCACCGCTGTTGAAATTCTTTGGCAATTCCTTCCGGGTTGGCGGGGCAAATATCACCTATGGGTCAATCCTCATGGTGCTTGTCTTTGCGACATTATGGTATTTGCTGAACAAAACCGCCTGGGGGCGACATGTTTATGCGGTGGGCGATGACAAGGACGCCGCCGAACTGGCAGGCATCCGCACCGACCGCATGTTGATTTCGGTTTACGCGCTGGCGGGTTTCATCTGTGCGCTCGCGGCCTGGGCCAGTATCGGGCGGGTGGGATCAATTTCGCCTCAGTCCTTCTATGAAGGGAATCTGCAATCCATCACGGCGGTGGTGATCGGCGGCATCAGCCTGTTTGGCGGGCGCGGGTCCATCATGGGGGCGCTGTTTGGCGCGCTTATCGTGGGGGTGTTCCAGTCCGGCCTGCGTCTGGCGGGGGTGGATGTGCTGTGGCAGGTCTTTGCCATCGGCTGGCTTATCATCATTGCGGTCGCAATTGACCAATGGATCAGAAAGGTCTCAGCATGACACAGGAACCCATTCTGAAGGCACGCGGACTGGTCAAGCGTTATGGGCGCGTCACGGCCCTTGATCACTGCGATTTCGACCTGATGCCGGGCGAAATTCTGGCCGTGATCGGTGACAACGGCGCAGGAAAATCCAGCCTGATCAAGGCATTGTCAGGGGCCGTGACCGTTGATGAAGGGGAAATCACCCTGGAGGGGCAGCGCATCAGCTTCACCTCGCCGTTGCAGGCGCGCGAAGCGGGTATTGAAACCGTCTATCAGACGCTTGCCCTGTCGCCTGCCCTGTCCATCGTGGAAAACATGTTCATCGGGCGTGAATTGCGTAAACCGGGGCCGCTGGGGCAGTGGTTGCGCATGCTTGACATGCCCGCCATGCAGCAATTTGCCCGCACCAAGCTGAATGATCTGGGGCTGATGACCATTCAGAATATCAACCAGCCGGTTGAAACGCTTTCGGGCGGGCAGCGCCAGGGCGTGGCGGTGGCGCGTGCGGCAGCGTTCGGTTCCAGGGTGGTGATCCTTGACGAACCTACCGCAGCACTGGGCGTGAAAGAAAGCCGCAAGGTGTTGGAGCTGATCCTTGACGTAAGATCGCGCGGGATTCCGATTGTGCTTATCAGCCACAACATGCCCCATGTCTTCGAGGTGGCTGACCGCATTCATGTGCATCGACTGGGTAAGCGACTTTGCGTAATCGACCCGAAAGAACATTCGATGTCCGATGCCGTGGCCTATATGACCGGCGCGAAACGACCCGAAGCGGCATGAATGGTGGCGCGTGCCCCTTCGGGTTAACGCCGCACCATTGAGTCCCGATCAAGGGCCGGAAACGGAAACTGCCGTACCGGCCCTGCCCATATTCCTGTGCGACGCCATTTCATTTTGCTGGATGTGACGTTCAGAAAATCTGCTAATCTGCGTCCAGGCCGGTAATTGCTGTACCGGTATTCAAACAAGGAGTCGCAAGGATGCCCGGAGCAAAGATGTTCTTGTTGCCATTGGCAGCCTGGTGTGTGGTGGTTGCCGGGACGCTGTTGGCATTCCTGTTTCTGGAACCATCGGGCGACGGTTCTACGCGCGGATTCACCTTTATCTGGATCGGGCTGATCGGGTTCATCCTGGCGTTGTTGCTGGCATTTACTGCGGCGCGCATGGCCAAAGGCGCAGCGGGCAGGCCTGCCCGGTTGGCGCGGGCACTGCCCATGGTGATGGTCTTCATCGTGCTTGTACCGATCATGCTGCGCATGTTGGTGGCGCTGTTCGCCCCCTACTGACGCCATATCTCAGTTCTCAATGGAAATCGCGGCTTGGGAAAAGACGCTTGGCCTGTTCACGCGGATGGTGGGCGCGGGGCGGATAGCGCGGCGGGCGGGGGGCATCATCGGTCTGCGGCGCAGTCAGGCCGATAACACTGTCCAGCGGGTGGCCAAGCTCTGACAAACGGTGCGAAAGATCCTCGATCTGATCGGCGATCAGATGCACCACAATCCCTTCGCGCTCCAGTCGTCCTGTCACGCGCAGCAGTCGCCCGCCCATGACAATCCGCCGGAATCGCGCATAGGTTTTCGGCCAGACCACCACATTGGACACGCCGGTTTCATCCTCCAGCGTCAGGAATATCACGCCCGACGCGGTGCCGGGGCGCTGGCGGGTAATCACCAGCCCGCAGACCGATATCCGCCCAAGTGGCGCAGTGACAAGCCGGTCATGCGGGGTCAGCCCCGCAATGGCGGGGCGCAACAATTCCATCGGATGGGCGCGCAGACTCAGGCGCAGGGCGATGTAATCTTCGACCATTTCCTCGCCCAGATGCATGGCAGGCAGGGGCACGACCGGTTCACGCAGCCCTTCGCCATCAATCGGATCGGCGAAAAGCGGCAGCGGCGCGGGCGCGCGGATGGCGCGGACTGCCCAAAGCGCCGCGCGCCGTGTCAGACCCGCCCCTGCAAAGGCATCCGCCTCTGCCAGGCGTTCCAGCACCGCAGGTGCCACCCCTGCCCGCAGCCACAGGTTTTCGGGGTCAGGATAACCATTGCCGCGTGCCGCAACAATCCAGTCAGCATCATCGTGCCCAAACCCCCTGATCTGGCGAAATCCCAACCGCAGCGCCAATGCACCATCACCGCGCCGTTCCAGGATATTGTCCCATTGCGAACGGTTCACACAAACCGGGCGCACATCCACACCATGGTCACGCGCATCGCGCACAATCTGGGCAGGCGCGTAGAACCCCATCGGCTGGGAATTCAGCAATGCGCAGGCAAAGATCGCCGGATGGTGGCATTTCAGCCATGATGACACATAGGTCAGCATAGCAAAGGCCGCTGCATGGCTTTCGGGAAATCCGTAATCGGCAAACCCTTCGATCTGGGCGAAACAGGCTTCGGCCACGTCACGCGCATAGCCATTGTTCAGCATTCCGTTGATGAAGCGTTCGCGATGCGCGCCAATTGTACCCATGCGCCGGAATGACGCCAGCGAGCGGCGCAGCCTGTCCGCTTCTTCTGCGGTGTAACCTGCACCCACGACGGCAATCTGCATGGCCTGTTCCTGAAACAACGGCACGCCCAGCGTCTTGCGCGTCACCTGTTCCAGCGCCGGGCCAAAGGGTTCGGGGGTTTCAAGCCCCTGCCGACGACGAATATAGGGTTTGACCATGCCCCCCTGAATGGGGCCGGGGCGCACAATGGCCACCTCGATCACCAGATCATAGAATTCGCGCGGCTTCATCCGGGGCAGGAAATTCATCTGCGCCCGGCTTTCCACCTGAAACACGCCCACAGCATCAGCACGGCACAACATGTCATAGGTGGCGGGGTCCTGCTGCGGCACGGTGTCCAGTGTCAGGCGGGTTTGCGCATGGGTTTGCAATAAATCAAACGCCTTGCGGATACAGGTCAGCATACCCAGCGACAGGATATCAACCTTCAGGATGCCCAGTGCGTCAATATCATCCTTGTCCCATTCGATAACCGTGCGCCCCGCCATCGCGGCATTTTCAATGGGGCAAAGTTCATCCAGCCTGCCTTTGGTAATGACGAACCCGCCGACATGCTGGCTCAGATGACGCGGGAAACCGATGATTTCCCTGATCAGGCGCAGGGTCAGGGACAGGCGGCTGTCGCGCGGGTCCAGCCCCAGTTCGTACAGGCGTGCAGGATCGGCCCCGCCATTCGAGTATCCCCATATCTGGCCGGACAGCGCGGATGTGACATCCACGCTCAGCCCCATGACCTTGCCCACTTCGCGGATGGCGGCACGGGTGCGGAAATGGATGACCGTGGCGCACAGACCGGCACGGTCACGCGTGTAGCGGTCATAGATCCACTGGATGATCTCTTCGCGGCGTTCATGTTCGAAATCCACGTCAATATCGGGCGGTTCGGCGCGGTGGCGCGAAATGAAACGTTCAACCACCATGCCTATCATGTCAGGGCTGACATCGGTGATACCCAACAGGTAGCACAGGATGGAATTGGCGGCAGACCCCCGCCCCTGACACAGAATGCCGCGCGAGCGCGCCTCGGCCACGATGTCATGCACTGTCAGGAAATAGGCGGCGTAGTTCAGGTCTGCCACCAGCGCCAGTTCCTTGGCCATCAACCCCTGCACCCGTTGCGGCGCGCCTTGCGGATAACGCCGCGCCATGCCTTCGCGCGCCAACCGTTCCAGCCGCGCTTGCGGGGCCTCTCCCTGCGCAATCTCGTCAGGGTATTCATAGCTGAGCTGCCCCAGATCAAATGCGCAGCGCCCTGAAATCTCCAGCGTGCGCCGGATCGCGGCGGGGTGGCGGCGATAAAGACGCGCCATGTCGGCATGGCCCTTCAGGCGACGTTCTGCATTGGGCAGCGCGCGGGTGCCAATCCGGTCAATGGTGATCCCTTCGCGCAGGCATGTCAGCACATCGGCCAGCGGGCGGCGCGCAGCGCGGTGCATCAGCACATCGCCCACGGCCACCATTGGCGCGCTGGTGTGCTGCGCCAGTTGCGCGCAGGCATCAAACCAGCCCTGATCGCTGCCGTCATAACGCGGGGCCGCGCCCAGAAATACCTGTCCGGGATAGCGTGATTGCAACACCTTCAGCGGGGTTTCAGCCAGTGTCGGATCGGCAGGCGGCAAGGCAATCAGGATCATGCCCTGACAGCCCTTTTCAAGGTCGCGCAGAACCAGATGACATTCGCCCTTGGCGGCGCGGCGCTTGCCCTGTGTCAGCAACCGCGCCAGCCGGTGATATGCTGCACGGTCGGTGGGCAGAGCGATCCAGTCCACCGGGCAATCACCCAGCACCAGCCGCGCGCCCACAATCAGCTTCGGCAAATCCGGCAGGTCCGGATATGGCAATTCGCGTGCCGAAATCTGCTGACGTGATGAGGCGTCCATGCGCGTTGACGACCGGACCGGCAACCCCTTGCACGCCTCCTCGCGCAGAATTTTCAGGGCCGACCATGCGCGCACCACCCCTGCCAACGAATTGCGGTCCGTGATGGCAATGGCCGCCAGCCCCAGTTCCGCCGCGCGCAACACCAGTTCTTCGGGATGTGACGCGCCAGTCAGGAAGGTGAAATTCGAGGTGACGCATAACTCTGCATAGCTCATGCGAATTCCCCCTGCACATACCATCCGGGGTTTTGCGGCGTGTAAAACAGCCACAGCCTGCGGCCCTGATGGGTATGAACGCACCAGTAATCGCGCATCCCTGACCGCCAGGTCGCATCATCCAGCCACCATTCCGGCGCAATCCGTTCTGGCCCGATGGCGCGCGCCGTGGCAAAGGCCACGCGCCGCCAGCGAAACCGCGCAGGCGGCGTGCTGCCCGTGGCCACAATCACTTCCGGTGCGAACAGGCGCAGCGGGCGGGACTTGCCACTGCGCCAGCCACTTTCAGGCGCGCTATGGGCAGCAGGCGCGATCAGAAAGCTGCGTTCGGGAATATGGCTGTCAGCGGGCAGGAAACGCTGCACATTTTCCAGCCCGATGCGGGTGCCAATCCGGGTAATCAGATCGGCCAGCCGGTCGGGGCTTTGGGGTGCAGCACTCAGCCCTGTTTGCTGCGCAGCAAGCGGTTCTACCAGCGTCGCTTCCAACCGGAGCTGGTCAATGCCGAAACCGGCATCGACGGTTGCCACGCCACGTTCAAACAAGGGCAGGATACGTGCGGGCGCGCGCATGGCTGCGGCCAGACGCAATTCCACCTGCTGGCTGCCCTGATCCACCCGGCGCAGGGTCAGCACCAGTTGCCGCGCGCCTGCCCCTTGCGCGTGCAGCTTCGCACATAACGTGTCAAGCAGGCGTGCAGTCGCCGCCATGACATCCGCGACCAGACCGATGGGATCTGGCAGGGTCAGGCGCACCCCGTAATGCGGCGGCTCAGTCGCGGGGGCGATCGGTTCGGGGATATGGCCAAACGCCTGATCCAACCGTTGCAACAGATGCGGTCCGAAACGGCGGGCAAGCGGTGCCCGCGCCGCGCCCGACACATCAGCGATACTGCGCAGCCCCAGCCGCTGCAACGCAATGCAGGTCGCATTATCCAGCCGCAGCGCCGCCACCGGCAGTTCGTCCAGCGCCTGTTCCTGCGTGCCATAATGCGCCCGCGCCCAGGCCGCGCCGCGCGTGCAGCCCAGCCCCAGCCGCACCGCCAGCCCCGCTTTGCCCAGCCGGGTGTGCATATTCGCCAGCAGCGCCGCCTCGCCGCCCCACAGATGGGCCGCGCCGCTGATATCCAGCACCAGACCATCCGCCCCATCATTCCCGACCCAGGGACACCAGCGCAGCGCCCAACGGCGCAGCACCGCCAGAAAACGGACATCCAGATCAGGCCGCGCAGGGCGACACAGCAAATCCGGGCAGAAGGCGCGGGCATCCGCCAGCGACATGTCCCGGTGCAGCCCCGCCTGTTCGGCATGGGCATTCAGGCAATAAAGCCGTTCGCTATTGTCGTGCCGCAGGGTCAGCGCAAAGGGGCCATCAACCGGATATGCCCGCAGAACCCGGTCTGTCGCCAGCCGGGGAAACCACATGCAGACGATGCGTCTGTTCATCCCATCGAACATGCCAGGCCCCAAGTGTTCCCGATTTGTTCTTAATAATTTCCCAGCGCATCAGAGTCGAGTCGCTTCTGTTCTGGTCAAGGGCGGGGGTGGCATGCCAGCGGGTTTCGGCGGCATTGGACCCCATCCCTTCGGGAATCAGGCATAACCCCATGGTATTGCCTGCCCGCGCCGCCAGTTGCAGCCTGCGCCCCTCGCTCAGATCCAGCGGATGGGTAATCTCGATCACGACCAGCGGCACCGCGCCATCCTTCAGCGCCTCTTCGGCCACGGCAAGGCTGTCGGTCTGGCTGCGCGTATGCGCCAGCAGTAGCCGTGCAGGATCAAGAAAAGCAACAAGGCCGGGTGGATGCAGCACATCAGCCAGCCGGTTTTCGCGCACCCAAAGCACCACCCCCCCTGCCCTTGCAGCAAGTATGGACGCAAACGCCGTGGCACCGGGGCCGGATACTTCATGGACACGGGCGGCGCGCAGCGGGAACGCAAGGGGCAGATCAGATGACATACCCCCAATCTATGGCACAAACGCAGGCGTTTCAAACCGCAGAATGCCAGATAAGTGACTTAAAGCCCCGGTGACAGCGTTGCATATGCAGGGGAACGCATGACCGACCGGTCAGAAACTGCCGAACACCATCCCAAGCCCGATGATCAGCACGCAGGCAATCGTGGGCACCAGCACCGCGATGACAAAAATATCGCCATAAGCCTGTCGATGCGTCATACCACATATCCCCAGAAGTGTGACCACCGCACCGTTATGGGGCAGCGTATCAAGCCCCCCGGTCGCGACCGCGACAACCCGGTGTAAAAGTGCGGGATCAACCCCCTGCAGTGCGGCCTGCGACAGCAGCGATGATCCCAGAACATCCAGCGCAATCGACATCCCCCCTGAAGCCGAGCCAGTGATACCCGCCAGCGCCCCTGATGACAGCGCCGCCGAGATCAGGACATTCCCGCCCGACAACCCTTCAAGACTTTCCCGCAAGACCTCAAATCCCGGCAGGACAGCGATGACCGCGCCGAAACCCACAAGGCTCGCGGTATTGAACAATGGCAGAAGTGCGGATTCTGCCCCTGCATTCAGCACTTGCTTGATCTGTGGTGGACGACTGAGAATCAGCGCCAGCGTCAGTGCCACACCAAGCGCCGTGATCACTGACCACAGCCCCTTGACCCGCGACAATTCCGTCGCGCCATAGGTCGGATCGGCCAGATATCCGGTATCCAGCGCAGGCAGGATGAGACTGCCCATGGCCAACGTAACCACCCCCACCGACAGGATCGGTGCCAATGCGACCCAAAGCGGCAAGGGTCGGGCACCGGGCGGGACATCTGGCGCTTCCGGCGGGGCATCACCCGCAAGCACGCGCACCCGTATCTGCAACCAGATCAGCCCCAGACCCAGCATGACAACACCCGCAATCACCCCCAGACCGGGGGCAGCAAAAGGTGTCGTGCCGAAAGTCGCCATCGGGATCGCATTCTGAATCGATGGTGTGCCTGGCAAGGCCGTCATGGTAAAGGTAAAGGCCCCCAGCGCAATGGTCGCGGGGATCAGCCGCGCCGGCAGTCCTGTTTGGGCGAATAATGCACGCGCCAATGGCCACGCCGCGAAAGCCACCACAAACAATGACACCCCGCCATAGGTCAGCACCGCACATGCCAGAATCACGGCCAGAATTGCGTTTTGCGGACCAAGGGCCGAAGCAATAGCAGATGCAAGCCGCGTCGCAGCGCCAGATGCCTCCATTACCTTGCCAAAAAGCGCTCCCAGCAGGAACAGTGGAAAGAAACCCACCACAAAACCCCCCGCCGCCTGCATGAAAACCTGCGTATATCCGGCCAATACAGGCGCGCCGGATGCCAGCGTTGCAAGCAAGGCCAGAACAGGTGCAAGCACCAGTACCGAAACACCGCGCCATGCCCCGGCTATCAGTAATACCAATGCGAAAAGGATCAGAAAAACCGCCATGTCATCTCTCCTGCTGCGGTGCAGCATAGCTGAGTTGACGACCAGATGCGAGTGCTGGCATGTGCCCGTCACCGCACGTGTGCGTACAGGCGCCCGCGTGGCGGACCAGACACAAGCACAGCAGCGCAGACAATACCTGAGATGGCCAAGCTCGCTGGCACCGGCGCGCGCAATACGCTATCCTGCGCTGGCCAGAGGATGATATCTGCGCAGGCAATGGTATGCGAGCAGGCCGTAATCAGGCGGACTGCCCCCGCAAATGCTAATCGCGCATTTAATTCCTGCAGGACATTTCTGGTGACGCACTGACAGAGAGGTAGCCGATGTGGCATAGAATTACACGCTGGTCCCTGACCACGCCACATGGCCAAAAGGCAGGTAAAATCTGCGCAATACGCCGAAGCAACCTTGCCACCCGCATGCTCCTGCCCCTTCTGCCCGGACTCTGGCTGGCCCTGGCTGTCGCCATGCCCGTATCAGCACAGACACAGCAAGAAGCCATTGAACTGACCCCGAGCGGACAGGCTGTCGCCGTGGACACTGGCCCGAGCGATGACCGTATTGCGCAACGGATCGAAGGTATCCTGAAAACCACAGGCTGGTTCGATGCGCCACGGGTTAGCGTCGAGGACGGGATTGTCTTCATGGATGGCACAACCCGAACTGCTGAACGGCGCGCCTGGGCGGCAGAACTGGCAGCCAATACCGCAGGCGTTGTTGCTGTCGTGAACCGTGTGCAGGTCGACTACGAAGTCGAGTTGACCCTGACCCCGGCCTGGCGCGAATTGCGCGCGCTTGGCGACGCAGCCCTGCGGCTGATCCCCTCGGTCATCGTGGCCATTCTTGTCCTGCCGCTGGCCTGGATCACCTCGCGTCAGGTACACCGGCTGGCGCGCTACCTGCTGACCCCACGCATGGCATCGACCTTCACCGCCAATCTTGCCGCACGCGCCATTTCGCTTCCGGTGCTGTTTATCGGCATCTATCTTATCCTTCAGGTTGCGGGTCTGACGCAGCTTGCGCTGTCGATGATCGGGGGCGCGGGGGTGCTGGGGATCGTCATCGGGTTTGCCTTTCGCGATATTGTCGAGAATTTCCTTGCGTCTGTGCTGTTAAGCTTCCGGCAACCATTCCGGCGCGGCGATCTGATCGCGGTTGCGGGCCATCAGGGCGTGGTACACAGTATGAATACACGCAGCACTGTCCTTGCATCTGCGGATGGAAATCACATCCAGATCCCCAACGCAGTGGTTTTCAAATCCACCATCGAGAATTTCACCATCAACCCGACCCGCCGCGACATCATCGAACTGACGCTGCCGCATACGACAGAGCTGGCGCAACTGAAGGCCGCCATTGCCGAAGTGGCCCGCGCCGAGGCAGCTCTCTCCGCCGATCCGGCACCCCTGATCCTGATTGATGCGCTTGGGCCTGAGGACATGAAGGTGGTCGTGCACTACTGGTTTGACGGGCAAGCCACGTCGCCTCAACGGTTACGTTCACGCTTGCTGCGGCAGATCCTGCGCAGCTTGCATGGCAAAGAAGTGTCCAGCCGTTCTGATGCGCCGGTTGGCATCGGACCTGACACGCCACCGGATGATGCCCTTGTCCCCGCCAGCGGTGTCACCCCCGAGCAACTCCGGACACCTGTAGAAGGCAGCGATCAGGGCGACTTGCTCAGCCGGTGAAACGCGCCGGAGCTGATGCGCGAACACGCGACGGCGCGAACCGGATTCGAACACGACCAGACATCGTCCTGCGCTAGTGCGTTCCGGAAGGGCCCTGAATCCTGGGTTTTCCAAGTCTGCGAATTTATGCTTCATCTTGGTTGGGAGGATGGATCATGTCAGCACCTTTGCCGATGGCACTCGCGCGCGCGATAGCATCTTCGAATGGATGCGTCCTTTGGGCGATGGGGTGAACAGATTTCCATTGTGGGCCTGACGATCCGGGGTCTGATCGCGCCATGGGTGATCAGGTGGGGCAAATCTGCAATGCTGAATTCCCGCGTCTCGGGGTGTTTTCCGGGGTAGCCCAAGGTCGGAAACTCAGGCTGCTTCAGCCTGACCGGCCGTGCATTGCGGCTATCCCGCCAAAGACCTCACCCGTAGGCGCGACCTTGCTGTCGCACGCGGCGGCAATACCGTCACTGATCCGCTGCATCTGCAAGGTGTTGGCTTCGATATACTGCTCAATCGCCTGATTGACGATGTAGTCTGAGCGAACGGTCCATCGCCCCGCCAGCGCGCCGATCTTGGCCACCCGGGCCGTGCGGATCGGCTAGCCGGGGCAAAGGGCCAATGCATTTCATTCTACCGAAAGCCGGGATTGAGGCGTGGGATCCCCCGGGCGAGGCCGCGCATCATCCCGAGGGGCAGACTGCATGCATAGCGGAGACCGAGCGCGAAATGGCGGGCCGGGTCGATAGGACGGTTCTCGATTCTCATATCAACGATGCTCCATTCTGCGATACCGCACTGGCCCAACTTGATGCCCGGGTCGCGGCAGGTGTCGTGATTCCAGGAAAGGTCACGGCATAAGTGAGCAGTTTGCTCGCAAGGTCACGCCGGTTTCGGGCGGGGGGAACGGGATCGGCGGCGCTCTCGAACGCATGGCCTTCACCCCCTCACATTCGCGAAGCTCAAACACTGGAAGCACAATGCGCCACCCTACTCGCAAGACACACTATGGCGCACCGTCGGACCGATCCTCAACCACTTCATCCCTGACGAGTGTGCAAACTACATCAAAAACGCAGGCTATGCTTCTGTGCAATCCTGAAAGATTCTAGCCGCCGAAAAGCTGATAAAGCGGGTTGGGCCAGCTTAGCCGCAGGAATTTTTCAAACAGCGCCCACCCCACAACGCTTGTCGCCACACATATGACGAACGCCTGGATCGGGCGTTCGCCCATCGCAATCATCGCAAGCAGAACGAACCCGATCAGCGCCACTGGCAGTCCGATCAGCCAGCCAAGACCACACATGACACATAGCGCGCCAAGAAACAGCCCGGCACGCCAACTGACGGTTTTTTGCGTCATCTGGCCGAAATCTGTCTCTATATCGAAATTACCCTCTGTCGCGGTCGCTGCGTCCGGCACCCTGCGATGCAGCACACATGTGACCAAGGCAATGACACAACACGCAATCCCCAGCCCGGAAACGATTTGCGGCAATATACCGGCCCGGAAGGTCCACGCCAGAGATGTTACAAAGGCCGCGAAGGTGACTGCAAGCCCCCCCACGCTGAACAGCAAATCCGCGCTTGGCCGGAATTCAACGCGCCATTGAGCAGGCGCGCGATCCTCATTCCGGCGTCTGGCCTGGAAAAAACGGCGCAACATAAGCATCACGACAAACAGCAGGCTCCCCACCAGCATGGGCCAGACGAAGGGGCGCGCAACCCAGTCCCAGCCGTGAATGTTCATCGATATATGAAAATACCGATCCACAAGCGGTGCCAGAATGAACGCCAGAAAAAACGGCGCGCGCGACCAGCGGGCGCGTTTCATCAGCCAACCCAGTATTCCGATAAGGATCACGGCAATCACATCACCCCAGGACCGCGAGGATTGCACAGCCCCGATCATGACAATGCTCAGCATGATCGGCACCAGAATGGACGAGCGCACAAAGACCAGCTTCGCCAGCCAGCGTGTCAACCCGAAGGCCAGAAAGCCACCAAAGATATTCGCAACCACGATTGTCGCTATCATCATATAGGTAAAGTCAATTTTGCCGACCAGCATATCCGGACCAGGTGCGATTCCGTGCAACAGCAGCCCGCCCAGAATAAGCGCCATCGGCGCAGAACCGGGAATGCCGAAGGTAAGCGTGGGCAGCAACGCGCCGCCGACAGTCGCGTTATTGGATGATTCAACCGCAATGACACCGCGCACATCGCCATTGCCGAATTGTGATTTACCGCGCGTTGTGGCCGACACATAGGCATAAACCAGCCACGGAATAACCGCTGCGCCAATAGCGGGAACTACGCCCAGAACCGCGCTGATCCCGCTAGATTTCGTCATCAGCCACGGGTGCGACAAGGCATCTTTCACGCCCTGCCATTCACCGTTCAGGGCGCTGCTGTTCTCTTTTTCAGTCTGGGCAATCCGGGTATTAAGAATGGCCATATCCACCAGTTCCGGAAGCGCATAAATGCCAAGCGCGACCAGCAGAATGCCCACCCCGTCCCACAGATATACCTGCCCGAAGGTCCAGCGCAGGGTCGCGGTCTGTGGGTCCTGGCCGATATATGCCAGCAAAACCCCAAGACAGGCTGCACCGATACCACGCGCCAGTGACTGACCACTGACCGCAGCCACCATGGCCAGTCCGAAAATGACCAGCCCCAACAATTCCGGCGATGTTGCCCGCATCATAACCGGCATGATGAAGGGGATAGTAGCCAGCAATACGGCCGCCCCGAAAATTCCCCCGAGTACGGATGACGTGAACGCAGCCCCCATGGCCCGGCCAGCTTCACCGCGTTTTGCCATGGGGTGCCCGTCCAGCACTGTTACCATGGATGCAGGCGTACCCGGCACGCCGAACAGAATTGCAGGAATTGAATCCGCGGTGGATGTGACAGCCAGTGTCGCCAGCAAAAACGCAATCGCGGTATAAGGGTCCAGCCCGAAGGTGAACGGCAGCAAAAGCGCAACCCCCGACAACCCTCCAATGCCCGGTAGAACTGCAATCAGCGTACCGATAACCGCGCCAAGCATGATATAAAGGATGATCTGACTGGAAAATATACCGGCCAGAACGGCCGAGAATTGGGAAATGACTTCCATGATACCCCTTATCGCCCCATAGCGACCCGTCGTATAAGGCGCGCGTACCTGCGCGCCTTATTTGCGCAGTCCGACTACTGCTGTGACAGTTGAAGGAACCAGTCACGCACGTCTTCCGGCTGGCCCATATCCGCTTCAAGACGTTCCTGCAGCCACGCGCCTGTCGCATGATTGATGGGTATCTGACGCTCGGCGGCCTCTGCCAGCAGTTCCGGATCACGCATGACCGTATCCAGTAGATCGCGGATATAATCCGTGCGCTCCTGTGGCACGCCCGGTGGCATGATCAGTGACAGGCCGATGGCTGCCGTGTTGCTGACTGTTTCCACTACACCGCGCAGCGCGTGGTCGTCCGGGGTCAGGTCCAGCAGACTGGGGTAATCACTAAGCCCGTCAATCGGGTCAATTCCGACCCAACCAAGTATGTTCAGCGTGCCATCTTCAACCAGATGCCATTTGTTTACCAGCAGGTTCGCAGGTTCCGCTGTGGTGGACTGCACCTCGCCCTGTTCCATACCCAGAAATGCGGGGCCACCGCCAGAATATCCGGGGACGGCGCGAAACTGTGTACCGATCACGTCATTCGCCGCCGCCATAACCTGATGGGTCGATGTGCCGATCGCCAGGATGGAATGCGACAGCGGCGTTTCCATGGCGTCTTCAAATGTGGAAACGCCGCTGTCAGCGCGGGCCACATAAACGCGCGGCAGGTCAACCAGCCGCCCGAGCGCTGTAAACTCATTCGGCACATAGCGCGTTGCGTCGGGCTGTGTGAATGTGTTGGTCACAATGGACGGGGTGGGCATGCCAAATTCAGTGCCGTCCTTGTTGGCGGCCGTAAACATGTGGTTCATGCCGACGATGCCACCCGCACCTGTGCGATGCTCCAGCACCATTTCGGTTCCCGCAGGAAGATGTTTCTGCGCGTATTTCATGAACAGCAGCAGATACAGATCCATTGTGCCGCCCGCCCCGGTGGAACTGATCAGCCGGATGGTCTTGCCTGCATAGAAATCCTCTGCGGTTTGGGCGCTGGCATCCAGCGCGGCAAACCCCACGCCAAGCGCAATCCCAGCAGTGCAGATTGCCGTGAGTGTACGTTTCATCATGTCTCCTCCCGTGATGATGTTGGTAGGGATGGGGTGCGCGTCACCGCGCACCCCCTTACTTGGCGCAAGTGACATGCCCGGCACCATCGGGTTCGCCCCACTATGGCGGGCTACTTGCTGAAACTGACACAACGGTCGCGTCAGGTTGGCATTCCAGTTGTCGGGTATGCAGCTATTGTCAGTGCGCAGGCTGGCCGAAACCGGGCCGGGCGCAATGTCGTTTTCCTTCCGGCCTGCAGGCGTCGCCGACAGATCGAAAGCCACTACTGCAGGGCCACCGCTGCAACAGGCCAGTGTATGTGCGTCGGCTGAAAGGACATCGCCCATTTTATCAAGGCTCAGTCTGTCCGCATTTCTCATGACGCCTTCCTCCCAAATGCGCACCATAAATTAGAGGTATGCGTTAATAGGTATCCATGTCAACTGTATGTTTGATTAACAAATTATCCTAAGCACCGCCTGATCAGATTAAGCCGGTCCCTTCGTGGATGGTTGCGGCCTGTCGCAGACCTTGCGTTTTCATATGATATGATCACAGAAGCGTTGCGAAATTTGCAGTCAATATTAATCAAATAAAAACAAAGGCATGAAGCCTTTTCATTCGCAGAACCAACGCATTTTTCGCGCATATATAGCAAATGATTTTTACCGACCGGGGCGCGGTTCAAGTGTTTGCCCGGATGGGCCAAGATGTGCAGACAGACAAAAAAGCCCACGTTGGCCACTGAAAAACCCGAAGGGTAGCCGATAGCGCCCACCCCATCTTCAACCAATACAATACGTTACGGCATCAGGCGCACATAGCTGTCACATACGGTTAACAAGTTCCGCTGCGGATTGTCTGAACAGTTTCCGGGCGGTCATGAATGTGCCGCCCGGAAGCCCTGCACCTGTATGTTTGCGTCACAAGGCAGCGCGCTGATTTACCTTCTGCTCGGCGATATCGGACATGGTTTCGTCACCGGAATGGGCGGCGTCCAGCATTCCGCTCAGTGTTTGTGCCTCATTTGGCAGCCCGAGTTGCTTGGCAAAGGCGGCGGCACAGCCGTAACCGGCAATCGCATAATGCGCCATGCGCTGATACTGCGTGATGATCACCGCGTCACGGACGGCATCATCGTCGAACTCTTCCTTCAGCGCATGGCTGCGCGCTTCGCGCACTAGGCCTTCCATACCTTTGCAATGCGCGCCGTCCGGGTCGGCGTCATGCGCACGAATAAGTGTCTCCAGCTTGCCGGTGCCATCTTCGATCCCGCTGACCCCACGTTCAAGGGCGCGCTTCAGATTGTCGCTGGCAGCAGCATTGACCAGATTGCGCACGGCTTTTAGCGCTTGCTTGTTGGCGCTGTGAAGGTCTTGTAATTGATGAATATAGACATCTTTCAGACTTTGCATGAGGAACTCCTTCGGATTGGACCCGGATGTGGGTTGTACCAAGACAACGCATGCAAGCGCCGGGTGGTTTCATGCGCCCGCCCCCTTCGGCGCCAACAACCGGATGCGCACCGCGAAAGAGGCGGGATTACCCGCCGGGCTGTTCTCGGTCATCACTGGTTCAGCCCGCGAGATCGGACAAGCCATAACCGACCGCCCAATCATGCGGAAACTGACCTTCACAGGATCGACCGAAGTTGGCGCAAAGCTCTATGCCCAATGCGCGCCCACGATCCTGACCGGCTTGACCGCCGATATGGCAATCGCCAGAGAGGAAACATTCGGCCCCGTCGCGCCCCTGTTCAGATTCGTCTCCGAGGCGCTGGATTATGGCATGGTTGGTGTGAACACCGGGCTGATTTCAACTGCCAAAGCGCCCGTCGGCCGGGTCAAGATGTCTGGCCCTGGGCGGGAAGGATCCCGCCACGGCCTCGATGATTTCCTTAAAGCCAAATATATCTGCATGGGCGGCATCGGGGCTGGAGAATAGCGCATGGACCGGGACCAGTTCGCACCCCGGAACAAACATACCACCGACACGGGCGCACAACTTCGCAGGACGCAGCGCACCCGTGCGCCGTGCGCATCATGACCAGACAACGCAATCTGTCGCGCCAAGATCGCACAGGGGTGCCGGGTGGTTGGCTGGAAAATCTGCACGACCTTCAAGACGATGCAATATGCAATGAACATCGACATTCCCGACAGCGATATCCTGTTTGACGACATGCTGTCCGAACATGGCGCAACCGTGCCCAAGGACCGGTTCATTCAACCGAGGGTCGAGCCGGAGATTGCCTTCGTCATGAAAAGCGCCACCGGTGGTAGCAATGCGACCCGCGCCGACGTTCTGGCCGCGACGGACTATGTTGCCCCGCTCTCGAAATTCTGAATACCCGCATACTGCGCAACGATCCCGGAACCGGCCAAACCCGCACTGTCTTTGACACGATCAGTGACAACGCCGTCAATGCAGGCGTGGTTCCGGATGCCATCAGAAAGATCGTGGCGGCCGACAAAGCCGCTGGAATCTTCACGCTCGACCCGGCACTTCAGCAGGAATGCCGCGCCATCGGTGCACGCTTTATTGCCGCCAATATCGACGTGACCCTGTTGGCGCGCAACATCCGGAATGCTACGGCCACCGCGCGGGCGCGCTTGTCCTGAAACAGGCACGGCGGCGGCATGGCCAACCGGCCAAGTGGGAACGGGCGCATTGAACCCGCCTGCGGCGGAACTGCCGTCAGCGTAATCAGCAGGCGTCAGCATTTCCGTAGTACCGGGAACCATACCGATATCCTTCGGCCAAGCGGAAAATGGATCGGACGCAATCTGCGTGACACTTCGTCACAAAGTGGTACGTACACCCAGTGTCCTTTCCTTCACGCGATCATTTCCTTTGCACTTAAGAAGTTCTTAACTTCATTGCGCCATCATCGTATTTCTGAAAAGTGAAACTCACATGAACGCTAAATTGCCTGCGCCGAAACGGCTCTCAGCGTTGCTGGCTCTTACAACCATTTTCGCGCTGGCCATCACGGTGGGCACATTGTCATGGGTGGCGGTAAGGCTTGCATCAGACTTCAACGCGCAAGCGCGTCAGGATGCCTTCCAGCGGGTGGAGCACGGCGTCGAATCCATTGTCGCGCGACTGAAAGCCAACAGTATCGACTATTCCAACTGGACGGAGCATTATCATGCCTTGCAGCGGCAGGACATTGCATGGCTGGATGAGAATGTCGGCGCTGGCGTTGATGGTGACGGCGTCGCGCAACTCATCATTCTGGGCGGTAGCCCGCTGGATGATCCGCTGCACTGGCTGGCCGCCGATATCAGGCCGCCCCCCGCGGCAGATTTCGCGCAAACGTTTGCATTTGCCCAATCCCTTGTCGCCGACGATGATCCTGCAACAAATGACTTTCCCATCACAGCGTTTCGCTGGATCGGCGACGAACTCTGGCTGCTCAGCGTTGATATTGTCATGCCACATACATCCGTGCCGGATGCTGTTCTTCCGTCATCGCATCTTGTGTTCGGTATAGCTGTCCCGCACCAGCTTTCGCGCCATATGGCAGACACGCTACTGCTCTCGGATGTCCGTGTTCAGTCTGTCCCCGACGAAGCGCGGGCAAGTTATAACCTCAATGTGGCAGGTGACAATCCGGCTTGGATAGTATGGTCACTGCCCGATCCCGGCACCCGTGCAATTATTTCCGCCATCCCGCCGATCGCACTCGCGCTGGGTCTGTTGCTCGCGGTGCTTGGCGGCGGGGTCTTCGCCGTGCGCCGGCTAGCGACTGACCTTGAAGGCGCGCTTGTCACCGCTGAAGCCGCCAGCAAGGCAAAATCGGAGTTTCTGACCAATATGAGCCACGAAATCCGCACCCCGTTGAACGGCGTCATGGGCATGGCGGACCTTCTGGTAGACACCCGACTTGACGCCGCGCAGCAAGAGATGCTGGAAACGATCCGGCAGTCGGGTAAAAACCTGTTGTCCCTGATAAATGACATCCTTGATCTTGCCCGCGTGGAAGCCGGGAAAATGAAGCTGGTTTCCAGACCTTTCCGGCTGGCTGACGTTATTGAACACGCAGAGGCCCTGCACCGCCCGATCGCGCAGGCCAAAAGTGTCACCCTCCGGACCACGTATGGCGCAGGCTACGCGGATTACAGGTTAGGGGATGAGACGCGCGTACTGCAGATACTGCATAATGTTCTGGGGAATGCCGTGAAATTTACCGAAACGGGGCATATAACACTAAACGTCGATGCGGAAGATCCCGGTCATGTTGTCTTTCGTATCACGGATACCGGCATCGGAATGACGGAAGAACAGATTTCCCGCTTCTTTCTTGCGTTCGAACAAGCAGAAGCGGGCACCACCAGACGTTTCGGCGGCACAGGGCTTGGCATGTCGATCGTCAGATATCTGGTTGATGCCATGCAGGGGGATGTGACCGTTGCCAGCAGACTTGGGCTTGGCACAGAGATTATCATCCAGCTGGCCGTCCCGTTGATGTTCGGGGGCACGGCCCGGCAACCGCCAGAAATTTCGCCTGAAGATGGGGACAGCATCCTGCCCGGTCACCTGAAAAGCTGCCACCTGCTGGTTGCCGAAGACAATGCCACGAACCGCAAGATCCTCTCGCTTATGCTCACGAAGCTTGGCGTGCAGGCGGTCTTTGCCCAAAACGGTGCAGAAGCGTACCAACTGTGGCAGAATACTGATTTCGACCTGATCCTGATGGATATATCAATGCCGGTAATGGACGGCTTTGCCGCATTGCAAAATATGCAGCGCTATAGCGCAACAACAGGGCGTCCTGCACCCCGCGCAATAGCAGCAACCGCAAATGTCATGAAGGAACAGATGGAAAGCTATGCGAAAGCGGGGTTTATTGATGTATTGCCAAAACCAATCCAGCGCGTGACACTTGAAAAAGCGCTTCTGCGCCAGATCAAGTCTGTGAATACCCCGACTGTTGCCACAGCCGGGAACCACAACGCAGATGAGGATCGCCGCTACTGCATTCCCGAGTAGCTGCCAAACCGGTGTGCGTCGTCTTGCCAGCGCAATACCAGCGCCCTGAAAACACCGCGCACCAGGAAATGCAGGGGGCGCTTCACTGCGCCGGGTGTGGCCCGTCACACCGGCACCAGCCGCTCAATCCGCGCCTCCGGAAACAGGCGGAGTGTCTGCGCAATTGCATGCCGGTCCATCAGGCAAAATGCCGTGCTCAACCCATCGGCCAGCCATGCCTGTGGGGCGGTCACGCTTACAAGTGACCAATATGCGGGCGCCGGCAGGCCGGTTTTCGGGTTCAGGATATGACCTGCACGACCATGCCGGTCAAAGCTGATTCCCTGTGCCGAGGAACTGGCCAGCGCGGCATCCTGCAACGCCGCGCGCCGGGACAGGACATCCCGCCCTGCCCGCAGGCCAATCTGCCATGGCTTACCATCCGGGGCGTGCCCCAATGCCCTGAATTCGCCGGTATTGACCAGCACGTTCCCTAATCCCTGCGCGTGCAGAAGCGCTGTTACCTTGTCGGCGATATAACCCTGCGCGATCCCGTTCAGGCTAAGCGCAGTGCCATGTTCAATCCGGATTTCCGCAGGGTCAAGCTGCAACCGGTCGAACCCCACCATCGCCAACGCCGCAGCGCGTATGTCGGCATCGGGCAAATCCGCGCGCCCCGTTCCCGCAAAATGGCGGGCATATACGGTCCAGAGTGCCTGGATACTCGGATCAAAAAGCCCGCCGGTTGCACGGTACAATCGCGCGCAGTGGCTCAGGCATTCCAGCAGTTCGGGCGCAGGCGCTTTCAAGCGCCCTGTGGCATTCAGCCGTTCAATCGCCGATCCGGGGGTATGCAGGCTGAATATCCGTTCCAGTCGCGCGATCTCGTGGCGGGCTATCGCGACAATCCGGGGTGCATCCGGGTGGGTCAGCGTGATCGAAGCATCTGCCCCAAGCGCAACCCCGCGCCAGTGATGCAAATGCTGCGCCGCTGTGGCCGCAGGAATGCCCGCAAGCGCAACGGCAGTTATGGCCAGAAAACGGCGGCGGGTCAGGTTGTGCATGTTCACCCTTCCGGCCCGCGCGTCAGGGCGCGCAGGCGCTTATCTAAATCGCCGTCATCATGATCGATGCCGCTATCACCTTCGAATACGACCGGGGCCAGAACCAGATCATCCGCGATAGCATCACGGTGCAGGATGGCACCCCCATGTTGAGTGACAAAATCCTGCGCGGCGGTCAGCGTGGCAAAAGGCACCAGTTCAGGGGTTTCCATCCCGCCCGCCCTGTCGGACCCGGCCACGTAATGCGCGACATCTGCCAGTATCCAGTTATCTGCGCCGGGGTCTTCCCATGTGGCACCAGGCGCGCCCATATCCGACACATAAATCGCAGTTATCATATGGCTTTGCTCCGGCATCCGGTCATAGGCGATTGCGTCGCGCACCTGGCTGAAGAACAGCGGATAAGGCAGGCCATCCAGAAACACCTGTGCTTTGGGACCGGGATGTTCCAGCATTTCCATCTGGCAGAAATGACCCACTGCCTCGGCGGTCATGGTCACGGGGGCAGGCAGGACTGCTGTGCCATCCTCGCGGCAGCCCCCCAGCGCCAGCAGCGCCACAGATAAAAACAGCGCACGTTTCATGATGTCACCTTTCTGAAGGCCAGCA
The DNA here is from genome assembly GCF_028745735.1 of Roseinatronobacter alkalisoli. Lineage (GTDB taxonomy): Bacteria > Pseudomonadota > Alphaproteobacteria > Rhodobacterales > Rhodobacteraceae > Roseinatronobacter > Roseinatronobacter alkalisoli. The sequence goes on from NZ_JAQZSM010000014.1 coordinate 50,964, forward strand.
CAGCCAAGCCAAGGCCCAGCAATGGCCACAAAAGGATTGAAGCCAGCGCATAAGCAGGTGGAATTGCATGCGCCGCTGCGCCAACCCCCGCAGCAGCCGCCGTCGCATCGGACGCAGAAAGGTTATAAAGCCGGAACGCATCCGCAGGATTGCCCACCAGCAACCACGGGAAGATTTCGGTGGTGAAGCGCCCGCCGTCATCGGTCACAACTGCCGCCAGCAAACCCAGATCATACAGGACAATCAGCACCAGCCAGATCGCGATGGCCAGCCCCGCCGCTGCACCGGGGCGGCGGGCAATCACGGAGATCGCATAGCCGATGGCAACAAAGGCCGCGCCCAGTATCAGCGATGTCCAGAACAGCCGCACCATGGCAGGGACACCCGCACTGGCACGCGGATCAGCCCAGATAGCGACCCCTGCCGCCAGCCCATAGCCAATCGCCACGGCCAGTGTCAGGGTAAGCATATGGGCGATGAAATTGCCCAGCAGGATTTCAACCCGCCCCAGCGGATAGGTCAGCATCAATGGCAGGGTGCCGCGTTCCACCTCGCCCGCGATGGCGTCGAAACTCATCAGCAGCGCCACCAACGGTACCAGATAAACCGCAAGGCTGGTCAGGCTGGCCACAGTCACCGACAACCGGTCCGCACCCAATATGCCCGTGGGGGCACTGCCCGCGCCTGTCAGCACCAGTGAAAACAGTGCCATCATGGCAACGGCAATGGCAACCCAGCGGTTGCGCAACGCAATACGGAACTCTGCTGCGGAAATCGCGAGTATGGCATTCATGGGCGCACCTGTTTGCTGAAATGGCTGTAAATATCCTCCAGACTGGGTGGGATTACCTCGACATCCTCGATCAGCGCACCAAGTGCGGTGACCTGTGTAAGGCGCGCCAGTTTCTGGTCTGGCGCAAAATTAAGGTTGACCGTCGCCCCATTGAACCGCGCCCCACCCAGGCTTTCGGCCACCATGTCCGCCGCACCGTCGCGCGCACGAACCTGCATCTGAATCGGCAAGGCCGCTTGCTGGCGCAGTTGGGCCAGCGACGCATTGGCGACCATCGCCCCCTGCGACAGGATCACGATACGGTCTGTCCGCGCCTCCACTTCGGTCAGGGCGTGGCTGGACAACAGGATTGACGCACCATCAGCCGCCAGCCCGTCCAGCGTGGCATAGAAATCGCGGCGCGACACCGGGTCCAGCCCCGATGTAGGTTCATCCAGCACCAGCAGGCGCGGCTTGCCGATCAGCGCCTGTGCCAGCCCCACGCGCTGGCGCATACCCTTGGAATAGGTGCCGATCCGGCGCGTCGCGGCATCAGCCAGACCCACGCGGTCCAGCAGGCCCATCGCGTCACGCGCCGCTTCGCCGCGCAGCCGCAGATAGGTGCGGATCTGCTCCAACCCGGTCAGCGCGGGATGGAAGGCCACGTTTTCCGGCAGATAGGCCACCTGACGCCGTGCCGCCCGGTCACCCGGGGCGGCGCCCAGCACCGTTGCCATGCCCCCGTCAAAGGGAATCAGCCCCAGCACGATTTTCATCAACGTGGATTTGCCCGCACCGTTATGGCCCAGCAGCGCAATCCGTTCACCGGGCGCAACTGTGAAGCTTACGTCGCGCAGCGCGCGCGTTACCCCGAATGTCTTAGTGAGACGTGAGAGGATCAAGTTCGGCATCGTCCAACCTTCCATATTGCCATGCGGGCCGGGCTTCGGCTTCCATCCGGGCAATGTCATCGGGAACCGCGATTTCAGGGGCACGCATCAGCGGAAAGCTGTCGCGCACGCCACCGGGCAGGGTCGCGGGAAATTGCGCTTGTGCAAAGCGGATCAACTGCACGGCGGGCGAGCCAAGCAGCAGTCCCGCAGCAGGTTGTGACCACAATATATGGTCCATCATGTCGTTGGGACGAAACTTCGCATCGGCAATCCCGTCGCCATCCAGATCAAAGCTGGCGTGATCCGACCAGTAGTTGCCGCGCGCGCCATGACTCCATTCCATATCGCGGGTACCTACGTATTTGACCTGCGTGCGGTTGCCTATGAAGGCGTTTCCAGTCAGTGCATTGCGTTCGGATCCTGCGGTGAAATGGATGCCGATATCGCAACCCTCAAACCTGTTGCCCACAAACACATTGCGATGGGCGTTGTAGATGAAAGTGCATTTTTCATGCGTGCCGCCCCGGATCAGGTTTCCGCTGACATCGGCGTTATTGGCGAAGTTCAGCATCAGCCCATGGCTTCGATCACGCAAGGACAGGTTGCCCCGCAACTGCGTCCGGTTCGAAAACATGATGGCATAACCCAGGTGATTGCCGATCGAGGCATTGCCCGAAACCTCGCTCATGTTGGTATGCATGAAATGCACAGCAAAGCGCAGGTCGCGCAGAATGTTGTCACGAAAGATATTCTCGCGCGAGGCATTGGCGAATATCCCGTCACGCCCGAACCGGATATCATTCCCTTCGACCAGTGTTCCGGGCGCGTTCCAGACATAAATTCCGTTGCCACGGTCATTCATGCGCTGGTCCTGCCGCCCAATGATCATGTTGCCACGCACGACACTGTCAGTGGCACCAAAGACATGCACGCCAACAAGGTTTTCAATCATCAGGTTGTTTTCAATCAGCGCGCGTTCGGCGCTGCGGTCCAGTTTCACGGCAGAATCCACCACCGGGTGGGCGTTGCCGGAACCCACCAGTGTCAGCCCGCGCACCACCACATCCGGACCGGTAACGCGGATCACATCGCCCTGTCCGTTCCCATCAATGGTGGCCGCATTCCGCCCGTCCAGTGTTATGGCAAACGGCAGGGTCACCGGGCCGTCATGACGGCCCGGCGCAAGGATAAGCACATCACCGGGGCTGGCCCCGGAAATCGCAGCGGCCAGCGCCCCCGATTCCGCAGGCACAATGCGTTCCCCCGCCCCGGCAAAGACCGGGGCAAAGGCAATCAGAAGCGCCGCAAACAGACACCGCAGGCCGACCATCTTATGCGTCCTTCGGTTCGACAAACATGCGCCCGCGCATTTCCATATGCAGTGCATGACAGAACCATTGGCAGTAATACCAATAGACACCCGGTTTAGCGGCCACAAAAGTGGCCGACGCGGTCTGATTGGGGCTAAGTTCGAACGCCACACCGTGATCGCCCATGGTGAACCCGTGCGCCAGGTCTTCGATGTCATCAAGGTTGGTGATGATCACCGTCACCTCGTCACCTTCTTTCACTGTAAAACTCTCAAGCGAGAAGTTGGGCGCTGCGGACGACATATAAACGCGCACCTTGTTGCCATCGCGCACGACGGTTTCCATCCAGTCGTCGATATCAACACCATCGGCTTCGGCCTGTGCGCGTGTTTCGGCCCAGGTCGGGTCGTTGCGGTCATAGTAGTGCAACGGATTGACGATATCGCTGCGCACGATGATGGAATCATGTGGCTCTGCGAATATCGGCCCGTCATGGACAAGCCGCAGGTTGTCCCCCTCGATGACGAACAACTGCTCGTTCTCGGGCTTTAACGGGCCGACATTCAGGAAACGGTCCTTCGAGAACTTGTTCATCGACACAAACCATTTACCATCGGCTTCCAGCGTTTCACCCATCGAGGTCGAATTGTGACCGGGCTGGTAATGCACATCCACCTTGGTGATGATCGGGTCCACATCCGCGCCATTATAAAGCGCGATGGCACGTTCGATGTTCCACTTCACAATCTGGCTGTCCAGAAACAGCGTGGTGAAGGCATTGCCCTGACCATCGAAAGCGGTGTGAAGCGGACCAAGGCCCAGTTCCGGCTCGGCCACCAAAACGGTTGCGCGCGCATCAAGGCTGTCATCCTCGAACAGCAGGTCGAATTTGCTGACATCAAGCACTGAGACCGTAGGCGACAGCTTGCCCGCGACGCAAAGATGCTTCTTGTCCGGCGCCATGTTGATACCATGCGGGTTGTTCGGAATAGGTACGTAGCGGGTATAATCCTTATTCTGCCCCTTGCGCCCGTCGACGACCTTGACGCCCTGCATCTCGATATAGTCGCCTTCTTCAATCGCGCGTTCGATCGCACGGATGTTGAAAATAACCACATGGTCCATTTCAGCGGCCGTCATATCCGGCAGGGTCATCCCCATTTCCGAATTGTAGCTGGTGGAGAAGGCCCATTTCCCCTCATAATCGGCATCCGTATTATCGAGGTTGCCAGAGACCATCACCTGCCAGGCGACTTCCATCGTGTCGCCATCCAGCGCGGTGAAGAAATTCACATATTGTGACGGATCGTCCAGAATCCTACCGTCATTCACCATCGGCCCTTCATCTTCGCCATTGGCGAAAACATAGCCGGTGCGCGGGTATTTCTGCGGGCGCAGGCCGTGGATTGCCTTGGCATTGGGGATTTCAGTGATCTTGTCGCATTTCATGATGTCACAGCGCACCCGCGCAACGCGGGTATTCGCCTTGTCATTCATGAACAGGAAGCGCCCGTCATAGGTGCCCTCGGTAAAGGACATATGGACATGGTGCAGATCGCCATTGTCATGCACTTTCTTGCCATTGGCTTCAAGATAGGCCTTCGTCCGGGGCAGCATACGTTCCTGATGAATGCGGATCGATTCATTGGTCTGTCCCCAGCCGGTGGCAGAACAGCGGTTGAACACCGGCACGCGCATCAATTCGCGCATGGACGGGACGCCAAGGACACGCATTTCGCCGGACTGGCCAGAGGACCAGAAACCGTAATATTCATCCAGCTGGCCGGGGCCGACCTGATAATCGGCGGCGGCCTGCGCGCCCTTGGTTGCGGCAATCGTGCCGACGGCAGCAGCGCCGCCCATCAGGCCCAGACGGGCCGCACCGCCACCAATGCCGGCACCCATCAATGCCGCACCGCCCGCGGTTGCACCCAGCAATCCACGGCGGCTGATGCCGGGTTTTCTGGTTTGTTCAGACATGAGATATCTCCTTCTTCAGGTTGGGGTGGTTCACGCGGGCAGGATCGGTCGCCTTTGGCGGGATGCCGGTCTTGGCCGCCTCCCGCCGTTTCAGCGTGCGGATCACGACCGGGCATCTGGTTTCCGACTGATAGAGCACCTGACAATTCATGCAGTTCAGGCACTCATTCGGGTTGATTTCACCTGTCGGGTGAATGGCTTGCACGAAGCAATCATTCGCACAGGTCTGGCAGGGGTTGCCGCATTCCTTGTAGCGTTTCAGCCAGTCGAACATGCGGATGCGCGCCGGGATCGCCAGCGCCGCGCCCAGCGGGCACAGATAGCGGCAATAAAAGCGCTCTATGAACAGCCCGATGCCAAGCAGCACCAGCGCAAAAGTCACGAACGGCCAGGCGCGGTCGAATTTCAGCACGATTGCGGTCTTGAACGGTTCGATTTCGTTCAACTGGCTGGCAAAAGGCGCGGACGCGAGCGTGGCCGCAAAAAGCGTCAGGAAAATAATGTACTTGACCGGCCAGAGCCGCTCATGCAGTCCCCAAGGCAGGGTGAATTGCCGCACTTTCAGCGCGCGCGCGATTTGGTTGGTCAACTCCTGCAGCGCCCCGAACGGACACAGCCAGCCACAATAGGCCCCCCGTCCCCAGAAAATCAGCGCCGCCGCCACCGCCCACCACAGAATAAAGGTCAGCGGGTCCAGCATGAAGGCCTGCCAGCTGAACCCTTCCCGTAGGGATGCCACCAGCGCCAGAATATTGACCACAGACAATTGCGCCGCCGCATACCAGCCCAGAAAGACCAACGTGAAAGACAAAAAGCCCATGCGAAACCAGTATGTCGCGCGCGCCGAACGGGTCAGGTACATCTGGAAGAAGAACGCCGCAGTCAGAATGCCAAGCATCAGCACCAGCCCGGCGATTTCCCCGCGACGATCACGCCAGATACGCTCTATCAGTGCCTGCTGTGCGGCCAGTTCGGAACCGGGGTCATGCAAGCCGGCCTGCGCCACAACCGGGGCCGCGATTTCGCGCAGATAGGGGCGCGGCATCTGAAAGCCCAGGTCAAAGGTGGTAAACACCCGCTCCAGCGCGGCGACATCCCGGCTTACCAGCAATTGCAGCCGCCATGGTGCGGTCGGGTCAAACCCGTATTCGGCGGGAACGCGGAACAGGTCCAGCTCGTCGAAAGTTGGTGCGCCCGCAACATCCAGTACCCGCAGCCGCCGGTTGTCGCGGTCGCGGAATCGGATCGACTGCTCGCCCTGAATAAGCACGATCCGGTCGAATACCCCGCCGCGCACATAGCCTGACCCCTTGAAAGAATAGATTCCGCGCCCGCCGATCAGCAACGCATGATCACCATCTTCCAGCCAGCTTTCCAGATTGGCGAATTCACGATCACCAATCAGCTTGCGGCCAATCGTCGGCACGCTGGCAACAGTGGTATACATGTCGATGAAGCGCGCATCATCAGGTTCGGTCAGGGGGCGACGTGATGCACGCGGGTCTTGCATGGCGACAAAGGCTGCGTTGACTTGCCCGATATCCAGCGACATGCGCCGTACGGTTCCATCGCCGACAAGCGTGAACCAGTCATCCGCCGCCTGTGCATCGGGGTTCAGTACAAAGCGCGGGCCAGCAGGCCCTTCGCGGGGGGCAAGCCCCCCCAACCCCAGACTGCGCGCCACGCGGATACCCGAACGCACGATCGAATCATCGATGACCATGATGGTTACCGTGACGCCAGAAATGATGTTGAGTTCCTGAATATCGCCACCAGCCCTGGCCGCAGCGGCCAGATCCAGCCCGATATGACCTTGCATCAGATCATGAATACGCGCTTCCGGGATGCCGATCAGAACGATCGGTTCGGAATGTGCCACCATCTTCAGCCCGATGATGCGCGCATCATCGTCAATGGCGACCAACGTGTGGATGGGCTTGCCGGAATATCCAGTGGTTCCGACAAAATCCGAGGTGATGAAAACCCAGCCGATTCGCACCCCTCCGTGCAACAATGGGGCTGCGGGGATGTCGTCGCGCATCGGGCCAAAACCGGTTGCGCCCTCGACCAGTGATTGCGGGGCAATATCGGTCAGAAAGCGTGGCAGATGCGTGGTCTGCGCTGCGGCTGGTATCGCGCTCAGCAGCACGCTCAGGGCAAGCAGCACGGATATAAAAGGGGTGATACGACAGATCATGGGCGCAATTTATCAAGGATATTTCATTTGACCTTGATCAGGATCAAATAAAATACCCCTTTGTCTGAAAACTTCTGTTTAATATACGTTGGAATAAATCCCACTGAACCGTGTCTGGACCGCGCATGCAGCTTTCCAAATTTACCGACTATGCGCTGCGGGTACTGCTTCTGGCCGCCAGCAACACTGATCGCAACACCACGATCCGCGAAGCAGCGGCGCATTATGACATCTCACATGCACATCTGAAAAAGGTCGTGCTGCATTTGTCACGGCATGGCTATCTGGCAGCAGAACGTGGGCACGGCGGCGGGTTCCGACTCGGCATGCCGGCAGAACAGATCAATCTCGGCGTGTTGATCCGCTCCACCGAAACAGATTTCGCGCTGGTCGAATGTTTCACGCCGGAATCGCAATGCTGCATCCAGCCGGATTGCCATTTGCCCCGCATTCTCGCAGAGGCCCTTGGCGCCTTCTTGGATGTGATGGACCGCTATTCCCTTAAAGATATTGTTTTGCGTCCGGGCGCGTTCCCTTTGCCACTATAGCGCCTGCCTTATTGCCGCGCCATATCCGCCACCCGCGCGTCCGGGGGTGTCGGCCATGCGATATCGGCAAGGGTGCGCTGGTCCAGATGCGCCAGAAACGCTGCTTCGGCCCCGGCCAGTTCACCACGCAGGCGGCAGCCGGGCAGAAGCGTACATCTGGCCTTGCCGGGCGCAAAACATTCGACCAATGCCTGCCCGTCTTCAAGCGCGCGCACGATCTGGCCAAGTGTGATTTGCGCAGGATCCCGCGCCAGCTTCGCGCCGCCCCCGCCGCCGCGCCGGGTTTCCACCAGCCCTGCCACGGCCAGTTGCTGTATGATCTTGGCCAGATGGTGGCGGGAGAGGGCGAATTCTTCGGCCAGTTCCGCGGTCGAGAAACTGCGCGTCGGCGCGCCAGCCATGCACATCAGCGCACGAAACCCGTAATCGGTGAAAGAGGTCAGGCGCATGATTTCCGACTGTTTTGCTTGAATTGGTATTTACGATACCTATTCGTAAGCGTATGGTCAAGCCAACCAGTTGATGAAGGACGCACGCCCATGACGACCACTGCCAGCCAGACCCGCAGTTGGAACGGCCCTGCCCTGTTCAGCTATGGGTTCCGCCCGTTTTTTCTGTTCTCGGGCCTTTGGGCTGCGTTTGCGATGGGGTTCTGGCTGGTGCTGCTGGCCGGGCACAACCCCTTGCCCATCGCCTTCCCGCCCATGGACTGGCATGTTCATGCATTTGTCTTCGGCTATCTGTCCGCTGTAGTCGCAGGATTTCTGCTGACAGCGGTGCCGAACTGGACAGGCCGTCTGCCCGTGGTGGGCTGGCCGCTGGCGGGCATGACCGGGTTATGGGTGCTGGGGCGGCTGGCCGTGCTGATCGGCGGGGACTGGCCATCATGGGCGGTCGCGCTGGCGGATCTGGCCCTGCCCGCGGCATTGATCGGCTTTCTGACCCGAGAGATTATCCGCGGACGGAACTGGCGTAACCTGCCGGTACTGGCGCTGATGACGCTTTTTGCAGTCGCAAACGGGCTGTTTCATCTGGAAGCCGCGCATGGCCCCACAACAGACGGGTATGGCCTGCGGCTGGGGCTTGCGGCGGTGCTGATGCTGATTGCCCTGATCGGGGGACGTATCGTGCCAAGCTTCACACGCAACTGGCTGGCCAAACGGCAAGCCACAGGGCTGCCGGTGGCGTTCAACCGCGCTGACGGCGGCGTGATGGTAGTGACGGGCGTGGCACTGCTTGCCTTCGTGATCACCCCATATGGCATACCAACAGCAATATTGTGCGTCGCGGCAGGAGTTGCGAATTTCTGGCGCATGACCCGCTGGCAGGGACTACTGACCGGGCCAGAACCGCTGGTATGGGTACTGCATGCGGCCTATGCATTACTGGCATTGGGGTTTGTGACCGTGGGGGCCGCAGCGATTGATCTGATGCCCCAGTCCGGCGCACGGCATGTCTGGCTGGCAGGGGCCATCGGGTTGATGACCCTTGCGGTGATGTCTCGCGCCAGCCTTGGCCATGCGGGCCTGCCGCTGACGGCCAGCCGCGCGGTGGCTGCCCTTTATCTGGCGCTGATCGGCGCCACTTTCGCGCGCCTGGCAGCAGGTATCTGGCCGGGAGAGGTCTGGCTTCTGCACTTGTCGGCAACCCTGTGGATTGTGGCTTTCGGGGGGTTCTCATTTATCTACTGGCCTGTCCTGACCCGTCCGAAACGCGCCCCCAAACCCACCAGCATCGCGCGCCCTGCATGAGCGGCTGGGGCACATATGCCGCCGCATGGGCACTGTTCGTGTTCACACATGCGGTGCCGGTGCGCCCCCCTGTCAAACCCTGGCTGGTGGCGCGGCTGGGCAAAGCGGGTTATGGGATCATCTATTCGGCATTGTCACTGGCGGTGCTGGCGTGGCTTTTCGTCGCAGCCGCACGCGCGCCACATGTGGTTTTGTGGTCCATGCCGACAGGTGCGCACTGGATCGTACTGACCGCGATGCTGCTGGCCATGCTGCTGCTTGCACTGACATTGGGGCGGCCCAACCCGTTTTCCTTTGGCGGCGCAGGAAACGCGGATTTCATACCTGAGCAACCCGAAGTCATCCGCCTGACGCGCCATCCTGTGCTTGTCGCGTTGGGCCTGTGGGCCGGGGCGCATGCGGTCGTCAATGGCACGCTTGCGCATGCGCTGATGTTCGGCGGGTTCACCGCCTTCGCCATTCTTGGGACTGTGCTGATTGATCGGCGCAAACGGCGCATGATGGGTGTGCATGTGTGGCAGGATTTGCGCGAACGCACACGTGGCGCGCGGTTAACATTACCACCCAAGGCGGGGCTGCGCGTAACACTTGGCCTTGGCGCTCTTGTCGGTGTGATTGCAGGTCATCAATGGCTTTCGGGCGTGATCATCTGGCCACGCTTCCTGCCATAGCGCATGCTGCGCAAATCCGGGAACCGGTTTGCTGCGTCCAAGGCATGCGAAATAGCAGGTCAGCGCCGACTGCGCGCGTATACATGACCCCGCAGAACAAAGGGCGCGGTCCGGTGCGCGCCCTTTCGGCGACAAAAGGCTACAATCACCCTCAAACGGGCGATTATACTCAGAACAGAGCACCCGCTAACCGGAAACCGGCCGAAAGGCCTCGCAACGGGCAGTGTCAGTTTCGATCCGCGCCCCACCGATCAGGTCCAGACAATAGGGCACGGCGGCAAACACCGCGTTCAGACAGGTCGCGATTGCAGCGGGCTTACCGGGCAAGGTGATGAACAGCGTTTGCCCGCGCACGCCAGCGCTTTGCCGCGACAGGATCGCTGTCGGCACTTCCAGAAGCGAGGCGCGGCGCATTTCCTCGCCAAAACCCGGCAGGTCAAAATCGATGACATCGGCCAACGCTTCGGGCGTGCGGTCGCGGGGTGCAGGGCCGGTTCCGCCGGTCACCAGCACCAGATCAGCGCCATCTTCCGCCAAGGCGCGCAGGGCATCTGCCACCGCATCGCGCCCGTCCGGTACAATCCGGCGGGTAATGTCCATGGCCGACGTGATCGTGTTGCGCAACCAGACCTCCGCTGCGGGGCCACCCAGATCGGCATATTCCCCCCGCGCGGCACGGTCAGACACTGTCAGGATGGCAATCCGCGCACATTCAGGCGGCATGACACAGACCGGCGCGCAAACACCAATCAAGTACGCTCCGCAGATCTTCGGGCAGCGCTTCGGCCAATCCCCCGGCAAAATCTTCAAACATGGGCAGGTTCAGCTTGTTTACGCCAACCAGAACAGGCAGCCCAAGGCAAAGCGCCTCGCCAATGACAGGCGCAAAGCCACCGCCTCCGGTCTCGGTCTTGCCGAATTTATTGACAATCAGAAGGTCAGCACCCGACAGCGCAGCGCCGGTTGCGACTGTGGCCTGTGCCAATACACTTGTATCCAGCGTACACCCCCGCGCCAGCGCCCCCCGATCTTCGCTGATGCGCAGTACCTCACCTGTCGACAAAAGCTGCAGATCCATATCGCATTTGCGCCGGTCTGCACGGTCGGTATTAGTCTGGACCGTACCACAAAGACGCAATCGCCCGCTCAGGCCTTTCGCGACATCCGCCAGGAACAGATCATTCGCTCCACGGCCTTGCAGGCTGATATATCCAAGTTGCATTGCGCATGTCCTTTTGTCGGCGGTCATGCACAAAACTAGGCGCGGATTGGGCCATCTGCCTTGACATGTATCAAACACTGCACAGCATATCGGATATTTTTGTATATTTTAGGAAGACGTTTGATCTCAATCAACGATCAATAGTTGATTATTATCAATTATGGCGCGGTCATCCAATGAAAGTATCGCACATGACAATGATCGACTATTCCATCCGCACCGGGGATATTGCTGCGACCCTTCCCGGTCTTGCACAACTTCTGCGCGGTCTGGGCGTGACGCATTGCTTCGGTGAAGCACGGCCACTATCCGAACTGCTGCCGGAACTGGGTCTGGCCGCAGCGGAGTTGGAAACCAGAAGCGCCGCGCTGGTTGCCAATGCAGCAAAGGATGTGCCGCAGGCAACAGGCACAATGATCGACTATATTCTGCGCCGCTATCATGACACCCACAGACGCGACCTGGCTGAACTGATCCTGCTGGCCGACAAGGTGGAAAATGTCCATGCGGATGATCCCGGCGCGCCAGCGGGGCTGGCCACCTGTCTGGCCAGGATAGAAGCGGAGCTGGAATCCCATATGGAAAAGGAGGAACAGATCCTGTTTCCAATGATGAAATCCGGCGGGCACCCGATGATCGCCCAACCGATTGCCGCGATGATGGCCGAGCATGACAGCCATGCCAGCCAGCTTGCCCGGCTGGAGGCGCTGACAAATGCCTTCACCGCGCCGCCTGATGCATGCGGATCATGGCAGGCGCTTTACAATGGGCTGGAAAGGCTGACTGCGGATCTGGTAGCCCATATGCATCTGGAAAACACCGTATTGTTTCCGCGGTTCCTGTAACAAAAGGCCCCGGCCATAACAGCCGGGGCAAGTTTCAGATCGCACAAGGATTCCAATGCGGCCTGAAGGGACTTCTTATGCAGGGGCCGCGCGCCCACGCCAGCTTGCACCTGCCTGACCACGCCCGAACCCGTCGCAAAGCTGCATCTGCGGATGCGCGGCACGAAGATTGTCCGCCAATCTGTCGGCGCAAATCTCATCCGCCAGAAGCCGCGCATAATCCGCGCAGATCGCCGCGAACCCCACCGACTGCGGCTGCAACCGCAAGGCGGCCACCCCCATTTCCCGCAACTGCCCAACATGATCGGCCATGCAGGCATAGGCCTGACTAAGGGTTTGCACGCCATTCACAACCAGAAAGCGCTGCCCGTCCAGCGTGTCCACATCGCGGCCATCCGGGTCTGTATCACAGACGAACTGACAGGAATCCTTGGCGCGGTCATGCAGGCGCGCATGATAACACCGCCCCGAAATTGCCAGTGGCAACCGCCCGTGTCCCCAGACTTCCAGCGCGACGCCTTCGCCCTGCGCAATATTGGCAAGGATGGCCACTGATCTCATCGGCAATTCTGGCGGCAGGCAAACGCGCGTGGCCCCGCGCCGTACCAGCCAGCGCAATGTGCTTTCATTATAGACATTGACCATCGGCCCGACCCAGAAGGGCACACCCGGCGCGATATGGTGCAGCGCTGAAAGATCATTCACCTCGACCGGGAGGCCAAGCCCCGGCAACTCCGCCATCTGTTTGCGTTCGCGCTTCAGGGTGATCAGCGCAAGCGAGGTCAGCGCAACCTGTTTGCCCCCCGCCTGCAGATTATCTATCGCCTGCGGGATTTCGCCCTGCCAGAAGGGCAGCCGCTTGGAACAGACCAGTTCCCCCAATACCACCCGCGCGACCGGTGCACATGCCAGCGTGCTGTAGAAGCTGCGCACAGTATCGGCATTCCAGAAAAACGGGTTCGGCGCGACTGTCAGGTCCATCGCATCACCTCCATGTCTTGGCATAGGCGCCAGTGGTTGCGGCCTGCCCTTCCGATAATCGTGCCAGTGCCAACGCAGGCGGCGCACGCCCCGCGTCCAGCGCGTCGGTCACAGCACGAAAGGCCCGCACAATCTGCGCGACATAAGCCCGCGAGCGTTGCCGCCCTTCGATCTTAAGCGCCGTAACGCCAGCATTTACCAGCCTTGGCACAAGCGCCGAGGCATCCAGACTAACCGCATCTTCGAACACATGCCCGGTCTTGTCCTCAGATGTGAAGCAACCCTTGCATAGCGTCGGATAAGGGGCGGCCGCCCCTTTGTGGGTGCGATGAATGGTGAACCCCCCGAGGCGTGCAACACTGTCGCCACCCTCTTGCGAGTAATCCACATGTTCGGGTGGTGAACAGACGCCATTCATGTTGGGTGACCGGCCCGTCGCATAGGATGACAGCGAACAGCGCCCCTCTGCCATGACGCAAAGGCCACCAAAGACGAACACTTCGGTTTCCACATCGATTTCGCGGTTGATCGCGGCGATTTCGTCAACACTCAGGACGCGCGGCAGAACCACACGCCGCACCCCGAAGGCGCTTGCGTAGAAATTGATTGCATCCGGGTTGGCCGCAGCCGCCTGCACGGACAAGTGGCGGCGCAGGTCCGGATGATGTTCTGCCGCATGGGCCAGAAGGCCGGGATCGGCCAGAATGACCGCATCCGCACCTGCGGCTTCGGCATCGGCGACGGCGGAACGCCACAGCCCCTCATTCCCTGCTGTCGGAAACGTGTTGATCGCCACCAGAACTTTGGCCCCGCGCGCATGGGCATAATCCACGGCACTGTCCAGTTCCGCACGCGAAAAATTCAGACCCGGAAAGTTGCGCGCATTGGTGTCATCGGCAAAACCGCAATAGACGCAATGCGCGCCCGCATCGACAGCGGCGCGCAATGCGGCGGGGGTACCCGCAGGGCAGACCAGTTCCATTAATACACCTCCTGGGCAGGGCGACGCAGGTGCAGGCCGGTCAGTCGCTCCAGCGGGGCAAGCGCCGCGCGCAAGGGGGCTGACAGCGCGGGCAAGGCGCTGGCGATTTCCGCACTCAGGTCAAGTTCGGCATCATCCAGCGCATTGCGCAGTGCCAGCACGGCAGATGTGTCGCCCTCGATCTGCAACGCGCCGGAAAAATACAGCGTATCCCCATCCTCTACCCCGTGCAGCATGGCAAGAAACGCCGCGAAAGTGCCCGCGATCCGCGCATCACCCGCAGGCGCAGCCCCGCGCCGAAAGGCACGCAATCCGGCACGGGCCGGATCAAGCTGCAGGATGAAAGGCAGATCAGTTATATCCAGCACGAAATGATGATTTTGATATTTATCAATTCTACGCAATATTTCTGGATGTGCGCGCAAAAGGGAACGCGCAAGCAGGTCAAGCGCTGCAGAAACTGGCCAAAGTGGTAAAATCTGCATTGGCACCGATAATATCACGGGAATGCGAAGGTCTTTTCCATCTCGTTGCATTGCGCCCTCTTGCTTATCCGGATCATGCGTCGCTCAACCGATATATCAGCCTATCATTCCATTAATTGATTTATATCAATCTATGCGGAATTTTAAGCTGCTATGTCACGCAAAACATCAAGGCTCCGACATGCGCCAACTTCCGCCCTTTGCTGATCTGCGTGCCTTTCTGACATGGCTGGAAGGGAGCGGCGATCTGCTGACGGTGCCCCAGCCTGTTGATCTGCGCCATGAGATGACGGCCCTGCAACTGGCCACCCTGCGCGCGAACGGTCCCGCACTGCGTTTTGAACAGGCTCATTCAAGCGGTGCTGTGGCAAAAATGCCTGTCATTGCCAACCTGTTTGGTACGCGGGCGCGGGTGGCCGCTGGGCTGGGTATTGTGCTTGCTGACCTGCCCCGGCTTGGCGAAGCCCTTGCCGCGTTGCGCACCCCTGCCCCGGTTGATGGGCTGCGCGATGCGCTGTCGCGCTGGCCGATGCTGCGCGCGGCGCTTAGCGCGCGCCCGCAGATTGTGAACCGTGCAGCCGTGCAACAAGGCAGTGATATTGCCGATTTGACACAGATCCCCGTCCAGACACCCTGGCCAATGGATGCAGGTCCGCTGATTACCTGGCCGGTGGTCATCACCCGTCCGCACGGATCAGCGCCTGCACAGACCGCCCGCTACAATCTGGGGGTTTACCGTGCGCAGGTGCTGGGACCGGACCGGCTGATACTGCGCTGGCTGGCCCATCGTGGCGGTGCAGCCCATGCGCGCACATGGGCGCAGGCACACGAACCCATGCCTGTCGCGATCGCGCTGGGGTCAGACCCGGCAACGCTGCTGTCAGCCGCCCTGCCCTTGCCCGAAACCGTGTCGGAGCTGGGCTTTTCCGGCGTGTTGCGCGGTGTGCGCACCACGCTTGTCGCCGCGAAAACCGTGCCGCTGCTGGTGCCCGCGCAGGCTGAAATCATACTGGAAGGCTGGGTTCACCCCGGCGACACGGCCCCTGAAGGGCCATTTGGCGATCATACTGGCTATTACAACGCGGTTGAACAATTCCCGGTCATGCGCGTTTCGGCCATCACCCACCGGCGCGATCCACTGTACCTGACCACCGTGACAGGCCGCCCGCCCGATGAACCGTCCGTCATTGGCGAAGTCTTCAACGATCTGGCCCTGCCCGTGATCCGCGCACAAATTCCCGAAATCCGCGATCTGTGGTTGCCGCCTGCAGGCTGTTCCTACCGCATTGCGGTGGTGCAGATCGACAAGCGCTATCCCGGTCAGGCGCGGCGCGTGATGATGGCGCTTTGGGGAATGTTGCCGCAATTCAGCTACACCAAACTGGTGATCGTGGTTGATACAGATATCGATCCGCGAAACTGGGACGATATCGCATGGGCGCTGTCCACCCGCATGGATGCTGGCCGCGACCTGATGGTGCTGGAACGGACACCGATGGATTACCTTGATTTCGCCGCGCCGCTTGAAGGGCTGGCGGGCAAACTGGGCGTGGATGCCACCACCAAGATCGGTGCGGAAACAACGCGCGACTGGGGGCAGGTAATGGCCCTTGATCCAGCGCATGAGGCCCGCGCGATGGAATTTGTCACAAAGTTTCTTAAGAAAGGTACAGGATGAACACACGCGTTGTTCTGGGTGTTTCCGGTGCATCCGGCGCTGCCCTGGCGCTGGATTGCGCACGATTGCTGGCGCGTATGGCGATTGCGGTCGATCTCGTCTTGACCCGTATGGGGTGCCATACCTGCGCGCTGGAACTGGGGGCAGATGCGACAGCGGAACTCAAAATGCTGGCTGCCCGAATTCATGATGGTGCAGATATGGCCGCAACCATCGCCTCGGGCAGTTGTCCGGTGGCGGGAATGATCGTTGCCCCCTGTTCCATGCGCAGCCTTGCCGCGATTGCCAGCGGGCTGGATGACACGCTGCTGACACGTGCCGCCGGCGTCCAGTTGAAGGAACGCCGCCCCCTTGTGCTGCTGGCGCGCGAAGCGCCGCTGACACTAGCCCATCTGCGCAACATGACAGCGGTCACCGAAATGAGCGGAATCATCCTGCCACCAGTCCCGGCCTTCTATCTGAAACCTGACAATATGCAGGCCATGACCGCCCAGATTGCAGCCCGCGCGGTGGATCTTTTGCGCCTTACCGTGGCGCAGGCCGATGCCTGGCCGGGCTGAGGCATACCGTGTCTTTTTTGGCCTCGCCGCGCTCTGGGCTGCGCTGTCCGTTCCGCTGTGGCACTGGGGCATAGCCGCCCATGTGACATTGCACTGGCATCTGTCCGAAATGGTGCTGGGGTTTGTTGCCGCGCTGATCGCGGGCTATGCACTCAGCGCATGCGCGGCATGGTCCGGCCGCGCCCCGCTGCGCGGGGGTGTCGTGCATGTCCTGGCGCTGATCTGGCTATGCGCACGTGCGGCAGCACTGGTTGCGCACCCGCTGTCCGAGTTGGTGGCGCGCGGTCTGAACGCAGCTGTATTTGCAATTATCGCGGGGCTTGTCCTGCGCGAATGGCAACACGGCGGGCGCAGCGCTGTCGTACCGCCGCTTGTCATTGTCGTCTGCCTGCTGCTGGCGGCAGCGGCGCTTTTCGTGCGGAACATGCCACCACGGATGGTGCTGGTGCCTGTCTGGCTGGTCATCGCCATAGGTTGCCGGATGCTGGCGGCCTTTCTGCAAGCGGTCGCGGATCGCGCGAGCATGCCACATTTTCAGCCACGCTGGCGGTTGCGCCATGCAGCACTGATCACGCTTGGCGCTGCGTTTCTGTTTTGGGACAATGGTCCGCCGATGATCGTATCTGCCCTGCTGTTGGGTACAGCGCTTTCACTTGCAGGGTTCATGGCATCCTTGCACCTGAGGCTTGTGCGCGGGGATACACTTTTGCTTATGATGTCCATCGCGTTAGGATTTATCCCAGCCGGGCTGATCATCCATGCGCTTGCATTTGCGGAATGGACGTGGAACTGGCTAGGCACCAGCGGCGCGTTCCATGTCATCGCGATTGGCGGGTTGGGCGGCATGGGCATTGCCGTGATGTCCCGCGCCAGCGCCCTGCGTTGCCCCGGTCACCTGAAGGCCCGGCGCTGCGCGGTTGCGGGATTTTTCTGCGTGGCGATGGCCGCCCTACTGCGGATGTCGGGCGCACTGGTTCCGGCACTGGCATGCTGGTCATTCGGCTGGTGCCTGGTTCTGGTGGCGCACATGCAGGCCTGCCGCCTGCCGGTGCCGCATCCTGTATTCAGCACGACCTCTGGCAGCGCGGACAGGCCACAATAGTCAGACAAGATTCAGACGTGAACGCACAGACAGCGTGGAACACAGGGACAGAAGGTCAGCAGCGCGGAGTCAACGGCTGTGACGGCCTGGAACGGATAGTCGCGCGTATAATGCCGCGCCAGCGGCGACCGGGCAGACGTTGAAGAAGCTTATTTTCTGCAGGCGGTATACGCCCAGGTTCAAAGGCTTGGCATGTCGCTGGCGCCTTCGGACACCCCTTTTCGCCCACACATCAATCAGCGCCAGCGTTTCAACCTGACAGGATCATGCCATGAAGCGGCAGAACCTCCACCAGATCGCCGCATGCCATCTGTTCTGCCTCTGACGGGATCATGACCAGCGCATCTGCGCGTGCCAGTTGCGCGATCTGCTGCGCGCCTGCGCCGTCCATGCAGGCCACCTGCAATACGCCCCGTGCATCGTGGCCAAGGATATGCGCCGGACGGTATTCGCAACGCCCCGGCTTATGCCGGACAGGTGCGGCAAGCGCGGCAAGCGTCTTGACTGGCCCGGTCGTGGTCAGTCCGGCCATGCGCCCCGCAAGAATCTGCCCCACCACATGCCATGTCACATAGGCCGCGACCGGGTTGCCCGGCAGGCCCAGCCATAATGCCCGGCCAAGCAGCCCGACCGACAGCGGCTTGCCGGGCTTCATGGCCAGTTTCATGACCGCAATCCGCCCCCCAAGCCGCGCGATCACGCGGGCCATATGATCCTCATCGCCCGTGGAAACCCCGCCTGTCGTGATCACGATATCAGCCTGTGTCGCCGCTTTGTCCACGGCAGCGCATAGCGCATCCACATCATCCGCGCAGGCGGGCAAGGCAATACGTGCAATCCATGCCCGGTCCAGCGCGGCGGCCAGCATGGCGTGATTTGAATCCCATATCTGGCCGGGCGCAAGCGATGCGCCGGGTGTGACAAGCTCACTGCCAGAACACAGAATCGCAACACGCAGACGGCGCGTCACGGGTACGTCACGAAGGCCCGCCGCTGCCAGCGCAGCGGCTTCGCGCGCACCGATGGTGCGGCCAGCGGCAAGCAAGCGCGCACCGATGGCAATCTCCTCGCCACAGCGGCGGATATGCTGACCCGGGCGCGGCGCAGTCGCGATTGAAATGGCCCCGCCCGAACGCATAACCTGTTCCTGCGCAATCACCGCATCCGCGCCATCCGGCACAGGCGCGCCGGTCAGTATGCGCTGCGCTTGCCCGCGCCTGATAACCCCCGGCCTGTCACCCGCGCGGGTCTGTCCCGCGACAGGCAGAACCCATGGCCCCGGGCCTGACAGGTCATCCAGACATAGGGCATAGCCATCCATCGCGGCATTATCGAACAACGGCAACGGGACCGGCGCTGCAATATCCTGCGCCAGAACCCGGCCCGTCGCAGCACCAGTTGGCAGCAAATCCACACCATGCAACCGCGGCGCCAGTTCCAGAGCACGCGCGATCGCCTGATCGACAGGAACAAGCCCCGGCGCGCTGTCACAGCCGCAAATAGTGGGGTCAGGGTGATGAAGCGGCTGGCGCAGGGTCATTCGGGGCCTCCGGGGAACAAAAGGTCAAGGCGGGCAAAGACGCGGGCGCAGGCGAAATCCGTTCCGCGCGGCTGCCGACGCCTTGCGCGCATCCCGGCCATCAGCGCTGATTTATCTGCATCGCTCAGCCGCAGCCGTGCAAGTGGCAGTAAAATAGCGTTTTCAACGATAAGATGGCGCCGTTCAGCCGCCGCCAGACGGTAGAGCGCATCGCGATCCCCGGGACCGGGCAAATCTCCACCGGCCATACATGCCAGAGCAGGAATCAGAAGCACGAAGGCGGCATGCGCAGCTTCATGTGTATGTGCCAGCCGCGATAATGTCTTGTCCAACCCATCCATGGGAAGCGCCCGCGCGCGCAATCGCGGGAACAACCCTCTTGCGTCATCCTCGAAATGCGCAGGCTGGTCCCGGCACAGATTCACCAGAATCCGGCGCGCAAGTTCCGGCCTTGGCCAGGTGGTAGCGGCCAGCAATTCCATATCAGTGCAAAGCCGGCGCTGGTTGAAATTCTCTTCATACATTACCTCAATAGGGCATTCGGTACCGCAGCATGGTGGCGGCGCCGCCCGCGCACCGCGGATTGTGCCAGCCTGACAGACCACTGGACTTTCAGTCGTTGGTGTCTTGTCGGGCATCGCCAACCCCCTTTCCTGCTCATGCGGCCTGCAGCCGCACGCCCTTCACTTCCGCTTTTGCAACAAGTCCCGCAGTGAATTCCGACGCGGCGCGTGCCCAGGCGGCTTTGGCATGGGCATCGCGCAGGCGCGGCAATACCACGTCAAACGGCAAGACATCGCCCCTTGCGCGCGCAGCAAGCCGGATCAGATGCAGACCAAAGCGGGTTTCGACCGGATGGCTGATCTGGCCCTCGCCCAACTGCTCCAGCGCGGCCTCGAATTCAGGTACTGTGTCGCCCTGCCCCAGCTGGCCCAGCAAGC
Source organism: Roseinatronobacter alkalisoli (assembly GCF_028745735.1). Lineage (GTDB taxonomy): Bacteria > Pseudomonadota > Alphaproteobacteria > Rhodobacterales > Rhodobacteraceae > Roseinatronobacter > Roseinatronobacter alkalisoli. The sequence goes on from NZ_JAQZSM010000014.1 coordinate 71,422, forward strand.
CGCCATTGTCCTTAGATGAACAGGCGGAATGGATGCGCGCCAATTCGGCAAAGCGGCGAGGCTCTGTCCGCAACTCCGTCAACACACCTTCAGCATGGGCGCGCACGGTTTCCATATCGTCCTGGCGCGGGAACAGAATATGCGCGGCTTCATATAGCGATGGCGCGCGGAACCGGTCTGGCTGCGCATCATAGACAGCGCGCAGTCCGGCCTCATCAGCGGGGGCGGGCTGGATTGCCGCTTCGCTTAACTGGCGGATCAGCGCCTCATCTTCGGTTTCCACCTGCCCCGGCGATACCTCTGCCGGGTCAGGGGTCAGGCCGCGCGCGCGGGCCTCCTGCAGCATCAGTTCCCGGACAGCCAAAGCGCGCGCGGCAGCTTTCCAGGCCAGTCCCGGTTTTTCCTTTGGGGCCGGGTGGTTCTGTGCCTCGGCCGCAATGCGTTCAGCCGGGATTTCAACGCCGTTAACAAAAACAGGCGGCAGAAGCGGTTTCATGTCATTCTCCAAACTGAAAAGAAGGGCGCGCACGTATGAATGCGCGCTGACTCCGATTTACTTCGACGATTTCATGGGTTTGAGGCCGGTGCGCACAGGTTTCGCCCCATCGCGCGAGCGCACGATCTGATAGCCCGGCCGCCACAGAAAGCGGATCGGGACCGACAGCATGTGCACCAGACGGGTGAAGGGGAACAGCGCCACGATCACCATGCCAAGGAAAATGTGGAACTTGTACAGCCAATGCACATTCACCACTTCCTGCCACGCGTTGATCTGCAACCCCATGACCGATTGTGACCATGTCATGAACTGGATCATCTTGGACCCGTCCATATGGCCCAGCGTCAGAATGATGGTCCCCATGCCAACCACGATCTGCACCCACAGGATCGCCAGAATGCCGATATCGGCAAAGGTGGAATTGTTGCGGATGCGCGGGTCACTCAGCCGCCGGTGCAGCAGCATGGTGCAGCCAATGAACGCCGCCGTGCCGGCAGCGCCGCCGATGATCACGGCCATCCACTGTTTCAGCCCGTAGCTGATACCAAGCGCATCCAACAGCCAGATGGGCGTGAACAGGCCGATCAGATGGCCAAAAAACAGCACGATGATGCCCACATGGAACAGCACCGAACCCCAGATCAGTTGTTTGCGCCGCAGCAATTGGCTGGACGAGGATTTCCATGTGAAGGGGTCACGCTCATACCGCGCTATGGTCCCGATCAGCGCCACAGCCAGCACCGCATAGGGCAGGATGCCGAAGATCAGATAGTTGATATCGAAATTACCGAACATTTTCCTGTGCTCCTAGATCTGGCCCGGCGCAGCGGGGCGCGGGGCGGCGGGCATGTCCATTTTTGCAAGAATGTCACGACTGACCGGACATCCGGCATTGGGGTCAGGACCGAAAGTGACCATCGCTTCTTCCCAGACCGCATCGAGTGCTTCCAGGTCTTCGGGGTCATCGTCTTTCTCAGACAGAAGTGCTTCGGCCTCGGGGCTGGTTTTGACCTGCGCCAGCGACACGATAGCGGCCATGACCGGAGCATAGACGCTTTCGCGCCGTGCCAACCGTTCCGCCAACGCCAAGATGATATGGCCCGCATCGGCCAAAATGGCGCGCGCCTGATCGGGCGTGCGGGTGGACAGGAATTCCAGCAACACCGGCAGGTGATCGGGCAATTCCGGCCCGACCAGATCGAACCCGCCCGCGCGGTAGGTTTCCAGCAGGTCCACCATTGCACCACCCCGGTCACGGCTTTCGCCATGGATATGTTCAAACAGGTTCAGCGACAGCGTGCGCGCACGGTCGAATTGCAGGACATAGCGTTCCTGCAAGTCATAGATGTCGCCAGTTTCCAGCTCATTCAAAAGCGGTTCCAGCGTTGTCAGATCGCTGGTGCGCAGCAGACCCTCTTTCAGGAGGATCTGCCGGATTTCAGGAACAGCCGCTTGCAGGTCCGGCGTCGGATAGGTCAACAAGGCTGACAGGGCGTGATAGGTTTTCATGACTGGATAAACTCCTGCGGGCTGCGGAATTTCTTGCCGCCGCTGAACAGCGAATTGCCGCTGCTGCCGGTGGAACAGCCATTGCCATCGGTGAAGCCGCAGCCCCCCTTCAGATCATAGGCATCTTCCACCAGTTCGCGGTGCGTGGTCGGGATGACGAAACGATCCTCATAGTTGGCAATCGCCATCAACTGATACATCTCGTCGATCTGCTGGGGTGTCATGCCCACACGCTTGGCGACGCCCAGATTGACCACACCATCCACGGTTTTTGACCGCATGTAGGACCGCATTGCCAGCATCCGTTCCAGCGCATTTACGACAGGGGCTTCATCACCTGCGGTCAGCATATTGGCCAGATAGCGAACCGGAATGCGCAAGGATGCGACATCGGGCATGTCATCCTGCGCGCTGATCTTGCCCGCCTCTGCCGCGTTCTGGATCGGCGAAAGCGGCGGGATATACCAGACCATGGGAAGCGTGCGGTATTCGGGGTGCAGCGGAAACGCGATCTTCCATTCCATCGCCATTTTCCAGATGGGCGAGTTCTGCGCGCCCTTGATCCAGTCTTCGGGGATGCCCTCGGCGCGGGCGGCCTCGATCACGGCTGGATCATTGGGGTCAAGGAAAACACCAAGCTGCGCGTCATACAGGTCGTGCTCGTTCTCCACGCTGGCGGCCTGGCTGATCTTGTCAGCATCATACAGCATGACCCCCAGATAGCGTATGCGCCCGACGCAGGTTTCCGAACACACCGTCGGCTGGCCGGATTCCAGGCGCGGATAGCACAAGGTGCATTTCTCGGATTTGCCCGAAGACCAGTTGTAATAGATCTTCTTGTAGGGGCAGCCCGACACGCACATGCGCCAGCCACGGCATTTTTCCTGATCAATCAGGACCACACCGTCATCTTCGCGCTTGTAGATCGCACCAGACGGGCAGGACGCAACGCAAGCAGGGTTCAGGCAGTGTTCGCACAATCGCGGCAGATACATCATGAAGGTGTTTTCATATTCCCCATAGATGTCTTTCTGAATCCCCTCGAAGTTGTAATCCTGCGAGCGCTTGGCGAATTCCCCGCCAAGAATTTCTTCCCAGTTCGGCCCCCACTCGATCTTCTCCATCCGCTCACCGGTAAGCTTGGAGCGGGGGCGCGCGGTCGGAAACGCCTGCATTTCAGGCGCTGATTTCAAGTGGTCATAGTCGAAATCGAACGGTTCATAGAAATCGTCGATTTCCGGCAGGTCGGGATTAGCGAAAATATTTGCCAGAATCCGCCATTTGCCGCCCTGCTTGGGCTGCAAGGTGCCCGACGCGCTGCGCGTCCAGCCGCCATTCCAGCGTTTCTGGTTTTCCCAATCCTTCGGGTAGCCGATGCCGGGCTTGGTTTCGACATTGTTGAACCACGCATATTCAACGCCCTCGCGCGAGGTCCAGACGTTCTTGCAGGTGACAGAGCAGGTGTGACACCCGATACATTTATCGAGGTTCAGCACCATACCGATCTGGGCACGTACTTTCATTCTGCGGCCTCCACTTTTACGGGTTGGTCCAGCCAATCCACGTTTTCCATTTTCCGCACGATGACCATCTCGTCGCGGTTCGCCCCCACAGTTCCGTAGTAGTTGAACCCGTAGGACAGTTGCGCATACCCGCCGATCATATGCGTGGGCTTGGGCACTGTGCGCGTGACCGAGTTGTGAATACCGCCGCGCTGGCCGGTGATCTGGCTGCCCGGAGTATTCACGATTTTTTCCTGCGCGTGATACATGAACAGCGTGCCGTCCTTCATGCGTTGGCTGACCACGGCACGCGCCGCGATGACACCATTGGAATTGAACACCTCTACCCAGTCATTATCGACGATGCCCGCTTTTGCGGCGTCCACTTCCGACAGCCAGACGACCGGACCGCCCCTGTTGAGCGTCAGCATCATCAGGTTGTCGGAATAGGTGGAGTGAATGCCCCACTTCTGGTGCGGGGTGATAAAGTTCAGCACCACATGCTTTTCTGCGGATTTCAGCGATTTGGTCGCGTCATGCGTGATGGTTTTCAGGTCCACCGGCGGGCGCCATGTGACGAAAAACTCGCCGAAGACACGCATCCATTCATGGTCCTGATAAAGCTGCTGGCGGCCCGTGACAGTGCGCCACGGGATCAGTTCATGCACATTGGTCCAGCCCGCGTTATAGCAGACCTCCTCTGACTCAATGCCCGACCAGGTAGGCGAGGAAATGATCTTGCGCGGCTGCGCGGCAATATCGCGGAAACGGATCTTCTCATCCCGCTTCACCTCCGCCAGATGGGCGTGTTCCTGCCCTGTGGCCTTTTCCAGGGCATGCCACGCCTTGACCGCCACTTCGCCATTGGTTTCGGGGGCCAGCATCAGCACCACCTCGCAGGCATCGATGGCGGATTCGATCCTTGCCATGCCCTTGGTCGGCCCATCCGTATGGGTGCCATTCAGCGCCTTCAGGTGGTGGACCTCGGTTTTCGTATCCCAGGCAATGCCCTTGCCGCCGTTGCCGAGCTTTTCCATCAACGGACCAAGTGCTGTGAAACGGGCATGCAGGTTCGGATAATCGCGTTCCACCGCGATATAGGCAGGCGCCGTTTTACCGGGGATCAGGTCACATTCGCCGCGCTTCCAGTCACGCACAAAGGGCTGCGCCAACTCGCCGGGGCTGTCATGCTGCAAGGGCAGCTGCACCACATCGGTTTCCACGCCCAGAATTTCCGGCGCGACATCTGAGAATTTCTTGGCAATCGCCTTGAAGATTTCCCAGTCGGTCTTGCTCTCATAGGCCGGGTCCACCGCCGCCTGCAGCGGGTGAATGAACGGGTGCATGTCGGATGTGTTCAGATCATCCTTTTCATACCAGCTTGCCGTCGGCATGACGATATCGGCATAAACCGCCGTTGTGGACATGCGGAAGTCGATGGTTACCAGCAGGTCAAGTTTGCCTTCCGGCGCTTCATCATGCCATTTCGCCTCGACCGGTTTTTGCCGCCCTTCCTGCCCCAGATCCTTGCCTTGCACCCCGTGGCTGGTGCCCAGCAGGTGTTTCAGGAAATATTCATGCCCCTTGCCCGATGATCCCAACAAGTTGGACCGCCACACAAACAGGTTGCGCGGCCAGTTTTCAGGGGCGTCCGGGTCTTCGCAGGACATTTCCAGCGTGCCGACCTTCAACTGTTCTGCAACATAGGCGGGAATATCCTTGCCCGCAGCTTTTGCCGCAGCACCCACCTTCAGCGGGTTGGTTTTCAATTGCGGGGCAGATGGCAGCCAGCCCATGCGTTCTGACCGGATATTGTAGTCAATCAGGCTCAGGCTTTCCCAATCGCCTGCAGGCGCTGTGGGCGACAGGATGTCTTTGGCGGTCACTGTCTCATAGCGCCACTGATCGGTGTGGGCGTACCAGGCGCTGGTCGAGTTCATGTGCCGGGGTGGGCGCGCCCAGTCCAGCGCAAAGGCAAGCGCTGTCCAGCCGGTTTGCGGGCGCAGCTTTTCCTGGCCCACATAATGCGCCCAGCCACCGCCCGACTGGCCCACGCATCCGCACATCACCAACATGTTGATGACCGCGCGGTAGTTCATGTCCATGTGATACCAGTGGTTCATCGCAGCGCCGATGATGACCATGGATTTCCCATTGGTTTTCTCGGCATTGTCTGCGAATTCACGCGCCACGTGGATGATCTTGTCGCGCGATACACCGGTGATGCGTTCGGCCCATGCTGGCGTGAAAGGCACATCGGCGTTGTAATCATCGGTCACATGATCACCGCCCAGACCCCGGTCGAGCGAGTAATTGGCGCAGAACAGGTCGAACACGGTCGTGACCAGAACTTCCGCGCCATCGGCAAGGACAATCTTCCTGACCGGGACATTGCGGGTGAGGATGTCGCCGCGCGCGTCATTTTCCCACTGGGTGGTGGCCATACCGCCGAAATAGGGAAAATCAACGCCCACAACATCGTCGCGGTCTTCTTCAAGGATCAGTGACAGCTTGGGCCTGATCTCGGTGCCCTTTGCCTTCTCCTCCAAGTTCCACATGCCGTGTTCGCCCCAGCGAAACCCGATCGATCCATTGGGCGCGACCATCTGGCCGGAGTTTTCGTCAATGCAGATGGTTTTCCATTCGGGGTTATTCGCTTCACCCAGGTTGTCTATCAGATCGCTTGCGCGCAACTGGCGGCCCGGCAGATAGCTGTCGCCCTTCTTGTCCAGCTGAACCAACATCGGCATATCACTGTATTTGCGGCAGTAATCTTCAAAATACGGAACCTGCCGGTCCAGATGGAATTCGCGCAGAATGACATGACCAAAGGCCATGCCAAGCGCGGCATCGGTGCCTTGCTTCGCGTTAAGCCAGACATCGCCGAATTTCGCGGCTTCCGAATAGTCAGGGCAGATCACGGCGGATTTCGTGCCACGATAGCGCGCCTCGGTATAGAAATGGGCGTCCGGCGTGCGTGTCTGGGGCACGTTCGACCCCCAAAGCAGCAGGTAGCCCGCGTTATACCAGTCAGCGGATTCCGGTACATCGGTCTGTTCACCCCATGTCATGGGGCTGGCAGGCGGCAGGTCGCAATACCAGTCATAAAAGCTCATGCAAGTGCCGCCCAGAAGCGACAGGTAGCGCGAGCCTGCAGCGTAGCTGACCATCGACATGGCGGGAATGGGCGAAAACCCGAACACCCGGTCCGGCCCGTATTCCTTGGCGGTGTAGGCGTTGGCGGCGGCCGTGATCTCGGTCACTTCGTCCCATGTGGCGCGTACAAACCCGCCGGTGCCGCGCTTGCGGGTGTAGCTGGCACGTGCAGCGGGGTCAGCCTGGATGGCCGCCCACGCCTGAATAGGGGTCATATTCTGGCGTTTCTCGCGCCACAGCCGCATCAGCGCGCCGCGCACAAGGGGCGTCTTCACCCGATTGGCGGAATACAGATACCAGCTATAGGACGCCCCGCGCGCGCAGCCACGCGGTTCATGATTGGGCAGGTCCGGGCGCGTGCGCGGATAATCGGTCTGCTGGGTTTCCCATGTCACAATGCCGGATTTGACATAAATCTTCCATGAACATGACCCGGTGCAGTTCACCCCATGGGTGGAACGCACAATCTTGTCGTGCCGCCAGCGATCACGATAGACATCTTCCCAGTCACGGTTTTCGGTTGTGGTTTGGCCGTGCCCGTCTGAAAATGTGTCCTTGCGGTTCGGTTTCAGAAAGTTCAGCCGGTCAAGAAGATGGCTCATAGCTGTCTCCGTTCAGATGTTGGGGGAGCGGGCGCAACACTGCGCCCGCGCATGTGTCAGCAGGGCGTCGCAGCGCCCTTGCGGGTGTAGAAGAACCAGGTCACCAGCACGCACAGGACATAGAAGCCCGCAAACGCCCAGAGCGCGCCTGCCGGGCCGCCGGTCATCGCAATCGACGTGCCATAGGACTTGGGAATGAAGAACGCACCGTAAGCCGCCATCGCAGACGTGAATGCAATGATGGCACCTGCTTCACGCTCTGCGGTTTTCAGGATTGCGGCCTTGTCCAAATGTGGCATCAGCAGCGGGATTTCCTTGCGCATGATCACCGGGATCATCTGAAATGTTGACGCATTGCCAACGCCGGTCAGGAAAAACAGCGCCATGAAGCAGGCAAAGAAGCCCCAGAAGTTCCCCTCGGTGCCTGCAAGCGGCAGGAACCAGATCACGCCCATAACTGTGAAGATCATCGCGATGAACACCCACAGCGTCACCCGGCCACCGCCGAACCTGTCGGAAATCCAGCCCGTGAACACACGCGACAGCGCGCCGACAAGCGGCCCGAGAAAGGCGAATTGCAGCGCGTCGACAGCAGGAAACTGCGTGCGCATCAGCAATGGAAAGCCTGCGGAATAGCCGATGAAGCTACCGAATGTCCCGATATAAAGCAGGGACATGATCCAGTTATGCTTGCGCTTCAGGATCGACAGCTGATCGGACAGATTGGCGCGGGCATCCGCCAGATCATTCATCCCGAACCATGCGGCCAGTGTGAAGATCACCAGAAACGGCACCCAGATAAAGCCCGCATTCTGCAACCACAGCTCGCCGCCGCCGGAAATGCTTTGTGACTGGCCGCCCATGGCACCGAACACGCCCATGGTGATGACAACAGGCACAACAAACTGCACCACCGACACACCCAGATTACCCAGTCCCGCGTTGATGGCCAGCGCGTTGCCTTTTTGCGCCTTAGGGAAGAAATAGTTGATATTCGACATGGAGGACGCAAAATTGCCCCCCCCGAACCCGCATAGAAGCGCCAGGATCACGAAGATCGCATAAGGCGTTTCCGGGTTCTGCACGGCAAAACCGATCCCCAGCGCAGGCAGCAGCAGTGATGCGGTGGAAATTGCCGTCCAGCGCCGCCCGCCGAAAATCGGAATGACGAAGCTGTAGAAAATGCGCAGCGTCGCCCCCGACAGCCCCGGCAAGGCCGCCAGCAAAAACAACTGGTCCGTGCCGAAGGCAAAGCCGATGGCGGGCAGGCGTGCGACGACAACCGACCAGACCATCCAGACGGCAAAAGCCAGCAGCAGGCAGGGGACAGAGATTATCAGATTGCGATTGGCGATGCGTTTGCCAGAGTCGTTCCAGAACGCGGGATCTTCTGGCCGCCAGTCGGTCAGAACCGGCCCTTTGGAATTCTGTGTGGCGGTTGTCATGGACATGTGCCTTTTCCTATTGGGGATGGGTGAGTGGGGCAGACCCGGTCAGGCGGGTCCGCAGGAATTCATTCAGCGGGTTGGGGTCTGGTCCGCAACCGGTCGAGGGCCGCGCGCAGATCAGCGATAGTGGCAAAGCGCGCGTTCACCTGCACGACCCCGCCCCCGCGTTCGGTCAGTTCGATCTTTTCCGACCCGCCCAGAAGAACGGCCAGATCGGCCTCAACCTGTTTCTTCACAGTGGCTTCGGCAGCAATCTCGCGGTCAACGGAAGAAATGATGTATTCATCACCAAACCCGCCTTCCGGCTCCACCAGCCAGAAATAACAGACCAGCCAGCTGATCAATGCGCCCGCCGCGATGATGAAAAAGAACTGCTGCGGCGTGACGAACATGAAGACGAACAGATAGAAGACCGCGCCGACATTGCCGTAAGCACCCGCCATGCCCGAAATCTGGCCCGTCACGCGGCGCTTGATCGACGGAATGATTCCGAAGGTTGCGCCCTCTGCGCCCTGTACAAAGAAGCTGCACATGATGGTGATCGCAATCGCGATGATCAGCGGCCAGTTGGAGTTCAGCAAACCCATCAGCACGAAACCTATGGCAATGCCGAACATATAGGCCAGCATCACGAAGCGGCGGTTACCGAACCGGTCGGATACCAGCCCGCCCATGGGCCGCGCGAACAGGTTGACGAAAGCAAAACTTGCCGCGATCAGGCCAGCAGCGGCGGCAGTCAGCCCCCAGGTTTCCTCAAAGAACATCGGCAGCATGGACACCACTGCCAGTTCCGCGCCGAAATTGGCGAAATAGGTGGCATTCAGGGCCGCAACCGAACTGAAAGGGTATTTGTCATCTGCCGGTACGCCACGTTTCAGGATCGGCACATTGACCCTGATTGCCTGCCAGACCTGCCATGTCACAATCACCGCAATCGCCGCGTAGATGAACACCGCAGTCATCGGGTCGATATAGCCCATCATCTGTACGCGGTAGACAAGGATCGACAGTATCCCCACCATGGGCACAGTGAAGATGCACAGCAGGATCAGATCGCGCCAGCTTGACACTTCCAGCGCGGACGCCTTGCGCGGTTTCTTGTGGGTGTCGGCACTCGGACCGTCGGTGATGGCAAACCAGTAGAACACACCATATGCAGCCATCACCACGCCGGATGTGGCAATCGCGTGGCGCCAGCCATCATCACCGCCATACATGGTCAGCGCAATCGTGGGCAGCGTGATCGCGGCTGCCGCAGACCCGAAATTACCCCAGCCAGCATAGAACCCTTCGGCAAAGCCGATATCACGCGGCTTGAACCACAGCGCGGTCATATGGATGCCTACCACGAAGCTGGCCCCGATTGACGACAGCACCAGACGCGACATGAACAGCACTTCGCGCGTGTCACCAAAGGCAAAGACGAATGTGGGGACAGCCATCAGCACCATCAGCACCGAAAACACCCGGCGCGGACCAAACCGGTCCAGCGCCATGCCGACAATAATTCGTGCGGGAATGGTCAGGGCCACATTGGCAATGGCAAAAAGGCGGATATCATCGCGCGTCAGCCAATCGACCGAACGCAGCATGGATGACGCCAGCGGCGCCATGTTGAACCAGACATAGAAGCTGATGAAAAAGGCAATCCATGTCAGATGAAGCGCCTTGATTTCAGCATTCCTGAAGCGAAAAATGTCGCTGACTTGCATGTCAGACCTCGAAAGTTTGAAATGGGTTCGCGCGCTTTAGTGTCATGATTGTCATGTCATCCGGCATGCGTCGGGATGATCAGCAGCGGACAGGGGGCACGCCGCGCCAGAAACGCGCTGGTGGACCCGAAAGTCATGTGATCGAATTCCTCAACCAGCGCATCAATCCGCTTGGTGATGAAATTCAGCGGGCCGGGGTCGGGTTTGTAGCTGTGGCGGGCCATGACCAGAAGGTCAGGCTTGCGGTCCTCCACAGCGCGCAGGATCATCTTGCGCGCATCCCCTTCCGCAATCAGAACAGATGCGCTGAAACCTGCCGCCGCAAGCCCTGCAGCAGCCGCCTCAGTGCCCGCTTTCTGTTCGGCGTATTGTGCGGAGAACAGCTCATCCGCACCGGAAGTGGAACTGCCAACATCTTCGACGACCGAGATCAGCGTGATCCTGGGTTTTAGTGCTGACAGCAGTTCGCGCACGGCATCCAGCGCGATCCGGGCATTGCGGGAATTGTCATAGGCCAGCATCACATGCATCGGCGTCTCCTTGCCACTCGGATGCGGTCAGGCACCCGTTCGCAAGCAGACAGTCATAGCCAAGCCGCAGAAAACTTGATCGAGATCAAAATGAAACGATGTAAATCCGGCATTCGTATCGGATTTGGAATCTGTTGTTTCCGGTAAAATATTATACACTGTCAGCATCCGAAAAACGCCCCGGTAGCGCTTGATCTTGCTGTCCTTGTGACTTGATGATAGTCAAGCGAAAGACCCCAGAAATAATCAGGCAGCATCATGCGACCCGAAGAATTGCCAGAGATTCGCCATCTGCATCTGTTCCGCGACATGACGCAGGCTAATTTCGAATCCCTGATGGCCAGTTCCTATGCCCAGAATTTCCCGCAGGGGCTGGAAATGATCCGGCAGGGTGATCCGGCCGATTTCCTGCATATCGTGCTGGAAGGGTCGGTTGAATTATTCTCGCAATGGTCAGGGCGCGAATGCACCATGGCCGTGGTCCGCCCGGTTTCCACCTTCATTCTGGCGGCCTGCATCCGCGATGCACCCTATCTGATGTCGGCGCGCACGCTGGAACGCACACGGATTATTCTGGTGCCCGCATCCGATATCCGCGCCATGTTCCGGCGCGACACCGAATTCGCAGTGTCCGTGATCAACGAACTTGCTGCCTGCTACCGTTCCGTGGTGCGCAACGCGAAAACCCTGAAGCTGCGCAATTCGCGCGAACGTGTGGCGTCATACCTGTTGCGGCAATGGATGCTGGCCGGGGGCGGCGCGTCCTATATCCTGCCTATAGAGAAACGGCTTCTGGCGTCCTATCTTGGCATGACGCCGGAAAACCTGTCGCGCACCCTGCGTTTGCTGGAAGCGGATGGCGTCAAGATAAACGGCGCGCGGGTCATCATTACCGACCATGAGAAACTGACAGCCCTCGCAAAACCCGACAGGTTGATTGACGGACCGGATACGATTGCGAACGGAAATGGTTCCGGCTTGCCGGTCACATAGAACATGATGAGATCGGCCTGAAACCATCCGTCTGCGGGCGAGGATGGTCCACGCACAAGTCTGCCATCCCGCAGCCAGTGGATGACGCGGCCTTGTACGCGGCCGAAGGCCCCCGGCACGCCAGAACCGGCCACAAACAGAACATTCACGATAACTGCATCGGCTGTGATTTGCGCAATCCGCAATGCTGCCCAAAAACGCGCTGGCAGTCGTGATTGTTATGTTATAACATTTATTAATCATATCATAACGGAGGTGGGAATGCCCCGCATATCATCAGTCACGAAACGTCGTTGGGCGACAGCCGCCGCAACGGGCCTGCTGGCCAGTTCAGCCATCGCGCAGGAAGGTACCGTCTACCGCCTTTTCATCGGCGATCATGCCGACGGGATCATCCGCGCAGTGGACCTCGCAGATGGCACCGATGCCGGAACATTCGCAATCGACCAATCCCCCGCAATGACGCGCAGCACCAGCGGGCGCACCATCTTTGCCGTGCAGGGGGATGCTGGCAAGGTCGCGGTCATCGACACCGGAATCGCGTTCGAGGATCACGGCGACCATCAGGATATCAAGGTCACAGAGGCGCAATTACTGCCAATAGTGATCGAAGGCACCCGCCCGGCGCATGTCGTCGAAGGGTCCGGCAGAATCGCGGTCTTTGACGATGGCACCGGCGATGTGACGCTGTTTTCCGAAAGCGATGTCATGGGCGGCGGGTTTGACCCCGTAACCCTTGCACCCGGTGCAGCGCATCACGGGCTTGCCGCGCCGATGGGCGATTTCCTTGTCGTCTCGGTCCCGCATGAAGACGCTGATCAACCGCGCCTTGGGCTGCGGGTCGTCGACATGGAAGGTGCAGATGCCGGTGACATTGTGGAATGCCCCGGGGTGCATGGGCAGGCACAATCGGCGCGCATCTTGGCCTTCGGGTGCCGCGACGGAATTGTCGTTGCGACCCCCGGCAGCGGGTCCGCCCCGCCAACCCTTGAACATATTCCGACCGCTGATTTGGGTGACGGGAACGTGTCAACGCTTGCTGGCGGAACAGCGATGCAATTCTTCCTTGGTAATTTTGGCCCCGCCGCCGTGGTCATCATCGAGCCGGGCAGCGAATATCCGTTTCGCAGGATTGACCTGCCGACCCGTCGCGTGGACTTCGCACTCGATCCGGCGCTGGCGCAGAATGCCTATATCCTGACCGAGGACGGCCAGCTGCATCTGCTGGATATCCTGTCAGGCGAAATTACCCAGACCCTGCAGGTGACCGAACCCTATTCGATGGACGGGCACTGGCGCGACCCACGCCCACGTCTTGCAGTCGCGGGTGAGCACATCGCCATTACCGATCCGTTGCAGGGCCTGATCCGCCTGATCTCGACCCGGAACTTCGAAGAAGACCGGACAATCGAGGTTGAAGGCGTACCCTATACCATTGTTGCCGTCGGCGGTTCTGGCGCCACACACTGACGCCTGAACCAACCAGTGACGACCACGCGGGACGGGATCCTGCGCATTTGTCACGGCACTGACGATATCAGATCTGCATCAGGCAGGTTTAATCCCCTGGCGGCGCAGATCTGTCCGTCATGGCTTGCGCCCGCGCCCATGTGACCCTGTCAGCGGGACTGCGCTGCGATGTGGTATTCATCACCCCGCCCCGGCCAGAGTAAGCGGGCATTGCAGCGCTGGCCGGGTGTTCGCCCCATAGATGGGCGGGGGTATGCCTGTCCCTTGTTGGATAGGTTCGCTTTATGCACGCTCCACCCTCCGACAGTCAGAGGTTGAACTGACATCGGTATAATCGGCGCAGACAACGGTCGCGCTGCCAGTCCGCCGGATCAACCTTCCCGCCCACGCAAAACCGCCCTGTCGCCCTTGCAGCGCGTCATGGTGGCGGGCTGCAATCAACAGACCCGGAAGCGGAAAACCCACGCAGCCATGGAACACAATGACCTGCAAGCGCATTACTTGATTACCCAAGGAGATCGGACATATGCGCATTGCTCAAGTGGCACCGCTTTTTGAGACGGTTCCACCCGGGGCCTATGGTGGCACCGAACGCATCATCGCGACATTATGCAACTATCTTGTCGGATTGGGGCATGATGTGACGCTTTTTGCTGCCGCCGGGTCAGTGACCTCGGCCAGGCTGGTCGAAAGCCGGGCATGCGGGTTGCGCGACGACAGCGCCCCGCGGGTTTCGGCAACAGCGGCGCATCTGGCAATGCTTGACGATGTCTGCATGCAACAGGCCAAGTTTGACGTTATTCATTGCCATCTGTCACATTTTCTGCACTTCCCCCTTTTTGCGGATTTCGCAGCCAAGACGCTGACCACGCCCCATGGCAGGCTGGATTATGCCGACTTACCCACCGCACTTGGCCACTGGCCCGACATGCCGATGAACTCGATCTCGCTCAGCCAGCGTCGACCGTTGCTGCAGGCGAACTGGGTCGCCAATATCTATCACGGGATCCCGGTTGATCTTTATGCACCGGCGCCGCTGAACAAGACGGATAACGGACCGCAATATCTTGCTTTCATGGGCCGCTTCTCTCGCGATAAGCGGGCGGACCGGGCCATCGCGATTGCAGCAGCGGCGGGCCTTCCGTTGAAGTTAGCGGCAAAGATCGACGAAGAGGACCGCGCATGGTTCCGGCAGGAAATCGAGCCTCATTTCGACGGGAACAGGGTCGAGTATATCGGCGAGATATCGGAGTCGGAAAAGCCGCAGTTTCTTGGCAACGCCGCGGCACTGCTGTTTCCCATCGACTGGCCGGAGCCTTTCGGCCTTGTCGTCATCGAGGCGATGGCACACGGCACGCCGTCAATCGTCTGGCGCAATGGTGCGATGGCGGAAATCATCGACGAAGGGCTGTCAGGTTTCGTGGTGGACTCAATGGCGCAGGCGATTGCGACCGTGCCCCTGGCGCTGGCACTGGACCGCGCCAAGGTGCGGCAGTGCTTCGAGCGTCGTTTCGACGCGGCACGCATGGTCGATGAATACGTCGCAACCTATCAGGACCTGCTTCGCACCGACAGACCTGTCAGCGCGGTTCTATGAACCCAAGGCCGGAGGCCGCATATGGATACCCCTATCCCGACATTTGACGAACATATGGTCGACCCCCTGAGAGCAATGGCTGATCATGAGGATGCGCCCAATCTTGGTATCCGCCAATTGTCGCTGAAAGATGCGGATTGTTTTCTGCTGGCGGGCACAAACGGCGACATCGAGGGGTTTGCAGACGGCTTCTTTCATGACGACACACGGCTTCTGTCCTGTTTTGTGCTGCGCATCGGCGGGCGGCGCCCGGTGCTGCTTGGATCGGCGGTTTCCGGGGATCACGTGTATTTCGAGGTCAACCTGACCAATGCCAGCGTCATGCTTGACGCCAGCGCGCCCCTTGCACAGGGCAGCATCCATGTGAACCGCACGCGCTTTGTCAGGAGCGGGCGGATGTTCGAACGCATTGCGATCACGAATTACGGGCTTACCCCGCTGGAATTGCCACTGGATTTCCAGATCGCTGCGGATTTTCGCGATATATTCGAAGTGCGGGGCATGAACCGTGCTGCGCGCGGCCGCATGCTGCCGATCGAAACCGGACCCGACCATGTTGGTTTTGCGTATGAAGGACTGGACAGACAAACACGATCTCTGCATCTGAGCGTGTCGCAACCAATCACTGTCGCCGCAGAGGGGCGCGAAATCCGTCTGGTGGTGCAGGTGCCGCGCGGTGCGCGCCGGGTTCTGTATCTGGAGGCAGGCGCTGATCGCACGGAACCGGGCCGGTCGCGCCACAGGAAAAATCTGGCCGCCGCGCATCGGGCCATGAAAACCAAACGCCAGAGAGGGGCAACAATCCAGACCTCTGGCCCGCTGTTCAACGACTGGCTAAGCCGCACACGCGCCGATATAGCGCTTCTGTCGTCTGAGTTGGACACCGGCCCCTATCCATTTGCCGGAATTCCGTGGTTTTCCACTGCATTCGGCAGGGACGGTATCATCACAGCGCTTGCCACGCTTTGGTTTGACCCTGATCTTGCACGTGGTGTGCTGCGCTTTCTCGCCGGGACACAAGCCCACGGGTATGACGAGTTTTCTGACGCCGCGCCGGGCAAGATCCTGCATGAAATCAGGGGCGGCGAAATGGCGCAGCTGCGCGAAGTCCCCTTCGGCCGGTATTATGGGGGCGTCGATACAACACCCCTGTTTGTGCATCTGGCCGTCGAATACGCCCAGCGAACTGCCGATGACGCGTTTATCGACACGCTTTGGCCCGCACTCCGGGATGCGGTTTCATGGATCGAGACCACACGTGCGCAAGACGCACATGGTCTGGTTTCATATGCCCGTGCCCATAATACCGGCCTGCAAAATCAGGGATGGAAGGACAGCGCGGATGCAGTATTCCATGCAGATGGATCACTGGCGCAAGGCCCGATCAGTCTGGTGGAGGTTCAGGGCTATGCTTATCTGGCGCTTACCGGAATGGCAGAGATGGCCACCCGCAGAGGGGACGAAGACTACAGCGCGACGTTGCGCATAAGTGCCGATCGTCTGCGCCAGACTGTGGAGGACCGGTTCTGGATGCCGGAACAGGATTTCTACGCGATTGCGCTGGATGGTACCTCAAAGCAATGCGCTGTGCGAACGACGAACGCAGGGCATTTACTGTATTCCGGGTTGCCTTCCGCTGAACGCGGGCAGGCTGTGGCGGCGGCGTTTCTGAAGCCTGATTTTCTGTCGGGCTGGGGCCTGCGCACTGTGGCCATCGGCGAGGCCCGCTTCAACCCGCTTTCCTACCATAACGGCTCTGTCTGGCCGCATGATACAGCGATCTGCAGCGCGGGAATTGACAAGTACGCCCAACCCGAAGCCGCAGCGCGCGCGCTTGCCCGGCTGTTTGAAGCGTCATTTCATTTCGACAAGAGTGTGCCCGAACTGTTCTGCGGCTTTGCGCGGGTCGCAGGTGAGGGGCCGGTTGGATACCCGGTCGCCTGCATGCCGCAGGCATGGGCAGCGGCTTCGGCATTTTTGTTATTGAAAACGACGCTGGGCCTGCAAATTGATGCCTACGCGCGGGAAATCCGGGTCGTGGCCCCCAGTCTGCCCGCCGGAATCGACCATGTCAGTGTCACAAACCTTGATATCGGTGGTGCAAAGGTCTGTATCGAATTCCATCGAAGGGATGACCAGGTGGCCTGCGCTATCAACAGGCCCGGCTGCGCGTCCATTCCGACGCTCGTTCATCATCTGGAATGACCGGTTGGAACAACTCCCGCGTAGAAAGGGTTTAACGAACACAGACCTATTCTTTGAAGCCGGGCCGTAGTCGACCAGACGGCCCTTCCGTCAATCAGGTGCGCGCCCATGATCTAGCGCAGAACAATGCAGGTCCAGATGAGCACGCAGGATGACACTTCCGACCACGACCCTTTCCCGGCGGCAATGATCGACCGGATCAGGACATTCCTAAGGCCCGGATGGGCAGAAACCGCCGTGTCACAGACCAACACGGGCGTGAAAGAAGCGCCATCCCGGAAGTTCGACACACCAGCCCCCAAAATGATTACTCACGCCCGCAACCCCGATGACTGGGATGTGACGCGCTTGCGCACCCTTATCAGGAATGAACTGGCGGGCACGGATGTGATACTTGTGTCAAACCGCGAGCCCTATGTGCATACAACGCAAACAGATGGCATCCGGTGCGAGATACCGGCAGGCGGGCTTGTTTCTGCGCTGGAACCGATCGCGCGCGGCTGCGGTGGGACATGGATTGCCCATGGCAGCGGGTCGGCGGATCGCGAAACTGTGGATGCCCATGACAGGATTCAGGTTCCCCCCGGCAATCCGGGCTACACATTGCGCCGCGTCTGGATCACCCCGGAAGAGGAGAAAGGATATTATGTCGGCTTCGCCAATGAAAGCCTTTGGCCACTGTGTCACAATGCCTTTGTCCGCCCGGTTTTCCGCGCGGCGGACTGGTGCCACTACCGCGCGGTCAACGCCCGTTTCGCCGACGCGGTGAAGCAAGAGGCGCGCACTGACTCGCCCATCGTGATCGTGCAGGATTATCATTTCGCGCTTCTGCCGCGCATGATCCGCGAACGCCTGCCGAATGCTACCATTGTCAGTTTCTGGCACATCCCATGGCCAAACGCCGAGGTCTTTGGCATCTGCCCCCATGCTGCGGAAGTTCTGGACGGGATGCTGGGGTCGGATATCATCGGGTTTCAGGTTCCGCTGTTCCGGATAAACTTCATCGATTGTGTCGAACGCACATTGGAAAGCCGTATCAATCCCGAAGATTGTTCAGTGCGATATGGCAGCAAGCTGTCGCGCGTCCGGACCTACCCGATTTCCATCGCCTGGCCCCCCGATCCCACAGGGCAAGAGATGCCTGCCACACTTAGTGCCCGCAAGGCCATGGGCGCCAAGTCCGGGGCGAAACTGATCCTTGCGGTGGGGCGGCTTGACTACACAAAGGGCATCCCCGAATTCCTGTCAGCCTTCGAGGAATTGCTGGTCCTTCATCCGGAATGGCGCGGGAATATCCATCTGTTTTATGTCGCCGCCCCCAGTCGCGGAGAGGTTGCATCCTACCGCAGTCTGCACAAGCAGTGTCTGCGCCTCAGCGAAGCGATCAATGATCGCTTCGGCACCCCTGACTATACGCCGCTGCTGTTCATGGACCGGCATGTTGACCGCGATGATCTGCGCCACCTGTACCGCGAGGCCGATATATGTGTTGTTCCCAGCCTGCATGACGGCATGAATCTTGTGGCAAAGGAATTTGTCGCCGAACGTCGCGATGAACAGGGCGTATTGATCCTGTCCCGCTTCGCCGGAGCGACACAGGAAATGCCCGAAGCACTGGCAGTCAATCCTTTCGATATTTCGAAGCTTGCCGCCACGTTGAAATCTGCACTTGAAATGCCGCCGGATGAGCAGGCCGCGCGCATGCGACGCATGCGCGAAACGGTGCGCAGCAAGAATATTTACAGATGGGCCGGGCGCTTGCTGGAAGACGCTGTACATTTTCGTCGCCGCAATCAGCTTCTGAAACGGGGTGGGCCGGTGCAGGACCGGTTGCGCCGCGTCACCTTCAGGGCACAGCCAGAGCCAGCAATCCTAACCAGTGAGAGAAATGATGCAGAAACCCCCAGTACCTGAATTGACAGAAACGGCCCTGTTTCTGGACATCGACGGTACGCTGGTCGAACATGCCGCGCACCCTGATGCTGTCATTGTCCCGCCAGCGTTGCCGGGCATTCTGGGTGACCTTAACCGAAAGCTTGATGGTGCAGTGGCCTTTGTAACAGGGCGCAATCTGGCGATGGTGGAACGGCTGTTCGGTCAGACAGGCCTTGCGGCGGCTGGAACCTTCGGGATTGAGCGGATGCTGGGCGATGAACTGGAAAGCGGGCACGAAGCCGCCGCCGCAGTGACCCCGGTCTTCACGGAGTTGGAAAAGCGGTTTTCGCAAACCAAGGGTGTCTATTTCGAATATAAAGGCCCGGTTCTTGCCGTTCACACACGCGCCGCGCCCGAGGCCCTGCCGGCTGTCATAGCCGCTTGCCGGAACACCCTGACCCGCCTTCCCGCAGGTTATAGACTGCTTGAAGGGCATGCAGGCGCAGAGTTTCTGCCGGAAGGGGCAACAAAAAGCGCGGCCATCGCATGGTTCATGTCACGCCCGCCGTTCCGGGGCCGCATTCCGGTGTTTCTTGGCGACGACACTTCCGATGAAATCGGCTTTGAATGGACCAACCGGAACAGCGGCATTTCAGTTCGGATCGGACCTGAAATACAAACCCAGGCCCACCACACGCTGCGGACAGTGACTGACGTGCATGACTGGCTGACCCGGCTTGCGCGTTCCGGCTGAAAACACGCCCGGTGTCGACGGCTGACGCCGGGGCGGTTATGATGCGCAATGTATCTGAACCCCGGAGGCCGCTTTGTCCGACACCCGATGGCACAACAGGCTGACGCTGCGACATTTCAGGATGCTCGAAAGCCTCGAACGGCTTGGTCTGGTGGCGCGTGTGGCAGAGGCGTTGAATGTCTCGCAGCCCGCGATCTCCAAACAGATAACGGAACTGGAGCAGATCGTCGGCAGGCCGGTTGTCACGCGCGACAGGAACCGCCTCTATCTGACACCCGTCGGCGTGCAGCTGGCACGGCACGCCCGGCAAGTGCTGACCCAGATCGAACGCGCCGCACTGGACATTGACGCCATTGCGGCCGGGATTTCGGGTACAGTTTCGGTCGGCGTGGTGGGTTCAGTGGCGCCGACCCTTATGCCGCAGGCGGTCGTGCTCATGGGTAATATCGCGCCGAATGTGAACCTGTCGATCATTGAGGGGCATTTCAATTCGATGTTGCCGCTGCTGAACGACAACAGCATTGACTATCTGATCGCGCGGGCGTGGCAGCCGCAGGAGTATCCGGGCATTGCCCAACGCAAATTATATAACGAACGGTTAACGGTGGCCGCTGGCCCGGCCCATCCGCTGGCGCGCAGCCGGGTTCTGTCATGGACCGATGCGATGCGCTGGCCCTGGATATTCCCTCATGAGCGATCTATCGCCCGGCAGGCTATAGCCTCGATGCTTGCGCAGCATGGGCTGGCAATGCCTGAAAAATTCATCTCGTCCGTGTCGTTGATGCTAAACATGGAATTATTAAAGAAATCAAAGTCTCTTACGCTGTTTCCAGAGAGTTTTGCGCAGGCCCATGCACAGCGTGGTGATCTGGTTATCCTGCCGGTCGAAATGGGTGATCTGCTGTCAGAAGTGCGCTGCTACTGGCGCACCGACATGCAGGAAGCAAAGAGCACGGTTCTGTTTCTGCAATGCCTTTCGCAAAGCGCCGCGCAACTTGGAGATTAACCAATGGTTATGATCAACGGCGAAGATTTCATTTTTTTATGACGGCTTTTGCCCCTAGCCTCTTCTGATCAGGTTGGGGGAGAAACTTGGGATGAGGCCGTTTTCCACGCGTTCCGCAGGGGTTTTCAGTGGCTGAGAACGCGCTGGCACAGATGTCCGCCGCAGAAATGACGCGCGGTTTCGCCGCGCGCACTATCACGCCCGACGATGTGCTTGACGCCTGCCTTGCGCAGATTGCGCGCTGGAATCCGATGATCAATGCCGTAACCACTCTTGATACCGAGGGCGCGGTGCGACAGGCGCGGGCGTCGACCCGTCGCTGGGCGGATGGCGCCCCCATTGGCCGCCTTGACGGCGTTCCCGTGGGCATCAAGGACATGCAGGATGTTCAGGGTCTGCGCACCACCCATGGCAGCCTGTTGTTCCGTGATCATGTTGCGCCAAGCGATCAACTGATCGTCTCGCGCCTGCGCAACAGCGGCGCGGTGATCGTGGCGAAAACCAATGTGCCCGAACTCGGGGCCGGCGGAAACACCCGCAACCCGGTCTGGGGCGTCACCTGCAACCCGTTTGACACGCGCCTGATTGTCGGCGGTTCATCGGGCGGGTCGGCTGCGGCGCTGGCCACTGATATGCTGCCGCTTTGCACGGGATCAGATACCGGCGGCTCGCTCAGGCTTCCGGCGGCACTGTGCGGGGTGGTCGGCTATCGCCCCTCGGTGGATGTTGTCGCCCATCCCAACCGGTCGCTTGGCTGGTCGGGTATTTCGGTGCTTGGCCCCATGGCGCGCAACATGGATGACCTGCTGCTGATGCTGGGCTGCATTCAGGGCCATGATCCGGATGACCCGCTTTCTGCCCCCTCCTCCGCTGACCGCTTTGACGCCCTCGCCGCCAGACCACTGGCGCAACTGCGGGTTGGCATCAGCGAAGATTTCGGCGGGGTGGCCGTTGACCCCGCTATCCGCGCAGCCTTCCGCGACCGCGTTGCGCGTATCGTGCCGCATGTGGCATCTGTAACTGAAATTGACCTGTCGCTGGGCGATATGGACAGGGTGTTTGATATCTTGCGCGCCGAAAGCTTTGTCGCAGCCTTTGGCGATGCAGTCACGCACAAACCGGATGATTTTGCCGACCAGATCAGGGTCAATGTGGCAATGGGGCTGGAGATGAGCCTGCGCGAACGCGCCTGGGCACACGCCGAGCAGACGCGGATTTTGCGCCGTTTCAACAAGCTGATGCAGGATGTCGATATCATCCTTCTGCCCACCGCGCCGGTTTCGCCATTTCCATGGACTGAACCCTTTGCCGATATGATCGATGGCCAGAAGCAGGACGTTTACTATCGCTGGCTTGCCCTGACCTATCGCGGGTCACTTATGGGTGGCCCCGGCCTGACACTTCCGACTGGGCGCGATGCGAAGGGGATGCCGTTTGGCCTGCAGCTTCTTGGCCCGGTGCGCGGCGACAATGCATTGCTGGCGGCCGCAAGGTCACTAGAGGCGCTGCTGGAACAAGACACGCATACGGCACGGCCCAAGCCCGATTTCGCCACGCTCACACCCGCCCCGATTGACCCGCGCAGCATCATCGACCGCCGCGCGCGCCCCGGCCATCAACCCGCTGCCGCGCCTACGGCTGTCTGAGAAAGGGCGCCTGACATGTGGTTTATCCCCATCCTGTTCATCATCTTCCTGATCAGCGGCACGGCTTTTGCCTATCTGATGGGTGCTGTTTCCGTGGCGACATTCATCGCCATGGACCGGTCACAGTTTCTGTCGATCATGCCGCAGCGGATCTTCTCGCAACTGGATGTATTCGCCTTCATGGCGATGCCGCTTTTCATCCTGACCGCCGAAATCATGACCCGCGCGGGGGTGATGCGCTCGCTGATTGATTTCGCGCTGTCCATCGTCGGGCGGTACAAGGGTGGGCTGGGGCATGTAAACATTCTGACCAGCGTATTCTTTGCCGGTGTGTCCGGTTCGGCAGTGGCCGACAGTGCCTCGCTTTCACGTTCATTCGTGCCAGAGATGGTCAGCCGGGGATATGACAAATACTATGCAGGCGCGGTCACCGCAGCGTCATCCATGATCGGGCCGATCATTCCGCCGTCGATCATCATGATCATCTATGGCGGGCTGACCAGCACATCCGTGGCGGCTTTGTTCGTTGCCGGTATCGTGCCCGGCCTGCTTTTGGCCGCCGCGCTTCTGGCGCTGAATGCCTTTCTGGCGCACCGGTACAACCATCCGGGCGGCAAAAGCGACGATCTGCCACCCTTCCTGCCCAGCCTGATCCGCGCGCTTCCCGCGCTGTGCCTGCCGCTGGTCATTCTGGGTACGCTGGTGCTGGGTCTTGCCACACCGACCGAAGGCTCGGCTATCGCTGTTCTTGTCGCGGTGCTGGCCGGGCTGGCCTATCGCGGGCTGAGCTGGTCAATCTTGCTGGAGGCCATCGAATCCACGGCGCGGCTGACCGGCACCATCTTCATCATACTCGCTGCAATCTCCATTCTGGGGTATCTGGCCGGCCAGATGGGCTGGTCCGGCGCGCTCGCCCGCTGGGTAGAGGCGATGGGGCTGACGGGCTTCAGCTTTCTGGTTTTCCTGATGATCGTCTTCCTGTTGGTCGGCATGATCATGGACACAACGGTGGCGATAACCCTGATGGTGCCCTTGTTTGCAACACAGGCCATCGCGCAGGGCGTCGATCCGGTGCATCTGGGCATTCTGATCTGTCTGAACCTCTGCATCGGTCTGATCACGCCCCCTTTGGGGAAATGTCTGGTCGTCGTGTCGGCGCTGACCTCGCTGAACTACTGGCGGCTTGCTTGGGTGACCATGCCGTTCATAGGCGTACAGATTGCCCTGCTTTTCGTGCTTGCACGCTTTCCGGAAATCACTCTGGCGCTGCCGCGCGCACTGGGCTTCGCCATCAACTGACGCAAATGGAGAAGGAGGAAACGCAATGAAAATCCCGACACTGGCTTTCAGCATGCTGATGGCCGCCACAATGGCGACAGCAGAAGTGAAAATCGCGCTCGACACTCCGCCGGATATGGCGACATCCGGATCGTACAATTGGGTCGCTGCATTTGACGAAGTGCTGACAGCCAATGGCATGACAGTCCGCCAGATGCCGCGCGGTTCAATCGGCAACGAGGATGAGATCTTTGACCAGATATCAACCGGCCTACTGGAGGTTTCCGTTTCGGATGTGCGCGCGGTCGCCCGGATCGACAACCCACTCTATGGGTTGCGGCTGCCCTACATCTTTGAAGACGCAGCACATATGGACCGCGTACTAGAGGCGGGGGATATCTTCGCGCAGGCGAACACCAATCTGGCACCGCATGATGTGGTGCTTCTGTCGATCGTTCCCATCGGCCCGGCTTCGGGGTTCATCACCACAAATGCCACGATCCGCGCGCCCGCTGACATGTCCAACCTGCGGATGCGGGCGCTGGATGATGCGCAGCTTGCCATGTATGCGGCCTGGGGGTCATCGGGAACAATCGTGTCCTGGGGAGAGATCATGACCGCGCTGCAGACCGGGGTTGTAGACGGGTATCTGAACTCGCCTTTCGTGCCGATATCCTTTGGTCAGACCGATGTGGTGCGCAACTTCTCGGACGCGGGGGTGATTATTCCCATTCGTGCGGCACTGGCATCCCGGTCATGGTATGAAAGCCTGTCCGACGATGAACGCGCCGTGCTGGACGAGGCCGTCACCGCAGCCGACCGGGCAAACCGCGCATGGCTTGAAGAGGCATCGAACACTGTGCTGAGCGAGCTTGAGGAGCTTGGCGTCAGCGTTCAGCGGTTGACAGCTGAAGAGCGCGCGCTCTTTCGTGAAGGGGCGCAATCGGTCTATGAATCTAGCGTGATGTCAACCGAGGACACCGAACGCTGGATGGCACTGGCCGAAGAAACGCGCTGAAATCCGGCTGCATGGCGGATTTTCGCCATGCGCCATCCATCGCAAACAAGGGCTGATCCCTCATGCGCCGTTCCATCATCTTTGCAAGCGATCTACTGCACACCATCATCCGGCGGGTTTCTGTCGCCGCGATCATCGTGATGTTCTGCACTGTGATGCTTCAGGTCATCGCGCGCTATATCTTTTCGTCGCCCCCGGTCTGGACCGAGGATGTCGCGCGCTACATGATGGTCTGGACCGGCCTTCTGGGGGCAACGCTGTCGTTCAAGTCCAAGACCGATGCAGTGCTGATGCAAAGCGTGTTTCCCCGTCGTCCGCATGTGCTGAGTTATCTGGCGGACGCTGTGCACACGCTAGCGGTTCTGGCATTCGTCGGCCCGGTGATCTGGTATTGCTTCTTCAACATCAACGGTGATTTCGGGCGCGGCTATCTTGGCCGCCAAAGCGGCCTAGTCGCCGATACGCTGGGCATTTCCATGCTCGCGATTGTGGCGGTGGTGCCGATTACCATGATCGTGATTGTGATTCATCTTTGCGCCCATTGGGCGCAGGATGGGTTGCAGCCGGCTGAAACCGAGCAAGGCGTGCCAACCTGAACCGGGGGTGGGAGGTGTTACAGTTCCGGCATCTGGCGCGGGGCGCGGTCCTGTCCGGTCATCTCATGGTCCAGCACGGAACAAAGGGTTGTGCGCCCCCTGCTGACCCGGCTTTTGATTGTGCCGACCGTGCATCCGCAGGCCACCGCAGCTTCCAGTTGCGAGAACCCATAGGCACCCATCAGAACGATCGGTTTGCGCTGTTTCTGTGGCAACTCCCCAATCGCGGAAATCAGTTCTTTCAGGGCAAGCACATGGTCCTGGCGCGGTTCCTCGCACATGGCAGCGGCGCGAAGGCCATCGACATCTTCGACCTCGCGCCGGTATTTCCGCAAATCCGAATAGAAAGTGTTGCGCAGGATCGTGAACAACCATGCGCGCAGATTTGTGCCCTGCTTGAAGCTGTCGCGCTTGGTCCAGGCCTTCAGCATCGTCACCTGAACCAGATCCTCGGCGCGGTGGTCATTTCCGGTCAGCCGAAATGCGAATTGCTTCAAGGCGCGCGTTTGTGGTGTCAGCAGAACGTGAAAGGGATGGCGCTCGGTCATTGAGAGTCCTCTCTGAGAATGTGTCTGGTATTTGATCTGTGATGCGGCAGGCTGCCGATATGCGTACCCATGAGCATAAACACGCAGTTCAGGCAGCCGCGTTCAGGCGTTCTTCGGCCAATTGCGACAGTGCCTTGTCGGCGCCACATTCTTCTTTCAATGTTTCATTCAGAAGATCCGCCGCTTGCGGATAACCAAGCTGCTTTGCCCAGGCGACAAGTGTGCCGTAGCGCGCAATCTCGTAATGCTCGACCGCCTGCGCCAGCGAGATGAGCGCCGCATCCATCGTTCCGGTATCATCTATTTCCGCTGTCAGGCCATCGGCCTCGTCAATCAGGCCTACCATGGCGTCGCATTTCGCGCCGCGCGCGGCTTTGCCAAGGCCCTTGAACACCTCTTCAAGTCGGATAACGTGGGTCTCTGTCTCGTCGCAATGCGACGAAAGGGCCGCCTTCAGCTTCGGGTCGGTTGCCTTGCGCTCCATTTTCGGCAGCACCTTTAGGATCTTGCGTTCGGTATAAAGCACGTCTTTCAGTGTATGAAGGAATAGGTCGTCCAGAGTCTCAATGGTCATTGGATCGCTCCTGATGGTTATGGGCCTTGGCATTTCACTGCGGGCCTTTCGATACGGCCTGCGACGACAAACTACGGGACCGGATTGTGCATCCGGTGCAGGTTACTGCCTGAAGGTCATCCCGGGCGCCGGTCATGGATGTCCACAGCCATCAACTGAACGCAGTCCAGCGGTTCCAGGGCATCGCTGAACTGACGAAGGGCTGTCAGTTGCTGGTGCCTGAACTTGTCCGCCTGCGCCTTGTTCTGCGCCGAAAAATTCGCTGGCCGGATCAGGCGATCAGCCTCGTAGGCATCGGAAAGCAAACGAATAAGCAGCGCTGCAGAATTTCTCTTGGGCATCGGTGTTTCCTTATGGCGCGGATATGGCGTGACGTTCGGGATAGCTGGCGCTCAGAGAAGGACCACAATGATGATGATGACCAGAAGCGGGACACCAAGAAACCAGGCGATGATGGCAGGCATGGAGTCTTTCCTTTCAGGGTTCAGAAGCAGCAGTCGCGGAAAGAAGGCGACACCGGTATCCCATGCCCGTCCGTCGCGGACTGGCGAACAACCGCTATCGCTGCAGTCACGTCATCAACACAGACCTTGGGCGCTTCTTCGTTCAGGTTGCTGCCGGCCGCTACAAACTGTGGCAGATAGCGGCGACCGCGCCCGGAAATCGTTGGAATTATCCTTTGTCCTGATGCGCTGGCTCAGGCCAGTCCCACAAAACTGAGGATAGCGATGACAACGACAATGGCGCCGACGATATAGATGATCTGATGCATGGGTGGCTCCTTCAGATGTTTTCGTGCGATCGTGCCTGAAGCACGCCCGGGCAGTCAGAAAACTATTACCGTGAAATTACAGATGCTGAGGAAGGGGAGGGAAAGCCCCGGCTGCATTCTCACTGGCCCGACTGCCCGGCCTACTCGTGACACGCTACGCTTCGTGACATGAAGTTACGGCTTTCCTGCGCGCGTCGGTAGGATCGGAATCTACTCATGCGTGCGTGGGGTTCATGTTGTCGGTGACTACTCAGCAGGCGCAAGATTGACGTTTCGGGATGTGCGGAACTCTGATACTGGTGTGATCGCAGGTACAAAATGATGTACCTCTGGAGGTCGCCATGTCCGAGCACGAAGCGCGCACCGGCCTGCCTGTCATTGCGATTGGCGCGTCTGCCGGGGGTCTGGAAGCGAGTCGTGCGCTGCTGAAAGAGCTGCCGGGCGATGTGCAGGCAGCATTCATCCTGATCCTGCACCTTGATCCTTCGCATGACAGCATGATGGTGGATCTTCTGGCAAACCACACGAAGCTGAAGGTTGTTCAGGCTGCGGACGGTATGACGTTACAGGCGGGTTATCTGTATGTCATCCCACCCGGGGTTTTCCTGACAGTCGCGCAACGAACGATGTGTCTGACCGCACCCGATGGCGGTAAGTCGGTCCGGCTGCCTTATGATGTTCTGCTGCGCTCGCTTGCAAAAGATGCCGCAGAGCTGTCGGGTTGCATCGTTCTGTCGGGCACAGGATCAGATGGAAGTCTGGGTATCGCCGATATTCATGCGGCTGGGGGGCTGGTGATTGCACAAGACCCAGAAGACGCAGGATATCCCGGCATGCCCGAAAGCGCCATCGCAACCGGGTTTGTCGCCCGGACACTGCCAGCCAGCCAAATGGTTGCCGCGCTGGAACAATTCGCAGGCCGCGCGCCGCACGGGATCAGCCCCGCCAAGAACCAGTTGCCAGAGCAACACGACACGGCTGATCCCGCGTCCATCGCGCCAGCGGTGGATTACAGAGAACTTCTGTCCTTTCTCGACGACCATACGACGCAGGACATTGCGCTTTACAAACCTGGCACGTTGGAACGGCGCATCGGGCGTCGTATGGCGATGGTTGGTCTTGGGGCGGGCGAGGTGGCGCGCTATCTCGACATTCTGAAAGCAGATGCTGACGAGCGGGCGCAGCTTTCGGCTGATCTACTTATCCATGTAACCAGTTTTTTCCGTGACCCAGGGGTGTTCGAGCATTTATCCGCGCGTGTTGTGCCCGACCTTTTGGCAGGATTGGCAGCGGATCAGCCACTACGGGTCTGGGTGGCCGGGTGCAGCACTGGCGAAGAAGCCTATAGCCTTGCCATGACGTTCACAGAGGTCATGGAAAACATCGGCAGCAAAGCCGGATTACAGATCCTTGCTTCTGATATCGATCCGGATGCCATCACCGCAGCGCGGGCGGGTTTTTTCACCAAAGACATAGAGGCCGATGTATCGCCGGAGCGTCTGGCAAGGTTTTTCGTCCCAGAAAACGGGGGCTGGCGGGTCACTTCGGCGCTGCGCGACCAGATCGTTTTCACTGTGGCGGATCTGCTGTCGGACCCGCCATTTTCCAGAATTGACCTGGTGTCCTGCCGCAATGTGCTGATCTATCTGGGACCGGAAGCGCAGAAACGGGTGATTGCGCGCTGCTGTTTTGCCCTGCGTCAAGGGGGGTTGCTGCTGCTCGGGTCGGCAGAAATGCCGGGTCAGGGCGATACATGCTTTGCGGTGGCCGACAAGGACTCTCGCTTATGGCAACGGGTCGGGAAAAGCCATACCGGGGATTTGCATTTTGCCGCTGGAAAACGGGAAGAAACGGCCCTCATGCCCGGCCAGACCCTAGGTCGCCGCAACTCTCTGGCTGATCTGTGCAGAAGGCTGGTGCTGGAAAATTACGCGCCTGCGGCGGCATTGCTGAACGCGCAACTTGATTGTGTTTACCTGCTTGGACCCACTGAAAAGTATCTGAAGGTTTCGCAGGGCCATCTTGGTCCTGGTATTCTGGGCATGCTTCCCAAAAGCCTGCGCGTAAGATTCCGCGCGGCTGTTGCGTCCTGTAAAGCCGGGAATCCTTTGGCAAGGGTCACAGGTGGCCGCATTTCAGGGACGTCAGGATTTGACATTGCCCTGCATACTGTCTCCGGTGGGCCAGAACCACTGTTTCTTGCCTGCTTTATTGATGTTGTGCGTGCGCGCCCTGAAACATCCGGGTCTGATGCAGCCGCCGCTCAGGACAGGCAGAAATCTGATCTGGAAGCCGATCTGGAAGCCACGCGCAGTGATTTATCTGACGCGCTGCGCGATCTGGAAGACGAGGTAGAGGCGCATGGGGCAGATCGTGCCGAGGCACTCTCGATCAATGAGGAGTTCCAGTCCACAAATGAAGAACTTCTGGCGTCGAAAGAAGAACTGCAATCACTAAACGAAGAACTGACCGCGCTGAACAGCCAGTTGCAAGAAACGCTGGAGCGGCACCGCATCACGGCCAATGATCTGCAAAACGTGCTGTTCAGCACCGATGTCGCGACCCTGTTTCTGGACCTCGATCTGAACATCCGTTTCTTCACCCCTGCCACGCGCGCGATCTTTCGCCTGATCGCGTCGGACATTGGTCGCCCGCTGGCGGATCTTGCCTCGGTCACGCGCGATGATGACCCAACCGAAGATGCCCGTGCCGTGCTTCGCTTCTCCGAACCGATCGAGCGTGAAATTGCCGGTGCTGATGCACAATGGTTCCTGCGCCGTGTCCAGCCATATCGCGCCGAAGGCGGGCATTTCGAGGGTGTGGTGATCACCTATGTCGATATCACCGAACGGAAAAGCATAAACGCGGCGCTGGTCGCGGCCACACTGGAGGCCGATCGCGCGACCCGTGCCAAATCGCGGTTTCTTGCCTCTGCCAGCCACGATCTGCGCCAGCCAATGCAAGCAATGGCACTGCTGAATGCGCTGATCGCAAGGCATAAACGTTCCAGCGAAGGGGCGCGGCTGACCGCCCTTCTGGACCAGACTCTTACCTCCATGACAGCGATGCTGGATTCGATGCTGGATGTGAACCGGATCGATTCCGGCGTAGTTCGTCCGGTGATGCGGCCTGTGGCCATCGCGCCCCTGCTGCAGCGCCTTGAGGATGAGTTTGCGCCGCAATGCGAACTGAAGCGCCTGAAACTGCGTTCCGTGCCCTGCACAGCATGGGTGCAGACGGATCCGCAACTTCTGGAGCAGATGTTGCGAAACCTGTTATCCAATGCGCTGAAATACACGCTGGACGGCGGAATCCTGTTGGGCTGTCGGCGGCGTGGCACGTCACTGACGGTTCAGGTCTACGACACCGGGATCGGTGTGCCGAAATCCGAAACCAGCACGATTTTTGACGCTTATCATCAGGGATCAGAAGTACAGGCGCTTGCCGGGCATGGGCTTGGACTGGGCCTGTCCATTGTGCAGCGGCTGGGAAAACTGATGGATCATCCGGTCGATGTCCGTTCAAAACCTGGCAAGGGATCGGCCTTCATGGTGACTCTTCCGATCGTCGAAGCCGCACCTGATGAAGCCCTGCCCGTACAGCAGTCACTTGCCGCTGCGCCCCCGGCAGTCCGCCACGGTGTCATCCTGCTGGTAGAGGATGAAGGACCGCTGCGGGAATTGCTGAAAGAATATCTTGTCAAAGAAGGGCATACAGTCATTGCCCATGCGAATGCAAAGGATGCACTGTCCTGGGCCAGCGATGATGCAGCCCAGCCCGATCTGCTGCTGACGGATTACGATCTGCGCGGCGGGACCAGCGGCCTGCGTCTGGCCCAGGATCTTCCCGATGTGCTGGGCAATGCGGTGCCGACCATCATGCTGACAGGCGATATTACAGCCGAGACATTGAAAGCCATTGGCGCGACAGATTTCAGGCAGGTTACCAAACCGGTAATGCCGCAGGTGTTGCTGGCACTGATTTCCGACATGCTACAAGCAACGCATCGTGCAAGATCGCGTAAAGCGCTGCGCACGGACGCATCCGATTCAACGGTACATGTTGTTGATGACGACCCGATGATCCGTGAAACCATGCGCCGACTGTTCGAAGCAGAAGGCTGGAACGTTATCTGTCACGCCTCGGCCGAAGATTTTCTTGCCTTGCCGCGCCCTGATTCCGTTGCCTGCCTGCTGGTTGACGCCATCTTGCCCGGAATGAGCGGGGTTGACCTTCTGACCCTGTTGCAGACCGAGAATTCGCAGATGCCCGCAGTGATGCTGACCGGCCATGGCGATGCCGCAATGGCGGTCGCCGGGATGAAGGCCGGCGCGTCGGACCTGATTGAAAAACCCGCAAGCGCTGCGGAACTGCTGGCAAGTGTTCGCCATGCCGTCAGGATGGCGCGGAACGGCCCCGCGCGAACTGGCTCTCGCAAAATCGCCAATCAGCGCTTCGCCAAGCTGACAGCCCGCGAACGCCAGGTTTTGGCACATGTCCTGGCGGGCGAACCCAACAAGATTATTGCCGCCGATCTGGGGATCAATCAACGCACGGTCGAAAATCACCGCGCTGCGGTGATGCGCAAGACCGGGGCCGCGTCATTGCCCGCGCTGGTGCGCATGGCGTTGGCGGCTGATGTGCAGGAAGCGTAGCGCGCGATCCGGTTTGCCGCCCAAACGCCCGAAAGCCAGCGTGGCAGGACGCGTCGTTTTCGGAACACAAGTCCGGTTGCGGGGTTACTTGGACAGGGAGGTCGTTGCGTTGGCACGGCTTACGTAGGCCATGCTGACCGCCCATCGCCAAGGAAAATCTCATGTCAACCAGTCTCGCGGCCTCGATGCGCCGCAATATGCGCCACCTGCGTGGCCAGGCCAAGGCCGTTCGCAAAACCCAAAAGGCCGTGGCCATCACCGTGGTCAATGCCGCCTATGCCCCATTGACTGCGTTCAATGCGAAAGTGGCAAAGCAGCGCAAGGTACGAAAACAAGCCGTCGGTCGGTCACTTGGCGTTGCGGTAAACCAGTTGCGCGCAGGGCAACCCCTGATGCCCGCAGCGTTTGCAAGCACGGGGCAACGTCATCTTGTGCCCAAGGTTCCCGACGGGGCGCGATACCTTACGCGGCGGTATCGGTGCATGGCTGGCGCACGGCGCTATAAATTGTATCTGCCAGCCAGTCAGCCGAAACAGCCCAAGGGCCTGATCATCATGCTGCATGGTTGCCGCCAGTCCCCGGATAATTTTGCTGCAGGCACCCATATGAACCAATTGGCTGAGAAACATGGCCTCGCCATCGCTTACCCGCAACAAACCCGGCAGAACAACGCAGCCTTGTGCTGGAACTGGTTCAGGCCGGGTGATCAGGCGAAAGGGTCGGGCGAGCCTGCGATACTGGCGGCGCTTACGCGCAAGCTGATGAAAGAACTCGGCGTGGGCAGGGACAGAACCTTTGTGGCCGGATTGTCGGCAGGCGGCGCAATGGCTGCGATTCTTGTCGATGAATATCCGGAGGTTTTTGCAGGTGCCGGAATCCATTCAGGTCTGGCGAGAGGCGCGGCAAATGATGTGATCTCTGCCATGTCAGCCATGCGCAATGGCAGCGCTGTGGAACATACCCCTGCCATCGTGGTGGCATCCCGATCCGTGCGCCGCATCATCTTTCATGGTGGCAGTGACAGCACGGTTCACCCTTCCAATGCGGTAAACATCGTCACGGCTGCACTGGGAAAAGATGCGATACCTTCGCAAGTCGTTACCCGATCAGTACGTGGCCGCGCTTATATCAAAAGCACTTATCCGGCATCGGCGGGTGCTGGGCCGCTGGAACTGTGGTCCGTGACAGGCGCAGGGCACGCCTGGTCCGGTGGCCGGAAGTCAGGATCATATACCGACAGCAGGGGTCCGGACGCATCTGCTCAGATGATCCGGTTCTTTCTGGCAAAACCCGCCTGAGGCAGGCTGCATGTGGAACGACAGGTATACGCGCGCGTTCTCTCTCTGTAGCTGATCGTGATTAAACCGGCTGTGTTCCCGATACGATTGCCCGGAAGCGCGCGCCAGATATTCCACGACCAGTCACAACCCGACAGGGGCCACCTGTTGCCATAAATCCCGAACGACAGGGATCAAGGAGACTGTTATGACACAACCAGCCAATACCCAGACCGGAACCGGCACTGGCGGCGCCTTCGCCTTCGTGCGCGATGGCTATGCGCGGGTCGAACCGCATGATCTGAAAGCATCCGATATCGAAAGCGCCACGGTATACGGCCGCAATGACGAAACTATCGGCACCATCAACTCACTCAGGGTCGGAACGGACGGCAAGATCACCGACGCCGTTGTCGACGTTGGCGGATTTCTGGGCATGGGCGCGCATTCTGTTTTGCTGCCGTTCAACCAGTTGAATGTCCAGCGCGAAACAGGCGGGTCTGCCGTGCGTGTAAATCTGGACACCACGAAAGAAAAGCTCAAGGCGATACCTCAGTATACTGCCTGAACTGCCCCCTGATGACTGACGACAAAGGCCGCACAAGAAATTGTGCGGCCTTTTTCAGTAAAGTCCCGGCATGATCAGTCATGGCCGGTCTGGCCATGCTGACAGGTCAGGATGGTATCAGTTTGACGCCTGATAGCGCGGCAGTTCCTGAATCTGGTCTTTGGACGCATCAACATAGATGCGCACATCCGCAAACCCTTCGGTTGTCATGATGCTCAGTTCATCAAACCCGATAGAGGCTTGGCTGCTGCCAATGCCAAGGAATCCGCCGAAATCGATGATGATACTTGTGATGGTACCGTCTTCATCAAGGATCATGTCATCGACCGTGCCGACGGTCTCGTCGTTCATGTCATAGACTTCCTCGCCGATCAGCATCTCTGTAGAGACATCACCTGCCTCTGCACGGACATAACCTTCACGGTCGACCTGAGGGGCGGCGAAACCTGTCCGGGCACGTTGGTCTTGTTGTGTGCCTTCGGCATCTGCCGTTGCGTCGGTCATTGCAGCAGTCCGATCATAGGCCGGTGCCTCCGTGAGCATTTCGGCATCAGCATTCACCATCACATAGATCTGCGACCGGTCATCAGCGTCCGAGGCAAATGTGATCTGGTCCATCGTCACGGCGATGTCCTGTTCGCCCAGACCAAGGAATCCACCGACACCAACGATAAGCGCGCGAACCTGACCATCATTCGACAGAATGATTTCATTGATCTGACCGATATGTTCCATATTCTCCAGATCGGACGGGTTCATCATCGACATGCCACCGCCGCCGTCTGAATGCTGACGCGCCTGATTGTCATCAGCGCGGGCCTGCCCATCCGCCGCGGCTGCCTGACCTTCTGCTGCGCTGGATTGACCGTCGTTGGAACGGGCTTCGTTCTGGCCAGTGAGCCGTGCATAGACGTTCTGGCCCATCAGTTCGGACGCGAAGATATCCGACTCTCCGCGCGCAGACATGAAGGCAGAACCTGTGCCGTTCTGCTGCTGCGTTTCAGTTTGCGCCGCAGAGCCAGTCGTCTGTGCAAACGCCATGCCCGGAACACCAAGTGCAAGGACAAGGGCTGTGGTTGAAAGTAGCTTGTTCATTTGGAAACCTCCACGGGCAGGTGACATATCGACAGCCGATCGTCTGTCCGCCCAACAAGATAGAAACGTGGGCCCGCCCGCTCCGTTCCTTTTGCCGCCGCGCTTGCTGTTCGCTGTCTGTCTGGTGCGCGCGTGTCATCCCGCTCCTGGATTTCCTTCATTTGCCGATGAGAAGGTTTTCATGAATCACAGCTGCCGCACCACGTCTACTGTCCGAAGACCCGCATAAACATGCAGGATTCGCGCGCGATGATCGATTTGTATGAAATGATTGTTTTCTCAAGCACAGCTAATTGCTATAGTGGTGGATGAAAAATTTCACTTTTTTCGAAATGGTAGTACGTTCATGCGAATTGATGACTTCGATAAGAAAATACTTGTCACTCTTCAGTCTGACGGTAACATGTCTGTTGCTAAGGTCGCTGATGTGGTCGGGCTTTCGGCCACACCCTGTTGGCGGCGAATTCAACGCCTTGAAAAAGAAGGGTATATCGAAAAGCGTATCGCTGTTCTGAACCCCGCGAAACTGGGGCTGGCGCTGACGGTCTTCGTCATGATCAAGACCGACCGGCACAACCTGGAATGGCTGGAACGGTTCAAATTCGTGGTTTCCGGCATGCCGGAAATCATTGAAGTCAACAGGCTGGCGGGCGAATTCGATTACCTGCTGAAGGTCATTACGCAGGATAACCAATCCTATGATGCATTCTACCGGCGCCTCATCGCCAAGGTCGAGCTCAGCAATGTCACCTCCTGTTTCTCGATGGAACAGGTCAAACGCATCACCGAACTCCCCATCGGTGCCGTCGGATTGGATCACACGGATCCGTGAGGGGCTGATCGGAGAGGGGCAGGCCATCTGCGGCCCCTTCGGTCCCCGCCCGCTTGTCTATACTGATTACACCGCATCGGGCCGCGCACTGGATTTCATCGAAGATGCAATCGCGCTGTCGGTGCTGCCACTCTATGGAAACACGCATACAGAAACGTCGGCGACGGGCATGCACACTACCCATCTGCGCGAACTGGCCCGCAAGGCGGTGCGGGAAGGGCTGGGGGCAACCGACGATCATGCGGTTATCTTCACCGGATCGGGCGCGACCGGCGCGATCGACCGCTTCGCCCGCATCCTGGGCCTGCACCGGGGACAGAACCCGCGCCCCGTGGTCTTTGTCGGCCCGTTCGAGCATCATTCCAACGACCTGATCTGGCGCGAGTCCGAGGTGGACCTGGTTCGCATCCCGACCGATCCGCATGGCCGACCTGATGTTTCCGTCTTGCGCACAGAACTGGCCCGTCGACGTGACACAGGGCTGAAGCTGGGCGCATTCTCCATGGCGTCGAACGTGACAGGGGTGTGCAGCGATCTGCGTTCATTGGCACGCGCAATGCACGATCATGGTGGAATAATTGCCTGCGATTTCGCCGCTGCCGGTCCGTATGTTCCCATCGACATGGCCGAAAGCACACCTGGCGCGGGTGACGGGTTAGATGCGGTCTTCTTGTCACCACACAAGTTTCCGGGCGGGCCGGGCACATCCGGCGTACTGGCCCTGCGACGGGATCTGTGTACCGGACCGGTGCCTGCCCTGCCGGGGGGTGGCACTGTCAGCTATGTCACGGAACACGCCCATGCTTATGTCACCGACCCCGAGCGGCGCGAGGAAGCGGGAACCCCCGGCATCGTGGAGAATATCCGCACCGGCATGGTGTTGCGCCTGAAACATCTGGTCGGCGCAAACGAGATGGAGCACCGCGAAACAACAGCCGTGTGCCGCGCGCTGGACGCCTGGACCACCACACCGGGAATCGAGGTACTGGGTCCGCAAGGCACTGACCGGCTGGGTATTTTCAGCCTCAATATCCGCGTGGGCCAACGACATCTGCATCACAACCTTGTCGTCGCAATGCTGAACGATATTTTCGGTATTCAGGCACGCGGCGGTTGTTCCTGTGCCGGACCTTACGGCCACGACCTGCTGAAGATAGGCCCCGAACAGGCAGCGCGCCATCAGGCGCTGGTCAGCCGGGGCTTGTCGCTGTACCGGCCCGGCTGGGCGCGACTGGGACTGACCTGGTTCCACGACGAAGCCACGATTGCCTATGTCATCGACGCGCTGCGCTTCATCGCCCGTCATGGCACCGATCTGATGCGGCTTTATGATGTCGACCGGTCCAATGGCGTCTGGCGCGCGCGCGGTGCGGCGCAGGCGGATATGCCTGTCGATCTGGCGGAATTGTTCGATGCGCGGCCGCAACCTGTACTGCCACCCGATTTCGGGGCATGCATGGACAAGGCGCGCGAATTGGTTAAGACAGCACAGACGACCCAACCGGTTCCTGCGCCCGATACCTGCGCCGAGGAAGATGCACTGCGCTGGTTCTGGTGGCCTGCCGAGGCCGATGAGGCCGCAAAAGCAAGCGTCGCGATGTACGAGGGAACAATATGAACACACAACACCCCTGCCCGACCAAACAGCTGCGTGGACTAAAGGCCCTGAACGCGCGCGTGCGCTATGATCTGGACTGTCTGAACCTGCCAGCGAACAACTGGGTGCCGCCCACCACCTCGCCCACCGGGGAACATGTGCATGACGTGGTGGTCATGGGGGGCGGCATGTGCGGCCTGGTCGCCGGATTCGCGCTGATTTCCGGCGGGATGCGCAACATGCGCATCCTTGATCGCAACCCCGCCGGGGCCGAAGGTCCCTGGATCACCTATGCACGGATGGAGACGCTGCGCTCGCCCAAGACCCTGCCGGGGCCATCCTTCGGAATGGGTTGCCTGACATTCCGTGCCTGGTTCGAAGCACAGTTCGGTACTGCAGAATGGGATGCGCTGGACAAAATCCCGCGCACCATGTGGATGGATTATCTGCGCTGGTATCGAGATGTCCTCGATCTGCCGGTGGAAAACGGCATCGAGATTACCCGGGTCGTGCCCGAGGGCGAACTCTTGCGCCTGATGCTGAAAGGCGGCGAGCAGGACAGCATTCTGACCCGTCATCTGGTGATGGCCACAGGCCGTGACGGGACCGGCGGCCCGAACATCCCTGATTTCGTACAAACGCTGCCCGACCACGCCTGGGCCCATTCGGCCGACGAGATCGACTTCGGTGCCCTGCGCGGCAAGCGGGTCGCGGTTGTGGGCGTAGGGGCGTCGGCGGTGGACAATGCAGCCGAGGCGCTGGAACACGGCGCATCAGAAGTGCGCCATCTTATCCGCCGCACCGAGATGCCCACAATCAACAAGATGATGGGCATCGGCAGCTTTGGCTTCACCCACGGCTATGCCGGTCTCAGCGATATGTGGCGCTGGAAGATCATGCATTATTCCTTTGTCACCCAGACACCCAGTCCACGGGGGTCCACCTTGCGGGTCAGCCGACATCCCAACGCCTATTTCCATTTTGGCACCGGTGTTCAATCCGCCCGGATGGACGGCGAGGAGATCGTGATCACCACCCCCAAGGGCGAGCTACGCAGCGATTTTATGATCCTTGGCACTGGCTTCCGCATCGAGGCAGCGGCCCGGCCCGAACTGGAAGGCTATGCCGACAAGATCCTGCTGTGGCGCGACGTATACCAGCCCCCGCCGGAACTCGTACATCCGGAGTTGGGCAACTTTCCCTATGTCGCCCGGGATTTCGCCTTTCAGGAACGCACGCCGGGCACCGCCCCCTGGCTGAAACGGATTTACTGCTTCAACTACGGCGCCACGGTCAGTCTGGGAAAAGTCAGCGGCGACATTCCCGGCATCTCCAAGGGGGCCAGCTGGCTTGCAGGCGGAATCGCGCGGGCCCTCTATGCCGAGGATGTCAATAAACACTGGCAGGCCCTTCTGGATTACGACAAACCTGAACTTCTGGGCGACGAATGGCGGGCCTCAGACTGGCCGGAGGATGCAAAATGAACGATCACATTCTTGAACGCGCGGCGAATGTGCCTGCCACCGGTCCCCTGGCCGAGGCACTGCGGACCCGCTCCCGCCTGATGGAACTGACGCAGGCGAGCCATGACGCGGCGCTGCGTCCCGCGACACCGGGCAGTATTTCCTTCACCGAACGCGCAGCACTTGCCGCACGCATGGTGCAGATATGCAAGGATTCGGCCCTGGCAGACCATTACATCGGTCTGGCAGGTGCCACCGTACCTGCCTGGGCCACCCCCGACACGCGGGCCGATGATGCCCGCCTTGATGCCCTGATCGCTTATGCGGACAAGATCACCCTCTCCCCCCGCGACGCGACGCCCGAGGATATCGACGCATTGCGCGCGGCGGGCATCGACGAGGGGGATATCGTGCGTCTGGCCGGGCTTGTCGCCTTCGTGAATTATCAACTGCGCGTGGCCAAGGTTCTGCGGGCGATGGGAGGAACCAGATGAGCCGCGTTATCCGAAAATTCACCACCCGTGTGCCGCAATGGCGACCCCATGTCACCCCTGTGGATCTGGACACCGCCACCGATGAGCAGCGCGACGCCCTGTCCGAAACGCCGTCCAACACCAAAATCTCGGATTACGTGCTGGTGCTGGCACATGACCCGCAGGCACTGGGCGCGCGCACGCCATTGTTCAACGGCATCATGTATGACGAAGGTGGCTTGAGCCGGGCCGAGCGCGAGTTGGGCGCAGTCGCTGCCAGCTTCGTGAACCGCTGCATCTATTGCGCCGCGGTACATGCAAGCCGCTATAACAAACTCAAGGGCGAGGAAAGCACCATGCAGAAGGTGTTTTTCGATGGTGAGAAAGCTGATCTGCCGCCCCGTGAAGCCGCTATCCTGAAATTTGGCGTCCGCCTGTCGCAATGCCCGCCAGAGATCACACCAAAGGATATCGACACTTTGCGCGAACAGGGGCTGAATGAACTGGCAATCCTTGATCTTACATTGTCCACGGCACTGTTTGGCTGGGCGAACCGCCTGATGCACACACTGGGCGAACCTGTGGACAACCGTATCTGACCCCCCCAAGAAACGAGTGCGGCCAGAAGCCGCCCTTGCCACAACAGGAGAAAGCAGACATGAAATTTATCAAACCTCTACTGATAACCGGCGCTGCGATGCTGATCGCGGTTCCCGCCGCCGCGCAGACCCTGCGTCTGGCCACGGTGGTCAACGCGCCTCATCCGTGGATCGATGCTGCCGAACTGTTCAAGGCCGAGCTTGAGGCGAACACCGGCCTGACTGTCGAAATATTCCCCGGCGGCCAGTTGGGCGACGACGCCACTGTCGTGGACGAAATGCGTATCGGCACGGTCGATGTGATCATCGGCGGTGTTGGCAATATTGCCCCTTTCGTGCGCAGCTTCGAGTTTTTCGCTCTGAACTATCTGTTCGAGAACATGGACGAGTTTGAGGCAGTGACCGACCCGGAGAGCGAGATCTTCGGTTATTACGCCGATCAGGTGGCGGGGGCAGATGTAGGCCTGCACCTGCTGGCATTGACCGGCGGCGGCACGCGCAATCTGTCCAGCGCGGCCGGCCCTGTAAGTGAACCCGGCGATCTGGAAGGCGTCCGGATGCGCACCACCGGCGCGCAACTTGATCAGCGGATGTGGCAGGCGATGGGCGCGGTGACCTCCTCCTTGCCATGGACCGAACTTTATACCGGGGTGCAGACCGGCGTCGTACAGGCGTTCGAAAGTACGATCAGCGGCTATTACGGCAGCCGCCTCTATGAGGTTGCACCATATCACGCCCGGACCGAGCATCAGATCATGATGAGCCATATCTCGATCAGCACCCTTACCTGGGACCGGCTGAACGAGGAAGAAAAGGCCGCTGTGACCGACGCCGCCCGCCTGGCCGGTCTGCATGGCACAGAGATGGGTGTGAAATACGACACAGAACTTCTGGAACGCTTCGCAGAGCAGGGCATAACGGTGACAGAGGTGGACACTTCGGCTTTCGCCGCCCGCGTGGCCGATCTGCACGATCAGATCGCCGAAGATCTGGGCGTCAGCCATCTGTTGCAGACTGTACGCGAGCTGCGCTGAGCAACCTTGCGCCCGGCGGCCCCTGCCGGGCGTTTTCACCGTGATCCTTTGTCGAGGACAAAATGAACACCCTCCGCGCTGTCAATTCGATGATCGAACAGGTGTTCATGCTGATCGCCGGAAGCTTGTTCGCAGTCTTCATAGCCACGATTTTCTATCAGGTTCTTGCGCGGAACTGGCTGGTAATCTCTGTCGGCTGGACAGATGAGATCGCCCTGATGTGCTTTGTGTGGTCGGTATTTCTGGGGGCAGCGGTGGCGCTGCGGCGGCGGGTGCATTATGTCGTAGAAATTTTGCCTGACACATGGGTGAATTCTACAAACGCATTACGGCTGTTCGGTGCGCTGGCCTGCATTCCGGTGATCTACGTGCTGGTGTTCAACGGCTATATCCTGACCGGCATGGGCTGGCGGCGGGCTTCGGTCGCGCTACGTCTGCCGCTTGCCTGGATATTCATGTCCATTCCGGTTGCGGGTGTGGCGATGGCACTGTTTTCGGTCGAGGTGATCCTTGACGATATCCGGCGGTTCCGATCAGGCCAGCCCGCAGAACACCCCCCAGAGGATCTCTGAACTGATGCCTCCCATTTTCACCCTTATCGTCAGCTTTCTGGTCCTTATCGTCCTGCGCGTGCCGATTGCCTTTGCCATCGCGCTGGCCTCGATGCTGACGATCTGGCAACTGGGCCTGCCGCTGACTTCGGTGGTGAACCAGATGTTCGCGTCGATAAATTCCTTTCCCCTGCTCGCGGTGCCATTCTTTCTGCTGCTGGGCAGGCTGATGAATGACGGCGGGATTACCGACCGGCTGCTGAAATTCGCGGATTCGACCGTGGGCCATATCCGCG
This sequence comes from Roseinatronobacter alkalisoli, assembly GCF_028745735.1. GTDB lineage: Bacteria > Pseudomonadota > Alphaproteobacteria > Rhodobacterales > Rhodobacteraceae > Roseinatronobacter > Roseinatronobacter alkalisoli. Next base: position 113,152 of record NZ_JAQZSM010000014.1, read on the forward strand.
GCGGGTTGGGGCATATCAACGTCATGGTATCGATGATGTTCGCGTCCCTCTCTGGTTCTGGGGCGGCGGACACGGCCAGCATCGGCGCAGTGCTGATACCAGCAATGAAAAAGGCGGGCTACCCTGCGGCCTTCGCAGTGGCCCTGACTGCTGCCTCAAGTGTGCTTGGTGGTATTATTCCCCCTTCAATTCTGATGGTGATCTATGGCGCCTTTGGCAATGTCTCGATCGGGGCCTTGTTTCTGGGGGGCATTGTTCCCGGCATTCTGATCGGGTTGAGCCAGATGGGCTACACCTATTATATCGCGCGCAAACTCGACATTCGGCCCGAGGGCAGCTTCTCGATGTGCAACGTCGCGCGGACAGGCGTTCACGCCCTGCCGCCCATGGTCCTGCCCGTCATCATTCTGGGCGGGATCACGTTGGGAATATTCACCGCGACCGAGGCCGCCGCAATCGCTGTCGTGATCGGGCTGGCGCTTGCCATGCTGCTTTACCGCTCGATCGGTATCATGCAGTTGCCGCGCATCCTGTCGGATTCTGTCATTGCCTATTCCTTGCCGATGTTCGCGGTCGCGGCGGCCGGCATCATGGGCTGGCTGATCTCTTATATGGGTATCGCGCGTGATGTCGCGGAATTCATGATCTCGGTCACGCAGACCCGGATCGGACTGATGCTGATGGTGGGCGGGTTCCTTCTGATGATCGGAACAGTGCTTAGCCCGGTAACTGCGGTGATCATATTCCTGCCGATCATCCAGCAAATCGCCAATGTTGGCGGAATCGACCATGTTCATATGGGGCTGGTTGTGGTGCTGACTCTGACACTCGGGCTGATCACACCGCCCTATGGCATCTGCCTGCTTATCGCGACACAGATCGGCAATGTCTCCACCCCGCGGGCGTTCGTCGCGATTGCGCCGCTGATACTTCTTGTGCTGTTGATCATTGTGGCCGGGATCCTCTTTCCGCAGCTGTTCCTGTTCCTGCCACAGACCTTCATGCCCGATGCTTTCCCGGGACTTCGCTAGGCATGGTCGCACAGATGTCACCTTGATTGCCCCCCCGGCACACGGCTGTTAATCTGAAGGCAGAGCATTGAAAACTACACTGAAACTACCCCCGAACGAACAAACAACAGGAGAGTAAGATATGCTTCGAATATTCCTTTGCAGTTCCGCGCTGTTGGTGGCAAACGCCGCTGGTGCCGATACGCTTCGCATTGTCGTGCCCTTTTCCCCGGGCGGGGCGCAGGACACGCTGGCGCGCTGGTATGCCCAGCATATCGACGAACGGACTGAGTATTCTGTGATCGTGGACAACCGCCCCGGCGCAGGTGGTTCGCTGGCTGCTGACGAAGTTGCACAGGCCGATCCTGACGGCTGGACAATCCTGCAGGCCTCAGGTGGGGCGATCACCATCGCACCGCATCTGCGCGACCTGCCCTATGACCCGCAAAGCGACTTCGCCCCTGTCGCCCTTTTCGCCGATACGCCCATGACCCTTGCCGTGCGCGCCGACAGCGCGTTCGAAAGCATCGAAGACGTGATTGCCGCCGCCGAGGCCGATCCCGGCGGGGTGGCCTATGCCTCGACCGGGCATACCTCGGTTTCGCACCTGACCGGCGCGCTGCTGGCGCAGGCTGCGGGCATCGATTTGATGCATGTGCCGTATCAGGGGGCGGCCCCGGGCCTTGCGGACCTTCTGGGCGGGATTGTGCCGCTGATGGTGACCAGTGCGGCCTCTATCGACCAGATGGTGGAATCGGGTGACGCCCGGGTATTGGCGGTATTCTCGCCCGTGTCGCTGTCCAACCTCGAAGGTGTGCCCACGATCGAAGATGCGTTGGACGCCGAGAACCTTAATAGCCCCGTATGGGCCGGGTACCTTGCCCCTGCGGGCACACCGCAGGAACGTATCGATGAATTGAGCCAGCTCATCGTCGATATCTGTGAAATGCCCGAGACACAGGAACGATACCTGAGCCTTGGCGCGACGCTGGTCTGTGGTGATGCAGACGCATTGGCCGCTGTCATGGACGAAGACTACACCCGCTGGGGCGCGGTGATCGAGGCCGCTGGCATCGAGGCAGAGTAACCGCGCGCGCCTGACCGCGTCCGGCCGGCCCTTTGCGCCGATGCCGGACGCGGCCCCATTGCCCACCGCCACGCGCGAAACTACCGGAGTGGACCAGATGAAGCAAAAAGATATCGGCGACATTCTTGGCGGTGCCCTGATGATCGGGTTCGGCATCTTCGCCATGATCTATGCGCAACGCTACAGCTTTGGCAGCGTATCTCAGATGGGGCCGGGGTTCTTTCCGGTAGTTCTGGGCGGGGTTCTGGCGGTGCTGGGCGCACTGATCATCCTGCCCGCCCTTGCCCGCCCCGGGCCTGACCTGGAATTCAACTGGAAGACACTGTTCTTCGTGATCGGCGCGATCATTGTCTTCGCGTTCACGCTGCGCCCACTGGGTCTGATCGTCGCAACCATGGCGGCGGTGTTGCTCGCCGCTTCGGCTGAACGAAAATTCTCACTGAAGGGGCGTGTGCTGCTCGCGGCGGGAATCGCAGCGCTGGTTTTTGTCATTTTCCGTGTCGGGCTGCGGATGAATATTCCCGTTTGGCCGAGGGGGTTCTGAGATGGGCGTTTTCGAAGGGCTTCTTCTGGGTTTTGAAACAGCGATGCGGCCTGAAACCCTGCTTTACTGCTTTTTCGGGGTCTTTTTGGGGACTTTGATCGGTGTGCTGCCGGGAATCGGGACTTTGGCGACAATCTCGCTTCTGCTGCCGGTCACCTATCACATCGCGCCGATCCCGGCGCTGGTCATGCTGGCGGGCGTCTGGTACGGGGCGCAATATGGCGGCTCTATCGCGTCGATCCTGCTGAACCTGCCGGGCACGCCATCCTCTGCGGTGGTTTGCCTTGACGGCTACCCGATGACGCAACAGGGTCGTGCGGGCGTGGCATTATTCGTAACGACGATCGCGTCCTTCATCGGTTCGATGCTAGGCATTCTGGCGCTGGTGCTGTTCACCCCGGCAATCGCCGCCATTGCCCTGCAATTCGGGCCGGCGGAATATTTTACAATGATGCTACTGGGGCTTGTCGCGGCTTCGACCATTGCGGCTGGAACGCCCGCCAAAGGGCTTGCGATGGTGGTGCTGGGTCTGCTTCTGGGTACGGTAGGTACGGATGTGAACTCCGGCGTTGCGCGCTTTCACTTCGGCTTTGCGCAACTGCGCGATGGTATCTCGCTGGTGGCCCTTGCCATGGGGTTTTTCGGAATCGCCGAGGTCATCAACAGCGTCAACCGCAAGACCAGCGCTGCGATCCGCGAGAAATTCACCCTACGTTCCATGTTGCCCACCCGCACCGATCTGCGCCAGTCGGCCCTGCCCGTATTGCGCGGCACCGGCGTCGGCAGTTTTTTCGGGGCGCTGCCGGGCACAGGCACATCAATTGCATCCTTCATGGCCTATGCGCTGGAAAAGCGCGTGGCGCGTGACCCGTCGCGCTTCGGCAAAGGTGCGATAGAAGGGATCGCCGCGCCGGAGGCGTCTAACAACGCTGCCGCCCAAACCGCCTTTGTCCCCACGCTTGCACTGGGTATCCCGGGTTGTGCGACCATGGCGCTGATGCTGGGCGCACTGATTATCCATGGCATCCAGCCCGGGCCGCTGTTCATCTCGCAACAGCCTGAAATGTTCTGGGGCCTCGTGGTCAGCTTCGGCATCGGGAACATCCTGCTGGTGATCCTGAACCTGCCGCTGATCGGGGTCTGGGTGTCGATCCTGCGCACACCTTACCGGCTGCTTTATCCCGCGATCCTGATTTTCATCTGTATCGGGGTGTTCAGTGTGCGCAATAACCCCTTTGACATCTATATCGTCGCCCTGATGGGGGTGATGGGATATGTTCTTGCACGTTTCGGGTTTTCGGCAGCTCCGCTGTTGCTGGGTTTTGTGCTTGGCCCCCTGATGGAAGAAACGCTGCGCCGCACGCTGCTGCTCTCGCGCGGTGATCCCGCCGTCTTCATCGAACGGCCGATCAGCGCAACATTTCTGGCAATCACCGCAGTCCTGCTGATCTGGGGTTGCTATGGCAGCATCCGGTCCAGCCAGTCCAGGCGCGCGGCGATGCAGGCCCAGGCCGAGGCCCGCTCGGCCGAATGATCAGCGCACTGCCCGGGTTGTACCTGCCCGGGCCGCATCGCGCAGCGCATCCAGCGACAGCTCGTCCAGCCGCAGCGCCTCTATCAAGTCGCATTCCACCGCGAAATCGCGCCCATACATAGCCGATATCAGGTCTAGCCCCGCCTGATGCAGCCGTGCCTGCCGCCCCGACAAACGCCCCAGCAGGATGATGGGCACAAGCCCGAATGGCACATCCTCGGTCACATAGCGGCTGGACGGAGTCGCAGGCCCGTTCCCGCCCAGACCCCGGCGCTGCATTTCGGCGAACATGTCGGCAAGCGCGGCTTCCTGCGGTACATGATATGACAGGTGAAAATGCTCATGCACTGTGCGGACGCTCAGCCCAAGCCCCGCGGCGATGGCCAGCCGTTCACTGTCCAACGCCTCTAGCAGACGTGCAACCATTGGCGTCATATTCCCGACCTGGCTCCAGATTTCGCCCTTGTCCATGCGCGTGGCATTGCACAAGGCGATCCCCAGATGGTTTTGCGGGTTAAGATTGCTCAGCGCGATCGACAACAGATCATCGCGTAGCAGAAAACGCTCTCCGAACAATGATGTGCAAAGCGCCAGTCCGGCATCCGCCTGCCCCTCTGGCAGCACAGACATATCCACCCGCGCGCGCAGGTTTCCAACCCGCACCACATCCTGCGCGGGCATCTTGGCGGTCAGCGCTGTGGTGGACCAGGCGATGATCGGCGCGACGACCCCCTTCCCGGTCAGCAGATCACCCAGATAAAGCGCGCCAAAGGCCGTATGAGAGCTGATGATCACTGGCTGGCCCGGTCGGATATGCGGTGCCAGCGCATCAAGCACTGCGCGATGACCAAAGGCCGGCAAGGCCAGAACCAGCACATCCGCGCCATCGACCAGTGTGCCGACACTATCGATGAAGCGCAGCTCGCAGGGGGTTTCGACCGCGCCTTCCGCCTTTATCCTGCGCGAGGCGCAGTTGCCCCTTGGCGACCACAGTCGCACGGAATGACCCGCCTGTTCCAGAAAAGCTGCATAGCCGCAGGCGATTGCCCCGGCCCCGATGATCCCTACATTTTTCATGGTTGTCTGCCCCATGGCTCGCTTTGACCTGCCGCGTAGCCCTTGCCGCACGACGCGTCAAGCGCGCACGCATCGAACTCCAAGCCCTGTGTCGCGTCGCCCTTAATTGGTTTCTGCTTCACTCTGTTTGGCGGTGATGACGCATTCGGGCTCTGAGCAGCTCTGGACCGGCTCGACCGTGCATCGCGCGCTTGAGGGTCTTCAGCCGGTTGACCTGTCCTTCGGCCTGGCCGTTGCTACCAAGGTAGTTCGATGGCATTGCGCACCGCATCGATGTCGCGGTGTAGCGTGCAGGCAAATCGCATAATCGAGATGATGTTCGACTCGATGGCGTTGTCGATCCATGCATCAAGCGGGTCAGATTGTCGTCCGCGCAAGATACCCTTAAAGCGCATTGCGAGGCTCCGCATCGTGGCGAAGCCGGGGGATCCGGCCTTCAACGCGTCAACCTTTCGCGCCTGGTCTGGTGCCGATGTACCCCGTGGTTTGATACAAAGAGCCGCCGCAATGACCGGCGATATGGCATGGCCTGTTTGCGGATCCGCACGGGCTCAAGCCTTGCAGGACTGGTGACAAGATCGGTCGACGTCTGTTTTTCGGCCCTGCGCCACCCTGCCAGTAACCGCTGAAGATGCGAGTAGCTACCTTCATATCCTTGGCTCTGGATTTCGTGAAACAATTGCCTGCCCCGCCTGTTTCACTTCTTCCAGGAAACGGCGAGGATTTCTTCAAAGTACCAGGGCGACGTCGGCTTCAGTGTCGCCCTGCGCCGGTCAGGTAGCACTTCCGACTTCAGCCACTTCGCCACGCTATGGCGCCTGAACCCGGTCCGTCCCTCGATCTCGCTGCAAGACAGCCCCTGTTCGCGAAGCGCATGTATTGTCGTGAAGATCTCTTCACGAGACTTCCGATGAGCGAGGCGTGATCGCTGCAGGTGAATGTCCGTGCTGATGTTGTCCGCATCGGACAGGAGCGCTCGGCCAGTCGCGCGACCATGCATGTTCATCTGTTCTTCGATGGCCTGCCGCAGATTCTGCACAGTGCGATCCTCGAGGATATCGATCACGACATGCCGTTCGAGATCAACGATAATGGTTCCGTATGTT